>NZ_JAGINO010000006.1 GCF_017876115.1 Azospirillum picis
CTCCAGCATGATTGCCTCCAGCGCAGCTCACCCCTTGGGCTGCACAACAGCCTTCATCTCGTGCCATCACGCCGGAACTGCCAAAGTAGTGCTAGGGGCTGTCCCCAGCATGGAACTGCAACATTCTTTGCCTATATTGGCGCTCACCCGAAACCAACCCCCTGCTCTGCCGTCATGTCCGCCTCCACCCACCGTGCCCGCGCCGTCGGCGACCAGCCGGTCCACGCACGCCAACTCCATTGCGCCTGCTGCGGCCGCCCCTTCGTCCGCCCGTCCACGCGCGGGCCGGCTCCGCTCTACTGCTCGGCCGACTGCCAGAAGCAGATGCGGGTCCGGTCGCGGGCTGGAGCAGGCGGGCCGACGACTCCGTCGGCGTGCGGCGAGCGGTTTGACGGCGCTCAGCGGATCTCGACGGTCGCGCTGTCGCTGCGGCCGTCGGCATCCAGGACGGTGACCCGCACCGTCCCCGGTCCGTTGGGCCGCCAGACCACCTCGCGCGCGATGGGCGAGTAGGCGATCCGCCGCCCGTCGATCATCCAGGACAGCGGACGCCGGCCACCGCTGGCGGTCAGGGTGAGCGGCTCCCCCGCACCGTCCGGCCCCAACGCCTCCAGCACCATGTCGCTGACGGGAAAGGTCAGGCGCAGCCGGTCAGGCTGGTAGTGCCCGACCAGGCCGGTATCGCCGGGCCGCAGGCGGCGCAGAAGATCGGGCGGCGCATCAGCGGTGACCGGCCCGGCAGGTCGGCCGCGGTCGGCGGGAAGCTGGTCGAACAGCTCGAACAGCAGTGGGGCCGCGGTGTTGCGGCCGTAATGGCCGGGGCTCGGCGTGCCGTCCGGCCGGCCAACCCAGATGCCCACCGTATAGCGCCCGGTGACGCCGAAGGCCCAGGCATCGCGGAAGCCGTAGCTGGTGCCGGTCTTCAGGCCGACCGGCCCCCTGGCCCGCAGTTCCTGCGCCTGGACCACGCCCGGCGGCGGAGCCGAGCCCTCCAGGATGGCCCGCACCTGCTGGGCTGCCGCCGCGGACAGCAGGCGCCGCTCCGGCCCCTCCTGCATCTCGGGGTCCGCACGCAGCGGGGCCGCCAGCCCGTCGCGGGCCAGCGCGCTGTAGAGCATCGTCATGTCCCACAGACTGATCGAGGCGCCGCCAAGCGCCACCGGCAGGCCCGGCACCGTGGTGCCGGCCGGCAGCACCAGCCGTGCCCCGGCCCGCCGCACCGCCTCGGCGAAGCGCAGGGGGCCGACACGGTCGAGCACCAGGACGGCAGGTACGTTCAGCGAGCGCTGCAGGGCCTCGGCCACCGTCAGGTCACCGGTGAAGCTGCGGTCGAAATTGCGCGGCGCCCAGTCGCCGAAGCGGGTGGAGACGTCGGCGATCTGGGTCAGCGGGTGGATGATGCCGTCATCGAATCCCAGCCCATAGATGAAGGGCTTCAGCGCGGAACCCGGCGAGCGCACCGCCCGCACCATGTCGATCGGCCCCAGCCGGTTCTCGTCGAGCGCGTCCGGGCTGCCGAGATAGGCGAGCACCGACCGGTCGCGGTTGTCCACCACCAGGGCGGCCAAGCCGGCATGGTCGCTGAGCGTTCCGGCCACCCGGCGGGCCATCGCCTCGATGGCGGACTGGAGCCCGCCGTCGATGGTGCTGACCACCGTGGGACGGCCGGGATGGGCGCGGCGCAGCCGGTCGGCAAGATGCGGCGTAGCGGCGGGCAGCGACAGGCGGGCCGACGGGACCGGCTCGGTCTTGGCTTCGGCGATCGCCTTGGCCGACAAGGTCCCGGCTTCACCGACGCGATCCAGCACCTTGTCGCGGGCAGCCTGGGCACGCTGGGGATAGCGGTCGGGGCGGAGATGCGATGGGGCCTGCGGCAACGCCACCAGCAGCGCCGCCTCCGCCGCGGTCAACTCGATCGGCGACTTGCCCAGCAGCATCTGCGAGGCGGCGCGAATCCCCTCGATGTTGCCGCCATAGGGGGCGAGCGTCAGGTACATGCCGAGGATTTCGCGCTTGTCGTAGCGCCATTCGAGCTGGGCGGCGCGCGCCGCCTCGATCAGCTTGGCGCCAAAGGTCCGCGGCCGCGGCTCCAGCAGGCGGGCGACCTGCATGGTCAGGGTCGAGGCGCCGGACACCACCCGCCCCGCACCGAGATTCTGGGTGGCGGCGCGCATGACCGCCAGCGGATCGACGCCGGCATGGTTTTCGAACCGCCGGTCCTCATAGGCCAGCAGGAGCTGGAGGAAGAGAGGCGAGACGTCGTCGACCGTCGCCGGCAACCGCCAGGCCCCGGCCTCGTTGGTGAAGACGCGCAAGGGAACACCCTTGCGGTCGGTCACCGTAACCGACAGGTCGGCGAGCCTGGCAAGCGGCGGCGGGAACAGCCGGTCGAGCGCCAGCGCCGTTCCCAGGAGAGCGGCGAGCGTCCCCGCCACGATCCCCGTCCGCCTGATCCAGCGCCGCCGCAAGCCGTCACTCCGCCGGATGGACGATGATCCGCCCGGTGTTCTGGCGGGCGAAGAAGCGCGGCTTGTACATGTCCTCCACCATGGCGCCCGGCAGTTCATAGGTGCCGGGGGTGATGGCGCGGACCAGGAAGGCCAGCTTGAAGGTCCGCTGGTCCTCGGTCAGGTCCACCGCGGCGACGTAACGGTCGTCACGCGCCTCGGTCATGCGGGTGAAGGCGAGATCGCCAAGCCAAGCCAACTCCTCCGGCGTGCCGCCGCCGAACTTGGCGTTCTCGATCTCCCATCCGGCGGGCAGCGGATGGGTCACGATCGCCTGGTGGTAGACACCGGTGTTGGCCTCGCCCTCCAGCACCACGACGAAGACGTCGTTCTGCTTGATCGTATCGAGGTTCAGCACGTTGCCGGCACGGTCGAAGAAGTTGCGCTTGATGCGCAGCCCTTCGCGCGCCGCCGGCTGCGGAGCCACCGGAACGCCGGACAGCGAGACCGCCTGCCAGACCGCGGCCTTACCCGAGTTGGCGACCGGGATGCCGGCCTTGAGCTGGGCCAGCGTCGGGGTCAGGTCGACCCGCGCGCCGTCGCGCTTCGCCCCGCCCAGCGTGACCTCCACCCGCGCCGGGGTGCCGCGCATCAGCGTGTCGGCGGCCAGCACCGACCAGGCCTGTTCCTGCGTGTTGGTGCGGTTGGCGGCGGTGGCCGAGACCGGCAGCCGGTCCAGCAGCGTCGGAAGGCGGTTGCCGGCCATGTCGACCTCGCCCATCAGCACCAGCAGGGCCGCGGCGTCGCGGACCGTGGAACCGTAATCGACATGCCACTCCTGGCGCACGAGATGGGCGACGGCGCTGTCGAAGGCGCTGGCCGCCCGCTCCTTGTCGCCCATGCGAGCCAGGGCGGCCCCGAGCTGCCCCTTGGCGAGCGGGGTCGGCAGCTTCTCGATCATCGTATCGAGCATGTAGCGCGCCGGACCCGGCACGGAAACCCCGGCCAGCGCCAGCGTGTGCAGGGCATAGGCGCGCACCGCCAGCTCCTCGTCGCCGGAGGCGCTGGAGATGGCGCGCTGCCGCAGCCAGGCCAGCGCGTCGGCGAGCGGCTTGTCCGGAACCGGCTGGCCCTTCTGCTTGGCGCGGAGCAGGAACTCCGTGGCGTATGCGGTCAACCAGCCGTCGGCCTCGTCATGCGCGCCCCACAGGCCGAAGGAGCCGTCGAAGCGCTGCTTGTCCAAGGTCCGCGAGATCGCCTGCTGGACCCGCGACTCCAGCCCGTCCTCCGGCTTGCGGTCCTTGCCGAGCGCCAGCTCGACGTCGCGCACGACCAGCAGCGGCAGCGCGCGGCTGACCGTCTGCTCGAGGCAGCCGTAGGGATAGCGGTCGAGCGCCCGCAGGATTCCGCCGACGTCGAAGGGCGGTGCGCTGGTGTAGCTGGCGGACCAGCTCGCCGTACCCGGCAGGAAGGCGGCCAGTTCGGCCCCGTCGAAGCGCAGCGTCTCGCCCGGCGCCAACTGGCGGGTGACGAACTGCGTCTCCACCGCGCGGGCCGGGCGGACGGTAATGCCGTAGTCGTGGGATAGCGCCAGGTTCTCCGGCCCCTTCACCGAGACGGCGACATGGCCGATGCCGGCCGACACCCCCTTCAGCGGGATCACCAGCGACTTGCGCTCGCCCTTCGCCAGCGCGACGGACAGGTTGCCGCCCTCCACCGCCACGGCGTCCTGCGCGGTGACGGCGACCTCGTAGGTGCCGGCCGCCGCCTCGACATTGTGCAGCGACAGCGTCACCCGGCTGTCGTCGCCGGGCGCGAGGAAGCGTGGGAGGATGGCGTCGGCGACCAGCGGATCCCGGACTGTCACCGGCCCGGCGGCCGAGCCGACGCGCGTGCGGCTGTAGGCCACCGCCATCAGGCGCAGCTCGCCGTTGAAGTCCGGAACGTCGAAGCCGATGCGGGCGGTGCCGTCGGCCCCGACCTTCACCGGGCCGTGGAAGAGCGACACGACGGTGAAGGGAACGACCGGCAGCCCGGCGCCGCTGGCATCGCCGCCTTGGCGCATGGCGCCGAAGGGCCCGTCCATCGGGTCGATCAGCCGGCCGTAATCGTCACGGATGTCAAGGCCGAGGCGCCGCTTGCCGAAATAATGCTTCTCCGGCTGCGGGCTGGCGAAGTCGGTCAGGCGCAGGATGCCTTCGTCCACCGCGGCCAGCGTGACGTAGATGTCCTCCGTTCCGTTCGGCGTGCCGCCACCGGCCGCCGCGACCTTCACCCCGACGTCGAGCCTGCTGCGCGGGCGCAGCACCTGCGGGGCGTCGAGCGCCACGTCCAGCTTGCGCACCGACGGGTCGATGGACACCCAGGCGACGCCCATGGCGCGCACCGGCTGCCGCTCGCGGCCCTTGACCGGCGGACGGTAGGCGGTGGCGGTGACATAGGCGCCCGGCCCCCAGGCGGCATCGACGGGAATTTCCACCGTCGTGCCGCCGGCCGGGACCGACAGGGTGCGGACGTCGAACAGGCGGTCGGTGGCCACCGTCACCAGCAGCTCGCCGGCGAAGGGAGGGGCGACGCGGATGCGCGCGGTCTCGCCCGGCTTATAGGCCTGCTTGTCGGTGGTGACCTCCAGCTTGTCGGGGATATCGGCGGTTTCGTCGCCGTTGGCCCAGCCGGAATAGAAACGATAGGAGCTGGCGACGCCGGCCGCCTTGTCGGTCACCTCGATGCGGTAGCGGCCGAACTCGCGCTTGCCGAGCGCCACGACCGCCGGCTTGTCCGTGCCGACGGCGAAGTTGCCCGAGGCGAGCGGCACGTCCCGCACCGTGGCGCTGTAGCTGTAGCGGCCGTCACGGCGGTACCAGACGAAGGAGACGCGCTCCTCCACCAGTTCCCAATGGATGCCCTGCTTGGCGATGGCACTGCCGTCGGGAGCGACGGCCACCAGGTCGAAGTTGGCCTCGCCGCCGTCACCGATGCGGCTGTCGTTGAAGCGCGGGCGCAGGCCCAGCGCGTAGGTCTTCGGCCGCACCGGCACGGACACCGACTTGCGGACCGGCCGCCCGCCGGGCTCCGACAGGGTGACCCGGATGTCGGCACGCAGCGGCTTGCTGGTGTCCGGCACCTCCGGGAGGGTCACGGCGACATGCGACACGCCCTGCTCGTCGGTGGTCGGGAACTCCAACTGGTCGAGCCGCTCGGTCGGATTGTCCTGGGCTCGGCCGAACGCGTAGTCCTTGAAGGCCGGATAGGGAGTGGGATCGGGGGCCAGGGCCACCTCGGCGGTGCCGGTCAGGCCGGCGGCTGGCGGGCCGTACAGGAAGCGCCCCTGGGCGGTCACCTCGAAGGGCTGGTCCGGCACCAGGATCGGCGCGCTGGCGGTGAGGTCGAGCGCCAGCTTGACCGGCACGAAATCCTCGACCTGGAAGGACCCCCGGCCGATCGGCTCGGCCTTGGGGTCGCCATAGACCAGCACGTCCCAGCCGCCGAGCGGCGCGGTGCGGGTCAGCGACAGCGGCAGGGTGAAGCCGCCGGCCCCCTGGCCCTGCAGCGCGCCGCTGTAATACTCGGTGCCGCTGGGGCGCAGCACCTTCACGGTCAGCGGGAAATTCTCGACCGCCTCGGTCTTGTCGTCGCGCAGGAGGATCGACAGGTTGACCGTCTCGCCCTGGCGATAGACACCGCGGTCGGAATAGACGAAGGCGTCCATCGGACCAGGCGCCGGCCGTCCGCTGACCCCGCGGTCGCTGAGGTCGAAGGCGGCGTTGGTCAGGTCCTGCATGGCGAAGTCGTTGCCCAGATAGGCCATCGCCATCTCGGGCGCGTTGCCGCCGGTCTTCATCAGGCCGGCCGGGAACCGGGCGCGACCGAACTCGTCGGTGGTCACCCGCGCAAGTTCGCTGTTGTTGCGGGCGACCAGCGCCACCTCGACCCCCGGCATCGGCTTGGCCGTCGCATAGGACCGGGCGAAGACCGTCAGCCCGTCGGCGCCGCGGAAGCTGGTGAGGCCGATATCGGACAGCAGCACCCATTGGGTCGCCATCGCATCCCAGCGCTCACCGGCCTCGACGTCGTGGGGACGGGCGGTGACGACATAGAGGCCGGGCTTGGGGTCGTCCCCGACCGCCTGGCGGAACGGCAGTGCGGAGGTGACGTCGCGGTTGAGCTCTCCCTTGACGTCCAGCGTCCCCGTCCAGACCTGCTCGCCATTCTCCTGGGCCATCTGCTCGGCGGAATAGCTGGTCAGCTCGCCGAAGATGTTGCCCGCGTACTTGTTCGCCACCAGGGCGCGATCGGCGATGCGGTAGACCGCGACGTCGAGGCGCTCGGTGTTGACGCTGATCACCGGAATGCCGTCGGCGCCGCGGCGCGGCAGGATGTAGGCGGAGCCGCGGAACGACGCCATCGCCGGCCGGTCGGGCACCCGGAAGCGCTGGGTTTCCTCAGCCTTCAGCACCACCCCGTCCTCGCCCGGCAGCCCCGGCCGCAGGGTGACGGCATAGGCCTTGCCATGATCGAGGCCGCTCAGGCACAGGCTGTTCTCCCGCGCTTCGACGGCGATCTTGGCCGCCGGCTCGATCCGGACATAATCGTCGAACCTGACCCCCTGCTTGACGCTCAGACGGTCGGAGAACTGGAAGCAGACGCGCGGGCTGCTGCCCTCCGCATCGACCTGGACGTTGGCCAGGGTCAGCCCGGCCTTGCGGCGCATGGCGACCAGGCGCTCCTCAAGCTTCGGCGCACGGGCGTCGATCGTCGCGGCGTCAAGCCGCGGAGCCATCTCGCGGATGGAGGCCAGGGCCTTCACCGCCTCGTCCGGTTTGCCGAACGCCTCGTCCATCAGGGTGGCGAGGCGCCAGAGGATGGCGACCCGCTCCTCGTCCTTCGGGTTGAACTGGCCGGCCATGACCGCGCTCTGCAACGCGCGGTCCTTGTTGGGCGGGGTGGCGGACATCCAGGCGTCGCTGAGCTCCAGCCACAGCGACGGGGAGCCGCCGCCCTGGTTGATCGCCTGCTCGTATTTCTGGATGGCCCCGGCGAAATCCTTGCGGTCGCGCGCGGCGCGGGCCTGCTTCAGGAGGTCGGCGATGACCTGGGGTTTCGGCTGTGGCGGCGACTTGAGCAACAGCCCGTTGGCATAGGCGGTGGCATCCGACAACGCGCCGGGCGGCGTGTAGTCCGCCCTGACCGGGGCCGCCGTGACGACCATTAACACCAAGACCGAGAGCAGCGTCAGAAGCCGTGCCATCATATCGCCTTCAACCAGCGGGAGATGGCGCGGTTATAGCGCGGATAACCGGCAGTGGCGATATCGCGAAGGGCTAGGGCGGAAGTCGACGTCAAGCTGCGCCGCCGCGTATGGAACGTTTGAAACCGGGTGAAACAGATCCGGCGGCCCGTTCCATTGTTCAATCCGGCCGGCGGCACAGCCGTGGGGCGATCGGCGCGGCAGCGGGCTCGGAACGGCGAGGACTGCGGCATGCGGACCTTCCGTAGCCTGTCAGGAGCCGGTCTCTTATAGCACGAACAGCCGGCGGCCACCGCCAGGGTTGGAAAAAGCACCGGCCGCACCACGGTGCGGGAGAAAGGGGGGCGCCGGCCTTCCCGTCCTTGGACGTGAAGAGTCCGGACGCCCGTCTTCCTGGAGGCGGCGCGCCCGGAGGGAGCGCCGGCACAGATCAGGCGTCGATCGCCTTGCCCAGTTCCACCGGGTCCACCTCGTCCTGCTCCACGCCGGCCTCAGACAGGCTCTCCTCGGCGCGGCGCTCCAGCACGGCGGCGAAGAAGCCGTCGGTGTCGTGCCGGGCGGGGGTCAGGCGCAGGTACGGCCCCTCGGCCGGCGGCGCCCCGGCCTCCTCCTCCGCCCACACGTCGGCAACGGGCTTGACGATGAAGTCGGTGTGGGTCTGCAGGAAGGCCTCCACCTGCGCCTCGTTCTCGTCATGCAGCATCGAGCAGGTGGCGTAGACCAGCCGGCCGCCCGGCTTCACCAGCCTTGCTGCGCTGTCGAGGATGTTGGCCTGCAACGGCAGGAGCTGCTCCAGGCCGGGGCCGAGCTGGCGCCAGCGGGCATCCGGGTTGCGGCGCCAGGTTCCGGTACCCGAGCAGGGAGCGTCGACAAGCACCCGGTCGAACTTGCGCTTGTGGCGCTTCACCCAGGGATCGCGCTCGCTGGTCAGCGGATGCGGCTCGATGTTGTGCAGGCCGGCGCGGCGGAACCGTTCGGCCGCGCGCTTCAGGCGCCCGGCCAGCACGTCGCAGGCCACCACCCGGCCCTTGTTCTTCATCAGCGCCGCGACCGCCAGCGTCTTGCCGCCGGCGCCGGCGCAGAAATCCACCACCTGCTGGCCGGGCTTCGGCGCCACCGCCAGCGCCACGAGCTGCGAGCCTTCGTCCTGGATCTCGACCAAGCCGTCCTTGAACGCGTCGACGCCGCCCAGCGGCGGCCGCCCCTTCACCCGCAGGCCGAGCGGCGACCATTGCGTCTCCTCGGCGAAGATCTGCGCCTTGGACAGCGCCTTGATGGCGCTCTGCCGGTTGGCCTTCAGGGGATTGATGCGCAGGTCGAGGGGAGCGGCTTCCAGCAGCTTCTCCATCTCGACGGCGAAGCGGTCGCCAAGGGACGCGCGCATCGGCCTTTCCGCCCAATCCGGGCATTCGACCCGCACCGTCTCGGGCATTTCGGGATGGTCCAGCGTATGGCTTTCGAGCGCCTGGACCAGCTCAAGCTCCCCATCGGTCAGGCGGGCGGGAGCGAACTTGCCGCCGCTGAACATCTCCAGCACCACGCCGGCGTTGCGGCGCTCCTCCAGCAGCAGGAAGGCCAGGACGCGGGCGCGCGGCGTGGGGCGCTCGTAGCCGCCACGCTCGATCCACCAGCCGAGCCGCGCGTGGCGGCGCAGAATGGCGTAGGCGGTCTGCGCGACCGCGGTGCGGTCCTTGGAACCTATGTAGCGGCGGTTGCGGAAATAGGCGCTCATCACCGCGTCGGCGGGGCGAGGGGTCTCGTCGATCTCGGTCAGCAGATCGATGACCGCCTGGAGGCGGGCGGCGGGTGTCATGGCGTCTGGTCCCTTGGGAGTCTGAAAGCGGCGAACGGGAAACGGGCCGGCACGTTCCGTCCGGCGGCGCATCCGATCGCATACCGACCGTCGATAGCCTGTTTGCCGGCCGCTGTCACGCATCGCAGGCATGCATCCCGCTCTCCCCCTCGCCCCGACCGCCGCGAGTCTCACCTCCCGTCCGTGACAAGAGGCTACGACCTATCCGAAAGTGATGGTTAGGGATTGACGACTCGGGTGCTCAGAGCTCACAAACGAGGTAGCGATGTAACTTAATCGTGACCGGTCCCGCCGATCCGAAGCCGGGCCGGAAGAGTCTTCGACGGACATTCAGAGTTCAGGGACGGAGTGCGCGATGGCGGCTGCGGCAGGGAGCGCTTGTGCGCGCGTCATGGGGAAAGCCATGGCGCACGCCAAGGAGCGGGCGACGCGATACGGGCGCATGGCGCTGGCCGCCGGGATGGTGGCGACCCTGGCCGCCTGCGCCGGCGGAACGCCGCCGCTGGAGGGCCAGCGCCCGCTGGCACAGCGGCCTACTCTCGACCAGGTCGCTCCCGATTTCCGCCATCTGGCCGGCTGGGTCGACGACGACCATTCCCAGGCGGTTCCCGCCGTGCAGAGGACCTGCGGCTGGGTCAGGAACCAGCCGCCGGGCAAGTCGCTGGGGTCGCTGCGCGCCGCCGGCACCACCGACGACTGGCGCGCCATCTGCTCCGCCGCGCGCACCCTGCCGCCGGGGGATTCCGAGGCGGCACGCCGCTTCTTCGAAGCCTTTTTCACACCGCGCGATCTCGCCGGCGGCCAGGACGGCCTTTTCACCGGCTATTACGAGATCGAACTGCACGGAAGCTGGACCCGCAGCGACCGCTACACCGTGCCGCTCTACCGCATGCCGGCCCGCGGGAAGAAGGGGCTGCCGACGCGCGCGCGCATCGATGGCGGCGCCCTCAAGGGCAAGGGGCTGGAGCTGATGTGGGTCGACGACCCCATCGACGCCTTCTTCCTGGAAATCCAGGGGTCGGGGCGGGCGGTGATGGCCGACGGCTCGGTGGTCGGCATCCATTACGCCGGGCAGAACGGTCACAGCTACTACCCGATCGGCCGCCATATCATCGACCGCGGCGATGCGACGCCGGAGCAGATGTCGTTGCAACTGATCCGGCAATGGCTGAAGAACCATCCGGCAGAGGCCCAGCGGGTGATGAACCTCAACCCCTCCTACGTCTTCTTCCGGCTCAGCGACCAGGTCGGCGCGCGCGGCGCGCGGAACATGGAGCTGACCCCCGGGCGCAGCCTGGCCGTGGATGCGGACCACATCCCCTTGGGTGCGCCGCTGTGGCTGGAGGTGCGCGACGCCCCGGTACCCGGCGGCGCCATCAATCGGTTGGTGGTGGCTCAGGATACCGGCGGCGCCATCAAGGGTCCCGTCCGGGGCGACCTTTTCTGGGGCCATGGCCAGCAGGCCGCGGACGGAGCGGGCGTGATGAAGGCGCGCGGCCACTACACCCTGCTCGCTCCGCGCAACCTGTCGGTCGAAACGGCCCAGCGGAAGTGACGGGGTGGACGGGACCGGGATCCGCCTGGCGCGGCTGACCACCCTGCCCGACCGCACCGCGGCGCTGGCGGCGCTGGAGGAGATCTTCTTTGCGTCCACCACCCGCGCGGACTTCGCCTCGGAGGCGGAACGCGCCGGCTTCCTCGACCGCTGGACCGGATGGTACGTGGCGGCGGCGCCGGGCGAGGTCTGGATGGCCCTGGCGCCGGACGGCCGGATCGTCGGCTACCTGACCGGATGCAAGGACAGCGCCGGCTCCCCGGAACTGGCGCGCCGCATCCCGAAATACGAGGTGTTCGCCGACCATTTCGCCGCTTACCCGGCCCATTTCCACGTCAATGTCCGTCCGGGCTGGCGCGATCATGGGCTCGGCCGCCGGCTGGTCGACCGCTTCGCCGCCGACTGCGCAGCCGAAGGGCTGCCGGGGGTGCATCTGGTCACCGGGGCCTTCGCCCGCAACGTCGAGTTCTACCAGCGCGCCGGCTTCTCCGACGCCTGCCAGCGCGGCCCGCTGCTGTTCCTGGGACGCAGGCTGCCGGCACGGGCTTGAAGGATCGAGCCGCGGGGGGCAGCCAGGCACACAGCAGGGGCGCCAAATGCCATTGCCCTGAGGCACAGCCGGAGACGCTGACATCGGGCCGGCGCCTATGCTAGGCAGGGACCATCCCCCTGCCGGAAAGCCGCCGCCATGACCCGCCCGCCCCTGCTGATCGAAAGCCTGCAGAACCCGCAGTTCAAACTGTGGGAATCCGCGCTGGAGAGCCGCGGGCTGAAGAAGGCCGGGAAGTTCCTGCTGGCCGGCTTGAAGACGGTGCCGGAAGCGTTGCGCCACCATGCCGGCCATTTCGAGCGGCTCCTGTTCACCGACCCCGACCAGGTCGCCGGTTGGCGCCTGCCGCCGGGGGTGGAGCCGGTGCAGCTTGCCCCGGCGCTGTTCCGCACGCTCGACGTGTCGGGCACCGGCTTTCCCCTGCTGGTCGGCACGGTGCCGGCGATGCCGGCCGTCGACCTCGCCTTGCCGCCGCAGGGGCTGGAGCTGCTGTGCGCGCTGGGCGACCCGAGCAACCTCGGCGCCCTGCTGCGCAGCGCTGCCGCCTTCGGCGTGACGCGGGTCGTCCTGCTGGAAGGGGCGGCCCATCCCTTCCATCCCAAATGCCTGCGTGCGGCCGCCAACGCGCAGTTCGCACTGACCATGCTGCGCGGCCCGCGCTGGGCGGCCGTGAACGACGCCGCCGGGCCACTCTTTGCCCTCGATGGCGGGGGCGAGGATCTGACGCGCTTCGATTGGCCGGCCGACATGCGCCTGATCCTGGGAGAGGAGGGCCAGGGCGTGCCGGCGGATTGCCCGGCCCGGCGCCTGTCTGTGCCGACAACGGGGGCGGTGGAGTCGCTGAATGCCACCGTGGCGGCCAGCATGGCGCTGTTCGCGCGCTTTGCTGCGGTGAGGGGATAAGCAGTCACGTCTTATGGGCAGCCGCAGGCAGCGGTGAGGTTTCCCGCCGTCCCGACGAAGGCAAGCGCGTGAAGGGGACCGCTTCGCCGCCCTTCCGGCCGAATGCGCGACGCTAGCCCAGCACCGCAGCGAGCACCTGGACCACCTGTTCCGATCCGTACGGCTTCTTCAGCACCGGCACGCCCGCGAAGCGCTCCGGCACCGCGGCGGAATCGCCGTAGCCGGTGGCGAACACGAAGGGGATGCCCAGTTCGCGAAGCCGGTCGGCCACCGCGACGGAGGTTTCGCTGCCGAGATTGATGTCCAGCACGCCGACCACCGGCGGGTCGTCGTCGATCAGGCGCTGGGCCTGGCGGACGCCGGCGGCGGTGTTGACGCGGCTGGCTCCGAAGCTCAGCAGGACGTCCTCCGTCGCCATGGCGATGATCATGTTGTCCTCCAGCAGCAGAACCGGGCCGCCGATGGTGAAATCGGCCGCCGGCGCCGGCAGGCTGCTCCGGCTGCGGTCGAGTAGAGCCGGGGAGATGGTGACATAGGTGGCCGGGATCATGAACCGCGCGCGCAGGCCCGGCAGGGCGTAGGTCACCTCCGCCTCGCCGCGCAGGTCATGGGGGACCGAACGCTCAATGACCGTGGTACCGAAGCCGGTGCGCGTCGGGGCCCGCACCGGCGGGCCGCCATTCTCCTGCCAGTCGATCAGCAGCCGCCCGTCCTCGCCCATCGACCAGTCGACCTCGACCCAGCCGCTGCTGTCGCTGAGCGCACCGTATTTGGCCGAGTTGGTCGTCAGCTCATGCACCACCAGCGCAAAGACGGAAAATGCCTGGGGAGCCAGCAGAACTTCCGGTCCGGTCAACCGCACCCGCTCGTTCTTGGCCGACAGATAGGCGCCGATCTCCGCGGTGATCAGGGCGCGCAGCGACGCCGGACCCCAATTGTCGGCAGTGATCTGGTCATGGGCGCGGGCCAGCGCCTCGATCCGGCCGGCGACGATGCCAGCGAACTGCTGGACCGTCTCCGCCCCGCTCTCGCTCTGCCGCACCAGCGCGCGGACGAGGCTGAGAATGTTGCGGACCCGGTGGTTGAGTTCGGCGATCAGCAACTCCTGCCGCTCGCCCGCCTCCTTGCGGGTGCGGCCGGCGACGTCGGCCAACCGCAGGACCACCTCCAGCAGGGTCACCCGCAGCGATTCCGCGCTGCGCTGGTCGAGATCGCTCCAGGGTTGCGACTGGCCGTGGACGGTCTCCTTCCACGCCTCGAAGCTCTTGCGCGGGGTTAGACGGGGACCGTTGGGGCCGTAGTGCGCCGGCTTGGACGGATCGCCGCCCCAGGTGACCGTGCGCACCACCTCCTTGCGGAAGAAGACGAGATAGTCGCGCGGCGTGCGCGAGACCGGGATCGCCAGCAGGCCGCAGGCGCGCGCGGTGAAGTCGCGGGCGGGCGGATGCACCGCCCCGAGATTGTCGGTGACATACACCTTGCTCGGCGGCGTCCGGTGCAGGAAACGCATGACGCCCAGCGTCTCCTCCCGCGTCGGCGTCTCGCCTTCCATGTGCAGGTGGTCGTCGATGCAGCAGGCGAAGCCGTCGCACTGGATCATGGTGCGCAGTTCGGTCGCGAAGGTCACGAGGCTGTCCAGCGGCGATTCGCTGTCCGCCAGCATCGACATGATGCGGACATGGACGCGGCGGACCTGCGCCTCGTTCTGGCTCTCCTGTTCGCGCTCACGCCCCTCAAGCAGCAGCGACGCCATCTGGCCGAACAGTTCGGCGGTGGTGCGCCTCTCGAAGGACAGCGCGCGGGCCTGACGGTGGTGGCAGGCGAACAGGCCCCACAGCTTGCCATGCCGCAGGATCGAGACCGACAGGGAGGCGTTGACCCCCATGTTGCGCAGGTACTCGACATGGATCAGGGAGACGCTGCGCAGCATGCTGAGCGACAGGTCGAGCGGCTGGCCGGTGGGATCCAGCACCGGCACGATCGGCACCGGCGGCGCGTTCACGTCGGCGATGCAGCGCAGCCAATTGCGTTCGTACAGGCGCCGGGCCTGCTGCGGGATGTCGGACGCCGGATAGCGCTGGCCGAGGAAGCTGCCGATGCCGTGCACCGCCGATTCCGCGATCACCTCGCCCGAGCCGTCGGAGGCGAAGCGATAGACCATCACCCGGTCGAAGCCGGTGAGCGCCCGCATCTGGCGGGCGGCCTCCCGGCAGAACGCGTCGAAGCCGCGGGTGTTCTGGATGCGCGCGATCATCGAGCGAAGAAGCGAGCCCGAATCCTGCGGCCCCTCCCCCTCGCTGGGTTCCGCCTCGATGACGATCGTCGAGCCGGACAGATGGACCGCGACATCGCACACCGCCGCGGTGTCCGACAGGTGGACGCCGAAGGCACGCTCGACGCTGCCGTTGATGTGGGCGATCTGCAGCCGGCCGCGGATGGTGTGCAGCGCCTCCGGCGTGATCACGCGGGACAGCGGCGTTCCGAGCAGTTCCTCGGGCTCCGCCCCCAGCCAGCGGCCAACGTTCGCGGAGGCGTGAAGGATGATCCAGTCGGCGGTTACGGCAACCAGGAACCCGGTCGGTTGGATCAGCCCCAACTGATGGATCGGCTCCCGGTCGCAGTCGGTGAGGTCGACAGACCCCGCAGGAACCGCACTGCTCATCGAATAAAGACTTCTGACAAACGCAACCTCGAGCGGAAGCTGGACAAGCGGCGTTTGCCACGCGCTGTCTAAGGGATCGGGATCAATTTACGCATGGGGCGATCACGCCGCAATGCTCCAAAAAGGCTATTCTAGGCTCCGTTTACGGAGCGTCAACTTAACATAGGATAAGATCCTGACCGGCCGGCGACAGAATCTGTTCCGGCATACATGGATTTTAAAGCGCAAATAACCTGCCGTCAGACCCGTTTCTCATCCGGGGATATGCCGGCGGCGTCACCCCGACAAGATCGCAGTCCCGCCTTTCAACTCTGGCGGGCTGACCGGCCGCCCGGTGCCGGAGAGGATGGCGCTCCTTGCTCCACCATCGGGTTCGACAATGACAAGCATCTCCAACCAGCAGGACGACCGCATCCGCATCCGCGACGTCACGCTGCTGTCCGATGACTGGTATGTGCTGAAGAAGACGACCTTCGACTACCGCCGACGCGACGGCCGCTGGCAGACCCTGAACCGCGAGACCTACGACCGCGGCAACGGCGCCGCCCTGCTGCTGTACGACCCGACGCGCGGCACCGTCCTGCTGACGCGGCAGTTCCGCTTCCCGGCCTACGTCAACGGCCACCCGGAGGCGCTGCTGGAGGTATGCGCCGGCCTGCTCGACGACCGCAGCCCCGAGGAGGCGATCCGCGCCGAGGCGGCGGAGGAGCTGGGGGTGGCGGTACGGGAGCCGCGCCGCGTGTTCGACGCCTTCATGAGTCCGGGATCGGTTACCGAACGGCTGGCCTTCTTCATCGCCGAATACCGGGCGGGCGACCGCGGCGGTGGCGGCGGCATCGCCGACGAGGGCGAGGACATCGAGGTGGTCGAGTTGACCTTCTCCGATGCCCTTGCCATGGTCGCCGGCGGGGAAATCGTGGACGGCAAGACCATCATGCTGCTGCAGCATGCCGCCCTTCACGGGCTGCTGCCGCGGTGACGGCATCCGCCCGCCCCGCAGGAACAGCGGAGTCGGACGGGGCCTGGATGATCGACGATGGGGATTTGGACTGGGAGGACATCCGCGCCTTCCTGGCCACGGCGCAGGGCGGCAGCCTGACGGAGGCGGCGCGCCGCCTCCGCCTCAGCCCGCCGACCCTCGGCCGCAAGCTGAAGCGTCTGGAGGATGCGCTGGGCGGGCCGCTGTTCGACCGGCTGCCCAACCGGCTGGAGCCGACCGCGCTGGGCCGGTCCGTTCTGGACAGCGCGACCGCAATGGGCGAGGCCGCGGCCGCCTTCGCCCGGCAGGCGGACCGGCTGGCCGCGGCCGCCCAGCCGGTCCGGGTGACGGCGACCACGTCCGTCTCGGCGTTCCTCACCGCCCACCTGCCTGAGCTTCTTGCCGAAACCGGAGCCGACCTGACCATCCTCAGCACCCGCATCGCCCTGAACCTGGCGCAGCGGGAGGCCGACATCGCCCTGCGCATGGACCGCGTGCCGGTCGAAGGCGACCTGATGACCCGGCGGCTCGGGTGCTTCGCCTTCACGCTCTACGCCGCACCGTCCCTGCGCGACGACTGGTCCGGCCGCTGGGACGGCGCTCCGGTCATCGGCCTACCGGAATCCAGGCGGCGCCCCTCGCAATCGGGATGGGTGGACGATACCGCCCGCGAGCGCGGAGCCCGCATCGTGGCGAGGCTCAGCGAATTGCCGATGCGGCTCGACGCCGCCCGGCGCGGCGTGGGAGCGACACTGCTGCCGTGTGTCGTCGGCGATGCCGAGCCGACGCTGGTCCGCGTCATCGCTCCCCCTGCCGCGCTGCGCGAAGACGTCCATCTGCTGGTCCACCGCGACCGCCGCGACGCACCGGCCGTCGCCGCGATGGTGGAGGCGCTGGTGCGGCTGTTCCGCCGCCACGCCGGCGCGCTGGCCGGCGAAGGGTGAGAGACCGGGGGGCGTCCGGCCCGCGCCCGCCCCGCCCGCCCCGGGCGTCAGCCGCGGCCGGCGATCAGGCTGTCGGCAGCCGCACGGGCCTCGGCGGTGACGGTGGCGCCCGACAGCATGCGGGCGATTTCCTCGCGCCGTTCCTCGCCATCCAGTTCGGCGACGCCGGTCGTCACCTGATCGCCCTTCAGCGACTTCTGCACCTTCAGGTGAACAGCGCCGCGCGCCGCCACCTGCGGGCTGTGGGTGACGACCAGGACCTGGAGCGCGTGCCCCAGCGTCTCCAGACGCTCGCCGACCGCGGCGGCGACGGCGCCGCCGATGCCGGTATCGACCTCGTCGAACACCAACGTCCCCACGGTGGAGGTCTGGGCGAGGACCACCTTGAGCGCCAGCATGAAGCGCGCCAGCTCGCCACCCGAGGCGATCTTGTTCAACGCGCCGGGCGGGGACCCCGGATTGGTGGCCACCTGGAAGGCGACGCGGTCGACGCCCGACGCGTTCCATTCGGATTCGTCGAGCGGCTCGACCAGGGTGCGGAACTTCGCCTTCTCCATCTTCAGGGGCGCGAGTTCGGCGGCGACCGCCACATCCAGCCGGCCGGCGGCCTCCCGGCGGCCGGCGCTCAGCGTCGCCGCCGCCTCATGGAAGGCGGCACGGGCCTGGCCGGCCTCCTTGGCCAGCTTGGCCAGCAGGTCGCCCTGATCCTCGATCAGCAGCAGCCGCCCGGCCATGTCGTCGCGCAGGCGGGCCAGTGCGTCGACGTCAACGCCATGCTTGCGGGCGGCGGCGCGAAGGGCGAACAGCCGCTCCTCCAGCTTCTCCAGTGCGCGCGGATCCATGTCGACGCCGCTGGAGACCGACTGCAGCGCGGCGATCGCCTCCCCGGCCTCGGTGGCGGCGCGGTCCAGCGCCGCGATGACCGGGTCCAGCGTGCCGCCGGCCTTGTCGGCGATGCGGCTCAGCGTGCGGATGGCGGAGGACAGCGAGCGCTCGACGCCGCGCTCGCCCGACAGCTCGGCATAGGCGGCGTTCATGCCGTCGACCAGCTTCTCCCGGTGCATCAGCACGGCGCGGGTTTCGGCCAGTTCCTCTTCCTCGCCCGCCTTGGGGGCGAGCGCATCCAATTCGGCCACGGCGTGGCGGAGATATTCCTCCTCCGACCGGGCGCGGGCGATGTCGGCCGCGGCGGAATGCCGCGCATCCTCGACCTGCCGCCAAGCGCGGTGGGCGGCGGCGACCTGGGCGGCCTGCGCCCCCAGCCCGGCATAGGCGTCGAGCACGCCGCGGTGGGTCTGCGGGTTCAGGAGACCGTGGGTGTCGAACTGCCCATGCACCTCGACCAATTCGGCGCCGAGCGTCTTCAGCAGCCCGACGCCGACCGGCTGGTCGTTGACCCAGGCGCGGCTGCGGCCGTCGGTGTTGACGGTGCGGCGGATGACCAGCGCACCGTCGCCCGGGTCGGCGTCCAGCCCCTGTTCCTTCAGGATGGCGAAGGCGGGGTGATCGCCCGACAGCTCGAACTCCGCCGTGACGGCGGCCTGTTCGGCGCCATGGCGCACCAGGCCGGAGTCGGCGCGCGCGCCGAGCGCCAGCCCGAGCGCGTCGAGCAGGATCGACTTGCCGGCGCCGGTCTCGCCGGTCAGGGCGCATAGGCCCTTGCGGAAAGACAGGCTCAACCGCTCGATCAGGACGACATCCCTGATCGTCAGCGACACGAGCATGGAACGGCCTAGAACACTGAGTTCCAGACTTGATTGAGCCACGACCTCTCGTTTCGCTCGGGACGCAGATTGGCGTCCACCAGCAGTGCGTAGCTGTCCGTGTACCATTCGCTGCCGGGGAAGTTGTGGCCGAGCACGGCCGCGGCGGCCTTCGCCTCGTCGGTCACGCCCAGCGCCAGATAGCACTCCACCAGCCGGTGCAGCGCCTCAGGCACATGGGACGTGGTCTGGAAGTTTTCAACGACGGTGCGGAAGCGGTTGATCGCCGCGGTATACTGATGCTGACGCAGGTAGAAACGCCCGACCTCCATCTCCTTGCCGGCGAGATGGTCGTTGGTCAGGTCGATCTTCAGCTTGGCATCGCGGGCGTATTTGCTTTCGGGGAAGCGGCGGACCACCTCCGACAGCGAGTCGAGCGCCTGCCGGGTGATCCGCTGGTCGCGGCGCACGTCGGTGATCTGCTCGTAATAGCACAGCGCCCGCATGTAGTAGGCGTAGTCGACGTCCGGGCTGCCGGGATGAAGCTGGATGAAGCGGTCCAGCGCCAGGATGGCGTCGTCGTACTTCAGAGCCTGGTAATGCGCATAGGCGGCCATGAGCTGCGCCTTGCTGGCGGCATCCGAATAGGGATGCTGCCGTTCGACCTCGTCGTAGAGCTGCGCGGCCTTCTTGAAGGACTCCTCCCCCATCGCCGCGTCGGCCTCCGACATAAGCTGGTCGGCCGGACGCTCGACATAGGCGTCCTCTTTGGGCGTGGAGCAGGCGGACAGGGCGGCCGACAGGAGGATGGCAGCCAGCGGCAAACGGTACGGGCGAGGAGGCATCGTCGTCTTGGGCGCTTTCGAAGTTGCCCCTGTATAGCACGCCGAGGTGAGGGCGCCGCAAGCGGTAACGCGGGGGTGGGGCGGCTATCGCATATGGCGATGATCACCCTCCCCCGCCCCGGGAGAGGGAATCATATGCGATAGCCGTGCGGGAGTGGGCGTCCGCGTCCGCCTGCGGAGCGGCCGGCCGGGGCTTACGCGAACAGCGCGTCGATGTCGGCCTGGCTGATGTTGCCGTTGTCCGGCGTCGCCTCGGCCGGGCCGTGCAGGTCGAGGTTCTCGTCCTTCTTGGTGACCGACGGCGGCAGGGGCATCGCCTCGAATTCGCGCTTGTTCCACAGGCCCATCATCGCGTCGACGCGCTCCTCGATGAAGGACATGGCGCGGACGACCTTGGTGATGCGCTGGCCGGTCAGGTCCTGGAAGTTGCAGGCCTCGTAGATGCGCACGATGACGTCGACCATGTCGTTGACGCGATCGGCATGGTAGCCCTCGGGCAGCGACGACTTCAGTTCCTGCACCACCTCCTCGAGCTCTTCGGCGCAGGCCATGATGGTGTTGGTCGCGGCCTCGGTCGCGGCGACGACGGCGCTCAGCTCCTGGCTCGCCTGCTGGAACTTGTCGTCGCCGGCCAGCGGGTGGCGGATGGCCGCCATCTCGACCTTGGTCGCCTTGATGCGCCCGGAGATGTCGGCGATCTCGACCTGGATCTGGTCGATCTGCGCCGCGTCCATGGTCAGGAAGCGGTCGAGCTTGGAGCCGAGGTCGCCGATGGCGCGCAGCACCTCGCTGTTGTCCGCCTGCACCACCTGCGCCGGCACCGGAAGCGCCGCCACGGCGCCCGCGTCGTCGATGGCGGCCTGGAACGGATGCCCGGACTTGCGGGCCCTCTGAAGCTCGGCCATGAAGGGCTTGGTCATCTGCTTCATCCTAGGTCCCGCCTCTCGGAAACGGCCGCCTTGGCCTGGGGTGGTGGTGATGGGATGCGTGGTGGCGTGTCGGGTCTGCGTGTCGGTCGGGCAGGCTCAGGGGATGGGAGCGGCCGGGCACGGCCACCCGTCTATCCGAACAGGGCGTCGATCGCCGCCTGGTCGAGCGGCGCCGGTGGTTCCGCCGCGGCGGGCGGCGGGGGCGGAGCGGCGGGCTTGGCAGGAGCCTTCGCCTTGGCCGCCGGGGCGGCGGGCTTCGGCACCGGCTTCTTTGCAGCCGGGGCGGCAGGGGCGGCCGGGGCACCGAACATGCTGTCGATGTCCGCCTGGCTGGCCACCGCGGGCGCGGCGGCGGGGGCCGGGGCGGCGGATGGCGGGCCGCCGAACATGTTGTCGATGTCCGCCTGGCTCGCCACCGCGGGTGCGGCGGCCGGGGCCGGGGCGGCAGGCGGTGGGCCACCGAACATGCTGTCGATGTCGGCCTGACTGGCCACCGCGGGCGCGGCGGCCGGGGCCGGAGCGGCGGGCAGCGGGCCGCCGAACATGCTGTCGATGTCGGCTTGGCTGGCCATTGCCGGGGCGGCGGACGGCGGCGGTGGCGGCGGAACCGGTGCCGGAGTGTCGAACATGCTGTCGACGTCGGCCTGGCTGACGCCGTGGCCATCCAGTTGCGGGCCGTTCAGCAGATGCGCGTCCGGACGGGTGTCGGTCTGCTCCTCCGCCACCATGATGCCGGCAAGGCCGTCCTCGCCCCAGATGCTGATCATGGCGATCACGCGCTGCTCGATGTAGCGCAGGGCATTCACGACCTTGCTGGTGCGCTGGCCGGTCAGATCCTGGAAGGAGCAGGCGGTGAAGATGTCGTTGACCTGGGTGTCGATCTCGTTGCAGATCGCCGCGTCCGCGCCGACGCCGCGCAGCTTGCCCGACAGCTCCATCAGCCGCTCCGCGGCGTTCAGGATCTCGAAGGACGCGCGTTCGGTCGAGATGACGATGGCATCCAGTTCGTTGGTGGCCGACAGGATCTTGTCGCCCGACCCGTCCGGCGGCCGCAGGGCCGCGACCTCCCGCCTCGCCTGCTCGATCGAGGCGGCCATCTCCATCAGCTCGCGGCGCAGGACGCCGACATGCTTGCCGGCCTCCACTGCCTCGGTCTGCCGGTACCAGGAATCGCGGAATTCCTGGAGCATGGCGCGAACTTCCTCCGTCGCGGCCCCGAGGGACCGTCGATGGAGCCGCCGCAGGAAGGCCCTGCCCTTCGCCGATCGGGCGATGGCGTCCTCGATCTGCTCGAACTCCTCATCGGAGAGCTGCGGAAGCTGCTCCAAACCGGTCCACTCCCCAAACTGGATGCATCCGCCGCGCGGCGATCCGGACACCCACGGCCTTCGGCCGCCCGGCTGCCCGGACCGGTCAAGCAGTCTCAAGCCATCGCCGGCGGTCAGCCGCCGATGACGGCCTGGATCTTCTGCTTCAGCGTGTCGGCATTGAAGGGCTTGACGATATAGTTGTTCACGCCGGCCTGCTTGGCGGCGATCACGTTCTCGGTCTTGCTTTCCGCGGTGACCATGATGAAGGGGGTCGCCGCCAGCTTGGCGTCGGCGCGGATTTCCTTCAGCAACTGCAGACCGGTCATCGGCTCCATGTTCCAGTCGGAGATGATGAGCCCGAACTTGCTTTCGCGCAGCTTCGCCAGCGCCGACACGCCGTCGCCGGCCTCGTCGATGTCGGTATAGCCGATCTGGGTCAACAGGTTCCGCACGATGCGCCGCATGGTGGCGTAATCATCGACGACGAGGATCTTCATCTAGACGTCTCCGCAATAATCCGTTGCCGGTGTCTCTCCGGCCGTTACGCCCACCTGGCGCGGGGGCTGCGCCATATACCGGGAAGTTATGCCGACCTTAGTGCCCTAATCGTCGCCAAAAGTCATCCCCCCGGGCACAGTGACGCAGCCTGGTAAAGAACGTGTTACCACGCACGGCGGTGCGGCACCGATTCCGCACCTGCGGCGCATCCGCTACAGGGCCGATGCGCCGTGGCGGCGGATGCCCGCCGGCCGGCGCCGCGCCATCCCGTCAGAGCGGCGCGGTGGCCGCGGCAAGCCAGCGCCCGACTTCGCCGTCGACCAGCGGGGCGAGCGAATCGCGGACATGGGCGTGATAGGCATCGAGCCAGGCAGCCTCCTCGGCGGTCAGCAACGGGCGCTCGATCAGGGTGCGGTCGATCGGCACCAGGGTCAGCGGCTCGAACCCGAGCATCGGCCGCTCGGCCGCGGCCGCCTCCCCGGCGTCCAGCGGCCGCACGACGATCAGGTTCTCGATGCGGATGCCGTAGGCGCCGGTCTTGTAGTAGCCGGGTTCGTCGGACAGGATCATGCCCGGCTGCAGGGCCACGGTGTTGCCGACCTTGGAGATGCGCTGCGGCCCTTCGTGCACCGACAGGAAGCTGCCGACCCCGTGGCCGGTGCCGTGGTCGTAGTCGAGCCCGGCCTGCCACAGCGGCAGCCGCGCCAGCACGTCGAGCTGCGACCCGGTGGTGCCGCGCGGGAAACGGGCAGTGGAGAGGGCGATGTGCCCCTTGAGCACGCGGGTGAAGCGGTCCCGCATCTCCGCCGCCAGTGCCGGGTCCGGCTCGCCCACGGCCAGCGTGCGGGTGACGTCGGTGGTGCCGTCCAGATATTGGGCGCCGCTGTCCAGCAGGAAGAGGCTGCCCGGCTCGAGGCGGCGGTCGGTTTCAGGGGTGACGCGGTAATGGACGATCGCGCCGTTCGGCCCGGCACCGGCGATGGTTTCGAAGCTGACGCCGCGGAAGCGGTCGCTTTCCCGGCGGCAGGCCAGCAGCTTCTCCACCACCGCCAGCTCGGTCAGGCCGCCCTTCGGCGCCTCCTGCGAGAACCAGTGCAGGAAGCGGACGAGGGCGGCGCCGTCGCGCACATGGGCGGCGCGGGTGCCAGCCAGTTCCGCCTCGTTCTTGCAGGCTTTCGGCAGGGCGCAGGGATCGCCGTCGCGCTCGACCCGGGCGCCGGCGAGCTGCAGCCGGTCGACGATCCACGCCGACGTGCAGGAAGGGTCGGCCAGCACGCGGGCGGAGCCGCGGGCCAGCGCATCCAGCGCCGGGCCGAACTCCTCCACGCCGCGGACGCGCACCTGGTTGCCCAGGTGGGCGCGGGTCCGGGGCGCCAGCTTGCGCCCGTCGAGGAAGAGGTCGACCGACGCATCGGCCGACAGGATGGCGAAGGACAGCGGCAGCGGCGTGCAGGGCACGTCGGCCCCGCGGATGTTCAGCAGCCAAGCGATGCTGTCGGGCTGGGTCAGCACCGCGGCGGCGATGCCCTTGCGCCCGAGATCCTCCGCCAGGCGCCCGCGCTTGTCGGCGGAACCGTCACCGGCGAACGCCTCGTCCTGCGGGACGACGGGGGCGAGCGGCGCCGGCGGCTGGCCGCGCCACACCGAATCGAGCGGATTGTCCTCGCAGGGCACCAGCAGGATGCCGGACCGCTCCAGCGTGGCGCGGGTCTTTTCCACCCAGCCGATGGTGTGCAGCCAGGGATCGAAGCCGAAACGGCCGCCGTCGGGCAGCGCGGCGACGATCCAGTCGGTCAGAGGGTCCTCGACCAGGTGCTTGTACTCGTAGAGGTCGGCCGGCACCTCGCCCTGGACCTGGAGGGTGTAGCGGCCATCGACGAAGATGGCGGCGCGGGCGGCGGTGACAACGGCATTGCCGGCCGAGCCGGTGAAGCCGGTGAGCCAGGCCAGCCGCTGTGCACGGGGCGGGACATACTCCCCCTGGTGCTCGTCGCCGCGCGGAACGATGAAGCCGTCGAGGTCGCGGCGCTTCAGCGCGGCCCGCAGGTCGGCGAGACGCTCGGCCGGCCCGGTCGCGGGCGGCGGGGCTTCCGCCGCCATGGCCGCCTTCAGCGCCTGGAGTTGCCCGGCGAGACCGGTCGGCAGCCCCTCCCCCACCAGTTCCAGCCAGGCCGCGGGATCCTCGCCCTCGGGCGCCGCCAGCACGCCGGCGACCAGCGCGCGGATCTCGGCGGGAGAGCGGCCGGTCCCGGCCTCGGTCAACAGGGTGGCAAGGGCATCGTCGCCGCGGTAGATGCCGGACGGGGAATCACTGGGCACGGAGCGGGTCCTCGAAGGGTGGAGCCTGTGGATCACAGGCTAGGCACCCGGCCCGCCCGGCGCAAGCGGCGGCAAGGGGGTCTATGCCGCTTGCGCGCGAACGGCCTCCGGCCCGGGCCGCCAGGCTCAGACGGGAAGGCCGGCGTCGTCGGGCAGCCCCAGGCGCTGCAGCACGCGCTTGCGCGCCTCGCCCCTCTCCACGTCCGAAACATGGAGCAGGCCGCCGATCCGCCGCAGCAGGCTGGCCTCCAGGTCGTTCAGGACGCCGTCGGCATAGGCGACCTCCCACAGCATCTCGATGATCCAGATGCGCCGCTCGGGAGGGCAGCGGTCCAGGATGACGCTGACGTAGCGGTGGTAGGGCGAGGCGCCCTCCGTGTCGAACACGGCGGCGGACAACAGGTCCTGCGCCTCGTCCTCGCTCAGGTTGAAGTGGCGGCGGGCGACGGCGAGTATGCGCTCGCGCTCCGCCTCGGAGATGCTGTTGTCGGTGCGCGCGGCCTCGACCATCAGTGCGGCGGCGGCGGCCTGCAGGGCGTCCTCGCCCGGCTCGGCGTCGTCGTCGCCCGCGAACAAGGACCGGATGCGGTTCAGCATGGGGACTCCCCTGGAAAGGTTTGGTGTTCCGTCCCCTAGGGAAGTCGCAACCCCCGCCTAAGGTTTCAACGCCTCACCACAAGAGTGGTCCATTCCCCGACCGGAATGCGGGCGACCAGCCGCAGCCCCTGGTTGCGGTGCGCCTGGATGACGTGGCGCTCCTGCCGGTTCAGCAGCCCGGCCAGCACGGCATAGCCGCCCTTCTTCAGGTGGCGGCGCAGTTGCGGCGCCATGCGCGACAGCGGGCGGGCCAGGATGTTGGCGGTGACCAGCGTGTAGGGCTTGTGCCGCGAGACGATGCGGGTGTTGTAGCCGTCGCCGCCCTGCGAGCGGATGCGGCCGGTCAGGCCGTTCAGCGCGGCGTTGACGCGGGTCACGCGCACCGCCTCGGGATCGATGTCGACGGCGGTCACCGGCACGCGCCAGCGCTTGGCCACCGCCAGCGCCAGGATGCCGGAGCCGCAGCCCATGTCGAGCGCCCCGCCCCGGCCGCGGCGCGGCAGCTTCAGGTGGCGCGACAGGCGGTCGAGCGCCTGCAGGCAGCCGTTGGTCGACCCGTGCTCCCCCGTGCCGAAGGCGGTCGCGGCGTCGACCAGCAGCGAGATGCTGCCGGCCGGGATGGTGCCCTCGTGGTGCGAGCCGTGGACGAAGAACCGCCCGGCGCGGATCGGCGGGAAGCCCTGGTAGCTGTGCGACACCCAGTCGATGGGCGGCAGGTTCTCGACCGCCAGCCGGGGCTCGTCGATGCCGAGCGCCTTGGCCAGCACGGCGACGCGCGACTGGAGGCGCGTCTCGTCCGGTGCGCCGTACAGGGTCGCCTCGACCAGCCACTCGCCGCCCTCCTCCAGCTCGAAGGTGGAGACCGCATCGGCATGGTCCCCCACCGCCTCGGCGAAGGCCGGCGCATGGGCTTCGGGAACGACCAGCGCGATGCGCCAGAGCGGAGTTTGCGACATGACGGGAGCTTTCCGGCGACGGGGCGACAACAGAGGCGGCGTTTTAGCATTAAGCCGGAAAGAGACCAAGGACTGAGGATGCCGGCGCAGCTCGCCGGCACCCCCGGAAGCCCCGGCCGGGACGGCTTGGATTCAGCCGGCCTTGTCGGCCGGCACGACGAAGCTGTCCATCACCTTCTTGCTGCCCGAATGGTCGAAGTCGATCTCCAGCTTGTCCTCGGCCACGGCGGTGACCGTGCCGTAGCCGAACTTCTGGTGGAACACCCGCGCACCCTTGGCGAACGGCGCGTCGGGCCGCGGCCGCGGCGCCACCGCATAGGCTCCCTGGTCCAGGGTGATGGTCTTGGGCGCCGGTGCCTGCCGGCCGGCGCCGCGGAACTGGAAGCCGCCGCCCGCACCGCCTCCGGAGCCGGCGCCGCCAAACCCGCTGCCGCCACCATATCCACCGACGCCGTACCCGGCCGCGCCACCGGCGCCGCTCCGCGCGCCGCTGCCGGCGAACAGGCCGTTGGCGGCCTCCGCCTCGATGTCGTCCTGCGGCAATTCGTCCACGAAGCGCGACGGCAGGGCGCTGACCCAGTTGCCGTAGAGCCGGCGGTTGGCGGCATGGCTGACATAGGCCCGGCGGCGCGCGCGGGTGAGGCCGACATAGGCCAGCCGCCGTTCCTCCTCCAGGCCGGCGATGCCGGTTTCGTCCAGCGCGCGCTGGTTGGGGAAGACGCCCTCCTCCCAGCCCGGCAGGAAGACATGGTCGAACTCCAGCCCCTTGGCGCCGTGCAGGGTCATCACCGTCACCTGCTCGATGCCGGCGGCCTCGGCGTTCTCCATCACCAGCGCCACATGCTCCAGGAAACCCGGCAGGTTCTCGAACTCCGCCATGGCGGTGACGAGCTCCTTCAGGTTCTCCAGCCGGCCGGGGGCCTCCGGCGTCTTGTCCTCCTGCCACATGCGGGTGTAGCCCGACTCGTCCAGGATGGTGCGGGCGAGTTCGGTGTGCGGCACCGTCGCCATCAGGGTGCGCCAGCGGAAGATGTCCTGCAGCAGCCCGCGCAGGGTCGACCGCAGCTTCGGCTTCAGCTCGTCCGTCCCGGTCAGCGCCCAGCCGGCCTCGGTCAGCGAGACACCCTGCGCCCGCGCCGCCGTATAGAGGCACTGCATGGCGGCCGGACCGATGCCGCGCTTGGGCAGGTTGACGATGCGCTCGAAGGCGAGGTCGTCGTCCCCGGAATTCACCACGCGGAAATAGGCCAGCGCATCGCGGATCTCCTGGCGCTCGTAGAAGCGGGGACCGCCCAGCACCTTGTAGGGCAGCCCCAGCGTGATGAAGCGTTCCTCGAACTCGCGGGTCTGGAAGCCGGCGCGGACCAGCACGGCGACATTCGACAGCGTCGTGCCCTTGCGCTGCAGCGCCTCGATCTCCTCGCCGACCCAGCGCGCCTCCTCCTCGCCGTCCCACACCGCCTTGACCTTCACCCGCTCGCCGCCGTCGGCCTCGGTCCACAGGGTCTTGCCGAGCCGCCCCTGGTTGTTGGCGATCAGCCCGGAGGCCGCGGCCAGGATGTGGCCGGTCGAGCGGTAGTTCTGCTCGAGCTTGATGATGGTGGCGCCGGGGAAATCCGTCTCGAAGCGCAGGATGTTGCCGATCTCGGCACCGCGCCAGGCATAGATCGACTGGTCCTCGTCACCGACGCAGCAGATGTTCTTGTGCGCCTGCGACAGGATGCGCAGCCAGAGATACTGCGCGACGTTGGTGTCCTGGTATTCGTCGACCAGGACGTACCTGAACTTGCGGTGGTACTCCGCCAGCACGTCCGGGTGGCCCTGGAAGATCGCCAGGTTGTGCAGCAGCAGGTCGCCGAAGTCGCAGGCGTTGAGCGTGCGCAGCCGCTCCTGGTAGGCGCGGTAGATCGCCACCACCCGGCCGCCGGCCACGTCGCCGCCGTCGCTGTCGGCGAGACGGTCGGGCGTCAGCCCCCTGTCCTTCCAGCGCTCGATGGCGCCCAGCACCTGCCGCGGCGGCCATTTCTTGGAATCGATGTTCTCCGCCTGCAGCAGTTGCTTGATCAGCCGGACCTGGTCGTCGGTGTCGAGGATCGTGAAGTTGGATTTCAGCCCGACCAGCTCGGCGTGGCGGCGCAGGATGCGGGCGGCCAGGGCATGGAAGGTGCCGAGCCACCAGCCTTCCGGCTCGATGCCGACGAGATGGGCCACGCGCTCGCGCATCTCGCGGGCGGCCTTGTTGGTGAAGGTGACGGCCAGGATCTGGAAGGCGGCGGCGCGGCGGGTCATCAGCAGATGCGCGAGCCTGGTGGTCAGCACCCGCGTCTTGCCGGTACCGGCCCCCGCCAGTACCAGGACCGGCCCGTCCAGCGCCTCGACCGCGGCCCGTTGGGTCGGGTTCAGCCCGTCCAGATAGGCGAAGCGCTGGACCGGGGCCGGCGCGGCGGGAGGAGCGGCATGGCTCAACGGATCGTCATCATATGCATCGGACATGGGCGGTCTGGCCTGGCGTTCACCAAAGAGGATGATCCTGCACGGTCGCCGATGCCGGCACGGGAAATCGCTCCCGGCATGGGAATGCAGTCTTGAAGTCCGACCGTATATAGCACGCTCCGCCCGCACACGAACCCGTAGAGACCGGTGGCCGGGGCCAAAGCCCTATCATTTCACCACACTTACGCCGTATCAGATATGCGGAAAGGTGCGGCTCAGATGCCGAAGCGCCATCCATTCGGATAGGACCTAATGCTGGGATCTTCAGACCGACATAAGAGTAAGTCCATTGTCACTCATGTTTAGTCTCCCGACAAAACTGGCGATCGACCATTAACTTTTTCCCCTTTTCTATCACGGTCCGTTACTCCACCCCTTCGCCGGAATTGGGAGTTCTTCCGCTTCTTGTCTTATCCGGGCTTAGGGCATATGCCCATCGCTCGACGCAAAATTTACCTAAGCGAAATTTTGCGCCGCGCAAATCGGGGGTATCTATGGATCACAACGAGGCACCCCGCACCCTGTCGGGGAAACACGCCGGACGCGGCAGCGGTCGGTGGAGGGATGCCCCGGAAGCGCCGAAAGGCGCCCTTGTCACCGGAATGGAAAAAAGGCGGGCTGAGACCATGGATGCCATCAACGTTTTTCTCATCGACGCCAACAAGCTCTTCCGTGAGGGTATGAAGCGCCTGTTCGAAGGGACCCCCTTCAATGTCGTCGGCGAGGCCGGCAGCCTGCGCGAAGGCGTGTCGACGCTGCATTCCGGCACCACGCCCGACCTGATCCTGATCGACCTGCCCAGCGGCGCCGACGAGGAAGTCGAGGCGATGCGCGCGCTCCGCGCCGACCATCCGTCGATCAAGACGGTGATCCTGACCAACGACCTGTGCACCCGCCGCCTGTCCGGCGCGCTGGGCGCCGGCGCCGGCGGCTACCTGCTGAAGGACATCGCCTGCGAGGCGCTGATGCAGTCGCTGAAGCTGGTCATGATGGGCGAGAAGGTGTTCCCGACCCATCTGGCGGAACTGCTGGTCAGCGGCCGCACCGAGGATATGGGCGCCGAGCTGCCGACGCGCCGCAAGGGCCTGTCGCAGCGCGAGGTGCAGATCCTGCGCTGCCTGCTGAACGGCAACAGCAACAAGATGATCGCCAACCACCTGAACATCACGGAAGCCACCGTGAAGGTTCACCTGAAGAGCCTGCTGCGCAAGATCAACGCCTCCAACCGCACCCAGGCCGCGATCTGGGCCCTCAACAACGGCATCGGCGACCAGGCCGCCGAAACCGGCGTCGCCGCCACCGTCTGAGCATCGCCCTTCTCCATTCCGGCCGTGCCTCCCGTCCACCGACCGCCTGTCGGATGGCCGCCCGCTCCACTTGGAGCCGGGCGGCCTGCGGAACGGGGGCCGGACCGGCCGCATAGAAGGACCGGCCTAAGACCAAAAGAGAACTACAGCGTCAGTGTGACCCTCCCCATGTGATCGACGGGGCGGATGCCCCGTTCCGGCGCCCATTCCGGCGTGCCGTCGCCGCAAACTTTGGAAATGCCAGCGATGAACGTGCTGATCGCCGACGATCACCTGTTGTTCAGAGACGGTCTGCGCCGGCTCCTGGCGCAATTCGATGCCGAGATGACGTTCTTCGAGGCCAGCAGCTACGACGAGGTGCTGGCGCTGTGCGACGGTTCGCGCCACTTCGACCTCATCCTGCTCGACCTCGGCATGCCGGGCTGGACCGGTTTCTCGGCGCTGGGCGAGATTCACGCCAACCTGCCGAAGGCGCTGCTCGTGGTGGTGTCGGGATCGGAGAAGCGGTCCGACCTGCTTGCGGCCCTGGAGAACGGTGCCGCCGGATACATCCCGAAATCTTCGAGCGCCAAGGTTCTCCTCGGCGCCCTGCAACTCGTGCTCGCCGGCGGCATCTACCTGCCGGAGCAGGCCATCCGCGGCGGCGAGCGGCTGGACCACGGGCATGCGCCCTATGGCGGCAACGGCAGCACCGACGCTGCGGACGACCAGTCCCCTTTCGCCAATGCCAACGGCGACCAGTTGACGCCACGCCAGCGCGACGTGCTCGCGCGGTTGCGCGACGGCAAGTCCAACAAGCAGATCGCGCATGAACTGGGTTTGACGGAAGGCACCGTGAAGGTCCACGTCACGGCGATCCTGCGGCATCTCGGGGTGCGCAACCGCACCCAGGCCGCGCTGACGGCGCAAAGCCTGTAGCGCGCCGCCGCAGCGGCCGACACGCAAATACGGCTTGACCGGCAAGCGGCCGCGCGCCACCGCGCGGCCGCATTCGTCTTGCCCCTCCCTATGGCGCCCACTTTACGGCGCTGCCGGCTTCCGGCTCTCCGGATGCGTTACGCGCCGCGCAAGCCGCGGCCCCAGGCGCTTCAGGACGTTTGGGTGGCCCACGGGCTTATACCGGCCTCTATGGGCCGATCAGGCGCCGTCGGCTTCCTCCGCTAGCGCTTCGCCCGCTCCACCGCTGCGACCAGCGCGGCAAGCGCGCCGCGCAGTTCGGCGGCATGGGTGCGCGGCCGGACGGCCACCGCATCCGGCACCGCCACGACGGTCAGCGTCCGGCAGCCGGTCAGGCCCCGCTCCAGCCGGGTGAAGAGGTCGGCAGGCTCCGTGCCCTGCAGCAGCGTGACCGGCTGGTGCACCGCCGGCAGCTCGATTTCCAGGTCGCCGAGCCCGTCGTGGGCTTGGCGGCCGAAGCGGGCAGCGAGCGCGTTCCAGTGCCGGCGCAGCGGCGTGTCGGCCCCAACATCGTCGATGATCATCACGCCGCCCACCTGCCCCGGCTGGTCGAGCGCTGCCGCGATCGCCAGCGCCGCCACCGCGACGCCGGCAACCAGGACGGTGCGGCGCCCGCCACGGTCAACGAGGAGCGACGGCAGGCGTGCGGCGTCGGCGGTGGCCGCGAGGGTCATCCACTCCTGTCCGGCCGGAACATGTTCGAGCAACCGCCACCACGCCCCCTTGCCGGAATGCAGGAAGATCACCCGCTGCCCCCAGGGGTCGCCGGCACGATCGCCGAGACGGTCGATCGCCCCGGTGTCCGGCCTCGCATCCGTTCTGGCATCCACCATCTCGGGAGCGCCGGTCGCCGGAATGCGGGCGTGGTCTGCCCGTCCGATACGGACGGCGGAAGGCTGAGTGTGAAAAAACACGGTCGCGTTTCCCGGAGCTGGCGTTCCGCGATGGATGAACCCCATCGCCGAAGCCAACCCTAACGAAGCCGGGCACACGCCGTCCCGTTCGATAAATCGGGCAGAAAGCTTAATAGAGCCACGCCCGCAAAAGGTTTCAGGAGCCGCCGAAACGGCTCAAAAGCCCGAAAAGCCGGCTGGAGGGCGCCTGCCTCCGGAGCAATCCGTTAACGCGGCACCCCGGTGCCGCGTCAGTGCAGCGTCACCTCCATATCCTCGCCGTCGGGTATCGCGACGAGAGGGCGGCGAAGTTCACCGGCGAGGCTGCGCCAGTCCGGTGCGCCGCCGAGCTGCTGGAGGAGCTGCGCCGTGAAGGCGAACACCGCATGCTCCAGCGGTCCGTTGTCCTCGGCATGCGCGTTGACGGTCAGGCAGGACTCGGCCGCGCTTTCGAAGATGGCGGCGGCGGCGGTGGCTCCCGGCCCCGGGACCGGCAGCGGCACGGCCTCCGGCTTCTGTCCGGTCACCCGCAACTGCGACAGGTTGTCGGCGAGGAGACGGGTGCGGATCGCGTTGTCGACGGCGGCGGCCATGGTGTAGCCGGCCTCCTCCTCGACGGTGGCGCGCAGGATGCGCAGCCCGGCGATCAGCCCGCGGGCGACGTCTCCGCTGCCGCCACGCTTGGCCGCCGCGGCGACCGCGGTGCCCAAGATCGCCGCAACCACCGGCGACAGCGATTCACCTTCCCGTGGCATGTTCGGCGCGTCGGCGCCGGCTTCGGTGTTCAGTGCCTCATTCATGCGGCCTCCGATCCGTGTATTCCGGAGGCGGGCGACCCGCGCGAGCTGGCCGTCTGGCGGCCAACGGCGGGAACCCCCTCCGGACGCGTCGTCATGATGCCCATTCCAGGATCTGTGCAGCGCACGGAACCGGTTCAAGGCGGGGTGTGGTCCGGCCGGCCCGCTCTTTCGCGCCGCCGCTGTGGAATTGCGGGATCCCGCTTTCGGGCGCCGGCCCTCTAGGCGGCGGGTGGAGGCGTCCCCACATCTGCGGCGAAAGGGAGGGTCGTTTCATGCCTTTGGTCAGCTTTCTCCTCAATGCTCTGTGGTTGGTCACGGGCGGCATCTGGATGGCGCTCGGCTGGCTTCTGGCCGCGGTCCTGATGGCCTTGTCGATCATCGGCCTGCCGTGGGCCCGGTCCGCTCTGACCATCGCCCATTATACGCTGCTCCCCTTTGGGCAAACCGCGGTACGCCGCGATGAGTTCCGCGGGCGCGAAGATCTGGGCACCGGCGCCGTCGGGTTCATCGGCAACGTGATCTGGTTCGTGCTGGCCGGCTGGTGGCTGGCGCTCGGCCATCTCGCCGCCGCCGTCGCGCTGGCGATCACCATCATCGGCCTGCCCTTCGCCTGGGCGCACCTGAAGCTGGCGCTGCTCGCGCTGTGGCCGGTCGGCACCGAGATCGTCCCGGCCGAGGACGCCGACCGCCGCCGCATGGTGGGCCGGGCCTGACCGGGAACCGGTGGCGCATGCGGCCGGCCGCGGCTGGAAAAGGACCGGCGCACGGGCCTGCAAATCCCCGCGCCGATCGCCCGCAGACTTGCCCCGGGACCGTCAATTGTCGGGCGGCCCGGGATCGCTGCGGCGCGGTAGAGAGATGCCGCAAAGCCGCATCTCAGCGTGGCGAGGCTTTAAAGCCTGATCCATCGCAGGAATTACCCGGTGACGTCCCTTATCCGGGTCATTAACCCTTGCTAAACGGAGTGCAGGGAAACTATCGGACATGGGTGGGGACGGCTTCAGGCTTCCGGAACAAGGGGATTCAACTCTTCATGTCGTGGCTGTCGAAATTTTCCGGAAGCAACAAGACCTCCGGCGGTGCAGCCGCCTCCGTCACGGCCCGGCGTGACCGCCCGTCCTCGCCGCCCCGGATCGTGATCGACCATCACGAGTACCAGCCGGAGGAGTTCGTCATCGGCTCGTTCCGGCTCCGTCCCTATGACGGTGACCTGATCGCCAAGCAGCAGTTCGACTTCCGCCTGGTGTTCGACCTCGGCGGCGACCCGGTCGACATCGGCTGCCGCGGCCTGGTCGTGAAGCTGACCGGCGAGTCGGGTCTGGTCGCCCGGTACCAGTCGCCCCAGCCCTTCTACGAGCGCAAGCTGGTCGATTACCTGAAGGCCTGGAAGGGCCTGTAAGCTTCCCGTCGAAGCTGGTGGTGCATGGCGCGGCAACCCACTATATCTATGGGCATGCCGATCCGCCTTCTGCCCGAGACCCTGGTGAACCGCATCGCCGCCGGCGAAGTGGTCGAACGCCCCGCCGCCGCCGTGAAGGAGCTGGTGGAGAACGCCATCGACGCCGGCGCCACGCGCATCGACGTGGTGGCGCGCGACGGCGGCAAGTCGCTGATCACCGTCACCGACGACGGCTGCGGCATGACTCCCGACGAGCTGGTGCTGGCGGTGGAACGCCATGCCACCTCCAAGCTGCCGGGCGACGACCTGCTCGACATCCGCTCCCTGGGTTTCCGCGGCGAGGCGCTGCCGTCGATCGGCGCCGTAAGCTGTCTGACCATCACCAGCCGTGCCCGCGGCGCCGACAGCGCCTGGAGCCTGACCGTCGATGCCGGGGCCAAGGGCACGCCGCAGCCGGCGGCCCTGGCCCAGGGCACGCGGATCGAGGTGCGCGACCTGTTCGCCGCCGTGCCGGCCCGGTTGAAGTTCCTCAAGGCCGCGCGGACCGAATACGACCACATCGCCGACTGCCTGGAACGGCTGGCGATGGCCCATCCGGGCGTCGCCTTCACCCTGACCGACGGCGGCCGCGGCGGGCTGCGGCTGAGCGCGGCGCAGGGCGACCTGCTCGACGCCCGGCTGACCCGGCTCGGCGCACTGATGGGCCGCGATTTCCAGGAGAACGCGGTTCCCGTCCGATCCGAGCGCGAGGAGGTCGGGCTGGCCGGCTGGATCGGCCTGCCCACCCTGCACCGCCCGACCGCCAAGCACCAGCATCTGTTCGTCAACGGCCGCCCGGTCCGCGACAAGCTGATGGTCGGCGCCGTGCGGGCCGCCTACGCCGATTTCCTGCCGCGCGACCGCCATCCGATGCTGGCCCTGTTCCTGGAGATCGACCCGCAGGAGGTCGATGTGAACGTCCATCCGGCCAAGGCCGAGGTGCGCTTCCGCGACCAGGGGCTGGTGCGCGGTCTGATCGTCGGCTCGCTGAAGCACGCGCTGGCCGAGGCCGGACACCGCGCCTCCACCACCGTCGGCCTCGCGACGCTGGGCGCCCTGCGGCCGGAACCGGCCGGCGAAGCGGACGCCGGCGGCGGCTTCACCCCCTCCCCCCTGCCCCATGGCCGCTCCGGAGGCAATGCGGGCGGTGGTGCAGGCGGTGGGTGGGGCGGCTCCTACACGCCGGCCGCCGTGCCGCGCGGGCTCGCCGAGCGGTCGGCCGCCTTCCAGGCGCCGGTACAGGGCGGGCCGCCGCCGCTGCAAGGGCGGCTCAGCGGCTTCGGCAACGGGTTCGCCCCGGCCGCCCGGCCGCCGGAATACCGGCAGCCGGCGCCGTCCACGCACAAGCCCGAACCGCCGCCCGACAGCCACCCGCTTGGCGCGGCACGGGCGCAGGTCCACACCACCTACATCGTGGCGCAGACCCGCGAGGGCATCGTCATCGTCGACCAGCATGCCGCCCATGAGCGGCTGGTCTATGAACGGATGAAGACGGCCCTGCTGGACGGCGGCGTCAAGCGCCAGGCCCTGCTGATCCCCGAACTGGTGGAGCTGGACGAACCATCCGCCAACCGCCTGCTGGCCCGCGGCGCCGAACTCGCCGAGCTTGGCCTGGTGATCGAGGGGTTCGGCCATGGCTGCATCATGGTGCGCGAGGTGCCCGCCCTGCTCGGCCAGTCCGACGTCAAGAACCTGATCCGCGATCTGGCGGAAGAGCTGTCCGAACTGGGCGACACCCTGTCGCTGAAGGAGCGGCTGGAAGAGGTCTGCGCCACCATGGCCTGCCACGGCTCCGTCCGCGCCGGCCGCAGCCTGAGCGTCGACGAGATGAACGCCCTGCTGCGCCAGATGGAGGCGACGCCGCACAGCGGGCAATGCAACCACGGCCGACCGACCTATGTGGAGCTGAAGCTGGCGGACATCGAGCGGTTGTTCGGGCGGCGGTAGCACGCGACCACCGTCGGGTCGATCGCCGATTGCCACGTCCGTTCGCCGGCGGACAGCCAGCCGAGAGGGAGGCGGCGCGGCATTCAGCCTGCCAGGATCACCGCGATCATGATGGCGGCAAAGCTGACGATCGCCACGGAGCCGACGATGATGCTGGCCAGCATCTGCGCCGAGATGTAGGAGCCGGCGACAGTCCCGGCGATGCGTGCCACCCCCTCGCGCCCGCCTCGCGACGCGTTCGCGCCGGGATGCCCGCAGGATGGGCAGGACAAAGCTTCAGTGGAAATCGTATGGCCGCATGCGGTGCAGGGGATCAAAGCCATGCCGTTCCTTCCCATGTCTTGCCGGGCCGGATTTGCCCTTGCCGAAGACATGGGAGGTGCCGCGGTCCATTCCAGTCCCGTCTGGGGAAAAGCCGGCGGTTGTGGAACCATGGAATGGGAAACCTCTCCCTCGCCTGCGGGCTTGCAGGTGGAGGGCGCGGCGGTGGGCTGTCCGCCGCGCCCTGCCGGCCCGGTCAGTACCCGACCGTGAAGCGCTTGCGCTCATGCTTGGGCACTTCGATCTCGTCGGCCAGCGCCACCGCGAAATCCTCGTAGGAAATCCAGCTCCGGCCGCTCTCGTCGGCCAGCAGCGCATCGCCGCCGAGGCGGAACGTGCCGGTCCGCTCGCCCAGCACGAATTCGGCGGAGGGCGAAAGGAAGGTCCAGTTCAGGTCCGGCTCGGCCTTCAGGCGGTCGAGGAACTCGGCGCCCCTGGTCGCCTCGGCCTTGTAGAGCTCGGGGAATTGCGGGGTGTCGATCAGACGGACGCCGGGGGCCACCTCCAGGCTGCCGGCCCCGCCGACCACAAGGTAGCGCGGCACGCCGGCGCGCTTCACAGCACCGATCAGCGTCTCGGCATCGCTCATCAGGAACATGACGGCGCTGACCACCGCGTCATGGCCGGCCAGCAGGGGGACAAGCGTCTCGCCTTTGTTGGCGTCGCCGGCCTTGACGGTCAGGCCGGGGGTGGCGGCGACCTTGGCGGGATCACGGACGATGGCGGTGACGCCATGGCCCCGGCGAAGCAGTTCGGCCTGGATGCGGCTGCCGGCACGTCCGGCTGCGCCGATGATCGCAACGTTCATGGTGCTGTCTCCAGAATAGGTTTCTAATGGTGACTTGATGCTTTTTCGGAAATCTGGTGTAAAGAGGGCACCTTTTCGTGACATGGTCACCCGCGCGTAACCCACGCAAGCGGATTGGCCGGTGGCACGCGCCGACGGAGTGATCGCGGATGGACGGAACGCTGTTGGGGCTGGGAGGAAAGACGCTGTCGGAGGCGGTTCAGGATCCGAACGCCTATGTCTCCGCCTGCCCGACCCGGCAGGCGCTCGACCGGATCGCCGACAAATGGACGGTGCTGGTCCTGGGCCTGCTGGAAGGCGGCCCGATGCGCTTCAACCAGTTGCGCCGCGAGATCGAGGGCATCTCGCAGAAGATGCTGTCACAGACGCTGAAGAGCCTGGAGCGCGACGGGCTGGTCAGCCGCAGGGCTTTCGCCACCGTGCCGGTCACCGTCGAATATTCCATCACGCCGCTGGGCGCGACGCTGGCCCAGACGCTGGTGCCCCTGCGCGTCTGGGCCGAAACCCATATCACCCGGATGCTGGAGGCCCGCGCCGCCTATGACCGGGCGGGGGACGACCGCATGGCGGATGAACGGACCGCCGACGCGGCCTGACCGTCGGCGGCGCTTGCGGAGAGGCATCCCGCGGCTCCCGCAGGATGATCGGTGACGGTGCCCCCTCCCCATCCCTCCCCCGCTTCGCGGGAGAGGGGGTGGGAGCTTTGCCGGAAGTTTACAAAGAGCGGCGGCAGTCCCCTCTCCCGCAAAGCGGGGGAGGGATGGGGAGGGGGCAGCATCGGCACCTGCGCGAGGACCGGATACCGTTGGAGATGAGGGATCACTTGCCGGGCTGCCGCTCCTCCTCGGTCCGGCGCAGCAGGTAGTCCAGCCCGCCGACGCGGAACCAGCGGTAGCCGTAAGCTTCCATCACCAGGCGGTGGCGGCCTTCCCCGTCCGGCTCGCTGTGGTCCTCCGACAGCAGGTTGACCAGCCGGCAGCCTTCGCCATGCCCGTCGACGTCCAGCACGAACTCGCAGGGCTTTTCCGACAGGTTGTGCAGCACGACGACCCCGTTGTTACGCCAGTCGTAGCGCAGCGCCAGCACCTCGCGCCGGCCGGTGTCGAGGATGCGAAAGTCGCCCCAGCCGATCTCCGGGCATTCCTTGCGCATGCGGATGATGCGCTCCGTCCAGTTCAGCAGCGATTCGGGATCGCGGCGCTGGATGGCGGCGTTCACCCGCTCATAGCCGAAGACGCCGCCGGAGATGACCGGCATCTCAGGTTCGTCGGACTTGGTGAAGCCGCCGTGCGGCTCGTCCGACCATTGCATCGGCGTCCGGGCGCAGTTGCGTTCCGGCAGCGACAGGTCGTCGCCCATGCCGATCTCGTCGCCGTAGCGGATGACCGGGGTTCCCGGCAGCGTGAACATCAGGCTGTAGGCCAGTTCGATCCGTCGGCGGTCGTCGTGCAGCATCGGCGCCAGCCGCCGCCGGATGCCGCGGTCGTAGAGCTGCATCGACTTGTCGGGGCCGAAAGCGGCGAACACCGCCTGACGCTGCTCCTCGGTCAAACGGCCGAGGTCGAGTTCGTCATGGTTGCGCAGGAAGGTGCCCCACTGCGCGGTGGCGGGGCGCGGCTTGGTGATCTCCAGTGCCTTGGCCAGCGGTTCGGTATCGGCGGTCGCCAGCGCATAGAACAGGTGCTGGTTGACCTGGAAATTGAACATCATATGGCAGCGGTCGCCGTCGCTGCCGAAATATTCGAGGTCATCTTCCGGCAGGATGTTGGCTTCCGCCAGCAGCACCGCATCGCCGCGGCGCCACTGCACGAACTCACGGAAACTGCGGAGCATGCCGAACTGCTCCTTCGGCTTGGTCACGTCCGGCCCCTTCTCGGCGATGATGAAGGGCACCGCGTCCATGCGGAACCCGGCGACGCCAAGCTGGATCCAGAAGCCCATGATCTTCAGCAATTCCGCCTGCACCGCCGGGTTGGCGGTGTTCAGGTCGGGCTGGAATTTGTAGAAGCGGTGGAAATACCAGGCGCGCGCCTCGCGGTCGTAGGTCCAGGTCGATTTCTGCACGCCGGGAAAGACCATGCCCTTGTCGGCATTCTCCGGCTTCCTGTCGGACCAGACATACCAGTCGCGGTACTTGCTGCCGGGATCGCGGCGGGCCTCCTGGAACCAGGGATGCTGGTCGGAGGTGTGGTTGATCACCAGATCAATGATGACGCGGATGCCGCGCTGCTCGCAGGCATGGGTGAACTCCACGAAGTCGCCCAGCGTGCCGTAGCGCGGATCGACGTTGTAGTAGTCGGCGACGTCGTAGCCGTCGTCCTTCATCGGCGATGTCTGGAACGGCCCAAGCCACAGGCAGGTCACCCCCAGACCGTGCAGGTAGTCCAGCCGTCGCAGCAGTCCCTGGAAATCGCCGATACCGTCGCCGTTGGCATCCATGAAGCTGGCGAGCGACAGGTTGTAGATGACCGCATTCTTGTACCAGAGGTCCTGGATCATGCGCACCGCTCCGTCCGCCGGCCCCCGGCGGGGTGCCGGGGCAACAGGGCGGAAACAGCGGCGCGCCCCGTTCGTTGCAGGGCGGGACTGATCGTTTGGGTAGGGAGCACTGCAGCAAAGTTGCAGGTCTGACATCCGGTATCTGGCATGCAAAACTTTTTGCGGTGGCATGCCAGAATGCTTATGTTGCAGCACAGCATGGCCTTGGCTGGACCGTACGGTTCCCCCAGGCCGCGGCTGACGCCGATTGCCGTCACGCCGTGTTGATGATGCAGATGCCCCTTCCCTGGCCCCTTCCCTTCCGACAAGGATGCCCCGCCATGATCGAGACCCAGGCCCTTCTGTTCCTCGCGCTGACCGGGATGATCGGGCATGCCGTCTACATGGCCAGCGGTCGCGGCGGCTTCACCCTCATCCGGCCGGAGAAGGAAGAGACCGACGAGGAACCGGGCGTCCTGTTCTCCTCCGAGCGGCTCCAGCAGACGCCCAAGTCCGACAAGGCCGCCGACCGTCCGTTCTGGATCGAATGAGGAGACGGACCGGAGCGCTTCCGCCCCGGTCCGCCTCCGTCTCACACTGTCAGGTCAAGCCCCCGATCGGGCTGTCGGCGGCCGGCTGTTGCCCATGTTGCGGGTGGCACCCGCCCGGCGGCCGTCGCCCGTCGACCCTTACCCGTTGGCCGTGCCGGCAGCCGCCCCGACCGGAACCGTCCGCGTCGTTTCCCCCTGTTCGGCACGACGGGCCATTTCCTCGTTGCGGGCGTGGTGGCGGGCCAGCATCGGCTTCAGGACCAGGAGCGCACAGGCCGCAGCCGTCAGGTCCATGGTGGCGGTGACGTACAGCACGGTTGCCCAGGTGCCGGTGGCTTCCATCAGCAGGTTGCCCATCGGCACCAGAAGTGCCGCGACACCCTTGGCGCAGTAGAGGACGCCGTAGATCTTGCCGGCATGCTTGGTGCCGAAGGTGTCGGCCGAGGTGGCGCTGAACAGGCTGTACACTTCGCCCCAGGCCAGGAAGACCATGCCGCTGAGGATCAGGAACATCATCGGGTCGTGGCCGAACTTGCTGAGCATGATGATGCCCAGCCCTTCCAGCGTGAAGGCGACGAACATGGTCGCCTCACGGCCGATATGGTCCGAGATGAAGCCGAACAGCGGGCGCGAGATGCCGTTCATCACGCGGTCGAGCATCAGGGCGAAGGGCAGCGCCGCCATGGTCAGGCCGAAGACGCTGACCGGGGCCTCCTTCACGCCGAGGTCGTGGGCGATGACGCCGAGCTGGGCCACCGCCATCAGGCCGCCGGTGACGGTGCCGATGAACATCGCCCACATCACCCAGAACACCGGGGTGCGGATCGCCTCGCCCAGCGTGTAGTCGCGGCGGGTCTGCGCGACCTTGGTCGACGCCTTGACCTGTTCCTTCTGCGGCATGCGCAGGAACAGCGCGGCGGCGATGATGATCGCGCCCTGCAGCAGGCCGAACCAGAAGAAGGTCGTCTGGTAGCCGCTGCTGTGGATCATCGCCGAGATCGGCAGGATGGTGAGGGCCGAGCCGGCGCCGTAGCCGCCCGCCGTCAGGCCGACCGCCAGTCCGCGCTTTTCCGGGAACCACTTCAGGGCGTTGTTGACGCAGGTGGCATAGACGCAGCCGACGCCGACGCCGCCGATGGCCGAGCCGACATACAGCATGCTGAGCGAGCCGGCATAGCTGTCGATGATCCAGGAGAGGCCGGTGAAGAAGCCGCCGGCGGCGACGATCACGCGGGGGCCGTACTTGTCGATGAAGTAGCCCTCGATCGGCGTCAGCCAGGTCTGCACGACGACGAAGATGGTGAAGGCGGTCTGGATCGACGCGCGCGTCCAGCCGTGCGTCGCCTGGATTTCCGGAACGAACAGCGTCCAGGCGTACTGGATGTTGGCCGCCGCCACCATGCAGACGATGCCGACGACGATCTGGGTCCAGCGGACCGCATCGGACACCGGCGCCGCCTGCGCCGCCGGTTGAGAGTTCATATGAGCCATCGTGCCTCCCATTGAGCTTGCCTGAGCCGGTGGCCCTCGTCCCGCTCCCCGGTTGCCGGAGATGTCTTGCGGGGGTGTGCGGGCACACCAATCACGATTGCGGACTGGCCGGACGGCCCGCTCTTGGCGACGGGTCCATTCCGGAACTCGGCGCGGATGCCGACAATCGCTCGGAGTTCGATTGTCCCGATTTAGGAATGCCAGATATCTAATCTGGTATACCAAAGCCGGGAACAAAAATCCCCTCCAAAAGATGGTCGGGCTCCGCGATTTCTCCTTTGATCAAATAAAACCTGCCGAACATGCCCTCTTCGGTGTCGGGTCCACCATCCCATGGGTGGCCCTATGCTCCGTTTCGATCCACGTTCTTGAAAAAAAGCCGTGCCGGTACCTGCACGGCCCCCTCAAACGAGGGTGTGCAGTCAAAGGAGATAGTAAGATGCCGCCGTTTCCATATAGGAACCGCATCGGCGACCCTTGATCATTTACTCGGATTGTTTTGGAACTCAACAGTCCGTTTCGTCTTTCCGCATGATGGAAAAACGATGCCGCACCCCTTGGTGCGCCAAGTTCGGACCACCGGCCCGCAGGCACCGGGTTCGGGAAAAAATGGAACTCGACCGCGCGAGGGGTATAGCGGCGGCCGGGCCTACTGCGGTGGTGGGAGCGGAGGCGATGGCGGGAGCGGTCGTCGGCGGTGCCGGGGATCAGGCGGTCCGGCGGACCGTCAGGAAGGCGACGCGGGTATCGCCGTAGCGACGTTCGTCGACCTGCACAATGCCGTCGGGCAACGGAAGCGGATCACGGTCGGCCACCTCGACCACCGCGAGCGCCTCGTCGGCGAGCCAACCGGCCTTCAGCAGCCCGTCCAGCGCGCGCGGCGCCAGCCCCTGGCCATAGGGGGGATCGAGGAAGGCGAGCGTGCAGGCCCGCGGTGCCGGCGGCGGGCGGGTAGCATCCGCGCGCAGCACCAATGCATTGCCGGCTTCGGCGAGCGCGGCAAGGTTGGCGCGCACGGCGTCCAGCGCCGGCCGGCCGATGTCGAGGAAGCCGCACCAGGCGGCCCCGCGCGACATCGCCTCCAGCCCCAGCGCGCCGGTGCCGCAGAAAGCGTCGACGACCGCCGCGCCGTCGAGGTCGGGCGCCCAGTCGGCGTGGGCGAGGATGTTGAAGATGGCCTGCCGCGTACGGTCGGTGGTGGGCCGGGTGTCGCGGCCGGCAGGCGCGGCCAGGCTGCGGCCGCGGTGCTTACCGCCGACGATCCGCACGCGGGCGCTCCGTCCGGCCACCGGCCTTGGCTCCCGGCTTCGCGCCGCCGGTAGCGGCCGGGCCGGCCTTGGAACCGTCGGGCTTGCCGCCCCTGCCGCCACGCGGACCGGCGCCGTCGATGGACTTAGGTCCCGGCTTCGGTCCCGGCTTGGCGGACATCGTCCCGGACGGCTTGCCAACCGGCTTTCCCGCAGGCTTCCCCTGCGGCTTGGGACCAGCCTCTCCGGGCTTCCTCGCCGACTTTGTGGCAGGTTTGGCGGCGGCCGGCTTGCCGCCCGCCTTGGCGGACAGCGACAGGGTGCTGCGGCGGGCAGGCGCGGCATCCTCGCCCTTGCGGGCGGCTTCCGCCTCGTGCCGCTTGGCCGCGGTGCGCGGCGGGCGCTTGGTCTCCGGCTTGGCCGCGGCCTTCATGGGAGCCTTCGCGGGGGCTCCGGCCGCCCCGGCCCTGGCCGAGGATGCCTTTTCCGAATCGGCCCGTGCCTTGGCACGCTGCTTGGTCGCCGATTCCGCCGGCTCCGCCGGCTCCTGCGCGGTGAAGAATGGGGCGATCTGCTCGCGGACGACGCGCTTGGGCACCTCCTCGACCGCCCCCTCCTCCAGCTTGCCGAGCTGGAAGGGACCATAGGCGACGCGGATCAGCCGGTTCACCTGGAGGCCGAGCGCCTCCATGACCTTGCGGATCTCGCGGTTCTTGCCTTCCTTCAGGCTGACGGTCAGCCAGGCGTTGCGGCCCTGGACGCGGTCGAGCACGGCCTCGATCGGGCCGTACTTCACGCCTTCGATGGTCGGCCCCTTGGCGAGGCCGGCAAGCTGCGCCTCGTCGACCTCGCCGAACACGCGCACGCGATAGCGGCGGGTCCAGCCGGTGGCGGGCAGCTCCAGGAAGCGCGCCAGTTCGCCATCGTTGGTCAGCAGCAGCAGGCCTTCCGTCGTCAGGTCGAGGCGGCCGATGGAGACCACCCGCGGCAGATCCTCCGGCAGGCGGTCGAAGACGGTCTCGCGTCCCTTCTCGTCGCGCGCGGTGGTGACCAGCCCGGACGGTTTGTGATAGCGCCACAGGCGCGACGGCTCCGGTTCCGGAACGACCTTGCCGTCGACCTGGACGATGTCGCCGGGATGCACCACGCAGGCCGGGCTGTCCAGGACGCGGCTGTTGACCGAGACGCGGCCCTCGGCGATCCAGCGCTCTGCGTCGCGGCGCGAGCAGAGGCCGGCACGTGCCAGGCGCTTGGCGATGCGTTCACCGCCATCTGCGGCGGAGTCGGATTTCTTGGCGGTATCGGAGCGGTCCATGGCCGGACCATAGGGCCTGGGCGCGCCGCCCGCAACACGAGACCCGTGGGAGGGCGCCGGAATCCGGTTGACGCCGCCGACGGGCGGTTGGCACCCTGCCCGCCCATGCCGCCCCCGCCCTATATGGACCTTGCCTTCGCCGCCGCCGAGGCCGCCGCCGCACGCGGCGAGGTGCCGGTCGGCGCCGTCCTGGTGGACCCGGTCGCCGGACGCGTGCTGGCCGCCGCCGGCAACCGCACCGAGGAACTGTGCGACCCCTCGGCCCATGCCGAGCTGCTGGCGATCCGGGAAGCCTGCGCCGCCCGCGGGCAGCCCCGCCTTCCAGGCTGCGACCTCTACGTGACGCTGGAGCCCTGTGCCCTGTGCGCCGCGGCGATCAGCTTCGCACGGCTGCGCCGCGTCTATTACGGTGCCTATGACCCGAAGGGGGGCGCCGTCGATCATGGGCCGCGCTTCTTCACGCAGCCGACCTGCCACCACGCCCCCGAGGTCTACAGCGGCATCGGCGAGACGCGGGCGGGAGCATTGCTGCGCGACTTCTTCCGGGACCGGCGCTGACCGGCAATATTGGAATTTAGTTTCTCGCTCGCGGAAATTGGGTTTCGCAGTCCGACATAGTTTAGAAATGCAACCCGGCATGAATAATCCCTACACCCTAAGTCATATCCAACGAATTGCCGGTAAAAAGATTGATCAAACTCGATGTCATTAAGTGTTTCTTTAATCGGACCGCGCAACCATGCCTCCCCGGTATCTCTATACATCAGGAGTTGAGGATGCTGTCGTTCCGCAAACCACAGGACAACCGCGCTGCCGAGGAACTGGCGTTGCTTGGCCGCCATGCCGGCGTCGGGCTGTGGGACGCGGCGATCCACGACGGAGACCCCATGCACGCGCAAAGCCGCTGGCACTGGTCGCCGGAGTTCCGCCGCCTCGTCGGCTTCGACCGCGACGACACCGTGGGCTTCCCGGACCATGTCGATTCATGGGCCGGACGTTTGCATCCCGACGACGCCAAGCCGACCTTCGACGCCTTCATGGCCTGCCTGAACGACCGCAGCGGCCGCACCGGCTACGACGTCAATTACCGCCTCAAGGTGAAGGACGGCAGCTACCGCTGGTTCCGCGCCATCGGCGGCGTCTCCCGCGACGCCAGCGGCCGGGCGCTGCGCGCCTGCGGCTCGCTGATCGACATCGACGCCGAGCGCAACGAGCTGGAGCGGGCGAAGCTGCTCGACCGCCATGCCGGCGTCGGGCTGTGGGACGCGGTCTTCCACGACAGCGACCCCATGCACGCGCAGAGCCGCTGGCACTGGTCGCCGGAGTTCCGCCGCCTCGCGGGCTTCGACCGCGACGACACCGTCGGCTTCCCCAACGGCGTCAGCTCCTGGGCCGACCGGCTGCACCCCGACGACGCCAAGCCGACCTTCGACGCCTTCATGGCCTGCCTGAACGACCGCAGCGGCCGCACCGGCTACGACGTCGACTACCGCCTTAAGATGAAAGACGGCAGATACCGCTGGTTCCGCGCCATCGGCGGCGTGGCCCGCGACGCCAGCGGCCGGGCGCTGCGCGCCTGCGGCTCGCTGATCGACATCGACGCGCAGAAATCGGCGGAGCTGCGCCAGTCGGAGACGGAGGTCGAGCGCCGCCGCATGGTTTCGGGGCTCGCCGAATCGCTGGACAGCGAGGTCGGCTCCGCCGCCGAGCGCGCCACCACCAACGCCCAGACCGTCGCCGCGGCGACCGAGGAGCTGTCGGCCTCGATCTCCGACATCAGCAACCGCGCCACCGAGGCGTCGGGCGCCTCGCTGAAGGCGTCGGAGGAGGCGACGCGCACCAACGCCGCGGTCGAGGCGCTGGTCACCTCGGCCGAGCGGATCGGCGCCATCACCAAGCTGATCAACAGCATCGCCTCGCAGACCAACCTGCTGGCGCTGAACGCGACCATCGAGGCCGCCCGCGCCGGCGAGGCCGGCCGCGGCTTCGCCGTGGTCGCCAACGAGGTGAAGTCGCTGGCCCAGCAGAGCGGCAGCGCCGCCGACGACATCGCCGCCCAGATCGCGGCCGTGCAGCAGGAAGCCCTGCACGCGGTCGACGCCATCCGGCGGATCGGCACCATCGTCACCGACGTGCAGCAGATCTCCACCACCATCGCGGCGGCGGTGTCGCAGCAGGAATCGGCCACCAAGGAGATCGCGCACAGCGTCACCCGCGTGGTCCGCGACATCGAGGTGGTGTCCCAGAACATCACCACCGCGTCGGAGCGGCTGCGCGCCTGACGCCGGAATGAAAAAGGGGGCGCATCGCTGCGCCCCCATTCCCTGAACGCCGCGACCTTACCGGCCCACCGCCCGCCAGCCGATGTCGCGGCGGCAGAAGCCCTCCGGCCAATCCAGCGCGTCGACCGCCTCGTAGGCCGCCGCCTGCGCTTCCGCCACCGTCGGGGCCAGCGCCGTGACGCCCAGCACGCGGCCGCCGGTGGACAGCACGCGGCCGTCCTCGGCACGCCTGGTGCCGGCATGGAAGACGGTGACCCCGTCGACCGCGCCGGCCTTGTCCAGGCCTCGGATCTCGCTGTTCTTCACATAGTCGCCGGGATAGCCGTTGGCGGCCATCACCACGCACAGCGCGGTCTGGTCGTGCCAGCGCAGGTCGATGCTGTCGAGCACGCCGTCGGCCGCCGCGACCAGCGCCGCCAGCGCATCGGACTTCAGCCGCATCATCAGCGTCTGGCATTCCGGGTCGCCGAAGCGGACGTTGAACTCCAGCGTCTTCGGCACCGGGCCGTCCGGCGTGGCCATGATCATCAGGCCGGCGAACAGCACGCCCTTGAAGGGCTTGCCTTCCGCCGCCATGCCCTTGACCGTTGGCAGGATGATCTCGCGCATCACGCGGTCCTGCAGCCCGGGGGTCAGAGCCGGGGCGGGAGAATAGGCGCCCATGCCGCCGGTGTTGGGGCCGGTGTCGCCGTCGCCCACCGCCTTGTGGTCCTGGGCCGAGGCCAGCGGCAGCGCGTTCTCGCCGTCGCACAGCGCGAAGAAGCTGACCTCCTCGCCGTCCAGGAACTCCTCGACCACCACCTCGGCACCGGCGGCGCCGAATCGGCCGCCGACCAGCGCGTCGTCGATGGCGTCGAACGCCTCCTGCTCGCTGCGGGCGACGGTGACGCCCTTGCCGGCGGCCAGGCCGTCGGCCTTCACCACGATCGGCGCGCCATGCCTGCGGACATAGGCCTTGGCGGCCTCCGCGTCCTTGAAGCGCTCGTAGAAGGCGGTGGGCACCCCGTACTTCGCCAGGATGTCCTTCATGAAGCCCTTCGAGCCCTCGAGCTCCGCCGCGGCGGCACTGGGGCCGAACGCCCTGACGCCGAGCGCCGCCAGCCGATCGACCAGGCCCAGCACCAGCGGCCCTTCCGGGCCGACGACGACGAAGTCGATGGCGGTGTCCTGGACGAAGCGGACCAGCGCCTCGACATCCTCCGAGCCGATGGGGACCAGCGTGGCGACGTCGGCGATGCCGGCGTTGCCCGGCGCGCAGAAGAGCGCGTCGCACAGCGGCGAGTTGGAGATGGCCCAGCAGAGCGCGTGCTCACGACCGCCCGATCCGACGACGAGGACTTTCATGGGGAGGCGCTCCTTCCGCCTTGTTGCAAGCTGCGCGCCTTGTATCATGGCCGCACCCCAACTCAAGAGCGCCATGACCTACGATTCCGACTCCTCGCCCCTGATCGCCCCGGAGCCGCGGCCGGGCTCCAACCTTCCGGAATTCACCGTGGGCGACCTCGCCCGCCGGCTGAAGCGCAGCATCGAGGAGGAATTCGGCTTCGTCCGCGTCCGCGGCGAGATCAGCCAGCCGAAGAAGCACAGCTCCGGCCACTGCTACATGCGCCTGAAGGACGATACGGCGGTGATCGAGGCGGTGTGCTGGCGCGGCACGGTGGCCAAGCTGGCGGTCAAGCCGGAGGAGGGCCTGGAGGTCATCGTCACCGGACGGATGACCACCTATCCCGGCCGCTCGCAATACCAGCTTGTCATCGAGTCGATGGAACTGGCCGGCGAAGGCGCGCTGCTGAAGATGCTGGAGGAGCGCAAGCGGCGGCTGGCGGCGGAGGGGCTGTTCGATCCCGGCCGCAAGAAGCGCATCCCCTTCCTGCCCGACGTGATCGGCGTCGTCACCTCGCCGACCGGCGCCGTCATCCGCGACATCCTGCACCGGCTGAACGACCGCTTCCCGCGCCATGTCCTGCTGTGGCCGGTGGCGGTCCAGGGCGAGCGCGCGGCGGCCGAGGTGACGGCGGCCATCGAGGGCTTCAACCGCATCCAGCCGGGCAGCGGCCGGGTGCCGCGCCCCGACCTGATCATCGTGGCGCGCGGCGGCGGCTCGCTGGAGGACCTGATGGCCTTCAACGAGGAGAACGTCGTCCGCGCGGCGGCGGCCAGCGCCATCCCGCTGATCTCCGCGGTCGGGCACGAGACCGACACCACGCTGATCGACTTCGCGTCGGACCTGCGCGCACCCACCCCGACCGCCGCCGCCGAGATGGCGGTGCCGGTGCGCGGCGAGCTGATGGCCCAGATCCTGGACGACGAGCGCCGGCTGCTCGCCTGCGCCTCGCGCGCCGTGGAGGATCGCCGCAACCGTGTGGAGGGGCTGGCCCGCGGGCTGGGCGATCCCCGCGCCCTGCTGGAGGGGCACGCCCAGCGGCTGGACGACCGGGCGGAGCGCCTGAACCTGGCGGCGGCCTCCCTGCTGGAACGGCGGCGCACCCGCGTCGGCGAGCTGGCCGCCAAGCTGCGCCACCCGCGCGAGAAGCTGGCCCAGGCGGACCAGAAGCTGGCGTCGGAGAGCCGCGCCTTCGACGCGGCGCTGCGCCATGCGGTGACCACCGCCGGCGGGCGCTTCGACCGCATCGCCGGCCGGCTGTCGCTGACCCCGGCGCGGGTGAAGCTGGCCGATGGCGAGCGCCGCGTCGCCGACCTGGCGCCCCGCCTCGACCGCAGCCATGCCAAGGGGGTCGCCGACAAGGCGGCGAAGCTGGCGTCGCTTGGCCAACTGCTGGAAAGCTACAGTTACAAGGGCGTGCTGGCCCGCGGCTTCGCCCTGGTCGAGGACCGCGACGGCCGCCCGGTCACCCGGCCGGACCAGGCGACGCCGGGCCTGGAGGTCAACATCGTCTTCGCCGGCGACGCCAAGGTGGCCGCGACCATCGACGGCGGCACCCCCAGGACGGAGGCGAAGCCGGAGAAGAGGGCCGAGCCCCGCAAGCCGCGGGTGGTTCCGGTGCAGGGCACCCTGTTCTGAGCACGGAACCGGGCCGGCCCGTGCGGCCGGCCGCTGCCCTGTGTCGCAGGCGGCGGCCCCTTCCCAGGCCGCACCCGTCGGGGCTAAAGCCATCAGCTCCACAAGGCTCGCTCCACAGGATTCGCTCCGCGATCCCGGACGCGACGTCTCCTGCGATGGCTGATCGATGACACGTGTCCCGCGCGACTGCGACGTCCTGGTGATCGGGGGCGGGAACGCGGCGCTCTGCGCCGCCATTTCCGCCCGCCGCTCGGGTGCCGCCGTCACCCTGCTGGAGGGGGCGCCCAGGGCGCTGCGCGGCGGGAACGCCCGCCATTCCCGCAATTTCCGCGTCATGCATCCCGGCCCGACGCCCTGGACCAGGGGCAGCTATCCGGCGGAGGACTACCGGTCCGACCTGGACGCCGTAACGGATGCCGCGACGGGCGCTGCCGCCGACGGGACGCTGGCACGCATGCTGATCGCCGACTCCGCCGGGATCATCGACTGGATGGGCCGGAACGGCGTGCGGTTCCAGAGCGGCGCCGACGACTGCCTGCCCCATTCCCGGAAGACCGCCTTCTTCCTCGGCGGCGGGAAGGCGCTGGTGAATGCGCTCTACACCACCGCCGAAGGGCTGGGCGTCGCCATCCATTATGACAGCGAGGCCTGCGCCCTCCACCTGAAGGACGGGCTGCCGTCCGTCACGGTCGGGCATCCCAAGGGCTTGCAGGTGGTCCGGGCACGGGCGGTGGTCGTCGCGTCCGGCGGCTTCCAGGCGAACCGCGGCTGGCTTCGCGACGAGTGGGGCGAGGCGGCCGACGGCTTCGTGATCCGCGGCACGCCCCACGCGACCGGCACCATGCTGAAGGCGTTGCTGGCGGAGGGCGCGCAGCCGGTGGGTGCCGCCGGCCACTGCCACATGGTCGCCGTGGACGGCCGCTCTCCCGGATTCGACGCAGGCATCGTCACCCGGCTGGACGGCATCCCCCACGGCATCGTGGTGAACCGCGACGGCCGCCGCTTCGCCGACGAGGGATCCCACACCGGACCGACGCGCTTCTCGGTGTGGGGAGACCGCGTGGCCCGCTGTCCGGGGGGCGTCGCCTTCTCGATCTTCGACGCGGCGAGCGAGGCCCGCTTCCGCCCGTCCATCTTCCCGGCGATCCGGGCGGACGGCATCGGCGAGCTGGCGGGGAAGCTGGGCATCGACCCGGCGGCGCTGGAGGCCACGGTCGGCAGCTTCAACGCGGCATTGGGGAGTGGCGGGATCGGTGCCGATGGCTTTGCGATGGGCACCGAGCCGCCGAAGACGCGGCTCGCCGCGCCACTCCTTGTTCCTCCCTTCGGGGCCTACCCGGTGCGGGCCGGCGTCACCTCCACCTGCCTCGGCATCCGGGTCGACGGCAAGGCGCGGGTCCTGCGGGACGGCGGGCAGCCCATCTGCGGCGTGTTCGCGGCGGGCGTGATCATGGCGCCCAACATCCTCGGCCGGGGCTACCTGGCAGGCAGCGCCATGTCGATCGGGGCGGTGTTCGGGCGGATCGCCGGCCGGGAGGCGGCGGCCCATGCCCTGCACTGAGGACCACCCGGAGGACATCGCGGCGGACATTATGGCCGAGGCGCGGCGGGCGCTGGAGATCTGCAACGCCTGCCAGTACTGCAACGGCTACTGCGCGGTGTTCCGGACGCTGAAGGCGCGGCGGCAGGTCGGCACGGCCGACCTGCTCTTCCTGGCGAACCTCTGCCACAACTGCCGGTCCTGCTACCACGCCTGCCAATACGCGCCGCCGCACGCCTTCGGCGTCAACCTGCCGAAGAGCCTCAGCCTGGTCAGGCAGCGGTCCTACCGCGACCATGCCTGGCCGCCGCTGCTGCGGCGACGCCTGCGCTATACCGGCAGGGCGGTCGTCATCGCCACCCTGCTGGCGGTGGAGGTCCTGACGCTGGCGGCGATCCTGGCGGTTCCGGCAGGGACGCTGCTTGGACGGCATTCCGGCCCCGGCGCCTTCTACCGGGTGGTGCCGTGGGAGGTGATGGCCGGCGTGGCCGGGATCGTGATGCTGTGGTCGCTGCTCGCCATCGCCCTCAGCGTCGCCGCCTTCTGGCGCGGCATGGGGCCGGCACCGGCCGGGGTGTCGCTGCCGGCGGCGCTGCGGGACACGGTGCTGGATGTCCTGACCCTGCGCAACCTGGGCGGTGGCGGGGCCGGATGCTATGGACGGGAGGGCGGCCGGGAGGGCGGCCTCTCGCAGACGAGGCGACGGTTCCACCATGCGCTGTTCTACAGCGTGGCGCTCTGTTTCGCGTCCACCGCCGTCGCCACGCTCTACGACCATCTGTTCGGCTGGCAGGCGCCCTACCCGGTCCTGAGCCTCCCGGTGCTGCTGGGCAGCCTGGGCGGGGGCGGCATCATGGCCGGCACGGCCGGACTCGCCCTGTTGAAGCGCCGGGCCGACCCCGTGCCGGTTGCGGCGAGCGTGACCGGGGGCGATCGGGCGTTCCTGCTCGTTCTGTTCCTGGCGGCGGCCAGCGGACTGGCCCTGCTGGCGCTGCGCGGGACGGCGGCGATGGGACCGCTGCTGCTGACCCATCTCGGCATCGTGCTCGGTGTCTTCGCGACGCTGCCTTACGGCAAATTCCTGCACGCTCCGTTCCGGGTCGCCGCCCTGCTGCGGGCGGCGATGGAACGGAACGCCGGCTCCCGCACCCGTCCCCCCGCCTGAGGCGGCGGCACGGCCGGGATTGCCAGCCGCGCCTCAGACCGTTCCGCCGAAGCTCCAACGCAGGGTTTCGCCACTGCGGAAGGGCAGGACGGCGTCGCCTTCGCTGACCAGGATGAGGTCCGGGGCGACCGACGGGCGGCGTTCCAGGACCACGCGCTCCTCGCTGACCGGCAGGTTGTAGAATCGCGGGCCGTTCAGGCTGGCGAACGCCTCCAGCTTGTCGAGCGCGCCGGCGTCCTCGAACGCCTCGGCATAGACTTCCAGCGCGTTGGCGGCGGTGAAGCAGCCGGCGCAGCCGCAGGCCGCCTCCTTGGCCGTCACCGTGTGCGGGGCGGTGTCGGTGCCCAGGAAGAACGGCCCGTCGCCGGAGGTCGCCGCCTCGACCAGCGCCACCCGGTGCGTCTCGCGCTTGGCGATCGGCAGGCAGTACAGGTGCGGGCGGATGCCGCCCTGGAAGATGTGGCTGCGGTTGATCAGCAGATGGTGCGCGGTGATGGTGGCGCCGATGCGGCCGCTGGCGGCATGGGCACGCACGAACTGCACCGCCTCGGAGGTCGTCACATGCTCCAGCACCACCCGCAGGGTCGGATGGCGCTCCAGCAGCGGCGCCAGGATGCTGTCGATGAACACCGCCTCGCGGTCGAAGATGTCGACGGACTGGTCGGTGACCTCGCCATGGATCAGCAGCGGCATGCCGATCTCCGCCATGCGCTCCAGAACCGGGGCGATGCGGGCGATGTCGGTGACGCCATGGGCGCTGTTGGTGGTGGCGTTGGCCGGATAGAGCTTGGCCGCCGCGAACACCCCGTCGGCGAAGCCGCGGGCCAGATCCCCGGCATCGGTGCCGTCGGTCAGGTAGGCGGTCATCAGCGGGGTGAAGGACACGCCGTCCGGCAGCGCCGCCAGGATGCGCCCGCGGTAGGCGTCGGCGTCGGCGGTGGTGGTCACCGGCGGCTTCAGGTTCGGCATCACGATCGCGCGGCCGAACTGGCGGGCGGTGAAGGGCAGCACCGCCTTCAGCATGGCGCCGTCGCGCAGGTGAACGTGCCAGTCGTCGGGGCGGCGGATGACAATACGGTCGAACGGCATGGATCGAGGTCCCGGCGCTGGGAGTGAAGAGGCGATGGAAGACTGACCGAGGTTCTATCGCCAACGCCGCCGCATCTCAACAGAACCGACCCGACGTGCCTTGCGCCTGCGCGCCCAGGGCAAAGGCGCCGTCGCGTCCTGCCGGCCCGGAAAAGTCCACCTGGACCGCTTCCCCAACCGCCGGCCGGCGTTGGCGGATGGAGAGCGCGATCCGGGTGGACGGGTTTGCCGGATGGCCTTACTGGATGGTGGTCGAGGTCTTCACGCCCAGGATGCCGTCGATCTTGGCGGCCTGCTCGGCGGTCACCGGCTTGCCGCCGATGGCGGCGAGCTGCTGGCGGGCCTCGGCCACCGCCTTGTCGCGAGCGGCGCCGTCCTTCAGCGCATGGGCGGCCAGGATTTGCTCATGATACTTGCCGAGCTGGACCGAAAGCTGCTCGGTCGGCTTGGCGCCCAGTTCCTTGGCGACGGCATCGGCCTGCGCCTTGGTCACCTCGGCCTTCGGCGTCGCGGCGACCTGCTGATGCTGTTGCTTGGTGGCGGGAGCGGCCTGGCCCTGGGTTTCGGTCCTCGCCCCCTCGGCCTTGGTGACGGACTTGCCCTCCGCCTTCTGATCGGCTTTCTGCTCGACCTTGGGCGCCGGGGTGGCGGTGGTGGAGTCGGTCGTCGCGGCCGGGGCGGGTGCGGTCGGGCTGGCCGGAACGATCGTCGCGGCGCCGGCGGCACCGGCGGCCAGCATCGGGGCCGCCGCCACCAGGGCAGCAAACGCAAAGGTCGAAACGGACGAACGGATACGCGACCCGAAGACGGTGCCGGACATTTGGTTTCTCCATTTCGGTGAGCGATCCTCGTTGCGGGATCGTGCTTAGATGAACGTGGCCTCCCGCCGCTTCATTCCACGTCCTTGCGAAAATTTCCGGCCCTTGCCGAATTTTTTCCGGCCGCTTTTTGGCCACAGGTGACGCGACCGGCGAAAGGGGCTAGAAAACGCACGCTTTTCCCATCCAGCCCGGACCCTTCCGATGAGCCTGATCACGCCCCGCACCCCGCCCGGAACGATGGAACTGCTGCCGCGCCAGCAGGTGGCCTTCCAGCGCATGCTGGACACGATCCGCCGCGGCTACGAACGGTTCGGCTTCGTCCCCGTCGAAACCCCGGTGTTCGAGACGGTGGACACGCTGCTGACCAAGTCGGGCGGCGAGACGGAGAAGCAGGTCTATTTCGTGCAGTCGACCGGCGCCATCCAGCAGGGCAACAAGCCGGAGCTGGCCTTGCGCTTCGACCTGACGGTGCCGCTCGCCCGCTATGTGGCGGAGCATGAGCGCGACCTCGCCTTTCCCTTCCGCCGCTACCAGATCCAGCGGGTCTACCGCGGCGAGCGGGCGCAGCGCGGGCGCTTCCGCGAATTCTACCAGTGCGACATCGACGTGATCGGCAAGGACAGCCTGTCCGCCCATTACGACGCCGAGATCCCGGCGGTCATCCATCACGTCTTCACCGAGCTGGATTTCGGCGGCTTCACCATCAACGTGAACAACCGCAAGATCCTGCTGGGCCTGCTGGACGGGCTGGGCGTCGCCGACGCCGACACCCGCGTGCTGGTGCTGCGCGAGATCGACAAGCTCGACAAGATCGGCCGCGACAAGGTGCGCGAGAGCCTGCTCGGCCTCGGCGTGGGCGAGCGGGCCGCGGACACCATCCTGTCGCTGATCGACATGAAGGGCACCAATGCAGAGACGCTGGCGGCGCTCGGCGCGCTGGACATCGAGAACGCCACCTTCCGCGAGGGCGTCGGCGAGCTGACCACCGTCATCGAGGGGCTGAGCGCTTTCCAGGTGCCGGACGGCACGGTCCGCATCAACCTCGCCATCGCGCGCGGGCTCGACTACTACACCGGCACCGTCTACGAAACCTTCCTGAACGACCATCCCGGCATCGGCTCGGTCTGCTCGGGCGGCCGGTACGAGAACCTCGCCAGCCACTACACCAAGTCGAAGCTGCCGGGCGTCGGCATCTCGATCGGCGCCACCCGGCTGTTCTACCAGCTTATGGAGGCCGGCATCATCAAGGACGCCGCCCCCACCGCCCAGGTGCTGGTGACGCAGATGGACCCGTCGCTGTCGGCCGATTATTTCCGCATGGCCAGCGAGCTGCGCGCCGCAGGCATCAACACGGAAATCCAGCTCGACGGCGGCAAGATCGCCAAGCAGATGAAGTATGCCGACCGCGCCGGCATCCCGGTGGTCCTGCTGATGGGCTCCGACGAGAAGGCGCGCGGCACCGCGACCCTGAAGCACCTCGTGAAGGGCGAGCAGGTCGAGGTGCCGCTCGCCGAGCTGGCGGCGCAGGCGAAGGCGCTGCTGGAAGGCTGAACAGGCACGCCCTTAATCTTCGATTTACCATGACGCCCCTATCGTTCCGACCTGGGCCGAAGCTTGTCGGGCGGTAAGGGACACGCATCCGGTATGGCGAAGGGGTGGGTTCAAGGATGGATGCGGGCCGGACGCTGGGCACGGCGGGCGACGATCGGCGCCGCGCTGGCGACCACCGTCGCGGCTGCCGGGTTCACCGGCTGGCGCGAGATGGAAACCTCCCGCCTCCAGGCCCGCCTGCTGTCCGGCTACGCGCAGTCGATGACCGTGACCCTGCGCGACGGCCCCAACCCGGACACCCGCTATCCCCGCCAGGGCCCCTACAATGAACGGCTGGGCTACACCGCCCTGCCCGGCTACCTGGACGCGCTGACCCGCGACCTCTACAGCGTCGAGCAGCAGGCCGTGGCTTCGCCGGCGCTGGACCGCTTCATGGCCGGCGGCGGCTTTCCGATCTATCGGGAAAAGACGCAGGCCGGGCTGACCCTGCTCGACCGCAACGGCGCCCCCATGTATGCGGCGCGTTACCCGGAACGGGTGTTCGACGGCTTCGACGACGTGCCGCCGCTGGTCGCCGATACCCTGCTGTTCATCGAGAACCGCGAGCTGCTGAACGAGGACCAGCCCCGGCGCAACCCGGCGGTGGAATGGGACCGGTTCGGTGCCGCGGTGGCGATGCTGCCGCTGCAGGTGCTCCGCCCCGGCCAGCGCTCGCCCGGCGGCTCGACCCTCGCCACCCAGATCGAGAAGTACCGCCATTCGCCCGACGGCCAGACCACCGGCAGCGTCGAGAAGCTGCGCCAGATGATCTCGGCCAGCGTCCGCGCCTACCGCGACGGCGAGGACACCGGCGCGGCACGCCGGCGCATCCTGGTCGACTACCTGAACTCCACCCCGCTGACCGGGCGGGCGGGCTACGGCGAGGTCAACGGGCTCGGCGACGGGCTATGGGCCTGGTTCGGCACCGACCTGTCGATCGCCAAGCGGGTGCTGGCCGAACCGTCGGCCGACGGACGCGGCCTGAAGCTGAAGGCGTTGGCCTACAAGCAGGTCCTGGCGCTCCTGCTCGCCCAGCGGCGGCCCTCCCATTACCTGATCCAGGACCGCCCGGCGCTCGACCGGCTGGCCGACGCCCACTTGCGGGCGCTCGCCCAGGCCGGCGTGATCGACCCGGGGCTGCGCGACGCGGCGCTGGCGATGCCGCTCGCCTTCCGCGACGACCTGCCGGCGGCTCCGGCCGCCTCCTTCGTCGAGCAGAAGGCGACCAACGCCATCCGCGCCCGGCTGCTGGCGATGCTGGGGGTGCCGGGCCTCTACCAGCTCGACCGCCTGGACCTCACCGCGCAATCCACGCTGGACGCCGCGGCCCAGGCGCGGGTGGTGGAGGTGCTGGGCAGGCTGGGCCAGCCGGACTTCGCCCGCTCGCTCGGCCTCACCGGCGAACGGCTGCTGGACGCCCGCAACAACGACCTGTCGAAGATCGTCTATTCGATCGCCCTGTTCGAGCGCGGGCCGGAGGCCAACTACCTGCGCGTCCAGGCTGACAACCTGGACCAGCCGCTGGACATCAACGAAGGGGCGAAGCTCGATCTCGGCTCGACCGCCAAGCTGCGCACGCTGACGACCTACCTGGAGATCGTGGCGGAACTGCACAGCCGCTATGCCCATCTGCCCAAGGAGTTGCTGGGCGACGTCGGCGAGGAGGCGTCGGACACCCTGACGCGCTGGGCGACCGCCTGGCTGGCCGCCGCCGCCGACCGCGGGCTGCCGGCCATGCTGGAGGCGGCGATGGAGCGGCGCTATTCCGCCAGCCCCGGCGAGGTGTTCTTCACCGGCGGCGGCCAGCACAGCTTCGTCAACTTCAACAAGGACGACAACGGCCGCATCCTGACCGTACAGGAGGCGTTGCGGAACAGCGTCAACCTGCCCTTCATCCGGCTGATGCGCGACATCGTGCAGTTCTACATGGACGAGGGGGCCGACGACGGCGCCGACATCCTGAAGGACCCCAACCATCCCGCGCGCGAGGCCTATCTCGCCCGCTTCGCCGACCGCGAAGGGTCGGACTTCCTGAACCGCTTCTACAACGGCTACCGCGGCAAGAGCCCGGACGAGGCGCTGGCCCGGCTGGCCGCCCGGTCCCGCCCGGTGCCGCACCGGCTGGCGGTGATCTTCCGCAGCGTCCGGCCGGAGGCCGGGCTGGCGGAATTCTCGGCCTTCCTCCGCGCCCGGCTGCCGGATGCATCCCTGTCGGAGGGCGAGCTGTCGGCGCTCTACGCCAAGTACGGGGCGGACCGCTTCCCGCTCAACGACCGTGGATACCTCGCCCGCGTCCATCCGCTGGAGCTGTGGCTGGTCGGCTACCTGCAGCAGCATCCCGACGCCAAGCGGGGCGAGGTCTTGGCCGCCAGCGCCAACGAGCGCCAGGAAAGCTACCGCTGGCTGTTCAAGAAGGGCATGGCCGCCCAGAACACCCGCATCCGCATCGGGCTTGAGGAAGAGGCGTTCCAGCGCATCACCGAGCAGTGGCACCGCGTCGGCTATCCGTTCGACACGCTGGTTCCGTCGCTGGCCACCGCCATCGGCAGCTCGGCGGACCGTCCCGCGGCGCTGGCCGAGCTGGTCGGGCTGATCCTGAACGACGGCGTGCGCCAGCCGATCGTGAAGATCCGGTCGCTGCACTTCGCCGCCGGCACCCCCTACGAGGCGAAGCTGGGGCTGGGGCCGCTGAAGGGCGAGCGCGTGCTGCATCCGGAGGTCTGCGCCACCCTCCGCCGCGCCCTGACGGACGTGGCGCAGAACGGCACGGCCAAGCGGGTATGGGGCGCCTTCAAGGACGCGGCCGGCAACCCGGTCGTGATGGGTGGCAAGACCGGAACCGGCGACCACCGGCTGGACCGTTGGGGGCCGGGCGGCGTGCTGCTGGAATCGAAGGCGGTGAACCGCACGGCCACCTTCGTCTTCTTCATCGGCGACCGCTTCTTCGGCACCATGACCGCCTTCGTCCATGGCCCGGAGGCCGACGACTACCGCTTCACCAGCGCCCTGCCCGCCCAGTTGCTGAAGAGCCTGGCCCCGGCGCTCCAGCCGCTGATCGACCAGGGCGCCACCCGCACCGCCGACACCCGGGTGGCTCCGGCGGGGCTCTGAGGCCGGAGCGCCGCCCGGCGGCTCCTTCCGCCCCTCTTTGCGCCCCGCTTTTCCTTGACGCGCCCCACCGATTGACGTAAGCACCCCGCGCACGCGTCGGCACCCCTGGAGGCCGGCGCCCTTTTCGTTTTGGAGTATCACCATGTCCAAGATCATTCCGCTCGGCGCTGAGACGCGCGAACGGGCCGGCAAGGGGACCGCCCGCCAGACCCGCCGTGACGGCCGCATTCCGGCCGTCATCTATGGTGGCAAGCAGGCTCCCGTAACCATTTCGCTCGAGAAGTTCGAGTTCACCCGCGTCCTGCATCAGCCGGGCTTCTTCACGCACCTGTTCGAGGTGACCGTCGACGGCGCCGCCCATCGCGTCCTGCCGCGCGACGTGCAGTTCCACCCGGTGACCGACGTCCCGCTGCATGTCGACTTCCTGCGCGTGTCGACCGACACCCGCATCAGCGTCCAGGTTCCGGTCGAGTTCGTCGACCAGGACAAGTCCGCTGGCCTGAAGCGCGGCGGCGTGCTGAACATCGTCCGCCACGAGCTGGAGCTGAGCTGCCCGGCCGACAGCATCCCCGAGCGCATCACGATCTCGTGCGAGGGCTTCGACGTCGGCGACTCGATCCACATCTCCGCGGTCAAGCTGCCGGAGGGTGTGACCTCGACCATCACCGACCGCGATTTCACCATCGCGACCATCGTGGCCCCGTCGGGCCTGAAGTCGGAAGAGGCCGCCGCTTCCTGACCGGAGCGCCCGTCCTTCGAGGTCCATCCTTCGAGGATGGCTGCAATGGGGGGCTTCGGCCCCCCATTGCATTTGGGCCGAACCGTTCGTGGAGTTTAGGACATGCTGCTTCTGGTCGGACTGGGCAACCCCGGCAACGAGTATGCCCGCAACCGCCACAACATCGGCTTCATGGCGGTGGAGACCATCGCCCAGCGCCACCGCTTCACCCCGTGGAAGAAGCGTTTCCAGGGCCAGACCGCCGAGGGCGCCGTCGCCGGCGACAAGGTGCTGGCGCTGGAGCCCGCCACCTTCATGAACCTGTCCGGCCAGTCGGTGGTGGCGGCCCTCCAGTTCTACAAGCTGAAGCCCGAGAACGTCGTCGTCATCCATGACGAGCTCGATCTGCCGCCGGGCAAGATCCGCGTGAAGAAGGGCGGCGGCCATGGCGGGCACAACGGCCTGCGCTCCATCGACGCCCATATCGGCAAGGACTACTGGCGCATCCGGCTCGGCATCGGCCATCCCGGCAATAAGGATCTGGTCAGCGGCTATGTCCTGCACGACTTCGCCAAGGCCGACCAGGCCTGGATCGACCCGCTGCTCGACGCCGTCTCCGACAACCTGCCGCTGATCGTCGATGGACAGCCGGAGCTGTTCATGAACAAGGTGACGGTGGCGACGCAGGGGAAGTGAGGCACGGATGCTCGGGCTGGTGATCATCGACGTCCAGAACGCCATCCTCGCCGGCTGCGGCACGCCGGATCGCCAGCCGCAGACCGACCGGGCGCTGGACCAGACCGTCCGGCGCCTGCAAACGGTAAGGGACAGGGCTCGGGCGGCCGGCATTCCGGTCATCATCGTCCAGCACGACGGCCGCGACGGACACAGGCTGGCGGTCGGCACCGACGGCTGGGCCGTCCGCCAGGAAATCGCTCCCGCCGCCGGCGACACCCTCGTCCACAAGACGGAGTGCGACGCCTTCTTCGCGACGGACCTGCACGAGCGGCTGAAGGAACTCGGCGTGGATCACATCGTGGTCGGCGGCTGCATGACGCAGTTCTGCATCGACACGACGGTCCGCCGGGCGGTATCGCTCGGCTACGACGTGACGCTGGTCGCCGACGGCCATACCACCGCCGACAGCGGCGGGCTGCGCCTGGAACAGATCATCGCCCACCACAACATGACCCTGGACGGGTTCGGTGCGGGCGGCCGCCTGGTCGGCGTGCGGCCGGCGGAGGCCATCCGCTTCTGACCATCCGCCCACCTCCGGCGGTTCATCGGGGAGGCGACGGCAGTCCTCCCCCACTTCGCGTTTGCGCTTTGGCCCTTCCCGTAGGATAAAGCGCACCAAATTCCAGCAAATTCCGACGGCGAGCACCCACATGGGCTTCAATTGCGGCATCGTCGGCCTGCCGAACGTCGGCAAGTCGACCCTGTTCAACGCGCTGACCGCCACCCAGGCGGCCGAGGCGGCGAACTTCCCCTTCTGCACCAAGGAGCCGAACGTCGGCCGCGTCGGCGTGCCCGACCCGCGGCTGGAGAAGCTGGCGGAGATCGCCAAGTCGCAGAAGATCATCCCCACGCAGCTTGAGTTCGTCGACATCGCCGGCCTGATCCGCGGCGCCTCGAAGGGCGAGGGCCTCGGCAACCAGTTCCTCGCCAACATCCGCGAGGTCGACGCCATCGTCCATGTGCTGCGCTGCTTCGAGGACGACGACATCACCCATGTCGAGGGCAACGTCGAGCCGCTGCGCGATGCCGAGGTGGTCGAGACCGAGCTGATGCTCGCCGACATGGAGAGCCTGGAGCGCCAGATCACCAGCCTGCAGAAGAAGGCCAAGGGCGGCGACAAGGACAGCAAGGTCAAGGCCGACCTGATGGAGCGCGCCCTGAAGGTGCTGCAGGACGGCAAGCCGGCCCGTGTCGTCGAGCTGTCGGACGACGAGGTGCCGGTGTTCAAGCAGTTCATGCTGCTCACCTCCAAGCCGGTGCTCTATGTCTGCAACGTCGAGGAGGCGTCGGCCGCCACCGGCAACGCCTTCTCCGCCAAGGTCGCCGAGAAGGCCAAGGCCGAGAACGCCGAGGTCGTGGTGATCTCCGCCGCCATCGAATCCGAGGTCGCCCAGCTCTCCGATCCCGCCGAGAAGGCCGAGTTCCTGGAGTCGATGGGGCTGGAGGAGACCGGCCTGAACAAGCTGATCCGGGCCGGCTTCAAGCTGCTCGACCTGATCACCTTCTTCACCGTCGGCCCGAAGGAGGCGCGCGCCTGGACCGTGCGGCGCAACGCCAAGGCCCCCGAGGCCGCCGGCGTCATCCACACCGACTTCGAGCGCGGCTTCATCCGTGCCGAGACCATCGACTTCACCAGCTACGTCACGCTGGGCGGCGAGCAGGGGGCGAAGGACGCCGGCAAGATGCGCCAGGAAGGCAAGGAATACGTCGTCCAGGACGGCGACATCTTCCACTTCCGCTTCAACGTCTGACAGCCGCGGGACGCGGCGCGGGGTCTGACAGCCGCGGGACGCGGCGCGGGGTCTGACAGCCGCGGGACGCGGCTCGGGGTGACCGAAGGCGCTGCCGCGGCAGCGCCTTCGCCCCTCCTGCACCTCCGCTGTCATCCAACTGTCATATTGTCGTAACAATCCGTGCGCCCTACCCTTCGGTCAGGGGTGCTCCCTGTGCGCATCCCTTGGCATGACGAAGGGGGAGCGATGCAGGCGACACGGGTGCTGCTGGAACTGGCCGGAAACGTCGTGCTGCTCCTGTGGGGGCTGCACATGGTGCAGAGCGGGCTGACCCGCGCGCTGGGCGCCGATTTGCGCCGGGTGCTGGGGGCCGGCCTGCGCAACCGCTGGACCGCTTTCCTGTCGGGCATGGGCATCACCATGCTGTTGCAGAGCAGCACCGCCACCGGCCTGATGGTCACCGGCTTCACCGCCACCGGGCTCGTGTCGCTGATGCCTGCCCTGGCGGTGATGCTGGGGGCCAATGTCGGCTCGACCCTGATCGTCCAGCTCCTTGCCTTCGACGTCTCCCATGTGGCGCCGGTCCTGCTGCTGGGCGGCTTCCTTGCCTTCCGCCGCGGCGGCAAGACGCGCAGCCGCGACCTCGGCCGCGTCGGGATCGGGCTGGGCTTGATGCTGCTGGCCCTGCACCTGCTGCTGGCGACCATCGCGCCGGCGGAGAATGCGCCGATGCTGCAGCGGATGATGGGGATGCTGACGTCCGACCCGCTGGTGGCGGTGCTTCTGGCCGCGCTGCTGGCCTGGGCTGCCCATTCCAGCGTCGCCGCCATCCTGCTGATCGCCTCGCTGGCCGGCGGCGGCGTGATCTCGCCGCAGGCCGCGGTCGCCATGGTGGCCGGCGCCAACCTGGGCAGCGCGGTCAACCCGATCATCGAAGGCCCCGGCGGCGACGGCGGCAACCCGGCCGCCCGGCGCCTGCCGGTCGGCAATCTGGTCAACCGGCTGATCGGCTGCATCCTGGTGGTGCCGCTGCTGGAGCCGATCACCGCCGGGCTGCAGATGCTGTCGCCCGACGCAACCCGGCTGGCCGCCAACTTCCACCTGCTCTTCAATGTGGCACTGGCCGCCCTGTTCATTGGTCCCCTGCCCTGGTTCGCCCGTCTGCTGGTGCGGCTGTTCCCGGAGCGGATCGCCGTGTCGGACCCGGCGGCGGCACTCTACCTGGACCGCAGCGCCCTACGGGTACCGCACCTCGCCATCGCCAACGCCGTGCGCGAGGCGTTGCGGATGGCCGACACGGTGGATGCCATGCTGCGCGGCGCGCTCGACGTGCTGCACAGCGATGACCGCAAGCGCGTCCAGGAAATCCGCCGGATGGACGATGTGCTCGACCGCCTGCACGACGCGATCAAGCGCTACCTCACCCAGATCAACGTCGAGGATCTGGACGAACGGGATTCCCGGCGGGTTTCGGACGTGCTGACCTTCACGATCAACCTGGAGCATGTCGGCGACATCGTCGACCGCAACCTGATGGAGGCGGCGTCCAAGAAGATCCGGCGCAAGCTGAGCTTCTCGTCCGAGGGGGCGGCCGAGATCGCCGGCATGCTGGAACGGCTGAGCGAAACCCAGCGGCTGGCGGCGGCGGTGTTCGTCTCCGGCGACCTGCGGTCCGCCCGCGCGCTGATGCGCGAGAAGGAGGTGATCCGCGACATGGAGACGCTGGCGACCGAGGCGCATTTCGCCCGGCTGCGCGCCGGCCGCACCGAGAGCGTGGAGACCAGCGCCCTTCACCTCGATATCCTGCGTGACCTGCGCCGGATCAACGCCCACCTCGTCGCCGCCGCCTACCCGGTGCTCGATCAATCGGGGGAGCTGTTGCCGAGCAGGCTCAAACATGGAACCACTTGGGCGTGACTCCTATCCCTCCGGCAGGCTGCCGATGGGCCGCCGGACCGCCCATTTCTTGTCACCGCCGCAGCGATCTTAACTCTTTCGTAACCATTTAAAATTCGCCAAGCTCTTTCGCGACATGGTTAACAAACCGTTAATATGTTTGTTATTCCGAGGAGGCCGGACGCCTTCGGGCAACGGCGGTCGCAAGGGAGCAAGCGGTGGCGAACAGGCGCGCGACGTCCAACGGACCTGGGAACGCCGGGGCCGGCAGGCCGGGATCGGAAGCGAACAGACCAGTGCTGGGCGGGTCCGACAAAGCGGCTTCGGACGCGGCCGGGTCCGACATGTCCGCCTCCGGTCTCTTCCCGCCCGACCCGGACGGCGCCGGGGACGGCTTCGCCGAGCGGGTGCGGGATGCCATCGACCGCCAGGAGCTGTTCCTGGTCTACCAGCCGCAGGCGGACGTCTTCACCAACCGCCTCACCGGTTTCGAGGCGCTGTCGCGCTGGCGGCTGTCGGACGGCACCATGCTTCCGCCCGACGTCTTCGTGCCGATGGCCGAGCAGGGCAAGGCGATCCACCTTCTCGGTGAATGGTCGCTGCGGACCGCCTGCGCCGCTGCGGCCGAATGGCAGCGCACCGGCATGGCCGACGTTCCGGTCTCGGTGAACCTGTCGGCACGCCAGCTCGATGATCCCGGCCTCGTCCGTATGGTGCTGGGCGTGCTGGCCGACAGCGGCCTGCCGGCTGCGAACCTCAAGCTGGAGCTGACCGAAACCGCCCTGTTCGGGCAGACGCAGAACGCCCGCGAGGCGCTTGTGCAACTGCGCGGAGCGGGCGTGCGGCTGGTGCTCGACGATTTCGGCACCGGCTGGTCCTCCCTGGCGACCCTGAGGCGGGTTCCCGTCGAATCGCTGAAGATCGACAAGCAGTTCGTCCAGGCGATGGTGGAGGACCGTGATGCCGCCGCCATCGTCCAGGCCGTGGTGGCGATGGCCCACGCGCTCGACCTGACGGCCGTCGCCGAGGGCGTGGAGACGCCGGAGCAGCGCCTGTTCCTGCAGGCCTACCGCTGCGACACGCTGCAGGGCTTCTGGCTGTCGCGGCCGCTGCCCACCGACGGGGTGCCGGACTTCCTCTCCCGCCTGGGACTCACCGCGACGGTGCCGGGGTCCCGGGCGCCGGGGGCGGAGGTGAAGGGCGCTGCGACGCCGAAAGCAGGATGACCCGCCGGGTCTCGTCCCATTCGGTCAGCTCCGCCGCCTCGTCGGCGGTGGCCCAGCAGGCTTCCAGGGCGTCGTCGGCGCAGACCGCGTCACCGTCGGCGCTTTCCGCGGCCACCTCGACCAGCGTGTAATGGAAGTGCACCCGCCCCTCGGCGTCGGGGGTGATGGCGTCCACCACCGTGACGATGCCGGTCGGCACCACCTCCAGCCCGGTTTCCTCGCGGACCTCGCGCACCGCGGTCTCGAACACCGTCTCGCCCACCGACTGGGCGCCGCCCGGCAGGCTCCATTGGCCCAGCCGCGGCGCCTTGCCCCGCCTGATCAGCAGCACCCGGTCGCCCCGCCAGACGACGACCCCCACCCCGACCCAGGGGCGGTCGGGATATTCGCGGCTGGAGCGGTCGGCAGGCGGAGTGGTCATGGGAAGCTCCCTATCGATGGCTTGACCCGACGGTAGCGCGACCCGACACTTGTGCGCCAGACGGGACGGCGCATCGCAGCGCCGCCCCCATCGCTGTCCACCATGGCGGGCCATGAAGCTCAACGAGATCCGAACCTTCATCGCCGTCGCCGACGCCCAGTCGGTGCAGGAGGCCGGCAACCGTCTCGGCCTGACGCAGTCGGCGGTGTCGCGCCTGATCCAGAGGCTGGAGGCGGAGCTGGGCGTCGTCCTGTTCGACCGCCAGACCAAACCCCTGGCGCTGACGCGCGACGGCGAGCTGGCGCTGGCCCATGCACGGCGCGTCCTGGCCGCCGCCGGCGACTTCGCCGACGCCTTCGCCGGAGCGGCGGAGCCGCGCGGACTGCTGAAGCTGGGTGTTGCGCATGTGCTGACCGCGCTGGCGGCCGGGCGGCCGCTGGACGAGCTGCGCGCCGGCTTCCCCGGCCTGACCTTCCGGCTGCAGTCGGACTGGAGCACGCCGCTGATCGAGCAGGTCCGGGCCGGCAGCCTCGATGGCGCCCTGGTCCTGCTGTGCGAGGACGAGGAGCCGCCGGAGGATCTGCCGGTCCGGCGCCTGAGCAGCGAACCGGTCAGCATCGTCGCCGGCCCCGACGGCACTCCCAACCCCGGCCTCGCCGCGATGAACAGCCGCGGCTGGGTGCTTCAGCCCAGCGGCTGCCGCTACCGCAACGCGCTGCACCTCGCGCTGGCGCCCCTCGGCCAGCAGCCGAATGTAACGGTGGAGGCCTTCGACCAGAGCCTGCTGGTGGCGCTGGTGGCGCGGGGGGTCGGTTACGGGCTGGCGCCGCTGCGCCTGATCGCGCCCATCCCCGCCGCGTCCTCGCTGCGCCCGGTCGACGTACCGGGCTTCCGGCTGAGGGTGACGGTCTGGCTGGTGCAGGCCCGTACGGCCGGCCGCATCGGGCCGGTGTTCGACCGGCTGGAAGCCGTGCTGCACCGGCAGCTCGACGCCTGCGCCCCTGTCCTGCATTCCGCCGCGGAATGACCCGATTGCCGATTATGAATTTGCCGAACTGTTGAGCCCGGCCTATCGTCAGGGCTCCTATGGTCCGCAATCGGGCCAGACCGGCCGGCAGGACCGGCCGCCGGCTTCCGGGAGAGAACCCTTGTCCACCGTCCCCCCCGCACCGGCCCGCTCCTCCTGGAGGACGCCGGCCGTCGTCATCGTCTGCGGCTGCCTGATCTCGATGCTGGCCTTCGGACCGCGCTCCAGCATGGGGCTGTTCATCGGGCCGCTGTCCGACACCCGCGGCTGGGGCCGCGACGTCTTCGCGCTGGCGATGGCGATCCAGAACATCCTGTGGGGGGCCGGCGGGCCCTTCGCCGGTGCGCTGACCGACCGCTACGGGCCGGCGCCGGTCCTGGCCGGCGGCGGGCTGCTGTATGCGGCCGGCCTGGCGCTGATGCCCTATGCCGGGACCAGCCTGGAGTTGCACCTGACGGCGGGCGTGCTGATCGGGCTCGGGCTGTCGGGGGCATCCTTCGGCATCATCATCGCCGGCTTCACCCGCCTGCTGCCGGCGGAACAGCGGACCTGGTCGATCGGCATCGCCACCGCCGCCGGGTCGCTGGGCCAGTTCCTGTTCGCGCCGATGGGCCAGGCCTTCATCGCCGGCTTCGGCTGGCAGACCGCCCTGCTGCTGATGGCGGCGTCGATGTTTGCGATACCGCTGCTGGCGCTGGTCTTTCCCGGCCCCAGGGGAATGGCGGCCCATGCCGGCCCGGCGGTCACCGGGGCGAACATCGGCTTCGTCGCCGCGGTGCGCCAGGCGTTCCAGCACCGCAGCTACGTGCTGCTGGTCGCCGGCTTCTTCGTCTGCGGCTTCCAGCTCGCCTTCATCACCACCCACCTGCCGCCCTACCTGACCGCCGCCGGCATCAGCCCCTCGCTCGCCGCCTGGGCGCTGGCGCTGATCGGCCTGTTCAACGTCGTCGGCTCCTACGCGTCGGGCGTGCTGGCGGGCAAGGTCAGCAAGCGCTACCTGCTGTGCGCCAACTATTTCTCGCGCGGCATCGCCACCGCCGCCTTCGTGCTGCTGCCGATCTCGCCGGTCACGGTCGTCGCCTATGCCGCGGTGATGGGGCTGCTGTGGCTGTCGACCGTGCCGCCGACCTCGGGCCTCGTCGCGCTGATGTTCGGCACCCGTTACATGGGCACCCTCTACGGCTTCGCCTTCTTCAGCCATCAGGTCGGCGGCTTCCTCGGCGTCTGGCTGGGCGGCGTGCTGTACGAGCGCACCGGGTCCTACGACGTCGTCTGGTGGCTGGGCGTCGCCCTGGCCATGTTCGCCACCATCGTCCACTGGCCGATCGACGAGAAGCCGGCGCCGGCGCTGGCGGCGGCGGAGGCGAAGGCGTAGGATGACGGCGATGAGCGACCGCCCCGCCCCCTCCGCACCGCCGATCAGCCACGGCCTGGCCGCCGGCCTGTTCGCCGGCGTGCTGCTGGTGTGGGCGGCGCTGATGGGGCTGTCGCTGCAGCGGGCGGCGCTGCCGGATTCGACCGGCGGGCTGATGCTGGCGGTGTTCCGCCCCGGCACCAGCGACGCCGATGCGCTGGCCGCCATGGTGCGCGCCGGTGGCGAGCCGGTCCGCTCCACCTGGCTGGGCTTCGCCTGGGTCGCCCGGGGGCAGGAGCCCGGCTTCGTCGGCCGCCTGAAGGCCGAGGGCGCGCTGGCCGCCTTCGGCGAGCTTCCGGTCGGCCCCACCCTGGGCGGCTGCACCGCGACGCCGGTGGACAGGGCGGCGATCGCCGCCACCCGCCTGCAGTAGGCGGATCTTCCCGCCACTACCCCCTTTCCGCCTGGCGGATGGGCGCGGGCGTCACCAACGGTGGACGCGCGGCGCCCGGGGTGTCATAGTGCGGCCCGCATTCGACCGGCCCCGCGCAGGCGGAGGTCAGACCCCGGAATTCGTGAGCGACGATGAGCGAGCCGATCTCCCTGTTCACCAAACTGGCGAACATCCACATCCGTTACGTCACGTGGCGTCGGGGCGCCAAGGTCGGCAGCGACCGCTTCGGCAACGTCTACTACCGTTCCAAGGACACCAAGGCCGGCACGCGCGAGCGCCGGTGGGTCCTGTATGCCGGCGAGCCCGACGCGTCGAAGATCCCGCCGGAATGGCACTCCTGGCTGCACCACACCACCAAGGATCCGCTGCCGGAAGGCTCCAGCGCCTTCCACAAGCCGTGGCAGAAGGAGCATCTGCCGAACCTGTCGGGCACGGTCCAGGCCTACCGGCCGCCCGGCCATGTCCTGGCCGGCGGAAAGCGCGTCCCGGCCACCGGCGACTACGAGCCCTGGACTCCGAGCTGATCCGTCACCGCCGACCTGATCCGTCACGTCAGAGCGGACGACCCGGCCCTTTCGGGCCGGGTTTCGATTCGGGAACCCGCTGCAGGATAGTTTCATGCGCCGCAATGTGATCGAAACCGTGCTGGGCGGCGTCGTGCTCGCCGTGGCCGCCGTTTTCCTGGCCTTCGCCTACAAGAGCGCCGACCTGCGCAAGGTGCAGGGCTATGACGTCACCGCCAACTTCAGCAGCATCACCGGGCTGCAGAGCGGCGCCGACGTCCGCATCAGCGGCGTGAAGGTCGGCACGGTCACCGGCCTCAGCCTCGACCCGGCCTCCTACCAGGCGGTCGTCCATCTGTCGGTCGACAATTCGGTGAAGCTGCCCAAGGACACCGCCGCGGTCATCGCCTCGGAAAGCCTGCTGGGCGGCAAGTTCCTGTCGCTCGAACCCGGTGGCGACCCCGACATGATCAAGCCGAACGGCAAGATCGAGTTCACGCAGAGCACCCCCGGCCTTGAGCAGCTCCTGGGCCAGGTCATCTTCTCGCTGCAGAACATGAGCAAGCCCGGCGACTCGCCGGATGGCCAGGCCAATGGCCAGGCCGGCACCCAGCCCCCGGCCCAGCCGCCGAAGCTGTAGCGCTCCTCCGGTCACCGAACGGCATCCCGCGAGCTGAGGCGCGGCCGGAACCTCCGGCCGCGCCTTTGCGTTGGGCTACGGCATCCGAACGAGACCGAGGAGGAACTGCCATGCGTTTGTCTGTTCTGGCCGTGCTGGGGCTGGCCCTTGCGACCGCGGCCTGCGGCAACACGATGGAGGAGAAATCGGCCAGCGGCGGACTGGGCGGTGCCGCGGCCGGCGCGGTGGTCGGCGGCCCGGTCGGGGCGGTGGTCGGCGCCGCGGCCGGCGCCAGCGCGGGTGCGGTGACCGACAAGGTCGAGGAGCGCAACCAGGACGGCTCCGGCGCCACCTACAGCGCCCCGGCCTCCCGCACCACGCGCTGACGCCTGCCCGTCCGGACGCGGGAGGCTCCGGCGTCGTCCGCCACTGGACGCTGCCCACGCTTCCGGGCTAGAAGGCGGAGCGTCCCGGTGGGATGGCGGGACACGTTCCCGCCATCCCACCGGGCGCCGTCCGCAATTACGCAAGCGATCCGACGTGACGAAGTCCCCGCTCTCTTCCCGGCCGCTCTCTTCCCGGCCGATGTCTTTCCGTCTGAAGCGCGCGGCGCTCGCGGCTGCGCTGGCCGGCAGCACGTTCCTTCCCCTCGCCGCCCAGGCCGCGCCGGTGCCGGAGCAGATGATCGAGCGCCCCGGCGCCAAGCTGCAATGGCTGGACAAGGTGACCGCCCGGACCTCCACCTTCACCATCAAGGTGGGAGAGACCAAGACGATGGGCAGCCTGCGCATCACCTTGCGCGCCTGCCGGGAGAATCCGCCGATCGAGACCCCGGAATCCGCCGCCTTCCTGGAGGTGACCGAGGTCAAGCCGGGCGAACAGGCCGAGGCGGTGTTCAGCGGCTGGATGTTCGCGTCCAGCCCCGCTTTGTCGGCGATGGAAAACGCGATCTACGATGTGTGGGTGCTCGACTGCGAGGAGTGAGGCCGGTGCCGCCGACGCTCTCCGGCCCGTCCCGCCTGTGGCGGGAGAGGACCGGAGGAGCGGCCGCGGCCTACTCCGCCACGGCGGCGATCGGGTTGCCGAGCGCCTTGTCCAGGTAATCGTCCACCTGCAGCGCCAGCTCGTCGGTGCGGTTGACGAAGAAATGGCTGGCGCCCGGGACGACGCGATGGTCGATGCGGATGTCCTTCTGGTGCGACAGCTTGGTGACCAGCTTGGTTACCGCGGCCTGGGGCACCACCTCGTCCCGGTCGCCATGGATGATCAGGCCGGACGACGGACAGGGCGCCAGGAACGAGAAGTCGAAGAGGTTGGCCGGCGGCGAGACCGAGACGAAGCCGTCGATCTCCGGCCGGCGCATCAGCAGTTGCATGCCGATCCAGGCGCCGAACGACACGCCGCCGATCCAGCAGAGCGGCGCGTTGGGGTTGTAGGTCTGCAGCCAGTCCAGCGCGGCGGCGGCGTCGGCCAGCTCCCCCTCGCCCTTGTCGTAGGTGCCCTGGCTGCGCCCGACGCCCCGGAAATTGAAGCGCAGGGCCGAATAGCCGCGCTTGGTGAAGGACTGGAATAGGGCGAAGACCACCTTGTTGTTCATCGTCCCATTGTGCTGCGGGTGCGGATGCAGCAGCAGCGCGACCGGGGCGTTCGGCTGCTTCCCGTGGGTGTAACGGCCTTCCAGGCGACCGGCGGGACCGTTGAAGAGCACTTCAGGCATGGGAACGATGTTCCTGACGCGGACAAAGGGTTATTGAGACCGCCGCAGCGCCGGGCCGGACGAGCCGGCCCTTCCGCCCCGACGTCCGGGCCGACCGGCCCGTCACGGGTTTCCCGCTTTTCCAGTGGGGTCTTCGACACACAATTCTTGACCGTTTTGCTTGGTCATCATATATGCGTCCTGACGTCCTCCGGGGCAACCCGCCTGACCCGCGCCCCCGATCCGGCCGTGCGCGACCAGGTCCGCCGCGGCGGACGAAGCCGCCGGCCGAAGCCGGACGCGGGCGGCCGACGAGAGCGGCGGACTATACCACGGCGGGTGATGGCGTGTTCAAGCATCTTCGCGAAGAGATCGACGGGATCATGGCGCGCGACCCCGCCGCGCGGTCCCGGCTGGAGGTCGCGCTGTGCTACCCCGGCCTGCACGCGATCGTGCTGCACCGCGTCGCCCGGCGGGCACGCGACGCCGGCTGGCACCTGGCCGCCCGTCTCGTCTCGCAGGTCGCCCGCTCGCTGACCGGCATCGAGATCCATCCCGGCGCCACCATCGGCAGGCGCTTCTTCATCGATCACGGTATGGGCGTCGTCATCGGCGAGACGGCGGAAATCGGCGACGACGTCATGCTCTATCACGGGGTGACGCTGGGCGGCACCTCGCTCAATCCCGGCAAGCGCCATCCGACGTTGGGTGACGGCGTCATCGTCGGGGCCGGCGCCAAGATCCTGGGCGCCATCACCATCGGACGCGGGGCGCGCATCGGCGCCAACGCGGTGGTGGTGGCCGACGTGGCGGCCGACACCGCGGTCGTCGGCATTCCCGCCAAGCCGGTGGTGCCGCGCGACCGCGCGGAGACGCGGAAGTTCCTCCCCTACGGCACACCCTGCGGCGACATTCCCGACCCGGTGGCCCGCGCGCTGTCCGGCCTGCTCGACCAGGTGACGGCCCTGCAGGCCCGCGTCGGCGAGCTGGAGGGCGAACCGTCCGGCCGCCGGGGCGCCGCCCCGACGCCGGACCGCCCGCCCCACCTTCCCCATATCGAGACCGAGACGATGCCGGCCCGCAACGGCGGGTTGCACGAAGCGCAAGGAGAAACGCGATGAGACTCAGCACCAAGGGACGCTATGCCGTGATGGCGATGGTCGATCTGGCCGCCACCAGCAAGGGCAGCCCGGTGGCTCTGGCCGACATCGCGGAGCGGCAGGAGATCTCGCTCTCCTACCTGGAGCAGCTCTTTGCCAAGCTGCGCAAGGGCGGTCTCGTCAAGAGCGTGCGCGGCCCCGGCGGCGGCTACCTGCTGGCTCACCCGGCCGACGCGACCCGGGTTTCCGACATCATCCTCGCGGTGGACGAGCCGATCCGCACCACCCGCTGCGCCAACGGCACGCCGCAGGGCTGCCGCACCAACCGCTCGCGCTGCCTGACCCACGACCTGTGGGAGGAATTGGGCAACCAGATCCATATGTATCTGAGCTCCGTGACCGTCGCCGACGTGGTGGATCGCCGGATCATCGGCACCAGCGGCCTGAACCTGCTGCGCCCGGCGCCGGCCGACGGCGAGGAGGCGGCGGTCGCCGCTGAATGACCAGCCCAGCCGACGGCATCGAACCGTGACCTCCCTTCCCGGCGCCCCGCCCCGGCGGACCGGCGCCTATCTCGACCACAACGCCACCACGCCGCTGAAGCCGGAGGTGAAGGCGGCGATGACCCAGGCCATGGATCTGGTCGGCAACCCGTCGTCCGTGCACGCCTTCGGCCGCAGCGCCCGCCGCGCGGTCGAGGAGGCGCGCGCCGCCGTGGCGGCGCTTGCCGGGGTGAGGCCGGGGCAGGTCCTGTTCACCGGCAGCGGGACGGAGGCGAACAACTTCGCGCTGCGCGGATTCGCCGGCCGCCGCGTCCTCACCTCGGCCATCGAGCACGAGTCCGTGCTGGCGGCCCGCCCGGACGCCGGCCGCTTCGGCGTGACCGGCGACGGCCGCGCCGACCTCGGCCAACTCGACCGCGGCCTGGCCGACGGCGACGCGGCCCTGGTCTCGCTGATGCTGGTGAACAACGAGACCGGGGTGGTCCAGCCGGTCCCGGAGGCGGCGCGCCTCGCGCATGCCCGCGGCGCCCTTCTCCATTGCGACGCGGTCCAGGCGGCCGGGCGCCTGCCCCTGTCCATGCCGGATCTCGGCGCCGACCTGATGACGCTGTCGGCGCACAAGCTGGGCGGCCCGGCCGGTGTCGGCGCGCTGGTGCTGGGCGAGGGCCTGGAGCCGGAGGCGCTGATCCGCGGCGGCGGGCAGGAGCGGCGTAAGCGGGCCGGCACCGAGAATCTCCTGGGCATCGTCGGCTTCGGCGCCGCGGCGCGCCTGGCGCTGGAGGGGCTGCCGGCGGTGGCCGACCTTGCCGCCCTGCGCGACCGGATGGAGGCGGAGGCGCTGGCCGCCTTTCCGCAGGCGCGGGTGATGGGCGCCGGCGCGGCGCGGGTGGCGAACACGAGCTGCCTGCTGCTGCCGGGCCTGCCGGGCGAGACGCAGGTGATGACGCTCGACCTTTCCGGGGTGGCGGTCAGCGCCGGATCGGCCTGCTCCAGCGGCAAGGTGAAGCCGTCGCATGTGCTGGCGGCGATGGGCGAGAACGACCGGTCCGCCGCCTGCGCGATCCGCGTAAGCCTGGGCTGGACCAGCGACGACGAGACCGTCGACCGTTTCCTGACCGCATGGGCGACCATGGCTCGGCGCGCCCTGCGCATGGGCGGTTGACGGCCATGGGTGCTCCCGGCGGCATCCCCATCGACGGCGATGGCGGCGGCAATGGCCGTGGCGACGGCCGTGGCGACGGCCGCATCGAGGCCCATGGCGCCGCCCGGCCGCGCCGGCCGTCCACGCGACCTTCTGTCCCCCGCATGGCCCGACCGCATTCGCGCATTGCGCCCGCTGCGGCTTCTGGGTATGACCCCGCGGATGGAGCGCCCGCCGCGATGGCGGCGCCCCGCCGGGATGCCGATCCCGGCGGCCGGCCCCTGCAACCGACCCTTCTGGCGTCTGACGGACTGCGCGCATGACCCGTTCCAAATCCGGTCCGCCCAAATCCGGCCCACCCAAAGCCGGTTCCTCCGGCTCCGGCGGGATTTCCGGCACCATCCCCGGCGACCTGGAGGGTTGCGGCACCTGTGGCCGTCCGGTGGCGCCGCGCGCCCTGTTCTGCCATGCCTGCGGCGCCGCCCAGCCGCCGCGCCCGCTCGATCCCTTCACCCGCCTGGGAATGGAGCGCCGGTTCGACATCGACCCGGAGCAGCTCGCCCGCCAGCATGCCGGCTTCACCCGCGCCATGGATCCGCAGCGCTTCACCGCCCGCGGCCCGCGCCAGCAGGCCAACGCGAAGGCACAGGCCGAGGCGCTGAACGAAGCCTACGAGGTCCTGCGCGACCCGATCCGCCGCGCGCATGCCCTGCTCTCGCTGCTCGGCGGCGTGCCGGCCGGCAACGAGGAGGACGAGGAGATCGCCGACCTCCAGGCGCGCCTGGAGCGCGCACAGGACGCCGGCGAACTCGACCGCATCGGGCTGGACCTCGGCCAGCGGGTCGAGGCCTGCATCAAGTATCTGGCACCGGCCTTCCGCAAGGCGCAGAGCGACGGCGGACCCGACGGCCACGGCACCGATGGCGCCGCCCGCATCCTGGCCCGGCTGGAACGGCTGGAGGCGATGGCCGCCGAGGCCCGCACCCGCCGCACCGGCCTGGCGCCGCGCTGAACCACCCCCCCACCCAAGATCATTGTCCGCTAGGCAAACCCAAGGAAAGACGAGGTTCCCATGCCCAAGATGACCTTCATCGAGCCCGACGGCACCCGCCGCGAGGTCGATGCCCCGCTCGGCCTGTCCGTGCTGGAGATCGCCCACAAGAACAGCCTGGACCTGGAAGGCGCCTGCGAAGGGTCGCTCGCCTGCTCCACCTGCCATGTCGTGATCGAGCCGGAATGGTACGACGTGCTGCCCGAGGCCCAGGAGGACGAGGAGGACATGCTGGACCTCGCCTTCGGCCTGACCAAGACCTCGCGTCTCGGCTGCCAGATCATCATGACCGAAGAGCTGGACGGCCTGGTCGTCCGCCTGCCCGGCGGCAGCAACAACGCGATGAGGGGCTGACGCCCGGGACGAGGGGAACCCTGTCTCCGCCACCGGGGTCCGTGCATGGCGCCATCGCGCGCCGGGCCGGGTCCCGGCGGCCCTTTCCCCTTCCCCGCCAGCCCGTCAGCCCCATATAGGGCGCCATGAACTCCCTCGGCCTCCCCAAGCGCCCCCAGGACACCCGCGTCGTCGTGGCGATGTCCGGCGGGGTGGATTCCTCCGTCACCGCCGCCATGCTGCGGGAGGAGGGCTATGACGTGGTCGGCATCACGCTGCAGCTCTACGACCATGGACTGGCGCTGCAGAAGCCGGGCGCCTGCTGCGCCGGGCAGGACATCTACGATGCCCGCCAGGTGTCCGACCGCATCGGCATTCCGCATTATGTCCTGGATTACGAGGGTCGCTTCAGCCAGGACGTGATGGACGATTTCGCCGACAGCTACCTGCGCGGCGAGACGCCGATCCCCTGCGTGCGCTGCAACCAGCGGGTCAAGTTCCGCGACCTGCTGAACACCGCCCGCGACCTCGGCGCCGAGGCGCTGGCCACCGGCCACTACGTGCGCCGCGTCACCGGCCGGCAGGGCGCGGAACTCCACCGCGCCATCGATCCGGCCAAGGACCAGAGCTACTTCCTGTTCGCCACCACGCGCGAGCAGCTCGACTTCCTCCGCTTCCCGCTGGGCGGCCTGACCAAGCCCGAGACGCGGGCGCTGGCCGAGCGCTACGAGCTGGAGGTGGCGGCAAAGCCCGACAGCCAGGACATCTGCTTCGTCCCCAACGGCAACTATGCCGAGGTGGTGGCGAAGCTGCGCCCCGGCTCGGTCGAGCCGGGCGACATCGTCCATGTCGACGGCCGCGTGCTGGGCCGCCACAAGGGCGTGGTCCACTACACGGTCGGCCAGCGCAAGGGCCTGGGCATCGGCGGCATCCGCGGCCAGGAGGAGGAGGCGCTCTACGTCGTCCGCCTGGAGCCGGCGCGCCGGCGCGTCGTCGTCGGCCCGCGCCGCGACCTCGCCCGCGCACTGGTGACGGTGCGCGACGTCAACTGGCTGGCCGCCGACATGGCGGAGGGCCAGTCCGTCGAGGTCTCGGTGAAGCTGCGTTCCGCCCAGCCGGCGGCGCCGGCGACCTGGCGGGCCGGCCCCGACGGGACCGCGCGCGTCGAGCTGCACGAGCCCCAGCACGGCATCGCGCCCGGCCAAGCCTGCGTCGTCTACCAGGAGGATCGCGTGCTGGGCGGCGGCTGGATTTCGGGCACCGCGGCAGCCGCCTGAGGCGGTTTTCGCGGGGGTCGGCGGGGGCTGCGCAAAAAATGCGATGCCCCGAAAAATCCGCGTTGACAGGGTAAGCCGCCCTATCCTATATAGCGGCTCCCGGCGGCAACGACGGGCCAGATGGTAGACACGATGGCAGCGTAGCTCAGTGGTAGAGCAGGGGAATCATAATCCCTTGGTCGGGGGTTCAAATCCCTCCGCTGCTACCATCAAGAAAAGCCCACCAAGTTGATAACTTGGTGGGCTTTTCGCTTTTGGGCTCCATTGGCTCCCGACTGTGGCACGGCCAATGGAACCCATGATCTTTCCTATCGGAGCGCTCCGGGTCCCTACCCGGCCAGCGAACGCGACAGCGTGACCTGCGGTTCGACCTCAACCCGGTTGCGGCCGGTGTTCTTGGCGCGGTAGAGCGCGGCGTCGGCGCGGGCCAGCAGTGGATCGAAGCTGCGGTCGGTGGCGTTCAGCCAACTCAGCCCCAGGCTGACGGTCACGCGAAGCTCGCCGCCCGCCTCCAGGCGGACCGCGGTGGCGGCGATCCGCTCGCGGACGCGCTGGGCGACGCCGTAGGCGTTGATCGGCGGGGTTTCCGGCATCACGATGGCGAACTCCTCGCCGCCCAGCCGGCCGATCAGGTCGCTGGAGCGCAGGCTCTCCCTGCAGGCGCGGACGGTGGCGCGGATGGCGTCGTCGCCGGCGGCATGGCCGTGGCTGTCGTTGACCCGCTTGAAATGGTCGATGTCCAGCATCACGACCGACAGCGGCCGGTCGTACCGCCGGGACCGCGTGTATTCCTCCGCCGCCCGCTCCAGGAAACGGCGCCGGTTCAGCGCCCCGGTCAGCGCATCGGTGGTCGCCAGCCGCTCCAGGTCGCGCTGCATCGCCACCACGCGGGACGCCGCCAGCAGGCGCGCCGCCGTCCATTTCCAATCCAGCGGCTTGCGCAGGAATTCGTCCGCCCCGGCCTCCACAAGTTCGTGGAACTGCTCGGTCATGCTGCCGGGGATCATCAGGATCAGGTAGAGATGTCGCAGCCCCTGGGCGGTGCGCAGATGCCAGCACAGTTCCAGCCCGGACATGTCCGCCAGCCGGATGTCCGCCATCACCACGTCGAACCGCTCCTGGGCGACCGCCTCCATGGCGGCGGTGCCGGTTTCGGCGACGCTGGTGGCGTATCCGAGCTTGCCCAGCTCGTACATCATCATCGTTAGATGACGAGGAGAATCGTCGACGATCAGAATCCGCAAGACCAATGCTCCCGCCGAACCTGCTCCGCTTTATGGAGCATGAGGCGGGATGCATGCAAATGTCCTTAACGCCGGAAGCCGGACCCCGACGGAAAGCGGCGCACGGACGGCAGGGTCACACAACCCGCCTGCGCGTCGGCAAGCGATTGTGCGCCTGATGCTTTAGCACACGTTGCCAGCAGGGGCGCGCGATTGCTAGTGTGCCTCGGTTTGATTTGCTTGACAAGCAAACAGCAGGATCGGGTGAGCAGCAAGACCGGGAGGCACGACCATGGACAGCGCACGCGCGGCCCACATCGATGAACTCGTCCGGGTTTCGGCCGGAGTCCCGTCGCGCCGCGACTCCATCATCGAATCCTCCTGGCGGCGCTGCGTCGCCGACCACAAGCTCGACCCCACCATCGGGCGCGAGCCGCACATCCTGCCCCAGGAACGGCTGCGCGTTCACCGCGACGCGATGGACGAGTTCCTGCGGATGGCCCGCTTCGGGCTGGAGGCGCTCTACCGGCAGGTCGCCGGCATGGGCTACGTGATGCTGTTGACCGACAGCAACGGCGTCACAGTCGACTTCATCGGCGACCCGACCTTCGACAACCACCTGCGCCGGGCCGGGCTCTATCTGGGATCGGACTGGAACGAGGAGCATGCCGGCACCTGCGCGGTCGGTACCTGCATCGCCACCGGCCAGTCCCTCACCGTCCACCAGACCGACCATTTCGACTCCACCCACATCCCGCTGACCTGCACGGCCGCGCCGGTCTTCGACAGCGGCGGCGAACTGGCGGCGGTGCTGGACATCTCGGCGCTGCATTCGCCCGAACCGAAGATCAGCCAGTATCTGGCGCTGCAGATGGTGAAGGCCTACGTCCACAAGATCGAGACGGCCAACCTCTACAACAATTTCCGCCGGGAATGGGTGGTGAAGCTGGCCGCCTCGCAGGAGTTCGCGGAGGTCGACCCCGACTTCGTCCTGGCGCTCGACGGCGGCGGCCGGATCATCGGCTTCAATCACCGCGCCCATGAGCTGCTGGCCGAGGACGGGGTGTCGCCGCTCGGACGGTCCTTTGCGGAGCTGTTCGACTGCGAGGTCGCCGACCTCGTCCATTTCGTGCGCTCGCTGCCGACCGACCAGCGCACGCTGCACCTGCGCCGCAACGGCCGGCCGCTGTTCGCCCAGGCGATGCCGCCGCCGGCGGTCGCCCTGCCGCGCAGCCACGGCACCGAACCTGCCGACACGGCGCCACCGTTGCCGGAACCGCTCCGCGCGGTCTCCGGTGGCGACCCGGCGCTGAAGGCGGTACTGGCCCGTGCCGCCAAGCTGGTCAATACCCGCGTCAGCCTGCTGATCCACGGCGAGACCGGGACCGGCAAGGAACATCTTGCCAAGGCCCTGCACCGCGCCAGCATCCGCCGCGGCAAACCCTTCGTGGCGGTGAACTGCGCCGCCCTGCCGGAGAACCTGATCGAAAGCGAGCTGTTCGGCTACGAGCCCGGCGCCTTCACCGGCGCGACCTCGCGCGGCAAGAAGGGCCTGATCCTGGAGGCCGACGGCGGCACCCTGTTCCTCGACGAGATCGGCGACATGCCGCTCCCATCGCAGACCCGGCTGCTGCGCGTCCTGGCGGAGCGCGAGGTGACGCCGATCGGCCGGACGCGTGCCGTCTCGGTCGACGTCCGGGTCATCGGCGCCACCCACCGCGACCTGATCGAGCTGGTCAAGGCCGGGAAATTCCGTGACGACTTGTACTTCCGTCTCAATGGCGCCGTATTCACGGTGCCGCCGCTGCGCCAGCGCGGCGACCTCGACTGGCTGATCGAACGGCTGGTCGCCGACCGGGCCGAGCGCGACGGGATCGGTTACCGGCTGACGCCGGCAGCGCTGGCGGCCCTGCGGGCCCATCGCTGGCCGGGCAACGTGCGCGAGCTGGTGAATGCGTTGGACTACGCCTGCGCGGTCAGCGACGGCGGCCTGATCGACCTCGCCGACATCCCCGAGCCGGTCCAGCGCAGCGGCCTATTCCAAGCCTGGCCGGAGCCGCCGGAAGAGGCGATACAGGAGGCGGAACAAGACCCCGCCGTCCGCCTGCGCGAGACGCTGCGCCGCCACCACTGGAATGTCTCGGCGACGGCCAGGGCGATGGGGGTCGACCGCTCGACCGTCCATCGCCAGATGCACCGCTTCGGCATCGTGGCGCCGCACCGGGCGGAGTAAGGCGCCGATCTTCGCCCACCATATACCCCACCCTGCCCCTCCTCCGCTGGGCGGGGGAGGGAACTCCGCCGCCTTCAGCCAACGTCCACCCCTGCCCAGCGGAGGAGGTCTGGGGTGGGGGCAAGCACACCCCGACCCTAGCCCACCGACCCGAAGCCGCCGCCGCCCGGCGTTTCGACCACCAGCGCATCGCCCGGCTGGACGGTGGTGCGGTCCTGCGATGCAAGCTCCTGCACGCTGCCGTCGCCGCGCTGGACCCAGGTCCGGCCGACCGCGCCGTCGCCGCCGCCGTCCAGGCCGAAGGGGGGCACCTTGCGGTGGTTGGCGAGGATGGCCGCCGTCATCGGCTCCAGGAAGCGCAGACGGCGGATCACGCCGTCGCCGCCACGCCAGCGCCCCATGCCGCCGGAACCGCGGCGGATGCGGAAGCTCTCCACCAGCACCGGGAAGCGCCACTCCAGCACCTCCGGGTCAGTCAGCCGGGAGTTCGTCATGTGCGTCTGCACCGCGTCGGTGCCGTCGAAGCCGTCACCGGCGCCGGAGCCGCCGCAGACCGTCTCGTAATACTGGTGCCGCTCGTTGCCGAAGGTGGTGTTGTTCATCGTGCCCTGGGCCGACGCCATCACCCCCAGCGCCCCGAACAGCGCGTCGACGATGCACTGGCTGGTCTCGACATTGCCGGCGACCACGGCGGCCGGCGGCTCGGGCGCCAGCATCGAGGCCGGAGGGATCACGATCTCGATCGGGCGCAGGCAGCCCTCGTTCATCGGGATCTCGTCATCGACCAGGCAGCGGAAGACGTAGAGCACCGCTGCCCGGCAGACCGCCGACGGGGCGTTGAAGTTGTTGGCGAGCTGCGCGCTGGTGCCGGTGAAATCCACACGGGCGGAACGGGCATCGCGGTCGATCGACACCCGCAGCCTGATCTCCGCGCCATTGTCCAGCGTCACCGCGAAATCACCGTCCTTCAGCACGCCGATGGCGCGGCGCACCTGCTCCTCGGCATTGTCCTGGACGTGGCGCATGTAGGCGGTGACGGTCGGCAGGCCGTGCAGGCGGACGGCGCGATGCAGGTCGCGGGTGCCCTGCTCGTTCGCCGCGACCTGGGCCTTGAGGTCGCCGATGTTCTGCGCCGGATTGCGGGCCGGGTGCGGGCCGGAGCGCAGGAGGTCCAGCAGCCCCTCTTCGCGGAACCGCCCCTCCTCGATCAGCGGCACGCAGTCGAACAGCACGCCCTCGTCGGCGATGGTGGTGCTGTCCGGCGGCATCGAGCCGGGGGTGATGCCGCCGACGTCGGCATGGTGCCCGCGCGAGGCGACGAAGAACAGCAGCTCGCCGCCCGCCTCGTCGAACACCGGGGAGACCACGGTGATGTCGGGCAGGTGGGTCCCGCCATGGTAGGGGTCGTTCAGCGCGAAGCTCTCACCCGGCACGAAGGCGCCGCCGCGGCGCCCGATCACCGCCCGCACGCTCTCCCCCATCGAGCCGAGATGCACCGGCATGTGGGGGGCGTTGGCGATCAGGCCGCCCTCGCGGTCGAACAGGGCGCAGGAGAAGTCCAGCCGCTCCTTGATGTTCACCGAGCGCGCGGTCTTCTCCAGCGTCACGCCCATCCGCTCGGCGATCGACATGAACAGGTTGTTGAAGACCTCCAGCATGACCGGGTCGACCTTGGCGGCGCCCTTGATGCCGATGGCGGTGCGCTGCGGCGCCGGCTCCAGCCGGGTGAGCACGAGGTGGTTCCGCCGCGTCACCTCGGCCATCCAGCCGGGCTCGATCACCGTGGTCGAAACCGCCTCGGCCAGGATGGCCGGGCCGACGACGCGGTTGCCGGGCCGGAGTTGGCTGCGGTCATAGAGCGGCGCCTCGCGGCGCTGGCCGCCGGTGTGGACTGCGACGGTCGCCATCCGGCGCGGCAGCACGGAGTTGGTGGGATGCTCGGGATCCTCCAGCACGTCGGTCAGGCCGACCGCCTCCAGCGTCACCGATTCCACCTCCAGCGCGGTGCCGGGGCTGAGGAAGCCGTAGCGGCGGCGGTGCGCCTCCTCGAACGCCTTGGTCATCGCGACCCTGGACCCGAAGGCGACGGTCAGCGTGGTGTCCGACCCGGCAGCCTTTATCTGGACGCGGCGATGGATCGCCTGCCGCCCTTCGGCGACGCCCTGGCGGACCAACTCGGCCCGTCCCTCGCTTTCCAGGTCGGTGAACAGCATGGTCAGCCGGTCGACGACGGCGTCGCTCAGCGGCCCCTCGACGGCACGCTCGCGGATCGCCACGGTGTCGGCCAGCCCGATGCCGTAGGCCGACAGCACGCCGGCCTGCGGGTGCAGGAACACGCGCGTCATGCCGAGCGCGTCGGCGACGGCGCAGACATGCTGGCCCGCCGCCCCGCCGAAGCCGTTCAGCGTGTAGCCGGTGACGTCGTAGCCGCGCTCCACCGAGATCTTCTTGATGGCGTTGGCCATGTTGTCGACGGCGACGCGCAGGAAGCCTTCCGCCACCTCCTGCGGCGTCATGGCGGTGCCGAGGGCGGCGTTGACGGTGTCGGCCAGTTCGGTGAAGCGGGCCTTCACCGCGTCGGCGTCCAGCGGCTCGTCGCCGCCCGGCCCGAAGACGCGGGGGAAGAAGCGCGGCTGGATCTTGCCGACCATCACGTTGCAGTCGGTGACGGTCAGCGGGCCGCCGCGGCGGTAGCAGGCCGGCCCCGGGTTGGCGCCGGCGCTGTCGGGCCCGACCCGGAAGCGGGCGCCGTCGAAGACGCAGAGCGACCCGCCGCCGGCGGCCACGGTGTGGATGTGCATCATCGGCGCCCGCACCCGCACGCCGGCCACCACCGCGTCGAAGGCGCGCTCGTACTCGCCGGCATAATGCGACACGTCGGTCGAGGTGCCGCCCATGTCGAAACCGATCACCCTGTCGAAGCCGGCCATCGTCGCGGTGCGCACCGCACCGACCACGCCGCCGGCCGGACCCGACAGGATGGCGTCCTTGCCCTGGAAGCGGTGGGCGTCGGTCAGGCCGCCGTTCGACTGCATGAACATCAGCGGCACCGGGGTGCCGTCGACGCTGAGGTCGGTCGCCACCCGGTCGACATAGCGGCGCAGCACCGGCGAGAGATAGGCGTCGGCGACCGTGGTGTCGCCGCGGCCGACCAGCTTCATCAGCGGGCTGACCAGATGGCTGACCGAGACCTGGGTGAAGCCGACGGCGCGGGCGAGCGAGGCGACCTGGCGCTCGTGCTCGGGATAGCGGTAGCCGTGCATCAGCACGACGGCGGCGGCACGGTAGCCGCGGCGGTAGGCGTCCTCAAGCCCGCGGCGGACGGCGTGCAGGTCGACCGCCTTCACGATGTGACCGTCGGCCATCACCCGCTCGGGCACCTCGACCACATGGGAATAGAGCTGGTGGGGAAGCTGGATGCGGCGGGCGAAGATCTTCGGCCGCGCCTGATGGCCGATGCGGAGCTGGTCGCCAAGCCCCTCGGTCACCAGCAGGACGGTCGGCTCGCCCTTACGTTCGAGCAGCGCGTTGGTGGCGACGGTGGTGCCCATCTTCACCACCTCCACCGTGTCGGCCGGGATCGGCTGGCCGGGGCTCAGCCCCAGCAGGTCGCGGATGCCCTGGACGGCGGCGTCGGCGTAGCGTTCCGGGTTGTCGGAAAGCAGCTTGTGGGTGACCACCGCCCCGTCCGGGCGGCGGCCGACGATGTCGGTGAAGGTGCCGCCCCGGTCGATCCAGAACTGCCAGCGTGCCGGCCGTCCCGCGCCCGACTCGCCGCCGCCCTCGCCCGAGGTTCCGCCAGCCACCGCTTTTCCGTTCTCAGCCATCGTCGCACCCGCCCGTCGCGGCCACCGATACGGCCGCCGAAGTCCCCGCGCGGCAACCGCGCCGCGCGTGGGGCGGAGTTTCGCGATCCGGCGACGAAATTCAACAGCCTGCGTGGCGGTGGGCCGGAAGAGGCGGGCGCTGCGGCGGAAAGGGCACGGGGATCCTCAGGCCGCCAGCGGCTGGTGCCGTGCCATGGCCAGCCCGGACACGCCGGAGAGGATGCTGTTGAACGCGCCGTTGCCGTCCTCCAGCGTCTCCAGGGCGATGGAGAACTGGTTGGGCGGAGGGAGCTCGAACTGCGCGGTGATTTCCCCGCCATCCAGGGCCAGCCGACCGCCGAATCGCCGGGCCAGCGCCCGCATGCGGACGTTGTCGGCAAGGCACATCATGTGCACCTGACGGATGCCGCGGTTGCGGGCGACGGTCAGGATGCGGCGGACCAGCGTGCTGCCGACCCCCTGCCCCTGCATCGCCTTCTCGATGCTGACGCCGATCTCGGCCTGGTTGGGCCACAGGATGCGGTCGCCGCACAGCTCGACGGCCCCCCGCAGCGTGCCGTCCGCGAAGACGCCGAGCAGGACCGTGCGCCCCCAGTCGATGGCGGCGCAATGGCGCTTCACCGCATCATCCGACAGGGTGCCGGTGAAGCGGGCGTAGCGGTCGACACGGTCGAGGCGCAGAAGATGCTCGCGGTAGAGCCGCAGCTCGGTGGGCATGATCTTGCGGATGACAGGCATGGCTCTGCTCATGGTTCCCGAATTCCGAAAACGCATTCGCACAGAACGTCTTTCCCCAGACTTCAAAGACCGTCCCGGCGATCCCGAGGATCGGCCCGGCGGCCAAGGGCGCGTGACGGCCGCACCGCTTTTGTTGCATTGCAACATGGCGCAGGTCGCGATTTTCGCAAGCGCTTATTAGAAATTTGCAATGCGAACAATGCTGGTCTGTTGCGTCGAGGCCACAGTTGGCCGGCCTTCGGCCGGCCGTTATGCTGCCGGCGATCATTGGCACCTGAACAGGGTTTCCGAACCCCGCCCACGGACGGGCGGGCGCGGAAACCCTGCTGAAGCCAGAGAGTCCGCAGGCTTCTCCCGGCCGGGCCCATGGCCCGTTCCGGAGAAGCCTGCCTAGTCGGGGATGGAAGCGGGCGATGAGCATCTGGGGCAGGATATTGGGCAGCGCGGCCGGCCTCTTCAGCGGAGGACCGCTCGGCGCCCTGCTCGGCGGTCTCGCCGGCTACGCCGTCGACCGCTGGTCGCCTGCCGGACCATCGGACGGGGCGGCCAGGACGATGACCGACACCGAGGCCGAGGACGCGAAGCAGACGATCGCCTTCACCATCGGCGTCATCGCACTCGCCGCCAAGATGGCGCGGGCCGACGGGGTGGTGAAGCGGGTGGAGGTCGATACCTTCAAGCGCCTGTTCCGCGTCCCGCCGGAAGAGCTGGAGAATGTCGGCCGCGTCTTCGACCTCGCCCGCCGAGACACCCGCGGATTCGAGGAATATGCCCGGCAGATCGCTAACCTGTTCGAGGACCGGCATGCCGTGCTGGAGGAACTGCTCGACAGCCTGCTGATGATCGCCGAGGCCGACGACGAACTGCACGAGACCGAAGTCGCCTACCTGCGCAGCGTCTCCCGCATCTTCGGCTTCGACGAGGCCGCCTTCCGCCGCATCCTCGCCGGCCATCATCTGGCCGGCGAGCCGGACGGCAAGGATCCGTACGAGGTGCTGGGGGTGCCGCACGACGCCGACGACGCGACGATCAAGGCCGCCCACCGCGCGCTGGTGCGCGAACACCATCCGGACCGGCTGGTCGCCCAGGGCATGCCGCAGGAATTCATCGAACTGGCGACCCACAAGCTGGCACTGGTGAATGCCGCCCACGATCAGATCCGTCGCGAACGCGAAGGCTTTCCCGCTTTTTCCTGACATGGCGCGCAGGCGCGGCGCCCCCTCCCTCTCCAGGTTGATTTTCTTTATAATCTCACCCGCAAAATGACGTATCCTGTCCTGACGGAGCGGGCCGATGCCCAAAGCGGCCGGGAGATGGAACGACGATGCGGCGATGGATCATCCGGGCGCTATCCGGAGCGTTTCTGGGAACCGGGGTGATGGCGGCGACACTCTCCGGCGCCGGCGCCCAGACGGGAATGGCCGGCAGCGCGGCCGCCGGTGCTGCGGGCGGGATGGCCAATGACGTGGTCGTGCTGGGCACGCCCCTGACGATGTCCCTCGGCGCGCCCCCGGCCGGAGCCGACTGCGCCACGCGGGCGGCGGCGCTGAACGCCCAGGGGCTGGCCCTCGTCGTCAACGGCCGCACGATCCCCGGAACGGCGGCGAGCTTCGCCTGCGACGGCAAGGGGGAAATCCTGGGAACGGCCTCGACCTCGATCGCCGGCAACGGCGACGACGCCGCCCGGAGGCGCGCAGCCTGGCAAGCCGCCTTCGACGGCTTCTTCAGCCCGGCCGGGGCGAAGACCCTGCCGGTCGCCTTCGGACCGGCAACCGGCGGCATCGCCACCGTACCGCAATTCGTGACCATCCGGGGCGCCAGCGACCGCGACCTCGGGCTGGCCGCGGTGTGGTTCCTGCTGGTGGCGTCGCTGTTCGTCTTCGCCTTCTTCCGCCAGTTCGGCCGGTCCGACGACATCACCCCCGTCGCGGGCGTCCCGATGCCGGCCGGCTACGCGCCGCCCTACAGCCTCGCGCGCTTCCAGCTCCTGTGGTGGAGCGGGATCGTCACCGCCTCCTATGTCGCCATCCTGACCATCACCGGGTCGATGGACACCATCACCATCGGTACCATGGCGCTGATGGGAATCGTCGGCGGCACCTCGGTGCTGGCGGCCTTCCAGGACAGACGGCCGGACGACGACGACGCCCGCCGCCTGCAGCACGCCGCCGCCTATGCCGCCGCCGCGGCCGCGACCCCACCCGACCGGGCGGCGATGGCGGCGGCGCTGGAGGCGATCTATCCGCCCTCGCAGGGGGTGCTTCCCGACCTGCTGAGCGATGCCGCCGGCTACAACGTCCACCGGCTGCAATTGCTGGCCTGGACCGGCGTGCTGGGCGTCACCTTCCTCTACGAGGTCACCCGCACGCTGGGCATGCCGGAACTGTCGCCCAACCTGCTGGCCCTGACCGGCATCAGCAACGGCACCTATTTCGGCTTCAAGATGCAGGAACAGCAGGTGCCGACGCCGACGGGCGCCGCCGTCCAGCCCGCGTCCCCGCCCCCCGTCCCCGCCGCGATAGAGGCGCCGCAGGGGGGCTGACCCGCCGGGCGCAACCCGCCCAGCCGTTTTTCCGGGTCGCGGCGAAGGGGGGCGGCGGGCTATAACGCTTCCCCTTCCCTGTATTTCCGGCACACGAACGGTCCATGGCTCCTCCCGCACCCATCACGGCGCTCCAGGGCGTCTCCGTCACCTTCGGCGGCCGCCCGCTGTTCGACGGCCTCGACCTGTCGATCGTGCGCGGCGAACGCGCCTGCCTTGTCGGACGCAACGGCTCGGGCAAGTCGACGCTGATGAAGGTGCTGGCCGGGATGATCCAGCCCGACGGCGGCACGGTCTTCGTCCAGCCCGGCGCCCGCATCGCCTACCTGCCGCAGGAGCCCGACTTCACCGGCTGCGCCACCGTCCACGACTATGTCGTCCAGGGCCTGCCGGCCGACGAGATCGACGAATCGCACCGGGTGGACGCCGTGCTGGACAAGTTGCAGGTCGACGGCAGCCTCGACCCCAACACGCTGTCGGGCGGCGAGTCGCGCCGGGCGGCGCTGGCCCGCACGCTGGTCGGCAACCCCGACGTGATGCTGCTGGACGAGCCGACCAACCACCTCGACCTCCCCACCATCGAGTGGCTGGAGGAGGAACTGCTGTCCTACCGCGGCGGCCTGCTGCTGATCAGCCATGACCGCGCCTTCCTGAACCGGCTGGCCAGGCGGACGCTGTGGCTCGACCGCGGTGCCATCCGCTCCACCGACCGCCCCTTCGCCGAGTTCGAGGCGTGGCAGGCCGAGGTGTTCGAGACCGAGGAGGCGGCGGCCCACAAGCTGGACCGCAAGATCGAAAGCGAGATGAAGTGGCTGCGCGAGGGCATCTCGGCCCGGCGCACCCGCAACATGGGGCGCGTGCGCAACCTGCTCGACCTGCGCGGCGAACGCGCCGAGCAGATCAAGGGCGGCCAGCAGGCCAAGCTCGCCATCGCCGAGGCCGAGCGCGGCGGCCGGCTGGTGATCGAGGCGACCGGCATCTCCAAGGGCTTCGACACGCCGGACGGTCGCAAGACCATCGTGCGGAACTTCTCCACCCGCATCCTGCGTGGCGACCGGGTGGGACTGATCGGGCCGAACGGCGCCGGCAAGTCGACATTGCTGAAGATGCTGACCGGCCAGTTGCAGCCCGACGAGGGGACGGTGAAGCTCGGCACCAACCTCGACGCCGCCTATTTCGACCAGCGGCGCGAAGGGCTGAACCCGGAGGACACCATCCGCAGGGTGCTGTGCCCGTTCGGCGGCGACGCGGTGGTGGTGAACGGCCAGTCGCGGCACGTCGCCGGCTACATGAAGGACTTCCTGTTCGACACCCGCCAGCTCGACAGCCCGGTGAAGGCGCTGTCGGGCGGCGAGCGCAACCGGCTGCTGCTGGCCCGCCTGTTCGCCAAGCCCAGCAACCTGATGATCCTCGACGAGCCGACCAACGACCTCGACATGGACACGCTGGACCTGCTGGAGGACGTGCTGGGCGACTACCAGGGCACGCTGCTGCTGGTCAGCCACGACCGCGATTTCCTCGACCGGCTGGTGACCGCGACCATCGCCCTGGAGGGCGACGGCACCGCCACCGAATATGCCGGCGGCTATTCCGACTATCTGGTCCAGCGGCCGGCACGGGCCCCGGCGGCCCCGGCCCCCGCCAAGCCGAAGCCGGCCGCCGCCCCGGCCGCGGCTGCGAAGCCGCGGGGCAAGCTGAGCTACAAGGACCAGCGCGAGCTGGACGAGCTGCCGGCCCGCATGGACAGGCTGGGCACCGAGATCGCCAAGCTGGAGACGGCGCTGGCCGATCCCGACCTGTTCACCCGTGACGCCGCCAGGTTCCAGAAGACCAGCGAGCAGCTCCATGCCCGGCAGGCCGAGCTGGCGGCAGCGGAGGAGCGCTGGCTGGAACTGGAGGCGCTGCGCGAGGAGCTGGAGGGCGGCCGGGCATGACGCTCGCCCACACGCTCCAGGCGCTGCTGGTGATGGCGCTGTGGGGGCTGAACTTCGTGATCGCCAAATGGGCGCTGATCGAGTTTCCCCCGCTGTTCCTGATGTTCATCCGCTTTGCCTTGGTGGCGGCGCTGATCGTCCCCTTCTTCCGCGTGCCGCGGGATAAGCTGGCGAAGATCGCCCTGCTGTCGGTCACCCTGGGCAGCGTGCATTTCCCGATGATGTTCACCGGGCTGCAGGGCATCGATGCCGCCACCGCCTCGCTGGCGGCCCAGGCGCAGGTGCCCTTCTCGTCGCTGCTGGCGGCGCTGGTGTTCAAGGACAAGCTGGGATGGCGCCGCGGCATCGGCATGGCCGCCGCCTTCGTCGGCGTGGCGGTCATCGCCGGCGAGCCGCGGCTGGGCAACGCCTTGCCCTCGCTGTCGCTGATCCTGGCGGCAAGCTTCGCCTTCGCGGTGGCGAGTGTGCAGATGAAGCTGATCGGGGCGGTGAACGGCTTCGTCGTCAATGGCTGGATGGCGCTGTTCGCCATGCCGCAGCTCCTCCTGCTGTCGCTGCTGCTGGAGCAGGGGCAGATGGCGGCGCTGGCCAATTCGACCTGGGTCGGCTGGGCCTCGATCGCCTACATGGCCGTCGGCGTCACCATCGTCGCCTACGGGATGTGGTACCCCCTGCTCGGCCGCTACGACGTCAACCAGACCATGCCGTACCTGCTGACGGTGCCGGTGTTCGGCGTCGCCAGCGGCGTCCTGCTGATGGACGACCCGCTGACGCTGGCGCTCGCCATCGGCGGGCTGCTGACCGTCGGCGGCGTCGCGGTGATCGTCAAGCGGCGGCCGCGCACCGTCAGCGAGACGGTGACCAACCCGACATGACGGCGGCAGGATGAGCGGCTTCCGACGGATCGACCTTCCCTCGCCCAACCACGGCCCGCGGGCCGCGGGCACCCGCGTCGAGCTGCTGGTCCTTCACTATACCGGCATGCCGGGCGCCGCCGAGGCGCTTGCGCGGCTGTGCGACCCGGCGGCGCAGGTCAGCGCCCACTACACGGTGGACGAGGACGGGACGATCTACGCCCATGTGCCGGAGGAGCGCCGCGCCTGGCATGCCGGGCGGTCGAGCTGGCGCGGGTCGGACGACGTCAACAGCCGGTCGGTCGGCATCGAGATCGTCAATCCCGGACACGAGTTCGGGTACCGTCCCTTCCCGGCCGTGCAGATGGCGGCGGTGGCGGAGCTTTGCCGGGATGTCATCCTCCGCCACGGCATCGCCGCGGCCGACGTGCTCGGCCACAGCGACGTCGCCCCGGCCCGCAAGGAGGATCCGGGCGAGCTGTTCGACTGGCCCGGGCTGGCGGCGCAGGGGATCGGCCTCTGGCCCACGCCGTCCCAGGCGGACGAGGGGCCGTTCAGCGATGCGGAGGTGGCGGCGCTGCTGGGCCGCTATGGCTACGACCCGGCCGAACCGCTGGCGCTCCCGGCCTTCCAGCGGCATTTCCATCCGTCGGGGCTGACCGGCAAGTCCGAGGCGGAGACCGTGCGCCGCCTGCGCGCCCTGCTGCGCATGACCGGACGATGAACGGCACAGGATCGCAACCGGACCCCGATTTGGGATTTGCCCCCACCGGCGCTTCCCTATATGAACATCCCCGCCAGATGGCCGGATGGCCGCCTTCGGTTTCGGCCGGGGGAGGAAAGTCCGGGCTCCACGGAAACACGGTGCCGGCTAACGGCCGGCGGGGGCGACCCTAGGGACAGTGCCACAGAGAGCAGACCGCCGGCGTTTCGACGCAGGTAAGGGTGAAAGGGTGCGGTAAGAGCGCACCGCGGTCCCGGCAACGGGAACGGCATGGTAAACCCCACCGGGAGCAAGACCGAATAGGAGCGGCCCGGCCGCCGTCCCGGTGACGGGGCGGACGGGGCCAAGCGCGTTTCCGCGCCGCCGCTCGGGTTGGTCGCGCGAGGCGTCCGGGCAACCGGCGTCCCAGACGAATGGCCATCGCCTGCCCTCCGGGGCGGGACACAGAACCCGGCTTACAGGCCATCTGGCGCTTTCCACTCTTTTTTGCCCATCCCGTCCCAGGATCGGGACCGGTCCGGACGATGCCGTCCCACGCGGCCCCATGCCGGACGCGAACGGGTGCGCGCGGCGGGCTGCCGTGGGCCGGCCTTGGCCGTGCGGGGCAGCGGCCTGGGGATTTCCCCACTCATCCACAGCCAAGCCGGCGGCCTGCAAGGCCCTGAAACCCGCGGCTCCTATGGCCATCCCCGGGATGCCCGCGCTTCGCTCCACATTTTCCCCAGACTAATCCACAGCCGGTGGATAACTGTGGGGCGAATTCCCATGCTATCCCATGCCGGACCGGCATTTCCCACCCGATGGATTATGCCCTCCGTAGGGGTCGATTCGAATGGCCGACACACTATGCGCGGACCGGATTTTCTTAAAAATCTGGAACGTTCAAAGAACTTATGTGGATAACTTTATCCACATCGGCCGGTTCGGTTGGATTACTGCGAAGATTCGGATTTTTCGTATCCCAACTTGCGCAGATGCCACAGCATGACCCAAAAGTCTTGACACCCCAGTCTGAATACTCGGGGGGCCGTTGACGCCCATGCCGTCCCATGCTATCCCAAGAATGCCCATTTAAGGGGGGCTCTTACCCATTTTGGTTAATACCTGGGCAAGGGCTGAATGGGCCAAGCGGGGCTAGCGCGGAGCACCCGACCGCGCACGGGGAATAGCAGGGGGGATCGCCGGGCCTATGGCCGTTTTCCTGTCCACATACGTCAACAAGGTTGACAGGAAAGGGCGTGTGTCCATCCCGGCACAGTTCCGGCAGTCGCTTGCCAAGACGTCGGCTCCCGGCACCGTCTATCTCTGGCCCTCGCTGAACCACCAGGCGCTGGAAGGCGCCGACCAGGACTACCTCGACGTCCTCTCCGAAAGCCTCGAGTCCCCCGACCTTGACGCCGACGAGCGCGACATGATCGAGACCTTCATCTTCGGAAAGCTGATCCCCGTCTCCTCCGACGCCGAAGGCCGCATCGTCCTGCCCAAGGAGCTGGCGGAGTTCGCCGGCATCGGCGAGGAGGCCGCCTTCATCGGCCGCCGCAAGACCTTCCAGATCTGGGAGCCCGACGCACTGAAGGCCCACGAGGCAGCACTGCGCGAGCAGGTGGTGCGCAAGGACATCTCGCTCAGCCAGATCGTCGCCAAGGCGTCCCGCGGCGCCGCCGCCCGCAACGGTGAGGGCGCATGACCCCGGCCGCCCCCATCCACATCCCCGTCCTGCTGGCGGAGGTGGTCGCGGCGCTCGCACCGCGCGACGGCGGCCTCTACGTCGACGGCACCTTCGGGGCCGGCGGCTACAGCCGCGCGCTCCTCGACTCGGCCGACTGCCGGGTGATCGGGATCGACCGCGATCCCGCGGCGATCGAACGCGGCCAGGCCCTGTCCCAGGCCTATCCCGGCCGGCTGGAGGTCATCGAAGGCCGCTTCGGCGACATGGACCGCCTGCTGGCCGACCATGGCGTGCAGGCGGTGGATGGCGTGGCGCTCGACGTCGGCGTCTCCTCCCCCCAGATCGACGAGCCCGAGCGCGGTTTCTCCTTCCGCTTCGACGGCCCGCTCGACATGCGGATGGGGCGGAGCGGCCCGACCGCCGCCGATGTGGTGAACCACGCCGACGAGGCGGAGCTGGCCGACATCATCTTCCACCTGGGCGAGGAGCGGATGGCCCGCCGCGTGGCGCGCGCCATCGTCGCCGCCCGCCGCGATGCGCCGATCGAGCGTACCTCCAGGCTGGCCGATATCGTCCGGTCGGTGGTGCCGAAGGGGAAGGGGGACGGCATCGACCCGGCCACCCGCACCTTCCAGGCACTCCGCATCCATGTGAACGACGAGCTGGGCGAGTTGCGGCGCGGCCTGTCCGCCGCCGAGTCGCTGCTGGCGCCCGGCGGGCGCCTCGCCGTCGTCTCCTTCCATTCGCTGGAGGATCGGGAAGTGAAGGCGTTCCTCAAGGAACGGTCCTCGCCGCCGCCCTCCCCGTCCCGTCATACGCCCGTGACCGCGGTCGCGGAGCGTCCGTCATCCTTCCGCCTGCTCTCCCGGAAGCCCGTGGACCCGAGCGAGGCCGAATCCCGTAACAATCCCCGCGCCCGGTCAGCCCGGCTGCGCGCGGCAGAACGTACCGAGGCGCCCGCCTTCCCGGCGTCCGGCAAGGAGGCAGCATGAAAGGCAAGACCTGGCTGTTCTGGGGCGGCCTGATCGCGGCCGCCGGTGGCGTGCTGTTCCAGACCAGCTACGACGTCCAGGATCTTGAGGAGAAGCTCGCCGGGCTGAACCGCAAGATCATTCAGGAGCAGGAGACGATCCAGATCCTGAAGGCGGAGTGGAGCTATCTGAACGATCCCTCCAAGCTGGAGCAGATGGCGCACGCCTACCTGGACCTGCAGCCGACCGAGGCCCGCCAGTTCAACCTTGCGCTTGAGATGATCCCGATGCGCCCGAGCGACGCGGTGCCGCCGCCCGCCCTGCCCGGTCCCGTCCCGCTGCCGCCGATGGTCCGTGCCCCCGGCGCCGGCCCCCAGCTCGCCGCCGCCCGCATGCCCGCCCCGGCCGCTCCGATCCCGGCGTCCGGCATCGTGCCGGTCAACGCGCCGATGCCGAAGGCCCTGCCGATGGACAAGGCGATGGAACGCGCACCGGTGGTCGTTCCGGCCTCCCTGCCGGTGGCCGCCCGCATCAAGCCGTCCGCCCTGGTTCCAGGCGCCGCCCGCGCGCCGTCGGAGAAGGCCACGGCGGATAAGGCGGCGCCGGACCGCGCCGCCGGCAAACTGCCGGCGAACGCCCCGACCTCCCCCAACCGGCCGACCGAGCTCGCGTCGCGTCCCACCCCGGTGGCGGCTCCGGCCCCGGCTCCCGCCAAGGCCGGCAACGCCCAGCAACCCCACCAGCCGGCGCCGACCGACAGCCTCGGCCTCCTCGTCGCGCGGCTGGGGGCCAACCGATGACATTCCATGACCAGCAGGGCGCCGCAGGCGGTGGTGCGGGCGGCTATGGCGGCCAGACGGTCCCCGGCCAGCCCGGCGGCGCGGCGCAGGCCGCGGCGGCCACGGCAAAGCCGCGGACGTCGCTCAGCGTCGCGCTCGACCAGAGCCGCTATCGCCTGATGGTGACGGCCGCGGTGGTCACCACCGTGTTCGCGGCGATCGGCGTCAAACTGGCCTTCGCGACGATGTTCGCCGGCGGCGGCGAACCGCGCCAGCATGTGGCGCTGGAGCTGGACAACACCACCACCAACCGCGGCGACATCCTTGATCGCAACGGCAACCTGCTGGCGACCTCGCTGGTCACCCAGTCGCTCTATGCCGATCCCAAACTGGTGTCGCGCCCGGAAGAGGCCGCGGAGAAGCTGGTCGGCGCCCTGCCCGAGCTCGACTACAAGGACGTTCTCGCCAAACTGACCAGCGAGCGACGCTTCGTCTGGCTGAAGCGCAGCCTGACCCCGAAGCAGCAGGCGTCGGTCCACCGCCTGGGCATCCCCGGCGTCGCCTTCGAGCAGGAGGAACGCCGCTTCTACCCGGCCGGCAACCTGACCTCGCACGTGGTCGGCTTCACCGGCATCGACAACAATGGCCTCGCCGGCATGGAGCAGGGCTTCAACAAGCGCCTGACCGAGGATCCGGCCGAGCCGGTGCAGCTCTCCATCGACCTGCGGCTGCAGCACGTCCTGCGCAAGGAACTGGCGGCGACGGTGCAGGAGTTCAGCGCCATCGGCGCCGCCGGCATTATCTTCGACGTGCGCAACGGCGAAGTGCTGTCCATGGTGTCGCTGCCCGACTTCGACCCTCAGGACCCGACCGGGCTGGACCCCGACACGCTCTTCAACCGCGCGTCGCTGGGCGTCTACGAGATGGGTTCGACCTTCAAGATCTTCAACTCCGCGTTGGCCTTCGACAGCGGCAAGATCCGGGTGTCGGACAGCTTCGACGCCGCCCATCCGATCAAGGTCGGCCGCTTCACCATCAATGACCTTCACAACATGCATCGCGCGCTGACGGTGGCGGAGGTGTTCCAGCACTCCTCCAACCTCGGCTCCGTGCGCATGGTGCAGCAGGTCGGCGTGGCGGCGCAGAAGGCGTTCATGACCAAGATGGGCTTCACCAAGCGCACTGGACTGGAGTTGCCGGAGGACGGCTGGCCGCTGGTGCCCAACCCATGGCGCGAGATCAACAGCTACACGATCTCCTTCGGCCACGGCATCTCGGTCAGCCCGATGCACACCGTGACGGCCGCCGCCGCCATCGTCAATGGCGGGTTCCTCCACACGCCCACCCTGCTGAAGCGCAAGCCCGGCGAGGAGATCCCGACCGAGCAGGTGGTGTCGCGCCAGACCTCCGACATGATGCGGCGCATGTTCCGCTTCGTGGTCACCGAGGGCACCGGCAAGTCGGCGGAAGTGAAGGGTTACGTCGTCGGCGGCAAGACCGGCACCGCCGACAAGCAGAAGGGGCGGCACTACCAGAAGAACTCGCGCATGTCGTCCTTCCTCGGGGCCTTCCCGATGCAGGACCCGCGCTACATCGTCTATGTGCTGATCGACGAACCCAAGGGCACGGCCAAGACCTACGGCTATGCCACCGGCGGCTGGGTCGCCGCCCCGGCGGTGGGCCGCATCGTCAAGCAGATCGGCCCGTTGCTGAACGTCCCGACGGTCGACGAGAACGCGCCGGAGATCCTGAGCGCCACCTACCTGAACGCCGCCGGCTCGACCAACTGGCAGCAGTCGCTGCCCCCCGTCACTGCTCCACCCCCGTCGAAGGGAAGCACCGTTGCGTCTTTCCCAACTCAGACCAAGCCGCGCTGACGCCGGATTGGGCGCCGGTTCCGCCGTCGCCGACCCCGACATCACCGGGCTGACCGCCGACAGCCGGGCGGTCACGCCCGGTTTCCTCTTTGCCGCCCTGCCGGGCGCGAAGGCCGACGGCCGCGCCTTCATCGCCGATGCGCTGGCCAGGGGCGCCGCCGCCGTGCTGGCGCCCGAGGGCACCGAACTGCCCGCCGGCTCCCCCGCCGTCCTGCTGGCCGATCCGCAGCCCCGCCTCGCCTTCGCGCGCATGGCCGCCGCCTTCCACGGCGGGCGCCAGCCCGGGACGGTGGTGGCGGTGACCGGCACCAACGGCAAGACCTCCACCGTGCAGTTCGCCGCGCAGATCTGGACGCGCATGGGCCTGCCGGCCGCCAGCCTGGGCACGCTCGGGCTGCTCGGCCCCGGCCTCAAGGGCTATGGCGGGATGACGACGCCCGACCCGGTGTCGCTGCATCGCGACCTCGCCGCCGCCAAGGACGCCGGGATCGAGCATCTGGCGATGGAGGCGTCGAGCCATGGGCTGGAGCAGTTCCGGCTGGACGGCGTCGCGGTCCGGGCCGCCGGCTTCACCAACCTGACGCTCGACCACCTGGATTACCACGGCACGATGGAGGCGTACCGCGACGCCAAGGCGATGCTGTTCGACCGCGTCCTGCCGCCGGGCTCCACCGCCGTCCTGAACGCCGACAGTGCCGACTTCCGGCATTTTGCCACCATTTGTGACCACCACCGCCACCGCATCCTGTCCTATGGTCTCGCCGGCACCGAGCTGCGGGTGACCGGGGTGGAGCCGCTGGCCCATGGCCAACGCCTCGCCCTGTCCGTTCTCGGCCGCGACGTGACGGTGGACCTGCCGCTGGCGGGCCGCTTCCAGGCCTGGAACGTGCTCTGCGCGCTGGGCCTGGTCATCGGCTCCGGCGGCGACGTCGAGCGGGCGCTGGCCACCCTTCCCTCGCTGGAGGGGGTGCCGGGCCGGCTCCAGCACGTCGCGACCCACCCCAACGGGGCGACGGTCTACGTCGATTTCGCCCACACGCCGGACGCGCTGGAAACGGTGCTGCTGGCGCTGCGGTCGCACGCCTCTCGCCATCTGGTGACGGTGTTCGGCTGCGGCGGCGACCGCGACCGCAGCAAGCGGCCGCTGATGGGGGCGCTGGCGGCCAGGCTGGCCGACCGCGCCATCGTCACCGACGACAACCCGCGCACCGAGGATCCCGCCTTCGTGCGGGGCCAGGTGCTGGCCGGTGCCACCGGAAACCTGGCCGGCAGGCTGGAGGAGATCGGCGACCGGGCCGAGGCGATCCGCACTGCGGTGCGGCAGCTTCAGCCCGGCGACCTGCTGGTCATCGCCGGCAAGGGCCACGAACAGGGACAGACGATCGGCACCGAGGTGCGTCCGTTCGACGACGCGGACGAAGCCCGGAAGGCCGTAGCGGAGGTTGGAGCATGAGCGAGGTCAGTACCGCCCCCGGCATGCCGGTCCTGTGGACCGCGGCGGACGCCGCCGCCGCCACCGGTGGGCGGCTGACCGGCGCGGCCGGCTGGAGCGCCGCCGGCGTGACCATCGACAGCCGCAAGGTGTCGCCGGGCGACCTGTTCGTCGCCATCCGCGGCCCGAACTTCGACGGGCATGCCTTCGTCGGCACCGCGCTGGCGGCCGGGGCGGCCGCGGCGATGGTCGACCATGTTCCGGACGGGCTGCCGGCCGATGCCCCGCTGCTGCAGGTCACCCCCGACACGCTGGACGCCATGGCGGCGCTGGGCGCCGCCGCGCGGGCGCGCTGCGGCGCGCGCTTCGTCGGCGTGACCGGGTCGGTCGGCAAGACCGGCACCAAGGAGACGCTGCGCCACGTGCTGTCGGCGCAGGGTCCGACCTACGCCACCGAGGGCAGCCTGAACAACCACTGGGGCGTGCCGCTGTCGCTCGCCCGCCTGCCGGCGTCCAGCGCCTACGGCGTGTTCGAGCTGGGGATGAACCATGCCGGCGAGCTCGGCCCCCTGTCGCGGCAGGTCAGGCCGGACGTCGCCGTCATCACCACGGTCGAGGCGGCCCACCTGGAGTTCTTCTCCGGCGTCGAGGCGATCGCCGACGCCAAGGCCGAGATCTTCGAGGGTCTCGGCCCCGACGGCATCGCCGTGCTGAACCACGACAACGGGCAGTTCGCCCGGCTGGCCGCCGCCGCGCGCCGCCACGGCCTGACCCGCCTCTGGAGCTTCGGTGCCCATGCCGGGGCCGACGCCCGCCTGCTCGACTGCTCGCTGCACGCCACCTGCAGCGCGGTGACCGCGGCCATCCGCGGCGAGCGCCTGCAATACTGCCTGTCGCTGCCCGGACGGCACTGGGTGATGAACAGCCTGGCGGTGCTGCTGGCGGTGAAGGCGCTGGGCGCCGACGTCGCCACCGCAGCCCGCGCCCTGTCCAGCCTGCAGCCGGTCAAGGGCCGCGGCACCCGCAAGCGCATCAACCTGCCCCAGGGCGCCTTCACCCTGATCGACGAGAGCTACAACGCCAGCCCGGCGGCGATGACGGCGACGCTGGAGGTGCTGGGCAAGATCGACCCCGGCGCCGGCGGCCGGCGCATCGCCGTGCTCGGCGACATGCGCGAGCTGGGCGACCGCGCCGACGCGCTGCATGCCGCCCTGGCCGAGCCGCTGCGCGCCGCGCAGGTCGACGCCGTCTTCGCCTGCGGCCCGCACATGCGCGCGCTGTTCGACCGCCTGCCGGACGCGATGCGCGGCGCCTGGACCGAGACCAGCGTGGACCTGGCGCCCATCGTGGCCGCGGCCGTGAAGGGCGGCGACGTTATCATGGTCAAGGGGTCGCTGGGCAGTCGGACAGGTCTGATCGCCGATGCGCTCGCCGCACTCGACAGCGGCCGCGAAAGCGAAGACAAAGCTGCCTCCCGAACCAACAACCAGCCGCAGGCGGCCGCGCAGTCCGCGACCGCGCCGCGAGGCTGACGGACCCCCATGCTCTACAACCTCCTCTTCGGTCTGGCCGACGTCTTCACGCCGTTCAACCTGTTCCGCTACCTGACCTTCCGGACCGGCGGCGCCGTGCTGACGTCGCTGGTCATCAGCTTCGTGTTCTTTCCGCGCCTGATCGCCTGGCTGAAGCGCAAGCAGGGCGAAGGCCAGCCGATCCGCGCCGACGGCCCCGAGTCCCACTTCAAGAAGAAGGGCACGCCCACCATGGGCGGCCTGATGATCCTGATCGCCATGACGGTCAGCACGCTGCTGTGGGCGGACATCACCAACGCCTACATCTGGATCGTCCTGCTGGTGACCATCGGCTACGGGCTGATCGGTTTCGGCGACGACTACCTGAAGCTGACCAAGCGCAACACCAAGGGCCTGTCCGGCCGCTTCCGCCTGGGCTGGGAGATCACCATCGGGCTGGTCGCCTCTGCGCTGATCATGTGGGTGTCGGCCCCGCCGCTGTCGGGCGGCGTCGCCGTGCCCTTCGTCAAGGACTTCCTGGTCCAGATCTCCTGGTTCTTCGTGCCGTTCGGCGCCTTCATCATGGTCGGCGCCTCCAACTCGGTGAACCTGACCGACGGGCTGGACGGGCTGGCCATCGTGCCGACGATGATCGCGGCCGGCTGCTTCGCCCTGATCTCGTACCTGTCCGGCAATGCCATCTTCGCGAACTACCTGCAGATCCATCATGTTCCCGGCGCTGGCGAGCTGACCGTTTTCTGCGGGGCGCTGGTCGGCGCCGGCATCGGCTTCCTCTGGTACAACGCGCCGCCGGCCATGGTGTTCATGGGCGACACCGGGTCGCTGTCGCTGGGCGGCGCGCTGGGCGCCGTCAGCGTGGTGACCAAGCACGAGATCGTGCTCGCCATCATCGGCGGCCTGTTCGTGCTGGAGACGGTGTCGGTCATCGTGCAGGTCGCCTCCTTCAAGCTGACCGGCAAGCGCGTCTTCCGCATGGCGCCGCTGCACCATCATTTCGAGAAGAAGGGCTGGGCCGAACCGACGGTGGTGATCCGCTTCTGGATCATCGCCTCGATCCTGGCGCTCGCCGGCCTGTCCACGCTGAAGCTGCGCTGAGGGGACCGGCGATGATCGACCTGTTCTACATGCAGGAGCTGCCGGTGGCGGTGATGGGGCTGGGCAAGTCCGGGCTCGCCACCGCCAGGGCGCTGCGGGACAGCGGCGCCGAGGTGCGGGTGTGGGACGACAATCCCGCCTCGCGCGCCACGGCGGAGGCCGAGGGCTTCGCCGTGGTCGATCTCGCCACCGCCGACCTGTCGGACCTGACCACCATCGTCTGGTCGCCGGGCATCCCCCACACCCACCCCCGGCCGCACCCGGTGGCCGAGCGCGCCCGCGCGCTCGGCATCGAGCTGGTCTGCGACGTCGAGCTGCTGGGCCGGGCGGAGCGCGAGTGCGCCTTCATCGGCATCACCGGCACCAACGGCAAGTCGACCACCACGACGCTGGTCGGCCACATCATGGCATCCGCCGGCCGCCGGATCGCGGTGGGAGGCAACCTGGGCACGCCCGTCCTGACCTTCGACCCGATCGGCAGCGACGGCACCTGCATCCTGGAGATGTCGAGCTATCAGCTCGAGCTGACCCACTCCATCACCTTCGACGTGGCGGTTCTGCTGAACATCACCCCCGACCATCTCGCCCGCCATGGTGGGATGGAGGGCTACATCGCCGCCAAGCGGCTGGTCTTCCACCGCCAGACCTGGCCGCGCACCGCGGTGATCGGCGTCGACGACGAGCCCTGCCGCAGGATCTTCGCCGACCTGGCCGCCGCCGCCGACCAACGGAGCTGGCCGATCTCGGCCCGCGGCCCGGTGGCGGGCGGCGTCTACGCCGCCGACGGCTGGCTGGTCGACGATACCGAGGGCGCCGCCGAGCGGGTGGCCGAGCTGTCGCGCTTCCCCAGCCTGCTGGGCGCCCACAACTGGCAGAACGCCGCCGCCGCCTTCGCCGCCTGCAAGGCCGCCGGCGTCCCGACGCCGGCGATCGTCGCGGCGATGGAGAGCTTCCCCGGCCTCGCCCATCGCCAGCAGCTTGTCGGCACGCTGAAGGGCGTGCGCTTCGTCAACGACAGCAAGGCGACCAACGCCGACGCGACCGAGAAGGCGCTGGCGACCTTCGACCCGATCTACTGGATCCTCGGGGGACAGGCCAAGGACACCGGCCTCGACGGGCTGGAGGGCTATATGGGGCGGATCCGCCACGCCTTCCTGATCGGCGAGGCGGAAGAGCAATTCGCCGCATGGCTCGATGCCCGCGGCGTTGCCTATACAAGGTGCGGGACGCTGGACGTCGCCACCGCGAAGGCCGCCGGCCTTGCGCTGGCGGAAGGGCTGGAGGGCGTCTGCGTCCTGCTGTCGCCGGCCTGCGCCTCCTGGGACCAGTTCGCCAATTTCGAGAAGCGCGGTGACGCGTTCGCGGCCTATGTCGCGGGCATCATCGGTGCGCATGACGCGACCAATGGGAGCGCCGGATGATCACCTTCGACCGCACCGACCAATCGATCTTCGGCCGCTGGTGGTGGACGGTCGACCGCTGGCAGCTCGGCGCGGTGGCGCTGCTGATGTTCCTCGGCACCGTGCTGATCACCGCCGCGAGCCCGCCGGTTGCCGAGCGCATCGGCATCCAGGACACCTTCTACTTCGTCGAACGCCACGTCATGATGCTGATCCCGGCGGTCGCCATCATGATCGGCGTCTCGCTGCTCAGCCCGCGCGGCGTTCGGCGGGTGGCGCTGGGTGTCTTCCTGATCTCGGTGCTGCTGGTCTACGCGACCCTGGTGGTCGGCGTCGAGATCAAGGGCGCCCGGCGCTGGATCCATGTGCCCGGCCTGTCGATCCAGCCGTCGGAGTTCGTGAAGCCCGCCTTCGCGGTGGTCGCCGCCTGGCTGTTCTCGCTGTCTCGCACCAATCCGGGCTTTCCCGGCGCCCTGGTGTCGATCGCCCTCTACGGCCTCACCATGGTCGGCCTGATCCTGCAGCCCGACCTCGGCATGACCTTCGTCGTGTCGGCGGTGTGGTTCACCCAGTTCTTCCTGGCCGGCCTGAACCTCGTGCTGGTGATGGGGCTGGGCGGGCTGGGCGTGGTCGGGCTGGTCGGGGCCTATTACACCCTGCCGCACGTCACCAGCCGCATCGACCGCTTCCTCGACCCCCGCGCCGGCGACAACTACCAGGTCAACCGGTCGCTGGAAGCCTTCGCCAACGGCGGGATGTTCGGCACCGGCCCCGGCCAGGGTACGGTGAAGTTCTACCTGCCGGACAGCCACGCCGACTTCATCTTCGCGGTCGCGGGCGAGGAGCTGGGGCTGATCTTCTGCCTGGGGTTGGTGATCCTGTTCGCCTTCGTCGTCCTGCGCGGATTCGCGCGCGTTTTCAACGACAACAACTACTTCGTCCTGCTGGCCGCCGCCGGCCTTCTGATCCAGTTCGGGCTCCAGGCGGCGATCAACATGGGATCTTCCTTGCATCTGATGCCGACGAAGGGCATGACCCTGCCGTTCATTTCCTACGGCGGCTCCTCGCTGCTGGCTCTCGGCTTCGGCATGGGCATGGTACTGGCTCTGACACGCAAACGCTTCGGTCCCCTGGAATGAGGAGGCCGACCGACTTGGACCCCACCACGCACAAGGTGATCGTGCTGGCCGCCGGCGGCACCGGCGGGCACATGTTCCCGGCCGAGGCGCTGGCCCGCGAGCTGCTGGCCCGCGGCCGCGCCGTGACGCTGGTCACCGACCGGCGCGGCCACGCCTTCGGCGACGCGCTGCCCGAGGTGCCGGTCCATCGCATCCGCGCCGCCTCCCCGGGCTCCGGCCTGGCCGGCAAGCTGAAGGCCGCCCTGCAGATGGGCCTCGGCCTGCTGGAGGCGCGGGCGCTGATGCGGCAGCTCGACCCGGCCGCGGTGGTCGGCTTCGGCGGCTATCCGTCGGTTCCCACCGTCTATGCCGCGGTCCAGTCGCGCGTGCCGGCGCTGCTGCACGAGCAGAACGCCGTGCTCGGCCGGGCCAACCGCATGCTGATCAACGGCGCCCGCCGGCTCGCCGTCGCCTTTCCCGGCATCGAGAAGCTGGACCAGGGGCAGCGGGCCAAGATCGTGCGCACCGGCAACCCGGTCCGCCCGGCGATCGCCGCCCACCGCCCGGCCCCCTACGCCGCGCCGGAAGCCGCCGGGCCGCTCCGCCTGCTGGTGATGGGCGGCAGCCAGGGCGCGCGCGTCTTCTCAGAGGTGGTTCCCGCCGCCCTCGCCCGGCTCCCCGAAGCACTGCGGGCCCGCATCCATCTGGCGCAGCAATGCCGGCCGGAGGATCTGGAAGCCGCCCGCGAGGCACTGGAGCCGCTGGGCCTCGCCCGGCTGGAGCTGCAGACCTTCTTCCGCGACGTGCCGGAGCGGCTGGCCGCCTGCCACCTCGCCGTCACCCGCGCCGGCGCCTCCACCATCGCCGAGCTGACCTGCGTCGGCCGCCCGGCGATCCTGGTGCCCTACCCCCACGCCACCGACGACCACCAGACCGCCAACGCCCGCCATCTCGCCGACGCCGGGGCCGCCTGGCTGATCCCGCAGCCGGCGCTGACGCCCGAGGCGCTGGCCGGCCGGCTGTCGTCGCTGCTGGCCGATCCCGGCGCCCTGGCCGCCGCCGCCGCCGCCGCCCGCGGCTGGGGCACCGATGCCGCCGCCGCCGCGCTGGCGGACGCCGTCCTGGCGATGCTCGGCGCCGCCGGCAACGGCGCCGCCAATGCGACCGGCATCCCCGCCGCCGGGACCGAGTCCGATCGGGCCGCCCCCAACCGAGCCGACCAATCCCAATCCCACCATGCCCGACCCAAGGCCGGGCTGATTGCCAAGGGGGCCGCGGAATGATCAAAGGCATCCGGAACCTGACCCGTCCGACACCTCGCCGGCTCCAGGACTGGCCGGCGGACATGACGCGGACCGAGGGAGGCTGGTACAACCGTCCCGGCTGTCCGCTGATCCCGCGCTTCGTGGCCGAAGGCGGCTTCCTGCGCGACCGGCTGTCGATCGTCCATGGTTCCCAACCCCTTCCCCCCGACCTGTCCGACCGGGCGGTCGACGCCACCCTTCGCCTGATGCTTCGCCGCGGAAAGTAAGCCTGACATGCGCGCCCTCCCCCTCTCGATCGGCACCATCCACTTCGTCGGCATCGGCGGCATCGGCATGAGCGGCATCGCCGAGGTTCTGCGGAACCTGGGCTATACCGTCCAGGGCTCCGACCTCGCCGAGAACGCCAACGTGCTGCGCCTGCGCGAGCTGGGCATCAAGGTGTTCGTCGGCCACCGGGCCGAGAACATCGCCGGCGCCGCCGTGGTCGTCATCTCCTCGGCCGTCAAGCGCGACAACCCGGAGGTGGTGGCCGCCCGCGCCGCCCTGGTGCCGGTGGTCCGCCGCGCCGAGATGCTGGGCGAGCTGATGCGCCTGAAATGGGCCATCGCCATCGGCGGCACCCACGGCAAGACCACGACCACCTCGATGGTCGGGCACATGCTGGAGCATGCCAACCTCGACCCGACCGTGATCAACGGCGGCATCATCAACGCCTACGGCTCCAACACGCGGCTCGGCACCGGCGACTGGATGGTGGTCGAGGCCGACGAGAGCGACGGCACCTTCGTGAAGCTGCCGGCCTGCATCGCGGTCGTCACCAACATGGATCCCGAGCATCTCGACTTCTACGGCACCTTCGACAACGCGCGGGCCGCCTTCGACAGCTTCGTCCAGAACATCCCCTTCTACGGCTTCGCCGCGCTGTGCATCGACCACCCCGAGGTGCAGGCGATGATCCCCCGCGTGTCCGACCGCCGCATCGTCACCTACGGCTTCTCGCCGCAGGCCGACATCCGCGCGGTGAACGTGGAGCTGGGGACCGAGGGCGCCAAGTACGACGTCCTGATCTACGACCGCCACACCGGAGAGAGCCGCGCCATCGCCGGCGTCCGCCTGCCGATGTACGGCCCGCACAACGTCCAGAACTCGCTGGCCTGCTTCGCGGTGGGCAACGAGATGGGGCTGCCCGACGTGGTGATGCGCGACAGCATGGCCAAGTTCCAGGGCGTGAAGCGCCGCTTCACCCGCACCGGCGTCGCCAACGGCATCACCGTCATCGACGACTACGGCCATCACCCGGTGGAGATCGCCGCGGTGCTGAAGGCGGCGCGGACCGCCGGCACCGGCCGCACCATCGCGGTGGTCCAGCCGCACCGCTACTCGCGCCTCGCCAACCTGTTCGAGGAGTTCTGCACCTGCTTCAACGACGCCGACGCCGTGATCGTCGCCGACGTCTATGCCGCCGGGGAAGCGCCGATCGAGGGCGTCAGCCGCGACAGCCTGGTGGAGGGCCTGCGCATGCACGGCCATCGCCATGTCGTGGCCCTGCACGACCAGCGCGAACTGGCGCAGGTCGTTCGCGAGATGGCACGGCCCGGCGACTTCGTCGTCTGCCTGGGTGCGGGCAACATCACCCAGTGGGCGAACGCCCTGCCGGGCGAGCTGTCCGCCCTCTACGGCGCGGCGCGTTGACGGCGGCCCCGATGACAGTAACTCCGATGACCGGCATGCCCCACGGCCACCTGATCGAGCGGATGCCGGCCGTGCGCGGCCGGCTGAGCGCCGATGCGCCGCTGGCGCCGGTGACTTGGTTCCGCGTCGGCGGCCCGGCGGAGGTGATGTTCCGCCCGGCCGACGCCGACGACCTCGCCGGCTTCCTGGCGGCGTTGCCGGACGACGTGCCGGTGACGGTGATCGGCGTCGCCTCCAACCTGCTGGTGCGGGACGGCGGCGTTCCCGGCGTCACCATCCGCCTCGGCCGCGGCTTCGCCGACATCGCGGCGGACGGGACCACACTGGCGGCCGGGGCCGCCGCCCTCGACCTCAACGTCGCCACGGTCGCCCGCGACGCCGGCATCGAGGGACTGGAGTTCCTGTCGGGCATCCCCGGCACCATCGGCGGCGCCCTGCGCATGAACGGCGGCGCCTATGGCCGCGAACTCGCCGATGTGCTGGTCTCGGCCAGCGCGGTCGGCCGCGACGGCCGGCGGCTGGAGTTCAGCCACGCCGGCATGGGCTTCACCTACCGCCACAGCGCCGCCCCGGACGGCTGCATCTTCACCGGCGCCGTGCTGCGCGGCGAGCCCGGCAGCCCGCTGGAGATCGCGCGGCGGATGGCCGACATCTCCTCCAAGCGCGCCGACAGCCAGCCGGTCCGCTCGCGCACCGGCGGCTCGACCTTCAAGAACCCGCCCCCCGACCTTTCCGGCGGGTGCAAGGCGTGGGAGCTGATCGACCGTGCCGGCTGCCGCGGCCTCGCCGTCGGCGGCGCCCAGGTGTCGGAGAAGCACTGCAACTTCCTGATCAACACCGGCTCCGCCACCGCCGCCGACATCGAGGGGCTGGGCGAGGAGGTCCGCCGCCGCGTCTTCGAGACCAGCGGCGTGACGCTGGAGTGGGAGATCAAGCGCATCGGCATCCCCGCCGCCGAAGGAAGCACCGCCCAATGACCGAAGCCCTGCTGCACCCCCACAAGAAGCATGTCGCCGTCCTGATGGGCGGCTGGTCGGCCGAGCGCGAGGTGTCGCTGGTCAGCGGGGCCGGCGCCGCCAGGGCGCTGGAGGAGGAAGGCTACCGCGTCACCGCCATCGACGTGCAGCGCGACCTGGGCGGGCTGATGCAGGCGCTGACCAGCCCGCGCCCCGACGTGGTGTTCAACGCCCTTCACGGCCGCGGCGGCGAGGACGGCACGATCCAGGGCATCCTGGAATTCCTCGGCCTGCCCTACACCCATTCCGGCGTGCAGGCGTCGGCCATCGCCATGGACAAGGCGATGACCAAGCGGGTCCTCGGCACCGTCGGCATCCCCTCGCCGAAGGGGGTGGTGCTGACCCGTGGGGAGATCACCGGAGGGGCACACCCCATGCCGGCGCCCTATATCGTCAAGCCTGTGGACGAAGGATCGACCGTTGGCGTAACCCTGGTCCGCGAGGGGCAGAACAGCCCCGTTGGCGATGCCTGGACCTTCGGGGAGCGTGCACTGGTCGAGGAGTTCATCCCCGGCCGCGAGCTGACCGTGGGCGTCATGGGTGACCGCGCGCTGGCGGTGACCGAGATCGCCTTCCAGGCGCAAGTCTACGACTACACCGCCAAATACAGCGCCGGCCATGCCGTCCACACCATCCCCGCCGCGGTTCCCGAGGCGGTGGCGGAAGAGGCGAAGCGGCTGGCGGTGCTGGCGCATCGCACGCTCGGCTGCCGGGGAGTCTCGCGCAGCGACTTTCGTTGGGACGACAGCCGGCCGGGAACCGACGGTCTGTATTTCCTGGAGATCAACAACCAGCCGGGTATGACGCCCCTGTCGCTGGTGCCCGAACAGGCCGCGCATGTGGGGATCTCCTACGGCGCGCTGGTCGGCTGGCTCGTGGAGAATGCCGCATGTCAGCTCGCCTGATGGCCAATCCGGAGTTCCGCGCCGCCGCCCGTCCGCGGCTGCGGGACGACGAGATGCCGACCCCGCCGCGCGCGATGACCGCGTCGGCGGAGAAGGGCAAGCGGCGCCGTGCCTGGCCGCGCTGGACCCGCTCGGCCGTCAAGTCGGCGCTGATGCTGGTCCCGGTCCTGGGTCTGGCCGCGACGGCCGGGTCGGCCTGGAAGCACGGCAACCTCGCCGACAACCTGCAGGCCGCCGAGGACGGGCTGATCCGGGCGACCGGCTCGCTGGGCTTCCGTCTCCAGGAAATCCTGGTGGTCGGCCGCAGCGAGACCGAGCGCGACGCCGTGCTCGACGCGCTCGGCGTGCGGCGCGGCGAGCCCATCCTGTCCATCGACCTTGCCGACGCCAAGCAGCGGCTGGAAGAGCTGCCCTGGGTGTCCTCCGCCTCGATCGAGCGGCGCCTCCCCGGCTTCCTCTACATCCGCCTGTCGGAGCGCCAGCCGATGGCGATCTGGCAGCACGACCGCCAGTTCACCGTGATCGACCGCGCCGGCCGGCCGCTGGCCGACGCCATGGAACTCGCCCGCCGCGGCAACCAGCGGATCGACACGCTGCCGCAGGTGGTCGGCGCCAACGCGCCCCAGCAGGTCCACACCCTGCTGTCGGCGCTCGACAACGCCCCGACCATCGCGCCGATGCTGTCCTCGGCGAGCTGGATCAGCGACCGCCGCTGGAACCTGCAGCTCAGCAACGGCGTGACCGTCAGGCTTCCCGAAGGCACCGGCGAGATGCGCAACGCGCTGCGCCAGCTCGAGCAGATGCACACGGCCAACCGCGTGCTCGACCGCGACATCGTCGCCATCGACCTGCGCCAGCCGGACCGCGCGGCGATCCAGACGTCCGCGACCGCCCAGCTTCCCGGCTGGGACGACGACGCCAAGAAGAAGTCCGGGAAGAAGTCATAAGGCACCATCCGTGACGGGGGCTTGAGGGGAAGCCCCGGTCACCGGCAGACGACAGCGGCGGAAAGGACCGGGTGCAGGTTTGGGGGGCATGTTCGGGATGGGATTGAACGGCGCGAAGAAGCCGAAGCGGCCGGCCCGTGGCGGAATCGTCACGGCGCTGGACGTCGGCTCGACGAAGGTGTGCTGCGTCATCGCGCGCATGGAGGAGCCCGGCTCCCTCCGCGTGATCGGCGTCGGCCACCAGATCGCCACGGGAATCCGCGCCGGCACCATCATCGACATGGAGGCGGCCGAGACCTCGGTCGGCGCCGCCGTCCACGCGGCGGAACAGATGGCCGGCGAGACGGTGCACGACCTGGTGGTCAACCTGTCGATGGGCCAGCCGCGGTCGCACGCCTTCACCGCCACCGTCCCGGTCTCCGGCCAGGAGGTCACCGACGGCGACGTCCGCCGGGCGATGGCCCATGCCCGCACCCTCCAGGCCGGCCCGGACCAGGCGCTGATCCACACCATTCCGCTGGGCTTCACGCTGGACGGAAGCCGCGGTATCCGCGACCCCAAGGGCATGAGCGGCCATGCGCTGGGCGCCCAGCTCCATGTGGTCACCGCCGCCGCCGGCGCCATCCGCACGCTGCACGCCTGCATCGCCCGCTGCCACCTGAACATTGAATCGATCGTGGTCAGCCCGTTCGCCTCCGGTCTGGCCTGCCTGGTCGAGGACGAGATGGAAATGGGGGCTGCCTGCGTCGACATCGGCGGCGGCGGCACCACCATCTCCATCTTCGCCGAGGGCAACCTGGTGTGGACCGGCTTCGTCCCGCTGGGCGGACGGCACGTCACCAACGACATCGCCCACGGGCTGGCGACACCGCTGGCCCACGCCGAACGGCTGAAGGTGCTCTACGGCAGCGCCCGGTCGAACCCGGCCGACGAGCGCGAGATGATCGAGGTGCCGCAGATCGGCGAGGACGAGCGCAGCGGTAGCGGCAGTGCCAGCCACCCGCGCTCCTTCCTGGTCAGCATCATCCAGGCGCGGATGGAGGAGCTGTTCGAGGAGGTGCGCGCCGCCATCGAGCAGTCCGGCCATGCCCGGCTGGTCGGCCGCCGCGTCGTGCTGACCGGCGGCGCCAGCCAGTTGCCCAACACGCGCGACCTCGCCGCGCAAATCCTGGACAAGCAGGTCCGCATCGCCCGCCCGACCCGGATCGCCGGCCTCAACGAGGCCCATGGCGGACCGGCCTTCGCGACGGTGGCGGGCCTTCTCCTACACGCCGTGCGCAACCCGACGGAACTGATGGTGACCGGCCAAGAGGCGGTCGCGTCCACCGGGCTCCTGGGTCGCGTCGGCCTGTGGCTGCGGGAGAATCTCTGATGATTCCCCCCGCCGCATCCACCCGATTTCCGGCCGGACAGCCACCGGACACAACCGGGCGCCGGCCGCAGTCGATCGAACATCAAACCCAACGAAAACAGGTTGTGGAGGCCTGAAAACACCATGATCAACGTGACCATTCCCCAGATCGAGCCCGAGCTGAAGCCGCGCATCACCGTCTTCGGCGTCGGCGGCGCCGGCGGCAACGCCGTCAACAACATGATCAAGTCGAACCTTGAAGGCGTCGACTTCGTCGTGGGCAACACCGACGCCCAGGCGCTGAAGGGCAGCCTGTGCGAGAAGCGCATCCAGCTCGGCACCGGCACCACCCGCGGGCTCGGCGCCGGCTCCAAGCCGGATGTCGGCCGCGCCTCGGCCGAGGAGCAGATCGACGAGATCGTCCAGTATCTCGAAGGCTCCAACATGGTGTTCATCACCGCCGGCATGGGCGGCGGCACCGGCACCGGCGCCGCCCCGGTCATCGCGCGCGCGGCCCGCGAGCGCGGCATCCTGACCGTCGGCGTCGTGACCAAGCCCTTCCACTTCGAGGGCGGCCACCGCATGCGGCTGGCGGAGGGCGGCATCGCCGAGCTGCAGCAGTATGTCGACACCCTGATCATCATCCCGAACCAGAACCTGTTCCGCATCGCCAACGAGAAGACGACCTTCGCGGACGCCTTCAAGATGGCCGACGACGTTCTGCATTCGGGCGTGCGCGGCGTCACCGACCTGATGGTGATGCCCGGCCTGATCAACCTGGACTTCGCCGACATCCGGTCCGTCATGACCGAGATGGGCAAGGCGATGATGGGCACCGGCGAGGCCAGCGGCGAGCGCCGCGCCATCGAGGCCGCCGAGGCCGCCATCTCCAACCCGCTGCTGGACGACGTGTCGATGAAGGGTGCCCGCGGCGTCCTGATCAACATCACCGGCGGCTACGACATGACGCTGTTCGAGGTCGACGAGGCGGCGAACCGCGTCCGCGACGAGGTCGATCCCGACGCGAACATCATCTTCGGCTCGACCTTCGACAGCTCGCTGGACGGCGTGATGCGCGTGTCGGTCGTCGCCACCGGCATCGACGCCGCGGCGATGAGCAACCCGCGCACCCTGCACCCGGTCAGCCTGTCGCTGAACCCGGCCGACCGCGCCAAGAAGCCGGCCACCCCCGGCAACCTGACCGGCGCCCCCGCCGCCGGCTCTCCCGCCACCCCCGCCATCCCGAGCGCCGCCGCCGGCCTGCGTCATCCGCAGCCGGTGACCGCCGGCGCCGCGGCGATCCAGCACGACCCGGCCCAGCCGGCGGCCCAGGGCGAGGCGCCGAAGCCGTCCGCCGGCCCGCTGCATGGCGAGAACCAGGGCGGCCACTTCTTCGCGCCGCGTCCGGCCGACGCCGGCCCGCGCCAGCCGGTCACCGTCGGCGCCGCGCCGCTCTCGGCGCCGCAGCCGGTCCATCCGCAGGCGCACCCGCAGCAGCAGGCTCCGATGCAGCCGGTCGCCGTTCAGCCGGCACCGCAGCCGCAGGCCGCCCCGATGCCGCAGCACCAGCATCCCGTCCAGCAGCCCCACCAGGCCCATCCGGCCGGCCTGTCCGTCGGTCCGGCCCCGGTGCCGGCTCCGGAGCCGGCACCGGCCCGCAAGGGCAACTTCCTGTTCGGCCTGGTGACCGGCCTCGGCCGCAAGTCGGAGCCGGCGCACCCGCCGGCCCCGCAGGCCTATCCGGCACCGCAGCAGCAGGCGACCTACCCGCAGCAGCCGGCGCCCCAGGGCTACCCGGCCTACCCGACGGCCCCCCAGGCGCCGATGCAGGCGCCGGCCGCCTACCAGCCGGCGCCGCAGGCCGCCCAGCCGCAGCAGCAGCCGGCACCGGTGGGCTACCCGGCCGCCCCGCAGGCGATGGCCCCGGCCCCGCGCGCGGAGAGCAAGCCCGGTGAGCAGGAGGAGTTGGACATTCCGGCCTTCCTCCGCCGCCAGGCGAACTGATTCCGACCGCCGGCCCCGGCCGGCGGCAATCGGATCCCGGCGAAAGCCGGAGATAACCGCCGGCGCCGCAGCCTCCTAACCGCGACGCCGACGGCTCCACAACCTGACCGAACCTTCTCGGACCCCGGAACGCCCCGTGCGTTTCCGGGGCTTTTTTTGGCTTCGGCGATACAGGCCGGATCAATGGTTTACCGACCCGATTATTTGCGATTACTGCCTCTTTTGCCCTGCAACAAACGGTAACAATGAGTGATTTGCCGATTTCGCGCCGCCGGTGTTACCTAACAGCATGGTCAAAGGCGAAGGCCGCAGGCGCGATGATCGCACGAAGATCATTGGCGCGGCATTGCCGGACACCAGCCCGTTTCAGACCAAGATGGACAAGACATCGTGGCCAACAATCGTAGCAATGCGGACGGACTGTTCCAGCAGACCCTGAAGAAGCCGGCGACCATTGCCGGCGTCGGGCTGCATTCGGGCGTCATCGTCACGCTGACGATTTCGCCGGCCGCTGCGAACTCCGGGATCACCTTCATCCGTACCGACATGCGCGGTGCCGCAGCCGTCATTCCGGCCCACTGGGATGCGGTCGTCGACACGCGGCTGTGCACGGTGATCGGAAACGATCACGGCACCACCGTGGGCACGATCGAGCACCTGATGTCGGCCCTGGCCGGCTGCGGCATCGACAATGCCGTGGTGTCGCTGGACGGGATCGAAGTTCCCATCATGGATGGCAGCGCCGCCCCGTTCGTCGCGGCGATCGAGCAGGCCGGCATCGCCGTGCAGCGCGCGCCGCGCCGGATCATCCGCGTCCTGAAACGCGTGGCGATCGGCGACGGCGTGAAGAGCGCATCCTTCACGCCCGACGACGCGACGACCTTCAGCTTCGAGATCGACTTCGAAAGCGCTGCGATTTCCCGCCAGTCGCGCGCCCTGGAGATCGACACCGACAGCTTCAAGGACGAGATCAGCCGCGCCCGGACCTTCGGCTTCCTCCACGAGGTGGAGGGCCTGCGCAAGATGGGTCTGGCCCGCGGCGGCTCGCTGGACAACGCGGTGGTGATCGCCGGCGACCGGGTGATGAACGCGGACGGCCTGCGCTTCTCCGACGAGTTCGTGCGCCACAAGATCCTGGACGCCGTCGGCGACCTGTATCTGGCCGGTGCCCCGATCGTCGGTCATTTCCACGGCGTCCGCTCCGGCCATGCGCTGAACAACCAGTTGCTGCGGGCGCTGTTCGCCGACCGCAGCGCCTGGCGCTACGAGACGGCGGTGGCCCTGCCGATCGCCCGTCGCGGCCTGGAGCAGCTTGCGGTGGCCTGATCCGCATCCTCCTTGCCGGAACGATGTTGCCCCTGCCCTCCCCTCCCCGGGGAGGGCATTTTCTTTGCGCCACGTCCACCGCCACCCTCCCCTGCCCCTATCCGCAAGTCCGGCGACAAAAAAACGCCCTCCCCTCTTCGGGCAGGGCGTGATGGCCGTTCAGCGATATCTCGATGTGCAAGTGAGGTATTTCTGAATTATATCGGTATTTTAGATAATTTTTTTCAATGGGCGGATCCACTTTTTGCCGGGAGGGGAGCCTGCCCTACCCGGTGGTCGCGAGTTCGGCTTCGCCGTCGGCATATTCGCCGAACCGGATGTCCTCCTTGAGGATGTGCTTGCCGAGCCAGTCGGAGCAGAACAGGAAGACCTCCTCGCCCGAAATGCGCTGCCGGTTGGCGCGGACCGTGCGGCGATAATCCTCGACCTGGCGGGTCAGGCTGTCGTGAAGCTGTTTGTGCGCGGCGAAGGTGGGATAGTTCAGCCGCTGCATCTGTGCCTCCTCCTTGGCGAAATGATCGCGGGTGTAGGCGATCAGTTCGTCCAGGATGAGGTCGATCACGACCGGATCCTCACGGTTGGTCTCGTCATACAGCTTGTTGACGATGCCGATGAGGACGCGGTGATCCTCGTCGAGCGCGTCGTTGCCGACGCTCATCCAGCGTGACCACTGAATTGGCTCCATGGCGTTTCCTTTTCCCCTCGTGATCCGCCGGCCGGCGGGTGCGGGCGTTGTCCGCCCGTCGTCTTGCCGCCGCGACGCGGGGATTTCCCGGAATGTCCTGGGATTTCCCTGCCGCGGCCGGCTGCCGGCCAGCATCAGTGTTTTCTGATATCACTCCCGACGGAGCCGCCCGTCAATCCGACCGGACGGAGATGCGACATTTTGGCAGGGGATGGGATCAGCCGCCGATCTTGGCCAGCCACTCGTCCTCGGTCAGAATCTCCACCCCCAACTCCTTGGCCTTGGCGGCCTTGCTGCCGGCATCGGCCCCGGCGACCAGATAGTCGGTCTTGCCGGACACCGAGCCCGCAACCTTCGCCCCGAGCGATTCCGCCCGCGCCTTGGCTTCCGACCGGGTCATCCGCTCCAGGGTCCCGGTGAAGACCACGGTCTTGCCGGCGACCGGGGAGTTGCCGGCCTTCGGTGCTTCCGCCGGCAGGACGGTCAGCCGCTCCATCAGGTCCTGCACGACGGCAAGGTTGCGTTCCTCGGCGAAGAAGCCGGCAAGCTCCTCGGCCGCCACCTCGCCGACGTCGGGAGTGGCGACCAGGTCGAACCACGGCTGGCCGGGAGCTTGGCCGACCGCGCGCTCCATCGCCGCCCGCCAGCCGGCCAATGTGCCGTAGCGCTCGCCCAGCGCCTGGGCCGCCGGCTTCTTGACCCCCTTGATTCCGAGCGAGGCGATCACCGTCTCCAGCCGCAGGGTCTCGTTTCCAGCATAGAAATCGAGCTTTCCTGCACTCTCGGGATCGACGAACCAGGAGAGGATGGCGTCGGCGGTCGCCTTGCCCACCCCCTTCAGCTCATGCAGGTCGCGCCATTCCTGGCCGGGCATCGCGCGCCCGGCGGCGATCATCGCCTCGACCCATGCCTCCATCGTCCGGTACTGGCGGGCGAGCGACTTGGCGGTCACCTCGCCGACATGGCGGATGCCGAGCGCGAAGATCACCCGGTGCAGGTCGATGCCGTTGCGGCGCTGGTTGATCGCCTTGAACAGGTTCTCGACCGACTTCTCCTTCCAGCCCGGCCGGCCCACCAGCTCGACCCGCCCCTCCAGGGTGAAGATGTCGACCGGGGACCTGATGAAGCCCTCGTCCCAGAATTCCTCGATGATCTTCTCGCCCAGCCCCTCGATGTCGAAGGCGTCGCGGGATACGAAATGGCGCAGCCGCTCCTTGGCCTGGGCGGCGCAGATCAGGCCGCCGGTGCAGCGGCGCACCACCTCGCCTGCCTCGCGGATGGCGAGGCTGCCGCAGACTGGGCAGGTCTCCGGCGGAACGTAGGGGGCCGAGTCGGCCGGGCGCTGCGACAGCACCACCTCGACGACCTGCGGGATGACGTCGCCGGCGCGCTGCACCACCACGAGGTCGCCGACCCGGATGTCCTTGCGGGCGATCTCGTCCTCGTTGTGAAGGGTGGCACGGCTGACCACCACGCCGCCGACCGTGATGTCCTCCAGCTCCGCCACCGGCGTCAGCGCCCCGGTGCGGCCGACCTGGATGGTGATCGCCTTCAGCCTGGTCTGCGCCTGTTCGGCCGGGAACTTGTGGGCGATGGCCCAGCGCGGCGCCCGGCTGACGAAGCCGAGGCGCTGCTGCAAATCCAGGCTGTCGACCTTGTAGACGACGCCGTCGATGTCGAAGGGCAGCGATGCCCGCCGCCGGCCGATGCCCTCGTAGAAGGCGATCAGCTTGTCCTTGCTGTCGCACAGCTCGGCCGGACGGTTCAGATGGAAGCCCCAGCCCTTCAGCCGCTCGCGGATGCCCCATTGGCTGTCGGCGATCGGCTCGGACAGCTCGCCCAGCGCATAGCCGAAGAAGCAGAGCGGCCGACCGGCGGTGATGGCCGGATCGAGCTGGCGCAGCGAGCCGGCGGCGGCGTTGCGCGGGTTGGCGAAGAGCTGCTCACCCTTCTCCGCCCGCGCGGCGTTCATCGCCAGGAAGTCGTCGCGGTTCATGTAGACCTCGCCGCGGACCTCCAGCACCTCGGGGAACGGCGCGGACAGCCGCTGCGGCACGTCGCGGATGGTGCGGACGTTGGCGGTGACGTTCTCGCCCTCGGCCCCGTCGCCGCGGGTGGCGGCCATCACCAGCTCTCCGCGCTCGTAGCGCAGGGAGCAGGACAGGCCGTCGATCTTGGGCTCGGCGACGAAAGTCAGCGGCCGGTCGTCGGAGATGCCGAGGAAGCGACGGACGCGGGCGTCAAACTCCGCCACGTCCTCGGCGGAGAAGGCATTGCCGAGCGACAGCATCGGGACCGCGTGCCGGACCTTGCCGAAGCCGGCGGCCGGGGCCGCACCGACGCGCAGGGACGGTGAATCCGCGCGGCGAAGGTCGGGGTAGCGGGCCTCGATGGCGGCGTTGCGGCGGACCAGGGCGTCATACTCGGCATCCGAGATCTCCGGCTGGTCCTGCTGGTGGTAGAGGCGGTCGTGGTGCGCGATCTCCGCGGCCAGCGCCGCCAGTTCCGCCTCCGCCTGTTCCGGCGTCAGCGCCCCGACGTCGAGTGTGCGGGGATCGGGCGGCGTGTCGAACAGGTCCTGCATGGCGCGTCTCGCAGCGAATCTTGGGGGCGAATCTTGGGGGCGAAGCCTTGGGGAGAATTCCGGGCTTCCGGAGAAGGGCCGCGCAGGATAGCGCCTGGAACGGCGGAGCGGGAGTCTTCCGGCCCCCGCGACGGCCGTCCCGGCTCCCTATATACTGATGGTGACATCCACCAGAGCATTTTCCCTGATGAGCAAGACCGCCGCACCGGGCCTGCACATCGACGACCGCATGGTCGTCGCCGCTGCGCTCGACCGCATCCTCTACGACGATCACGACCGCTTCGCGGCGGAGGATGCGCGCATGGTGCGACGCATGATCCCGCACAGCCGCTCCTCTTGGCTGCGGCTGGGGTTCCGCGCCGAGACGCAGGGACCGTCGATGAAGGGCGAGGCCGCCGGCGTCGGCGATGTCCGGATGGAGGGCGACAAGAAGGTGATGGAAGGCAGCGTCGGCGAGTCGGCGACCTGGCGCTGCGGCCAGTACAAGATCACCAACCACGGCACCGACCTGGAGATCTGGCAGGTGATGAGCGACGAGTACGCGCCGGAACCGAAGGGGGCGCGTCTCGAATTCGATGTCCAGGGCGAGCCGGAGCGGCTGACCTTCTTCCAGCCGCGGGACATCGAGCTGCGGATTCCCTTCACCAGCCTGGCGATCGGCGTGCGGCTGGGCGGCTGGCAGCCCTGGAAGCTGGTGGCAAGCTAGCCCCCCACCCAGCCTCCCCCGCTGGGCGGGGGAGGCTGGGTGGGGGAGGATTAAGGCGGGGGCATTCGTCAGCCGACGCCTATCCCCCGATCTCTCCTTAGCCCTGGCGGTAGTTCGGCGACTCGTTGGTGATGGTGATGTCGTGGACGTGGCTTTCGCGCAGGCCGGCGTTGGTGATGCGCACGAACTGGCACTTCTCGCGCATCTCGGCGATCGAGGCGCTGCCGGTGTAGCCCATGGCGGCACGCAGGCCGCCGACCAACTGGTGGATGACCGCCGACACCGGGCCCTTGTAGGGGACGCGGCCCTCGACGCCTTCCGGGACCAGCTTCATGGTCGAGACTTCCTGTTGGAAGTAACGGTCCGCCGAGCCGCGCGCCATGGCGCCGACCGACCCCATGCCGCGGTAGCTCTTGTAGGAGCGGCCCTGGAACAGGATGACCTCGCCCGGGCTCTCGTCGGTGCCGGCGAACAGGCTGCCCAGCATGGCGACGCTGGCGCCGCCGGCGATCGCCTTGGCGAGATCGCCGGAATACTTGATGCCGCCGTCGGCGATCACCGGAATGCCGTGCTTCTCGCACTCGTCCACCACGTCCATCACCGCGGTCAACTGCGGCACGCCGACGCCGGCGATGATGCGGGTGGTGCAGATGGAGCCGGGGCCGATGCCGACCTTGACGGCGTCGGCACCGGCGTCGATCAGCGCCTTGGCGGCTTCCGCGGTGGCGACGTTGCCGGCGATGACCTGGGTGTAGGCGGACATGGCGCGGGCGGCGCGGACCTGCTCAAGCACCTTGGCGGAATGGCCGTGGGCGGTGTCGACCACCAGCACGTCGACGCCGGCGTCGAACAGCGCCTCCGCCCGGGCAAGGCCGTCATTGCCGGTGCCGGTGGCCGCGGCGACGCGCAGGCGGCCCTTGCCGTCCTTGCAGGCGTTGGGATAGGCCTGGGCCTTCTCGATGTCCTTGACGGTGACGAGGCCGATGCAGCGGTAATCCTCGTCGACGACCAGCAGCTTCTCGATCCGGTGCTGGTGGAGCAGGCGCTTGCCCTCCTCCTGGCTGACGCCCTCGCGGACCGTCACCAGATCCTTGGTCATCAGTTCGCTGACCGGCTGGCGCGGGTCGCTGGCGAAACGGACGTCGCGGTTGGTCAGCATGCCGACCAGCTTGCCGCTGCCGAGCTGGTCGCGGCTCTCCACCACCGGAATGCCGGAGATGCGGTAATCGGCCATCAGTTGCAGCGCGTCGGCCAGCGTCGCGTCGGGCGTGATGGTGATCGGGTTGACGACCATGCCCGATTCGAAGCGCTTGACCTTGCGGACCTCTTCGGCCTGCTGCTCGATGGTCAGGTTGCGGTGGACAACGCCGATGCCGCCGGCCTGGGCCATGGCGATGGCGAGCCGGCTCTCGGTCACCGTGTCCATCGCCGAGGACATCAGCGGGATGCCCAGCTCGATGGTCTTCGTCAGTCTTGTCCGGGTGTCCACGTCGTTCGGCAGGACCGAGCTTTCGGCCGGAACCAGCAGCACGTCGTCGAAGGTCAGGGCTTCGCGGATTTTCGTGTCGCGCGCCATCTGTGAATCTCCCGGAAGATAAACGTGGCGCACTTATACACAAGACCATGGGCTTGTGAACCCGTGCGCACACAGCATCTGTTATGCAAGTGCGAAAAGAGAGGCGGTCTAGTCGCTCACGTTGCCGCCGCGGAAGCCGGTGGCGACCACATAGGTTTCCGACGATTCGGCGCGGCTGGCCGGCGGCTTGGCATGCTTGACCTGGGCGAAGTCGCGTCGCAGCCGGTCGAGCAGCGACCGTTCCGCGCCGCCCTGGAACAGCTTGGCGACGAAGCTGCCGCCCGGCGCCAGCACCTCCTCCGCGAAGTCGTAGGCCGCCTCGGCCAGCCCCATGATGCGCAAGTGGTCGGTCTGCTGGTGGCCGGTGGTGGGGGCGGCCATGTCGCTCAGCACGACGTCGGCCGGGCCGCCCAGCGCCTCCTTCAGCTTCTCCGCGGCGCCGTCCTCCAGGAAGTCGGCCTGCATGGTGGTGGCGCCGGGCACCGGGTCCATCGGCAGGATGTCCAGCCCGACCACCTTCCAGCCATCCTTGGCGACCTGCACCCGCTCGACGGCGATCTGGGTCCAGCCGCCGGGCGCGGCGCCCAAATCGACCACCCGCTTGCCGGGGCCGAGCAGGCGGAACTTCTCGTCGAGCTGCATCAGCTTGAAGGCGGCGCGCGAGCGGTAGCCGCGCTTGGTGGCCTCGGCGACATAGGGGTCGTTGAGATGACGCTCCAGCCAGCGCTTGGAGGATTCCGTGCGCTTGCCGGCGGTCTTCACGCGGACCGTGGCACGGCGCCCGCCGGGGCGCGACGACGGAGTCTTGTCGGTCATGATCGCTGCAGTTCCTCAGTCATCCGGCCGGCGGGAAGCGGATCCCGCCGCCGGTCAATCGCCGGTGGTCCCCATCAGGTCCACCAGAATTCCTTCGCGCAGGCCGCGGTCGGCGATGCGGAGCCGCTCGACCGGCCAGACGTCGCACAGCGCGTCGAGCACGGCGCAGCCGGCGACCACCAGGTCGGCGCGGTCCTGGCCGATGCAGGGATGACGGGCGCGGCCGTCGAAATCCTGCGCGACCAGATGGTCGATCACGGCGCGGGCATGGTCGACGCGCAGGTAGCTGCCGTCCACCGCCCGCCGGTCGTAGCGGCAGAGCCCGAGATGGACGCCCGCCAGCGTCGTCACCGTGCCCGAGGTGCCGAGCATCTGCACCTTGCCGGCGGCCACCCGCCCCTGGATGCGGTTGCGCGCCTCGAAGGGTGCGATGGCGTCGGCGACCGCCTCGACCATGCGGTCGTAATTGGCGCGGGTGACGTTGGGACCGCCATACTGCTCGGTCAGCCCGATCACGCCGCAACGGATCGAGGTCTGGTCGAGCAGGCGCGGCGGCCGTCCCTTCTCCAGCGCCAGCCACATCAGCTCGGTCGAGCCGCCGCCGATGTCGAAGACCAGCGCATAGGGATGGGTCGGTTCGAGCAGGGCGGCGCAGCCGGCCAGCGCCAGCCGGCCCTCCTCCTGGCTCGATATGATTTCCAGCGTGATCCCGGTCTCGCGCTCGACCGCCTCGACGAAGGCGACACCGTTGGCGGCCCGGCGGCAGGCCTCGGTCCCGACCGCGCGCACCGCGGTGACGCCGCGCCGCTCGATCTTGGAACCGCAGACGCGCAGCGCCGCGATGGTGCGCTCCATCGCCGCGACAGAGAGCGCGTCGCTGCGGCTCAGCCCCTCGCCGAGGCGGACGATGCGGGAAAAGGCGTCGATGACGCGGAAACCGCCGGGGGCGGCCTTGGCGATCAGCAGCCGGCAATTGTTCGTGCCGAGATCGAGGGCGGCGAAGACCGGGCGCGCCAGCGCCGACGAACGCAACCGTCCGGTCTCGTTCTGCCGATCGCTTTGCACCTGTAGATCCACGAACCTTCCCCGCTGCGCCTAAAGAGCGGAGTGTAACCCGGATCGCCGTCCGGCGGGAACCCCTCTCGACCCGGATTCCATGCGCGGCGATTCGCAGGTCACCTGTGCACCCGCCACTTGGCTGGCCGGCCGGGCACTGGCCCGGCCGCCGGCCCGTCCGTAGGCCCGTCTGCCGGGAAGCCGGTCACTGCGCCTTGACGAAGGGGCAGGTGCTGGCCTCCAGCGGCAGGAAGGCCTCGGCCGCCGGAATGCTGCGCACCGGCTTGTAGTAGTCCCAGGGGGCCTTGCTCTCCGCCGGAGCCTTCACCTGGTACAGCTCAAGGTCGTAGAGCACGCGGCCGTCCTTGCGGATGCTGCCGGGGGTGCCGAAATAGTCCGTCGGCATCGCCTTCATGGCGGCGGTCACCGCCTCGGCATCGGTGGTGCCGGCCGCCTTGACGCCCTTCAGCCAGTGCAGGGTGGCGAGATAGGTGTTGGCCTGCTCCTTGGTCGGCATCTTGCCGTGGCGGTCGAAGAAGCGCTTGGCCCATTCCCGCGTCCGGTCGTCCTTGTCCCAGTAGAAGCCGCTGGTCACATACAGCCCCTTGGCGAGTTCGAGGCCGAGCGAGTGGATGTCGGTGATGAAGACGATGTAGCCGACCAGCCGCTGGCCGGCTTCGGTCAGGCCGAACTCGCCGGCCTGCTTGATGGTGCCGATGGTCTCGGCGCCGACGTTGGCGAGCGCCACCACCTTGGCGCCGCTGCCCTGGGCGCTGAGCAGGTAGGAGCCGAAGTCGCTGGTGCCCATCGGGTGGCGGACGCTGCCGACCACGGTGCCGCCGGCCTGGCGGATCGCATCGGTCGCGGCCTTCTCCATCGCCGAGCCGAAGGCGAAGTCGGCGGTGATGAAGTACCAGCTCGTGCCGCCGGCCTGCACCACGGCCTTGGTGGTGCCCACCGCCAGCGACGCGGTGTCGTCCGCCCAGTGGATGGTGTAGGGCGAGCACTGGGCGTTGGTCAGCTCGGTCGTCGTCGCGGCGCTGATCATCAGCACCTTCTTCTTCTCGCGCGCCACCGCCTGCACGGCGAGCGCCACGGAGGACACCGGGACGTCCGTGACCATGTCCACGCCGTCGACGTCGAACCAGCCCCGCACGATGTTGGAGGCGACGTCCGGCTTGTTCTGCATGTCGGCAGACAGCACCTCCACCGGCCGGCCGAGCACGGAGCCCCCGAAATCCTCGACCGCCATCCGGGCGGCGAGCACCGCCCCCTTGCCGCCGATGTCGGAGGCGAACCCGGCGTCGTCGACGAGCGCGCCGATGCGCACCGGCTTGCCGGTCTGCGGCATGCCAGATTGCGGCTGGGCGGTCTGCGCCCCGGCGGTCAGCGTCGTCGTGGCGAGCAGCGCCGCCGCCAGTGCGATCGGCTTCAGGAACTGGCCCATGCAATCCTTCCCGTCTTCGTTCTTGGATGGCCGCCGGCTGCACCCGGCCACCGCGGCACGGCGCTGCGGCCATTCCCGTGGATAACGGGATTTGATTTCTTACGCAAACAGTATCGTTTGAAACATATTGGCCGGGCCACCTGCCCGCTCCGTGCAAAACAAAAACCCTCGCTTCAAAGGAAGCGAGGGTTTTCGCATCGGGCATCAACGGCCCGAATGATGTCGCCAATCAGGCGAATGTATTCCGAATTGTGTGGACCGAACAGATCGGCATGATCACGTAAGCGTCGGTGGAGCCATGATCTTACTCACCCTCCCTGGCATCGGTGATTACTGTCTTGCCCAAGCCTGTGTGCTTGGACGAAGCGGCCTTTCTGAGCTCTCTCACTTCACCTCGGTGTTGATTACTGTGAGACGAAGCGTGCGCCTCCCTGGGCGCCCTGTCAAGGAAATCACACGCTGCGCTGCGGCATCCATCAGGGTAGGTCCGCCGGCGCTCCTCTTGCGGGGGATGGGCTGGCCTTTCGCCCCGGCCGCACCCACCTGTTAGGCATGCCGGAACACGACGAGAACACATGGGGCGGACGGGTCGCGCGCTACGCGCGGGTCGGCACCGCCGTGGGCGGGCTGGCCGCGCGGTTGGCGGGCGAGCGCGTCCTGGGAATCCGCCTCGAACGCGACCGCCACGCCGCCGAACTGCGCGCCGCCCTCGGCGGGCTGAAGGGGCCGCTGATGAAGGTGGCGCAGATCCTGTCGACCATCCCCGACGCCCTGCCCAAGGAATATACCCAGGAGCTGTCGCAGCTTCAGGCCGACGCGCCGTCGATGGGCTGGCCCTTCGTCAAGCGGCGGATGGCCAGCGAGCTGGGGCCGAACTGGCAGTCGCGGTTCCAGAGCTTCGAGCACGCCGCCGCCGCCGCCGCTTCGCTGGGACAGGTCCACCGGGCGGTGGGACCGGACGGACGGCTGCTCGCCTGCAAGCTGCAATACCCGGACATGGCCTCGGCGGTGGAGGCCGACCTGCGCCAGCTCGGGCTGATCTTCGCGATCTTCGAGCGGGCGGACAGCGCCATCTCCACCCGCCAGATCCAGAAGGAGATCGGCGCCCGCCTGCGCGAGGAGCTGGACTACGAGCGCGAGGCCAAGCACGCCCGGCTGTACCGCGCCATGCTCGACGGCACGCCCGGCGTCCATGTGCCGGACGTGGTGCCGGAGCTGTCGACCAAGCGGCTGCTGACCATGGGCTGGGTCGAAGGCCGCAAGATCCTGGACTTCGTCGCCGAGCATCCGGAGGCCCGCGACGAGTTGGCGATGAACATGTTCCGCGCCTGGTACGTGCCCTTCTACAATTACGGCGTCATCCACGGCGACCCGCATCTGGGCAATTACACGGTCCGGCCCGACCGCTCGATCAACCTGCTGGATTTCGGCTGCATCCGGGTCTTCAAGCCCAGCTTCGTCAAGGGCGTGATCGACCTCTACAACGCGCTGCGCACCGACAATCGGGAGCAGGCGGTGGAGGCCTACCGCACCTGGGGCTTCGTCAACCCGTCGAACGACCTCGTCGACGTGCTGAACATCTGGGCGCGCTTCGTCTATGCGCCGATCATGGAGGACCGCCAGCGCCGGATCGAGGAGACCAACGGCGGTCATTACGGCCGCGAGACGGCCGGCAAGGTCCATGCCGAGCTGCGGCGTGTCGGCGGCGTCGAAATCCCGCGCGAGTTCGTTTTCATGGACCGCGCCGCCGTCGGGCTGGGGTCGGTCTTCCTGCACCTGAAGGCGGAACTGAACTGGTACCAGATGTTCCAGGGCCTGATCCGCGACTTCGACGTCGAGGCGCTGGCGGCGCGGCAGGGCGCGGCGCTGGCGGCGCAGGGCTTGCCGCCGGCGGAGTGAGCACCCGCCGCGGCAGCCCCCCACTCCCGCGGAACGCGGGGGAGGGTCAGGGAGGGGGCATAAGTCTGCGCCGCCCAACCCCTTCCCTTCCGCCCGCAGTTCGGTCTATAGCTTGCGCCTCCCATGAAGACCGCCGATTTCGACTTCGACCTGCCGCCGGACCGGATCGCCGAGCATCCCGTCCGGCCGCGTGACGCCGCCCGCCTGCTCGAGGTGGACGCGCAACTGCGCGACCTGATCGTCCGCGATCTGCCCGCGCTGCTGCAGCCGGGCGACCTGATGGTCGTCAACGACACCCGCGTCATTCCCGCGAGGCTCGACGGCCGGCGCGGCGAAGTGGCCGTCGAGATCACGCTGCACAAGCGGCTCGGCGAGCGCGAATGGGCGACCTTCTCCAAGCCCGGCAAGCGGCTGAAGCCCGGCGACATCATCCTCATCGCCACCGATCCGGCGGAGGGCGATTTCAGCGCCGAGGTGATCGCCAAGGACGGCATGGAGGTGCGGCTGCGCTTCTCCGCTGGCGGTGCCGCGCTGATGGAGGCGCTCCACCGCCACGGCCGCATGCCGCTGCCGCCCTACATCCGCCGCAAGGCGGATGCGGGCGACGACGCCGACTACCAGACGGTCTTCGCCGCGCGCGAGGGGGCGGTCGCCGCCCCCACCGCCGGCCTGCACTTCACGCCCGAGCTGCTGGCGGCTCTGGATGCGCGGGGCGTGCGGCGCGTTCCGGTGACGCTGCATGTCGGCGCCGGCACCTTCCTGCCGGTCAAGGTGGACGACATCGCCGACCACAAGATGCACAGCGAGTGGGGCGAGATCTCCCCCGAGGCCGCCGCGGCGGTGAACGAGACGCGCGCGGCCGGCGGCCGCATCGTCTCGGTCGGCACGACCGCGCTGCGCATCCTGGAAACCGCCGGGCGCGAGGACGGGACCCTGGCCCCGTTCAGCGGCGACACCGACATCTTCATCACCCCCGGCTACCGCTTCCGCATCGTCGACCTGCTGTGGACCAATTTCCACCTGCCGAAATCGACCTTGTTCATGCTGGTCTGCGCCTTCGCCGGCGTCGAGCGCATGCGGGCGGCCTATGCCCACGCCATCGACGGCAACTACCGCTTCTTCAGCTACGGCGACGCCTCGCTGCTCCACAGGACGGACCCATCATGACCGGCATCGGCTTTGACCTTCTGGCGACCGACGGGCGGGCGCGGCGCGGCCGCGTCACCACCGCCCACGGCACCATCGAGACGCCGGCCTTCATGCCGGTCGGCACCGCGGCGACGGTGAAGGCGATGACCACCGACGCTGTGGCCTCCACCGGGGCGGAAATCCTGCTCGGCAACACCTACCACCTGATGCTGCGCCCGACGGCGGAGCGTGTGGCGCAATTGGGCGGGCTGCACCGCTTCATGAACTGGAACAAGCCGATCCTGACCGACAGCGGCGGCTTCCAGGTGATGAGCCTGTCCGACCTGCGCACCATGTCGGAGGAGGGCGTCACCTTCAAATCGCACCTGGACGGCAGCCGCCACCACCTGACGCCGGAGCGCTCGATCCAGATCCAGCACATGCTGGACAGCAACATCACCATGTGCCTGGACGAGTGCACCCCCTTCCCGGCGACCGAGGCCCAGGCCGAATCCTCCATGCGCCTGTCGATGCGCTGGGCGCGGCGCAGCAAGGATGCCTTCGTCGAACGGCCGGGCTACGGCCTGTTCGGCATCGTCCAGGGCAGCGTCTACCCGGACCAGCGGGCGGAGAGCGTCGCCGCCCTGACCGACATCGGCTTCGACGGCTACGCCATCGGCGGGCTGGCGGTCGGCGAGGGGCAGGAGACGATGTTCCGGGTGCTGGACTTCACCGAGCCGCTGATGGTCAAGGACCGGCCGCGCTATTTGATGGGCGTCGGCCGGCCGAGCGACCTGATCGGTGCGGTGCGGCGCGGGGTGGACATGTTCGACTGCGTGATGCCGACCCGGTCGGGCCGGACGGGGCAGGCCTTCGTCCGCAGCGGCACCATCAACATCCGCAACGCCCGCCATGCCCATGACGAGCGCCCGCTCGATGCGGACTGCGGCTGCCCCGCTTGCCGCAGCTACAGCCGGGGCTATCTGCATCATCTGTTCAAGGCGGACGAGATGCTGGGGCCGATGCTGCTGACCTGGCACAACCTGCATTACTACCAGGACGTGATGCGGACGATGCGGCAGGCCATCGAGGACGGCACGTTCGAGGAGGTCGCCGGCGCCATGGAAGCCCGCCTGAACGAGGGCGACGTCGAGGCGACCGCCGACCCCATCGCCAAGCCCGGCAAGCCGCCGAAGCAGGGCCGCCCGCCGAAAGCGGGCAAGGAGAGCGATCCGCCGAAGGCGGACACTGACACCAATCCGCCCAAGACGGGCAAGGAAAGCGATCCGCAGGCAGCCGAGCGGGTGGCGGAGGACAAGACCGATGACTGAGACCATCTATTCCGGCCTGACCCAGCTCGGCGGCGCCACCGTCCAGCCGAAGACCCCGGAGGAGGCGGTGCTGGAGCGGGTGCCGAATCCGAATCCCGGTACTCCTTACTGCGTGCGCTTCACCGCGCCCGAATTCACCTCGCTCTGCCCAATCACCGGCCAGCCCGATTTCGCCCATCTGGTCATCGACTATGTGCCGGGCGACTGGCTGGTGGAATCGAAGTCGCTGAAGCTGTTCCTGACCAGCTTCCGCAACCACGGCGCCTTCCATGAGGCCTGCACCGTCGGCATCGGCAAGCGGCTGGTCGACGAGCTGTCGCCGGTCTGGCTGCGCATCGGCGGCTACTGGTACCCGCGCGGCGGCATCCCGATCGACGTCTTCTTCCAGACCGGCGAGCCGCCGAAGGGCGTCTGGATCCCGTCGCAGGACGTGCCGACCTACCGTGGCCGCGGCTAAACCGTCACCGCTGTCCTCCGCCGATCCCGTAAGGCTGCGGGACGGCATCCGCGACCGCGCGCTGGCCGCCGGCTTCGACGCGGTGGGCTTCGCTCCCGCCGCGCTGGGCCCCGAAGCCCGCGAGCGGCTCGCCCGCTTCCTCGCCGATGGGCGCCATGGCGACATGGGCTGGATGGCCGAGCGCAGCGACCAGCGCAGCCACCCGCAATCCCTGTGGGACGAGGCGCGCACGGTCATCGCGCTGGGCACCAGCTACGCCCCCGCCGACGACCCGCGCCGGCTGCTGGAGCATCCCGACCGCGGCATCGTCTCGGTCTATGCCCGCAACCGCGACTATCACGACCTGATCAAGGGCCGGCTGAAGACGCTGGCCCAATGGCTCGCCCACCAGACCAAGGCGGGGGTGAAGGTGTTCGTCGACACCGCCCCGGTGATGGAGAAGCCGCTGGCGGCGCAGGCCGGGCTGGGCTGGCAGGGCAAGCACACCAACCTGGTGTCGCGCGAGCACGGCTCCTGGCTGTTCCTGGGCGAGATCTACACGACGCTGGAACTGCCGCCCGACCCGCCGGCGCGTGACCGCTGCGGCTCCTGCGACCGCTGCCAGGCCGCCTGCCCCACCGCCGCCTTTCCGGCGCCCTACCAGCTCGACGCCCGGCGCTGCATCAGCTACCTGACCATCGAGCACAAGGGACCGATCCCCGACGAGCTCAAGCCGCTGATGGGGAACCGCATCTACGGCTGCGACGACTGCCTGGCCGCCTGCCCCTGGAACAAGTTCGCCCGGGCGACGGCCGAGCCGGCCTTCCTGCCGCGGGCGGAGCTGACGGCGCCGCGGTTGGCCGACCTCGCCCAACTGGACGATGCCGGCTTCCGGCAGGTCTTCAGCGGCTCCCCCATCAAGCGCATCGGCCGCGACCGCTTCGTGCGCAACGTCCTGGTCGCCATCGGCAACAGCGGCGACCCCGCGCTGCGCCCGGTGGCGGAAGCGCTGCGCCTGGACGCGGCCGAGGTGGTCCGCGAGGCGGCGGGGTGGGCGGCAGGGCGGCTCGCCCGGAGCGGCGACAAGGAGGCCTGAGGGAAGGATTCCGCCGAGCGGAGCCCCAGCCGGTGCGCCTTGTGGCCGCGGACGCCGTTGCGCTATGGTCTTCCCCGGATGCGCGCATGACGGACACGGTCCGGTTTCCGGGTGCATTCCCCGTCCGAGGCGCCTTGACGTGGACGGGCCGCCGTCCCTTGGAATTCAGGCCTGTGCGGCGGCTGCACCGCCCGGCGCCGCCCGGCGCCGATCGCATGGAGGGCCTTCGTCTCGCGTCCCGATCCGTTCCCCGATTACGGCCCCGCCCATCCCGACGATCTCGACGCCGTCGCCCGCCTGTCGCGACTCGGCTTCGGGTTGCCGCGCGAGGTGTTCGACCGCTATGCGGCGCTTTTCGGCACCGACACCATCCGCCGGCTCCGCCTGCCCGGCAGCAGCGCCGGCATCGCCGCCTGCGCCGCGCACTGGACGATGGACCAGTGGTTCGGCGGCCGTCCGGTTCCGGTCCAGGCGATCGCCATGGTCGCCGTCGACCCGGCTCTGCGCGGCAGCGGCCATGGCAGCATGATGATGCGGTCCTTGTTGATGGAGGCGCGGCAGTCAGGCGCCGCGCTGTCCGTCCTCTGGCCCGCCACCCTGCCCTTCTACAACCGCCTGGGCTATGGCCGCGGCGGCGTTCTCTGCCAGTGGAGCGCCCCGCCCGCCGCCCTCGACCTGCCGGCGGAACGGTCCACGGCCGCCATGTTCCGGATGGCGGACCCGCTCGACGCCGTGCCGCTGGCCGCCCTTCGCCGCCCCGTTCTGGCCGAGGGCAATGGCCTGCCGGAGCGGACGGAGGCGCTGTGGACGCTCGCCCTGTGCCCCGAGGGCGAACCCGCCGAGCTCTATCGCAACGACTCCGGCTACATCGCCGTGCTGCCGCCGCGGGACCAGCGCCTGACGGTTGCCGACGCCTGCCTGCCGTCGGGCTCTTCGTTGCGCGCGGGAATGCGCCTGCTTGCCGGCTTCCGTGCCCAGGTGGACCGGGTGGCGTGGTGCGGCGGCCCCGATGACCCCATCGCACTGCTGGCCGGCGACGGCATCACGCTGGACAAGCGCGAGGAGTGGCTGGCCCGTCCGCTCGACGTGACGCGGGCATTGGAGGCCCGCGGCTATCCGGCCGGCGTGGAGACCTCCGCCGAATTCCGGCTGGTGGATCCCCTGATCCCGGAGAACAGCGGCCATTATCGTCTCGAGGTTGCGCAGTCCGCCGGGAAGATCTTCAGGGACGCGCAGGGTTCCGGACCCGCGGCCGAGATCGGCATCGGCGCCTTCGCCAGTCTGTTCACCGGTCACGCAAGCGCCCGTACGCTTTGGCGAGCGGGTTTGCTTCGTGGCGACGAGACGATGATCTGCCGGTTGCAGGGACTCTTCTGCGGTGGTGCGGCCTGGATGCCCGATCGCTTCTGAAATGGACTGCGGCGTGACATGAATCAAACCGGATGTTAACCCCGGTGTGGTTCAATCACCCCCATGATCGCAAAGAATGCGCCGCTGAAAGCGTGACGCCATCGGGGAGTCCACCAACCATGACGATCGGAACGCGGATCGTGCTGGGTTTCGCCACCGTCCTGCTGCTGACGGTTGCCGTGGCGTTCGTCGGCTGGAACAGCCTGACCACCTATGCGGAGCGCGTCGACGTCGCCGCCCATACGGCGGAACTCGACGCCCGCCTGAAGTCCGTCCGTCTGGAGGAGGCCCGATTCGTCACCGAGCGCAATGCGAAGGCCGCCGCCAACGTGCCGGGCATGCTGGATGCCCTGCAGACCGAAACGCGCGAAACCGGAAGCGCGATCGCGGATGCCGAAGGGCTGCGGCTGCTGGACGAGATCCGGTCCGGCATCGACGGCTACCGCGCGGCCTTCGCCAATTTCGTCGCCCAGGACGGCGAGGCGCACACCCGCACCGCCAGCATGGAAGCCCGCGCCCGCGTGCTGCGCGAGATCGCGGAGAAGATCGGCCAGCAGCAGTCCGAGCGCCATGACCTCAACATGATCAGCCAGAAGGGCGCCGACGCCGAGCTGCGCCACAGCGTCGAGACGGCCGACCGTGCCAATCGGGTGATCGAGCGGGTGCTGGACATGCGCCGGCAGCAGAGCGAACTGCGCCGCAGCGGCGACCCTCAGCTCGCCGGGCAGATCGCAGCCGCGCTGGACGAACTGGTGGAGACCACCGCGACCGTCGCCAAGGACCTTGCCGGCACCAACGACGAGGCGCTGGCCGCCCAGATCGCCGACGATACCCGCATCTACCGTGACACCGTTCAGGCGCTGAAGGCCAGGGGCGTCGCCGCCATGACCGAGCCGGGCGTTGCAGCAGGGCTGGACATGACAGCCCGTGGCGTGCAGGAGCGCGCGCTGGAGCTGCAGCAGAACCAGGCGATGGTGACCGACGCCCTGAGCGAGGCGTCGAAGTTCGCCCAGAGCGAGGTGAACGAGGCGGTGATGCTGCGCGGCATGGCGATGCGGCTGGTCCAGGGGGCGCAGGCCGCGATGCTGGCCCAGCGCGATTTCCTGCTGACCGGCTCCCCCGACGCCCAGGCGAACGTCGCCGCCGCCGTGAAGGAAACCCTCGACATCGCCGGGAAGGCCGGCGCGATCCTGGTGGATCAGGACGGGCGCGCCCTGATCGCCGCCATCACCGACGCCGCCCACGCTTTCGGAACCGAATTCGCAGCGCTCTCAGCGGCCGTCGGCAAGCAGCACGACGCGTCCGCCGCCATGACGGCGGCGGCGACCTCGGTCAGCGATCAGGTCGGCCGGCTGGTCACGCTGCAGCGCCAGGATCGCGAGGCCGGGCGGTCGAGCGCCGGAATGGTCATCGCCGTCGGCGCCGCCGTCGCCCTGCTGCTCGGCGCCGTGATGGCCTGGATCATCGACCGCTCGATCACCCAGCCGCTCCACGCGATGACCGGCGCCATGGGACGGCTGGCCGAAGGCGACCTGTCGGTGGACGTTCCCGGCGGCACCCGCAAGGACGAGCTGCGCAACATGGCCGAGGCGATGACCATCTTCAAGGAGAACGCCCTGGAGATGCGGCGCATGGAACGCGAGCGCGAGGACATGCGCGTCCAGATCGACGCCGACCGGCGCCGGACCATGAACGAGTTCGCCAACGGCTTCGAGCAGGCGGTGTCGGGCGTGGTGCAACTGCTGACCGAATCCGCCGGCTCGCTGGGACAGGATGCGCAGGAGATGTCCTCGGACGCGGCCCTGACCACCGCCAAGTCCACCGCCGTCGCAACCGCCTCGCAGCAGGCGACCGCCAACGTCCAGACCGTCGCCGCGGCGGCGGAAGAGCTTTCGGCTTCCATCGCCGAGATTTCGCGCCAGCTCAACCTCAGTTCCGCCACGGCTTCCGGCGCCGCCGACAAGGCGGTGCAGACCAACAGCATCGTCGAAGGGCTGTCGCATGCCGCCGACCGGATCGGCCAGGTGGTCGGGCTGATCGGCGAGATCGCCGAGCAGACCAACCTGCTGGCGCTGAACGCCACCATCGAGGCGGCCCGCGCCGGGGAGGCCGGCAAGGGGTTCGCGGTCGTGGCGACCGAGGTCAAGAACCTGGCCGGCCAGACCGCCAAGGCGACGGAGGAGATCTCCGCCCAGGTCGCCGAGATGCAGACCGCCACCACCAGCGCGGTCGATGCCATCCGCACGATCTCCGAGGCGGTGACCAGCATCAGCGGCACCGTCACCGAGATCGCCCATGAGATGGAACAGCAGGGCGGCGCCACGCGCGAGATCGCCCAGAACGTCCAGCAGGCGGCCGAAGGCACCCAGATGGTGATGCGCAACATCACCGAAGTGACCACCGCCGCCACCAAGACGGGGGGAGCCGCGGATGCGGTGCTGGGCGCCAGCCGCACGCTCGCCGTTCAGGCCGATCGTCTGCGCAATGAGGTCCAGGGCTTCCTGAACAAGGTTCGCGCCGCCTGATGCGGAGGCCGCCCGAGGTCGCGAAGGCTCCGAACCCGTCCGTCCGCGGGCGGCGTTCGGAGCGGGACCCGGATGTCGGCTATGCCACGGCCGGCCACTGCCGGATCGGGGCACGGCTCAGCGCCGAGTTGCCATAGGCCCGCAGCGTCGTCACCTCGGCGCCGAGCCAGTCCGGAAGCGGCACCGCCTGGTCTGGGTGGTCGAGCTCAACCTCGGCGATGACCAGCCCGGCATTCTCGCCGTGAAAGACGTCGATCTCCCAGCACAACCCGTCCTGCCAATGCCGGTAGCGCGTCTTGTCGATCACCCGGCCGCCGCAGGCATGGCTCAGCAGGCGGCGGGCGAAATCGAGATCCAGCGGCTGTTCGACCTCGTCCCGGCAGGCGCCCCGCTTCAGGGACTTGACGGTGAGGGTGGCGCGACCATCCGCGATGCGGACCCGGATCGTGCTGTTTCCATCGGACGGCAGATATCCCTGCCGGATGCGGACCCCGGCCTGGCATAGGTGGCGGACGTCCTTGCTGACGAGGAAGCGGCGCTCGATTTCCAGTGCCATGGCTAGGCCCTCGGATCAACTTGCCCCAGGACCTTAGCGGAGGGGCACCAACGCTTCAACCCGCCTATCCTTGTGTGCGTTGCAACCATGCCCACTGCCGGACGGGCCATGTTGCGGCGATCGGTCGCAATTTCCGGTGTCGCGGGCTATCCTGGCAGGATGAACGCACCGCTCGCCGATGGCTCGCCCTGGCCGATCCCGTGGCTGATCCTGTTCGTGCTCTACGGGCTGCCGCTGCTTCACGTTGCACTGTCGCGCCAGGGCGGCGGCTGGCGCCCGCCGCCGGGATCCCGCTGCCCGTTCGGGCCGCGTGCCGGCTGGCTGGTTATGGTCCTGATGCTGGGGCCGGTCGGATGGCTGCTGTTCGCGGTCCGCCGGCCCCGCGTCGCGGGCGGCCCCCCTCGGCCGCCCGTCTCGCCAACGGGAACGCGCCCCGTCCCGCCTTCCGGCCTACCCTCCGGCCGGGACGGCGGAACGGACAGGGCCTAGATGCGGCCCATCAGCAGCAGGACGATCAGGACGATCAGCAGAACGCCGAGGATACCGCTGGGCCCATACCCCCAGCCACGGCTGTGCGGCCAAGCCGGAACGGCGCCGAGCAGCAACAGAATCAGGATGATGAGCAAAATCGTGCCGAGCATGTCCTTCTCCCTTCTGTCAGTCCCGCCGCATTGGACGGGTGCTGACCGGAACGAGAGTCGGGCGGCTTTGTTCCTGTGAGGCGCGAAGGCACCGCGGCCTTGCCACGATGGAGAGAAGCGGCAATTCCGGCACCCCTCCAATGGCTAAGCCAAAGGTAACGGGCTGCGGCACCAGCGTCCGGCCGGTATGCATGGCAGGGCGCGGCGTGGCCATATGCGATGCCCTTGGCGGCATGGTTGACGGGCCTGCCGGAAGGCCGTAGGGTGACGGTATGTACGCGCTTCGTCTCAACGGAATTCTGCGAATTAGTGGCCCGGTTCTCCTTTGAGAGCCGGGGATTTCTCTCGTCCACACCGCAGAACCGTTCGAAGGCTTGACCGCGTCATGTCCGTTTCCCTGAACACCGCCGTCCACGCTCCCGCCGCACAGCCGGATTGCCGGCCTGCCGCTCCCGGCCGCCGCGTGGTCTTTTCACTGCTGGCCGACGCCGATCCGGGCACCCTTCCCCGTGTGCTGGAACTGGTGGCCAAGCGCGGCCTCGTGCCGCTGGCGCTGGACAGCCGCCTGACCGATGGCGACAGCCTGACGATCACCATGGAGGTGGGGGATCTGGCGCAGGCGGAAACCGACCATATCGGCCGCTGCCTGGGCCAGATCCCGATGGTCGCACAGGTCGCCACGGCCGAGCTCCCGGCCGCCGGACTCGCAGCCGCCCTCCCGGCACTGGTCGCGGCCGAGTAGATCAGGACAACGGCGCAGGGCGCGGCGGAAGGCTCGCGACCCGGACCCCGAAGCGAAAGGCCCGCCCGGCGGGCGGGCCTTTCCGGAGGCCTGCTTTGCTCAGCCTGGCGTCCGCGTCCCGTCCCCTCTGTCAGGCACTGCCGGATCGGCCGGGCCACCCGCCGCCGCGGTTTCGGCAGGGCTCTCCTCGATGATCTCGGACGCATCCTCGGCCGGCGGCTCGTCGATCCCCGTCCGCATCAGCTCGGCCGCGCGTTGAAGCTTGCGGAACTGGGCGATGGAGAACGGCAGGCTGACCAGATAGACGATGCCGACCGCCGACAGGGTCCACCAGGGCTGGCTGACCATCAGCGCGGCCAGCAGGCCGACGCCGGCCAGCGCCGGCACCACCCAATGGGTGGGCACCCGCGCGCCCTTGAACGAGAAGGTCGGCAGCGTGCTGACCATCAGGACGCCGATCAGCAGGGTCCAGGGCACGATCACCGCCGGATGGCCGGTGAAGGCCGGCCCGATCTCGAACCCGAGGATCAGGGGCAGCATCACAAGCCCCGCCCCGGCCGGTGCCGGCACACCGGTGAAGTAGTTGTAGGCCCATGGCGGCAGGTCGACCACGCCGAGGCGGGAGTTGAACCGGGCAAGCCGGAGCGCACAGCAGACCGCATAGGCCATGGCGGCGATCCAGCCCAGGCTTCCCGCGCCGTTCAAGGCCCACAGGTACATCATGAAGGCCGGTGCAACGCCGAAGCTGATCGCATCCGACAGGCTGTCGAGCTCCGCACCGAACTTGCTCTGGCCGTTCAGCAGCCGGGCGATCCGGCCGTCCAGCGCATCCAGGATGGCGGCGATGACGATGGCGATGACCGCCGGCTCCCACCGGTCCTGCATGGCGAAGCGGATCGCCGTCAGGCCGGAGCAGAGCGCCAGCACCGTCAGCACGTTCGGCAGCAGATGGTTGATCGACAGACCGCTCAGGCGCGGGTGGGGACGGCGCGGGCGCCGCACCTTGCCCTGACGGAAGAGCGGCTGGCGGAAGACCGGCGGTCGCTTCATCGACGGACGTCCCCCTGCCGCTGCGGCTCGTGACCGTTCAGGTCGGCCAGGACGGTCTCGCCGCCGATGGCGCTCTGCCCGACGCAGACCAGCGGCGCGACGCCGTCCGGCAGGTAGATGTCGGTACGGCTGCCGAATCGGATCAGGCCGAAGCGCTCGCCCGCCCTGACCTGCTGGCCGGGCTTGACCCACCACAGGATGCGCCGCGCCACCAGCCCGGCGATCTGGACGTAGGCGATCTCCCGCCCGTCGGGCAGGCGATGGCGGAAGGCCATCCGCTCGTTCTCGTCGCTGGCCTTGTCCAGGGCGGCGTTGACGAAGGTGCCCTTGTGGTACTCGGCCGCCACGATCGTGCCGTCGGCCGGGACGCGGTTGACGTGGACGTTGAAGACGTTGAGGAAGACGCTGATCCGCGTCAGCGGCTTGTCGCCCATGCCCAACTCCTTGGGCGGAACCGCCGGCACGATCATGGTGACACGCCCGTCGGCCGGGCTGACCAGCAGACCGGCGCGGGTCGGGGTCACGCGGTCGGGATCGCGGAAGAAGTAGGCGCACCACAGGGTGAGCAGAAGCCCGATCCAGCCGAGCGGTGCCCAGACGGCGAGGCCGAGAATGAGGGAGACCACGGCGAAGCCGGCGATGAAGGGCCAGCCGGCACGGTGGATGGGGACGACGACGGTATCGATGGCGGACATCGCCTGCTTTCTTCGTTTTTTCTGACCAGAGCGAACAGCCATTCTAGACGCCCGTTCCTGGCCTTTACAGAATTTTAGCGGCCGACGGCCATGCTGGCTTCCCGTCGCCCCTGCAGCCGAGCATGCCGCCTTGACCGTTCCAGACCTGAAGACCATTCAATCGCTGGCCGAGGTTCCGGACGGCACCCTGCCGATCACCCCCGGCTCGATCGTGATGACGCCCGAAGGCGTGCTCGGCATCGCCAAGGCGCCAAGGCCGTGCAAGCTGACCTTCATGGCCGACGGCCTGCCCTTCAACGTCGCCGTCCGGCACGAGGGCGACGGGTCCGTCTGCCAGATCTGGGCCGACGTCGGCCACGTCCCCTACACCGCGCAGGCGCCGGAACGCCGGCGTGCCCTGCTGGCGGTGCTGCGCGGCATCGAGGGCCTGCCCCATGTCCGCTTCATCGTCCAGGGCGGCCAGAAGATCATCCTGTTCTCGGAGATCACGCTGGAACACCACGCCTCGCCCGAGGACCTGTTCCACCAGACCATGCTGGTGCTGCAGGAGGCACGGCCCTTCCTGCGGCTGCTGGGGGATTATCTGTAGGACGCGGCCGGCCTGTCGGCCCGCGGGAACGCCACTGGTCGATTCGCCCGGGCGCTCGGGGCTTGTGAACGCAATGGGAGCTTGAAGGCCGGCTTCGGCGACCGGCAGCGCCTCGCGTCACCGAAACGCAGATCACCGAAACTCGGACCACCGAAACTCGGATCACTGAAACGCAAATGGGCCGGAGGAGTCCCCCGGCCCATTTGCGCATCCGGCGGTGCCTTACTTCGGAACCTTGCCCTGCACGCCCTCGACGTACCAGTCCATCTTCAGGATCTGCTCGTCGGTGGCGGTCTTGCCCTCCGGGATCACCACCTTGCCGGACTGGTCCTTGACCGGACCCTGGAAGGAATGGCGCTTGCCGGTGACGATCTCGCCCTTGATCTGTTCGGCCAGCTTGACGACGTCCTCGGGAATGGCTGGGTTATAGGGGGCCAGTTCGACCATTCCGGTGCTCATGCCGCCCCAGGTGTCGATCGGCTTCCAGCTCCCGTCGAGCACCGCCTTGACGCGGTCGACATAGTAGCCGTTCCAGTCCTCGACGATGGCGGTCAGGTGAGACTTCGGGCCGAAGCGGGTCATGTCCGACGACTGGCCGACCGCCCACAACCCGCGCTCCTGCGCGGTCTGGATCGGCGCCGGGCTGTCGGTGTGCTGGACGATGATGTCGGCGCCCTGGTCGATCAGCGCCTTGGCCGCCTCGGCCTCCTTGCCGGGATCGTACCAGCTATTGACCCACACGACGCGGACCTCGGCCTTCGGGTTCTGCTCGCGCAGCGCCAGGGTGAAGGCGTTGATGCCGCCGACGACCTCGGGAATCGGGTAGGAACCGACATAGCCGATGATGTTCGACTTGGTCATCTTGCCGCAGATGGCGCCGACCACCGTGCGCGCCTCGTAGAAGCGGCCGGAGTAGGTGGCGACGTTCTCGGCGCGCTTGTAGCCGGTGGCATGCTCGAACTTCACGTCGGGATGGCGCTTGGCCACCTTCAGCGTCGGGTTCATGAAGCCGAACGAGGTCGTGAAGATCAGCTTGTGGCCGCTGGAGGCGAGCTGCTCGATCACGCGCTCCGCATCCGCGCCCTCGGGCACGTTCTCGACGAAGGTGGTGGTGACCTTGTCGCCCAGCGCCTTCTCGACCGCCAGGCGGCCCTGGTCGTGCTGGTAGCTGTAGCCGTGGTCGCTGATCGGACCGACATAGACGAAGCCGACCTTCAGCTTGTCGTCGGCCATCGCCAGCGGAATGCCCGAGCTGAGCGCGACCGCGGCGCCGGCCAGGCCCAGCATCGTCTTGCCCATCGTCCTTCTGTTCACGTCGAAACTCCTCGTTCTTCGGTATCTTGTGTTGTGGGCGTTTGTTTCGTTTTCAGAACGACGCGTCAAGCGTCGGGATGAAACAGTTTTCCCAGGCTGGCCGGGGCATTCAGACGGATACGGGCGACATCCCGCGAGATCAACACCAGCACAAGAACGGTAGCCAGATAAGGCAGCATCGACAAGAGCTGCGAGGGCACCTCGACGCCCATGCCCTGGACATGGAGCTGCAGGATGGTGACGCCGCCGAACAGCCAGGCGCCCAGCATGACGCGGGCCGGCTTCCAGGTGGCGAAGACCACCAGCGCCAGCGCGATCCAGCCGCGGCCCGAGGTCATGTTCTCCGCCCACATCGGCGTGTAGTCCATGGACAGGAAGGCCCCGCCGAGACCGGCCATGGCGCCGCCGAACAGCACCGCCAGGAAGCGGATGCGCAGCACCTTGTAGCCGAGCGCGTGCGCCGCCGTATGGTTCTCCCCTACCGCGCGCAGCACCAGCCCGGCGCGGCTGTGGTAGAGGAACAGGTGCACCAGCGGCACCGCGGCGATCGCGAGATAGACCAGGATGTCCTGGCCGAACAGCGCCTGCCCCACCACCGGCAGGTCGGTCAGGCCGGGAATGTTCAGCTTGGGCAGCCCTTCCAGGGGGATGCCGACGAACCCCTGTCCGATCAGCGCGGAAAGACCGACGCCGAACAGCGTCAGGGCAAGGCCGGTCGCCACCTGGTTGGCCAGCAGGAACAGGGTCAGAAGGGCGAACAGCGACGAGGTGGCGGCCCCGGCCAGCGCCGCCACCACCAGGCCGGTGGTGGCGCTGCCGGTCTGCACCGTCACGGCGAAGCCGCACACCGCGCCTACGAGCATCATGCCCTCGACCCCGAGATTGAGGACGCCCGACTTCTCGACCACCAGCTCGCCCAGCGCGGCGAACAGCAGCGGCGTTGCCGCCGCGAACATGGCGGCGAGGATCGAGCCGAGGATGGCGAGGTCGCTCATGCCACCGCCCTCCGCGCCCCGAAGCGAACCCGGTAGCGGATCAGCACGTCGCTCGCCAGCAGGAAGAACAGCAACATGCCCTGAAACACTCCGGTGATGGCCTTGGGCAGGTTCATGGCGATCTGCGCCGCCTCGCCGCCGATGAAGGACAGCGCCATCAGCAACCCGGCCAGCAGGATCCCGACCGGATGCAGGCGCCCGAGGAAGGCGACGATGATCGCGGTGTAGCCGTATCCCGGCGAGATGCTGGCGTTGATCTGCCCGATCGGGCCGGCCACCTCGCCCATCCCGGCCAAACCCGCCAGGGCACCCGACAGCAGCAGGGCGAACCAGATGATGCGCTTCTGGTCGAAGCCGGCATAGCCGGCGGCGGCCGGGGTCAGGCCGATGACCTTGATCTGGAAGCCGATGAAGGTCCGCGCCATCAGCACCCAGCCGCCGGCGACCGCCAGCAGGGCGAACAGCGCGCCGAGGTGGACGCGGGTGCCGCTCCACAGGATCGGCATCACCGCATCGGCCTCGAACAGCCGCGATTCGGGAAAGGCGAATCCGTCGGGGTCGCGGAACGGGCCGTGGACCAGGTAGTTCAGCAACAGCAGCGCCACATAGTTGAGCATCAGGCTGGTCAGGATCTCGCTGGCATTGAACCGCAGCCGGAGAAAGGCCGGGACCGCCGCCCAGGCGGCACCACCCGCGGCACCGCCGATCACCATCAGCGGCAGCAGCCACCAGCCGCCGTCGCCGTAGAAGGCCAGCGCCAGCCCGCCGCCGGTGATGGCGCCGATGGTGAGCTGGCCCTCGGCGCCGATGTTCCAGACATTGGCGCGGAAGCCGATGGCGAGGCCGACCGCGCACAGCACCAGCGGCGTCGCCTTGACGATCAACTCGCCGACCCCGCGCGTCGAGGTCAGCGGCGCGACGAAGAAGGCGTAAAGCGCCTTCAGCGGATCGAAGCCCAGCAGGAGAAACAGGATGAAGCCGCTGGCGAGCGTCAGCGCCACCGCCAGCAGCGGCGTCGCATAGACCATGGCCTTGGATGCCTGTCCGCGCGGTTCGAGACGAAGCAGGCTCATGACACCGCTCCGTCGCCGGCGGCAGGTCCCCTGCCCGTCCCGCGCGCCAGCGGGCCCCGGGCGGATCGCCGGAAAAGGTCAGACAGCACGCACAATCTCCCCGTCTTCGTCCGGCGGCGTGCCGAACAGGCCGCCCATCAGCAGGCCGATGCGCTCGACCGAGGTTTCGTGGGTCGGCCGGCTATCGGACAGGCGGCCGTGGAACAGCACGGAGATGCGGTCGCTCAGCACGAACAGCTCGTCGAGATCCTGGCTGATGACCAGAACCGCCGCACCGGAGCGCGCCAGCCCGATCAGCGCCTTGTGGATCGCCGCCGCGGCACCGGCATCGACGCCCCAGGTCGGCTGGCCGACGACCAGCAGCTTGGGCCTCTGCAGGATTTCCCGGCCGATGATGAATTTCTGAAGGTTGCCGCCCGACAACGACCGGGCTTCGGCGCGGTGGCCGTGGGCGACGACGTTGAAGCCCTTGATGATCGTTTCCGCATAGGCGCGGGCGCGGGCGAAATGCACCATGCCGCCGCGCACCAGCGGCTCGCGGGCATAGCCCGACAGCAGCGCATTCTCCGAGAGGCTCAGTTCCGGCACGGCGCCGCGCCCCAGCCGCTCCTCCGGAACGAAGGCGAGGCCGAGCGCCCTGCGCGCCCGCGGGCCGAGCTGGCCGGCGGCCGTCCCCTCGATGACCACGGACGTGGCGTCGGCAATCAGCGTCTCGCCGCTCAACGCCGCCATCAACTCGGCCTGGCCGTTGCCGGCGACCCCGGCGATCCCCAGGATCTCGCCGGCCCGCACCTCGAAGGACACGTCCTTCAGGTTGGTGGCGAAGGGGTTGGCGGAGGTGGTGGAGAGATGCCGCACCGACAGGCGCGGCGCCCCGGCCTGCGCCTGGGGCGGCCGTTCCGGAATCGCCAGTTCGGCGCCCATCATCATCTCGGCCAGGCCGCGGGCGGTCTCCTGCCGCGGGTCGCAGGCGCCCACCACCTTGCCGGCGCGCAGCACGGTGGCGCGGCTGCACAGGGCGCGGATCTCCTCCAGCTTGTGGGAGATGTAGAGGATGGTGCAGCCCTCCGCCGCCAGCCGGCGCAGGGTCTCGAACAGCTTGGCGGCCTCCTGCGGCGTCAGCACCGAGGTCGGCTCGTCCATGATCAGCAGCTTGGGATCCTGCAGCAGGCAGCGGACGATCTCCACCCGCTGCCGCTCGCCCACCGACAGGTGGAAGACATGGCGGGCCGGGTCGAGCGCCAGGCCATAGCGTTCCGACACCGTGCGGATGCGCTCGGCCAGCGCCTCCATCGGACCCGCCTCGTCGAGCCCCAGCGCGATGTTCTCGGTCACCGTCAGCGTGTCGAACAGCGAGAAATGCTGGAACACCATGCCGATGCCGAGCTTGCGGGCACCGGCCGGGTTGGGAACCGTGGTCTCCTTCCCCTGCCACAGCATGACGCCGGAGTCGGCGTGCAGGACCCCATAGATCATCTTGACGAGGGTCGACTTGCCGGCGCCGTTCTCGCCCAGCAGCGCATGGATCTCGCCCGGCTTCAGGATGAGATCGACATGGTCGTTGGCGAGGCAGCCGGGGAATCGTTTGGTGATGCCGCGCAGCTCCAGTCGGGGCGGCGCGGCGTCCGGGGGAATAGTCTCGGCGTGCGAATGCAAGGAGGAAGGATCCGAAAAAAGGTCAAACCCGCATGGCAATGCCAGAGCCGTGCCACCGTTGCGGACAGAGTAATCCGGCAGAGCCACCATGCGTCAACAGCCGATCCTCTGCCTGTCCGGAATGCAATCGCCGATTCCCTCATCACCTCCCGGCAACCCAGCCTTTCGCGCCGCAGCAGCCCCTTGCCAGGTGCGACAATCCGTCCAACACTTGGACGGCATGGACGAGTGGGAGGGCAGAGATGTCGGCGGGTTACACGGTGCTGGAGCGGCGGAGCGTGGTGGCGGTGTCGGGCGACGACCGCGCGAGCTTCCTGCAGGGGCTGGTGTCCAACGACGTGCTGCGCGTCACCGGCGAGCGCGCGGCCTATGCCTTGTTCCTGACCCCGCAGGGCAAGTTCCTGCATGATTTCATGATGGTCGAGTCGGAGGGCGCTCTGCTGCTCGATCCCGAGACGGATCGGCGTGCAGACCTGCTGCGCCGGCTGAAGATGTACAAGCTCCGCTCGAAGGTCACGCTTGAGGACCGCGCCGACAGCCTGACCGTGATCGCCGCTTTCGGCGACGGCGCGGCGGCGGCGCTGGGCCTGCCGGCCGAAGCCGGCGCGGCGCGGCCCTTCGCCGGCGGCATCGCCTTCATGGACCCGCGGCTGCCGGAGCTTGGCTGCCGCCTCTTCCTGCCGCCCGAGGGTGTGGCGGCGCTGGAGGAGGCCGGCCTCACCCGCCTGGATCCGGCGGACTACGACCGCCTGAGGCTGGAACTGGGGGTGCCGGACGGCGGCAGCGACCTGATCCCGGAGAAGTCGATCCCGCTGGAGAGCCGGATGGACGCGCTGAACGCCATCTCCTGGGACAAGGGCTGCTACATGGGACAGGAGCTGACCGCCCGCACCAAGTACCGCGCGCTGATCAAGAAGAAGCTGTTCCCTGTGACATTCCCGGGTCCCGCGCCCGAGGCCGGCACCCCGGTCACCCTCGACGGGAAGGAGGCGGGACAGGTCGGCAGCGGCCGCGACGGTGCCGCTCTCGCCTTGCTTCGCCTGGAGGAGGTGCGGCGTGCCGGCGAAACCGGGCAGCCCCTGCTGGCGGGTTCGACTGTCCTTACGGTGCGGGTTCCATCGTGGGATCCCACCACCTAGGGGTAGGAATACACCAAAAGAATTCCCGGAAAGTGAAATCAAACAGGCTCCGTCTGTGTTGTTGACATGTCTTTCGACACAACGACAAAGGAGCCACCCCATGCGTCGCACCCTGATCGCCACCGCCGCCACCCTGGCAATGCTGTCTGGCGCCGTCGCCACCCAGGCTGGTGCGCAGACCACGTCGCCGACCGTGGGCAACCCGTCGTCCTCGTCCTCCAGCACGTCGAACAGCGCGATGCCCGACAGCGCGACCAAGAGCGGCTCGACCGCCGGCGCCGCTTCGGACATGTCGCTCGCCAGCGCCGACGAGATGATCGGCAAGAACGTCTATGGCCGCGACAACAACAAGATCGGCGAAGTCGAGGACGTCATCCTCGACGGCAGCGGCAAGGCCAAGCAGCTCGTGATCGGCTCCGGCGGCTTCCTCGGCATCGGTGAGAAGCAGGTCGCCGTCGACTACAGCGCCGCCAACTGGGATGCCCAGAACAACCGCCTGAACCTCGCCGGCATGAGCCGCGACGACATCAAGGCGCTGCCCGAGTTCAAGTACGACGACACCATGACGTCGCTGAACAAGAGCAAGAAGTCCACCACCAGCGAGCCCGCGGCGCCGGGCGCCGCTCCGACCGCCGGCTCGACCAGCTCCGGCACCAGCACGGCCAAGTAAGTTGGACAACGCGGCCGAGTGACGCGGAAGCGTCAGCCGGCCGCGGCCCGGCCATGAATTGGCCGAGGCCGCCCGACGACCGGACCGGGAGGGGCGGACACAGTCCGCCCCTTTCCCGTTTGCCGGGCTCCAAGCTTTTGATCCTCCGCGTGAGTCACGCTTCAAGCGATTCCGCCTGAACCGATCACACTCTAGCCGCGAAGCAGGTCGACGAACCGCCGGCAGGCGACGATCTCCGCGCGGACGTTGGCGCGTCGCTTCGTCGCCTCCGCGTCCTCGCCCCATTGCTCGATCTGGTAGGTTTCGTCGAGCTGCGAGACCTCGAACGCCTCCTCGGCGCTGAGCCGCCCTTCCAGCAGAGCCAGCGCGACGACGAGCGAACCGCAAACCCCGGTCGCCGTCTGCAGCGCCGACAGGTACCAGTCGTCGGCTCCCTCGACCACCCGGCGCAGCGAGGCCAACGCTTCCTCGGGCTGCGGCTTCGGCATCAGCCCGGTGCAGACATGCAGGGGGGCGTCGTATTGCAGCGCCGCCCAGTCCAGTAGCGGTTGCCACGCCTTGGCCTGACGCTCGACCAACGGCTGCGGGTGCTCGGCGCGGTAGCACAGGAGATCGGTACCGGCATAGGCGCTGACGGCCTGGACGATATCCGGGCGCTTGGCGGGGATAAGATCGACCGCGGTGCTCGAAAGCTGCATCAGCGGCATGGAATGGGCGTCGATCTGGTCGCCCTGCGCCTCCCATTCCTCGGCGACGCCGCGGGCCAGCGCCTGGCTGGGGAAGACCAGCGGCGCCTTGGCGGGGCTGCGCACCGGCCGGCCGTCCAGCTCGACCTGGAAGCCGCCGTCGGCACCGCCGACCCCGGCGGCCTTGTAGAAACGCTTCATGCTCACCCTTCCAAAAGCTCCAGCACCGCGGTCGCGGCATCGCGCCCGCGGTGGACGATGCGGTCGGCCCCGGCGCGCTCCAGCTCCGGCACCGCATGGTAGCCCCAGGACACGCCGACCGACCGAACCCGCGCGTTGCGGGCCATCTGAATGTCGTAGGTGGTGTCGCCGATCACAACCGTCCCGCCCTCCTCCGCGCCGGTCTCGGCCAGGGCGCGGTGGACCATGTGCGGGTTGGGCTTGCCCGGCCCGACGTCGGCGGTCTGCAGCGTGATGAAACGGCCGGCCAGCCCATGCCCCTTCAGCACGGCGTCCAGCCCGCGCCGCGACTTGCCGGTCGCCACGCCGAGCAGCACGCCCGCCGCCTCCAGGGCCGCCAGCGCGTCGAGGATGCCCGGGAACAGCGGCTCCGTCCCCTCGCCGCGGTCGCGGGCGGCGGAGAAGGCGCGCTTGTAGCTCTCGGCGACCGCGGCCCGCCCGTCAGGGGCGAGCGTCGGCAGCAGCAGCCCGACGGCATCGACCAGCGGCAGGCCGACCATGCGCCGGACCTCCAGCGGGTCCGGCTCGCCGAGCCCGTGCTCGGCCCAGGCGGCGGTCATGGCGGCGATGATGGAGAACTGGCTGTCGACCAGTGTTCCGTCGCAGTCGAACAGCGCCAGCCGCAAGCCAGCCATCACTCGAAATCCTCGAAGGGATCGCCGCGCAGGTTGGCGCTGAAACCGAGATATTTCCAGGTCGCCTGCATGTGGTCGGGCAGCGGCGCGGTGACGTCGATGGTCTTGCCGCCGCGGGGATGCGGCAGGACCAGCCGGCGTGCATGAAGGTGGAGCTTCTTCGCCACCTCGGCTCCCGGCAGAAAGGCGCCCTGCCCGGCATATTTGCCGTCGCCGAGGATCGGCGTGCCGACGGCGGCCATATGGACGCGGAGCTGGTGGGTGCGGCCGGTCAGCGGCCACATGGCGACGAAGGCCGACTGCTTTCCGGCATTCTCCTGAACCGAATAGACGGTGACCGCCCGCTTGCCCTCCTCCTTGTTCTCGGCCACCCGCTCGCCATGCGGTCCGCCCTCCTTGGCGAGCGGAAGGTCGATCTTCCCCTGGTAGGGCTTCGGCACGCCGACGGTGGCCGCCCAGTAGATCTTGCGCACGGCGCTGCCGCGGAACATCTCGGTCAGCTTGGTCGCGGCGAAGCTGGTGCGGGCCAGCAGCAGCACGCCCGAGGTGTCCTTGTCCAGGCGGTGGACCAGCTTCGGCCGCTCGGCGCCATCGAAGCGCAGGGCATCGAGCATGGCGTCCAGATGCTTGGAGGTGCCGGTGCCCCCCTGCACCGCCAGTCCGGCGGGCTTGTTGATGGCGATGACGTCGGCATCGCGGTACAGGACCAGTGCCTGCAGCTCGGCGATCTGCTTGTCCGACATCGCCTTCGACCGGGAGCCGGCGGTGCCCGCCCCCTTGACCGGCGCCGCCCAGGCGGCCAGCGGGGGAATGCGCACGCTCTGCCCGGCCAGCAGCCGCGACGACGTTTCCGCCCGCTTGCCGTCGATGCGGACCTGCCCGGTGCGCAGCAGCTTCTGGAGATAGCTGTGGTTCACATCGGGGAAATGCCGCTTGAACCAGCGGTCGAGGCGCATGTCGGCCTCGTCGGCCATGACCTTGCGGAGTTCGACCTTGCTGTCGCCGGAGGTGCCGCCAGCCTCGGGATCGGCCGCGGACTTGGCATCGGAATTGGGGAGGTCAGTCATCAGATGGACACCGAAACAAGAGAACGCACGACCAACAGGCCGGCAAAGAAGCCCAGCACGCTGAGCAGCACCGAGGCAAGAGCATAGGCGAGTGCGGCGCCGATCTCATCACGGCCGACGAGGACACCGATGTCCAGCGTGAAGGAGGAGAAGGTGGTGAAGCCGCCCAGCACCCCCACCATCAGCAGGGCGCGGAGTTCCGGCGACGGAGACCAGGCCTGGACCGCCAGTTCGGATAGCACGCCCATGACGGTGCAGCCCAGCATGTTGACGACGATCGTCCCGTAAGGAAAGCGGGAGCCGAGCCATTGCCCGATCATCATCAGCATCAGGTAGCGGGCGACCGAGCCGGCCGCGCCGCCGGCGGCGACCGCGAGCAACGACAGGGGGGATGCGAGCACGGCGCCTCCTGGGGGCCATAGGCTGGACGAAACGCGACTGGAGCGCCGGATTAGAGCCAGAAACCGACGCACTTGTCACGCGATGGGGATAGGCGGCAGACTTGCCTGCCATGGACCCTCTGCCCCCCGCTGCCGCCCTGCTGATCATCGACCTGCAAAGGGCGATCGACGACCCGCGATGGAGCCGCGACGGCGCGCGCAACAACCCGCAGGCCGAAGCGAACGTCGCCGCGCTGCTGGCGGCCTGGCGCCGGGCCGGCCGGCCGCTGGTCCATGTCCGCCACGATTCGGTGAACCCGGAGTCGACCTACCGCCCGGGCACGGCCGGGCACGCCTTCAAGGACGAGGCGATGCCGCTGCCGGGCGAGCCGGTGGTCGGCAAGACGACCAACAGCGCCTTCATCGGGACCGGCCTGGACGAGCGGCTGCGCTCCCGGGGCATCGGCACCCTGGTGATCGCTGGGGTCATCACCAACAACAGCGTCGAGGCGACGGTGCGCATGGCCGGAAACCTCGGCTACGACGTGCGGCTCGTCGCCGACGCCTGCTTCACCTTCGCCCGCACCGACTGGTCCGGCCGGCCAAGGACGGCCGAGGAGGTGCACGATCTGTCGCTCGCCAACCTGTCCGGCGAATATGCGGCGATCGTGACCACCGCGGAGGTGCTGGCGGCAGCCGGCTGACCGCCGCCTCCCCTTTCCCCGCGAAGCACGGGAGGCCGGGAAGGGGCGGCGCCGGCGCCTCCGCGCCCGTGAAAGCTCAGGCCAGCTTGGACTTCAGGAATTCCACGCTGCGCTTCCAGGCGAGGTCGGCGGCCTCCTTGTTGTAGCGCTCGGCGGAGGTGTCGTTGTGGAAGGCGTGGTTGACGCCCTCGTACATCAGGATCTGGTGCTCAACCCCGGCCTTCTTCAGCGCCTCGTCGTAGGCGGGGATGCCGGCGTTCAGGCGCTGGTCCAGGCCGGCGTAATGCAGCATCAGCGGCGCCTTGATCGTGCCGACCAGTTCCGGATCGGGCGTGGGGCCGTAGAAGGCGACGCCGGCCTTGAGGTCAGGCGCCTTGATCGCCAGCCGGTTGACCATGCCGCCGCCCCAGCAGAAGCCGATGGCCCCGACCTTGGCCGAGGAATAGCGGTAGGCCATCAGGTAGCTCATGGCGGCGACGAGGTCGTTGACCGTCTTGTCCGGATCGAGCTTGCCGATCAGGTCGCGCGCCTTGTCGGCGTCCTGCGGCGTGCCCCCCGCCGGCGACAGCAGGTCGGGCGCCAGCGCCACGAAGCCTTCGGTCGCCAGACGCCGCGTCACGTCCTCGACATAGGCGTTGAGCCCGCGGTTCTCGTGGACCACGATGACGGCGGGAGCCTTTTCCGCCAGCTTCGGCCGGGCGAGATAGCCGGCGACGTCGCCGGTCGCCCCCTGGTACCGGACATGCTCGGCGGCCAGCCGGCCGTCGTCCTCCGCGACGATCGCCGCCCGCGCGTAGTTCGGCTCGATCGCGGCAAGGATCGCCGGAATGGCGGCCGCGCTGCCCGCCAGCGCACCCAGCCGTTCCAGGAAGATCCGCCGCGGCAGCGGCGCGTGGGTATACTCGTCGTAGAGGTCGATGATTCGCTGGTCCATGCCTCGTGCCCCCTGTTCCTGCGCAACTTGTGTGTTCTGCGCAACGTCGCGCAAGACAGTGGGGCTCGCGGGACCAACCGGCAACCGGGCCGGCAAACAGCCTTTCGACCTATGACCCGCTGGTTTCCGCCCGCAGCGACGCCGGGTCGCCCAACGGTTCCAGCTCGCCCGGGTCGTATTCCACCAGCCGGCCATCCCGCATTTCCAGCACCCTGTCCATCCGGCGGGCAAGGTCGAGGTTGTGCGTCGCCACCAATGCGCCGACCTTCGCCTGCCTGACGATGGCCGACAGCATGGCGAAGACGTGCTCGGCCGTATGGGGATCGAGATTGCCGGTCGGTTCGTCGGCGATCAGCAGCGAGGGGGCGTTGGCCAGCGCGCGGGCGATGGCGACCCGCTGCTGCTCGCCGCCGGACAGGCGGGCGGGCCGGTGGGTGCCGCGCTGCTCCAGGCCGACCATGCGCAGCAGCTCGTCGGCACGCTGCCTGGCGGTCGATTTCGCCACGCCGGCGATCATCTGCGGCAGGACGATGTTCTCGCGGGCCGAGAATTCCGGCAGGAGGTGGTGGAACTGGTAGACGAAGCCGATGGCGCGGCGCCGTACCTCGGTGCGCTTGCCGTCGTCCAGCCCCGACACGTCGGTGCCGCCGATGCTGACACGGCCTTCGGTCGGCCGCTCCAGCAGGCCGGCGATGTGCAGCAGCGTCGACTTGCCGGCTCCCGACGGGCCGACCAGTGCGACCAGTTCGCCGGCACCGACCGTCAGGTCGACGCCGCGCAGCACCTCCAGCGTCTCGCCGGCCTGCTCGAAGCGGCGGACGACGGCCTTGAGTTCCAGCATGTTGTCCATCGGCGCGTCACTCATAGCGCAGGGCCTCCACCGGATCGAGGCGGGCGGCCCGCCAGGCCGGGTAGATGGTCGCGGCGAAGGACAGCCCGAGCGCCATCAGCGTCACCTGCACCACCTCGCTCCAGTCGATCTTGGCCGGCAGGTGCGACAGGAAATAAATCTCCGCATTGAACAGGTTGGTGCCGGTCAGCCCCTGGATCACCTGCCGGATGCTCTCGATGTTCAGGGCGAAGGAGACGCCCAGCGCCAGCCCCAGCAGCGTGCCGGTCACGCCGATGCTGGCGCCCGACAGGAAGAAGATGCGCATGATCATGCCCCGCGTGGCCCCCATCGTGCGCAGGATGGCGATGTCGCGGCCCTTGTCCTTCACCAGCATGATCAGGCTGGAGATGATGTTGAAGGCCGCCACCATGATGATCAGCGACAGGATCAGGAACATCACGTTGCGCTCGACCTGAAGGGCCGTGAAGAAGCTGGCGTTGGACTGCTGCCAGTCGACCACCCTGCCCACGCCGGCCACCGCCGACCGGACGGCGGCGCGGGCGGCGTCGATCTGCGTCGGGTCCTGCACGAAGACCTCCAGCGACGTCACCGCGTCACCGGTGCGGAAGAACGCCTGAGCTTCCGGAAGCGGCACGAAGATGAAGCTGTTGTCGTATTCGAACATGCCGACGTCGAAGATCGCCGCGATTGGATAGCTGCGCATCCGCGGCACGGTGCCGAAGGCGGTGACGTTGCCCTGCGGTGCGATCAGCGTGACCTGGTCGCCGACCGACAGGCCGAGGCGCTGGGCCATCCGCACGCCGATGGCCACGCGGTCCTCCCCGAACTCGTCGAGCGAGCCGCGGATGATGTGGCTGGCCAGGGTCGGGCGGTCGCGGAAATCCTCCGGCCGCACGCCGCGGACCACCGCGCCGGAGGCGGCGCCGCGGACCGAGACCAGTGCCTGCCCCTCCACCGTCGGGGTGACGCTGACCACGCCCGGCGTCTTGCGCAGCGTCCCGGCCAGGATGTCGAAATCGGGCAGCGGCCCGCCTTGCGCGTTGTAGACGTTCAGATGCCCGTTGAGCCCGAGCACCCGGCCCAGCAGTTCCGCCCGGAAGCCGTTCATCACCGCCATGACGATGATCAGCGTCGCCACCCCGAGCGCGATGCCCAGCAGCGAGAACCCCGCGATGACCGAGATGAACCCCTCCTGGCGGCGCGCCCGGAGGTACCGCATCGCGACCATGCGTTCGAAGGCGTTGAAGATCATTAGCTGTCCTGTCGGTGGGCGGGGTCGAAGCCCTAGGTAAGGACTTGAGCGTGGCGGGAAAAGGGCGGCATGCGCGGGCGTCCTTTTTCCCCGGCCTGACCAGGCCGTGCGGCGAGGGGGCAACGAAGGCCGGGGACGGCCGTGGCGGGCGCCGCCGCCGGTCGCCAGTGGCTTCCCGCGGCGGCGGAAACGCGGTTCTCCGGGCTCCCGATAGGGAGCCCCTCCCGGCCGCGGCCACGGAGGCGGCGGGCACGGGCATGGCCGCGCGGCCGGCCACCGCGCGGGCAGCGCGGGCAGAGGATCGCTCCTCTCACCGCCCGGGCGATGCGACGCCCCTATGGCTTGCCGCCGTCAGCCCGCCAGCTTGGCCAGCGCGGCGTCGATCGACAGCTCTTCCTTCTCGCCGGTGGCGCGGCGCTTCAGCTCGACGACGCCGGTCTTCAGGCCGCGCGGGCCGACGACCAGTTGCCAGGGCACACCGATCAGGTCCATGTCGGCGAACTTGGCGCCCGGCCGCTCCTCGCGGTCGTCATAGGCGACCTCGCGGCCGGCAGTCTGCAGCTTGGCGTACAGGTCGGCGCAGACCCGGTCGGTCTCGGCGTCGCCGGACTTCAGGTTGACGAGGCCGACGTCGAAGGGAGCGACGGCGTCCGGCCAGATGATGCCGTTGTCGTCGTGGCTGGCCTCGATGATGGCACCCATCAGGCGCGACACGCCGATGCCGTAGGACCCCATCTCCACCGGGATCGACTCGCCGTTGGGGCCGGCGACCACGGCGTTCATCGGCTTGGAGTACTTGGTGCCGAAGTTGAAGATGTGGCCGACCTCGATGCCGCGGGCCGAGACGAGATCGGACTCCGGCACCGGGCAGGTGGCGGCGTCGTGCTTCTCGTCGGTGGCGGCGTAGATCGCCGTGGTGCGGTCGAAGAAGGGCTGCAGGTCGTCAGCGAAGCCGGGGGCGTCCTTCAGCACGTCCAGGCTCAGCCAGTCCTTGTGGCAGAAGACGCCGCTCTCGCCGGTTTCGGCCAGGATGATGAACTCGTGGCTGAGATCGCCGCCGATCGGGCCGGTGTCGGCGCGCATCGGGATGGCCTTCAGCCCCATGCGGGCGAAGGTCCGCAGATAGGCGAGGAACATCCTCTGGTAGGCGCGGCGGGCGCTGGCCGGGTCGATGTCGAAGGAATAGGCATCCTTCATCAGGAATTCGCGGCCGCGCATCACGCCGAAGCGCGGGCGGATCTCGTCACGGAACTTCCACTGGATGTGGTAGAGGTTCAGCGGAAGCTGGCGGTAGCTCTTGACGAAGGCGCGGAAGATGTCGGTGATCATCTCCTCGTTCGTCGGGCCGAACAGCATCTCGCGGTCGTGCCGGTCGGTGATGCGCAGCATCTCCTTGCCGTAATCGTCGTAACGGCCGCTCTCGCGCCACAGGTCGGCGGACTGGATGGTCGGCATCAGCAGTTCCTGCGCGCCGGCGGCATCCTGCTCCTCGCGGACGATCTGCTCGATCTTGCGCAGCACCCGGTAGCCCAGCGGCAGCCAGGCATAGATGCCGGCGCTGGTCTGACGGATCATCCCCGCCCGCAGCATCAGGCGGTGCGAGACGATCTGCGCCTCGGTCGGGGTCTCCTTGAGGGTCGGCATGAAGAAGCTGGACAGCCGCATGGCTCTGCTCTCGTGTGCGAGGTGTTCGAATGGCGTGCGGCACCGCACCGGCAAGCCGCGCGACGCCGGGGGTGCGACTTTAGGAAGGTCGCCGCCACTTGTCCACTGCGGCACCGTGGCAGCCTGGCCTTAGCCCCCAATGCGCCGCGGCGACCAAGGCCCGCCCGCGGCCGCCTACCGCGTCCGGCAATAGGCGTAGACGCGCTCCTCGGAGGCCGCCTCCATCGGCTGGCCGTTGAGGTAGAGCTGGTCGCCGACCACCGTCAGCCAGGCAGCCGTCATTTCGTCGGGCAGGCCCGGCGCGGACGGCAGCGCGATGCCCATCCGCCGCGCCAGTTCGACCGACAGCGGCAGGTCGACCGGGATGGGGGGTTGCGCCCCGCCCGAGCCGGGGAGGTCGGCAGGTGCCACCGGGCGGCCATGCACATCGACGCCGGGGCGGTATTGGACGTCCGGCGCCGGGCGGTGGGCGACCATCGCCCGGCAGAGCGACAGGTCCACCACCGGCCGGTCGGCGCCGGAGCTGGAGCCGGGCGTGAGCGGGACGGGTCCCCTCTGCGGCGTCTGGGCCACCGCCACACCGGCGGCGAGCGGCAGGAGCACGGCCGCCACGCGCAGGACCGGCATCCTCACAGCGAGTGCCGTTCGGCCACGGCCACCGGCCTGGCCATCGCCTTCCAGTAGAGCGACAGGTAGGGCATCCCTTTTTCCGCCTCCTCCTGTGTCCGCGCCGATTGCCGGATGTATTTCCCGATGAACGCCTTGTTCACATGCTCCAGGTCCACGGCGGCCTTGAGCACCAGGAACTCGCCGATCCGGTCCTGAAGATTGTAATGCCATTTCTGCAGGCAGTCCGAAGTCACGCCGGGTTTCGCCTGCTCCTGTTCGGGCAGGTAGAATTCCTGGTGGTGGTACTGTGCGATCTCCTTCCACGCCTGCGCCACGCGGCCGGGCTTGACCCGCGGCAGCGCCTTCAGGGTGCGGACGTCGTCATGGAACAGCGGCAGGAAGCCGCGCTTTTCGGCAAGTTCGGTCAGCATGATGTGCAGCCCGGCCATGACGCCGCCCTCCGCCCCTTCGGCGGCGGGACGATGGTCCTGCGCCGTGTCGGCCTTGCGTCCGAAGAGCGAGCGGAAGAAGCCCTTCTTGGGCTTGGCGGCACCGGAGCCTCCCGCGCCGTCCTGGCCGACCTTGCGCTCGTCCCAGAGCGAGTCCCAGGCATATTCCCAGGCGGTGAAGATGGCGTTCGACCGGTCGTCCAGCACCGTCAGCAGGTACTCGCGGCCTTCCCGCGTCCAGTCGACGTCGCCGACGATGGCGCGGACCGGCCGGCGGCTGAGAACCACCGGCAGAATGCCGACCCTGACGAGTTCGCTGTAGAAGTCCACGAAGGACGGCGTCTGGACGAAAGGAAGCCTGCACGCGGGCTGCTGTTCGGGAGCCAGCAGTTCCATGGTCTTCTTCGTCCGCTCCAACAGTTCGGTCGACAGAACCGCGGCGAACTGATCGAATCGTTCGTTTTCGTTCGCGGCCATCGGCGCCTCGACTGTCGTCCCTTCCTTGCCCGTCCTGGCCACTCCAGGAGCACCGGCGCTCCGGGAGACGCCTTGGAAGGCGCCCCGGGAGGCGACCGTCCCGGAGGCGATCTTGCGGTTCGAATCCGGGTTGGCCCCGACCGGAGATAGGCCCGGCCACGCTACCAAGCAAACCGTTAATGTTTTCTGGACCGCGGCGGGAAATTTCCTCTCCACCGCCGGTTCCGGACCGTGCGGGCGCGCATTCGGCTTGGCACCGGCAGCCCCGGATAAAGAAAGGCCGCGCGGATCATCGCGCGGCCATGAGTTTAGGGAGGAATCGCCACCAGGCGTCGGAAAGGGAGGAAACCGCCAAGCGGTCCGCCCCTGTCACATGAAAAAGTGTGAACCTGCTCCGGAGTGATGGCAAGCCCAAAACAGAGGCAATACAGCCACCTGCTCAAAGTTTTTGCAATTCTGCCCAGCGATTTGGCGCTTGCCGTGGTTGCGGGCAGAGCTTTGCCTATTTTGCAGGCCCGTACCCTTCGAATCCCCCGTCGACTGCGGTCTTCCAGGGAGGACTCAAGGACAGGACGGTGGCCTGGACGGGGCAGTCGGGCTGGTGCGCCCCGGGCAGGTAGCCCAGGCTCATCAGGAACTCGCCGACGATCTCGCCGCCGGTGAAGCGGAAGGTGCGGGCGAACAGCTTCACCCAGTCCGGCTTGCCCAGCGGATGGTGGGCGCTCAACCAACCATGAAAGGATCCGTGGCTTTCCCGCAGGGCGATGATCCGCCGGGCGTTCTCGATCACCGCATCCACCTTCAGCCGGTTGCGGATGATCCCCGCATCGGCGAGCAGGCGGGCGCGGTCCGCCTCGCCGTAGGCGGCCACGCGGTCGATGTCGAAGCCGTCGAAGGCGGCCCGGAAGGCGTCGCGCTTCTTCAGGATGGTCAGCCAGGAGAGGCCCGCCTGATTGATCTCCAGGACGAGCCGCTCGAACAGCACCGAATCGTCGCTGCTGGGAAAGCCGTATTCGCCGTCATGGTAGGGGCCGTGATGGGGATGGCCGGGTGCGGCCGCGCAATAGGTCAGGCTCACCCCGACACCTCCGGTTATCAGACACGTCCGCGTTCGGGGCCGGCCGGTGGACCGCTCGCCGCCGCTGGGCTCCTACAGCATGTCCCGCGCCATCTCGCGGAAGGAGATAAGGCCGGACTGCTCCACCCCGAAGATAACCAGCCACACCACCGCCGCGACGACGGAGGTGATGGCGAACTTGCGCAGGATGCGCGGTTCCACCGGCGCCGACGAGGCCATGCCGGGCTCCGGGGTCTCCGGCGTGCGCACGCCCCAGGGCAGGACGGCGAACAGCACCACCCACCAGACGACGATGTAGACGAAGGCGCCCGTCACCCAGTTGTTCATCGCTGCTCTCCCAGGGTCCGGACGGTCAGGCCTGCTCCAGTTCCACCAGCGTGCCGCAGAAATCCTTGGGATGAAGGAAGAGCACCGGCTTGTCGTGGGCGCCGATGCTGGGTTCCCCGTTGCCCAGCACGCGCGCACCCTGCTCCTTCAGGCGGTCGCGCGCGGCCAGGATGTCGTCGACCTCGTAGCAGATATGGTGGATGCCGCCCGAGGGGTTCTTCGCGAGAAAGCCGGCGATCGGCGAGCTGTCGCCATAGGGGTGCAGCAGCTCGATCTTGGTGTTGGGAAGCGTGACGAACACCACGGTGACGCCGTGCGGCGGCAGGTCGACGGGCTGCGACACCGCGGCGCCGAGGGTGTCACGGTAGAGCGCCGTCGCCGCCGTCAGATCCGGGACGGCGATGGCGACATGGTTGAGCCTTCCGATCATGCGCTTCCTCTCCAAGGCGGTTGTTCCGGCCCTTACGCGGGCTCTGCCACGCCCTTATACACGGACGAGATGGACCTCCGTCACCGGCTTCTTGCCGTGGGAGGCGTTGAAGCAGCGGCGCACCGCGATGCGCGCCGCTTCCTTGACTTGGGCATCCTCGGCCCGCGCCGGCTTCGGCAGCGACGCCACCGCCTCGCGCACGGCGTCGACCACATCCATCAGCAGGTCGCGGTCCGCGGCCTCGTCGACGAGCCCCATCACCGCCACCTGCGGGGCGGTCAGCAACTCGCCGGTCCCGGTCATCGCCAAGGTGACTACGGCGGCGCCGTTGTTCACCATCCGGTGGCGCGCCCGCATCATGCCGGTGTCGAGCGGCACCAGGCGCTTGCCGTCCACCGCCATGCGCCCGACCCGGACGTGGCCGACCATGCGTGCCCCGTCGGGGTGGTCGAGGCGGATCACCTGGCCGTTGGCCGGCACGAGGCTGTGGGGAACCTGACACCCTGCGGCCAGCGCCGCATGGGCCTGCTGGTGACGCTCCTCGCCATGGACCGGCACGGCGTTCAGCGGACGCACCCACTGGTACATCCGCACCAGCTCGTCGCGCGCCGGGTGGCCGGACACATGGACCGGCGCGTCGTCGGCGGTCACCAGCTCGACACCCAGGGCGACGAGCTGATTCTGCATGCGGCCGATCGCCCGTTCGTTGCCGGGGATTTCCCGTGACGAGAAGATGACGACGTCGCCGCGGGACATGGTGACCTGCGGATGGTCGTCGGCAGCGATGCGCGCGAGTGCCGAACGCGGCTCCCCCTGGCTGCCGGTGCAGATCAGCACCAGCTTTTCCCGGGGGAGATAGCTGGCGTCATGTTCGGACAGGAACTTCGGCACGTCGGCCAGATAGCCGCTCTCCCGCGCCGCCTCGTTGATGCGCCACAGCGAGCGGCCGACCAGCGCGACATGGCGCCCGTGCGCTGCGGCGGCGTGGGCGATGCTCTCAAGCCGCGCGACGTTGGTGGCGAAGCAGCTCACGGCGATCCGCCGGTCGGCGTACCGGCCGAACAGGTCCATCAGCGCGGCCCGCACCCTCGCCTCGGACCCCGAGGAACCCGGCACCAGCGCGTTGGTGCTGTCGCCGACCAGCGCCAGCACGCCCTCGTCGCCAATGGCGCGCAGCCGCGCCTCGTCGGCTGTGGCGCCGACCAGCGGATCGGGATCGAGCTTCCAATCGCCGGTGTGCAGCACGGTGCCGGCCGCGGTGCGGATCGCCAGGGCGTTCGGCTCCGGGATCGAGTGCGTCATCGTGACGAACTCGACGGAGAAGGGGCCGAGTTCGACCGTGCCGCCGAGCGCGACCTCGTGGATCGGCACGATGGAACTCAACCCGCGCTCCTGCAGCTTGGAACGCAGGAAGGCGGCGGTGAAGGGGGTGCAATAGACGGGACAGCGCAGCCCGGGCCAGAGATACTGGATGGCGCCGAGGTGGTCCTCGTGCGCATGGGTCAGCACCAGCCCGACGAGATCGTCGCGCCGCTCCGCGATGAAGGCCGGGTCGGGCATGATCACGTCAAGGCCGGGCATGGTGTCGTCGGCAAACGAGATGCCGAGATCGACCATCAGCCATTTCCCGCGATGGCCGTAGAGGTTGAGATTCATCCCGATCTCGCCGGAGCCGCCGAGCGGAACGAAGTAGAGCGCACCATCCTCCGGAACGAAGGGCTCCGCCGGGGTTTCGGGGCTTCCGGCGGCTGGCTTGGAGGATTGTGTCATTGGACCGTGTTGCGCTTGTGGATCAGGAGGAGGCCGCGGAGCGTCAGCTCGTCGTCGGTGTGTTCGATGACATGGGTGGCCTTGGCGAAAAGAACAGCGAGGCCGCCGGTTGCCACCACCCGCATCGGTTCGCCGTACTCCGCCCGGATGCGGGCGACCAGCCCTTCGATCAGGCCGACATACCCCCAGAAGATGCCGGACTGCATGCAGTCGATCGTGTTCTTGCCGATGACCACCGGCGGCGGCTGGATCTCCACCCGCGGCAGCTTGGAGGCCGCCCGCTGCAGCGCCTCCAGCGACAGGTTCAGGCCGGGCGCGATGACGCCGCCGCGATAGTTCCCGTCGGCGTCGACCACGTCGAAGGTCGTCGCGGTGCCGAAATCGATGACGATCAGCGGGGTCTGATAGGCCGCGGCAGCCGCGACGGTGTTGACCAGGCGGTCGGCACCGACCTCCTCGGGACGGTCGACCAGCGCCCTGGTGCCGAGTTCCACGCCGGGCTGGCCGACGATCACGGGATCGCAGCCGAAATGATCCTTGCACAGCCGCTTCAGATTGAAGGTGGCCCCCGGCACGACGCTGGCGACGATCGCCGCCCGGATGTCCGCCGGCTTCAACTCCTTCAGCGCCATCAGGTGGGTGAGCCACACCATGTATTCGTCCGCGGTGCGTTTGGGATCGGTCGCCGTCCGCCAGATCCCTCGCTGGCGGTCACCGTCATAAATGGCGAACACCACGTTCGTGTTTCCGGCGTCGATGGCGAGAAGCATGGTCGAATCCGTGAAGGCTCAAAGAAGTCGGGCGTTATCCGGTCGGCGGTCCGGGAAAGAACACGTCGCCGGCGGCGATCCGCTGGCGTGGGCCGCCGTCCGTCGGATCAAGCAACAGAACGCCGTCGCTGTCCAGATCGGCGAAAGTCCCGGGGATCGTCCGATCGGCCAAGCGGACGAGGATAGGCTGGCCCAATCCGCGGGCACGGTCGAGCCATGCCTGGCGAAGGGGCGCGAATCCGTGCGCGAGCCAGCACGAGTACCAGACCGACAGATGCCCGAGGTAGATTTCCAGCAGATCGCCGGCCGCCATCTGCGGAGCGCCCTCGGCGATCAGAGAGGTCGCCTCGTAGCCGCTCGTCGCGGGAAAATGCCGCAGGTTGATGCCGACGCCCAGCACCAGCCAAGCCACGTCGCCGTCCGACCCCTGCTCCGATTCGAGCAGGATCCCGGAGAGCTTGCGGTCGCGCACGAGGACGTCGTTGGGCCATTTGCACCGGACGCCGTCCGGGTCGGGCAACACCGACTCGGCGGTCTCGGCGATGGCCAGGGCGGCCAGGAAGGAGATCTGAGCCGCGGTGCCCGGCGGGCGGGCGGGACGCAGGATGACGCTGCTGTAGAGGTTGCCCTCCGGCGAACTCCAGGCACGGCCGCGGCGGCCCCGTCCGCTTTCCTGCCGGCGCGCCCACACCACCGTGCCTTCGCCGGCCCCTGAACGCGCCAGGGCCTTCGCCTCGTCGTTGGTGCTGCCGACGGAGTCGAAGGCCCTGATGTGGAAGCCTGGAGGCAGGCGCAGACGCGCCGCCTCCGCTTCGGTCGAGGATGTCATCTGTGCGCCGTCACCCGGCGAACAGCGCCGCTGCGGCGGCCGCCGCTCCGTTCAGGATCGGCGCGGGGGCGACGAAGAACAGCAGCGTGAAGGCACTGGTGATGACCAGGACGCCGGTCATGCCGTCGTCGTCCACCTTGTCGACCACCACCGACGGCTCATCGAAATACATGATCTTGATGATGCGCAGGTAGTAGAAGGCGCCGACGACGCTGGTCAGCACGCCGACCACGGCCAGCGTGTATTCCTGCGCCGCGATGGCGGCCAGGAAAACGTACAGCTTGCCGAAGAAGCCGGCCATCGGCGGGATGCCCGCCATGGAGAACATGAAGATCGCCATGGTCGCGGCCAGCATCGGGTTGGTCTTGGACAGGCCGGAGAAGTCCTTGATCTCCTCCAGCATCCGGCCCTTGGCCTTCATGCTGAGGATGACGGCGAAGGCGCCGATGTTCATGGCGATGTAGAGCGCCATGTAGATCAGCACGCCGCGCACGCCGTCCTGGGTGCCGGTGGTCAGGCCGACCAGCGCGTAGCCGATGTGGCCGATCGAGCTGTAGGCCATCAGGCGCTTGATGTTGGTCTGCATGATGGCGACGAAGGAGCCGATCACCATCGACAGGATGGCGGTGGCGACCAGCACCTGGTGCCACTGGGCGGCCAGATGGCCGAACGGCTCCATCACCACGCGGGTCAGCAGCGCGATCGCCGCGACCTTCGGCGCCGCCGCGAAGAAGGCGGTCACCGGCGTCGGGGCGCCCTCGTAGACGTCCGGCGTCCACATGTGGAACGGCGCGGCCGACACCTTGAAGGCCAGGCCGGCCATCACGAAGACCAGGCCGATCACCACGCCGGTCGAGACATGGGCGCCACCGGCGAACAGGGCGGCCACCTTGTCGAAGGAAGTCGTGCCGGCGAAGCCGTAGACCAGCGAGGCGCCGTACAGCAGCATGCCGGAGGACAGGGCGCCGAGGACGAAGTACTTCAGGCCGGCTTCCGACGACTTGGCATGGTCGCGGCGGAAGGCCGCGATCACGTAGAGCGCCAGGCTCTGCGTCTCCAGACCGACATACAGCGAGATGAAGTCGTTGGCCGACACCATCATCAGCATGCCGAGCGTGGCGAACAGCATCAGCACCGGGAACTCGAAGCGCGCCATCTGCTCCCGCTCGTTGAAGCCGAGCGAGAGGATGACGGCGAAGGCGGCGGACACCAGCACCAGCACCTTCATGAAGACGCCGAAGGCGTCCATCACGAACATGCCGTTGAAGGTGACCACCCGGCCGGCGCCGTAGCCCATCGACAGGACGGCGGCCAGCAGCATGCAGACGATCGCCAGGTAGGACACCGGACGGGTGAAGCCGTCGCCGCGGAAGACGCCCAGCATCAGCAGGGCGATGCCGGACAGGGCAAGGAAGATCTCCGGCAGGGCCGGCCAGATGTCGGGAAACGCTGCGGTCATGTCGAAGAACCCCTCACCGCTCGGCGACCGAAACGCCGGACGCGGCATGCGCGGCGGCCAGCTTGGTCTGGTAGGTCTGGATCAACTGCTCGACCGATGCCGAGGTGACGTTCAGGAAGCTGCTGGGATAGACGCCCATCCACAGGACGACGGCGATCAGCGGCAGGAACACCGCGATCTCGCGCGGGGTCATGTCGAACATCGCCTTGACGTCGGGCTTGGTCAGCTTGCCGTAGACGATGCGGCGGTACAGCCACAGCGCGTAGGCGGCGCCCAGCACCATGCCGGTGGCGGCGAGAGCGGCCACCCAGGTGTTGTCGCGGAAGACGCCCAGCAGCACCAGGAACTCGCCGACGAAGCCGGCGGTGCCCGGCAGGCCGACCGAGGCCATCGTCATGAACAGGAAGACGACGGCATACTTCGGCATGTTCTTCACGAGGCCGCCGTAGCGGGCGATCTCGCGGGTGTGCAGCCGGTCGTAGACGACGCCGACGCACAGGAACAGCGCACCCGACACCACGCCGTGCGACAGCATCTGGAACACCGAACCTTCGATGCCCTGCTGGTTCAGCGCGAACATGCCGATGGTGACGAAGCCCATGTGGGCGACCGACGAGTAGGCGATCAGCTTCTTCATGTCCTCCTGGGCGAGGGCGACCAGCGAGGTGTAGATCACGGCGACGACCGACAGGGTGTAGATCAGCGGCGCGAAATATTCGGTCGCCTCCGGCAGCATCGGGATGTTGAAGCGCAGGAAGCCGTAGCCGCCCATCTTCAGCAGGACGCCGGCCAGGATGACCGAACCGGCGGTCGGCGCCTCGACGTGGGCGTCCGGCAGCCAGGTGTGAACCGGCCACATCGGCACCTTCACCGCGAAGGAAGCGAAGAAGGCAAGCCACAACCAGAGCTGCATGGAGCGCGGGAACTGGGTGGCGGTGATGGTCGGGATGTCGGTGGTGCCGGCCACATAGTACATGGCCAGGATCGCCAGCAGCATCAGGACCGAGCCGAGCAGCGTGTAGAGGAAGAACTTGAAGGCGGCGTAGACGCGGCGCGGGCCGCCCCAGACACCGATGATCAGGAACATCGGGATCAGGACGCCTTCGAAGAACATGTAGAACAGCACGAAGTCCAGCGCGCAGAACATCCCGATCATCAGGGTTTCCAGCGCGAGGAAGGCCATCATGTATTCCTTCACCCGGACCTGCACCGACTCCCAGCTCGCCAGGATGCACAGCGGCATCAGGAAGCCCGACAGGACGACGAACAGCACCGAGATGCCGTCGACGCCCATGTGGTAGTTGATGCCGAAGTCCGGGATCCAGGCCGCCTTCTCCACCATCTGGTAGTTCGGGTTGCGCGGATCGAAGTTGGCCCAGACGAGCAGGGTCAGCACGAAATTGACGAGCGTCGTCCACAGCGAGATGTAGCGCACGTTCCGCAGCACGTCGGGGGAGTTGCCCCGGCAGAACAGCAGGATCAGCGCGACACCGACGAGCGGCAGGAAGGTCGCGAACGACAGGATCGGCCAGCTAGCCATTGTTGTTGTTCTCCCTCGAAACCGCTCAGCCGAAGACCGACAGCCAGGCGACGAACAGGACGACCCCGATCACCATGGCAAAGGCGTAGTGGTAGACATACCCGGACTGCAGCCGGCTGGCACGGGCCGCCACGTCGCGGGTGGCGGCGGCGATGCCGTCCGGCCCGACGCCGTCGATCACCGCACCGTCGCCCGACTTCCACAGGCCGTAGCCGAGCGCCTTGGCCGGACGGGTGAACAGGCGGTCGTACAGCTCGTCGAAGTACCACTTGTTGTAGAGGAAGCGGTGGATGCCGCCGAAGGTGCCGGCGATCTTGCCCGGCAGATGCGGCATCTGGACGTAGCCGATGTAGGCCATCGCGATGCCGAGCAGGCCGACGACCAGCGGCGCCAGCGCCACCCAGCCGGGGGTATGGTGATGGGCGGCCTCGATCGGGTCGTGGCCGTGCAGCACGGTGAGGGCCTGGCCCCAGAACTCGGCGCGGGCCTCGCCGATAAACCACTGGTGGAAGCCGACGCCGGCGAACAGCGCGCCCAGCGTCAGGACCGCCAGCGGGACCAGCATGACGACCGGCGATTCATGGGCGTGGTCGTAGACTTCCTTGTCCATCCGCGGCGTGCCGTGGAAGGTCATGAACAGCAGGCGCCAGGAGTAGAAGGCGGTCAGCAGCGCCGCGGCGATGCCGAGAGCGAAGGCGAAGCGCCCCACCCCGCTGCCCGACGCGAAGGCCGCCTCCAGGATCATGTCCTTGGAATAGTAGCCGGCGAAGAAGGGCAGACCGGCCAGCGCCAGGTTGCCGATCCACATCACCGCGTAGGTGAAGGGGATCTTGCGCCAGACGCCGCCCATCTTGCGCATGTCCTGCTCGTGGTGCAGGGCGTGGATGACCGAGCCGGCGCCGAGGAACAGCAGCGCCTTGAAGAAGGCATGCGTGAACAGGTGGAACATGGCCGCACCGTAGGCGGAAACGCCGGCGGCGAAGAACATGTAGCCGAGCTGCGACATCGTCGAATAGGCGATGACGCGCTTGATGTCGAACTGGGTGAAACCGATGGTCGCGGCGACGAAGGCGGTCAGGCCGCCGACGACCGTCACCACTTCGAGCGCCGTCGGGGCGTATTCGAAGACCGGCGACAGACGGCAGACCATGAAGACGCCGGCGGTCACCATGGTGGCCGCGTGGATGAGCGCCGACACCGGGGTCGGGCCTTCCATGGCGTCGGGCAGCCAGGTGTGCAGGCCGAGCTGCGCCGACTTGCCCATCGCGCCCATGAACAGCAGCAGGCAGGCGACGGTCAGGCCGTTGAAGTCCCAGCTCAGGAAATGCAGCGTCTGGCCGGTCAGCGTCGGCGCCTTGGCGAAGATCGTGTCGAACTGGACGGAACCGGTCAGCACGAAGATCGCGAAGATGCCGAGCGCGAAACCGAAGTCGCCGACGCGGTTGACCAGGAAGGCCTTCATCGCGGCGTTGTTGGCCGACGGCTTCTCGTACCAGAAGTTGATCAGCAGGTAGGAGGCCAGGCCGACGCCCTCCCAGCCGAAGAAGAGCTGGACCAGGTTGTCCGCGGTCACCAGCATCAGCATGGCGAAGGTGAACAGCGACAGGTAGCCCATGAAGCGCGGCTTCTGCGGGTCGTCGGCCATGTAGCCGATCGAGTAGACGTGCACGCAGGCCGACACGGTGTTGACGACGATCAGCATCACCGCGGTGAGCTGGTCGACGCGCAGCGCCCACTTCACGTCGAGCGTGCCGCTCTGGATCCAGGTCATCAACTCAATCGTGCGGGGGTGACCGCCGACGGCGACGTCGAAGAACAGGATCCAGGAGAGCACGGCCGACACCAGCACGGCACCGGCGGTGACGAACTGCGCCGCGCGGTCGCCGGCGGTGGGCGGCCCGGCGACGACATGGTGGTCGTCGTGGGCATCGTCATGCGCCTGGTTCAGTTCGTCGTGCGAGATGTGGTGGGCGTGGTCGTCATGGGCGTGCGCGATCTGCGCATGCCCGTGGCCGTGCCCGTGGTCATCATGGCCATGGCCATGACCGGCCGCCGCCGGCTCGGCCTTCGGCCCGCCGAACAGCGCGATCGATCCGGCGACGAGGAACGCCAGGAGCGGAAGGAATACGACTAGCACTTCCATGGCGCCGCCTCAGCCCTTCATCATGTTGATGTCTTCGACTCGGATCGAGCCGCGGTTGCGGAAGTAGACCACCAGGATGGCGAGGCCGATCGCCGCCTCGGCGGCGGCGACGGTCAGGATGATCATGGCGAAGATCTGGCCGACCAGGTCATGCAGGAAGGTCGAGAAGGCGACGAGGTTGAGGTTCACCGCCAGCAGCATCATCTCGATGGACATCAGGATGATGATGACGTTCTTCCGGTTCAGGAAGATCCCGAGCACGCCGAGCGTGAAGATGATGGCCGAGACCGTCAGGTAATGTCCGAGACCGATCTCCATGTCACACGCCCTCCCCGGTCGTGACCTTGCGGATGACGACCACCTCGTCGCGGTGACGGGCGATCTGCACGTTGACGTTCTGCTTGCGCACGCCGGCACGGCTGCGCAGCGTCAGAACGATGGCGCCGATCATGGCGATCAGCAGGACGATGCCCGACGCCTGGAACAGGTAGACGTACTGCGTGTACATCAGTTGGCCCAGCGCATGGGTGTTCGTCACCTGGTCGAGCGCCGGTGTCGGCGCGCCGGCCACCGTGGCGACGCCGGGGGCAACGATCCAGCCACCCAGAACCGCGGCCAGCTCGGCCAGCAGGATCAGGCCGACCAGCGCGCCCAGCGGCAGCGCCTCCAGGGCGCCCTGGCGCAGCTCGCGGAAGTTGATGTCGAGCATCATCACCACGAACAGGAACAGGACCGCCACCGCGCCGACATAGACGATGACGAGGATCATCGCGATGAATTCCGCGCCCATCAGGACGCAGAGGCCGGCCGCCTGGAAAAAGGCGAGGATCAGGAAAAGGACCGAATGAACGGGGTTCCGCGCCGAGATGACCATCACACCGGAGGCCACCAGCAGCGCGGCGAACACGTAGAAGGCGATGCCTTGGAGTATCATCGTTTTTCTCGCTTCCGCTTACCGGTAAGGAGCCTCGGCCGCGAGGTTCTGGGCGATCTCCGCCTCCCAGCGGTCGCCGTTCGCCAGCAGCTTCTGCTTGTTGTAGAAGAGTTCTTCGCGCGTCTCGGTGGAGAACTCGAAGTTCGGCCCCATGACGACCGCATCGACCGGGCAGGCCTCCTGGCACAGGCCGCAATAGATGCACTTGGTCATGTCGATGTCGTAGCGCGTGGTGCGGCGGCTGCCGTCGTCGCGCGGTTCGGCCTCGATGGTGATGGCGAGCGCCGGGCAAACGGCTTCGCACAGCTTGCACGCGATGCAGCGCTCTTCGCCGCTCGCATAGCGGCGGAGCACATGCTCGCCGCGGAAGCGCGAGCTGATCGGCCCCTTCTCGTAGGGGTAATTGAGGGTGACCTTCGGCTTGAACATGTAGCGCAGGGTCAGCGCCATGCCGCCAAGCAGCTCGGTCAGGAACAGGCTGCGCGCCGCGCGGTCGAGGAACGCCATGGCCTCTTCGTCTCCTTCCTTGCCGGCAGGCGATCGGGATCGCCGCCGGCACTCTCAACGAAATTCAGTAATGGGCTTTGGGGGACCGCTTATTTGGGCAGCCAGCCGAAGGTCACCAGGACGCCGGCGGTCAGCACGACCCAGAAGAGCGAGAACGGCAGGAAGACCTTCCAGCCCAGGCGCATCAACTGGTCATAGCGGTAGCGCGGCATCGTGGCGCGAACCCAGACAAAGGTGAACAGGCAGAACGCGATCTTCAGGGCGAACCAGACGATGCCCGGTACCCAGGTGAAGGGCGCGAACGGCAGCGGCGACAGCCATCCACCCAGGAACAGGATGGAGGTCATCGCGCTCATCAGGATCATGTTGGCGTATTCGCCGAGGAAGAAGAGCGCGAAGGGGGCCGAGCTGTATTCCACCATGAAGCCGGCGACCAGTTCCGACTCGCCTTCCGGCAGGTCGAAGGGCGCGCGGTTGGTTTCGGCCAGCGCCGAGATGAAGAACATGACGAACATCGGCAGCAGCGGGATGCAGAACCAGACCCGCTCCTGCGCATGCACGATGTCGGTCAGGTTCAGCGAGCCGACGCACAGCAGCACGGTGATGATGATGAGGCCCATCGAGACCTCGTAGGACACCATCTGGGCCGCCGAGCGCAGCGCACCGAGGAAGGCGTAGCGCGAGTTCGAGGCCCAGCCGGCCATCACGATGCCGTAGACGCCGAGCGAGGAGATCGCGAACAGGTACAGCACGCCGACGTTGATGTTGGACAGCACCACCCCGTAGTCGAACGGGATGACCGCCCAGGCGATCAGCGCCAGGAAGAAGGTCAGCATCGGCGCGACGTAGAACACGACGCGGTTGGCGCCTTCCGGCAGCACCTGCTCCTTGGCGAACAGCTTGAGGCCGTCGGCGAAGGGCTGCATCAGCCCGAAGGGACCGACGATCGCCGGGCCCTGGCGGAGCTGCATGGCGCCCATGATCTTGCGTTCGGCATAGGTCATGAACGCCACGGCGACGAGCAGCGGCACGGTGATCGCGAGGATCTGCAGCACCATAATGATCAGCGGCAGGAGGAAGCCGCTCCAGAACTCAGCCATGGGTGCCAGTCCTTTCCTGAGCAGGGCCCACCAGCGCTTCCGTGCAGTTGGCCATCGTCACCGACGCCCGGCTGATCGGGTCGGTCATGTAGAAGTTGGTGATCGGCGTCACGAAGGGAGCGGCGTCGACCGGTCCCTGCGCGCCGAACGGCGCCCAGGTCGCGGGCGTGAGCTGGCCGACCGCGGCGAAGATCGGGTTGGCGGCCATCAGGCGCTGGCGCAGTTGCGTCTGGGTGTCGAACGGCAGCGTGGCGCCGAGCGCCTCCGACAGGGCGCGGACGACCTTCCAGTCCTCCCGCGCCTCGCCCGGCGGGAAGACCGCGAGGCGGGCGAGCTGCGGGCGGCCCTCGGTGTTGACGTAGACGGCGTTCTTCTCGGTGTAGGCGGCACCCGGCAGGATGACGTCGGCGCGATGGGCGCCGGCGTCGCCGTGGTGGCCCTGGTAGACCACGAAGGCGTTGCCGAGGCGGGACATGTCGACCTCGTCGGCACCCAGCAGGTAGACGACGTCGATCTCGCCCTTGGCGGCGCCGTCGAGGATGCCGTGGACGTCACGGCCGCCCTCGCCCGGCAGGAAGCCGGCCTCGATGCCGCCGACGCGCGCCGCGGCGGTGTGCAGCACGTTGAAGCCGTTCCAGTCGTCGCGGAACATGCCGTAGGCCTCGCCGACCAGACGGGCCGCGGCCTGGACCGCGAGGCCGTCGGCGCGCTGGAAGGCGCCCATGCCGACGATGATCATCGGGTTCTTGGCGGCGCGCAGCGTCTCGGAGAAGGCGTGGCTGCCGTCGACGAGCTGCTGCAGCGTCTCCGGCCCGGTGCCGATCACGCTGTAGGGATAGGTCAGGTCGCGCTGCTCGCCGATCGAGGCGATGGTGACGCCGCCGGCCAGGTAACGCTTGCGGATGCGGGCGTTGACCAGCGTGCCTTCCCAGCGCGGGTTGGTGCCGACCAGCAGGATGACGTCGGCCTTCTCGATGCCGGCGATGCCGGAATTGAAGAGGTAGCCGGCGCGCACCGAGGTGTCGAAGCGGGCGCCGTCCTGGCGGCAGTCCAGGTTGGCCGAGCCGAGGCGGGTCAGCAGCTCCTTCAGGGCGAACTGCGCCTCGACGTCGATCAGGTCGCCGGAGATGGCGGCGATCCGGTTGCCGGGCAGGCCCTTCATGCGGGCGGCGATGGCGGTGAACGCCTCGGCCCAGCTCGCCGGGACCAGCTTGCCGTTCTGGCGGATGTAGGGACGGTCCAGGCGCTGGCGCTTCAGGCCGTCATAGGAATAGCGGCTCTTGTCGTTCAGCCACTCTTCGTTGACGTCGTCGTTGACGCGCGGCAGGACACGCATCACCTCGGCGCCGCGGGCGTCGACGCGGATGTTGGAGCCGACGGCGTCGAGCACGTCGATGGTCTCGGTCTTGCGCAGTTCCCACGGCCGCGCCGTGAAGGCGTAGGGCTTGTGGGTCAGGGCGCCGACCGGGCAGACGTCGGCCAGGTTGCCCGACAGCTCGGAGCCGATCGCCTTCTCGACGAAGGTGGTGATCTCCATGTGCTCGCCGCGGTAGACCGCGCCGACGTCGGGAACACCGGCCACCTCGTTGATGAAGCGGATGCAGCGCGTGCAGTGGATGCACCGGGTCATGATGGTCTTGATGACCGGACCCATGTACTTGTCCTTGACGGCGCGCTTGTTCTCGCCGTAGCGGCCGCGGTCGAAGCCATAGGCCATGGCCTGGTCCTGCAGGTCGCACTCGCCGCCCTGGTCGCAGATCGGGCAATCCAGCGGGTGGTTGATCAGCAGGAATTCCATGACGCCCTTGCGGGCCTTCTTCACGGTCTCGCTGTTGGTGCGGACGACCATCCCGTCGCCGCAGGGCATGGCGCAGGACGCCACCGGCTTGGGCGCCCGCTCCATCTCCACCAGGCACATGCGGCAGTTGGCCGGCACGCTGAGCCGCTCATGGTAGCAGAAGCGCGGGATCTCGATCCCCAGTTGCTCGCAGGCCTGGAGAATCGACGTACCCGGCTCGACCTCGATCTCGATCCCGTCGATGGTGAGTTTCGGCATGGAAACGGGAGCTCCTTACTCGGCCGCCAGCGGCGCAGCATTGCGGTAGGCCTGGATGCGCCGCTCGACTTCCGGGCGGAAGTGGCGGAACAGGCCCTGGATCGGCCAGGCGGCGGCGTCGCCGAGCGCGCAGATGGTGTGGCCTTCGACCTGCTTGGTGACCTGCAGCAGCATGTCGATCTCTTCCATGCGGGCGTTGCCGGAAACCATGCGCTGCATGACGCGGTTCATCCAGCCGGTGCCCTCGCGGCAGGGCGTGCACTGGCCGCAGGACTCATGGGCGTAGAACTGCGACAGGCGGGCGATGGCCTTCACGATGTCGGTGGACTTGTCCATCACGATCACCGCGGCGGTGCCAAGGCCCGACTGCACTTCACGCAGGCTGTCGAAGTCCATCAGGACGGTGTCGCAGATCGACTTCGGCAGCACCGGGACCGAGGAGCCGCCGGGGATCACGGCCAGCAGGTTGTCCCAGCCGCCGCGCACCCCGCCGGCGTGGCGTTCGATGAGCTCCTTCAGCGGGATGCCCATCTCCTCTTCCACGTTGCACGGGTTGTTCACGTGGCCGGAGATGCAGAACAGCTTGGTGCCGGAGTTCTTCGGACGGCCGAGCCCGGCGAACCAGGAGGCGCCGCGACGCAGGATGGTGGGAACCACCGCGATCGATTCGACGTTGTTCACCGTGGTCGGGCAGGAATAGAGCCCGGCCTGGGCGGGGAACGGCGGCTTGTTGCGCGGCTGCCCCTTCTTGCCCTCGATGGACTCGATCAGCGCCGTTTCCTCGCCGCAGATGTAGGCACCCGCACCGCGATGGATGTAGACGTCGTAGCTGTAGCCGGTCCCGCAGGCGTTCTTGCCGATCAGCCCCGACGCGTACGCCTCGTCGATGGCGCGCTGGACGTTGGAGCCCTCGTTGTAGAACTCGCCGCGGATGTAGATATAGCAGGCGCTGGCGCCGATGGCGAAACCGGCGATCAGGCAGCCCTCGATCAGCTTGTGCGGATCGTGGCGCAGGATGTCGCGGTCCTTGCAGGTGCCGGGTTCGCCCTCGTCGGCGTTGATGACGAGATAGACGGGCTTGTCGGTCACGTTCTTCGGCATGAAGGACCACTTCATGCCGGTCGAGAAGCCGGCGCCGCCGCGGCCGCGCAGCCCCGATTCCTTCACCTGCTCGATGATCCATTCGCGGCCGTTGGCCAGGATCGCCGCCGTGTTGTCCCAGTCACCGCGCTTGCGGGCCGCCTCGAGACCGAAGTCCTGGTAGCCGTAGAGGTTGGTGAAGATGCGGTCCTCATCGCGAAGCATCGCTGTCTCCTCCCCCTCAATCGTCCGCTTGCGCGGTGGCGTCCGCTTGCGCGGTGGTGAATGCCTTCAGCGTCGTCGGGCCGCCGGCCGGCTCGGACGACCGGCGGCCGGTCTGCGAACCCGGCTTCGGCGTCTCGCCGCGGGCCAGCGCGTCGAGGATGCGCTCCATGTGCTCCGGCGTGACGTCTTCGTAGTAGTCGTCGCCGATCTGCACGACCGGCGCGTTGACGCAGGCGCCCGAGCACTCGACCTCGCCCAGCGTGAACTGGCCGTCGGCCGTGGTCTCGCCGACCTCGACGCCGAGCTTCTTCTTGCAGGTGTGGACGATATCGTCCGACCCGCGCAGCCAGCAGGGCGTGGTGGTGCAGACCTGGATGTGGTGCCGGCCGACCGGGGTCTTGTTGTACATCGTGTAGAAGGTCGCGACCTCGTACACGCGGATGCGCGGCATGCCCAGCAGGTCGGCCACGGCGTCCATGGCGACGCGCGGCAGCCAGCCGCCGTTCTGGCGCTGGGCGACGTCGAGCAGCGGCATGCAGGCGCTGGCCTGCTTGCCGGCCGGGTACTTGGCGATGATGCGCTTCGCCAGCTCCAGGTTTTCCTGGGTGAAGGTGAAACTGGTCGGCTCGTGGCCGTGATCGGAAGCGGGCGCGCTCATCGATCGATCTCTCCGAAAACGATGTCCATCGAGGCGATGTTGGCAACGGCGTCGGCCAGCATGTGCCCCTTCGACATGAAGTCCAGGCCCTGAAGGTGGGCGAAGCCCGGCGCGCGGATCTTGCAGCGGTAGGGCTTGTTGGTGCCGTCGGACACCAGGTACACGCCGAACTCGCCCTTTGGCGCCTCGATGGCGGTGTAGGTCTCGCCGGCGGGAACGTGGAAGCCCTCGGTGAAGAGCTTGAAGTGGTGGATCAGCGCTTCCATCGAGCGCTTCATCTCGCCGCGGGCCGGCGGCGCGACCTTGCGGTCCTCCACCTTCACCGGGCCGGCCGGCATCTCCTTGCAGCACTGGCGCATGATGCGCAGCGACTGCTTCATCTCCTCCATGCGCACCAGGTAGCGCGCCCAGCAGTCGCCGGTCAGGCCGACGGGCACGTCGAAGTCCATGCGGTCATACACCTCGTAGGGCTGCGACTTGCGCAGGTCCCAGGCGACGCCCGAGCCGCGCAGCATCGGGCCGGTGAAGGCCCAGTCGAGCGCCTGCTCCTTGGTGACGATGCCGATGTCGACCGTCCGCTGCTTGAAGATGCGGTTGTTGGTCAGCAGGTTGTCGAGGTCTTCCATGAATTTCGGAAAACGCTCGGTGAAGGCCCAGATGTCGTCCAGCAGGCCGTCCGGCAGGTCCCAGGCAACGCCGCCCGGCCGGAAATAGTTGGCGTGCAGGCGGGCACCCGACACGCGTTCGTAGAACTCCATGAGGATTTCGCGTTCCTCGAAGCCCCACAGCGCCGGGGTGATCGCGCCAACGTCGAGCGCGCCCGTCGTGATCGACAGGATGTGGTTCAGGATGCGCGTGATCTCGGAGAACAGCACGCGGATGTACTGGGCACGCAGCGGCGCCTTGATCTGCAGCAGGTTCTCGATGCCGAGCACGTAGGCGTGCTCCATGCACATCGGGCTGACATAGTCCAGCCGGTCGAAATACGGCACGGCCTGGACGTAGGTCTTGTACTCGATCAGCTTCTCGGTGCCGCGGTGCAGCAGGCCGATGTGCGGGTCGCAGCGCTCCACCACCTCGCCGTTGAGCTCCATCACCAGACGGAGCACGCCGTGGGCGGCCGGGTGCTGCGGCCCGAAATTCATCGTGTAAGGCTTGATCTGCGTCTTGGTCTCAGGCCCGGTGGCGCTGATCGGGCCGCCGGGACCCGTCGCGACGACGCCGGTCGCCGATTCGCTCGAAACGGTCATGCTCACGGCTTCTTGCTCCCGTCCTGGAGGGCGGCCTTTTCGTCACCGGGCAGCATGACGTTGGTCATGCCTTCCCAGGGGCTGAGGAAATCGAAGGCGCGGAAGTCCTGGGTGAGGCGGACCGGTTCGTAGACCACGCGCTTCTGGTCCTCGTCGTAGCGGGCTTCGACGTAGCCGGTCAGCGGGAAGTCCTTGCGGAAGGGATGCCCCTCGAACCCGTAGTCGGTGAGGATGCGGCGCAGGTCCGGATGGTTCTCGAAGAAGACGCCGAACAGGTCCCACACCTCGCGCTCGAACCAGTTGGCGGCGCTGAAGACGGGAACCGCCGACGGGACGGGCGTGTCCTCGTCGGTCGACAGCTTCACGCGCATGCGCCGGTTGTGGGTGTAGCTGAGCAACTGGTAGACGACCTCGAACCGCTCCGGGCGGTCCGGATAGTCGACCGCGGTGATGTCGGTCAGCTGCTCGAACCGGGTGGCCGGGTCATCGCGCAGGGCGGTCAGCACCGCCAGGATGGCCGGCCGCTCGACGGTGACCATCAATTCGCCGAGCCTCACCTCGACCTTCAGGACGCCGCTGCCGAGCTTGGCTGCGATGACGTCCCCGAGTTCCTTCAACGCCTGTTCGGACATGGGTGGGACCCTGCCTTCCTACTTGTCTTCAGCGCGCCTCGACCGGACGGGCCCGCCCCCCGCGAAGGGAGCGGGCCCGCCCGCCTGGTCGTGTCAGCGGGCGATGCGGTTGCCGCGCTTGATCTTCTTCTGGAGCTGGAGGATGCCGTAGATCAGCGCCTCCGCCGTCGGCGGGCAGCCCGGCACATAGATGTCCACCGGCACGATCCGGTCGCAGCCACGCACCACCGCATAGGAATAGTGGTAGTAGCCGCCGCCGTTGGCGCAGGACCCCATCGAAATGACCCAGCGCGGCTCCGGCATCTGGTCGTAGACCTTGCGGAGCGCCGGGGCCATCTTGTTGGTCAGGGTGCCGGCGACGATCATGCAGTCGGACTGGCGCGGGCTGGGGCGCGGGATCACGCCGAAACGGTCCAGGTCATACCGGCTCATGTAGGCGTGGATCATCTCCACCGCGCAGCAGGCCAGGCCGAAGGTCATCGGCCACAGCGAGCCGGTCCGGGCCCAGGCCAGCAGGTCCTCGTACTTCGCCAGCACGAAGCCCTTGTCCTGGATCTCGTCGGAGACCGCGCGGATGTAGGCGTCCTGTTCCGGTCCGGGCGGAATCGGCGCCAGCGGCTTGGCGACCTCTACTCCCATTCCAGAGCTCCTTTCTTCCACTCATAGATGAAGCCGATGGTCAGGATGCCGAGGAACAGCATCATCGACCAGAAGCCGAACAGCCCGATATCGCCCAGCGCAACCGCCCAGGGGAACAGGAAGGCGACTTCCAGGTCGAAGATGATGAACAGGATCGAGACCAGGTAGAACCGCACGTCGAACTTGGTGCGCGCGTCCTCGAACGGCTCGAAGCCGCACTCGTAGGGGGAGACCTTCTCGGCGTCCGGGTTCTTCGGGCTGATGACGTAGGATGCCCCCACCATCACCGCGGCCAGCGCGATGCCGATCAGCAGAAACACCAGGATCGGAAGATACTCAATGATCAGCGGAGTCGACACCGCGTTCCTCCCATAAGCCCACGGCCACGGGCGCCGTTCCAACCGGGAAATCGGTGGAAGCGCGATGCCGTGGCAGCCATGCCTTGGATTAGCCCATCAGACGGGCCGGAATATATGCCGAGACCGTGGGCAAGGAAAGCGCTTTGAATCGCTTTTCACGACGCGGAAGGACAAGCGGAGCGCCGTGACAGAGCTTGGTAATACCACGTTTTTAAAAGGCGGCAAAGCAAAGACGATGCGCATGCAGAAAAGGACCCGCGGCTTGCGAGTCCTTGCGCCTTACTGGCCATCGTCAGCGATTTTCAAAGAGAGAGTGGCGCGAGTGACGGGACTTGAACCCGCGGCCTCCGGCGTGACAGGCCGGCGCTCTAACCAACTGAGCTACACCCGCGCAGAGCGACGTTTCAAAACATGGGGCGCGCCGGCCAAGACCTTGCAGCACCGTCTGTTTTTACCGGGACCGTCCGTGGCCCCCGTCGTTCGGTGGGCGGTTTTTAGTCGGGCCGGCGCCTGCCTGTCAATGACCATTTGCGGTCGACTTGCAAAAAGTTACTTGGCGCGGACGTTCCGAAAGGGGGCCGTCAGGTCACCTGGTGTTCCTGCCGCCGCAGGGCATCCAGCCGCTCGAATGCCTGGACCATGCCGCTCGACAACCGGCGATGGTCGACGGCGTCGGAGCCGCCGAACCTCGTCAGCGTTTCCTCCAACGCACGGGCCAGATGCTCCGCGACATCGAGGTGCTTCTGTTCGAGCGCCAGTTCCAGGGCGCCGAGGATGCGGTCGCCCAGCCGCCGTTCATTGCCATCCATGCCATCCTCCCACGAACGCGCCGGCCCGCCACCGATGGTCCATGGCGGCGCAGCACCGGCCGCCAGGATAGCAGCTTGCGGACCGCGGGCGCGGGAAATCGCCCGTTGCGACAATTGGCGGCCACCTCTTTCGATAGGTCCTCGTCCATGCGATAGTCGCCCGGTCCCACATGCGAGCGAGCGATGTTGCGCAGCCTCCCCTTCCCTCTCCGGCACATGGCGCGGCTGGCTGCCGTTGCCGCCGCCCTGCTGGCCGCCGGAACGGCCGCCGCCGCCCCCAACGTATCGGCGGCCCAGGCGGAGGCGAAGGAGATCGCGAAGTCCATGGGCAACTGCACGCCGGCGAAGGTCGAGGTGCTGCGCTATACGGTGGGGCGCGAAGGGTCGACCGTGTTCAAGGTCGGCTGCACCGAGGACAAGGATGCCTTCGTGGTGGTGCAGTGCCGCTCGCGCATCTGCGCGCTCCTGCGCTGACCGGACGGCTGCCGCCTTGGGCCTGCGGCCCGTCCGGATGGGGAATTCACGGCTTGTTAACCGCACTGGCGCGCAATGCTGTCGGAGGATGCCGTCCATGGATCGCCGCCAGGGGATCGATGGGGAGCCGGCGATTTGGGGGAGCCTGATGGACGATGGGCGCTAAGGCGATGGTGTTGATGCGGGCATGGCTGCCGGCCTGCCTTTTGCTGGCGCTTCCCGCCTGCACCTCCCCGGTCGGCCTGGCCGCCGCGGGTGCCGACGTGGTGACGCTGAACGCAACCAAGAAGACCATCGGCGACCACATCGTCTCGGCCGCCACCGGCCGCGACTGCTCGATCATCTCCTTCGAGCAGACCGGCGACTATTGCCCGGACAAGGTGGTGGTCGACCGGTCGCGCATCTACTGCTTCCGCACGCTGGCCGACGTCGAGTGCCATCACACCCCCGACCCCTACCGCAACGGCGACACCGCGCTGGCCAGCCCGCCGCCGGACATCCGCACACTCCCGCGCCGCCGCGGCTGGTTCGACGACGCCACGCCGTAACGGCCGGCCGGCACCGTCCTTCCCGCACCGCCCTCCCCGCACCGCCCTCCCCGCACCGCGGCGGAGACCGGCTCTTCCCGCCGTTACCTGACCTTCTTCGCGACGAACGCCTTGGCGATCGCCATCATCGCCTTTTCGTGCGACGGGCCGTTCGGCGGCGCTTGGCGAACCGTCCCGCCCTTGGCGGGTGCGGCCGCGGATGCCGCCCGTCCCTGCGGGTCGGCCTGGTCCTCGTCATCGCGGCCCAGGCGGTTCAGCAGGCTTTCCAGGGCATCGCGGCTGAGGCCGGAGGCGGAAGGCTGGGCGCCGCCGGCGGATTTGGAAGCGGCCGGCCGGGCGGCCTGGTCGCGGACGGGCGGTCGGCCGGCCCGCTCGATGGCGGCGGCGGCGATCGCCTTCAGGAAGGGCTGGGCGATTCCGCGCAGCAGATCCGGGTCGTCCACCGCCCAGGCCATCAGGATCTTCTGCGCGTTGGTCCGGCTGCCCTTGGCCGCCATGATCGCCTCGCGCACCTTGCCGTCGACGTAGGAACTGCTCATCGGCCACCGCACACCGTGGAATGTCCGTCGCCTGCGCCTTGCCGGCCCGCCTTCGGAAAGGGCCGGCAAGGCGCATGCGGCGGAACCATGGCGGACTGTCCGCCCAACTCGGTTAACAAAGGGTTGCATTGCCGGGAAGGGGTGCAACGGAGCTTTCCGGAAGAAGCCATTGCCCGGGACCGGCCGCTCGCCGATAGTGGAGAACATGCTGATCGAAACCTTCGCCGACCTGATCTGCCCCTGGTGCTACATCGGCAAGCGCCGGCTCGACCGGGCTCTGGCGCAGCGCCCGACCCTGCGCGCCGAAATCCGCTGGCAGCCCTTCCAGTTGAACCCGGACATGCCGAAGGGCGGCATGTCGCGGGACGACTACCTGTCCGCCAAGTTCGGCGGCGCGGAGCGGGCGCGCCAGATCTACCGGGTGGTCGAGGACACGGCCGCCCGCGATGGCCTGCCGCTGCTGCTCGACCGTATCCCGCGCACGCCCAACAGCTTCGACGCCCACCGGCTGGTCCGCATTGCCGGGCGCCATGGGGTTGCGAACGCGATGGCCGACGCGCTGTTCGCCGCCTACTTCGTCGATGGCGTCGATATCGGCGACCTCGATGCACTGGCCAGCGTGGCCGCCGGAGTCGGGCTGGATTTCGGCGAGACGCGGCGCCAGCTCGGCAGCGACGCCGAATCGGCCTCGGTGCTCGCCGCCGACGCGTTGGCGCGGCAGATGGGCCTGCAGGCGGTGCCATGCTACATCTTCAACCGCCGCTACGCGCTGTCCGGCGCCCAGGAGCCGGCGAGCTTCCTTCCCCTGCTCGACCTCGGCAGCGCTGAGCCGGAAAACCTGTCGGTGGTCTCCGGCTGAGCGGCGGGGCTGGGCGGCAGAGTTGAGAGGCGGGGCCGGGAGGCGCGTCGGCCAACCCGAACGCCCCCTCCACCCCTCAGGCCGGCGTGGCGGCAGCCTTGGCGTAGCCCAGGCTGCGCAGCGCCTCGGCGATCTCCGGCAGAATGCCCGGATCGTCGATCGTCGCCGGCATCTTGTAGTCCTGGCTGTCAGCGATCTTCTGCATGGTGCCGCGCAGGATCTTGCCAGAGCGTGTCTTGGGCAGCCGGTCGACCACCAGGGCGCGCTTGAAGTCGGCGACCGGCCCGATCTGCTCCCGCACCATCTGAACCACCTCGCGGACGATCTCCTCGTGCGGGCGGCCGACACCGGCCTTGAGGCAGACGAAGCCCAGCGGCACCTGCCCCTTCAGGTCGTCGGCGACGCCGATCACCGCGCATTCGGCGACGTCCTTGTGGCTGGACAGCACCTCTTCCATGGCACCGGTCGACAGGCGGTGGCCGGCGACGTTGATGATGTCGTCGGTACGGGCCATGACATAGACATAGCCGTCGTCGTCGACAAAGCCGGCGTCGCCGGTCTGGTAGTAGCCGGGATAGTCCGCCAGGTAGGACTTCCTGTAGCGCTCGTCGGCGTTCCACAGCGTCGGCAGCGTGCCGGGAGGCAGCGGCAGCTTCACGCAGATGGCGCCGATGTCGCCGCGCGGCACCTCCCGCAGCTCGGCGTTCAGCACCCGCACGTCCCATCCCGGCATCGGACGGGTGGCCGAGCCGTACTTGATCGGGAAGAGATGCACCCCCAGCGGATTGCCGGAGATCGCCCAGCCGGTCTCGGTCTGCCACCAGTGGTCGATCACCGGGACCTTCAGATTGTCCTCCGCCCAATGCAGGGTGTCGGGGTCCGAACGCTCGCCGGCCAGGAACAGGGCGCGGAAATGCGACAGGTCGTACTTCTTCAGATAGGTGGCGTCCGGATCCTCGCGCTTGATGGCGCGGAAGGCGGTCGGCGCGGTGAAGAGGGTGGCGACCTTGTGCTGCTCGATCACCCGCCAGAAGGTCCCGGGATCGGGAGTTCCGACCGGCTTGCCCTCGAACACCACGGTGGTGCAGCCGGCCAGCAGCGGGGCGTAGACGATGTAGGAATGGCCGACCACCCAGCCGACGTCCGACGCCGCCCAATAGACCTCACCGGGCTTGGCGCCGTAGATGTTGGTCATGGTCCAGCGCAGCGCCACCGCATGGCCGCCATTGTCGCGCACCACGCCCTTGGGCTGGCCGGTCGTGCCGGAGGTATAGAGGATGTAGAGCGGGTCGGTCGCCTTCACCGCCACGCAGGCCGCGGGCTCGGCCAGGGAGACGGCCTCGTTCCAGTCGACGTCGCGCCCCTCGATCAGGGCCGCGGTCTCCTGCGGGCGCTGGAAGATGACGACGCTGGACGGCTTGTGCGCCGACTGCTCGATGGCGGCGTCCAGCATCGGCTTGTACTTGACGACGCGGTTCGGCTCGATGCCGCAGGAGGCGGAGACGATCGCCTTGGGCTTGGCATCGTCGATGCGCGTCGCCAGCTCGTGCGGCGCGAAGCCGCCGAACACCACCGAATGCACGGCACCAAGCCGAGCGCAGGCCAGCATGGCGACTACGGACTGCGGGATCATCGGCATGTAGAGCAGCACGCGGTCGCCCTTCCCGACGCCCTGCGCGCGCAACGCGCCGGCGAAACGGGCGACCTGGTCCTGCAGGTCGGCATAGGTGATGGTCTGGACGATCCCGGTGACCGGGCTGTCGTAGATGATCGCCGCCTGGGCGCCGCGGCCCTCCTCCACATGGCGGTCGACCGCATTGTAACAGGTGTTCAACTCGCCGCCCGCGAACCAGCGATAGAAGGGCGCATTGCTGTCGTCCAGCACCTTGTCCCACGGCTTGGACCAAGTGATGTCCTTCGCCGCATCGCCCCAGAACCCCTCCGGATCGCTGAGGGAGCGGGCATACATCAGGTCGTAGGTCTCGGCTGTGCTTGGGGCCGGGTTCGGGGTCGGGGTCATTCGGGCGTCCCTCATTCTATTTGGGTATTATTCTGTGTGCATTTCCTCTCCGCCGCGCAACGATGCGCTCCGCGGCATCCACAATCTGCGACAAAAGCATAAGCACAGGCAAATGTCAGAAGGTCGGGGGTGCGGCGGGGAGCCGCATTCCGCTTTCGCGAAATCCTGTTCCGGAAACGCGCCGGCCAGCCAGCCCGCCGGCGTGGACGTCAGAAGGACACGCAGACCGGCCGGATCGCCAGGCCCACCGACTGCTGGTGGAAGCGGTCCTTGTAGAGGTCGACGATCTCGTGGATCAGCCGCAGCGTCGCCGGATCGCCGCCGGCCAGCAGGGTGACGACCTTGCTCGGCTCGCGCACCGGGCGTCCGGATTCGATGTCGCGCCAATGGCCGGACGCCTCGGTGACGGTCAGGCCATTGGGAAAGCGCGGCGTCACCTCGCCGTCTAGGAAATCGTTCCAGTCTCGTTCGCTGACGCCGACATCGTTGCCGATGTTGCGGCCGAAGAAAAGCTGCGCCTCGATCATCGCGTTGGCGGCGTAGGCCGTGCAATCGGACGGATCCATCCGCTGCGCCAGCGCCGGCAGGGCGGTGCAGGACAGCAGGACCGACAGCAGGACGGGCCGGATGGGCAAGGAACGCATCGGCGGGGCTCCTCTGGGAACGGGAGGGCGGTCGGCAGCAGGCGGCTCGCGACGCACTGGTCAGGAAGGCGCCGGACCGTTATGCATGGATCATGGCCGTCGATCCACCCATCACCGGAATCCGCCCGATCCTGGCCGTCGTTCATGGCAACGGCGAGCGGCTGATCGTCGCCCGCCTGACCAATCTCGGCGGCGGCAGCCAGTCCAACCGCTTCGTGCTGCGCCGCGCCGACTTCCGTGCCCCCTGGGAGCAGCCGGACAAGGGATATTTCGGTTACGCGGAAGTCGCCCGCGCGCTCGACGCCAACGGCTGGCGTGGCTGCACCATCGAGGTGATGGCCACCACCGATCTGGAAGAGCGGCGCGCCCGCCAGCTCGCCCGCAAGAAGCTTCACCTGCAGTGCCTGGAGGCGGCGATCCGCCGGGCACAGGAAACCTCCGGCAGCTAGAGCGAGACCGGCCCACCCGGGCCAGATCGGGTCGTGGCTTACACCGGCCCCGGATTGCAGCCGGCGCCCTCATGCCGGCGGTCGACGTCGGCCGCGAGGTCGGCAAGCGTAACTTGGCCCAACCGGGCGACGAGGATGGCCTCGGCCTCGGCCATGGCGCCTTGCAGCGACGCATTGACAGCCTGTTCGACCAGGCAGCCGGCATGGTCGATCGATAGGCCGATGGCGAAGACCGGCGGCTCTCCCAGCGCGCGGTAGACGTCGAGCAGCGAAATCCGCCCCAGGGGAAGCGCCAGCCGCCAGCCCCCGCCATGTCCCTTTTCGGACCGCACATAGCCGGCCTCGCGCAATCCGGCCATCGTCCGGCGGATGACCACCGGATTGGTGCTCAGCATCGCCGCGATGGTCTCGGAGGTCACCGCCTCCTCGTACCGGCCCATGTGGATCAGCACATGCAGCATGCGGGAAAGGCGGCTGTCCTGTCGCACCGTTGTCTCCCTCCAGTCGCGCTCCCCATCCGTCGGGGACATCCATGCCACTTCCCAGGTTACATGACCGATTGACGCCCTCCGATCACGTAACTTATGTTGTTTCGAATGCTTGACCGAAACCGCTCCGCCGGGCCCTCCCGCGGAGCAGGCACCATCCCGCAAGGAGCGAAGAAGATGATCTGGCACGCGATCGTTGTCGGCGGCAGCTACGCCGGCCTTGCCGCCGCCCTGCAGCTCGCCCGCGCCCGGCGGTCCGTCCTGGTGATCGACGAGGGGGTGCGTCGCAACCGGTTCGCCCATAAGTCGCATGGCTTCCTGGGCCAGGATGGCCGGCCGCCGGCCGAAATCGCCGCCGAGGCCCGCCGCCAGTTGATGCTCTACAGGACGGTCACCTGGCAGGCGGGCCGCGCCGAACGGGCAGACGCCGGTCCCGGCGGGTTCAGCGTCGTCGATGGCGCCGGAGCCCGGTACGACTCCCTGAGGCTGATCCTCGCCACCGGCGTGCAGGACCATCTCCCGCCGATTCCGGGACTGGCGGAGCGCTGGGGGCGGTCGGCGTTCCATTGCCCCTATTGCCATGGTTACGAATTGAACCAGGGCCGGATCGGGGTGATCGCCGTCTCGCCGCTGTCCATGCACCACGCACTGATGCTGCCGGACTGGGGGGCGACGACGCTCCTGCTGAACGGCGCCTTCGAGCCGGATGCCGGCCAGAGCGCCGAGCTGGCGCGGCGCGGGGTGACGGTGGAGGCCGGAACCATCCGGTCCATCGGCGGAACGGCCGATCTGTCGATGGACGACGGGCGCCTCCTCTCCTTCGACGGGCTTTTCGTCATGCCGCGAACCTCGGCGGCCAGCCCTTTGGCCGCACAGCTCGGCTGTGCGCTCCAGGAGGGACCGCTCGGTCCCTATATCGAAACCGACCCGATGCAGGAAACCAGCGTCCCCGGCGTCTTCGCCTGCGGGGACGCGGCGCGGGCCGCCGGGTCGGTGACCTTCGCCGTCAGCGATGGAGCCCAGGCCGGCGTCGCACTGCACCGCTCCCTGATCTTTGGTGGCAACGGGCTGCCACCGGCACCGCCATCCAGGTCCTGACCGATCGTCCTATCCCAGCAGCAGCCCGGCGGCGATCGCCCACATCACCAGCGCGATCACCCCATCCATTACCTTCCAGGCGGCCGGCCGGGCGAACAGCGGACGGAGGAGGCGGGCGCCGTAACCCAGCGAGAAGAAGAACAGGAACGACGCGGTCATCGCCCCCAGCGCGAAAGCGGCGCGGGACTGGGCGAAGCGGGCGGAAACCGAGCCGACCAGCACCACCGTGTCGAGATAGACATGCGGGTTCAGCCACGTCAGCGCCAGGCAGGTCAGGAGCGCCGGCAGCAGCCCGCCGGCCGTTCTCTGCGACGGCTCAAGCGCTCCCCCGCCGCCGAGTGCCGAACGGGCGCTCCGCACCCCGTACGCCAGCAGGAAGGCGGCGCCGGCATAGCGCATCAGCGGCTCCAGCCAGGGCCAGCGCATCCCGGCCTCGGCAAAGCCACTGACCCCGATCAGGATCAGCACGGCATCGGACAGGGCACAGGTGGCGCAGATCGCCAGCACATGCTCGTTGCGCAGCCCTTGACGCAGGACGAAAGCGTTCTGCGCCCCGATGGCGACGATCAGGCTGAGCCCCAGGAAGAGGCCCGGCAGGAAAGCCGGAAGGAAGGCGTCCGGGGAAAGGGGAGAGATGGGCATCGCGGCTCCGGCTCACGGGGGCATTTCCCTTCCGCTATCACCGCCCCCGCAGCTAAGGTACTTAATCTTCCTTCGCCCGATTAAGCAAAGCTGAACCATGCTGGATTATCCCCTGCTGTCGGCGCTGGCGGCGGTGATCCGCACCGGCAGTTTCGAGCGCGCGGCGCAACAGCTCCACGTCACCCCCTCGGCGGTGTCGCAGCGGGTCAAGCTGCTGGAGGAGCGGCTGGGCAGCGTCCTGGTGGTGCGCGGGCAGCCCTGCACCGGGACCGCCGCCGGGCTTCGCCTCTGCCAGCATGTGGAGCGGGTCGCGCTGCTGGAGAGCGACCTGCGCGACACCCTGCCCGGCTTGCCCCCGGCCGACGCGCCGCTGATCCTGCGCATCGCCGTCAACGCCGACAGCCTCGCCACCTGGTTCATCGCCGCGATGACCGGGATGCCCGGCTGCCTGTTCGACCTGGTGCTCGACGACCAGGACCACAGCGCCGAATGGCTGCGCCAGGGCGAGGTCGTGGCGGCCGTCACCGCCAGCGCCGCCCCGGTTCCCGGCTGCTCCAGCCATCCGCTGGGTGCCCTGCGCTACCGCGCCACGGCAAGCCCGGACTACATGCGCCGCCATTTCCCCCGCGGGGTCGACGAGGAGTCGCTGTCCCGCGCCCCCTGCCTGACCTTCAACCGCAAGGACCGGCTGCAGGCGCAATGGTTGGCGACGGTGTCGCGCAAGGCGCCGGTCCCGCCGACCCACTGGCTGCCGGCCAGCCAGGCCTTCGTCGATGGCGCGCTTGCCGGGCTCGGGTGGGGGATGAACCCCGACCTGCTGGTTGCCGGGCACCTGGCGGCGGGCCGGCTGGTGGAACTGGTTCCCGGCCGGCCGCTCGACGTGCCGCTCTTCTGGCAGCAGAGCCGGATCTCGGGAAGCGTTCTGGCCGACCTGACGCGCGCCGTCCTGCGGGCTGGACGGGACGTGCTCCACCAGCCCTCAGCGCCGCAGGGCGGCCGCGACGGTTAAGGCGGACGGGCACATGACCGAAGAGGACTTTGTCGCCGCCGCGTGCGCGCTTATATGGATTCAACCAATCTCTGGAGGGACTCGATGACCAGCAGCGCCGCCGCGGCCGCAACCGACACACACGATCTGGGCGCGCTTCCCAACTGGGACCTGAGCGACCTCTATCCCGGAATGGAGTCGCCGGAGCTGAAGGGCGACCTCGACCGGATGGAACGGGACTGCAAGGCCTTCCGTGAGCGCTATGCCGGCAAGCTCGCCGCGCTGAAAGCCGACGAGCTGGCGGAAGCGATCCGCGTCAACGAGTCGATCGACGAGACTCTGTCGCGCATCATGTCCTATGCCGGCCTCGTCTATAACGGCGACATGACCGATCCGACGATCGCCAAGTTCTACCAGTCGATGCAGGAGCGGGTGAACGACATCTCCGCCCACCTGATCTTCTTCACGCTGGAGATCAACCGGCTCGACGAAGCGGACCTCGCGGCCAAGCTCAAGGCATCACCGGCGCTCCAGCGCTACGCCCCCTGGCTGCGGGACGTCCGCCTCTACCGCGAGCACCAGCTCTCCGACGAGATCGAGCGGCTGCTGCACGAGAAGCACGTCGTCGGCCGCGCCGCCTGGAACCGGCTGTTCGACGAAACCATCGCCAGCCTGCGCTTCCCGATGGGCGGCAAGGAACTGACCTGCGCCGAAGCGCTGAACCGCCTGTCCGACCGCAACCCCGCCGTCCGCCGCGAGGCCGGCGAGGCGGTGGGCAAGGTGCTGGGCGAGAATGCGCGCCTGTTCGCGCTGATCACCAACACGCTGGCCAAGGACAAGGAGATCGAGGACGAGTGGCGCAACTACCCGACGCCGACCTCGTCCCGGAACCTGTCCAACCGCGTCGAGGACGAGGTGGTCGACGCGCTGGTCGCCGCGGTCAAGGGCGCCTATCCGGACCTGTCGCACCGCTACTATCGGATGAAGGCCAAGTGGTTCGGCCAGGACCATCTGGACTATTGGGACCGCAACGCCCCGCTGCCCGACGATGCCGACCGCAGCATCCGCTGGGACGAGGCGCGCGACATCGTGCTGGGCGCCTACGGCCGCTTCTCTCCCGACCTCGCCGGGCTGGGCAAGCGCTTCTTCGACAATGCCTGGATCGATGCGCCGGTCCGCCCCGGCAAGGCGCCGGGCGCCTTCGCCCATCCCACGGTGCCCAGCGTCCACCCCTATCTGCTGGTCAACTACCAGGGCAAGACCCGGGACGTCATGACGCTCGCCCACGAGCTGGGGCACGGCGTGCACCAGATCCTGGCCGGCAAGCAGGGCCATTTCCTGTCCGACACCCCGCTGACCCTGGCGGAAACCGCCTCGGTGTTCGGCGAGATGCTGACCTTCCGCGCCCTGCTGGACGCCGAGACCGACCCGAAGCGCCGTCGCATCATGCTGGCCGGCAAGGTCGAGGACATGCTGAACACGGTGGTGCGCCAGATCGCCTTCTTCGATTTCGAGCGGCGTGTCCACACCGAGCGGCGCGACGGCGAACTGACCTCGGAGCGCATCGGCGAAATCTGGATGGACGTGCAGACCGAGAGCCTGGGGCCGGCGCTGCGCTTCGACGAGACCTACCGCCATTACTGGTCCTACATCCCGCACTTCATCCATTCGCCCTTCTACGTCTACGCCTACGCCTTCGGCGACTGCCTGGTGAACTCGCTCTACGCCGTCTACCAGGACGCAGAGAAGGGCTTCGCCGAGAAGTATCTCGCCATGCTGACGGCCGGCGGCACGCTGCGGCACAAGGAGTTGCTGGCCCCGTTCGGGCTGGACGCCTCCGACCCCGCCTTCTGGCAGAAGGGGCTGGGCGTCATCCGCGGCTTCATCGACGAGCTGGAAGCCGGCGAGGCGGCTTGACGCGCGTCAAGAGACCCTGATCGCCATGCGGTTATGGTGGCCTTCGGAGCATCGCCTCCGAAGGCCATTTTCTTTCAGCAACCGCCGTTCAGGGATCCCGACTCATGCTCGCGCCCGACACCATCCTTCTCGGCCATGCGGTGATGGACCGCGACCACGCCGACTCGCTCGGCCTATGGGAAACCGCCCGCGACGCCGCCGCCGGCGAGCTCGCGGCGCCGTTCACCGCCTTCGCCCGGCATCTGCGCGAGCATTTCGCCCGCGAGAACGCGCTGATGACCGAACACGGCTTCTTCGCGCTGCACTGCCACAAGGACGAGCACAGCCGCGTTCTGGCCGTTCTCGCCGCCCTGGAGGCGGAACTGGAGGAGGGCAGCGAGGACCGGGCGCGCAAATACCTGCGCTTCCACTTCCCCGACTGGTTCCACACCCATCTGGCGACGATGGACCGGGTGACCGCCGATTTCCTGGCCCAGGCGGAGGCGAAGCAGAAGGCGGCAAGGCAGGTGGCGGCGGTTTAGCGGCCGGCGGCGCGGGCACCGCAAGGACCCGGAAATGGAAAGGGGCCGGAACCTGCTCGGTTCCGGCCCCTTATGGATGGTGGGCGCACAAGGACTCGAACCTTGGACCCGCTGATTAAGAGTCAGCTGCTCTACCAACTGAGCTATGCGCCCATCCGTATGGGAGTGTTCAAGAGATGGTGGGCGCACAAGGACTCGAACCTTGGACCCGCTGATTAAGAGTCAGCTGCTCTACCAACTGAGCTATGCGCCCATCTCTTGGAACGATGGCGCCGGCTGAAACAGCCGACTGTTCATCGCACCGGCCAAGCCGTTGTCCCGGCCGGTGTGGCGCGGTTTATATCGAAGGTGTCCTGACCTGTCGATAGCAAAATCGCAGCCCATGTGAATTTTTTGCCTGCGCATTTCGGTGGCCCCGCCGGTGGGTGGCGGCTACATCTGCGGCGTCTTTTCTCGGACGGATGGGAGCGTTGGCCGATGGTTGGACCGACGGCGGCAGCAACGGCGGCGGGTGCAACGACGGCGGGGGCGACGACGGGGGGCTGGACCGAAGGCTATGTCGGCGGGATCGACTACATCCGCGCCGTCTACCGCGACTGGTCACCGGCTCTGCTGTGCTTCGCGCTGACGCTGGGCGGATGGCGCCCGCCCGAGGCGCTGCGCACCGGCCGCTTCGTCATGACGGAGCCGGGCTGCGGCCACGGCCTCACCACGGCGCTGCTGGCCGCTGCCCATCCCGCCGCCCGGTTCGAGGCGATGGACTTCAACCCGTCGCACATCGCCGGCACCCGGCGCCTTGCCGCCGATGCCGGCCTTGCCAACGCCCTGTTCCTGGAGGAGAGCTTCGCCGACTATGCCCGGCGCGAGGGTCCGCCGCTGGATGCGGTCGCCCTGCACGGCGTCTGGTCCTGGGTGAGCGCCGAGAACCGGGCGATCCTGCTCGGCCTGCTTCGCCGCCGCCTGGCACCCGGCGGCGTCGTCTTCGTCAGCTACAACGCCCTGCCCGGCACCCTGCCCCATATGCCCCTGCGCCGCCTCCTGGTCGAGCGCTGCGCCGCGGACAGCGGGCCGCTGCCCGAGCGGATCGCCCGGGCGATCGACTTCGCGGCGCGCATGGCCGGCCGGGGCGGCGGCTGGCTGGCCAACACTGACGGCGTCGTCGAGCGGATCGAGCAGCTCCGCCACAAGTCTGCGAACTACATCGCCCACGAATACCTGAACGCCGACTGGACCGCCTTCTACCACGGCGACGTGGCGCGGGAGATGGCGGCGGCCAAGCTGGAGTTCGCCGGCGCCGCGGTGCCCATGGAACAGCTCGACGATCTCGTCCTATCGCCGGTGCAGAGGGATTTGGCGGCCGAGGCGGCAGACCCGGCGCAGGCCGAAACCCTGCGCGACATGATGAGCAACCGCAGCTTCCGCCGCGATCTCTTCGTCAAGGGCGGCGAGCGGCTGTCGCCGGCCGAACGGCGGTCGCTGCTCGGGGCCACGCGCTTCACCCTGCTGGTGGAACCGGACGACCTGCCGGAGACGGCATCGACCCCGGCCGGCCGCCTGACCTTCCCGCCCGCGCTCTACCGTCCGCTGGCCGAGGCGCTGGCCGGGGAGCCGCGGAGCCTGGAGGAGCTGCTGGCCCTGCCCGCCCTGGCGCGGCAGGACGAGGCCCGGGACGGGCAGGCAGTGTTGCGCGCGCTCGTCCTGCTGACCAGCCTGACGCTGGCAGCGCCGGTGATGCCGGAGGACGGATCGGCGGAGCGCCGGGAGCAGGCCGCCCGCTTCAATGCCGCCGCCCTGGAGCGCCACCGCTTCGGCGAAACTCCGGGGCAGCTCGCCTCGCCGCTGCTGGGAGCCGGCGTGCCCGTCTCGCGCATCGAGGCGCTGTTCCTGTTGGCGGAACGTCTGGGAGAGGACCCCGCTGCCCTCGCCTGGCGCCAGCTGTCCGCCGACGGCATCCGCCTGGGACGGGACGGAGAGGCCTGCGTCGGTGACGAGGCCAACCGTGCCGAACTGGCGCGGCGGCATTCGGGATTCGCTGCCCGGCGCCGCCCGCTGCTGGAGCGGCTCGGTGCCACGTGACGGCGAAATCGTGACGGCGAAAGCATGATGGCGGGAAAGTCGTCCGGCGCGCCTCACCGCTCGCCGGTGGCGGCCTTCGGCAGCTTCTCGGCGATGCCGTAAAGCGCCTCGCGGCGCCGGATCTCGGCAAAGACGTCGTCGGGGTGGATGTTCAAGGTCGTCCAAAGGACCGACAGGTTGTAGAGCAGGTCGGCGCTCTCGTTGATTACGCCCTGGCGGTCGTCATTCATGGCGTCCAGCGCCACCTCCACCGCCTCCTCCCCCACCTTCTTGGCGATCTTCTTTGGCCCGGCGGCGAGCAGGCGCGCGGTCCTGGAGTCCGCCGGGTTCAGGCGCTGGCGTTCCAGGATGGCGTCGTAGAGGCGGATCAGGTCATCGGTCATAAGCGGGCTGGGCTCGGCGGCAAGGTTGAGGGATCCTTGCGCTAAGGTGACGGTTCGGCGGCGCGAGCGCCATACCCCATAGGCCCGGTGCCCCGCCGGACCATCGCCTTATACCGTGCGAGCCCGCCGCGGAAACCGCTATTCGGCCGCCGGGGTGGCAACCGGCGCGTAGGAATGGTCGGCCTTGGGGCGCTCCTCCAGCAGGGGCCGGCCGGTGCTGGCGAAATAGACCACCTCGGCGATGTTGGTGGCGTGGTCGCCGATGCGCTCCAGGTTCTTGGCGATCATCATCAGGTGCATGTGCACCGTGAACTGGTGAGGGGCTGCGGCGGCCGACCGTTCCACCTCGGCAACGAGGCTGGTGTAGAGCGCATCGACCTCGTCGTCGGTCCGCCAGATCCGCAGCGCCGCCTCGGAGTCGCCGTCGACATAGGCGTCCACGACGTCACCCAGCCGCTCGCGCACCAGCCGACCGAGCTGCGGAAGGCCGGAAGGAGAGCCGGCGCCGGTCAGGCTGAACAGCGCGACCGCCCGCTTGGCGGTGTTGGCGGCATGGTCGCCGATGCGCTCCAGGCTGCCGGCGATCTTCAATGCCGCGACCACCTCGCGCAGATCGTCGGCCACCGGCTGTCGCAGGGCCAGGAGCCGCATGCAATGGGCCTCGATGTCGTGCTCGAAGGAGTCGAGGCGGGCATCCGATTCGACGATCTCCCGCGCCAGCTCGGGGTTGCGCTGCGCCAGGCAGGTCAACGCCTGGTCGATCTGCGTCTCCGCAGCGCCGGCCATCTGGACGATGGCGGACTTGAGGCGCTTCAACGCATCCTCGAACGCGGACACGATGTGCGGAGCGGAGGTCTTCATCGTCGCCATCCCTTTCACGGCGGTTCCCATAAGGCCGCGACCATAGCGTACGGACGTTACCGTACGATGACAGGAGGCGGAGGCGACAATTCCCGGCCAGATGATCGCCGGATGATCGGATGCGGCCGCAAGCCCGCCCATCGAACCGGCGAGCGCTCGATTTGCCGATTGATTTTGCGTTGCAGCATTGCGAGATCCTCGGTCCTGGCCGCGCCGCCCGGGCGCTTCAAACCCCTCTCCATCCCTTCCGGTTCCCGCCATGATCGAACGCCGTCTTGAGCAAGTGATCTTCGCCAGCCGCTGGCTTCTCGCCCCCTTCTACCTCGGGCTCGTGGTCTCTCTGGGTGCCCTGCTGGTGAAGTTCCTGCAGGAGATCATCCATATGGTCCCCCATGTCCTGGAGATGTCCGAGAAGGACGTGCTCCTGGCGGTCCTGACGCTGATCGACCTGTCCTTCGCCGGCAACCTTCTGCTGATGGTGATCTTCGCCGGCTATGAGAACTTCGTCTCGAAGATCGACGTGGCCAATCACGTGGACCGGCCGGACTGGATGGGCAAGGTCGATTTCGGCGGCCTCAAGCTGAAGCTGATCGCCTCGATCGTCGCCATCTCGGGCATCCACCTGTTGAAGGCGTTCATGAATCTCGACCAGACCTCGCGCGACGAGCTGATGTGGCTGGTCATCATCCACATGACCTTCGTCGTTTCCGGAGTCCTGCTCGCCTGCATGGACCGGCTGGAAGGGCACCATGCCAAACCGGCCGGAAAAAGCGCCGCAGAGGCGGCGGAGCATCACTGAGGCGATTGTGCAACGCCAAAAGCCCGTTGCAGTACCGCGGCAACACGGGTTAGACACACCACCGTCACATCGGCTTGCGGGCGATGCGGCGGCTCGGGATGGGCTTGACCGAACGGCATATCCGTTGACGGAAAATTAACCCTGATCCGCCAGTTTCGCCTTCAGGCACCGTACGGCGACCGGCGCCGGCATCCGGCTTCCGGGCCGGTTTCCGGACCGGCCAAGGGCGCGCGAAAAGGTCCGGTCCGCCGGGCGCACTCCGTGCTTGAGCGTGCGGACGCATTCGACTATGGAACCGTCGGCGGACATGCTATGCCACTCCGCCGGCTCGGCCGTCTCAACCGCTTTGATAGAGTTCGTCAGCTCCATGCTCTCCAAACTGCTCGGCGTTCTGTCCGCCGACATGGCGATCGATCTGGGGACGGCCAACACCCTGGTCTATGTCAAGGGCCGCGGCATCGTCCTGAACGAACCGTCCGTCGTCGCCATCGCCAACGTGCGCGGCAAGAAGCAGGTCCTCGCCGTCGGTGACGAGGCGAAGATGATGCTCGGCCGCACGCCCGGGAACATCCAGGCCATCCGGCCGCTTCGCGACGGCGTCATCGCCGATTTCGAAGTCGCGGAAGAGATGATCAAGCATTTCATCCGCAAGGTTCACAACCGCCGCAGCTTCGCCAGCCCGCAGGTCATCATCTGCGTGCCGTCGGGCTCGACCGCGGTGGAACGCCGGGCGATCCAGGAGTCGGCGGAGGCCGCAGGCGCCCGCCGCGTCTTCCTGATCGAGGAGCCGATGGCCGCCGCAATCGGCGCCGGCCTGCCGGTGACCGAGCCGACCGGCTCGATGGTCGTCGACATCGGCGGCGGCACCACCGAGGTGGCCGTGCTGTCGCTGGGCGGCATCGTCTACTCGCGCTCCGTGCGCGTCGGCGGCGACAAGATGGACGAGGCGATCATCGGCTACATCCGCCGCAGCCACAACCTGCTGGTCGGCGAGGGCTCCGCCGAGCGCATCAAGAAAGAGATCGGCTCCGCCTGCCCGCCCGAGGACGGCGAAGGCCGCATCCTCGAGATCAAGGGCCGCGACCTGATGAACGGCGTGCCCAAGGAACTGATCATCTCCGAACGCCAGATCGCCGAATCCCTGGCCGAGCCGGTGTCCGCCATCGTCGAGGCGGTGAAGGTCGCGCTGGAGCACACCGCTCCGGAACTGGCCGCCGACATTGTCGACAAGGGCATCGTGCTGACCGGCGGCGGCGCCCTGCTGGGCAACCTCGACTTCGTCCTGCGCCACGCCACCGGCCTGCCGGTGTCGATCGCCGACGACCCTCTGTCCTGCGTGGCGCTCGGTACCGGGCGCGCGCTGGAGGAGATGAAGACGCTGCGAAACGTCTTGGTCAGCGCTTACTGATTGGTGTATCCCTTGGTTGGAAGGCCTCCGGCTCCCTGCCCGCCCGGGCGGTGAGGGCCGGGGACGGACCGCGTATCTGGACGGGAATTTCCTGTGAAGTCACGCTCATCCGGCTCCGTCATCCGCCTTGCCGCGCCCTTGCGCGCTCTCGCGCAGCGCTTCTCCTTCCTCCTCCTGGTCCTGGCGTCGATCGCCCTGATGATGGTGGGCAAGATCGAGTCGGTATCGGTGGACAGCGCCCGCGCCCGTGTGACGGACGCCTTCGCGCCCATCCTCGATGCCATCTCGCGTCCCGCCGCCACCGCGGCGCGGGTGGTGGAATCCGCGGTCGAGCTCGAGAACGCCTTCGACGAGAACCAGCGGCTGAGGGCCGAGAACGCGCGGCTGCTGCAGTGGAAGCAGGCGGCCCTGCGGCTGGAGTCCGAGAACCACAGCCTGCGCGGCCTGCTGCACGTCACCCCCGAACCGTCGGTCTCCTACATCGCGGCCCGCGTCATCGCCACCCCCGGCAGCTCCTTCGTGCGGACGCTGGTCGTGACCGCCGGGCGGCGCGACGGGGTGCGCAAGGGACAGGCGGCGCTGAGCGGCGCGGGCCTGATCGGCCGGGTGATCGAGGTCGGCGAATGGTCGTCGCGCATCCTGCTGCTGACCGACATCAACGCCCGCGTGCCCGTCATCCTGGCGAACTCCCGCCAGCGATCGATCCTGGCCGGCGACAATTCCGACCAGGCCAAGCTTCTCTACCTGCCGCCGGACTCTCCGGTGCAGGTCGGCGAGCGCGTGGTGACGTCGGGCGACGGCGGCCTTTTCCCGCCCGGCCTGCCGGTTGGGGTGGTCACCGCGGTCAGCGAGCGCGGCGTGCGCGTGCTGCCCAGCACCGACCTCGCGCGGATCGAGCATCTGCGTCTGGTCGATTACGGATTGCCCGCCGCGGACCTGGAACCGTCGCCGGAGTCGCGGTGAGGTCCGCTGAAGGGACCGGTCCGCTCGGGGTGCCGCAGATATGACCGCCACCTTCTGGCAACGGCTCGACAAGGCCGGGCGCAATCTGGCGCCCTTCGCCGTGACCGTGATGATGGTGCTGGTCGGGATGGTTCCGGTTCCGATGCCCGGCTATGCGCCGGTCGCCCCGAACCTGACGCTGATCTCGGTCTATTACTGGACGATCCACAGGCCTGACCTGATGCGTCCGGGGGTGGCCTTCGTGATCGGCCTGCTGCAGGATTTCCTGACCGGCGGCCCGCTGGGCGTGAACGCCCTGCTGCTGGTCGTGACGCAATGGGCGGTGCTGAACCAGCGCAGGGTCTTCCTGGCCAGCACCTTCGCGCTGCTGTTGTTCGGCTTCACCCTGGTGATGGCCGGCGCGGTGGTCCTGCAATGGTTGTCCTTCTCGGTCCTGAACGGCGCCGCGCTGTCGATCCTGCCGGCGCTGTTCCAGGGGTTGCTGACGGTGGCCGCGTTCCCGGCGGTGGGATGGCTGCTGATCCGCGTCCACCGGGCGTTCTTGAACGGGTAAAGGGTCCCGACGGGTCTCATGAGTTCCATCGAACGCGACACCGACCGTTCCCGCCTGCTGGGGCGCCGTGCGCTCGTGCTGGGCGGCATCAAGCTGGCCGGGCTGTCGGCGCTGGTCGGGCGCCTCTACTATCTCCAGGTGGTCGAGTCGGCCCGCTACACCATGCTGGCGGAGGAGAACCGGATCAGCCTGCGGCTGATCGCCCCGTCGCGCGGCAACATCGTCGACCGCTTCGGCGTTCCGCTGGCGGCGAACCAGCAGAACTACCGGGTCGTCGTGGTGTCGGAGCGCACCCACAACATCCAGGAGACGCTCGACAAGATCTCGCGGATCGTGCCCTTGACCGACGGCGACCGCCGCCGCGTGCTGCGCGAGCTTCACCGCAAGCGCCGCTTCGTGCCGGTCACCGTGCGCGAGAACCTGACCTGGGAACAGGTCGCCACCATCGAGACCAACACCCCCGACCTGCCGGGCGTGTCGATCGAGGTCGGCGAGTTACGCCATTACCCGCAGGCCGAGGCGACCGCCCACATCCTGGGCTACGTCGGCGCCGTGTCGGAGGCGGAGCTGAGCGGCAACAGCGACCCGGTTCTTTCGCTGCCGGGCTTCCGCATCGGCAAGGCCGGCATCGAGAAATTCCACGAGAAGGTGCTGCGCGGCACCGCCGGCACCAGCCAGCTCGAGGTGAACGCCGTCGGCCGCGTCATCCGCGAACTGTCGCGGGACGAGGGCCAGTCCGGCCGCGAGGTGCAGCTCACCATCGACATGCAGCTCCAGCACTTCGTGCAGCAGCGCCTGTCGCAGGACGTCAGCGCGGCCGCGGTGGTGATGGACGTCCATACCGGCGGCATCTACGCGCTGTGCTCGCACCCCAGCTACGACCCCAACCAGTTCACCATGGGCATCAGCGCCGAGCTCTGGGAGGAGCTGCTGTCCAACCCGGCGACGCCGCTGAACAACAAGGCAGTGGTCGGCCAATACCCGCCCGGCTCCACCTTCAAGATGATGGCGGCGCTGGCGGCGCTGGAATCGGGAATCGTCAGCAACCGCTACACCGTCTTCTGCCCCGGCCACCTGGAGTTGGGCGACCACCGCTTCCACTGCTGGAAGCGCGGCGGGCATGGCACCGTCGATTTCGTCGGGGCGCTCCGCCATTCCTGCGACGTCTTCTTCTACGACGTGTCGCGGCGCATCGGCATCGACCGCATCGCAGAGATGGCCAACCGCTTCGGACTGGGCCACCGCACCGGCATCGACCTGCCGCACGAGCGGGCCGGACTGATCCCCTCGATCGCCTGGAAGAAGGGAACGCTCGGCAAGAACTGGGACATGGGCGAGACGCTGGTGGCGTCGATCGGCCAGGGATACGTGCTGGCGACGCCGCTTCAACTGGCGGTGATGACCTGCCGGCTGGCCAACGGCGGTTTCGCCGTCATGCCGCACCTGACCAAGCAGATCAAGACGGTCAGCGGCGAGCAGACCGCCTGGCCCAGCATCGGCGTCAAGAAGGAGAATCTCGACATCGTGCTGCGCGGGATGACCGAGGTGGTCAACGCCCCGAACGGCACGGCGTTCAAGTCGCGGATCACCGAGGTCGGCTACGAGATGGCCGGCAAGACCGGTTCCGCCCAGGTCCGCCGCATCACCATGGCCGAGCGCAGCAGCGGCGTGAAGAAGAACGAGGACCTGCCCTGGCGCGAGCGCGACCATGCGCTGTTCGTCGCCTTCGCCCCGGTCGACGCGCCGCGCTACGCCTGCGCGGTGTTCGTCGAGCATGGCGGCGGCGGGTCGGCGGTGGCGGCGCCGATCGCCCGCGACATCCTGCTGGAGACGCAGAAGCGCGATCCCGGTCGCGCCGCGGTGGCGGAGACGCCGGCGGCGGGAAGCCTCTTCGACCCGCCGGGCTGACGGCCGCGGCAGCCGTCCGGCTGCGGACTCCAAGTTTTGATCTTCCGTGTGAGTCACGTTCCAAGCGATACCGCTTGAAACGTGACTCACACTCCAAATGCGAAGAAAAGGGCGGCCGCACCGAAGCGCGACCGCCCTTTTTCATACCGGCGGGCGGATGCGCCGCGGTCAGGCCGCCGTCTTCAGCAGCTCGCACAGGCGGCGGATGCCCTCGCGGATGCGGTCCGGCTTGGTGACCGAGAAGGCAAGCCGCAGCGTGTTCTTGCCCGACCGGTCGGCGTGGAAGGCCGACCCGGGCACGAAGGCGACGTTGGCCTCCTTGATGGCGCGAGCCAGCAGGTCGGTGCCGTCGACGCCCTCCTGCGCCTCGATCCACACGAACAGGCCGCCTTCCGGCTTGGTCCAGGTGATGCCCGGCGGGGCGAACTCCTCCAGAGCCGACAGCATGGCGTCGCGGCGCTCCTTGTACTGGGAGCGCAGCAGCTTGAGGTGGCTGTCGAAGATCTGCGAGACGACGTCGTGCATGACGATCTGGTTGATCGTGCTGGCATGCAGGTCGGCGGCCTGCTTCATCAGCACCAAGCGGTTGACCACCTCCGGTGCGGCGTTGACCCAGCCGACGCGCATCGCCGGCACCATCGTCTTGGAGAAGGTCCCGCCGAAGATGACGTTGGTCAGCGCGCCGCCGTTGCGCTCGCAATCCAGCGCCGCCAGGAGCGGCAGATGCTCGCCGTCATAGCGCAGCTCGCAATAGGCGGTATCCTCAACCACGGGGACACCGGCCGCCTCGCAGGCGTCCAGGATGGCGTGGCGGCGCGCCAGCGACACGGTGGTGCCGTTGGGGTTCTGGAAGTCGGGGACCAGATAGAAGAACTTCGGCTTCTGCGCCAGCGCGGCGGTCAGCGCCTCCATGTCCGGCCCCTCCTCGTCCATCGGGATGGACAGGTAGGTGGGCTCGTACGGCGAGAAGGCCTGGAGCGCGCCGAGATAGGTCGGCCGCGTCACCACCACCTTGTCGCCCGGCCCGATCAGCAGCTTGCCGACGAACTCCAGCACCTGCTGCGAGCCGTTGGTGATCAGCACGCCGTCGAGCCCGACACTCACCCCCTTGCCGCCCATGTAGTCGCAGATCCATTCCCGCAGCGGCGTGTAGCCCTCGGTGATGGAATATTGCAGGGCGGAGCCGGCACCGGCGTTGGACTGGAAGATCTTCTCGTAGGACCGGGCGATGGCGGAGCTGGGGAACAGGTCCGGGTCGGGAATGCCACCGGCGAAGGAGATGATCTCCGGACGGTCGATCAGCTTCAGCAGCTCCCGGATTTCGGACGCCGTCATGCCCCCAACGCGGCCGGCGAACACATGACCCCAATCAACCGACACGTCGCTTCTCCTTCGGTTCAGTAATTTAGTATCGTTCTCAGGCGGCCGAGAATTGCATTTCTTACCGCCGGTGAACAGATCGAATCGATGGTATGGCAGCTATGCTGTCCTGTATGAGATACCAGCAAATTGCCCGTTTTGCCAATGATCTGATGCCGGAACCACGTGACCTGCCGTTTGGCATAGCGCCGGGTCGACTGCCTGGCGAGGAACACGGCCTCGTCGAGCGCGATCGCGCCCTGCAGGTGCCGGCGCAGTTCCGGCACGCCCAGGGCCTTCAGCACCGGGAGATCGGGTGCGAGGTGCCGGTCGCGGGCCAGGGCGTCAAGATGCCGCACCTCCTCCAGCGCCCCCTGTTCCATCATCATCCCGAACCGCAGGTCGCAGAGCGCGTAGAGCTCGTCGCGCGGCGGATCGAGAACCAGCACGGTGAAGCGCAAGCCCTCCGGCGCACCCTGCGCCGCAAGGCCCTGCCAATGGGACAGCGGGTGGCCGGTCGCCTCCAGCACCTCCCAGGCCCGGGTCAGGCGGGTGGTGTCGCCGGCGTTGAGCTTGGCGGAGGCCGGATCGCGGGCGACCAGTTCCGCCCGGAACGCCTCGCCGCCCCGGGCGGCCAGACGGGCATGGGCGGCGGCCCGCACCTCGTCGGGGATCGCCGGGACCTCGCTCAACCCTTGCATCAGCGCGCGCAGGTACAGCCCGGTGCCGCCGACGACCACCGGCAGGCGGCCGGCGGCCGCGGCCACGTCGATCTCCTCCAGCGCCATCGTCCGCCAGCGGGCCGCCGAGCCGCGCTCCGCCGCCGGCAGCACGCCGTAGAGCCGGTGCGGCGCCCGCGCCAGATCGGCGGCCGGCGGCCTCGCGGTCAGCACGTCGAGGTCGGCATAGAGCTGCATGCTGTCGGCGTTGATCACCGTGCCACCGAAGGCCTCGGCGACGGCCAGCGCCAGCCCCGACTTCCCCGAAGCGGTCGGGCCGCCGATGACGACGACGTCGGTGCGAGCGGTCATGGCCGCCACGCCCCATCGCCTCCCCGGCGGGCGGGCGGGCATGCGGTCGGATGTGTCTGTTCCATGCCCCTTCCATGGGGCCGGCGCCGCGCCAATGCAACAGCGATCGCACCACCGACGCCGAAGCTTCGTTGGACCCTGCTCCCCGCCTGTGGTAGGCAGCGCGCGAGAGGCCCCCTTTTTTGTCCGGGATACCCTGCCGATGAACGCCGTCGCCACGCTGATCGCCCCCCGCACCGCCATCCTTGAAGAGACCGCCGTCCAGACCGCCAGAGCGGCGCTGACCGCGCTGGGAGCGGATGCCGGGATGCCGGACTGGCTGGCGCCGGGAACGGCCTGCGACCTGCCCTTCGGCAACCTCGCGCCGGAACAGGCGGAAGCCGCCATCCGCCATGCGCTGGGCGGGGCCGGCGCCCCGCTCGACATCATCGCCCAGCCGGCGGCGACACGGCGCAAGCGGCTTCTGGTCGCCGACATGGAATCGACCATCATCGAGCAGGAGATGCTGGACGAACTGGGCGACTACGTCGGGCTGAAGGACCACATCGCGGCCATCACCGCCCGCGCCATGAACGGCGAAATCGACTTCAAGGAGGCGGTGCGCGAGCGGGTCGCCCTGCTGAAGGGGTTGAAGGAGTCGGTGATCGACGAGGTCTGGCAGCGGGCGACGCTGATGCCGGGCGCCGCCCAACTGGTCGGCACCATGCGGGCCAACGGAACCGTCTGCGTGCTGGTGTCCGGCGGCTTCCGCTGCTTCACCGGCCGGGTGCGGACCTGGATCGGCTTCGACGACGACCGCGGCAACGACCTGGAGGTCGCGGACGGCGAGATGACGGGCAAGGTGGTCGAGCCGATCCTGGACAAGGACAGCAAGCTTCAGGCGCTGCTGGCCTATGCCGGCGAGCACCGGGTGCCGATGGCCGAAACCATGGCGGTCGGCGATGGCGCCAACGACCTGCCGATGCTGCTGGCCGCCGGCCTGGGGGTCGCCTTCCATGCCAAGGCCGTGGTGGCCGCCGAGGCCCGCGCCCGGATCGACCATGGCGACCTGACCGCCCTGCTCTTCGCCCAGGGCTACCGCGCGACGGAGTTCACCGGCTGAACGGCTGGTTGCATGGCCGGCTGACGGGGCGGGAAAACCGCCCCCCTCGCGGCTGCGGGACCTGAAGTGCGATCGTTTCAAGCGGTATCGCTTGGAACCTGGATCACATGGAAGAGCAAAAGCCTGGAGTCTGTGTGGCGCCTCAATGAGCGCCAAGCAGACTCCAGGGAAGGACGCCCGTCATGCCCAGATGCCGCGGACATAGGGCGTCAGTTGCGTGTCCATCAGGATGATGTGACGGACCAGCCAGTCGGCCGTGAACTTGTAGAGCCGCTCCGCGTTCTCCTGCGTCGGCTCGTTCGAAAAGCGGGCGGACAGCTCGCCGACCTTCTGCTCCGCCGCGCGGTGCATGGCGACATGCTCCTCGAACTTCGGATAATGCACCATCTGCATGATCCGTTCCTCGCGGGCGAAATGCTCCCTCGTGTATTCCAGGAGCTTGATCAGGATCCTCGCGACGCGCGCCGGCTGGAACCGCGGCGCCGAAAGCGCCGCATCCAGCTCGTTCAGGTACTCGATCAGATGCTTGTGGTCGTCATCGATCGATGGCTGACCGACGCTCAATTGCCGTCGCCATATTATGGCGCCCATGACCTTGCGGCCTCCTCCCCTGTCGCGGCATGCCGCCGGGGAAGGATTATGGCCGGGGTCGCCGTCCGGCCAGAACGGGCGACGGAGTCACACGGCAATTTGACGCACCCCGGCGACCCGGTGCCAAGCGCGAAAAGGGGCGGACGCGCTGCCGCGTCCGCCCCGTCCGTCCGACAGCCGGACCGCCGCCGGCCAGATGGCGCCTGTCAGATGGCGCCTGTCAGCCGGCGCCCGTCAGCCGGCGCCCGTCAGCCGACGATCGAGTAGCCGCAGTCGACGTAGGTGGTGTCGCCGGTGATGCCCTTGGCACCGTCCGTGGCGAGGAAGGCGGTGGTGTAGCCGACCTCCTCGATGGTCACCAGGCGGCCTTCGGGCGCGCGCTCGGCCGCCTTGTTCATGAGTTCGTCGAAATGGGCGATGCCCGACGCCGCACGGGTCTTGATCGGGCCGGGGGAAATGGCATGGACGCGGATGCCCTTCGGCCCCAGCTCTGCTGCCAGATAGCGCACGCTGGCTTCCAGCGCCGCCTTGACCGGCCCCATGACGCCGTAGTTGTCGATGACCCGGTTGGCCCCGAAGTAGGACATGGTGAACAGCGAGCCGCCGTCCTTCATCAGCGGCTCGGCATAGCGGGCCATGCGGATGAAGGAGTGGCAGGACACGTCCATCGCCTGCTGGAACCCTTCGCGCGAGCAGTCGACGACGCGGCCGTGCAGGTCCTCCTTCGGAGCGAAGGCGATGCTGTGAAGGGCGAAGTCCAGCTTGCCCCACTTGTCGGCGATCTTGTCGAACAGCGCCTTCATCTGGCCTTCACCGGTGACGTCCACCGGTTCGAAGATCTCGGCCTCGAGCTGTTGGGCGAGCGGCTCGACGAACTTCTTGGCCTTGTCGTTCAGGTAGCTGACGGCAAGGTCGGCACCGAGAGCGCGGAAGGCGCGGGCACATCCCCAGGCGATCGACTGGTCGTTGGCGATGCCAAGGACGAGCCCCTTCTTGCCTTCGAGCGTGGCGGCGGCGGGAATGATCGTGGTCATGGCGGACGATCCTGCGGTCGGTTGAACGGTGCGGGGCGGCTGCATCGGCGACCGGCCCTTGTGCAGTGCACCATAAACCAGACCTTGCAGCGGCGCAACGAAAACAGGGCGCAATTCACCTGCGCGAATCAATCAAAGCGCAACATTGATGGCAGCAGCCCCAATAAAAGCCGAAATCTTCCCTGCATCCGCACTTCATTGATCCATGTCAAAACGGCCTCCCGGAGCTGGTCCGGAAGGCCGTTTCTTGATGACATTTCCGTTATCGTGTCACGCCCGGCGTGAAGGAGGGCGGGTCGCTGGCCGGGAAGGATTCTTGAGACGCCTCGTCGACGACCTCCTTCTCCTCGGCGGACTCGAAGATGTCACCGGGATGGCGGGAATAGGCGTGCCGGCCCGCATCGTGGTCCCCGCCCGACCGGCCCGTCCCGTCGCGGTGGGACCAGTCGGCCAGCATCGACTTGCCCGGGCAGTAGCCGGTCAGGCCGCGGGCCACCAGGGCGCCGCCGGCCAACGCCAGCGCGGCGCCGGTCCAGTCGCCCCGCCGCATGCCGAGCACCGCCAGCAGCAGTCCGCCGCCGAGCGAAGCCAGCCGTTCGTTGTGGCCGACGTTGATGGTGTAGCCCCCGGTAGGGCCTGCGATGCGGTCGTTCATCCCGCGCAGGTGGCGCTGCGCGGAATCGGTGAGGGACGAGAGTGCCATTTCGGTGCTCCTGGCTCGGATGGTTCGTGCGTCACTGCTGGGAAACCGGCGGCTGTGGGCTACCGTTCCCCGAGGCCGCGCCGGAACCTGTCGCGGTCCCCGAAGCGGACCCGGCCGCGCCGTCGCCCTGCCCCTGGGCCGGAGCGCCGCTCGAGCCGGCGGCGCCGCGCGCCTGTTCAAGCTCCCGGTTCAGCCGCGCCACCTCCTGCGACAGCCGCTGCACCTCCTGGCGCAGGGGTGCCGCCGCGGTGTCGCCGCCGCCCGCCGTCGTGCCGGCAATGGCGGCGAGGGTCGCGGAGTCCCGCATCCAGTAGGGCGGCACGCCGTAGTAGGTGTGCACCGCCATCGCCCACTGGCGGTCGTTCATGTTCGGGCGGTTCTTGTCGTCGAAGCGCGGGGCGTTGGTGAGCTTGTCCTTCGGGACATTCAGGACATAGCCGTCGCCCGACGCAGAGAACAGTGCCCACGGCACCGCGAAGTCGGCTTCGCCGATCCCGAGGAAGCCGCCCAGTTCGACCACCGCGTAGGCGACGCGGCCGGTGCCCGGATCGATGACCAGTTCGGAAATGCTGCCGAGATCCTTGCCGTCCGGGCTGCGCAGCTTGGCGTCCTCAAGGTCGTCGGCCGCCATCGCGCGCGGATGGGCAATGGACTCCTGCAGGGCCGCCGCTTCGCCCAGGATCGCCTGGCAGGCGGGGGCATTGCCCTTCTGGGCCGCGGATTGGGCGGCCTGCTGCAGGGCGCGAAGCTGCGCGGTCTCCTGCGGCGTGACCGGGGCAGGACTGTTGGGGCCGGCGGCCTCGAGAGCGGCCGCCTGCTGTCCCAGCCGGTCGAGGCCGGCCGTGCAGTCGTCGGCCGCCAATGCCGGCGCGGCGACGGACAGGGGTCCCAGCGCGGCCAGCAGCAGGGCCGTGCCAAGGGTGGGGCGCTTCATCGGGGCATCCTCCGGCTTGGATCGTCTCATGCTGCATGAACAGCACGGTCAAGCCGGAGGTTCCCGCGCCGGCCCCCTGCCGGCTCCCCGCGGTCGCCGGAACGGGGACGGTCAGCCCGGCAGGGGAAGGCCGCCGCGCTGCACGATGAAGGACTGGATGGCGTCCAGCCCCTCGCCCGCCTTGACGTTTGTGAAGACGAAGGGACGGTCGCCGCGCATCTTGCGGGCGTCGCGGTCCATCACCTCCAGGCTGGCGCCGACCATCGGGGCGAGGTCCGTCTTGTTGATCACCAGCAGGTCGGACCGCGTGATGCCCGGGCCGCCCTTGCGCGGGATCTTGTCGCCGGCCGAAACGTCGATGACGTAGATGGTGATGTCCGCCAGTTCCGGCGAGAAGGTGGCTGCCAGGTTGTCGCCGCCGGATTCGATGAAGATCAGGTCGAGGTTGGGGAACTTCGCGTTCATCTCGTCGACGGCGGCGAGGTTGATCGACGCGTCCTCGCGGATCGCCGTGTGCGGGCAGCCGCCGGTCTCCACCCCCATGATCCGTTCCGGCTTCAGCGCGCCGGAGCGGGTGAGGAACTCGGCATCCTCCTTGGTGTAGATGTCGTTGGTGATCGCCGCGACCTCCCAATCGTCGCGCATGCGCTTGCACAGCGCGTCGGTCAGGGCGGTCTTGCCGGAGCCGACCGGGCCGCCGATGCCGACGCGCAAGGGACCGGCGTGGCTCTTTTCGATAGCGGGAAGAGCGCTCATGAGCGGAACAGCCTCGTATATTGGGTTTCGTGGATCATCGAGGTCCAATCGACGGCCATCGCCCGGCCGCCGAGGTCGTCCAGCGGTGCCGCCAGCGCCGCCAGGGCCGCCCGGTGGGTAATTGGATCGAGCGCCGCCAGCGCCCGCTGCCCGTCGGTCTGGCCGAGCGGGACCAGCCGCACGCCGGCGGAGACGAGGTTCGCGGCGAAAGCATGCAGGTAGGCGGTCAGCGCCGGGCCTTCCGCCACCCCGCTCAGCGCCGCGGCCAGCGCCACCGCCACCGGATAGGCCACCGGACGGCCGGCGGCGGCGATGACCGCATCCCAGCGCGACAGCCCGTCCAGGGGCCAGGCGGCACGGATCGCCAGGAGGAAGGCCTGGCCCTGGGCGCGCGATTCGAGCGCGGTTTCCGAGGAAGCCCGCAGGACGTCCGCGCGCTCGACCGCCCAGGCGAAGGCGGTCTCCTCGCCGGTGCGCACGGCCCGGTGGGCCGCCGCGAACAGCATCCCGTCGGTCCGCCCGGCACCGTGGCGCAGGATGCCGTCGAGCCATGCGGTCAGCGTGGCGCGGTCGCGCACCAAGCCCTGTTCCACCGCCGCCTCGATGCCGTGGCTGTAGGAGAAGCCGCCGACCGGAAAGCTGGGGGAGAGCCAGGCGAGCAGCCGCGTCAGGGCATGGGTGGAGACGCTATCTTGTCCCCTCTCCCCCCCGGGGAGAGGGTTGGGGCGAGGGGGATGCGCGTCGAGGATTTCATCGGCTGCGCCGAACCCCCTCATCCCAACCTTCTCCCCGCCTATCGGCAAGACTACGTTTTGCCTGTCGGCGGCGTCAGCATTGCTGACGCCGGGGGGGAGAGGGGGCTTTTCAGTGCGAGTGCCCATGCCCGCCGCCATGCGAATGCCCGCCATAGGCACCACCCTCCGGCATGAAGGGGGCCATCACGTCGCGCACCTCGGCGCCCAGCCCGCGCAGCATGTCCTCGATCACGTGGTCGCGGCGCAGGCGGATGGTGTCCCCGGCGATCTGCACCGGCAGATGGCGGTTGCCGAGATGCCAGGCGACACGGGCGAACGCCTCGACCGGTCCGGGAACGCGGACCTCCATCAACTCCTCCGGCGCCGCGACGACGCGCAGGAAGACGCCGCCGTCCACTTCCAGCCCGTCGCCGTCGTCCAGCGCCACCGCCCGCGGCAGGTCGAGCAGGAAGGCGCCGCCGGCATCGTCGGTCATCGCCATGCGCCGGCGGAAGCGGTCGTCGAAGGCCAGCGTCACGGTACCGGCCTGCCGCTCCGCCGGCCAGTGGCCGCGGGCATGGACTCGGGTGGCGCGGCGGGTCGTTTCGGTCATCAGCTCAGCCGTTCGAAGGGGGTCGGATGGCCGAAGAAGCGGCCGGCCAAGTCGCTGACCAGCGCCGCGTCCCCGGTGGTGAAGAAGCGCAGGCCCGGGTCGCCCGCAGCGGGCCGGTATTCGGGATGGCGCTCCAGATACTGATCGAGCGAGCGCGCGGTCAGGGCGGGCTGGCACAGCACCTCCACGCCGGCCGGCAGGGCGCGGGCGAACAGGTGCGAGACCAGCGGGTAATGGGTGCAGCCGAGCACCACGGCATCCAGCGGCTGGCGGCCCAGCTTGTCCAGCAGCAGGCGGACATAGGCGACGACCGCCGGCTCGATCTCCGCGTCGGGCGCGCCGCGCTCGATCAGCGGCACCAGGTCCGGGCAGGCCTGCTGCACCACCCGCACCGAGGGAGCGCGCTTGCCGATCTCCCGCGGGAAGGAGCCGGAGTTGACCGTCGCCGCGGTGGCGAAGATGCCGACGGTGCGCGGTTCGGCCAGATGGTCGGGCGGCACGGTGTCGATCATCCAGGGGACGCGGGTGATCGCCTCCACCATCGGCACCAGGACCCCCAGCACGTTGCGGCCGGGATGGGCCGACGGCAGCCATTCCTGCTGCAGGCGCCTCAGCGCCACGGCGGCGGCGGTGTTGCAGGCGATGACGATCAGCCGGCAGCCCTGGTCGAACAGCCGGTCCATCCCGGCGATCGTCAGCCGGTAGATGTCGTCCTCGCTGCGCGGGCCGTAGGGTGCCGCGGCATGGTCGCCGAGATAGACGAAGGGCCGGTCGGGAGCCGCGTCCACCAGGGCGCGCAGCACCGTCAACCCGCCATGTCCTGAATCGAATACACCGATCACGAATAGACCCTGCCTAAGACTCCTTCTCCCCCCTGGGGAGAAGGTTGGGATGAGGGGGTTCGGCGCAGCCGAAGAGATCCTCGAAGCGCGTCCCCCTCACCCTACCCCTCTCCCCGGGGGGGAGAGGGAATTAAAAACTGCGCCTCAGAACAGGAAGTAGCGCTGCGCCATCGGCAGGACGTCGGCCGGCTCGCAGGTCAGCAGTTGCCCGTCGGCCCGCACCTCGTAGGTCTCGGGATCGACCTCGATGTGCGGGGTGGCGTCGTTGTGGATCATCTGCTTCTTGCCGACGGTGCGGGTGCCCTGGACGGCGATCAGTTCGCGGTGCAGGCCGAGCTGGCGGCCGACCTCCAGCTCCATCGCCTTGGCGCTGACGAAGGTGACGCTGCTGGCCTGCATCGCCCGGCCGTAGCTGCCGAACATCGGGCGGTAGTGGACCGGCTGCGGCGTCGGGATCGACGCGTTGGGATCGCCCATCAGCGACGCGGCGATGGTGCCGCATTTCAGCACCATGTCGGGCTTCACCCCGAAGAAGGCCGGCGACCACACCACGAGGTCGGCCAGCTTGCCGACCTCGACCGAGCCGACGACATGGCCGATGCCGTGCGACAGCGCCGGGTTGATGGTGTATTTGGCGATGTAGCGCTTGACCCGGACATTGTCGTTGTCGCCGCTCTCCTGGGCCAAGCGGCCGCGCTGGACCTTCATCTTGTGGGCGGTCTGCCAGGTGCGGATGATCACCTCGCCGACCCGCCCCATCGCCTGGCTGTCCGACGAGATCATCGAGAAGACGCCGAGGTCGTGCAGGATGTCCTCGGCCGCGATGGTCTCGCGGCGGATGCGGCTCTCGGCGAAGGCGACGTCCTCGGGGATGCGCGGGCTGAGGTGGTGGCACACCATCAGCATGTCGAGATGCTCGTCCACCGTGTTGATGGTGAAGGGCCGCGTCGGGTTGGTAGAGCTGGGCAGCACGTTGGCGAGGCCCGCCACCCGGATGATGTCCGGGGCATGGCCGCCGCCCGCCCCTTCGGTGTGGAAGGTGTGGATGGTGCGGCCCTTGAAGGCCGCGATGGTGTCCTCGACGAAGCCGGATTCGTTCAGCGTGTCGGTGTGGATCGCCACCTGGACGTCGAGCTGGTCGGCGACCGTCAGGCAGGTGTCGATGGCGTCCGGCGTGGTACCCCAGTCCTCGTGCAGCTTCAGCCCGCAGGCACCGGCGGCGATCTGCTCGATCAGCGCGTCGGGACGGCTGCTGTTGCCCTTGCCGAAGAAGCCGAGGTTGATCGGCAGCCCCTCGGCGGCCTGGAGCATCCGCTCCATGTGCCAGGGGCCGGGGGTGCAGGTGGTGGCCGAGGTGCCGGCGGCCGGGCCGGTGCCGCCGCCGAGCATGGTGGTGAGGCCGCTGTTCAGCGCCTCGTCCACCTGCTGCGGGCAGATGAAGTGGATGTGGGCGTCGATGCCGCCGGCGGTGACGATCTTGCCCTCGCCGGCGATCACCTCGGTGCCCGGACCGATGATGATGTCGACGCCGGGCTGGACGTCGGGGTTGCCCGCCTTGCCGATCGCGGCGATCCGCCCGCCGGTGATGCCGATGTCGGCCTTGACGATGCCCCAGTGGTCGATGATCAGCGCGTTGGTGATGACGGTGTCGACCGCCCCCTGGTGGCGCGAGCGCTGGGACTGCCCCATGCCGTCGCGGATCACCTTGCCGCCGCCGAACTTGACCTCCTCGCCGTAGACGGTGTGGTCGCGCTCGACCTCGACGATGAGGTCGGTGTCGGCCAGCCGGACCCGGTCGCCGGTGGTCGGGCCGTAGAGGGCCGCGTATTCGGCCCGGTCGATGCGGTGCGCCATGTTCTTCGCCCTTCCCTGTCGGCCCGTCAGAGGGCGCCGTTGACCATGCGGTTGAAGCCGATCACCACCCGGTCGCCGCCATAGGCGACCAGCCTGACGCTGCGGGTCTGGCCGGGTTCGAAGCGCACCGCCGTGCCGGCGGGGATGTCGAGCCGGAAGCCGCGCGCCTGTTCGCGGTCGAAGGCGAGGGCGGAATTGGTCTCGTGGAAATGGAAGTGCGAGCCGACCTGGATCGGGCGGTCGCCGGCGTTCGCGACGTCGATCTCCACGGTGGCGCGGCCGTCGTTCAGCACGATCTCGCCGGCCGCGGGAAGGATTTCACCGGGTTTCATGGAGGCACTCCCCTCAACGGATCGGCTGGTGGACGGTGACGAGCTTGGTGCCGTCGGGGAAGGTGGCCTCGACCTGGATGTCGTGGATCATCTCCGGCACGCCGTCCATCACCTGCTCGCGGGTCAGCACGGTGGCGCCGTCGCGCATCAGTTCGGCCACCGTCCGTCCGTCGCGGGCGCCTTCGACCACGAAATCGGTGATGAGGGCGACCGCCTCCGGATGGTTGAGCTTCACGCCGCGCTCCAGCCGACGCCGCGCCACCACCGCCGCCATGGCGATCAGCAGCTTGTCCTTCTCGCGCCCTGTCAGGTTCATCGGGGGATTGCCCTTTCGCCGCCCTGTTCGTCCCCGGCGCTGCCGCCGGTCGGTTGGCGGCGATTATGCCACGATGATGCGGTGCGCCAAGTGCGTCGTATGACGTAGCCGCTTGAAAAGCTTGGCCCTCACGCCGCCCAAGTCATACCTCCCACAGGCGCGGCAGCCGCGTCGGCAGGCCGGCAGCCTCGGCGCGCAGGCCGGACCAGATCGCCGCATAGGCGCGGCGCACGGCGCGGGCGTCGCCGCCCAGGATGCGGACGACCAGCAAGCCCTCGAAGGCGGTGGCACCGACGCGGGCGCCCTCCACCCGCTCGGCCAGGGCACGCACCGCCTCCAGATGCCGGCCGGCACCGGCGGCCGCATGCAGCAGCGTGGCGCAGGCGCCCGCCCCACCGAAGCCGGCGGGATGGGCGAGCGCCTCCGCGATGTCGTCCTCAAGATGCAGGGCGTCCGCCCAGATCAGCCGGCCGTCGCGCGCGACCTCCCAGGCATCGCGGATCAGGCCGCGGGTCACGGTCTCGCCGAAGGCGGCGCGGCCGAACACCAGCATCTCGCCGGCGACCGCCCGGCCGTCGCCCGACAGGTCGAGCTTCGTCAGCCGGCGCAGTCGGGCTCCTTCGAAGACGATCGCCTCCTGCGGCATCCACTCCAGCCAAGCGCCGTCCTCGACCGACACCGCGGTGTCGATGCGGCAGTCCTCGCCGGTGGAGCGGTAGACCTTCTCGGCCGCCTGGGTGGTCACCAGGGCCTTCGCCCCCGGTCCCGCCGACAGCGCGATGTCCATGCGGTCGCCCCCGACCATGCCGCCCGACGTGGTCGCGAGCACGGCGACCGGGAGGTCGCCGCGGCGCGGTGCCGGCATCAGGACCCGCAGCGGATCATGGTGATAGAGCGTCGCCAGCCGGGTCTCGCCATGGCGGTGCTCGAACCGCACCGTCGCGGCCCCATGGACGGCGACCTTCTTCTCTTCGCGTCCCGCATTCCCCGGCCTGCCGGCCGCCAGCGTCTGAACCAACCCCGCGCTCCCCCTGTCCGCGCCCGCTGCATCCGCGGGGCAGTCTGCCGGAAGCGGGGCCGTTCACGCAACGGCGCCGCCGGTCAGCCTTCGCCGGAAAAACAGCCGTGGCGGGCCGCGACCACGGCGACCTGGGTGCGGTTGCGCACGCCGAGCTTCTGCATGATGGCCCGGACATGCACCTTCACGGTCCCTTCGAGCACGCCCAGGCCACGGGCGATCTCCTTGTTGGAATGGCCGGCCAGCAGAAGCTCGAAGACGTCGCGCTGGCGATCGGTCAGCCGGTCGAGGATGTCGTCGTGGCTGCGCGCAGCCTCCGCCAGGGCACCGTTCAGCACCGCCCGCGGCAGCGGCAGGAAGATGTCGCCGCTGAGCGCCAGGGAGATCGCGTGCTCGAGCACTTCCGGCGGGCTCGTCTTCAGCACATAGCCGCGTGCACCCATGCGGACGCTGTCGACGATGTCGGCCACCTCGTCGGAATTGGTCAGGATCAGCACCGGCACGTCGCCCAGCGCGTCCTTCAGCCGGCGCAAGCCGTCGTGCGCACTGTTCACCCCGGCCTCCTCGGGCCGCGGCGGTCCGGGATCGTACAACACCAGGGCCAGTTCGGGAGTGGTGCGGCCGACGGCGAGCGCCTCGTCCAGCGACCCGGCCTCCAGCACGCGCGCGTCGGGGCAGATTTCGCCGATGGACAGAGCGAAGCCGTGGCGCACCATCGGCTGCTCGTCGACCACCAGAAAAATCCGCGTGGCATTGCCCGCGCTACGCGAACTGCCGCGCGCTTGAAGCTCGAACTCCATCGTGTCCCCTTATCCTCAGCGGACCGCTTTCCAGAAGGGCCAAGAACACCAAAAAACCCCAAACCGAAAGCGGTTCATTCGCGCCGTCCTATGGCGTCTCTACCTCGAAATATCGAACGATCCACGGTTCGATCAATTTCCAATGAAATGCCGTCTACTGCCTGTGACTTTCCTGTTCTCAGCTTGCGCCATTGGTTAATGAACCGTATAAATCATTCCTACATGAAGCGTAAAGCCCGCTGTTCCGAACAACTTTGATCGAATTTTCCCTGTTCGGACTCTGTACGGGCCGGCCGGCTTGGACCGGCACTTTCATGTGAGGAACCGGATAGGGGCGGACCCGCCGCCGCCCGGTGCCGGGTAGCCTTGCGGAGGACAATCGATGAAGACATGGAACGTGATGCTGGTGGACCATGACCGCCTGTTCTCGGCGGCCCTTGCGACGCTGATCGGCGGTGGCCCTTTCCGGGTCAGTGCACATGCGGCCAGCGCCGACGACGCACTCGACGTCATTGCCGAGGGCAGCGAGCCGGACCTGATCGTCCTGGCGTTGCAGGACGGCATGCCGGAAGAGATCGCCGGAATACGCCGGCTGCGCGAAGGAACCTCGGCGCGGATCGCCGTGCTCGCCGACACCATCGCCGACCGCAGCTTGTCACAGTCGCTGAAGGCCGGGGCGGACGCCTACCTGAACAAGAGCATGTCGAGCGAAAGCCTGCTGCGGTCGCTCCGCCTGGTGATGCTGGGAGAGGTGGTGTATCCGACCCATGTCGCCGGCCTGCTGATGTCTGCGGTGAACGAGCGCCCGCACAGCCCGGCCCCGATCGCCGTGCCGCCAAGCAGCGACCTGTCGAAGCGCGAAGTGCAGATCCTGCGCTGCCTGCTGGCCGGACAGTCGAACAAGGCCATCGCGCGCAACCTGCACATCACGGAATCCACCGTGAAGATGCATTTCAAGAACGTGATGCGGAAGATCAACGCCCAGAACCGCACCCAGGCGGCCGTGTGGGCGATCCAGAACGGCCTCTCGCCGCTGGTGACGGCGTAACACGCCGGGTCTGGCCGGCGCCCGCCGAACGGCACGAGCGCCCTTCTCCCCCGCGGACGGCACGGTTCCGCCGCCATCCGGCACATTCTCCCTCGGCGCCGGGCCATGCGGCGGTGCCCTTGCGGTGCACCGCCTGCACCGCCCGTTCCCGGTCGCCTATTCCGCCGCGTGGCGGTGGCCGGTGTGACGGCCTTCGCAGAACTCCTCGATCATCTTGCGGCAGAAGGCCGGGATGTCATCCGGCTTGCGCGACGTGACGAGGCCGTGGTCGGTGACCACCTGCTCGTCCACCCAGGTCGCACCCGCGTTGCGCAGGTCGGTCTGGAGGGATGGCCAGGAGGTCATGCGCTTGCCGCGCACCCCGCCGGCGTCGATCAACGTCCAGGGGCCATGGCAGATCGCGGCGATCGGCCGGGCCGACGTGACGAAGCTCTTCACGAACTCGATCGCCTTCGGCTCCAGGCGCAGCGCATCGGGGTTGATCACGCCGCCCGGAAGCAGCAGCGCGTCGTAGCGCCCGGCATCGGTCTGGTCGAGCGTCACGTCCACGGCAACCTTGTCGCCACGGTCATGGTGGTTCCAGCCCTGGATCTCGCCACCTTTCGGCGCGACCACATGCACGGTGGCGCCCGCATCGCGCAGGGCCTTCACCGGCTCCGTCAGTTCGACCTGCTCGAACCCGTCGGTGGCAAGAACGGCCACGGTCTTGCCGGTCAGCTTCTGGGCCATGGAGAGGGTCTCCTTCGCGGTTGGTTTCCACCCCTGGCAACCGGATTAACCCTGGATGGTTCCTCGGGAACTCATCATCAATTCCCATGTTGATTGTGACATACGAGACACACATCAGCGATGGGAGCCCGAATCATGCGGTTCCAGACCATGCTGGCCGGCCTTGCGCTGGCCGCCACCCTGCCCTTTGCCATCCACGAGTCGGCGCTGGCCGCCGATCCGACGACCGATGACGACTTGGTCGGCATCGAAGTGACCGGCGTGCACGGAGAGGAACTGGGCCAGATCGTTTCGGTCGCCCCGGCCGAGCGGGGCAGCGACGCCACCGTGCTGGTCGAGGCCAGCGGGATGCTGGACGTCGGCCACCGCTTCTTCACCGTCCACCGCTCGCAACTGGCGCCGGGCGAGGATGTCGACACGGTGACCTACAAGAAGACCGCGAAGGACGTCATCCGCGCGATCCGCAACGACTCGCAGGTGGCCGAGCGCTGACGCGCCCGGCCCGCCCAGACTCGCGTCAGCCCTGCCTGTTCGGCCGAGGCTGACCAGGCCGGGCGCGGCGGATGGGCCGGGGCGGCATCAAACGCCGCGGCGATCCTGGGGATGGTCCTGGGGATGGTCCGGGGAAGGCTCCGGCGCGGTGTCGTCGGGGTGGCACGGCCGGCAACCGGTCGGCCAGGGTTCGCCCAAATCCTCCACCATCACCCGCAGCGCCGTCCCCTCCAGCAGGACCCCGCCACCGCCGGCGAAGTTCAGGGTGATCCTGCCGCCTTCCGCCATTTCGATCGACAGCAGTTCAAGCAACTGGCCGCGGTTCTTGATGTCGAACCCGCGCAGCTTGGCTGCGGTCACGCCCTCGACCCGGACGCCGCAATGGACCCGCTCATAGGGAGCCAGATCATCGTCATCGGCGGTGGGGCCGGGACGTGGCTGATCGGCCGCTTCCCAGCGGAAGCGGTTGACCACCATGACGAACCGCTTGTCCGCGGGCTGGAAGCACATGTCGCCGACCGGCAGGATGGCATCCTGCAGGCAGGCGGAGACCACCTTCAGGTCCTCGGCATCCTCCGCGCGCAGGCGGATGGGGGTCATGGTCATGGCACCTCCGGTCATGGCACCTCTCAGACGGGCGGAGGGTGGGTTTCCGCCGGCCGGTCCTGGCCTATTCCTTGCCGCCTTATTCCTCACCGCCATGGATGCGCTCGATGTCGGCGCCGCAGGCGGCAAGCTTATCCTCCACCCGCTCGTAACCGCGGTCGAGATGATAGACGCGGTTGACCGTCGTCTCCCCCTCAGCCGCGAGCCCGGCGAGCACCAGCGACACCGAAGCGCGCAGGTCCGTCGCCATAACAGGCGCACCGGTCAGCCGTTCCACGCCGCGCACCAGGGCCGAGGACCCGTGGACGGTGATCCGCGCGCCCATCCGCATCAGCTCGGGCGCGTGCATGAAACGGTTCTCGAAGATCGTCTCGGTGATCATCGCGGCTCCGTTCGCCGTGCACATCAGGGCCATCATCTGGGCCTGGAGGTCGGTGGGGAAGCCGGGGAACGGCTCGGTCATCACGTCGACGCCGTGCAGTTCGCCATTGGCGCGCGACACGCGGATCCCGTTGTCGATCTCCTCGAAGGCGACACCGGCCGGGGCCAGCGCCTTGACCGCCGCCTTGATCAGGTCGAGCCGGGTGTTGAGGATGTCGAGACGGCCGCCGGTGATGGCCGCCGCCATGGCGTAGGTGCCGGTCTCGATGCGGTCGGCGACCACCATGTGCCGGGCGCCGTGCAGGCGGTCGACACCCTCGATCACCAGCCGGTCGGTCCCGATGCCGGCGATCTTCGCCCCCATCTTGACCAAGCATTCGGCGAGGTCGGTCACCTCCGGCTCGCGCGCGGCGTTCACCAGGATGGTGGTGCCGCGGGCCAGCGTCGCCGCCATCAGGAGGTTCTCGGTGGCGCCCACCGACACCTTCGGGAAGACGATCTCTCCGCCCCTCAGCCCGCCGGCCGGCGCCTTGGCGACGATGTAGCCGCCCTCCAGGCGGATGTCGGCGCCCATCGCCTCCAGGCCCTTGATGTGCAGGTCGACCGGCCGGGCGCCGATGGCGCAGCCGCCGGGCAGCGACACCTTGGCCTCGCCGCAGCGCGCCAGCAGCGGCCCCAGCACCAGCACGCTGGCGCGCATCTTGCGCACCAGGTCGTAGGGCGCCGTGGTGTTGGTGACGTCGCGGGCGGTGAACTCCACGGCGCGGCCGGCGCAGTCGCCGCCGGCGCCGGCCATGTGGATGGCGACGCCATGCTGGAGCAGCAGGTTGCACAGCGTGTTGATGTCCGCCAGGATCGGCAGGTTGGTCAGCGTCAGCGACTCGTCGGTGAGAAGCGACGCCGTCATCAGCGGCAGTGCGGCGTTCTTGGCGCCACCGACGGTGATGGAGCCGTTCAGCGGGCGGCCGCCGCGGATGCGGATCTTGTCCATGAAACCTGAGCTTTCGCGGATACGCTGTGAATGAGGAAGGCGGCGGTCAGAGCCGCGGCAGGGTGACGCCCCGCTGGCCCATGTATTTGCCCGACTTGTCGGCGTAGGAGACCTCGCAGACGCTGTCGCCCTTCAGGAACAGGAACTGGCAGAGGCCCTCGTTGGCATAGACCTTGGCGGGCAGCGGCGTCGTATTGGAGATCTCCAGCGTGACGTGGCCTTCCCACTCCGGCTCCAGCGGGGTGACGTTCACGATCAGGCCGCAGCGCGCATAGGTGCTCTTGCCGAGGCAGATCACCAGCACGTCGCGGGGGATGCGGAAATACTCCACGGTGCGCGCCAGCGCGAAGCTGTTGGGCGGGATGATGCAGACGTCGGTCTTGCGGTCGACGAAGCTGCCGCCGTCGAAGCGCTTCGGGTCGACGAGGGCGTTGTCGACGTTGGTGAAGATCTTGAACTCGTCGGCGACCCGGGCGTCGTAGCCGTAGGACGACACGCCGTAGGAGATCACGCCTTCGCGCTTCTGGGTTTCGACGAAGGGCTCGATCATGCCCTTGGTCTCGGCCATCTCGCGGATCCAGCTATCCGGCATGATGCCCATCGCGGGGGTACTCCTTGGCGTAACGATTGGATGGAGGGTCTTGAGGCTGGTTTGTAGCCGAGCGCGCGGCAAGGCTCAAGGAATCGACGCCCGCCCCCGGCGCATGGACGGTTCTTTATCACGGCACTGGTCACGCCCGCCGCCGCGGTTAGGCTGGCCGGCATGAGCGACGATGCCATTCTGTCCGTGACGGACACCCCCGCCCCCGCCGACCTGGCCGGAATCCATGACGGCCTGCGCGCCTACAACGAGGCGTCGCTCGGCCGTGCCTACGACCGCCGCGATCTGGTGGCGAGCGCCCGCGCGCCGGACGGCAGGCTGAAGGGCGGGCTGGTCGGCTACACCAACTGGGAGTGGCTGTATGTCGACCTGCTGTGGGTCGACGACTCCGCCCGCGGCAGCGGGCTCGGCGGACGGCTGCTGGCGGCGGCGGAAGCCGAGGCGCGGACACGCGGCTGCCGCTGGTCGCGACTCTACACCTACGACTTCCAGGCACCGGCCTTCTACCCGAAGCAGGGGTACGAGGTGTGGGCCGAGATGGACGGCTACCCGCCGGGCCATCGCCAGATCTGGTTCAGGAAGTCGCTGGGGTAAGGCGCCGCCCTACCCCTCTTCCCGCTCCCGCTGCCGGGCCTGCTCCTTGCGCTTGCGCAGGTTCTCGCGCAGTCGGGCGGCGAGGCGTTCGTCACGCCTGCCCGCCGGCTTCACCGGGGCCGGCGGGGTCTTCCCGGTGTCGACGGTGTCGTCCATCGACGCGTCTCCGCCTGCGGCCTCAGTGGTCGGAATGATGCAGGATCTGGTCGCGCAAGCCGGTCTCGTAGCCGACGCCCTCGGCCGTCAGGATCGCGGCGCCGGGGGTGCGCTTGACGATGCCCTTGCGCTCCAGGATGACCCAGACCGCCTCGTTCTGCAGGCCGGTGGCGTCCTTGGACGCGACGACGGCATGGCCGAGATGGAAATGGTTGCCGTGGGCATGCGGCAGGGCGGTGATCTGGAAAGCGCCCTCCTCGCCCTCCGCCGGCTTGTTCTCCAGCCGGGCGAGCTCCTGCAGCAGGGTCAGGGTGCGCAGTTGCAGCGGGTTCAGGTTCAGCGGGTTCTTCTTGGGGGCCATCGGGATGGGTCCATCGGTCCTGGTGTATCGCGGTCGCGCAGTAGACCGGTAGGGCCGAGCCCCTGTCAAGCGCGCGCAACCGGGCGCCACGGCGCGTGGAAGGAGGCTGGCGCGATGGTCGGGGCTGGGGCATAAGTCCGGCGGAACGGAGCAGAGGGGCTCGACAGCATGACAATCCTCGTCACCGGCGCCGCCGGCTTCATCGGGTCGCACGTCGCGGCGGCGCTGCTCGACCGGGGCGAGGCCGTGCTCGGGCTCGACAACCTCAACGACTACTATGCGGTGGCGTTGAAGGAGGCCCGGCTCGCCAGGCTGCAAGGCCGGTCCGGCTTCCGCTTCGTCAAGGCGGACATCTCCGACCGCGCGGCGATCGAGGGGCTGTGGCCGCAAGTCGCGGACGTCACCGGGGTCGTCCATCTGGCCGCCCAGCCGGGCGTGCGCTATTCCATCGAGAATCCCTACGCCTATGTCGACGCCAACGTGACCGGCCAGGTCACGCTGCTGGAGGCGGCGCGCCGCATGCCGGCGCTGCGGCATTTCGTCTATGCCTCGACCTCGTCGGTCTACGGCGCCAACCGCAAGATGCCCTTCTCCGTCGAGGATCGGGTGGACAGCCCGGTGTCGGTGTATGCCGCCACGAAGAAGGCGGCGGAGATGCTGGCCTTCACCTACAGCCACCTCTACCAGCTTCCGATGACCGGCCTGCGCTTCTTCACCGTCTACGGTCCGTGGAGCCGTCCGGACATGGCGACCTGGCTGTTCGCCGACGCCATCACGGCCGGGCGGCCGATCCGCGTCTTCAACGGCGGGAAGATGAAGCGCGATTTCACCTACATCGACGACATCACCGCCGGCGTCCTGGCTGCGCTCGACCGTCCCGCCCCCCGGGATGCCGAAACCGGGGCCCCGCACCGCATCTTCAACCTCGGCAACAACCGCTGCGAGGACCTGATGCATTTCATCGCCGTGCTGGAGCGGGCGATGGGGCGCGAGGCGGTCAAGGTGATGGAGCCGATGCAGGCCGGGGACGTGCCGGAAACCGCCGCCGACATCGACCTGAGCCGGCAACTGCTCGGCTTCGAGCCGAAGACCCCGATCGAGGTCGGGCTTCCCCGCTTCGTCGAGTGGTACAAGGGCTACCACAAGGTCTGACCATCCGGGGCCTGCGCCATCATGAGCATCACCGCCTACTCGTCCGCCCTGGCCGGCGTCTTCCTGCTGTGCCTCGCCGCCGGCTGGTACCTGTCCACCCGCGTGCTGCGCTGGCTGCTGGCCAGCCGGATCCTCGACATCCCCAACGAGCGGTCGAGCCATCAGGCCCCCACCCCACGCGGCGGCGGCTGGGCGGTCATGCTGACGGTGGTGCCGGTCTTCGCCGCCGCCGGCCTCGCCTTCGGCAAGCCGCTGGAAACCGCGGTGGTGCTGCTGGGCACGCTGGCGCTGATGGCGGTGTCCTGGATCGACGACCGCCGCCCGCTGTCGCCGCTGCTGCGCCTGGTGGTGCAGGCGATGGCGGTGGTGCTGGGCCTGCTGGCGCTGCCGACGGACGAGCTGGTGTGGCAGGGTTGGCTGCCCTGGGGGCTGGACCGCGCCGCGACCGCCTTCCTGTGGCTGTGGTTCGTCAACCTCTACAATTTCATGGACGGGATCGACGGGCTGGCCGGCAGCGAGACGATCCTGATCGGCGGCGGCGTGGCGCTGGTGTCGCTCGCCATGGGCGATTTCGGGCTGACCGGCGTCGCCGGGGCGGCGCTCGCCGGGGCGGCGGCGGGCTTCCTCACCCACAACTGGCGCCCCGCCCGCATGTTCATGGGCGATGTCGGCAGCATCCCGCTCGGCCACATCCTGGCCTTCCTGCTGGCGACGCTGGCGGCGCATGGCGACTGGGCGGCGGCGCTGATCCTGCCCGCCTATTACCTGACCGACGCCACCATCACCCTGCTGCGGCGCCTGCTGCGCGGAGAGAAGATCTGGCAGGCCCACCGCGAGCATTTCTACCAGAAGGCCGCCAAGGGCGTCGGCCGGCATGACCGCGTGGTGCTGACCATCATCGGCTACAGCCTGCTGCTGCTGGCGGCCGCGCTGGCCGCCGGCAGCTTCGGCGCCTGGACGCTGCTGCCGGGAATCGTCACGGTCGCCCTGCTGCTGGCGACCCTGAAGCGCATGGCCAAGGCGTAGGGCATAGGGGCAAAAGCGCAAGAATGTCAGGTTTCCTCGACCTGTCGGTCGTCCTCTACCATCCCGATCCCGACCTGCTCGCCCGCTCGCTCGACAGCATCGGCGCCGCGGCGGGCCGGCTTGCCGCCGGGGCCGGCGTGCGCACCCGGCTGTGGATCATCGACAATGGCGCCCCGCCGGGCAGCGACGCGGCCTCAAACCCGTTCCGGCCGCTGTTCGACCGCTATGCGCAGGAGAACCGGCCGCCGGTGACGCTGCTGGCCGGCCACGGCAACCTCGGCTACGGCGCCGGCCACAATCTGGCGATCCGGCGGGGCGATGCGCCCTACCACCTGATCCTCAACTACGACATCCTGCTGGAACCGGAGGCGCTGCTGGCCGCCTGGCGCTACATGGAGGCGCATCCCGCCACGGTGCTGCTGACGCCCAAGGTGTTCGGGCCGTCCGGCGACCAGGAGTTCCTGTGCAAGCGGCGGCCGACCGTGCTGGACCTCGGGCTGCGCGCCTTCGCGCCCGCCACGGTCCGGCGGATGTTCGCGCGGCGGCTCGACCGCTATGAGATGCGCGACGTCACCCGCGACGCCGTCGTCACCGGGCTGGAGCAGGTCAGCGGCGCCTTCATGTTCTTCCGGCGCGACGCGCTGGTCCGGCTGGGCGGCTTCGACGACGGCTATTTCCTCTATTTCGAGGATTTCGACCTGTCCCGCCGGGCGGGGACGCTCGGCGACGTCGCCTATGTGCCGGAGGTGCGCATGGTGCATTTCGGCGGCAAGGCGGCCCGCAAGGGCGGCGCCCACATCCGCATGTTCGCCCGTTCCGCCCTACGCTTTTTCAACACGCACGGCTGGCGCCTGCTCTGATCGGCGGGAGCGGTCCGGTGACGGACGGCCCCGCGTCTTCAGCAGCAGCGGGTTCCAGGCGATCATCCGCGCCACCTGCGCCAGCGATGCCCGGCGGTCGCGCTGGATGGCGCGCCGCTTGGCGATCATGCGCGGCAGGCCGCGCAGCGCGTCGCGGATGCCGCGGCCGATCGCCCCGGTGCGGTCGCTGCCCAGGCTGCGGATCGCCAGATAGGCCACCAGCAGCGAATGGCCGGCGAAGGCCAGCGGCAGCAGCGGCAGCGGCATGTTCTTGACCATGGTCCAGATCAGGTTCCGCACCCCGTGATACTGGGCGAAGGTGCCGTACTGCTTGGACACGCCGCTGCTGACATGCTCCACGACCGCGTCGCCGACCTGCACCGCCGGGCCACCGCGCAGGCGGATGCGGAAACCGAGGTCGACATCCTCGCAATAGCAGAAGTAGTCCTCGTCGAAGCCGCTCACCGCCTCGTACTGGTCGCGCCGGTACATGGCGGCCGCGGCGCAGGGCGAGAAGACGTCCCCACTGTAGTAGGGCGGCTTCAGCACCCGGCGGTAATTGACCCGCCAGGCGAAGCCGAAGATGGAATACTGGTCGCCCTCCCCGTCCACCATGCGGGGATCATGGGAGAAGAGCTGGGTCGAGCCGAACATCGCGACGTCGGGTTGCGCGCGGGCCGCGGCCTGCAGGCGCTCCATCCAGTCGCGGCGCGGGAAGGCGTCGGGATTCAGCGTGACGATCCAGGGGACGCGGGCACCGGCCGCGCCGATGTTGTTGGCGGCGGCGAAACCGACGTTGCGGTCCAGCCGGATCATCCGGAAACGCGGATCGTCGGGCAGCATGATGCCGTCGACATCCTTGGAGGCGTTGTCGACGATCACCACCTCGAAGGCCGGATCGGTCTGGTCGAGCAGGCAGCCAATGACGCGGTTGACGAAGTCGGCGCAATTAAAGCTGACGATGATGATGCGGCTGTGCCGATCATCTGTATCGTCGATAGAATGTGACATGTCCCGGTAGCGTCCTTGTTCACGCGTCCCTCTACCGCTTATAGCCATTCCCACCCTTGATCGAAAGCCGGAAAACGGACCTTGGACTTTGCGCCATGGCGCCGCCTGGCCAAACAGGATAGTAAAGGGGCGGTCTGCCACAGAGACGCCTCCAGCCCGGACGATCCCGCACCATGCATGTCCTTCTGACCGGCGCCACCGGCTTCGTCGGACGCCACACCGCCCCGGTCCTGGCCGCACGCGGACACCGCGTGCGCGCCGCCGTCCGCACCTCCGCCGGCGATCGCCGGAACGGGCCGTGGGAGGAGGTCGCCGCGGTGGGCGACATCGGCCCCGCCACCGACTGGCGCGCGGCGCTGGAGGGGATCGACACCGTGATCCACATGGCGGCGCGCGTCCATGTCATGCGCGACCGCGCCACCGACCCGCTGGCGGCCTTCCGCCACGTCAACACCGCCGGCACGCTGCGGCTGGCCGAGCAGGCCGCCGCCGCCGGCGTGAAGCGGCTGGTCTTCCTCAGCAGCGTCAAGGCGATGGTGGACGAAAGCCGGCCGGCGCCGCTGGACGAGGCGACGCCGGCCGACCCCCATACGCCCTACGGCGTCTCCAAGCTGGAGGCGGAGCGCGGGCTTGCCGACATCGCCGGCCGCACCGGCATGGAGGTGGTGGTGATCCGCCCGCCGCTGGTCTACGGACCGGGCGCCGCCGGCAACATGCGCGCCCTGCTGAAGCTGGTGGCGACCGGGCTGCCGCTGCCGCTGGGCGGCATCCACAACCGCCGCAGCCTCATCTATGTCGGCAACCTCGCCGACGCCGTCCTCACCGCCCTGGAGCACCCCGACGCCGCCGGACGGACCTTCCTGGTCCAGGACGGCGAACCGGTGTCGACGGCGGAGCTGGTTCGGGCCATCGCCCGGGCGCTCGGCCGTCCCGCCCGCCTGCTGCCGGTGCCGCGCGGGCTGATGGCGCTGGCGGCCACGGTGACCGGGACGCGGCCGGTGTTCGACCGGCTGGCCGGAACGCTGACGGTGGACGACCGGCCGATCCGCCAGAGGCTGGGTTGGCGCCCGCCCCATGATCTTGCGTCCGGGTTGCGCGCCACGGCGGAATGGTTCAATTCTTCACGCGGCCGAGCCCCGCTGCCCTGAGGCACGGGCGGTCGAACGACAACAGGGTTCAGCGGCATGCGTATCCCGTCCGCGCGGGCGTTCTTGGTGTTCCTGCATGATCTGGTGATGACCGGGATCGCCCTGGTCGTCGCCCTCTACCTGCGGGTGGGCGGTTCAACCTTTCCCTTGTATTCCGAGGCGCTGACGATCGCCCTGCCGGTGCTGGTGGCACTGTCGGCGCTGGTCTTCGTGCTGTTCGGGCTGTACCGCGGCATCTGGCGCTATGCCTCCATCCCCGACCTGATCCAGGTGGTGCGCGCGGTCACCGTGGCGGTGCTGTGCTTCGTGCTGACGATGTTCCTGCTGACGCGGGCGGAACTGCTGCCGCGCTCGCTGCCGCCGATCCTGTGGCTGGTGCAGATGCTGCTGCTGGGCGGCCCGCGCTTTGCCTACCGCTTCATGAAGGACCGGCGCTTCAGTTGGGCCGAGGCGGTGGAAGGGGTGCCGCGCATCCCCGTGCTGCTGCTGGGCGTCGGCGATGCCGCGGAGCTGTTCATCCGCTCGCTCGACCAGCCCGGCCAGTCGGCCTACCGGGTGGTGGGCCTTCTCGACGAGAAGGGCCGGCGGGTCGGCCATGCCGTGCGCGGCGTTCCGGTGCTGGGCGGACCCGACGATCTGGAACAGGTGGTCAGCACGCTGGAGCGCAAGGGCGAGCGGCCGCAGCGGCTGATCGTCACCAAGCCGACCGGCGAGATCAAGGGACCGGACCTGCGCACCCTGCTCGACCGGGCGGAGGCGCTGGGGCTGGTGCTGTCGCGGCTGCCGAGCCTCACCGAGTTCAAGTCGGCGCTCGGCGAGGGCAAGGGCATCGACGTGCGGCCGATCGCGCTGGAGGACCTGCTGGGCCGGCCGCAGGCGGCGCTGGACCGCGGCGCCATCTCCGGCCTGGTCGGCGGCCGGCGGGTGATCGTCACCGGCGGCGGCGGCACCATCGGCAGCGAACTGGTCCGCCAGATCGCGGCGCTGGGGCCCGAGCGGCTGATCCTGCTCGATGCCGGGGAGTTCAACCTCTACAGCATCGAGATGGAGGTGCGGGAGCGCTTCCCCGCCCTGGACGTCCGCGCGGTCATCGCCGACGTGCGCGACCGCGACCGCATCCTGCGCCTGTTCCAGGAGGAACGTCCGGCCCTGGTCTTCCATGCCGCCGCCCTGAAGCATGTGCCGCTGGTCGAGGCCAATCCCTGCGAAGGGGTGCTGACCAACGTCGTCGGCACCCGCAACGTCGCCGACGCGGCGCGCGGCGCCGGCTGCCTGGCCATGGTGCTGATCTCAACCGACAAGGCCATCCGGCCGACCAGCGTCATGGGCGCGGCCAAGCGCTTCGCCGAGACCTATTGCCAGGCACTCGACGTGCTGCCAGCCCGCGAGGCGGGGGAGACGGCGACCCGCTACATGACCGTCCGCTTCGGCAACGTGCTGGGCTCCTCCGGATCGGTGGTCCCGCTCTTCACCCGCCAGCTCGCCAAGGGCGGGCCGCTGACCGTCACCCACCCCGAGATGCGCCGCTACTTCATGACGGTGCGCGAGGCGGTGGAGCTGGTGCTGCAGGCGTCCGCCCACGGCGTGACGCGGACCGAGGACCGCGGCAAGATCCTGGTGCTGGACATGGGCGAGCCGGTGAAGATCGCCGACCTTGCCCGCCAGATGATCCGGCTGGCCGGCTACCGCCCCGGGGTCGACATCGAGATCGCCTACACCGGCCTGCGCCCCGGTGAGAAGCTGTTCGAGGAAATCCTGACCGCCGCCGAGGCGCCGAGCCGCACCGAGGCCGACGGCGTCTTCCTCGCCTCCCCCCGCCTGATCGACTACGCGCTGGTCAACCGCGCCGTCGGCGAGGTGGAGGCGGCGGCCCGTGCCGGTGACGGCGAGCGGGTGCTGGCGATCCTCGGCACCGTGGTTCCCGACTTCCGCGCCGAGGCCGTGCTGCCCCCGGCCGAGGCGCAGATCCAGGGCACGGGAGCGTGAAACCAGCCGCGGAAAAAAAGTGGCGGCGGGGGTGACTTTAAGCGCTTGCATCCCCGAAAAGCCTGTGGCATAACCCGCGCCACTTCGGGGGGGCGGCCAGCCTGGACGCCTCACCCGGACGCATCGCCCAGGCGATGATCGGTCTTTCGGGGCTGCCGTAGCTCAGTGGTAGAGCACTCCCTTGGTAAGGGAGAGGTCGAGAGTTCAATCCTCTCTGGCAGCACCATTCCTCCGATCCCCGCCCCGGAACGGGCAACCGGTCGCTGCCGTAGCTCAGTGGTAGAGCACTCCCTTGGTAAGGGAGAGGTCGAGAGTTCAATCCTCTCTGGCAGCACCATTCCCCTTTAAAAATTCCCTCCGAGAATCCCCGCCGGCGATCCGACGACGATCGGCGCATCGCTTCCTTGACCTTGCCGCCGAAAGGCCGCAAGAAACGGCGCCGCCCTGCAAAGGCGGATCGTCTTGGGAGGATGTCTCATGGCCGGCAACAGCTTCGGCACGCTTTTCCGCTTCACCACCTGGGGTGAAAGCCACGGCCCGGCCATCGGCGTCGTCGTCGACGGCTGCCCGTCGCTGCTCGACCTTGCGGAAGCGGACATCCAGCCCTGGATGGACAAGCGCCGGCCCGGCCAGTCGCGCTACACCACCCAGCGCCAGGAGCCGGATCAGGTGAAGATCCTGTCGGGGGTGTTCGAGGGCAGGACCACCGGCACCCCGATCTCACTGCTGATCGAGAACACCGACCAGCGGTCCAAGGACTACAGCGACATAGCATCCAAGTTCCGGCCCGGCCATGCCGACTACACCTATTGGGAAAAATACGGCATCCGCGACTATCGCGGCGGCGGCCGCTCCTCGGCACGGGAGACCGCCTGCCGCGTCGCCGCCGGCGCTGTGGCCCGCAAGGTCCTGGGAAGCGCCATCCAGGTGCGCGGCGCGCTGGTGCAGATCGGCCCGCACAAGGTCGACCGCAGCCGCTGGGACTGGGCCGAGACCGGCAACAACCCCTTCTTCTGCCCCGACCCCGTCGCCGCCGGCGAATGGGCCGCCTACCTCGACGGCATCCGCAAGAACGGCTCCTCGGTCGGGGCAGTGGTGGAGGTGGTGGCCTCGGGCGTGCCGGTGGGGCTGGGCGACCCGCTCTACGACAAGCTGGACAGCGATCTCGCCCGCGCGATGATGACCATCAACGCGGTGAAGGGCGTCGAGATCGGCAACGGCTTCGCCGCCGCGGAGCTGACCGGCGAGCAGAATGCCGACGAGATGCGCATGGGCCCGGACGGGCGGCCGCAGTTCCTGTCGAACCAGGCCGGCGGCATCCTGGGCGGCATCTCCTCCGGCGAGGATGTCGTCGTCCGCTTCGCGGTGAAGCCGACCAGTTCGATCCTGACGCCGCGCCGGACCGTCGACACCCAGGGCCACGACGCCGACATCCTGACCAAGGGCCGCCACGATCCCTGCGTCGGCATCCGGGCGGTGCCGGTCGGCGAGGCGATGATGGCCTGCGTGCTCGCCGACCACCTGCTGCGCCGGCGCGCCGAGCGGCGGGAGTGACGGCGGCGATGGAAGGGAGGCCTAGCCCTCCCCGGTTTCGGCACCGATAGCGACCTTAGCGGTTTATAGGGAATAGTTGCTATAAGTCCCTAAGGTCGCTTGACCTGCGGCTTGCGCGATCGGAGGCCGCAAATTATAGTGGTTTTGCACTATAATTCCCTAAGATCGCTTGATCATGGATCCGGTCAGAAACCCGTACGCCCCTGGCGCCGGCACACCTCCCCCCGAACTTGCCGGGAGAGCGGACATCATCGTGTCCGGGAAGACGGCGCTGCAAAGAACTGCCGCCGGCAAACCTACGCAGAGCCAGATCCTGGTCGGGTTGCGGGGCGTCGGGAAAACCGTCCTGCTTAATAAGCTGAATGACGATGCGGAAACGCTGAACTACAAGACGGCATTCATCGAAGCGCGGGAGGGCGCCTCCCTTCCGGAACTGCTGGCGCCCAGCCTGAGATCCATACTTTACACACTGAGTATGGTGGAAAACGCCCGCGAGAAGGCGCGGCGCGGCCTCATGGGATTGAAGGGCTTCCTGAACGGCCTGCGGGTCACAATCAGTGAAGTCGAATTCGGCATCAGCATCGACAGTGAAGCCGGACTGGCCGACAGCGGGAACATCGAAGCCGATCTTCCGGTCTTGATTGCCACCATCGGCGAAGCGGCCAAGGCCGCCGGGCGACCCGTCGCGCTGTTCGTGGACGAGATGCAGTATCTGGCGTCGAGCGAGTTCAGCGCCCTCATCATGTCCATCCACCGCATCAACCAGAAGCAGCTCCCATTCATGCTGATCGGCGCTGGACTTCCACAGATCCGGGCCTTGGCTGGCAATTCCAAATCCTATTCAGAACGCCTGTTCAGGTTTCCGGAAATCGGCGCACTGGGCACGGAAGAGGCGATCCAGGCGATCGAAAAGCCGGCAATTGCCGAGGGAGTAACATTCGACAGACGTGCAATCGAAAAAATCCTGCACATTACCGAGCGTTATCCTTATTTCCTGCAACAATGGGCTTATGAGTCCTGGAACGTTGCCGATGGCAACGCCATCAGCCTGGCAGACGTCGAGAAAGCGAGCGGGCCGGCAATAGATGAACTGGACCAGAGCTTCTTCAAAGTCCGGTTTGATCGCTGCACTCCCGCCGAGAGGAAATACATGCGCGCGCTTGCCGAACTCGGGCGGGGCAAGCACAGGTCGGGGGACATCGCGGAGAAACTGGGCGTAAAAGTCACTTCAGTTGCACCCACTCGAAATTCGCTGATAAGGAAGGGAATGATCTATTCTCCATCCCATGGAGATACGGCATTCACCGTTCCTTTGTTCGACGAATATATGAAACGTGCGCTGCCAGATTTTCCTATTGCGGCGGATGACGAATAGCGCTCCAACATTGCCATTGCCGAGCGGCTCACCTGCATTTCCAACAGGGGCGCAACATCGATGACGAGAGCAAGCGGAATGGACGGACTGCGCCATGTCCTCTCCTTCACGGCCTTGAGTGGCGCCTTGCTGTTTCTCGCCAGCGGTCCGGCGACTGCCGGCGCTCCGGCCCGGCAGCCCCTGCCGGCGCCGCCCGGCGGCCGGCCCTTCCTGGAATACGACGAGAGCTTCAAGGCCTGGAAGCTCTACTGCCAGATCTGGCCGGCGACCCGGCAGGTCGAGTGCGAACTGTCGACCCGCGGGGTCAATGACCGGACGGCGCGTCTGGTCTGGCTGCGATCGACCGAGCGCTGGCGCCAGGGGCTGCGCTTCCGTGTCGCCGCCGACTCGCTGGACCTCGACAAGCTGGTGCGCATCTGGGCGGCCCGCGCGGTGTTCAAGCCGGACGCCCCCTGCCGGCCCTATCGGCTGGAAACCAACACCTGCGCCGTCGAGGATCCCGATATCAACCGCCGCATGGTCGAGACGATAGCCCCGGCGCCCGAAGTGTCGATCGTCGGCCAGTCGCCGGCCGGCGAGAAGACGGAGGTACGCTACGCGCTGGCCGGCTTCCGCGAGGCGGTGGAGCGCAGCGACGCCCTGCGCGCGATGGCCGGCAGGCCATGGGCGACCAGCCGCGACGATGCCGGCCGCGATGATGCCGGCCGCGATGATGCCGGCCGCGGCGGCGATTGATCCCCATATAGCCGTTTCCAAGACAAGAACCGACGGACTCCCCGCCCCGTGAGCCAAAGCCGCTTCCCCAGCAAGGACGAGGTCCTCTCCTTCATAAGGTCCAGCACGACCCCGGTCGGCAAGCGCGAGATCGCCCGTGCCTTCAAGCTGTCGGGCTCCGCCGACCGCGAGGCGCTGAAGGACCTGCTGCGCGACCTGGAGGCCGACGGCGTGGTCGAGCGCGGGCGCAACAAGCGGATGGCGCCGCCGCAGGCGCTGCCGGAGGTTGCCGTCTTGCTGGTCACCGCCGTCGATGCCGACGGCGAGTTGTCAGCCCGGCCGCTCACCTGGACCGGCGAGGGAGAGCCGCCCCGCATCTTCGTGCTGCCTGAAGGCAACAAGGGGCGCAAACAGGATCACAAGCCTCACGGCGACGGCCGGGCGCTTGGCGTCGGCGACACCCTGCTGGCCAGGCTGGCCCGCCTCAACGACCGCCTGTACCAGGCGCGGGTGATCCGCCGCATCGACGGCGAACGCGAGGGGCGCATCCTCGGCGTCTACCGGCCGAGCGCGGACGGCGGACGGATCGTTCCCACCGACCGCCGCCACAAGACCGAGTTCCTGGTGCTGCCGCCCAACCGCGGCGGGGCGGAGGCCGGCGACCTCGTCTTCGCCGACCTGCTGCCGGCCGGCCGCGCCGGACAACCGCAGGCCCGCGTCGTCGAGCGTCTCGGCTCCACCGAAGAACCGCGCGCCTTCAGCCTGATCGCCATCCATGCCCACGGGCTGCCCACCGCCTTCTCCCATGCCGCCCTGCGCGAGGCGGAACTGGCGGCCGTGCCGGCGCTGATGCAGCGCGAGGATCTTCGGGCGTTGCCTTTGGTCACCATCGACGGCGCCGACGCCCGCGACTTCGACGACGCGGTGTGGGCCGAGGCGGATGCCGACCCCGCGAACGCCGGGGGCTGGCACCTGGTGGTCGCCATCGCCGACGTGTCCTACTACGTCCGCCCCGGCTCTGCGCTCGACCAGGCTGCCTACGAGCGCGGCAATTCGGTGTATTTCCCGGACCGTGTCGTCCCGATGCTGCCGGAGGCGCTGTCGAACGGCCTGTGCTCGCTGCGGCCGGGCGAGGACCGCGCCTGCCTGGCCTTCCATCTGTGGATCGACCGCCGCGGCGTGCTGGTCCGGCACCGGCTGGTGCGCGGCCTCATGCGCTCGGTCGCCCGGCTGACCTACGAGCAGGTGCAGGACTGCCGTGACGGCCGGACGGACGAGGCGACCGCGCCATTGGCCGATCCGGTGATCGCCCCGCTCTACGGCGCGTACGCCTGCCTCGCCGCCGCCCGCGCACGGCGCGGCACCCTGGAGCTCGACCTGCCGGAACGGCGCGTGCGCATCGACGAGCGCGGCCGGGTCGCGGAGATCGCCGCACGGGAACGCCACGACAGCCATCGCCTGATCGAGGAGTTCATGATCGCCGCCAACGTCGCGGCGGCGGAGGTTCTGGAGACGCGCACCATGCCCGGCCTCTACCGCGTCCACGACCGGCCGTCGATGGACAAGATGGAAGCGCTGCGCGGCTTCCTGGCGGAGATCGGCCACCCTCTGGCCAAGGGCACCGACCTGACGCCGGAGCATTTCACCCGCATCCTGCGCAAGGTGGAAGGCACCTCGCAAGCGCCGCTGGTCAGCGAGGTGATCCTGCGCGCCCAGGCCCAGGCCGCCTACAGCCCGGACAACATCGGCCATTTCGGACTGGCCCTGCACCGCTACGCCCACTTCACTTCGCCGATCCGCCGCTATGCCGACCTGATCGTCCACCGCGCGCTGATCCGCACGCTGGGCCTCGGCGTCGGCGGGCTCGACGACGAGGCGCTGGGCCGGCTGCCGGAGATCGGCGAGCACCTGTCCGACACCGAGCGCCGCGCCGCCGCGGCCGAGCGCGACGCCGTCGACCGCTACACCGCCGCCTTCCTCGCCGACCGGGTGGGAGAGCGCTTCAGCGGCCGCATTTCCGGGGTCAGCCGCTTCGGCCTGTTCGTCCGCCTGGACGAAAGCGGGGCCGACGGGCTGGTCCCGGCCAGCAGCCTGCCCGACGACCGTTACGACCATGACGAGGCGGCGCATGCGCTGGTCGGGCAGCGGTCCGGGCGGGTCTTCCGCCTCAGCAACCCCGTCCGCGTGATCCTGGTCGAAGCCGACCCGCTCAGCGGCAGCACCCTCTTCCGCTTGGCCGAGTCGGCGGCCTGAGCCGCCCCGCACAGGCGTGGCCGATCGGCCACGCCTGTGCGGGGCGGCAAAAAGCCTGCCGGTCCATGGCACGACTCCGGGGCACGGCGAACCCGGGAACGGCGATGCCACACCGGTGTGACGGCCCAGACACAGCTTCGTACAATCCTCATCGGAGAGGGCGCGCACACCAATTTTGTCCCGTCCGGCAACCAAACGAAGGTGCTATTTCTTATCCATCCGGGATCGGGAACGATCTCCACCGGTCCGGTTGCAGGAAAGGGAGGGCGTGGTCCGCCCCATGGCAAAGTGCGATCTCAGCGCGCCGTTTCGCCCGTCGCCCGCTCGCAACCCGGCCCTTCCCGGTTGGGCACAGCGACTTCACCGGTCGTTCCGCAATTTGCCCCGCACCCTGGCCCGCCGCTCGGTCCACCAGCTTCCCGCAGCGGCTCTGCTCGCCATCGCCACCTCCGGCCTCGCCTTCGCCGGACCGTCTCGCGCGCTGACAGCCACCCCGGCCCCCGACCCCGTCAGCGAACAGGTCTTCGCCGTCGGCTTCGGCAAGATCGCCGAGGTGTACCTTGATCCGGTGGACTTCGACCGCCTGGGCATGGATGGGCTGAAGGGACTGGCCGGCATCGATTCCGCCGTCACCGTCGAGCGGGCGAGCACCACCGTACGCCTGTACGTCTCCGGTGCGCTGGCCGCGGAGTACGGCATCGCCGGACCGACCGATGCCGGCGGCTGGGCGGCACTGACCACGCGCGTCATCGACCGCGCCCGCCTCTACTCGCCGGCCCTCGCCAAGGCGACGCCGGAGCGCCTCTATCAGGTGGTGTTCGACGGCGTCACCGCCGACCTTGACGGCTACTCCCGCTACACCGGCGTCCAGCGCGCCACCAACGAACGCGCGCAGCGCGAAGGCTACGGCGGAATCGGCATCACGCTGGACATCGTCAACGGCCGCACCCTCGTGCATGAGGTGATGCCGCACAGCCCGGCCGACCGCGCCGGCCTCGCGGAGGGCGACCAGCTCCTGGCGATCGACGGCGAGCTGACCGGCCGCGTCAGCAATGCCGACCTGCGCGAACGCCTGCGCGGCCCGACCGGAACCCTCATCACCCTGACCACCGCACGGGACGGCGGCGCACCGCGCAAACTGCTGCTGCGGCGCGAGCGCGTGGTTCCCAACACGGTCACCTATTCGCTTTCCGGCGACGTCGGCATCGTGAAGCTGGACCGCTTCAACGCCACGACCGCTTCGGGCCTGCGCGGCGCGGTCGTCGCCATGCGCCAGTCGGCCGGCACCGCCCTGCACGGCATGGTGCTGGATCTGCGCGGCAATCCCGGCGGGCTGCTCGATCAGGCTGTGGCGGTCGCCGACCTGTTCATCCGGCGCGGTCGCATCATCTCCACCGAGGGGCGGAACCCGGAGAGCCGCCAGCGCTTCGACGCCAATCCCGACGACGTCCTCGAAGGGCTGCCGCTGGTGGTGTTGGTCGACGGCCGCTCCGCCTCCTCCGCGGAGGTGGTGGCATCGGCCCTGCAGGATTCCGGTCGGGCGGTGGTGGTCGGGGCCTCCAGCTATGGCAAGGGCAGCGTCCAGACCGTCACGCGTCTGCCCAACGACGGCGAGCTGTTCCTGACCTGGAGCCGCATCTACACGCCCGCCGGCTACACGCTGCACCGCCAGGGCGTGCAGCCGACCGTCTGCACCAGCCGCGCCGGCCAGACCGATCCGGAGGCCCTGCTCTCCGACTTGCGCGAGGGCCGCTTGCGGCCGGCGCAGATCGCGAGCTGGCGCTCGAAGGCGGCCGACGACGAGACGGCGCTGAACAGCCTGCGTGAGACCTGCCCCTGGAAGGAACATGAGCCGGAGCTGGACCTGAAGGTCGCGAAGCGGCTTTTGGCCGAGCCGGGGCTGTACCAGCGGGCGGTCGCCATGGCCGTGGTCAACACGGTCGCGGAACGCTGACGGGCATGTTCCACCGTTGCCCCGAGGCACGCGTCCGGGCGCCGGACGACCGCCTGGGGCAATGGTGGGGCGCCTGTTGCGACGGCAGCCCATAGGGCTTGACATCGCGGCGCCAGTCAGTATCTTCCGCCGCTACGACGCCGCCCCGCCGGGCCGGCGGGGCACGGATTTTTTGTCGGGATCGAGATCATGGCCAAGCAGAACACCGTCCTCATCAAGCTGGTGAGCACGGCAGACACCGGTTTCTTCTACGTCAAGAAGAAGAACCCGAAGAAGACCACCGAGAAGCTGTCGTTCCGCAAGTACGACCCGGTGGCGCGCAAGCACGTCGAGTTCAAGGAAGCCAAGATCAAGTAAGGCTTGCCCGACAGTTCGTCGCGCTTCTGAAGAACAAGGCCGCCTTCCGGGCGGCCTTTTCGTTTTCGCGACCGGCAGGCGCCCGCGATCCGTCCACACGGGATCTTGCAACGGACGGACCGGGACTGCCGCGGCAATCGGTCGCTCCCGCACAATTGCGGTCACTCCAACACCACGGATGCGTGCATTCCAATCGCTGCCGGCCGGGCGGACAATCTCCGATGGTTCACCGCCTTACCGGAGGGAACGCCCGTGCCTGACACGCATCCCATCCCCCTCGCCGGCCCGTCAGACGGCTCCCTGTCCAACGCCGAGCGCCGGCTGACCCTCGCCACACGCTTCCAGAAGACGCGCGCGCGCACGGCGGAACTGGTCGCCCCATTGTCGGCCGAAGACCTGATGGTGCAGACCACGCCCGACGGCGCACCGCCGAAATGGCACCTCGCCCACACAAGCTGGCTGTTCGAGGCGGCGCTCCTCATCCCCTTCAACCCCGCCTATCGCCCGTGCGATCCGGTGTTCCTCGACCTGTTCAGCGGGCGCGTCGACCACAGGACGCCGCTGGGCCGCCTGCTGTCGCGCCCGACGACCGCCGAGATCATGCGCTACCGCGACCAGATCAATGCCGCGGTGCTGCATCTGATCGACCAGATGGACGAGCGGTTGTGGGATGCGGTGGAACCGGTCCTGGCAATGGCCATCGCCCATGAGCGCCGCCATCAGGAGCGCATGCTTCTGCACATCAAGCATGCCCTGTGGTCCAATCCGCTTCGTCCCGCCTATGAACCGGCACCCGACCAGCCGCCCCCCGGCGCGCCGCCGGACGAATGGATCGACCGGGACGGCGGGCTCGTGGAGATCGGACGGCCGCTTCCTCTGCCCGGCTTCGACCACGAGGGGCCACGCCACCGCGTCTGGGTCGATCCGTTCCGGCTCGCCGCCCGGCCGGTGACCTGCGCCGAGTATCTCGCCTTCATCGACGCAGGCGGATATGGCGACCGCGATCTCTGGATGACCGACGGCTGGGCCATGGCGCGGGCCGAAGGCTGGAGCGCCCCGCTCTACTGGGAGCGCAGCGGCGATCCGGCCGACGGCGCCGGCGGCTGGCGGATCTTCACTCTCTACGGCGTGCGTCCGCTGGATCCCGACGAGCCGGTCTGCCATGTGAGCTGGTACGAGGCCGACGCCTATGCCCGCTGGGCCGGCAAGCGCCTCCCGACGGAGGCCGAATGGGAAACCGTGGCCGCCGGCCCGAGCCATGGTGGCCTCGGCGACCAGTCGGATGGGCTGTCGGGTGGCCAGTCGGGTGGCCATGCGGGCACCCATTCCGGCGATCATCTGGGCAATCTGCTGGGCACCGGCTGGCGCCACCCGCGTCCCAGTGCCTGTCATGGCTCCGGTCCCTGGCAGATGTGCGGGGACGTGTGGGAATGGACGTGCGACGCCTTCACCCTCTATCCCGGCTATCGCCGGCCCGATGGCCCGGACGAGGCGGTCCGGGGCCGGCTGGCCGTCAACCGCATGGTGCTGCGCGGCGGAAGCTGCCTCACGCCCTTCGACCATGCCGGTCCCTGGACGCGCCATGGCCTCCGGCCGGGAACCCGCCAATCCGTGACGGGAATAAGGCTGGCGGAGGACCGCCGGGCGGCGGCCTGAGCCGCACGCCCGGTTCCCTCGCTACACCACCGCCCTGTCGGCGATCAGTGCACGGGCCTGGCCCTGGGTAACGATGCCGCGATCGTTCAGGCGCGCGAACAGGGCGGCCGCCAGTTCGGCCTGCGCCTGTGCCTGGGCCTGCGGACCGAGGCGCGGCTTGTGCGTCAGGCCGAAGGCGGCGGCAAGCTGATCGAAGGGGGCGCCCGCCAGCGCCGGGTCGAGCGCCGCCGCCAGGGCACCGAGGTCGAGCGACGGTGGCAGGACCGGGTCGGCGATGCCGGCATGGGCCACCGACTGCGCCAGTACCGTCAAGGCCGCATCGACGCCGACCCCGACCGCGATGCAATGGTGGAGCGCGTCCTGGATGGCTGGCCAGACCTGTCCGAAGGGGCGCTCGCCCGCTACCATGGCGGTGCCGATGCCATGCCGCTCCACCGCCTCCGCCGGAACCGGATCCACCGGATCTATCAGCAGCGAGAGCGAGACGGTGGGAAAGATGCGCGTACCGACGAGGCGCACGGTGCCGACGGCGATCACCGGCCCGACGTCCGGCTCCGGCCCGGCGGTCGCCACCCACAGCGCCACGAAGGGCAAGGCCGCCAGCGGCTCGTCGTCACCCAGCGGCCCCGGGGCCTGGGAGGGCCGGAGGCTGAGCGTGCGCCTGCCGCTGAGCGCCGCGGCATGGGCCGAACCGCGGGCGGGAAAAGACAACACCACGCCGGCATTGAGGCCGAGATCGGCGACTCGTGCCGACAACTCCCCCTCCTCCGTTCGTCGAAGCACCGCACTGACCGGCGCCCCTCCCCCCCGTGCGCGTTCGATGGCCCGCGCCAGATCCTCGCGCAGCAGGGATTTCCCGATGTCGGCTCCCTGTTCCAGTCCAAGCAGGCGGGATGCGCCGGTGTTCAACCGCTCCACCCGCCCCTGCTCGTCGAGGACCAGCAGTGGATCGTCGGCAAGGGCCAGCGCCGCCTGCACCGCCCGCTCCCAGCGTCCGCCCGCGGGCAGGCCCGCCACAGAGGCGCCGTCGCCGCGGAGCAGCGCGCCGGCCACATCCGCCAGCCGTGCGATCTCGCCGCCGCGCCCGCTTGACCACGGTTCGAGGTCGACCCGGCCGCGGGTGCCAGACAGGCGATCGGACAGGCGGGTGAGATCCCGAAAATGGCGGGCCAGCTTGGAGAAGACGTACCACAGCGCCAGCAATCCGACTCCGCCGATCGCCAGCCCGCGCACGAGGGCGGTGCGGTCGTCGGCCGCGATCTGCGTGATCTCCACGGCGAGAAACACCAGCGCGGCCGCCGCCACCGCCAATCCCAGCAACACCACGCGCCACGCGCCGCCCTTCATCGGGACGCCTCCCTGCGATAAGACCCCAACTCTATAGATCGCCATGCCGACGGTGAAGGCACGCGCGCGGTCAATGTGGCGGTGCGGCCGCGGCAGCCACTTCGGCCATCGGTTCGCCACACGCGCGTCGCCCCCCGGCCGCAGCTTGCGGTCAGCAAGCCACGATCGCGCCTGCTGGCTGCAACCACAATCCTGGCCGGCCGGAAAACGGCCGCCGGAAAGACCTGGAGAGACGCCTCACGGCGGAGACCTGCTTTTGTTACAGCGGAAAGACGCGGAGCCTTCCGGGGAAAGCCCCTCAACAACCCGTTAATTCCGCTCCGCCGGCTCAATTCCCCGGTTCTTTGGCACGGTTTTGTCTTCAGTCTTTTGGCTGTATCGGGCATCCGGCAAGTCGAAACCGGCCCCCGCCATCCCATTCACGAGGGTAAGGCGCAAAACTCTTCCCGCGGCAGGGTCGGATCCGTACCTTTGCATAAAATATCAGGTAACTCCCGACTATCCGTCTGCTGCCGCTCTGTTGCATTTCCAAGTTTGCCCGACGGTTGGATGATGCTAAGAGTTGGGTGACCATCCTCACCTTTCCTTTCCGCATATCCATTTGTTTGGGAGGCCAGCAATGACCTTGGTCTATCGTCCCCTGCCCTATGGCGGGCACGAAGACCGGCGGACGGGCCGCCATGTGCTGCTGGCGGTGGCCCTCCTTCTGTCCATACCGGCCGTCGTAGGCGCCGGCTGCACCATTGACGCCGTTCGTGGATTTGCGGTGGAGGCCCGGCTGTCGCACGCCGTGGACGCGGCCGCGCTTGCCGGCGGGCGGGTGATGTTCGACTCGCAACGCGACGGCCACATCCGCAGCTTCTTCGACAAGGCGTTCCCCAACGGTTTCCTGGGATCGAACCTGTCGCCGCTGACGATTGCCGAGGATGCCGCGGCCGGCACGCTGACCGTCAGCGCCCACGCCACCGTCAACGCCATCTTCCTGCGGCTGTTCGGAAAGAAGGAGGTGACGATCGAGGCGCAGTCGATCGTCCGCCGCGGCTCGCAGCATGCGCGCAAGGCCCAGTAGGCCGGCGGCTCCAAGCGCAAAGCACGCATTCGCGGATTTCAGTCCGCGCGCCCGGCCGCTGCGGTAGAAGGACGGAAGCCCCCTCCCGCCTTCCCTCTCCCGCCTTCCGGAGTCCGCGATGCTAGGAAGCCTGACGCTCCTTCTGCTCTGCCAACTCGCCGGCGAACTCGCCGCCCGGCTGCTGCACCTGCCGGTGCCGGGGCCGGTGCTGGGCATGCTCCTGCTGTTCGCCGGGCTGCTGCTTCGCGGCGGCGTGCCGGTGCCGATGCAGGAAACGGCGGGCGGCCTGCTGCGGCACCTCTCGCTGCTGTTCGTGCCAGCCGGGGTCGGGGTGATGACCCATGCCGCCCGGCTGGAAGCCGAAGCGCTGCCCATCGTCATCGCGCTGTTCGGCAGCACGCTGTTCGGCGTGGCGGTGACGGCCAGGATCATGGCCGCCCTGTTGCAGCGCACCGACGCCGGGCTGCGCGAGCCGACGATCGGGGGCGACGAGCCATGAGTGCGGACCTCCACCAGATCTGGGTCTATCTCTCGGCAAGCCCGCTTGCCGGGCTGACCCTGACGCTCCTTGCCTACCAGGTCGGGCTCTGGCTGTTCGAACGGCTCGGCCGCCGTCCGCTGCTGAACCCGGTGCTGATCGCCGTCATCCTGCTGGCCGCGGTCCTGACCGCATCGGGCGTCGACTACCGTACCTATTTCGACGGCGCGCAGTTCGTGCATTTCCTGCTGGGACCGGCGACGGTGGCGTTGGCCGTGCCGCTCTACAACCAATTCCAGGAGGTGCGCCGCTCCGCGGTCGCGCTGGTGGTGGCGCTGTTGGCCGGATCGGCGGCCTCGGCCTTGAGCGCGGTGGCGCTGGTGTGGGCCTTCGGGGGATCGAAGGCGACGATCCTGTCGATGGCGCCGAAGTCCGTGACCTCGCCGATCGCCATGGGGGTTTCCGAGCAGATCGGCGGCCTGCCGTCGCTGACCGCCGTGTTCGTCATCATCACCGGCATCATCGCCGGCACCTTCGGCACCTGGGTGCTGAACCTCGTCCGGGTCACGGACTGGCGGGCGCGCGGATTCGGCATGGGGGTGGCGGCGCACGGCATCGGCACGGCCCGCGCCCTTCAGGTCAACGAGGTGGCAGGCGCCTTCGCCGGGCTGGGCATGGGGCTGAACGGGCTGGCGACGGCGCTTCTGCTGCCGACCCTCTACCGGCTGATCTGGGGATGAGGGCAGGATGGTCGGTGCGCTCAGCAATCCGGCCGGCGCCATTCGGCGCTTGACAGCGTTGCGGCTCCTGCGCACAGTGCGGGCCATGAACACCATCGACCGCACGAACGCCCTTCTTCGACTTCTCGGCCCGGCGCTCTAAAGCGTCCGGGTTTTTGCGTTCGTCCTCAGTTTCCATCGGTCGAAGTGTCTGTTCCATGAGCGAAGTCTGTAAAGGCGCCGGATCCGGCGTCGCCCGGCAGGGGCCGGGGCTGCGACTTACAAGCGGTCGCTGAGCCAATTCCCGGCGGCTCCGCGGCCGTACCCCTCGCCGGCCTCCACCCTGAACATTCCGATCGGATATCCGATCCGCAGTCCCGACCCGCAGTCCCGATCCGCCACCCCGGAAAGGCGGGAAGCTGTTCGGAACCGCCACAGGAGCAGTACGACGCCATGAGCACCGCGACCCAGACCAGCACCGCGAGCCATACCGCCGCCGTCCCGAGCATGCCGAAGTCGCCGTCCAAGTACGCCGCCTTCCCGCAGGTGAACCTGACCGACCGCCGCTGGCCGTCGCGCGTCCTGGACAAGGCGCCGGTCTGGTGCTCGGTCGACCTGCGCGACGGCAACCAGGCGCTGATCGAACCGATGGGGCCGGACCGCAAGCGCGCCATGTTCGACATGCTGCTGCGCATGGGCTTCAAGGAGATCGAGGTCGGCTTCCCGGCCGCCTCGCAGACCGACTTCGACTTCTGCCGCGAAATCATCGACGAGGGCAAGGTTCCCGAGGGCGTCACCATCCAGGTGCTGACCCAGTCGCGCGAAGAGCTGATCCGCCGCACCTTCGACGGCATCAGGGGCGCCAAGCGCGCCATCGTCCACCTGTACAACTCGACCTCGGAGCTGCAGCGCCGCGTCGTGTTCGGGCTGGACCGCCAGGGCATCATCGACATCGCCGTCGCCGGCACCAGGCTGATCAGGCAGTTGGCCGCCGAGACGCCCGAGACGGAGATCGTCCTGCAATACTCGCCGGAGAGCTTCACCGGCACCGAACTGGATTTCGCGGTCGAGATCTGCGAGGCGGTGATGGAGACCTGGGGCGCCTCGGCCGCCAACAAGGTCATCCTGAACCTGCCGGCCACCGTCGAGATGTCGATGCCGAACGTGCATGCCGACCAGATCGAATGGTTCTGCCGCAATCTGAAGAACCGTGACGCCGCCATCATCTCGCTGCATCCGCACAACGACCGCGGCACCGGCGTCGCCGCGGCGGAGCTGGGCATGCTGGCCGGCGCCGACCGCGTCGAGGGCACGCTGTTCGGCAACGGCGAGCGCACCGGCAACGTCGACATCGTCACGCTGGCGCTGAACATGTTCACCCAGGGCGTCGACCCGGGCCTGAGCATCGACGACATCAACGAGGTCGTCCGCGTATCGGAATACTGCACGCAGTTGCCCGTCCACCCGCGCCACCCCTATGCCGGCGAGCTGGTCTTCACCGCCTTCTCGGGCTCGCACCAGGACGCCATCAACAAGGGGCTGAAGGCGCTGACCAAGTCCAACACCGGCAAGTGGGAGGTCCCCTACCTGCCCATCGACCCGCAAGACCTGGGCCGCAGCTACGAGGCGGTGATCCGCATCAACAGCCAGTCCGGCAAGGGCGGCATCGCCTACGTGCTGGAGAAGGACTACGGGCTGCAGATCCCGCGCCGCCTGCAGATCGAGTTCTCCAAGGTCGTCCAGCGCGTCGCCGACGAGACCGGCAAGGAGCTGTCGCCCGCCGACATCCACGCCGCCTTCAAGGCGGAGTACCTGGATGCCGACCGCCCGCTGGAACTGGTCGAGCATTCGACCGAGCCGCGCGGCCCCAACTCCGGCGCCCGCGCCATGAGCGTGGTGATGCGCCGCGACGGCCAGACCGTCACCACCAAGGGCAAGGGCAACGGCCCCATCGACGCCTTCCTCGACGCCCTGCGCCAGGGCTGCGGCGTCGACCTGCACGTGGTCGACTACCGCGAGCATGCCATCGGCGCCGGCGAGGACGCCCAGGCCTGCGCCTACGTCGAGGTCAAGACCGGCGACAAGACGCTGTTCGGCGTGGGCATCGACGCCGACATCGTGACCGCCTCGCTGCGCGCGCTGGTCAGCGCCGCGAACCGGGCGACTCGGTAAAGGACCGCACTCTCCCCTCTTCCGCCCGCCCGAGCGGGAGAGGGGGGACCAACCTTGCCCCCACCGCCCTGGCCGCCTATAAGTCCGCCATCGCTTCAGTCAACAGCGGGCAGCGGCATGATCGTGGTCACCGGCGGGGCCGGCTTCATCGGCTCCAACCTCGTCGCGGCGCTGGCCGCGCGCGGCATCACCGACCTGGTCGTCGTCGACCGCTTCCGCGACGGCGAGAAATGGCAGAACCTGGCCAAGCGCGAGGTCGCAGCCCTGGTCGCGCCCGAGCAGACCATGGCCTTCCTCGACCAGCACGCGGCCGAGATCGACATGATCTTCCACCTCGGCGCCATCTCCGCCACCACCGAGCGCGACGTCGACAGGATCGTCGCCAACAACGTCGCCCTGACCCTCGACCTGTGGCGCTGGTGCTCCTGGCGCGGCTGCCGGCTGATCTACGCATCGAGCGCCGCAACCTACGGCGACGGCTCCGCCGGCTTCGAGGATGACGGGTCCTGCGACGGGCTGGCCCGGCTGCGGCCGCTCAACGCCTACGGCTGGTCGAAGCACCTCGTCGACCGCCGGGTCGCCCGTGCGGTCGCCGGCGGCGACCTTGTCCCGCCGCAATGGGCCGGGCTGAAGTTCTTCAACGTCTACGGCCCCAACGAGGCACACAAGGGCGACATGATGAGCGTCGTCGCCAAGCTGTACCCGCAGCTCGGCGCCGGGCAGCCGGCCCGCCTGTTCAAGTCGCACCGGTCGGGCTTCGAGGATGGCGGCCAGCTCCGCGATTTCATCTTCGTCGACGACTGCGTCGCCGTGATGATGTGGCTCTACGACCATCCGGAGGTCAGCGGCCTGTTCAACGTCGGCACGGGCAAGGCGCGGAGCTTCCGCGATCTGGCGCTGGCGACCTTCGCAGCCCTGGGACAGCCCCCCCGGATTGAGTACTTCGATATGCCCGAGCATCTGCGCGGCAAATACCAATATTTCACGCAGGCGACGACGGATCGCCTGCGCGCCGCCGGGTTCGACCAGCCCTTCACCGAACTGGAGGAAGGAGTCCGGCGCTACGTGCAGGATTTCCTGTCGCAGCCCGACCCCTACCGCTGACCGGAGCCCTCATGCTGGCCATACCCTTCCCCACCATCGACCCGGTGGCCCTCGCCGTCGGGCCGGTCGTCGTCCGCTGGTACGCGCTGGCCTATCTCGCCGGCTTCGTGCTGGGCTGGCGCTACTGCCTGGGGCTGGCGCGGCTCGACCCCGACAGCCGCCCCTCGCCGGCGGATTTCGACGACTTCCTGACCTGGGCGGTGGTCGGCACCATCCTGGGCGGCCGGATCGGCTACGTGCTGTTCTACAACCTGCCCTATTACGTGGAAAACCCGCTGGACGCCCTCCAGGTCTGGCACGGCGGCATGTCCTTCCACGGCGGCATGGTCGGCGTCCTGACGGCGATCGGGCTGTTCTGCTGGCGCCGCGGCATCTCCCCCTTCGTCTTCGGCGACATCGTCGCCGCCTGCGCGCCGATCGGGCTGTTCTTCGGCCGCATCGCCAACTTCATCAACGGCGAGCTGTACGGCCGGCCGGCGCCCGACTTCGCCTATGCCATGGTGTTCCCGCGCGACCCGCTGCAGGTGCCGCGCCATCCCAGCCAGCTCTACGAGGCGGCTCTGGAAGGGCTGCTGCTGTTCATCCTGCTGGCGGTCGCCATCCGTGTCCCGGCGCTGCGCCGCCGCCCGGGCACCGTCGGCGGCCTGTTCCTGATCGGCTACAGCCTGTCGCGGATCGCCGTCGAGTTCTTCCGCGAACCCGACCCGCAGCTTGGCTTCCTGTTCGCCGGCGCGACCATGGGGCAGCTCCTGTCGCTGCCGATGCTGGCGGTCGGCCTTTGGCTGGTGCTGCGCGGCCGGCGCCAAGCGATCCTGGCCTGACGCGATGGCCGGCGGCGAAGGCATCCCCGGCGCTCCGGGCAACGGCGAGACGCTGGCGCATCTGCTGGCACGCCGCATCCTGCTGGACGGCCCGCTGAGCGTCGGCGCCTTCATGGCCGAGGCTCTCGGCCATCCGCGGCTCGGCTACTACATGCGCCAGGACCCGTTCGGAGTCGGCGGCGACTTCACCACCGCGCCCGAGATCAGCCAGATGTTCGGCGAGCTGGTCGGGCTGTGGTGCGCGGAGAGCTGGGCGCGGCTGGGGGGTCCCGGTCCCTTCCACCTGGTGGAGGTCGGTCCCGGCCGCGGCACGCTGATGGCCGACCTGCTGCGGGCGGCGGCGGTGCTGCCCCTGTTCCGCGACAACGCCACCGTCCATCTGGTGGAAACCAGCCCGGTCCTGAGGGAGCGCCAGCGCCAGACGCTGCAGCCGCTGCTGGGCGATGCCCTCCGGTGGCATGACCGGCTGGAGGAGGTGCCGGACGGCCCCACCATCCTCGTCGCCAACGAGTTCTTCGACGCCCTGCCGATCCGCCAGGTCCAGAAGACGGCGCACGGCTGGTTCGAGCGGCTGGTCGACATCGACCCCGCCGGAAGCGCGGAGGAGCCGCGTTTCCGCTTCGTGCTGGAAGCCTTCGGCAGTTCCGGCAGCCGGCTGGTCCCCGACGCGCTGCGCGACCAGCCCGACGGCAGCGTGGTGGAGGTTTCCCCGGCGAGCCAGGCGGTGGCGCGGGCCATCGGCGCCCGGCTGGCGGCGGCCCCCGGCGCGGCCCTGCTCATCGATTATGGCTACGCCTACGGGCCAGTGGCGGGCGACACGCTGCAGGCAGTGCGCCGCCATGCCTTCGCCCCGGTTCTGGACGCGCCCGGCGAAGCCGACCTGACCGCCCATGTCGACTTCGCGGCGATCGCCGCAGCGGCACGCGAGGGCGGTGCGGAAAGCTTCGGTCCGGTCGAACAGGGAGAGTGGCTGTGCCGCCTCGGCATCCGCGAGCGCGCCGCCGCCCTGTCGGCCAAGGCGACCCCGGCCCAGGCCCGCGACATCCGCGCGGCCCTGGACCGCCTGATCGACCCCGCGCAGATGGGCAGGCTGTTCAAGCTGATCGCCCTGGCCTCCCCCGGCGCGTTCGCCAGGGAGACCCCTCCGGCCGGGTTCGAGACGCCCTGAGCGTCTGGAAACCGCCGGGCTTCCGATACAATATTTCCGAACATCAGGCCGCTCATCCGGGGTCGACGGATCCCCCCGGATGGCCAGCGCGCCGACGGCACGCCGTCGGCGTGGCGCGCCTCCCCCACCGGCGGGGAACGGCGAAGCGGCCAGCCAACAACAGGGAAGGACGGCGTTCGTGATCACACTCGGCGCGCTGAACGACATCACCCACATCCGCCACGCCTTTTTCACCCGCAACGGCGGCGTGTCCACTGGTCTCTACGCCTCGCTGAACTGCGGGCTCGGCTCCAACGACTCGCCGGCCGCGGTGCACGAGAACCGCGCCCGCGCCGCCGCGCGCATGGAGGTGCAGCCGAGCCACCTCATCACCTGCCATCAGGTGCACAGCCCGACCTGCGTCGTCGTGGAGGAGCCGTGGGCGCCGGGGACCGCCCCCAAGGCCGACGCCATGGCCACCCGGCAGACCGGCATCGCGCTGGGCATCCTGACCGCCGACTGCGCGCCGGTGCTGTTCGCCGACAGCAAGGCGCGGGTGATCGGCGCCGCCCATGCCGGCTGGAAGGGGGCCAAGGCCGGTGTCGTCGAGGCGACCGTCGCCCGCATGGTCGAGCTGGGGGCGAAGCCGGGGCGAATCGTCGCCTGCATCGGCCCCTGCATCGCCCAGCGCTCCTACGAGGTGGGACCCGAGTTCCCCGCCCCGTTCGAGGAGGAGGATGCGCGCAACCGCGACTATTTCGCGCCAGCCCGCAAGCCCGGCCATTTCCTGTTCGATCTCGCCGCCTATGTCACCCGCCGGCTCGGCGATGCCGGAGTCACGGTGATCCAGCGCTGCCCCAACGACACGGTTGCGGAAGAGGACCGCTTCTTCAGCTACCGCAGGTCCTGCCACCGCGGTGAGGCCGATTACGGGCGCGGCCTGTCGGCCATCGTCCTGCAGGGTTGAACGGTCCCGGACGGACGGGGAGCGTGGCCGTGGCCATGCCCCCCGCGCAAGGCGGTTTTCCCCATTGGGGAAAGGCCCCACCGTCATGGAACGTTTACACGGGCACCACCCTTTGTTATGGTCCGCCCCGTTTTCAAGGGGCGGCGGCGCGCGAGCGGCGGACGTGCCTTGAGCCGTTTCCCTGCAAAGAGAGCCGTCCCCGATGAAGGTGCTTGCCGGCAACAGCAACCGTCCGCTGGCCGAGGCGATCTCCACCTGTCTCGGCGTGCCGCTGACCAAAGCGAGCATCCGCCGTTTCTCGGATATGGAGGTGTTCGTCGAGATCCTGGAGAACGTGCGCGGCGAGGACGTGTTCGTCATCCAGTCGACGTCAGCCCCGGCCAACGACAACCTGATGGAACTGCTGGTGACGATCGACGCGCTGCGGCGCGGGTCGGCCCGGCGCATCACCGCGGTGATCCCCTACTACGGCTACGCCCGCCAGGACCGCAAGACCGGCCCGCGCACGCCGATCTCGGCCAAGCTGGTCGCCAACCTGATCACCCAGGCCGGCGCCAACCGCGTGCTGACGATGGACCTGCACGCCGGCCAGATCCAGGGCTTCTTCGACATCCCCACCGACAACCTGATGGCCGCCCCGGTCTTCGAGAAGGACATCCGCCAGTCCTTCGAGAACATCGACGAGGTGACCATCGTGTCCCCGGACGTCGGCGGCGTGGTGCGCGCCCGCGCGCTGGCCAAGCGGCTCGATGTCGATCTCGCCATCATCGACAAGCGGCGCGAGCGCGCCGGCGTGTCGGAAGTGATGAACATCATCGGCGACGCCAACGGCCGCCGCTGCATCCTGCTGGACGACATCGTCGACTCCGGCGGCACCCTGTGCAACGCCGCGGTGGCGCTGATGGATGCCGGCGCCAAGTCGGTCCACGCCTTCTGCACCCACGGCGTGCTGTCCGGCGGTGCGGTCGCCCGCGTCGCCGTGTCGCCGCTGTCGCAGCTCGTCACCACCGACAGCATCCAGGCGACGGAAGCCGTGCGCGTATCGCGCAACATCCGGCAGCTCACCATCGCCCCGCTGCTGGCGGAGGCGATCATGCGCATCAGCGAGGAACGGTCGGTTTCCAGCCTGTTCTCGTAACACGGCACCCGCTCCCGCCTTCCGCTTTCGGAAAAGGCCCATTCCCGACGGGGATGGGCCTTTTCCATGCCCTCACCATTCCCGTTCCCGCTCCGCTCCCCCCTCATCGGCCGCCGCCCCGGTCCGCCAGCCCGTGGAAGTCGTTCGCCGTCACCGCCCCGGCCGTCGCGGCGACGATGCGGGCCATCACCAGCGGGCGGGGAACGCGCCGGCCGCGGCGATAGCGGTTGACCGCGGCCTGGCTCGTCCCGATCAGGGCGGCGAAGGCCTCTTCCTTGGTGGCGGTCCGGGTGAGCCAGTCGTCGAGCGTCATACCGCAATGGTTTAGACCAAGGCGAGTTCTGCGCGCAACTGGATTTATTCCAGCGCGATGGACTTTCCAAAGCCGTTTTGGTATGAAGCGGCATGACCACGATGCGCGACCTGCGGCAGGCCGCCGGCTTGAGCCAGGAGAAGCTGGCCGAACTGGCGGGGACCTCGCAGCCCCAGATCAACAAGCTGGAGACCGGCCAGCGCAAGATGACCGTGGATTGGGCGGTGAAGCTCGCCCATCCGCTGGGCGTCGAGCCGACGGTGCTGCTCGGGCTCGACGCGGCTCCCGGCGCGGCTCCCGCCCCGGTCTCCGGTCCGGCCGCCGCGCGGGCGGGTACCGGCGCCCGCCCGGCAGCCGCCCTGCCGCTGTTGCGCGCCGGCTCCGCCGCAGGTGGCCACCCGCCCTCCTCCATGCCCGTCCGCGCAGCGGCACGCGGCGGCGTCGACCAGGAGATGTTCCTGGAGGACGGCCCGATCGATTGGATCGCCAGGCCGGACTACCTGAAGAACGCCCGCGACCCCTATGCGATGTATGTCGTCGGCGACTCGATGATGCCCCGCTTCCGCCCGGCGCAACTGCTTCACGTGAACCCGCACAAGCCGCCATCGCCAGGATCGGGCGTCGTGGTGGTCAAACGCAACAGGGCGGTGCTGGTCAAGGAGTTCGTCCGCCGCGGCTCCGACGTGGTGGTGCTGCGCGAGTATCAGCCGGCCGACCGCGAGTTCGCCGTCGCACTCGCCGACCTCGACACCCTGCACACCGTGGTCGGCCTTCAGGAACCATAACGGGATACCACTTTGGTATCGGTTATTCTTGGACTATAAAATCCATTTTGGATTATTCCTTGCTCACCGCCCCGCCGGCTTGCGCCGGGGGCATCAAGCAAGGAGCTTCCGGCCATGGTTCAGCGTCACCCCCGTTTCCAGCCGGGTCCGTCCTCCGGCCGCCTCGACGGTTTCAGCGAGCGCGGAGCGCACGAACTGGCACGCCGCATCCGTGCGGCCTGGGCGAAGGTCGGCTGGGATGTCGAGGTGCGGGTGGAGCGCATCGCCAGCGAGGAGCTCGACGACGGCCGGAGCATCGCCCACTACACCGTCCGCAGCGACCTGATGAACGGGCTCGCGCAGCGGCGCCGGGACGAATCGGCCCAACCGGACCGCCGCGCCGCTTGATCGGTGCCCCTATTTCAGACGCTCGTCGAGTTCCACCTGATAGCCGGTGGCGAGCCTGTTGGTCTCGTTGGCCATGCCGACCACCGCCATGAGCTCTCCGAACTGCGCGTCGGTCATGCCAAGTCGCCGCGCCGCAGCCTCGTGGGACCGGATGCAATACTGGCAGTTGTTGGTGACGCTGACAGCGACGAAGATCATCTCCTTGACCAGCGGGTCGAGGGTCCCCGGTCCCATCACCTCCTTCAGGCTTTCCCATGTCCGTTTCAGGGTCGCCGGATGATGGGCGATGACCTTCCAGAAATTGTTCACGTCGGGAACGTCGCGCGTCGTCTTGATGTCGTCGTAGACGGCACGCACCTCGGCGGCGGCGTCGCCCTGTTCGATCGGGAGCAGCGGCATGGCGGTCGGTCCTCCTGTGATGGCGGATCCGGATATGGTCGGAGGTTCTTGCGAAAGGCAACGGCGAACCTGTTCCTGCCCTTTTTCATCGGCCGCGTTGACCGCCCCCCACCCCTCTGGTAGTAAAGACATAGAACAATATCGCGCAAATGTTCGGCCCATGATCCGTTCGGCCCGCCGGTTCCGGCCTGCTCCGGATGGGATGGGGCGCCGGGAGGAGCAGCGTGGACAGCATGGTTCTGGAGGCGGCCGCCCCGCTGGTCCGCCAGCGCACTCCCGATGACGATGAAACCGGCAGGCCGGTGGCGGACGCCGCCCCGGGAGGAGCATCAGCGGGAGACGGCTCTCCGGCGGAGCAGGATGCCGATTTCGGCGACGCCGCCGCAGCCCTGCGCCTCCTCGCCCTGTTGCATGCCCAGGCGCCGACCCCCGCCTTCCTGGAGGATCTGCGGAACAATCCCATCGGCGGCCGGGGCCTCGCTCTCGACCGCGACGACGCCATCCAGGCGTCGGCCCTGATCGACGAGGTGGTGAGCGACCTGCCCCCCCGCATCACCCGCCGGTCGATCTCGCCGCTCGCCAGCGATTACACCACCATCCACGTCACCGGCGAATATTGCGCCTGCCCGACCGAGGCTCCCTGGCTCGACGTGCAGGCACGCCCCGCCGCGGCAGCGTCCCTGCGCGGCTGGCGCGCGGGGTTCGAGACGGCGCTGCGCCGGCCGCCGGCCGACCGGCTGCCGGAGGACCATGTCGCGGCGGAACTGCTGCTGCTCGCCCATCTTCTCGACCTCGGCCGCAAGGCGGACGGCGTGCAGTTTCTCGACCGTCATGTCCTGCGCTGGATTCCCGGCTTCTGCAGCCGCATCGCCACCCGTTGCCGGGAACCCTTCTATGCCGGCGCCGCCATCCTGACCACTGCGCATCTCGACCATCTCCGCGACCGGCTGGGTTCGGCCTGCGGCATGCCCCGCCCCAACGGGGATGGTGCCGATGTCCGCCGCCGCCGTCGGACCGAGGGACAATTCCCGCTAACCTGCGACTGCGAGGGCTGACGGCACGCGCCCCTGCCGGAAGTCGGAGTTGCCCAGCCGCCGCCGATTCGGCGATGGTGGGACGGTATCGTGCCCGCGGCGCAGGTGGTCCGTTGCCGGCCGGCACCCTCGATCTGGACGGCCATGGCTTTGCGCAGTCACGAAAGCTGGACCGACCGCACGGCCTCTCTGCGGCTGCTGCGCCTCCTGCTGGCCGTGTCGGTGGCGCTGCCGCTGGTGCTGTTCGCCGGGATCGGCTGGCGCGAGCGATGGGAGGCGCAGGCCGAGGCCGAGCAGGACAGCCGCAAGAATGCGCTGATCCTGCATGAGCATGTGCTCAAGGTATTCGATACGGTCGAACAGGTGCTGGATCGCGTCGACGAGCGGATCCGGGGGCGAAGCTGGGCCGAGATCACCACGTCGGAGTCCCTGCACGGCTATCTGAGGACGCTTGCCGGTGAGTTGGAGCAGATCGGCAGCATCGGACTGGCCGATCCCGATGGCGTCGTCCGCAACTCCAGCATCGAGTTTCCCTCGCACCGCTTCTACGTCGGGGGACGGACCTATTTCCGACTGCAGCGCGAAAGCGACGCCGGGCTGCTGATCGGAGAGACCCTGGCCGATCCGGCCAGCGGCCGGCCCAGCTTCGGCATCAGCCGGCGCCGCAGCGGGCCGGGGGGACCCGACGGCGGCTTCGACGGAGTGATCAACGCCACCGTCAATCCCGCTTATTTCGCGAGCTTCTACCGCAGCGCCTTCGGGATCGGCGGCCAGTCGGTCAGCCTGGTTCGCGAGGACGGCCTGATCCTGATGCGCTTCCCGCCCACCGGCTTCGACGCACCGGTGGTGCTGCCGCCGGACCGCGGGCTTCTCGCCCAGCTTCGCGAGCGGCGCGAGGAAGGGATCTACCGCACCGAAAGCGCACTCGACGGCCGCGATCGCCTGTACGCCTACCGGCGCGTCGGCGACTTTCCCGTCTATGTCGTCTATGGGCTCGACCAGGCACGGGTGATCACGGCCTGGTGGCGCAACATGGCCATGGATGCCGCCTTCGTGGCGCCGGCGACGCTGGCGCTGGCGCTGATCGCCTGGCTGGCCTATGGCCGTGCGGTTTCCGAAAACGCGGCCGTGCGCCGCTGGGCCGAGGAAACGCGCAACCGGGAGCGCCTGGAGGAGGCGCTGCGCCAGAGCCAGAAGATGGAGGCGCTGGGCCAGCTCACCGGCGGTGTCGCCCACGACTTCAACAACCTGCTGACCGCGGCGCTGGCCAACCTGCACCTGCTGTCCCGCCACCTTCCCACCGAGGCGCACCGCTACCTCGACGGTGCCCGCACGGCGCTGGAGCGGGCGGAGAAGCTCACGCGCCAACTGCTGGCCTTCTCCCGGCAGGACGCGGTCAACCCAGCCCTGCTTGATCTGGGCGACAGCCTGCGGCGGATGGGTGACCTGATCGAGCATTCGGTCCGCGGCGACGTCGCGCTGGACTGGGACCTGGCCCCCGGCACCTGGACCGTGGCGGTCGATCCCATCCAGCTCGAGATGGCGGTGCTGAACCTCGTGGTGAATGCACGCGATGCCATGCCCGAGGGCGGCCGCGTGCGCGTCGCGCTCACACGCGGCCCTTCACCGCGGATGGTGCGGATCGAGGTCGTCGACACCGGAACCGGAATGGCGCCGGACGTGGCCGCCCGCGCGTTCGACCCCTTCTTCACCACCAAGGCCATGGGCAAGGGGACCGGGCTTGGCCTGTCGATGGTCTACGGTTTCGCCCGCCAGTCCGGCGGCAACGCTACCATCGAGAGCCGGCCGGGCGCCGGGACGCGGGTGATGATCGACCTGCCTCTGGCCGAAGGTGCGGCGACTGCTCCGGCCGCCGACACCGGGGAGTCGGCCGGGGCTCCGGCCGACGGCCGAGGCCTGCGCGTCCTGGTGGTGGAGGACAATGCCCTGGTGCTGTTGGCGACGGTCGAGGGGCTGGTGCAGGACGGCTTCACGGTCGAGACGGCGGAACACGGCGTCGAGGCACTGGACCTGCTGGAGCGGGACGCCGACTTCGACATCGTCGTGTCGGATGTGGTGATGCCTCACGGCGTGTCGGGCATCGACCTCGCCCGCCGCATCCGCGAGCGCTGGCCGCGACTGCCGGTCCTGCTGGCGTCCGGCTACAGTCCGGAATCGCTGTCGACGATGGGGGCCGACCTTGCTTCGGTCCTGCCCAAGCCCTATACGCCCGATCAGCTTGCCGCGCGCATCCGCGCACTGACCAGCGGGCGGGTGGCCGAAAACCAAGCGGCCGGCGACCAGGCGGCCGGCGACCGGACCAAGGATGGCGAAACCGGCACCATGCGTCCGGACGGCCGCCTCAGGTCAGGGCACTGAGGAACATCGGCGTCCACATCGCCATGCACCAGACCAGGCCGAGGCACAGGCCGCGCGTCAGGTCGTCGAATGTCGGGGACTGCAGTCGATGCAAACTCCACATCTCGTGCAGCTCGCTGGGGCTCGGCTGGGTATCGGAAGCGGATCGGTCGCGGTCGCTCGGCGTCATGGCTGGACCTCGCATCGAAAGCGGAACGCCCAACAAGTTTGGACCCATGATGCCGGCTGGCCAGCCTGTCTTCCGATGGCACGCGAATTATCTCGGCATATGAAAAAAGGCCGCACCCGCCGCACGGATGAGGCCTTCAGCAGCAGGGCCAAGCCGGCCGGCCGCGCCTCCGGAAGCGGAGGCGCGGCCGGCCGAACCGGTCACTTGCCGGGGCGGATCACCGGGGTGAGCTGGTCGCCCCAGTTGCCGGCCTCATTGTGGTAGCGGGCGGTGCGCATCAGCTCCACCGTGATGCCGGCCTCGACCGCCTTGACGACGGCGTCGTTCAGGCGGTGCAGGTTGTTGGCCACGATGCGGATCGCGCTTTCCTGCTCCGGAGACAGCTCCGAACGTTCATCCGGCGGTGCATCCTTGAATCCCGACATGCGTTGTTCCTTCCCCTCGGTTGCAACCGCCGCGGGCCTTCGCCTGCGGCGGTCCTGACTTGGTCATGATCTTGTCCGGCGGACGATGCCGGTTTTCGAGATGTACCACATCTTGTGCGCCGCGATAAAGCACCCGACGTGCCAAGCACTTGCGACCATTGGCCTCTTGCAACCGCCGAAGCACCGGCTATCGCCGGCGCCACGCCGTCGCGGGTTCGATGCGGGGCCGCTGCGGACCATCTGCCCCGTATTTTTATTTCTTACGAGCGAAAGGATAAAACTAAGTTTTCTTAATAATTCGGCGGATTGCGGCTTGACCGTCTCCAATTGCACTGATTAGCTTTTGGTGTAATCCTTTTTCTCCATGGAGATAATCTTGAAGACTGTTGCCTCCAAGGCCCTTCTGGTTGCGTCCTCGCTGCTGTTCATGCATGGCGCTGCATTCGCCGGGCAGCAGGACTTCAGCATCCTCAACAAGACCGGATATGCCCTGAAGCATATCTATGTGTCCGAAAGCAACAGCAATAGCTGGGACGAGGATATCCTGGGCCGTGACCTGCTGGAAAACGGCGAGGAGTTCGAGGTTTCTTTCGACAAGGCCGAAGCGACCTGCAAATGGGACATGAAGGTCATCTACGACGACGGTGATTCCGCTGTCTGGGGCGGCCTGAATCTCTGTAAGATTTCGAAGCTGACGCTGAAGTGGAACAAGAACACCGGCGTCACCTCCGCGAGCATCGAGTAAGTCTATCCGAAGTTGTCCGGGCTGCGGTTCATCAGGTGGATGAAGACGTCCTCCAGCGTCGGCTCCGCCTCGGTGATCCGCAGGCCCGGATCCTCCCGCCAGGGATCGAGCGTCCGGTCCAGGGCGGCGCGGTCGGAGCCGCTGACGTGCAGGCTGCTGCCGAACACCGCCACCATCTCGACCCCGGGGCGCCTCCGGAGCTCCGCGGCCATCTGGTGCAGGCCGGAGTGCGGGCCGGCTCCGCCGACGACCCGCGTGTGCAGGCCCGATGCCGAGATGACCTGCCCGACCGTGCCATCGGCCATCAGCGTCCCATAGGCGATGTAGGCGATGCGATGGCAGCGCTCCGCCTCGTCCATGTAATGCGTGCTCACCAGAACGGTCAGCCCCTCCCCGGCCAGCCGGTGGAGTTCGTCCCAGAACTCCCGCCGCGCCTTGGGATCGACACCCGCCGTCGGCTCGTCGAGCAGCAACAGCTTGGGGGCGTGCAGGATGCAGGCGGCCAGCGCCAGACGTTGTTTCCAGCCACCCGACAGCTCTCCGGCCAGTTGGCTGCGGCGGTTGGCCAGCCCCAGCCGCTCCAGCGCTTCCGCCACCCGGCGCCGCCGGTCGGGCAATCCGTACATCCGGGCGACGAAATCCAAATTCTCGGCGATGCTGAGATCCTCCCAGAAGCTGAACTTCTGGGTCATGTAGCCGACCTGGCGCCTGATCGCCGCCCCCTGGGTGCGGATGTCGAACCCCAGGCAGGTGCCCGCCCCGGCATCCGGGGTCAGCAGGCCGCACAGCAGGCGGATGGTCGTGGTCTTGCCCGACCCGTTGGGGCCGAGAAAGCCGTAGATCTCGCCGGCATCGACGCGGATCGACACGTTGTCGACCACCGTCTTGGCACCAAATCGCTTGACCAGCCCGCGCACGTCGATCACCGGCGCCGCCCTGTCCGCACCGGTGCCGGCCCCCGCCCCCGTCATCGGCCGCCATCCTCCGCGGCGATCCAGGCGTCCACCGGGAGGCCAGGATTGAGCGGAGGCCCAGGCGTCGCCGCCGGCCGGGCCTCCACCCGGAAGACGAGCTTCCCGCGGCTGCCGACGCTGTAGATCACCGGCGGCGTATATTCGGCCTGCGAAGCGACACGCAGTATCCTGGCGGAAAGCCCCGGTGGGCAGCCGTCGCAACCGATCGCGAGGTCCGTTCCCGGCACCGCCCTGGCCAAAGCCGTCTCCGGAACGAACAGCACGAGCTTGACCCGCTCCGGTGGCAGCAGCGAAACCACCGGCGACCCGGCCGGCACCCATTCGCCGGGATTGTAGAGCGTGTCGTCGACCAGGGCGCCGGCCGGCGCGGTCGGGGCGAGGTCCGCCAGCCGGCGCTCCGCCTGGACGAGCGCCGCCTCGGCCTGCATCACCGCCTGGTCGGCGGCGCGCCGCTGCTCGTCACGCGCCGGAAGCGCCGCGACGGCAAGCTGGGCTTCGGCTTCCGCCAGACGCCCGAGGTCGCGGTCGTAGGCTGCCCGCGCCTGGTCGAGCTTGTCCGGAGAACTGACCCTGCGCGCGGTCAGTTGCGTCTGGCGGGCGAGTTCGGCCGTGGAGTAGCGCAGTGCCGCCTCGGCCTGCGCCTTCTGTGACACCAGCACCGCCACTTCCTGCGGCCGGCGGCCGGTGGCGAGGTCGGCGCGCTCCGCCCGGGCCTGAGCCAGCGCCGCCGCCAAGCGGTCGCGCTCCGCCCTGGCGGCCGTGCGGTCGATGGCGAACAGCGGCGCCCCCGCGGCAACCTGGGTGCCACGGGCGACGGACAGGCTTTCCAGCGTCCCGGCGGCAGGTGCCGCGATGCGAAGATATTCCCCTTCCACATAGCCGTGCGCCAGCGGCGGCGGGCCGCCGGCCAGCGGCAAGCCAAGGGTGGCGGCCAGCATGGCCAGCCACTCCAGCAGGCCACTCATGGCACGCCCCCGGCCTCGTGACCACCGAGCAGGACGAGCCGCAGGTGCGCGATGTGGGTGTCGACCAGCGCCGGCAGGTCGAGCGGCACGGCACCGTCGATTCCGCTGAAGGATCCGCGCCAGAGTGCCCCCATCAGCAGGGGCGCCACGATCAGGCGGACGCCATGATCGATGTCGAGCGGGCGGAACTCGCCGGCCTCGACGCCACGGCGCAGGAGACCGGCGAGCAGGGCGAATCCACGGCTGATCACCTCGCGATGGTAGAAGGCGGCCAGGTCCGGGAAGTTGCCGGCTTCGGCCATCACCAGACGCGGAACGACGGCCACCCGCGTGGTGGCGATACGGTCGGCAACCAGGCGCAGCAGCCGTTCCAGCATGGGAAAGACGGCACCCCGATCCGCGGCGACCATCGCCTCCACCTGCTCCAGGTCGGGCAGGATCGCGGTGCGGACCACCGCCTTGAACAGGTCGTCCTTGCTGGGGAAGTAGAGATAGAGCGTTCCCTTGCTGACGCCGGCGCGGCCGGCAACCTCGTCCAGCCGCGCGGCGGCGAACCCCCGTTCGGCGAAGACGTCGATGGCGGCCGCCACGATCTCCTGCGGGCGGGCCTGCTTGCGGCGGCGCCAGCGCCGCGGCGTACCGTCACCGTCATCGCCGTCAGCGTTGCGGGCACGGTCGGGCATGGCTCTTCCCTTCTGACTGGACGGTCAGTTATTACCACAACCCGGCTTTACCTCCAATGGCGAAGGTCATTGTGCATCGCGGTAGAAACTATGCAAAAAGTCTTGCCTTTCCGCGAGCAGTCACAGACACTTTCCACCAGCCGCCAGCGTACGAACCGACGCCGGCCGCGCACGACCCGGAACGATAACACGGGCCAGACGGGCTGCCGGACAAACGGCCGCCCTGCTCTTGGGAGGAGCGGATCAAGGCGCAGGAGCCGGGACCCGAAGCGTTGGCGTTGCCTGGGCCGCAGTGCCCCGACCGCAAGCTCCAGGGTCCCCAGCCGAGCGAGGGGATCGACAATGCCGAGTGCCGCCCAGTCCGCGTCGTCTTCCAACCTTGAACTGCTGACGATCTACGAGGTCAGCAAGATCCTCGGCTCGTCCCTGGATCTGGAACAGACCCTGCGCGAGGTGCTGCGGGCACTGTCCTACCAACTGCAGATGCATCGCGGCCGCGTCTACCTGCAGGGCGAGGATGGCGCGCTGCGGCTGGTCGCCGCCCAGGGACTGCCCAAGGATTCCCCGGCCCAGCAGATCGACTACAATGAAGGCGAGAGCATCAGCAGCCGCATCCTGAAGACGGGCATGCCGGCGGTCGTTCCCAACCTCGCCGAGGAGCCGCTGTTCAACAACCGCTCGGGCGGGCGCGACGACCTGGACGAACAGGTGGCCTCTCTGGTCGGGGTGCCGATCAAGGCGGCCGGCACCGTCATCGGCGTGCTGACCATCGACCGCATCTCCGACGAAGGGCCGAGCGGCCATTTCGGCGCGGATGTCCGCTTCCTGACCATGGTCGCCAACCTGATCGGCCAGACCGTGCGGCTGCACCGGACGGTGGCCGAGGAACGCCGCTTCATGATGCGTGAGACATTCCGCGTCCAGAAGGAGCTGAGGCCGGTCGTGGCGCCGGTCAGCGACGTCGTCTGCACCAGCCCCAACATGGTGGACGTCCTCGCCCAGGTGCACCGCGTCGCCCCCTTCAAGTCGACGGCGCTGATCCGCGGCGAGAGCGGAACCGGCAAGGAACTGATCGCGCGGGCGATCCACAACCTGTCGCCGCGCAAGGACGCGCCGTTCATCCGCGTCAACTGCGCCGCCCTGCCCGAATCCCTGCTGGAATCGGAGCTGTTCGGCCACGAGAAGGGCTCCTTCACCGGCGCCCAGAAGGACCACAAGGGTCGGTTCGAACTGGCGTCGGGCGGCACGCTGTTCCTGGACGAGATCGGCGACATCTCCTCCAACTTCCAGGCCAAGCTGCTGCGCGTGCTGCAGGAGCAGGAGTTCGAACGGGTCGGCGGATCGAAGACCATCAAGACCGACGTGCGCCTGATCTGCGCCACCAACCTCAACCTGGAAGAGGCCGTCGGACACGGCAAGTTCCGCGCCGACCTGTATTTCCGCATCAACGTCGTCACCATCCACCTGCCACCGCTGCGCGAGCGGCGCGGCGACATCGCCGTCCTGGCCCGGCATTTCATCACCAAGTTCGGCCGCGACAACGGCCTGAACCTCGACATCGACCATGATGCGCTGGAGGTGCTGAACCGCTGCACCTGGCCCGGCAACGTGCGCGAACTGGAGAACTGCATCGAACGGGCGGCCACCCAGTGCCGCAACGGCACCATCCGCGTGCCCGACCTGTCCTGCAGCATGAACCTGTGCAATTCCTCGGTGCTGTTCCAGTACCGCAACATGGGTGCCGCGGTCGGCGGGCTCGCCCCGTCGATGAGCGGCGCCCCCGCCAATCCGGCGATGCAGCGCCCGCAGCCCGGCGGCCCCGCACAGGGCGCCACGATGCCGCCGGCGGTCCCCGTTCCGGCCAACGGGGCGCAATGGCCGGCCTGCGCGTCCGGCTGTTCGGCCGGGCCGTCTCCGGTCTGCGGCGCCTCCAAGCCGTTGCCGCCCACAGCCATCGCACCGCTGCCGGCCCCCCGGCCGGCGGTTTCGGCCCCGCCTGTGCCCTCGGCACCGTCACCGCAGCCGGCCGTCGCCTCCGCCGCTCCCGACCTGCCGCTCGACGAGCCCGAAGCGGGACCGTTGCGCGACCGGCTGATCTGGGCGATGGAACGCACCGGCTGGGTCCAGGCCAAGGCGGCCCGCCTTCTGGGCATGACCACCCGTCAGGTCAGCTACGCCCTGCGCAAGTACAACATCGAGATCAAGCGGTTCTAGGGTCCGCGGGGTGGCCGTTGGAGTTGGCGCGGACGGCCCCGCGCTGCGGCCGGATGGACGATCTTCCCCGCCGCCATTTCCGGACGTGTTTCGCCCGATGCGATTGCCCGGGGCCGGTCCGCTCCGCCATCGCACCGCGGCGGCGTTTCATGCTACCCTGCCGCGCCGTCGCTTCCCGATGGCTTTTCACAGGTCGAACGGATCACGACTTGCCGTCGCTCGAAAAGCCCCTTGCCCTGATGTTCGTCGACATCGCGGACAGCACCATGCTGTACGAGCGGATCGGCAACGTCACCGCCGCCGCGCTGACCCAGCGCGTCCTCGCCCATCTGCGGCAACTGGTGGAAGGCAGCGGCGGCGGCGTGATCAAGAGCCTGGGGGACGGACTGCTGGCGGCGTTCGCGACCGGTGACCAGGGGGTGCGAGCCGCCTGCACCATGATCGACATCCAGGAACGCTACGACCTGAGATTGCGGGTCGGCCTGCATTACGGGACGGTGGTCGAGGGACTAGGCGATCTCTACGGCGATGCCTGCAACGTCGCCGCACGGGTCCAGCAGATCGCCCGCCCCGGCGAGATCCTGGCGACCGCTGCACTGGTGGACGGCCTTTCCGCCGAGCTGCGGGACCGCACGAAGCCGCTGAGCAACGTCGCCATGAAAGGCAAGACGGCACCGATCCGCGTCCATCAGATCCTCAGCGACAAGGACGGCGACGACTCCATCGACAGCACCACGCTGGGTTTCCTGATGGCGTCCCCGTCCGGCGGGACCATGCTGACCCTGCACCTGTCCTACCGCGGGCATGCCATCACGATGAACCGCAGCCTGCCCCGCGTCACCATCGGGCGGGAAGAGAGCAGCGGGCTTCGCATCGCATCGCCGCAGACCTCGCGCCAGCATGCGGTCATCGACTTCAGCCGCGAGAGCTTCCTGCTGACCGATCATTCGACCAACGGCACCTTCATCCGCAGCGGCGGATCGCCGCCGGTGGTGCTGCGGCGCGATTCGACCAAGCTGGTCGGCCGCGGCCTGATCGGGTTCGGCGCCGAGGCGCTGAACGAAGGGCAGGACCACGTCATCGCCTTCCGCGGCGAGTTGGCCTGAGCGGGTTGGCCTGACGGCCCCGGCCGCGCCGGCCGTGCTCATTGTCGCTTCCCCGACAGCCATCCCCCATTGTCGCAATGACGACAGCATGGGCCGACCCGACAAACACGATCAACCCACTGTAACCCTTTCATTTTTCCCGGTGGCCCCGAACTTGCTTTGATCCCTCCGTCCAACGGTGTCGTCGGGCACGACAGGGAAGGAGTGGATGATGGGCAACGTGGTTTCGCTCGACAGCATCTTCGGGCTCGGCGAACTCCCCCCGCCCGGTGCCGCCATGGCGACGCCGGTGGCGGCGTCCGGCTGTTCGTCATCGTCCTGCGGTTCGTCCGATGGTCCCGCCGACATGGACCCGGCGGTGTGGGAGAAGGTGAAGAACCACCCCTGCTATTCGGAAGAGGCACATCACTATTTCGCCCGCATGCATGTCGCGGTCGCTCCGGCCTGCAACATCCAGTGCAACTACTGCAACCGCAAATACGACTGCTCCAACGAGAGCCGGCCGGGCGTGGTCTCCGAGAAGCTGACGCCCGACCAGGCGATCAGGAAGATCCTGGCGGTCGCGCAGGAGATCCCGCAGCTCTCGGTGATCGGCATCGCCGGCCCCGGCGACAGCCTGGCCGCCGCCGGCAGGAACACCTTCGCCACCTTCGAGATGCTGCAACGAAAGGCGCCGGACCTGAAGCTCTGCCTGTCGACCAACGGGCTGGCTTTGCCCGAGCATGTCGACACCATCGCCCAGTACAACATCGACCACGTCACCATCACCATCAACATGGTCGATCCGGAGGTCGGTGCCGGCATCTACCCCTGGATCTTCCACAAGCACAAGCGCTGGACCGGGCTGGACGCCGCCAAGATCCTGCACGAACAGCAGATGCTGGGGCTGGAGATGCTGACCTCGCGCGGCATCCTGGTGAAGGTGAACTCCGTCATGATCCCCGGGATCAACGACGAGCACCTGCTGGAGGTCAACAAGGCGGTGAAGAGCCGCGGCGCCTTCCTCCACAACATCATGCCGCTGATCTCCGACCCGGCGCACGGCACCTGGTTCGGCCTGAACGGCCAGCGCGGTCCCACCGCGCAGGAACTGAAGGTCGTCCAGGACGCCTGCGAGGGCGGGGCCAAGCTGATGCGGCACTGCCGCCAGTGCCGCGCCGACGCCGTCGGCCTGCTCGGCGAGGACCGCGGGGAGGAGTTCACCGCCGACAAGATCGCGGCGATGGAGATCGCCGACTACGACGACGAAGCACGCCGCAGCTACCGCGAGCATGTCGAGGCCGAGCGCGCCGGCCGCCACGCCTCGAAGGCGGCGGCCCAGGCCGATGTGCAGGACGCCGTCGGCGCCGCGGTGGACCCGATCCTGATCGCCGTCGCCACCAAGGGCGGCGAACGCATCAACGAGCATTTCGGCCACGCCAAGGAATTCCAGATCTACGAGGTCGGCCTGAACGGCGCCAAGTTCGTCGGCCACCGCCGCGTCGACCAGTATTGCGAAGGCGGATCGGGCGACGCCGACACGCTGGACGGCGTGCTGTCGGCCATCAACGACTGCACCGCGGTGTTCGTCGCCAAGATCGGCGGCTGCCCGTCCAAGTCGCTGGCCGATGCCGGGATCGAGCCGGTCGACCGCTTCGCCTTCGACTACATCGAGGAATCCGCCCTCGCCTACTTCAAGGACTACGCCGAGCGCCTCGGCCAGGGCGCCGTCTGCTCGCGCGCCGGCCAGGACGCCGTGATCCGCACCGGGGCGCTGACCGCGCGCCGCGCCTGATCCCCTTTCCACCCACAGCCATCCCCAACCGTCTTTTCACCGAAGGAGAGAGCCATGGCCTACAAGATCAAGTCCGCCGAATGCACCGTCTGCGGCGCCTGCGAGGCCGAGTGCCCGAACATCGCCATCAGCCTGAAGAAGGGCACCTACGTCATCGACCCGGCCAAATGCACCGAATGCCAGGGCCAGTTCGACAGCCCGCAATGCGCCGCCGTCTGTCCGGCGGATTGCTGCGTCCCGGCGTGACGGGGCCTGCGCGATGAACTGATTTCCCCCTCTCCCGCCCGCGGAGAGGGTTCGAAGGGAACGCCGCCATGCTGGACGAGGTGGATGAGGAGTGGCTTGCGCGCCGCTACTATGGCGGGGATCTCCCGCCCGAGGCGGAACGCTGTCTGCATCTGGCGGCCGCCAGCCATGCCGACACGCCGGTCGCCCTCGCCCACCTCGCCCGTGCCGCCGAGATCGCCCCCGGGCACCGTCTGGTCGATCTCGGCCACTACAAATTCCATTTCTACAAGGCCGACCTGGAGCCGGCCCTGGTCTATGGCGAGCGGATGATCGGCCACGCCATGGCGGCGCTGGGCGTCAACCACGCCGACTGGCGGGCGGTCACCCCGGCCACCGCCGACTTCCGCGGCCACGAGCCCGCCCCCCGCCTGTTCCTGTTCGCGCTGGTCGCCGTCGGCTACCTGCTGTTGCGCTGCGGCCGGCTCGCCGCCGGGCGCGAGGCGCTGGGAACGGTCTGCACGCTAGACCCGGAAGACCGCTTCGGCGCCGCCCGCCTGATCGCGGTCGCCGACCGGCACGAGGCGGACATGCTGGAGGAGGCGTCGGCAGAGGCGTCGGCAGGGGCTTCGATGGAGGCCGGCGCATGATCGACGACATCCTGGAAACCCTCGACTGGCTGGGCCAGCCGATCGACTGCGGCGCCTGCGGCCACCGCGACCGCCGCCGCGACCCCGACGACGCCGACCTGCCCGCCGGCGGAACGCTGCCCGGCCACTGCCTGCCGCGCCGGGCCTGCGTCCACGACCGCTACGCCAAGCGCATCCAGCGCTTCTTCGAGTGGAACCCCGACCTCGCCGCCGGACACCTCGCCCATCCCTATTTCGAAGTGCGCGCCAACGCCGCCCGCTTCGCCCCGATCTTCCAGATCACCCGCCTGATGGCCGACCCGGACGAGACCGTCCGCTCCGTGCTGGCCCGGCGCCTGCCGCGCCGGCTGCTGCTGAAGCTGCGCGACGATCCCGACCGCGAGGTGCGGATCGCCGCCGCCTCGCGCCTGGAGGACGCCGATCTGGCACCGCTGATCCGCGACCCCGACTGCTCGGTGCGGATGCGCGTCGTCCGCCGCATCCCCGAAGGCATGCTGCCGGCGATGATGCACGACGAGGACGACGAGGTGCGCGTCGAGGTCGCCCGCCGCCTCGCCATGGACTGGCTGCCCAGCCTCGCCTGGGACGACAGCCCGCGGGTGCGGCTGGTGGTGGCGCAGCGTCTGCCGCCGTCGAAGCTCCATGTGCTGCTGCAGGACCCGGACTGGATGGTCCGCCTCTGCGTCGCCGGACGCATCGACCCGGGCCAGCTCGGCCCGCTGCTCGACGATGCGGAGGAGGAGGTCCGCGCCATCGCCCGCCAGCGCACCGCCGGCCTCGCCATCGCCAACGACCTGCCGCCCCTGTGACGGATGGAGCGCCCGCCAGATGACCGAACCGACCACTACCCCCTACCGCCGCGAGCGCGCCCGCAACCCCGACGACGCCAACGAGCTGACCGGCCCGCCGGTGCTGGAACAGGGCTTCAAGGTCCGCGCCCTCCGCGACGTGCGCAACGACGGCACCTATCCCGGCCGGCCGGTCGGCGACTTCCTGATCCGTGCCGGCGACGTCGGCTATGTCATCTCCATCGGGACCTACCTGCAGATGTATTACATCTATGCCATTGATTTCTTTGAAAAACGGGTGGTCGTCGGCATGCGCGCCCATGAGATGGAGGTGATCGACGCCCACTGCAACGACCCGCAATAGCCGGCAGCATCCTCCGCTGCACCGCCTCTCCGGTCCCCCTTTCAGGAGCCTTGCGATGTCCGAGGTCGAAACCGCCCCCAAGCCCGGCTTCATCCCGCCGCGCGAACCGCTGTACGACTGGGGCCTACGGGTCACCGTGCAGGACGACCTGTTCAACGATGGCAGCCACCCTCAGGTGGCGGACGGCGTCCTGCTGGCGCCCGCCGGCACGCCCGGCGTCATCATCCGCGTCGGCCGCACCGAGGAGGGCAACCTGCCGGTCTATCTGGTGGAACTCCCCGGCGGCACCGTCGTCGGCTGCCTGGAGGAGGAGATCGCCCCGTCGAGCGGCGTGCGCCGCGGCGTGCCGGGGGTGATGGAATGATGGCCTATCTCGACAACAACGCCACGACCGCCCTGGCGCCCGAGGCCCGGGACGCCATGCTGCCCCACCTGTTCGGCGGCTTCGCCAACCCGTCCAGCCCGCACAGCGCCGGCATGGCCGCCCGCCGCGCGGTCGGCGAGGCCAAGGCGCAGGTGGCCGCCCTGATCGGCGCCCGGGCGGTCGACCTGGTGATGACCGGCAGCGCCACCGAAGCGACGCACGCCGCCATCCTGGGAGCGCTCCGCGTCATCGAGGAGACCGACCACCGCCGCGACCACATCGTCACCACGGCGGTCGAGCATCCGGCGACGCTGGCCCTGGTCGATGACCTGCGCCAGCGCGGCTGGCGGGTCACCATCCTGCCGGTGAACCGCGACGGCCTGCCGTCGCTGGTCGACCTCGCCGCCACGGTGACGGAGGCGACGGCACTGGTCTCGATGATGTGGGCCAACAACGAAACCGGGGTGCTGATGCCGGTCGACGGCGCCTCCGCCATCGCCCACGCCCATGGCGCCCTGTTCCACACCGATGCCGTCCAGGCGGCCGGACGGGTGCCGGTCGACTGCGGCATCGCCGACTACCTGACGCTGTCCGCCCACAAGCTTCACGGTCCCAAGGGAGTCGGCGCCCTCTATGTCCGCAAGGGCGCCCCCTTCCATCCGCTGATCCACGGCCATCAGGAACGCCGACGCCGCGGCGGGACGGAGAATGTGCCGGGGATCGTCGGGTTCGGCGCCGCCGCGTCGCTGGCCGCCCTGTGGCTGGACGAGGCCGACACCGTCGCCTTCCTGCGCGACCGGCTGGAACAGGGCATCCTCGCCCGCTGGCCGGGCGCCACGGTGAATGGCGGCGGCGCGCCGCGGCTGCCTAACACCAGCAACATCCGCTTCGTCGACGCCCAGGGTCGGCCGGTCGACGCCGAGGAACTGCTGATGCGCCTCGACCGCGCCGGCATCGCCGTGTCGATGGGCGCTGCCTGCTCCTCCGGCGGCACCGAGCCGAGCCATGTCCTGACCGCCATGGGCCTGGGCGGACGCGACGCCGCCGCGAGCCTGCGCTTCTCGCTGAGCCGCTACAGCACCGCGGCCGAGATCGACGCCGTCCTGGCGGAACTGCCGGCGCTGCATGCGCGCCTGGTGGCTGCCTGACCGGAATCCGAACGAAAACAACAGGCTGGAGTGCCCGTGATGAAAGTGATGATCCGCAAGGCGTCCGAACAATACACGATCTACGTCGCCAAGAAGGATCTGGAGGAGGCGATCGTCGAGAGGGAGAAGCCTGACCTGTGGGGCGGCTGGGTGAAGATCGCCAACGGCTGGACGCTCGATCTGCCGGACCTGCCGGCCGACACCCGCCTGCCGATCACCGTCGAGGCCAGGAAGCGCGGCACGGAGTGAGGCCCATGCCAGTGAAGCCCATGCCGCTGTCTCCCGAACGCATCGACGCCATCGCCACGCTCGCCGCCCGCCTGTTCGCCGGCGGCGGCACCCTGGATGCCGTTGTCCGCGCGGTGCGCGAAGCCAACCCGGACCTGAAGACCGTCACCGGCGCCATGGCCGCGGTGATGGCGGAGGAGCCGTTCCGCGAGGAGGCTGCCTTCGACCTGCATCTGGTGGACGGCAACAACCACTGCTGGGCCATCACCGACAAGCCGGCGCTGGCCACCGGCGTCGTGATCGCCCAGCGCGAGGAGGAGGACTGAATGACCGACGCCGCCGCCGCGATGGAAGGCTCCCCGGACCGGGATGACGATTTCGACGACTATATCCCGCTGACCGCAGCCGACGTCTCCGGCGCCGAGGTCGAGATCCTGGGGCACCTGCTGTCGGCCGGCGGGCTCGGCGACGGGCGGATGGTGCAGGCGTTCGAAACCGCCTTCGCCGCCTATGTCGGCCGGCGCTTCGCCGTCGCCGTGTCGAGCGGCACCATGGCGACGCTGCTGATGCTGAAGGGCTACGGCATCGGCGCGGGCGACGAGGTGCTGTGCAGTCCCTTCGGCTGGCATCAGGTGCAGCATGCGGTGGCGCTCTGCGGCGCCACGCCGGTGCTGGTCGACATCGACTATTGGCAGCACACCATCAATCCGGAGAAGGCGGCCTCGCTGGTCACGCCGCGGACCAGGGCCATCCTGGCCGGCAACGTCAACGGCCATCCCGCCCATTGGGACGAGCTGCGGGCGCTGGCCGACGAGACGGGGCTGACCCTGCTGGAGGATTCGACCGAAGCCATCGGCTCGACCTACAAGGGCCGGATGGTCGGCACCTTCGGCGACGCCGCCGTCTTCGACTTCTCGGAGCCCGGCGTGCTGCTGGCCGGCGAGGGCGGCATGATCGTCACCGACGACGGCGACCTCGCCCACCGCCTGCGCTACATGCGCCGGCGGGAGATCGAGCACCGCAACACCGTCGTCATCACCCGCACCCTGCCCTGGCAGGCCGGGATGGGCAACCTGAACGCGGCGCTGGCGCTGGTGCAGTTGAAGCGGCTGCCGGAGATCCTGACGCGCCGCAATCTGGTCATCGCCTACTACAACGCCGCCATGGCCAGCTTCGAGGGAATCAAGCCGCCCTACCGCGGGCCGGGGGCGGAGGTCATCAACCCGATGGTCTACGCCGTCCATCTCGGCACGCGCTTCACCGCCTCGGGGCGCAAGGCGGTGATCGAGGATCTCGACACCCACGCGGTCGAGGCCGCCGACTACGGCCAGCCGCTGCACACCCAGCAATATTACATCGAGCGTTTCGGCCGGCCCGGGGGCGGGCATGGGGGCGAGCAGGGGGCCGGCCGCGCCGCCTGCCCGGTCTGCACCAAGACGGCCGACCGCGTGCTGGCCCTGCCGCTGCACCACAGGATCACCAGGGACCAGGTCGACTTCATCGTCGAGACGCTGAAGGACGCCACGATCAACACCGGCGCCGGCGCGGCGATCTACCTCTGAACCAGGATATGCGGACAACAGGGTTGCAAGACAGGGAAAGGCCCGCCATGACCGTCACCACGCTCGACACCGCCCTTACCGCCGCGGCCGTCACCGCCCCCGATGCCGCCGCGGCCCTGGCCGACGTCGCGGCGGCGCTGGCCGCCCGTCAGGTGGTGCCCTATCTCGGACCCGGCGCCTTCGCCCTGCTGCCGGCCGAGCAATGCCCGATCCCGCGCAACTCGGCGGAGCTGGTGCAGCGGCTGAACGCCAAGGTCGCCGCCCCCGGCCGCATCCGCTCCAACCTGACCGCGGTGGCGCAGTTCATCGAGACGCGCAAGCACCGCAAGACCCTGGAGACCATCCTCGACGACCTCTTCCGCCAGACGGTGCCGGCCACCGCCGTCCACAGCCTGCTGGCGTCCATCCCCGCCCCGCCGCTGCTGGTCGACGTCTGGTACGACAATGTGCTGGATTCGCTGCTGAGTGCGGCGGCCGACCGGGTATGGGGCCAGATCCAGGGGGTGTCCCACCCGCAGTCCACCGGCGAGTGGGTGCGCTATTACGCCCCCGACGGGTCCGAGACCACGGCGGAGACGGCCGCCGGCTGGGAAACGGTTCTCTACAAGCCGTCGGGCGCCGTGACGCCGGCCGGCAACTACCTGGTCTCCGACAGCGACTATGTCGAGGTCCTGACGGAGATCGACATCCAGACCCCGATCCCCGCCATCGTCCAGGAGCGTCGCGCCGGCCGGCACTTCCTGTTCCTGGGCTGCCGCTTCGACCACGAAATCCAGCGCACCTTCGCCCGCCAGATCGCCAAGCGCTCCTCCGACCGCCATTGGGCGGTGATCCCCGGCGAGCTGTCGAAGAACGAGGTCCGCTTCCTCGCCCTGCACGGCATCCAGCGCATCGACCTCGGCCTCGACGAGGCGGCGGCCGCCCTGATGGCGGCGCTGTAGGGCGGAGCGCAACGGGGACGGGGAGCCCGCCCTACCCCCAAAGAAGCCGCGCTGCACCGCAACGCGCACCCCATCTCGGCGTTACCGGTGGAACGGTCGCGGAGTGCGGGAATGACGGCGGTGATGGGACGGATGCTTGCGGGGACGGTCGCGGCGATGCTGCTGGCCGCCGCACCGGTGGCGAGCGCGCAGGAGTCCGGCCTCCTCCAGCCTCCCCCGGCGGCCGGCGAAACGGCCGGCGACATGGCCGTCGGCACGCCCCCCGCGGCCACCTCCGGCCCGGTGTTCGGCTTCTGGATCGACAACGACCTGTTCGGCGGCGGCACCGACCGCTACTACACCAACGGCTTCCAGTTCTATTATTTCTCCGGTGCCCGCCCGACCTACGGCGCCATCGACTGGTTGCCCGACCTGGTGCCGTGGATCGAGCCGGGCGGGGTCCGCCGCTACGGCTTCGCCTTCGGGCAGAACATGTACACGCCAAGCAACCTGTCGGCCCGCAACCCCGACCCCACCGACCGGCCCTATGCCGGCTGGCTCTACGGCCGGCTGTCGCTGCTGAACGAGGCGCCGCGGGCGGTCGACCGGTTCGACCTCGACCTCGGCATCGTCGGTCCCTCCTCGCTGGCGGAGCAGACACAGAAGACCGTCCACAAGATCGTCAGCGGCTCCACCTACCCGGAGGGTTGGAACTACCAGCTCCATGACGAGCCGGGCGTGGTGCTGAGCTACGAGCATGCCTGGCGCGACGAGCGGCCACAGCAGCTCGGGCCGCTGGAGTGGGACGTCACCCCCCATGTCGCCGGCAGCCTGGGCAACGTCCTGACCTATGCCTCGGCCGGCGGCACCGTTCGCCTCGGCGGCAACATGCCGCCGCCGGTCGGCTCGCTGGTCAGCCGCCCGACCGCCAGCATCCCCTACCAGGACAGCCCCTACGGCGCGCCGGCCGGCCTCTTCTCCTGGTACGTCTATGCCAGCGCCGAGGGGCGCGCGGTCGCCCGCAACATCTTCCTCGATGGCAACAGCTTCCGCGACAGCCGGTCCGTCGACAAGTACCCGCTCGTCGGCAGCATGCAGGTCGGCCTGACGCTGCGCTACGGCCGTTACGGCCTGACCTACGCCCAGACGCTGCGGACCCCCGAGTTCCATGGCCAGAAGTCGCTGACCAACTACGGCTCCCTGCGGCTGTCTCTGCAGCTCTGAGCGGGCGGCGCGGCCACGGGAACCGACCTCGCCGGAACCGACCTCGCGGGAACTGCCCTCACAGGAACGGAAGCGGCAGCGCCAGCGTGAAGCCGTCGGCCGCCATCAGCAGCCCGGCCACGGCCAGCAGGCGGCTGGTCCACAGGATGAAGCCGAAGTTGGTGATGACGAAGACCGACGCCAGCACGATGGCGATCTGGAGCATTCCCTCGGCGAAGTCGAAGTAGGGATCCTGGGCCGCGGCATGGTCACGCCTGGCCTCGGCCGCCTTGGCACGGGACAGGAGATCGGTGCGGCCGTTCTTCCCGCCCTCGCTGTCCATGCGGTCGGCCTGGCCGCGGTAGTCCGCCGCCCGCTGCGACGCCCTGGCCTGCGCGTCGGCCGGCAGGCCGGCCGACAGCAGGTCCAGCTCGTCGGCGGCGAGCCTCAGGCTGATCTGACGCTGGGTCTTCGCCTGGAAATAGGCGAAGTCGTCCGACGCCTCGACGGCGCTGGCCATCATGTCCTTGCCCGCGTTGGAGCCGGCGACGCTGACGATCGCCAGCGCCGCCGCCAGCACCGAGATGTAGATGGCGGTGGAGGTCTTGACGGAATGGGCGGCCGGGCCGTGCCCGTCGCCATGGTCGCTCTCGGCCCGCCGCTTCTCCAGCTCCCGCTCATGGGCTTCGTCGATGAGTTCCCGGACCTCGGCAGCATCCATGGTCACGCTCCCTTCCTGGCCAATGTCGAAGTCCCGAAGTGGTACCGAAGCAGGCGCCCCAAGGAAAGCGCAGGCTTTCCCCACCGCCGCGGGGGCCGCCGCTGGGGCGGCGCCAATCTCGCCTGCCGGGCACTCGCCTCTTTCACGGGGCCGCTGTTCGGGCTATGTGAGTGGCATGAACCAGTTCGCACGCCTGGCGATCGAGGCCGGCCCGCTCGCCGCCTTCTTCATCGCCAACTCGCAGGCCGGCATCATGACCGGCACCGCGGTCTTCATGGTCGCCATCACCATCGCCGTCGCGGTGTCCTGGCGGATGGAGCGCCGCGTCCCGATCATGCCGGTGGTCGGGGCGGGATTCGTGCTCCTGTTCGGCGGCCTGACGCTGTGGCTGCAGGACGACCTGTTCATCAAGATCAAGCCGACGCTGGTCAACCTGCTGTTCGCCTGCGTGCTGTTCGTCGCCCACCTCCTGCACCGCAACGTGCTGAAGCGGCTGCTGGGCACGGTGCTCAACCTGTCGGAGGAGGGCTGGCGGTCGCTGGGCTTCCGCTGGGCCTGGTTCTTCCTGGTTCTGGCCGTGCTGAACGAACTGGTTTGGCGGAACTTCCCGACCGACACCTGGGTCAATTTCAAGGTGTTCGGCATCATGCCGCTGACGCTGCTGTTCAGCGCGTTCCAGGCGCCGCTGATCCTGCGGCACCAACTGCCGGAAGAACCGGCGGAAAGCGGCCCCGCCGCCTGACCGCCTCTTGTGCGACGCGGAAGAGGCACTCACATGGGAGGGACGTCCGCGGCGGCGTCCGCTCCGACCGATTTGCAGAGGGTTTGATCGATGGGCAGTTTCAGCATCTGGCACTGGTTGATCGTCTTGGTCATCGTGCTTCTCCTGTTCGGGGCCGGCAAGCTGCCCAGCGTGATGGGCGACCTCGCCAAGGGCATGAAGGCGTTCAAGGCCGGCCTCAAGGACGACGAGCCCGCCGCGCCGACCGCCGCCGATGCGTCCCACCATCCCCAGACCGGCACCCAGGTTCCGCCCGCCGCCATCAACCCGGCACCGACGCAGCCCGCCGCCCAGGCGGCTCCGGTCCAGGCAACTGCCACCCACCCGGCGCCGACCGCCACCCCCGGCCAGCCGCATCCGGCCGATCCGGGCAGGCCGCATCAGGGCTGAGCCCAGGGCTGCCCCGAGGACTGCCCCGGGGCTGCCGCCCCTTCTTTTCCACCGGCCGCCGGGTGGCCGCCGCCGCTTGGCGGTTTGATGGCGCGGCAAAATACGATAAAAAGAAGGGGCTTTCCGTTGCCGGTCCGGCCAGTCCGAACCGGGCGGCGGCAAGCCCTTTCGCATTTCCAGCCGGCCCGCCGCCGCGGGCAAGCGCAGGTCGCCCGTGACGCTCAAGCCCCCGTTCCGCCAGACGGTCCGCCGGTCCCCGACCCTGGCCGACCCGATATCGACTTCCCCTACCGATTCCCTGCTGTTCAAGGACGAGATGAAGGCAAACGGCAACCCTTCCGAAACTCCGCCGCCGGAGAACGAGGACATCGCCAAGCTGCTGCGCGCCTTGAACGAGGATCTGCGGGCCGAGCCGCTGGACGACGAGATCGGCGACGAGGACGAGGAGCCGGCGCCCCGCGGGCTGCCGCTGGGCAAGATCGCCCTCGCCCTGCTGGCTGCCGGCGGCATCGCCGTCGCGGTGGTCGCCCTGGACCCCGGCGGCAAGGCGCCCGAGACGGCGGCCGACAGCCAGGCCACGCCGGCTGCGTCGGGTCCGATGGTTCCGGCCCCCGCGATCACCCGCCCGCAGGCGAACGCCTCCGCCACCGGCTCGCCGGAGCCGATGATCACCCGCGCGCCGTCCTCATCGGCCCAAACCTCGGCGACCCAGTCCACGGCGGCCCAGGCTCCGACGGCACACCCCCCGGCGGCCCAAACTCCGGCGGCACAGGCCACGGCCACCTCCTCCGCCCCGACGCCGCCCTCCGCCGCGCAGCCGGTCAGCCCGCCGCCCGTGCTGAAGGTTCCGGAACCACCTGCGGTTCCGGCCACCGCGCCCGCGGCGCAGCCGAAACCGCATGCCGCGCCCGCCGCGGAGACTGGCGCTCCCCCTCCGCCGGCGGCATCGAAGCCCGAGCCCCCCAGGCCGGAGCCGGCGCCCGCAGCCACCGCCAGGGAGGGGACCGGCCGCGATGGCACCGACACCGGGTCCCTGCAGGCGATGCTGGCCCCGCCGAAGGAGCCCCGCGATACCAGGCGGCCGCCGGCCGAAACCGCGCCTCCGGCCTCCCCGACGGCGGCGCCGGCCGCTCCCCCGCCGCCATCCGGCGAGTCGAAGGCTCCCGCCGCCAGGACGGCGCCGTCGGCGTCGGTGCCCGCCGGCCGCTACAGCGTCCAGGTCGGGACCTTCCAGGTGGCGGCGAATGCCGATTCCCTGGCGCAGCGGCTGAAGGGCGGCGGTTTCCAGGCCTATACGGTCGACTGGACCGACGGGGCCAACAGGTCCTGGCGCGCGGTGCGCGTCGGCGGCTTCCCCGACCCGGCCGCCGCCAAGCGCGAGGCCGAACAGTTGAAAGCCAGGATGGGGCTCAACCCGGTCGTCGTGACCACCCGCTGAGCATCGCCCGGGGCCGGGGCGCCGGCGCTCCGGTCATCGGCCCTGCGCCCCCTCTCCCATCCCGTTCCATCTGGGAATGCCCGGCAGCGACATTTGGTCGCGGCCGGGCTTTTTCTTGGGCCGGCGCCCCCGTTCTTTGGTCGGGGGAGCCGGGTGCGCGTCTTGATCCACCCTTCTTTTTGCTCGTACCATGGACATTCCAGGGCACGAACGCAGCATGAGGAAGCCGGCACAAGACCGGTCACCGGAGGACGCCCCGCCATGAAGCCGACCATCCTGGTCGTCGACGACGAGCCGAGCATCGTCCTGTCGCTCCAGGTCCTGATGCAGCGCGCCGGGTTCGACGTGCGCATCGCCCGCGACGGGGAGGAGGCGTTGCAGTCTGTGACGGCGTTCACGCCGGACCTGATCCTCCTCGACGCGATGATGCCGAAGCGCGACGGCTTCGACGTCTGCCAGACCCTGCGCAACGACCCGGCCTGGCGGTCGTTGCCGATCATCATGCTGACCGCGCGGAGCCGCGACGTGGAGCGTCAGAAGGGGCTGGCACTCGGCGCCACCGACTACATCACCAAGCCCTTCTCCACCCGCGACCTGCTGGCCACCGTCCGCCGTCATCTGGGCATGCCGGCCGACACCGGGGAACCGCGGCCATGACCGTGCCGGCGCTGGATGGCGGCGAACGGGCGGAAACGGGAACCGCGCCGGCACAGGCGCCGCCCCAGCCACCCCGCCGCCGGGTGCCGCTCGCCTTCCGCGTCGCCGGCCTCGGGCTGGTCGGGCTGGCCGTCGGGCTGGCCGTCGCGGTGCGCGGGATCGACGCCGCCGATCCCCTTCTGACCTATGCGGTGGTGATGACCGCCGCCTGCGCGGCCACCATCCGCGGGCTGTGGCTGGTGGTGGACCGCCATCTGCTGCGCGCCGCGGAGACCCTGAGCCGCGAGGCCGGCCTGGTCGCCCACGGCGCGGTCCAGGACGCCGGCCGCACCGCCACGGGTGCCGCCACGGCGGCGAGCGGCCGCATCCCGCTGGACCGCTACGGCGACCTTGCCCCGATGGCGCGCGCGGTCAACGAGCTGTCGGACAGGCTGGCCCAGGTCCGCCGCGACATCGACCGCACCGTCGCGCTGTCGACCGCCGAGGCGGAGGAGCAGAAGGCGCGGCTCGCCGCCATCCTGCGCGACCTGCACGAGGGCGTGATCGTCTGCAACGCCCGGCACCAGGTCCTGCTCTACAACCAGACGGCACTGGATATCCTGCACCTGACGGGGGAGTTGGGACTCGGCCGCTCGCTGCTGCATTTCGTGGTGGCCGAACCGCTGACCCACACGCTGGAACGCCTGTCGCTGCGCGTGCGCGACGGCCGGCACGCCACCCACGAGCACGGCACCACCGCCCAGTTCGTCGGCGCCACCACCGACGGCCGCATCCTGCTGGAGGGCCGGATGAGCGCGATCCTGGAGATGGAGGGCGGTCCCGCCATCACCGGCTATGTGCTGACCCTGTCGGACGCCACCAGCGAGCTGGCGGCGCTCGGCAAGCGCGACGCCCTGCTGCGCGAGGCGACCGAGGGGTTCCGGACGCCGATCGCCAACCTGCGCGCCGCGGTGGAAACGCTCTACGACAACCCGGACCTCGGCCCCGGCGATCGCGCCGCCCTGGAAAGCGCCATGCTGGAGTCGAGCGACAGCCTGTCCCAGCGGCTGGAGCGGGTGACCGCCGCCTACCGCAGCGTCGTCACCGGCAGTTGGCCGATGAGCGACATCCATTCCAGCAACCTGATCACGCTGATCCGCCACCGCGTCGCCGGCGCCGGGGCGCCGGCCGCCGTCACGCTGACCGGCCTGCCGCAATGGGTCCATGGCGACAGCCACAGCCTCGTCCTGCTGTTCGCGCACCTGGTCGGCCGGATCCAGGCCTCGACCGGCGCCGGCGAGTTCGACCTGGAGGCGGTTGCGCCGCCGGAGGGCGACCGCTGGGTCTATCTCGACCTGGTGTGGAAAGGGGAGCCGGTGCCGAGCCCCATGCTGGACGGCTGGCTCGACCAGCCGCTGCCCGGCGGCCTCGGAGGCCTGAGCGCCGGCGACGTGCTGCAGCACCACCGCAGCACGGCGTGGAGCGAGGCGCTGGCGGGCTCCGGGCGCCCCGGCTTCGCCCGGCTGCGCGTGCCGCTGCCGCCGGCGCAATCGCCGCTGTCGGCCCGCCCCCGCCCGCAGGCCGGCGCCCGCCCGGAATTCTTCGACTTCACCCTGCTGCACCAGCCCCTGGCGACCAGCGGACTGGGAGCGACGCCGCTCGACCGGCTGCATTACGTGGTGTTCGACACCGAGACCACCGGGCTGTCCCCCAGCACCGGCGACGAGATCATCCAGATCGCGGCGGTGCGCATCGTCGGCGGGCGCATCCTGACCGGCGAGACCTTCAACGCGCTGGTGGATCCCAACCGGCCGATCCCGCCCGAATCCTCCGGCTTCCACGGCATCACCGACGCCATGGTGGCGGGCAAGCCGACGATCGGCGCCGTTCTGCCGCAGTTCCGAAGCTTCGTGTCCGGCGCGGTGATGGTGGCGCACAACGCGGCCTTCGACCTGAAATTCCTGAAGATGAAGGAGCGGGCGGCGGGCGTCAGCTTCGACGGCCCGGTGCTGGACACCATGCTGCTGTCGCGCATGCTGCTGGGCAACGACGGCGACCACACGCTCGACGGCATCGCGGAGCGGCTGGGCATCGCCGTCGTCGACCGCCATACCGCGCTGGGCGACAGCCTGGTCACCGCGGCGGTCTTCCTGCGCATGATCGCGATGCTGCGCGAGCGGGACGTGCGGACGTTGGACGACGCCATCCGCGGCGCCAACATCCTGGTCGAACTCGCGGCCCGGGAGCGGGCGTTTTGACCGCGCCCTCCCCCGGACGCCGCGGCGAACGGCTGGCGGCGCTGTTCCTGCTGGCGGCGGTCCTGTTCAACCCGCCGCTGCTCCGCCTGTTCGGCACCGGGGGAACGCTGCTGGGCGTGCCGGCCCTCTATGCCTGGGTCTTCGGGCTCTGGGCGGCGGTGATCGCGCTGGCCGCGCTCGCCGGGCGGATGAAGTAGCGGCCCGATGGGTTGGGGTCCGGTCCTGGGCGCCGCCCTGGCCTACCTGACGGCTCTGTTCGCCGTCGCCCATTGGGCCGACCGGCGGCAGGCGGCCGGGCGCAGCGTCATCGCCTCCCCCACCGTCTACGCGCTGTCGCTGGCGGTCTACTGCACCACCTGGACCTTCTACGGCTCGGTCGGGCGGGCGGCGACCCAGGGCATCGGCTTCCTGCCGGTCTATCTCGGCCCGACGCTGCTGATGCTGCTGGCGCCGCTCCTGCTGCGCAAGATCCTGCGCATCGCCAAGGAGCAGCGCACCACCTCGATCGCCGACTTCCTGGCCAGCCGCTACGGCCGCAGCCCGCTGCTCGGCGGGCTGGTGGCGGTGACCGCCACCGTCGGCGTCGTTCCCTACATCGCCCTGCAACTGAAGGCCGTCGCGGTCAGCTTCGACGTGCTGACCGGCGGCGGGCTCTCCGCCGACGGCGGGTTGGGGGCCGGCGCCCTTCCCTTCCTCGACCACGGTTTCCTGATCGCCGCGGTGATGGCGCTGTTCGCCATCGTCTTCGGCGCCCGCCAGCTCGACGCCGCGGAGCATCATCCCGGCATGGTCGCAGCCATCGCCCTGGAGTCGCTGGTGAAGCTGGTGGCCTTCCTGGCGGTCGGCGTGTTCGTGGTCTGGGGCCTGTTCGACGGCCCCGGCCCCCTGTTCGCCGCGGCGGCAGCCCACCCCGATCTCGCCCGCCTGTTCGACGGCGAGGCGGCCCTCGGCTCCACGGCCGCCGGCGTGTGGGTGGCGACGACGCTGCTGTCGGCGGCGGCGATGCTGTGCCTGCCGCGGCAGTTCCAGGTGATGGTGATCGAGGCGGTCGACGAGCGGCATCTCGACCGCGCGGTCTGGCTCTTCCCGCTCTACCTCCTGCTGATCAACCTGTTCGTCCTGCCGGTGACGCTGGCCGGCCTCGCCACCTTCGGGGGACGGACCGACCCCGACCTCTTCGTCGTAGCCCTGCCGCTGGAGGGCGGCGTGGCGTGGCTGGCGCTGCTGGCCTTCCTGGGCGGGCTGTCGGCGGCGGCCGGCATGATCGTCGTCGAATCGGTGGCACTCAGCACCATGCTGTGCAACGAGCTGGCGGTGCCGCTGCTGCTGCGGTTCCGTCCGGCGGCGCTGGCGCGTTCGGCCGACCCGGCACCCCTGCTGCTGGCGATCCGCCGCGGCGCCATCGTGGCGATCCTGCTGCTCGGCTACGCCTATTTCCGGCTGGCCGGGTCGGCCTACGCGCTGGTGTCGATCGGGCTGATCTCCTTCGCGGCGGTGGCGCAGTTCGCCCCGGCGCTGGTCGGCGGGCTTTACTGGCGCGGCGCCACCCGCCGGGGCGCCATCGGCGGGGTCGCGGCCGGCACCCTCGTCTGGGCCTATACGCTTCTCCTGCCCAGCTTCGCCAGGTCGGACTGGCTGCCCGCCTCCTTCATCGCCGACGGCCCCTGGGGCGTCACGGTGCTGCGGCCCTACGCCCTGCTCGGGCTGGAGGGACTGGATCCGCTGGCCCACGCCCTGTTCTGGAGCGCGCTGGCCAACATCGGGGCCTATGTGGCGCTGTCCCTGTTCGACAGCCCGGACGGCGCGGAGCGGGGGCAAGCCGCCGCCTTCGTCGGCATGTCCGCCGCGGCCGCGCCCTTCACCGACACCGCCGCCCCGCCGCCTGCCGCGTCCGCCGACTGGCGGGGCGCGGCCAGCGTCGGGGACCTCGTCCGCGCGGTGGCGCGCTTCCTCGGTCCGCAACGGGCCGAACAGGCATTCGCCGGTGCGGACCCGCAGGAGCCGGCCGGGCCGGAGCGCCTGCGGGCGGCGGAGCGGCTGCTGGCGGGGGTGCTGGGCGGGGCGTCGGCACGGGTCGCGCTGGCCTCCGCGGTTTCGGCCGAAGCGGTGGATGCGGCGGAGCTGCTGCGCATGCTGGACGAGACCAGCGACGTGATCGCCCACAGCCGCCAGCTCGAACAGAAGACCGCCGACCTGGAACGCGCCACCGACGCGCTCCGCGCCGCCAACGAGCGCCTGACCGAGCTCGACCGGCTGAAGGACGACTTCCTGTCGACCGTCACCCACGAACTGCGCACGCCGCTGACCTCGATCCGCGCGCTCAGTGAAATACTGCACGACGATCCCGGCCTCGACACCGCGCAGCGGCAGGAGTTCCTGGCCGTCATCATCAAGGAGAGCGAACGGCTGACCCGCCTGATCAACCAGGTCCTGGACATGGCGAAGATCGAGGCCGGGGCGCTCGACTGGCGGATCGAGGCGATCGATCCGGCCGATACGCTGGCCCAGGCGGTCGCCGCCACCGAGGCGCTGTTCCGCGAACGCGGCATCGACCTGAGCGTGGATCTGCCGCGGCACCTGCCGCGGGTGCGTGCCGACGCCGACCGGGTGATCCAGGTCGCCGTCAATCTCCTGTCGAACGCCGCCAAGTTCTCCCCCCGCGGCGGCCGGACCAGGATATCGGCCCGGCCGATCGACGGCGGGGTTCGGGTGACGGTGGCCGACAGTGGGCCGGGGGTCGCGCGCAAGGACCGCAAGCTGGTGTTCGACCGCTTCCGCCAGAGCGGCGACACGCTGACCGGCAAGCCGGCGGGGACCGGCCTCGGACTGGCGATCGCAAAACGGATCGTCGAGCATCTCGGCGGCCGGATCGGCGTCGAGGATGCTCCGGCCGCCATCGAGGAGGAGACGGCGGGCGCCACCTTCTGGTTCACGCTGCCGTTGGCTGCCGACAGTGCGGAGACCGAGGCGACTCGGTGAGAAAATCGGGCCCTTCACGACCGCAACGCACAAGCGACTCGCTCCGCCACGGGCAAGTTGCTATCTTCCGGGATAGTATTCGGCTTACCCGAAAGCGAGAGATGCCTTGCGATCCGGCTTGACCTTAAGGTCACGGCTTAGCACAACTGGCAGGATGGCCTGCAGCGTGGCGCTTCCCGCGGCTGCGATCCGCGCCTATGGTGTCAGCCGCATTGCCGGCAAGGCGCGGCCGGCGGAGCGGCGCGCGGGCCGGACGGGCCGGCGGTAGGAAGGCGGAATGGGCAAGATACTGGTCGTCGACGACGAGAAGGACGTCGAAACGCTGATCATGCAGCGCTTCCGCCGTGCCGTCCGTGCCGGCGAGCTGGAGTTCCTGTTCGCCCATGATGGCCAGGAAGCCCTGGCGATGCTGCGTGCCCGGCCCGACATCGACATGGTGCTGAGCGACATCAACATGCCCGGCATGGACGGGCTGTCGCTGCTGGACCATCTGCCGCAGTTGAACGCCGACATCCGCGCCGTGATGGTTTCGGCCTATGGCGATCTCGGCAACGTGCGCGCGGCGATGAACCGCGGCGCCTTCGACTTCATCATCAAGCCGATCGATTTCGCCGACCTCGAAGCCACCATCCACAAGACGCTGGAGGCCTGCCGCGCGGTGCGGCGGCTGCGCGACGCGCTGCAGGAAACCCGCACGGCGGAAGCCGCCTCGCGCGCCCAGGCGGCACGCATGCGCCGGGTGCTCGACGGCAGCCCGATCGGCGTCTCGATCATCACCGAGAGCGGCGAGCTGCTCTACTGCAACCACCGCTGCCTCGACCTGTTCGGCCTGGCGGCCGAGGAGATGCACCGCCACTGCGCCCCGCTCCTCTTCCGTCACGTCCAGGACCGCCGGCCCGGCGGCGGCGGACACCCTGCGTTCCGGGCGCCGCTGTCGGACGAGCTTCGCTTCGTCCGCGACGACGGCCGCGCGGTGTGGATGGCCGTCTCCTTCGACCAGACCAACTACGAGAACCAGCCCGTCTTCATCGTCTGGCTCTATGACGTCACCGAGCGCAAGGAACAGGCGGAGGCGTTGCGCGGCGCCAAGGATGCGGCCGAGCAGGCGTTGGCCGACCTGGAGCGCATGCAGGGCGACCTGATCCGGGCGGAGAAGATGGCGGTGATCGGCCAGCTCATCGCCGCCGTCGCGCACGAGATCAACACCCCGGTCGGGATCGCGCTGACCGCCGCCACCCACCTGCAGACCGCGTCCGATTCGATCATCCTGACCTTCAAGGGCGGCCAGCTTCGCCGGAGCGACTTCCAGGACTATGTCGGCACCGCCAGCGAGGTCTCCACCCTGCTGGTCTCCAACATCGAGCGGGCCGCCGCCTTGATCCAGAGCCTGAAGCTGGTGACCGAAGGCAAGGCTGGATCGCCGCGCAGCCGCTTCGACCTGCGCGACTACCTGTCGGACATCGTGCTGGCGGTGCAGGTGCAGCCGACGGCCGCGGGGCACGAGCTGCTGCTGGACTGCCCGGACGGGCTTGCCCTGGAATCCTACCCCGGGGCGCTGACCGAAGTGCTGCTGGCGTTGCTGGCCAACGCCTTCGCCCATGGCTTCGAGACGCGCTCGACCCCCACCGCCCCTGCTCCCGTCGCCGCCGGCTGCGAGGCCGAGGAGGACCCGCCGCGCCCCGGCGGCCGGGTCACCGTCTCCGCAAGGCTGACCGCGGACGACCGGGTGGAGCTGCGCGTGTCCGACAACGGCCGCGGCATTCCGGAAGAGATCCAGCCGCGGCTGTTCCAGCCCTTCGCCACCACCCGGCGCGGATCGGGCAGCATGGGGCTCGGCCTCTACGCGGTGTTCAACCTGGTGACCGGCAGGCTGGGCGGCGAGATCGACATCGAGAGCGTTCCCGGCACCGGTACCTCGGTGATCCTGCGGCTGCCGATGGACGCGCCTTGACCCGGTTCATCGCCGGCTGAGACCGGCGCTTCATCATGATCCGCAAGGCGGGAGCATTCTGGATGGACGAGCCTAGCAACCACCCGGTTCCGCCGTCTGGCTCGGTGGAGGACGCACGGGAGAATGCCCGCAGCTACCGCGATCTGCTGATCGAAACGATGCCTGGGCTGATCGTGCATCGCGGCGGCCGCATTCTCTATTGCAACACCGCGCTGGCCAACCTGCTGGGATACGAGACCACGGAAGAGGTGCTGGCACTGCGGGGCGTGCTGTCCATGGTTCCGGACGATGCCCTGGCGATCGAACAGGATGCGTATACGCGCTGCCTGACCGGGCGCGGCCGTCCGGAGGCCCGCCGCGTCAAGCGCTTCCGCGCCGATTCCAGCCTCCAATGGTTCGATCAGCTCCTGGAAACCGTGGAGTGGGCTGACGGCCTCGCGGTCATGGAGCTGCTGACCCGGATGCGCCCCCATCCGGCGAATGCCGACCTGCCGCGGCAGGGCCAACTGCTGCAGGCGGCCATCGACGCGATGCCCAACGGCGTGCTGATGCTGGACAGCGAACTGCGCCTTGAAGGCGCCAACAGCGAATATTTCCGTCTGTGGGATTATCCGCCCGGCATGTTCCCGCCGGGGACCCATGTTTCCATCACGCTGGACTACAATTATGACCGGGGCGACTACGGCAAGGCTCCCCGCGAGGAGGTCATTCCAAGGATGCTCGCCAAGTTCCAGGTCAAAGGACTGGCGAATGCCGAACGCGTGATCCCGAACGGCCGGATCGTCGACATCCGCACGGCCCCGCGCGCCGACGGCGGGTACGTCATCACCCAGTACGACATCACCGACCGCAAGCGGATCGAGAACGAGCTGCGCGAGGCGAGAGACCGGGCGGAAGCCATCCTGCAGGAACTGCGCGAGACCCAGCAGCAGTTGATCGTGCAGGAAAAGATGGCCTCGCTCGGCCAATTGACCGCCGGAATCGCGCATGAGCTGAAGAACCCGCTCAACTTCGTCAACAACTTCGCGGAACTGACCGGGGAATTGCTGGACGAGCTTCTTGCCCTGATGGGACCTCTGGACGATCGGCTTTCACCGCAGGCGGTGGAGGAGGTGGACGCCCTGGTGGGCGACCTCCAGAGCAACTTGCGCAAGATCGCCGATCACGGCCGGCGTGCGGACCGCATCGTGAAGAGCATGCTGGACCATTCCAGGGGTGGTGGCGGCGAGTGGCAGCGCACGGAGCTGAATGGCCTGGTGGAAGAGGCTCTGGCGCTGTCCTATCACGCAAGCCGCGCCCAGGATCCCCATTTCAACACGACGTTCCTGCGCGACCTCGACCCTGCGGTCGGCGAGCTTCAGCTCGTGCCTCAGGACATTTCACGCGTGCTGGTCAATCTGTTCACCAATTCCTTCTATGCGTTGCGCAAACGACAGTTGATATGTGGAGATCCCGATTACCAACCCACACTGCATGTGGCGACCAGGGATTGCGGAGACAAAATAGTCATACAGATTAGAGATAATGGAACGGGCATCCCACAATCGGTGATCGGCAAGTTGTTCACCCCCTTCTTCACCACAAAGCCGACGGGTGAAGGAACGGGCTTGGGACTTTCGCTCAGTTATGACATCGTGGTACATCAGCATAGGGGCAGATTCGACGTCGCCAGCGTCGAGAATCAGTATGCCGAGTTCACGATCACGCTGCCGCGGGCGGCAGCGTCCGTATCGCTAGGGGAGCGACGAAAAGTATGACTCTGGGCATCCTTGTCGTCGATGACGAGCCGGATATCGAGGATCTCTTCCGTCAGCGCTTCCGTGCCGAACTGCGGCGGGGCGAGCTGGCCATTCATTTCGCGACCTCCGCCGAAGAGGCCCTCACCAAACTGAATTCGGGCCTGCAGCCGGAAGCCGTGCTCGTTCTCAGCGACATCAACATGCCGGGCATGAACGGCCTGGATTTCCTCGGGCATCTGCGCACGAACCTGCCGCAGGTCCCGGTCGTCATGGTCACCGCCTATGGCGACACCGAGAACCGGCGCCGCGCCCTCGACATCGGCGCCACCGATCTGGTGACCAAACCGGTGGACTTCAATGTCCTGAAGAAGCTGGTCAATACCGTCATCGAACAGAAGAGCGCGGCCTGACGGACAGGAGGTTCTGACCGGCCGCGCGAACCGTCAAGCCCCGCAAACCGCCGCGAGGTCGCGCAGCTCCGGCCCTGCCCGCCCGGAGCAGGACGCGCAGTCAGGATCGACCGGCACCGCGATCTCGTTGAACTCGCCCCGCAAGCCGTCATAAAGAAGCAGCCGCCCTGCCAGGGGCTGACCCAGACCGAGCAGGAGCTTGACCGTCTCCGCCGCCATGATCGTGCCGATCACGCCGGGCAGAACCCCCAGCACGCCCGCCTCCGCGCAGGATGGCGCATATTCGGCGGGAGGCGGCTCCGGGAACAGGCAGCGGTAGCAGGGGCGTTGCGCGGCGGGGCCTCCGCCGAATACCGAAACCTGCCCCTCGAACCGGAAGATCGCGCCGTAGACGACGGGCACGCCCAGCCGCAGGCAGGCGTCATTCACCAGATACCGCGTCGGCAGGTTGTCCGAGCCGTCCACCACCACGTCATGACCGCCCAGCAGGTCGAGCACGTTGGCCGCTTCGATCCTGGCATCCTGTGCGACGACTTCGATGGTTGGATTGAGGTCGAGCAGCGCGGTGCGGCCGCTCTCGACCTTCCGCTGGCCAAGCCGGCTTTCCGCATGAAGGATCTGGCGCTGGAGGTTGCTGCGCTCCACCCGGTCGTCGTCGATCAGCGTCAGCCGTCCCACGCCGGCCGCGGCAAGATACATGGCAACCGGCGAGCCCAAGCCGCCGGCGCCAATCAGGGCGACGCGGCTTTGCAGCAGCCGATGCTGCCCGCGTTCGCCAACCTCCGGCATGGTCAGGTGACGCCGGTAGCGCTCGCGCTGGGAGGCATCGAGGGCCGGAGGGACCTCGACCGGAAGGCCGGCCGCCTTCCAGGCGGAAAACCCTCCCTCCACGGAGCCGACATCCTGGTAGCCGAGCCGCTTGAGATCCTCGGCCGCGAACAGGGATCGGGTGCCGCCGGCACAGATCAGGAGGATCGGGCGCGCGGTGTCAGGAGCCTTGTCCTCGATCCGCAATTCCAGGAAGCCCCGCGGCAGCCGCAGGGCGCCGGCCGGGCTGCCGGCGGCAGTCTCCTCATCCTCGCGCACGTCGACCAGAAGGCTGCCCTCGCGCTGCCTCGCATGCGCTGCGGCGGCCGGAATCTCGGGAATGCGGCTCCGCAACTCCGCCAGTCGACGATCCTTGAGGCTCATTGCGCCACTCCTCCTCAACCGCCTGCCAGGGCGACCATCACCGTCAGCGTCGCGCCGGCCGGCAGGGCCGCTTCCAGGCCGCCGATCCGGCGGACATCGTCGCGCCCCAGATAGACATTCACGAAGCGACGCAGTTCACCGTCGCTGGTGAACAGGCGGTCGCGCAGGGGCTCCCGGCCGGCGGTCAGCACCGCCAGCGCCTCGCCCACCGTCGAGGCCGGCACGGTCACCTGATCCAGCCCCCCGATGAACCCGCGCAACGGCGTCGGCATCCTGATCGTCACGTCGGTCACGGCGTCTTCCCCCCGTCAGCCAAGCCCGAGGTGGTCGCGGACTCCTGCCCGGCGGCGACGGCCTGCTCGGCCTCCACCGCCAGCCGGCGCAACAGATCCCGTGCCTGCTTGAATTTCGCCAAGTCGATCCTCAGGTCCAGCAAATCCTTGAAACCATATTCATAAGCCCAAGCTCCCGCCGGCGCATCCATCCGGCAGGCGGTGTGGGCAAGATGATCGGCGATCAACTCGTCCACCGTCTCGCCGTCCTGCAGGCCCGCGTCGCCGAAATGCAGGTCCGACAGCCGCTGCACCAGCGCCGCATCGGCTGCCGTCGCCTCATAGAGGCCGCGCAGGCGCAGCTCGTTGAGCACCGGCTTGGTGGTGCGCACCATGGAACGGCGGGCGATCAGCCACAGCCGCATCGCCCGTTCGGTGGCCAATTCCACGATCAGCGCGTGGAATTCCTCATCGGTCAGATCGTTCCGGCGACACCAGTCCGACAACTGCTCCGGCCCGGTGATCTGCCGCGCGGTGCAGAACCGGCGGACCTCCGCCTCGATCGCCTGGGCATCGACGGTCATGCCCACCGTCTCCGCCAACTGGACCACCAGCAGGCGGTCGAGGGCGGCATTGTTGATCGCAGCGAAATCCGGGCGATGCAGCGCGGCGTGCGTGGCGATCTCCGACAACGGCACGCTGTGTCCGCCATGGGCGACCCGCCGGTCACGCTCGTACAGTGCGTCGAAGTAATGCGATCCCACGAAGGGAAAGGGTGCGGGACGCGGAGGCGCGGCAAGCCCCGCAAGATGGGTCAGCAGCATCTCGGCATCCAGGCGTTTGCGGTCGACGGCATTGGTGGCAAGGAAGCCGTCGAGCCGGGCCGCCTCCTCCGAGGTCAACCCGGCGTCCGCCCAGATGCGGTCCCGCGTGCGTTCGACGAAATAGCGCCGTTTCGCCGCCGCGACGATGCGGTCGTGCAATGGCTGGTCGAGCACGCCGGCGGCCAGCGCGGCCGACAGGCTGGCCCGGAGGTTCACGAGCGGTTCCGACAGCGGGAACCAGCCATGTTCGGCGCCGGCATGGGCCAGCGCCACCTCGTCGTCGCCGCTCAGCCGCCCGTCGATGTAAGCCCTGGCGATCTCACCGACCGGGATCATGCCGAAGGGATGGCATTCGGCCGCCCGCAAGGCGCCCATGCTGGAGGCGCCGAAAACCGCGATCCCCTTGTGCAGGGCGAACAGGATTTCCTTGTGCCACACAGACAGCGACTGCCCGAACACCCCGTCGATCAACGCGATGACGTCGGGACGATGGATAGTCATCGCACTGAGGATGTCGGCCTGCGTCGCCGGCGGAAGATAGATTGCGCCGGGCAACAGCGCCCGGGCGTCCTCCTGAGGCAAGGTGGGGCCGAGAAACACACAGATCTTCATTCCGCCGATCCCGTTCATACGACCGCCGCGCCGGTCCCTGCCGCCCGCGCCTTCAACCATGCGGTAAAGGCGCTGGCTCTCGGACCCGGCGCATAGAAGTCGGTCCTGTACGCCTCAAGGCCCGGCACCATGACCCTTACCACAGGAATGCCGATGTCCGGCTGCATCAGGTCGAAGACAAGCACCTGGTCCAGGCCGCGACGGCAAAGGGCGCTCACCAGGACCGCGATATCCCCCTCGAAGGTCGGCGTCGACAGGTTGGCGTGGCACCGGCCGTCGGCGGTCGCCGGCTGGGCCTCCATCGCCGCAACCTGGGCCGAATTGTCTCCGCACTGGTTCCGGATCATGTCCCGGCGGAAGAAGTCGTCACGCGATCCCGCGATCATCACGAGGCGGGACTGCACCGCCTCGGTCAGCGCCCGGCACATCGCGACCGCGGGCTCAAGATGGCTGCCGTACCCCCGGAACATCCCGGTATTCCGGACGTCCCGGTCATAGACGGTCGCCATGTAGGTCGGCACCCCCATGTCGGTGGTGACGTCGAACAGCAGCGGGCGGATCCCCGCCTCCTCGAAGCGGCCGAGCAGATCCCGGACCACCGGCGAGTCGATGGTGGACAGATCCACCCGTGGGATCGGGATCCCGAGCGCCTCGCTCGCGAAACGCCAGCAGGAGACGGAATCCCGCTCGATGACCTCATGAAGACCGGAGGAAATCGCCTCCAGGACATGGTTGCCGCTCGCCAGCCCATTGGTGTCGATCGTCCCGAAATTCCGGGCGCGCACCTGACCTGGCGGCAAATGCAGGCCGACGCAGGTCCAGGGGGCTGCGACGATCCGGTACCGGACGAGATCCCATCCCCAAATCCAGAATTCCGGCAGGTCGGCACGGAAGGCACCATTCCGAACCCCCGGCAGACGCTCCATCGGGATGCGCGCCGGTGGCGGCAAATCGTTCCATGCCGCATCGACATAGGGCGAGCGCAGGGTTTCCGCATGGAAGCACTCGATTGCCTCCATGGCGGCGGATACCGTCGCCGCAACCAGGCTGAACCCCTTGCCGGCACTGCCGGACAAGGTCGAACTGTTCGGGCGATGCCCCAGAACGGTGTGGATCCCGACCCGGTCGAGCCCGGTCACATCGGCCAGGCGGGTAATGCCGCAACGCGCCAGATGGGGAGCGATGAACCCGAATGTCTCCTCCGGCGTCGCCAAGCGGTGTGTTCCAAGGAAGAAGCGCTTGGTCGCCCGGTGAACGGTATCGCCCAGCCGGATGCCGGGAGCCGGATGTTGGGCGGGGTCGAGTGGTGCTCTGTTCAAGATGGAACCGATCGCGGGCAGTTGAACGGGCTGCTTAGCCGAGTGGCACGTGGTCGGTCGGGCGATTCTTCGGAAGGATCGCCCGACCTGCCTTCACTCAGCCTCCGAAGTGCCCTCGTTACTCGCGGGCTTGGCTTCGGGCGATGCAGGCGTGGCCATCCCCGGAACCATCGACGCAGACGCCGCGGGCATACCAAACATCGACGCAGACGCCGCAGGCGCGCCGAACATCGATGCAGACGCCGCAGGCGCGCCGAACATCGATGCAGACGCCGCGGGCATACCGAACATCGACGCGGAAGCTGCTGGCGCGCCGAACATCGACGCAGACGCCGCAGGCATACCGAACATCGACGCGGAAGCTGCTGGCGCGCCGAACATCGACGCAGACGCCGCAGGCATACCGAACATCGACGCGGAAGCTGCTGGCGCGCCGAACATCGACGCAGACGCCGCAGGCATACCGAACATCGACGCGGAAGCTGCTGGCGC
>NZ_JAGINO010000007.1 GCF_017876115.1 Azospirillum picis
CCAGAACCAGCACCACCCAGGCCGCAACGGCTACCAACTGCCGCCGCCTGCGCATCCCTTCTCACAACACGGTATAAACTTGTCAAAGAACCCGCAGCGCCTTATCGGCACCGCCCGAACAACTCGTCGGCGTCTTCGTTCAGAACGCCGCGTCTTGTTCGCTTTTTCTAGGAGGTTTTACTTTCGCTGTCAACCGCTTTTTTTCGAAGCGTTCGGCACTTACTTGCTGCAACCACCCTTTTCCCTTCCGCCGTTTCTGCGTCATCCGCAGCCCGGCGTCGTGGGAGCGGGTATATAGGCCGCTTGGACGAGCCACGCAAGCGCTTTTTTCCGATGCGCACGGCAGCCCCGACGGACGCCCCGGCACACGCCGCTGCGCAGGGACGGCCGGCAACGGGATTATGGGGCGGGCGTCAGGCCGACCGCTTCGATGGCGCCGGCCAGGATGCGCTGGTTGACCGGCTTTGCGATGAAGCCGGTCATGCCGGCCTGCGCACAGGCGTCGCGATGCTCCTTCATCGCGTTGGCCGTCAGCGCGACGATCGGGATCCTCCCGACCGGTCCAGGCAGGGTGCGGATCCTCTTCGCCGCCTCTATCCCGTCGAGGCCCGGCATCTGCATGTCCATCAGCAGAAGGTCGAAGCCGCCGTCGCGGGCGGCCTGCACCGCGGCGATCCCGTCGCCGACGATGGTGACCCGGTGCCCCAGGCGGCGCAGCAGGCCGTCGATCACCATCTGGTTCACGAGATTGTCCTCCGCCACCAGGATCGACAGCACGTCCGCCGCCGGCCGGACATCGGTACCGGCGCTCGCCGCCGGCCGGGCGCGCCGCGCATCCGGTCGTTGATCGGCAAGCAGGCCCGCCAGGGTGCGGGCGCGCACGGGCAGCATGCAGTGCAGCGCCGTGCCCTCTTGGCCGGATTGCAGGTTCGCCGACAGCATGATGATTTGGACGGCGGCGGCATCACCGTGGCCTGACGCCATCAGCCGCCCGGCGGCATCGCCAGCCATCCCCTCACGGCTGGCCACCAGCAGCCGGCGGCCATTCATGGCCGCCCCCTCCATGGCCGCGGGCGCCGACAGCAGCGACAACGCCTCGTCGATGCCGCCGGCCCGCCGCGCCTGGATGCCGAGCCTGTCCAGCGCCGCCCCGGCGGCGGTGAAGTCCAGATCATCGGGTATCAGGCAAACGGCGTCGCGGCCCGGCCATTGCCTCAGCGCGCGGGTCCAGGGCGTGGCATCCGCGACCGGAAGGTCGAGGGTCAGCGAGAAGCACGAGCCCTTGGCCTCCTCGCTCTCCACCGCGATGCGCCCCCCCATCAGACCGGCCAGCGTGCTGCTGATGGCCAAGCCCAGTCCGGTGCCGCCGAAGCGGCGCCGGTCGCTCTGGTCCGCCTGGTAGAATTCGCGGAAGAGCTGACCGATCTTGTCCGCCGGAATGCCGATCCCGCTGTCATGCACCGTCATCGTCAGCGCCACCTGTCCGGGCCGGGCGCCGGACCGGCACTCCACCCGCAGGCCGATGCCGCCCCTGTCGGTGAACTTGACGGCGTTGCTGACCAGGTTGACCAGGATCTGGCGGATACGGCCGGCGTCGCCGATGACGGCCAGCGGGACGTCGCCGGCGATCCGCAGGTCGAAGCGCAGCCCCTTCTCGTGCGCGGGAGCGGCGAAGACGTCGACCACCTCGTCGATCGTCGCCACCGGGTCGAAGGCGTCGGCGATGATCTCGAACTTGCCGGCCTCCATCTTGGAAAAGTCCAGGATGTCGTTGAGCACCGCCAGCAGGGCCGAGGCGGAGTTGCGGATGACGCCGACATAGCGGCGCTGCTCCTCGCCCAGCCGGTCATCGTCCAGCAGGATCGACGCCGTGCCGAGCACTCCGTTCATCGGCGTGCGGATCTCGTGGCTCATCGCCGCCAGGAACTGGCTCTTCGCGCGGTTGGCGTTCTCGGCCTGCTCCCTGGCGCGATCGAGGCTGTCGGCCAATATTTCGGCACAATCGCGTGCACGGCTTTCGTTCACGAGCTGCCAGATCATCAGCGCCACGACCGCCGCCACGCAGGCGGACAGCAAAACCAGGAATCCGGCCAGAGTGCCGAGCCGCTCACGCAGGCCGATGCGTGATTCCGTGGCCCGCTCGCTCACCAGCGTGACCACGGCCATGACCGTCTGCTGCAGGCGCGGCCCGAGGTCCTCCACCTGCCGCTCGAGCGCGATCAGGGTGGCGGGAAGGGCCGGGTCGGCGGCGTCGAGGGCGGCCAGATCCTTTTCCCAGCCGAGGACGGTCGTCTCGATCGGTACCAGCATCGACCGGATCCGGTCGGCGACCTCGTCCGACTGGGAGTCGAGCTGCCGGCGCAGGGTCGGCAGCCGACTGAGCAGGATGTCGTAGCGCAGCACCAGCGTGTCCAGCGACCCTTCGCCGTCGGCGGTCGCCGCGGCATGCAGAAGGGCCAGCTCCAGCTTCTGGTGCTCCGACTGGACCTGGTACACGGCCCAGGACAGGTTCTCCGGCGCATGCACCGATTGCAGTCGGCTCTCGGCGACGGCACCCTGCAGGACGATGGTGACGAGGATCGCCGTCGCCGCGGTGATGGCCGCCAGCAGACCGACCAGGGCATACAGGCGCAGACGGTTGCGCCGCCGCGCGGCGGTCCGCTTCGCCTTGATCACCGCTAAAGGCATCGGTCGGCTCGGCTGGTCACTGGACGTCGATCTGCTTCACCTGCCAGACCGAGCGATTGTAGATCGTCTCGATCCGCAGTTGCGGCTTGGCGTCGAAGGGATAGATGATGAAGATCGGCCCCTTCGCCCGGACGGCGATCGGCTGGCCGTCGATCCGGGTGGCGAGGATCGGACCGCTCTCGGCCGCATCGGAGGCCGGAAGCCTGACGGAATAGTCGTTCAGCGCCGTCACCGCCAGTTCGCTCCCCGTCGCCCCCACCTTGCGCAGCAGCTCTGCCAGGGAGGGGCCGGTGAACCGCTTCACCCCGTCATGCCAGGGAGTCGAGGTCCTGATTTCCGCCTGCGGCAGCGCGTCCAGATCGGCAAGCGTGAAGCGTGCCGGGCGGTCCGCCTTTCCAGCAACGGTCAGGATCACCTTGTCGGCATCGTCCGCCAGTGCCGGGCTTGCAACGAAAAGAGTGAGCAGCACAAGCGGAACGATGCTGCGCACCACCGACAAAAAGATTTCCGCAAGACAACAACAAAATTCTTTGTAAGTCATTTTCTATTTCTCCATATATCCAGAATGGAACATGAAGATTTTGTCGCTGAAATAGTTAGTAAAAACTGAAACACATGGCCGGGAAGATCCTCATGAAGCCGCCATATGCTGTTCGTTTTCCGCTTTCGGGCCTCCGATGACGGCGGATGACGGCTTCCGGACCGCAATTATCGATTACTGAGGGGCTGTTTCTTTTCCCGGGCCGATGGCGCCGGGACAGCAGGTGGCACCACCGGCGGAACCGGATCGGCGGCGCCCATGCGGCGTCCATCCGGCACGAGGCGGTTGGCGGAAGGAGAGCGGGGCTATCTTCGGACCCCGGAAATGGCGAAGGCCGCCGACCCGTTCCGGTCGGCGGCCTTCAGAATGGTGGTCCCGACTGGGATTGAACCAGTGACCCCTACGATGTCAACGTAGTGCTCTCCCGCTGAGCTACGAGACCACGGGAACCCGGAACTGTCGCTCCGAAACTGGAGCGGGCGAAGGGATTCGAACCCTCGACCCCAACCTTGGCAAGGTTGTGCTCTACCCCTGAGCTACGCCCGCAATGTGGCGCGAGTGACGGGACTTGAACCCGCGGCCTCCGGCGTGACAGGCCGGCGCTCTAACCAACTGAGCTACACCCGCACAATGGAGCGGCACCTTTCACAAGGCGACACCCCGATAGACAAACCCGGACTTCAGAAGTGGTGGAGCCAAGGAGGATCGAACTCCTGACCTCTACAATGCCATTGTAGCGCTCTCCCAGCTGAGCTATGGCCCCACTATACTTCTGCTTCCTCTTCACCAACACCGAGATGTTGGTGCGCTCGGAGGGAGTCGAACCCCCACGGCCTTGCGGCCACTAGGACCTGAACCTAGCGCGTCTACCAGTTCCGCCACGAGCGCTTCCCCTGCACCGCTTGGGTGGTGCGGGGAGCGGCTGTATAGCCCCCGGCCGCTCCCCGCACAAGCGGAGAATTCACCCGATCGAAAAAAACTTTCCCCAGCCGGCCGCGACGGCTCAGGCGTCCTGCCGACGACGACGCTGCCAAGCCCAGGCGCCCAGCCCGAACGCCAGTCCCGCCCCGGCCGCGATCCAGGCGGCGGTGCGGACCGTCCGCCGGTTCACGTCCTCGAACAGCGTCGCGCCGCGCAGGATCATCTTGGCCATCGGCTCCGGCCGGTCGGGATCGAGCAGATGCGTCTCGACCATCTCGCGTTCGAGGTCGGTGAGCGGCTTCGGCTCCAGCGGGATGAGGCTCCGGCCCGACGGCCGCCTCAGCCGGTCGAGCATGGCGAGGATCGACCCGCTCTCCTCCTCCAGCCTCTCGACCTCCTCGACGGTGCTGCCGAGATGCTCGGCCATCAGCCGGGTGCGGACGGCGCGGATGGCGGCACGGACCGCCGGGTCGCCGCCCTCCTCCGGCGCCTCGACCGCGAGGTCGCATTCGGTGTCGAGACCCAGCGAGCGGTTGTTGATGTTGGACGATCCGACGCGCAGGAAGCGGTCGTCGACCACCAGCACCTTGGCATGGACATAGATGCCCTGGCCTCCTTCGGTCACCGGCGCCAGGATGCGGAACCGCCGGTGGCCGTCGGCCTCGCGCACCCGCTCGAGCAGCAGCGAGCGGGCGCAGCCCATCGCCTCCTCCTCGATCCAGCCGGTGGTGCGCTCCGGGTTGATCACCACCACCTCCGGGCCTTCGGCCTCCCGCAGCCGGGCGGCGATCGCCGACGCGATCCGCTCCGACGCGAAATACTGGCTTTCCAGGTAGATGAACCGCCGGGCGGAGGCGATCGCGGCGAGATAGAGCTGCTCGATCTCGCGAACGCCGGTCCCATCCCCGCCCTCCTTGTCCGCCGCCATCGGGTCCGTGCGCACGATCGCGACGGGGATGTCGCGGAAGTCCACGGACAGGTCGGACGGCCAGTGCGGTTCGGTCGGCGGCGGCGGCACGAGCACCTCGCCCGTCGCCCGCCTCCACCGCTCCCTGGCCAGGTCGCCGAGCGCACGCGCCGCGTCGCCGTCGACGGCGGTCGTGACGTCATGGAAGGGGCCGTAGGGATCCCCGCCCGGACGGATGCGGCGGGGGTCCTCGTCGCGATGGGCCGGCGTATCCCAGCGGTCCGTCGTCATGTCGATGCCGCCGCAGAAGGCCAGGGCGTCGTCGATGATGGCGATCTTCTGGTGATGGCAGGCGCCGAGCGGATGGGCCGAGTCGAGGTGGAAGCGCAGGCGCCGGCTGGTCATCCACTCCAGCAGGGCCAGCGGCGTGCCGCCGCGCACTGCCAGCTTCAGCACCGACAGATCCCATTTCAGCAGGTAGATGGTCAGCTCCGGCCGCTCGCGCACGATCCAGGACAGGAAGGCGCCCAGCTCGTCCGGCACGCCGGGGATCGGGTCGTCCGGCTGCAGCTTGATCCGCGTGTCGAAGTCCCAGCCGATCAGCATGACGGTATGGCGGGCACCGAGGATCGCCTGCTTGATCAGGGAAAAATAGGCGGCCGCGTCGATGATGACCGCCATGCGGCCGGCCCGCTCGATCCGCCAGCAGGTCCGGCCGGGCACCAGCACCGCGGAGGCCTGGGGGCTCCGGCCTGCCGGTCCGGTATCGTCCAGCATCGCGGCCATGTCGATCTCCTTCCTGCGGATTGCAGCCCTGGCACTGGCAGCGGCTCGGCCGCTGCACCCAGGGATGAACCCCGGAGGGAGGATGCGGTTCCCTGTCCGCCCCCCTGTCCGCTGCCGTTCAGTCCACGCTGAAGCGCAGGCGCAGGCGGTGCTCGTAGGACTGCCCTGGGTCGAGCCGGGCGGAGGGGAAGTGGCCGATGTTGGGGCTGTCGGGAAAACGCTGCGATTCCAGGGCGATCCCGGCGAAGGGCCGGTAGGGCCGGCCGCCCTTGCCGACCACGCGCTCGCTGAGATAGCCGCCGGTGTAGACCTGCAACCCCGGCTGGTCGGTGGACAGCTCCATCCGGCGGCCCGACGGCGGATGCTCCAGCCGGGCGACCGGGCGCAGGTCCCCGGCCGGCCCGTCCAGGCACCAGTTGTGGTCGAAGCCGATGCCGCCGACCGCCGCCAGCGCATCACCCAGCCGCGGGCCGCCGCGCAGGTCGAAGGGGGTGCCCTCGACCGGCCGCACCTCCCCGGTCGGGATCAGGCCGGCACCAACCGGGGTGACGAAACCACCCGCCACCGTCAGGCGGTGGTCGCGCAGGTCGCCCTCCCCCTGCCCGGCAAGGTTCCAGTAGCTGTGATGGACCAGGTTGGCCACGGTCGGCCGGTCGGTATCGGCCGTCATGGTGATCTCCAGCACGCCGTCGCCGGCCAGCCGGTAGCGCACGCCGGCGCTCAGCCGGCCGGGATAGCCCTGGTCGCCGTCCGGCGAGACCAGCGCGAAGCCGACGGCGTCGGCGCCCTCGTCCACCGACGCCCGCCACAGCCGGCGGTCGAAACCCTCGACGCCGCCATGCAGTTGGTTCGGCGGCTCGTTGGCGCTCAGGGCGTGGCGCACGCCGTCCAGCGTGAAGGCGGCACCGCCGATGCGGTTGCCGTAGCGGCCGCAGGTGGCGCCGAAATAGGCGTCGCTGGCCAGGTAGTCCGCCAGCCGGTCGAACCCGAGCACGACATCGGCCCGGCGGCCGTCGCGGTCGGGCACCAGGAGGCGGGTAAGGCGGGCGCCATGGGCGATCACCGTCGCCTCCAGCCCGCCGGCGGACAGGATGAAGCCTTCGACCGGCTGGCCGTCGAGGCTGTCGAACAGGAAGGATCGGATCGGCATCAGGCCTCCGCGGTTTCGCCGCCGCGGCCGGTCCACACCGCCAGCAGCCCCTTTTGCAGCAGGATGAAGATGAACAGCAGGGCGCCGATGACGATCTTGGTCCACCAACTGCTCAGGCTGCCGTCGAAGGTGATGTAGGTCTGGATCAGCCCCTGGATCAGCACGCCGACGAAGGTGCCGGCGACGTAGCCGTAGCCGCCGGTGAGCTGCGTTCCGCCGATCACCACGGCGGTGATGGTGTCCAGCTCGACGCCGGTCGCCGCCAGGGAATAGCCGGCGCCGGTGTAGAGCGAGAAGACGATCCCGGCCAGGCCGGCCAGCCCGCCCGACAGGGCGTAGACCAGCACGGTGGTCCGCCCCACCGGCACGCCCATCAGCTCCGCCGACTGGCGGTTGCCGCCCAGCGCGTAGAGGTTGGCGCCGAAGCGGGTCCAGTGCGCCAGCACCACCGCCAGCGCGAACACCGCCAGCATCAGCATCGCCGGCAGGCTCAGCCGGCCGCCGCCGTCGAAGCGGAGTGCCACGTCGTTCAGCACGCCGTAGAGCGGGTGGTTGACCGGGATCGAATCGGTGGTCAGGACAAAGCCCATGCCGCGGGCGATGAACATGCCGGCGAGCGTGACGATGAAGGGCGGCATCCGGAAGACGTGGATGACCAGCCCCATGGCGGCACCGAAGCCGGTGGACACCGCCAGCGCTGCGGCGAAGGCGGCGGCCGGATGCCAACCCGCCTGCTCGATCAGCACCGCCAGCAGCACCGTGGTGAAGCCGATCACCGCCCCGACCGACAGGTCGATGCCGCCGGACAGGATGACGAAGGTCATGCCGACGGCGGTGATGCCGAGGAAGGCGTTGTCGGTCAGCAGGTTGCCGACCACCCGCAGCGAGGCGAAGTTGGGGAACTGGGCGGCGCACAGCAGGAACCCGACCACCAGCACCGCGCTGGTGACGATCAGGGGAAGAAATCGCTGGATCATGGCCTCATGCCCCCGCGCCCGGCTTGATGCCGCCGGACTTGACGCCGCCAGACTTCACGCTGCCAGACTTCACCGGGGGCTCGGCCGGCCGCGGCGTACGCGGGTGCGGGCTTCCGGAGCGCGGGCTTCCGGGGCGCGGCAGGAACAGCGTCAGCGCCGGGGACTGCAGCAGCAGGACGATCATCAGCACCACCGCCTTGACGATCAGGTTGAATTCCGGCTTGAAGCCGCTCAGCAGGATGCCGGTGTTCATCGCCTGGATGATGAGCGCCCCCACCAGCGACAGCACCAGGCCGAAGCGCCCGCCCAGCAGGGAGGTGCCGCCGACCACCACCGCCAGGATGGCGTCCAGTTCCAGCCACAGGCCGGCATTGTTGGCATCGGCGCCGCGGATGTCGGCGGTGACGATCAGCCCGGCCACCGCGGCGCACAGCCCGCACCAGGCGTAGACCGCCACCAGCACCACCGGCGTGTTGACGCCGGCCCCGGCGCTCGACAGCCGGTTGACGCCGACCGCCTCGATCATCAGCCCCAGCGCGGTCCGCCGCACCAGCAGTCCCGTCACCGCCAGCACCGCCACCGTGATCGCCACCGGCATCGGCACGGTCAGGACGGAGCCGCTGCCGACGGCGGCGAGGCCCGGACTGGTGAAGGTGACGATCTGCCCCTCGGTGATCAGTTGGGCGATGCCGCGCCCGGCCACCATCAGGATCAGGGTGGCGATGATCGGCTGGATGCGCAGCACCGCCACCAGCAGTCCGTTCCACAGGCCGCACAGCAGCCCGGCGGCGAGCGAGGTCGCCAGCACCGGGGCGAGACCCCAGCCGGCGCCGGTCATGGTGGCGGCCACCGCACCCGAGATCGCCATCACCGCGCCGACCGACAGGTCGACCCCGCGGGTGGCGATGACCATGGTCATGCCGATGGCGAGCAGCGCCACCGGCGCCCCGCGGTTCAGCACGTCGATCAGGCTGCCGAACAGCCGGCCGTCCTGGAGGCGGATGGTGAAGAAATCGGGGAACAGCAGCCAGTTCGCCAGCAGCACGGCGACGAGCGCGCCATATTGCGGCAGGGCGCGCGGGATGCCGGCGGCGGATGTGCGGGCCGGCGGCGTCATCGCGGCGCCCCGCCTGGTGCCGTTGCCCCGGGTGCCGTTGCCCCGGGTTCCTTTGCCCCCGGTTCCTTTGCCCCCGGTTCCGCCGCGATCGCGGCGACGATCCGCTCCACGGTGACCTCCTCTCCCCTCAATTCCGCCACATGGCGGCGGTCGCGCAGCACCACGACGCGGCGGCTGTAGGCGGCGATCTCCTCCAGCTCCGACGAGACGACCAGCAGGGCCATGCCGTCGGCGCACAGCCGCTCGATCAGGCGGATGATCTCGGCATGGGCGCCGACATCGATGCCGCGCGTCGGCTCGTCCAGGATCAGCAGCCGCGGCTCGGTCGCCAGCCAGCGCGCCAGCAGCGCCTTCTGCTGGTTGCCGCCCGACAGCAATTGGATCGGCCGCTCGGCGTCGGGGGTGCGGATGTCGAGCAGGCGGATGAAGCGGTCGGCGATCTCCTCCTGCCGGCGGCGCGGCAGCGGCTTCAGCCAGCCCTGCCGGGCCTGGAGCGCCAGGATGATGTTCTCGCGCACCGACAGCTCGCCGACGATGCCCTCCTTCTTGCGGTCCTCCGGGCAGAAGCCGAAGCCGAGCCGGATCGCCGTGCGCGGGTCGCGCAGGCGCACGGGCCGGCCGTCCACCGTCGCCTCGCCGCGGTCGGCGCGGTCCATGCCGAAGACCAGCCGCGCCGTCTCGGTGCGGCCCGATCCCAGCAGCCCGGCCAGACCCACCACCTCACCGGGGCGGATGTCGAGATCGAAGGGTTCGACGCTGCGCGCCTTGCCGTAGCCGCGGAACCGGGCCAGCGGTGCCCGGTCGTCCCCGCCGGCCGGTCCCAACTCGATCCGGTGCGCCGCCTCCTCCAGCTCGCGCCCCAGCATCATGGCGACGAGGTCGAGGCGGGGCAGCTCCGCCGTCCGCCGCTCGCCGACCAGGCGGCCGTTGCGCAGCACGGTGATGCGGTCGCACACCGCATAGACCTGGTCGAGGAAATGGGTGACGAAGACGATGCCGATGCCACGTGCCTTCAGCGTCCGCATCACCGTGAACAGCACCGCCACCTCCTGCGCGTCGAGGCTGGCGGTCGGCTCGTCCAGGATCAGCACCTTGGCGGACATGTCGACGGCGCGGGCGATGGCGATGATCTGCTGCGTCGCCACCGAGAAGCGCCCCAGCGGCGCCGTCACGTCGATGGCCAGCCCGTAGGGCACCAGCACCGCACGCGCGCGCCGGTTCATGGCCCGGCGGTCGACGAAGCCGAAGCGCGTCGGCTGGCGGCCGAGGAACAGGTTCTCCGCCACCGACAGGTTCGGCAGCAGGTTCACCTCCTGGAAGACGGTGCCGATGTGCAGGCGCTGCGCCTCGTCGACGCTGCGGGGGGCGATCTCCCGCCCCTCCAGCGCCACCAGGCCGGCGTCGCGCTGGTAGACGCCGGTCAGCGTCTTGATCAGCGTCGATTTGCCGGCGCCGTTCTCGCCGAGCAGCGCATGGACCTCGCCGTGGTGCAGGGTGAAGTCCACGCCGTCGAGCGCCTGGACGCCGAGGAATGCCTTGGACAGGCCACGGATCGCCAGCAGCGGCGGCGAGGCGTCTGGACTGGGTGCCGTCATGACGGAGCTCCCGCGGCCGGCCCTTGGGGTCGGGCCCTGGGGTCGGGCCCTGGGGTCGGACCCTGGGGTCGGGATGAGGATCGACAGGCGCCGGTCAGTAGGCGTCCTTGCGGCGCTCGTACTCGGCCTTCGCGGTGTCGGGGGTGAACAGCGCCGACTGGGTCTGGATCCATTTCGGCGGCTCCTTGCCGTCCTTCTTGTAGGCGATCAGCGCGTCATAGGCCGGGCCGGCCATGTTCGGCGTCAGCTCTACCGTGGCGTTCGCCTCACCCTCGGCCATCGCCTTGAAGATGTCGGGGACGCCGTCGATGGAGACCACCAGGATGTCCTTGCCCGGCTTCAGCCCGGCCTCCTTGATCGCCTGGATGGCGCCGACCGCCATGTCGTCGTTGTGGGCGTAGACGGCACAGATGCCCTTGCCGCCATTCTCTGCCTTGATGAAGCTCTCCATCACCTCCTTGCCCTTGGCGCGGGTGAAGTCGCCGGACTGGGTGCGGATGATCTTCATCCCCGGATTCTTGGCGACGACCTCGTCGAAGCCCTTCTTGCGGTTGATGGCGGGCGAGGAGCCGACGGTGCCCTGCAGCTCCACCACCGGGCATTTGCCGCCGGTCTGCTTGGCCAGCCATTCCCCGGCGACCCGGCCTTCGTGCACGGTGTCGGACGTGACGGCGGTCATGTAGAGGCTTGGATCCTTGGTCTCGATCTGGCGGTCGAGCAGGACGACGGGGATTTTCGCCTCCTTGGCCTCCTTCAGCACCGAATCCCAGCCGGTGGCCACGACGGGGGCGATGAAGATGGCGTCCACCCCCTGGGCGACGAAGGACCGCACCGCCTTGATCTGGTTTTCCTGCTTCTGCTGGGCGTCGGAGATCTTCAGGTCGATCCCGCGCTTTTCCGCTTCCGCCTTCGCAGTCTTGGTCTCGGCGGCGCGCCAGCCCGATTCCGAGCCGATCTGCGAGAAGCCGACCACCAGCTTGTCGCCGGCGGCATCGGCGGCACCCGACCCGCCAAATCCGATGAACAGGGCCGCCATGGCGGCGGAGATCAGCCGGTTCCTGGACATTCGTTTCACTCCCTGGGTTCTGCCGTGGTCTTGCACCGGACCGGACGGGAGGACCGGCGGGCTGCAGGCCCGGCGCGGTGCGGCACCCCTGATTCGGGCATCCGGTTTTATTTGTCAGCCATGCCCACTTTACGTCCCCACAACAATAACTGTCCAATACGATTATCGGCCGAGGCGATAACGGAATCGGCATGGCGGGCTTCGCACCCGCCATGCCGGTTGGCCATGCCGGTTGCCCGGCCCGGCCGCCCAGGCCGGGTGCAGGTCACGCCCGCCGCGTGCGCGGTGTCCGGATGACGAGCCAGTCGAAGGCGAGCATGACGAGCAGCGAGGCGCCGACCAGCGGGAAGACGATGCCGCCGACCGCCAGGATGGCAAGGATGCCGCGCATCACACCGCGGTCGCGCGGCATCGGCGGGACGCCGAGGGAGCCGTTCGGCCGCCGCTTCCACCACATGGCCGCCGCCGAAACCGCCATCAGCACGATCGCCACGCAGACGGCGAGCATCACCACCTGGTTGGCGACGCCGAACTCCTGGCCCATGTGGACGTTGATGCCCCATTCCAGCGCCTTGCCGAAGGGGCCGTAATCCGCATAGCTCATGTCGATCAGCGGCTTGCCGCTGTACTGGTCGAGATGGACGACGCGCTGGCGGGAGAGATCGTCCGGATAGACGGTCCCGGTATAGACGCCCGTCGGCCCGGCGGGCGGGTTGACCGCATAGCCTTTCGCCAAACCCAGCCGGTCGAAGATCGCGACGGCGGCATCGAGGTCGATCGCCCCGGCGCCGGCGGCGCCTCCACCCGCCCCGCCATGTACGGCCTCATGGCCGGAACCATGTGCGGCCTCATGGCCGGAGCCATGCCCGGACTCATGGCCGGAACCATGGGCCGCGCCGGGGGCCGAGGATTGCGGGACCTGAGCCTGCTCCAGCGACCAGGAGGTCGGTCCGCCCTCGCTCAGGCGGAGGTCCGACATCGGGACATCCACATAGACGCCGGCCGGATAGCCGTAGTTGGTGCCGTTCGCCCATTTGTTGACATAGCTGCCCCAGAAGACCGACCACGGCATCCCGGTCACCGCCAGGAACAGGATGAAGGCCCCGGCGAAGATGCCGGCGACGGCGTGCAGGTCACGCCAGAAGACGCGCTGCGTTGGCCTGCCGCGCACCGACACCACGCCGCCGCCCTGCCGGTCCCCGGCCTGCCGGCGGGGCCACCAGAGATAGACGCCCGTGCCGACCAGAAGGATGGTCCAGCCGCCGACGATCTCGATCACCCCGTTCGCCACCGGCCCGAAATAGGACAGGCTGTGCAGTTGGCGGACGATCCAGATCACGGTGCCCTTGTCCGGGATCTCGCCGAGGACCCGGCGGTCGTAGGGATCGACGAAGACCGACATCTTCTCGCCGGCCGGCGTCTTGATGCCGACCTCGGCCGAAGCGGTCGGACGGGCCGGCGGCACATACTTGAAGACGGTGCCGGGATGCGCCGCCAGCGCTGCGGCGACCAGCACGGTCGGCGCGGCCGGCGCGGAGGTCCGGGCCTCCACCGTCATCACGTCGCGGTGGACGAAGCCGTCGATCTCGTCGCGGAACAGGTAGAGGGCTCCCGTCAGGGCCAGCAGGATCAGGAACGGCAGGGCGATCAGGCCGGCATAGAAGTGCCAGCGCCAGACGGCACGGTACAGGTCCGAGGAGCGGCTTGCGGCTCCTGCGGCGGATAAGGTCGTGTTCACCATGGGGTGACCCTCGTGCAAGCGCCGGCCGCGCCGTCCCGTGGAACGGCACGGCGGCGCTGTCATCGCAAAAATCGGTGATTGCAGGAGTGATCAGCCCCGGACCGGCGGCCCCCGCGCCCCGATCGGCAGCATCGACCGGGCCTGGAGGACGATGGCCGACACCGGCAACAGCGGCTGGGCCAGCGCCGGCGCCGGCGCATCCGGCACCGTCACCGCCGGCAGGAGCGCCGGTCCGGACGCAACCGCCCTCAGCGAGCAGATGAGCGCGCAGAGCGTATCGTGCGACTGGTCCCCCGCCGGCTTTCCCGGCCGGTCGCCGCCATGGCCGGGATGGCCGGCATCATGGGCGGAATGCCCAGCCCGCTCATGAACGACGCCTTGGAAATCGGCCTTCCAGGCGAGGGTCTTCGGCCCGACCGCTCCGAACAGGAAGCCCTGGATGATCAGCGCGCAGGCGGTCACGGCGAGAACAAGCCGCCGCCACCCCCCCTGCTCTGACCCGAGACGTTCCACGGCGTTCCCCGGCTAACGGGCAGCGTTGCTCATCGCTCCATCCCGGCAATGGTCAATCGACGGGAATGCTCCAGGGCCGGATAATGTCTGAGCTTCTGTGCAACGTCCAGTGAGGGAGCGGCGTTCCCACGGCACCGATGCATCGCCGTTCCCCTCCCCATCCCTCCTCCACTCTCACGCTACGGCATGTACAGATGTTGCGTAGCTACGGGAAAAGCCCTCGCCCCCCTGGGGAGGGTGAGGGGGACGGCGCGCGGAGGCGCGCCGCAAAGGGGCATACTGCCCCTTCGCCATCCCCTGGCATGGGCGTTCTCCCATGCTGCCCCCTCACCCCGACCCTCTCCCCGGAGGGGAGAAGGAATTATCTCCCGTGTCGCAACATCCATGCATCAGGAGCCTGGGAGGGGGAGATTCAGCGCCTTGCACTGCCTCGGCGCTTACGCGACTCCGCGCCCGAAACGGCCGCAGGGCAGGCCGCGGACGCCGGGATCGCACTCGAACAGCCCGCCGGCCAGCGGCTCCTCCGGACGGCCGTGCGCGGCCGTGGTGACGAACAGGCGGTCGAGATCCGGCCCGGCGAACACGCAGGAGGTGACGCGGGAAACCGGCAGCGGGATCGCGCGGTCGAGCGTGCCGTCGGGACGGAAGCGGCTGACCCGGCCGCCGTCCCAATGGGCGATCCACAGCCCGCCCTCGGCGTCGCAGGTCATGCCGTCGGGATAGCCGTCCGCCTCGGCGAAGCGGATATGGACGCGCTTGCCCGACAGGACGCCGTCCGCCCCGAGGTCGAAGGCGTAGACCGTCCGCGCCGCGCTGTCGGTGTGGTAGAGCGTGCGGCCGTCCGGCGACAGCGCCGGGCCGTTGGCGACGACATAGCCCTCGTCGACCCGCGTCACGGTGCCGTCGGGATCGATGCGGAACAGCGCGCCGGCCGGATCGCTCTCCGCGTCATGCATGCTGCCGACCCACAGCCGGCCCAGCGCGTCGGCCTTGGCGTCGTTCAGCCGGTTGCCCGGCCGGTCCGGGTCGAGCCGCGCCAGCTCGCCGGCGATCTCCACCCCGTCCGGACCGGGGCGCAGCCGCACCACCCGGCGCGAGCGCAGCCCGGCGATGAAGCCGTCGCCGTCGGCGGCCTCCACCAGCCAGCAGGCGGCGTCCCCCAGTGCCCATTCCGTCTGCGTGCCGTCGGACAGGCCGTGGCGCAGGATGCGCCCGCCGCGGATGTCCACGGCGAAGACGGCGCCCTGCCCCGGCGACCACAGCGGCCCTTCGCCCAGCGTCGCCCGGGCGGCCCATACACAACGCGCTTCCTGCGGCATGCCGTTCCGTCTCCCTCGCCGGCGGCGGCAGCCGCCGTGAATTTTGTTGACGACACGAACGATAAGGAGGCTCTTGATAGCCGTCCAATACGAAGATCGCTCCCGACGATACAGAATTCCGTATCTCCGTGCCACCGCCCGACCGGAGGCCTCCGACCGTGACCCCGCACCGCCTGTCCCCCGACTGGTTCCAGAAGGCACGGCTGAAGCTGCGCCATCTCCAGCTCTTCGCGGCACTGGACGAGCACCGCAACCTGCACCGCGCCGCCGCCAGCCTGGGCATGTCGCAGCCCGCCGCCTCCAAGCTGCTGGGCGACCTGGAGGAGACGCTGGGAATCGAGCTTTTCGACCGCCACGGCCGCGGCATCGAGCCGAACTGGTACGGCAGCCTGATGATCCGCCATGCCCGGATGATCCTCAGCGAGCTGCAGGAAACCGGCGAGGAGCTGAACGCCCTGCTGGCCGGGCACAGCGGCCGGGTGTCGATCGGCACCGTGACGGCCCCGGCGGTAGAGCTGGTGGTGCCGGTGGTCGGCGCGCTGTCGCGCGAACACCCGGCATTGAAGATCGCGGTGGCGGTGGAGACCAGCGACGTGCTGGTCGAGCGGGTGCAGCAGGGCGTGATGGACTTCGCCATCGGCCGCCTGCCGGTCCGCAGCGATCCGGCGACCTTCGACTACCAGGAGATCAGCAGCGAGGAGCTGTGTTTCATCTGCCGCGACGGCCATCCGCTGCTGCGGCTGGGCCGCCCGCTGACCGCGGCCGACCTCGCCGACGCCACCTGGATCCTGCAGCCGGCCGGCTCCCTGCTGCGCGAGCGCGTCGAGGCCCTGTTCCGGGGCGAAGGCGAACCGCCGCCGCAGCGGGTGATCGAGAGCGCCTCCGCCGTCATCTCGATGGCGATGGTGGCGGAAAGCGACTCCATCACCGTCTTCGCCCGTGCGCTCGCCCAGGTGTTCTCACCCAGCGGCTGCTGCACGATCATGCCGTTCCACAAGCGCTTCAGCGTCGAGCCCTACGGCATCTTCCGGCTGCGCGACCGGTCGCTGTCGCCGGGCGCCCGCACCGTGCTGACCGCGATCCGCGCGGCATCCGAACGGAAGATGAAGGCGGGGACGGAGGACGCGAGCGCCCGCCCCTCCACCGATATCAAAATGCACATGGATCCCGCCGATAATCGTATTTGACAGTTATTTCAAATCGGCGGATTGCTATTATAGCGAACAGTAAGGCGCCCCACTGTCTGCCGCACACGCAGAGAGGCGGAGACCGCGCGGCGCGGAAAAATGGGGAGGTTTCCGGTCCATGTTTTCCTACATCCCGTCCTTAACCGCCAAATCGGTGGCCACCAAACCGGCTGCCGCCAAACCGATGAAGGCCAAGCTGGCCGGCCTCGCGCTCGGCCTTCTCGCCCTCACCGGCACCGCCGCCGTCCCGGCCCTGGCGCAGGACAAGCCCACCGTCGGCATCGCCATGCCGACGAAGTCCTCGGCGCGCTGGATCGACGACGGCAACAACATGGTCAAGTATTTCCAGGAGAAGGGATACAAGACCGACCTGCAATATGCCGAGGACGACATCCCCAACCAGCTTGCCCAGATCGAGAACATGGTCACCAAGAACGACAAGGTTCTGGTGATCGCCGCCATCGACGGGACGACGCTGACCGACGTGCTGCAGAAGGCGTCGGAGCAGGGGGTGAAGGTCATCGCCTATGACCGCCTGATCCGCGGCTCGGCCAACGTCGACTACTACGCCACCTTCGACAATTTCCAGGTCGGCGTCCTCCAGGCCTCCTACATCGAGAAGGCGCTGGGACTGAAGGAGGGCAAGGGTCCCTTCAACATCGAGCTGTTCGGCGGCTCGCCCGACGACAACAACGCCTATTTCTTCTACAACGGCGCCATGTCGGTGCTGCAGCCCTACATCGACGCCGGCAAGCTGAAGGTGCAGAGCGGCCAGGTCGGCATGGACAAGGTGTCCACCCTGCGCTGGGACGGCGCTGTCGCCCAGTCGCGCATGGACAACCTGCTGAGCGCCTATTACGGCGACAAGAAGCTGGACGCGGTGCTGTCGCCCTATGACGGGCTCAGCATCGGCATCATCTCCTCGCTGAAGGGCGTCGGCTACGGCTCGCCGTCGCAGCCGATGCCGGTGGTGACCGGCCAGGATGCCGAGGTGCCGTCGGTGAAGTCGATCCTGGCCGGCGAGCAGCGCTCCACCGTCTTCAAGGACACCCGCGAACTGGCGAAGGTCACCGTCGGCATGGTCGACGACCTGCTGGCCGGCCGAACCCCGCAGGTCAACGACACCAAGACCTACGACAACGGCAAGAAGGTCGTTCCCTCCTACCTGCTGAAGCCGGTCAGCGTCGACGCCTCCAACTGGAAGCAGGTGCTGGTCGACGGCGGCTACTACAAGGAGTCGCAGATCAAGTAACGGCGAGGAGGCGGCAGGGCGGAGGCATCCATGGACAGCATTCTCGAGATGCGCGGCATCTCCAAGACGTTCCCGGGCGTCAAGGCGCTCGACGACGTCAATCTTTCCGTCCGCGAGGGAGAGATCCACGCGCTGATCGGCGAGAACGGAGCCGGCAAATCGACGTTGATGAAGGTGCTGAGCGGCGTCTACCCGCAAGGCAGCTTCGACGGCGAGATCCGCTTCCGCGGCCAGCCCGTCGCCTTCCGCGGCATCGCCGACAGCGAAAAGCTCGGCATCATCATCATCCACCAGGAACTGGCGCTGGTGCCGCTGCTGTCGATCACCGAGAACCTGTTCCTCGGCAACGAGCAGGCGCGGCGCGGGGTGATCGACTGGACGGCGGCGACCGCCAAGGCGCGCGAGCTCCTGCGGATGGTCGGGCTGAGCGATCCGCCGGACACCCTGATCACCGACATCGGCGTCGGCAAGCAGCAGTTGGTGGAGATCGCCAAGGCGCTGTCGAAGCAGGTCAGGCTGCTGATCCTCGACGAGCCGACGGCCAGCCTGAACGAGAGCGACAGCGACGCCCTGCTGGCGCTGCTGCTGCGCTTCAAGGAGCAGGGCATCTCCTCCATCCTGATCTCGCACAAGCTGAACGAGATCGCCAAGGTCGCCGACCGCGTCACCATCCTGCGCGACGGCAGCACGGTGGAGACGCTCGACTGCCACGACGGGCCGATCAGCCAGGACCGCATCATCAAGGGCATGGTCGGCCGCGACCTCGCCGACCGCTACCCCAAGCGGGAGGTCCGGCCTGGCGAGATCCTGTTCGAGGTGAAGGGCTGGAGCGCCGACCACCCCATCCATCCCGGCCGCAGGGTCGTCAAGGACATCGACCTGCACGTCCGCCGCGGCGAGGTGGTGGGCATCGCCGGCCTGATGGGCGCTGGCCGCACCGAGTTCGCCATGAGCCTGTTCGGCCGAAGCTGGGGCCGCAACATCCGCGGCAACGCCTATCTGGGCGGCCGCGAGATCGACGTCTCCACCATCCGCCGCGCCATGGACGGCGGGCTGGCCTACGCCACCGAGGACCGCAAGCATTACGGCCTCGTGCTCGACAACGACATCCGCCACAACGTGACGCTCGCCAACCTCGACGGCGTCGCCAGGCGCGGCGTCATCCACCACGAGCGCGAGATCGAGGTCGCCAACGACTTCCGCCGCCGCCTGCGCATCCGCTGCTCCAGCGTCTTCCAGGAGACGGTCAACCTGTCGGGCGGCAACCAGCAGAAGGTCGTGCTGAGCAAGTGGCTGTTCGCCGACCCTCAGGTGCTGATCCTCGACGAGCCGACCCGCGGCATCGACGTCGGCGCCAAGTACGAGATCTACAGCATCGTCAACCAACTGGTGGCCGAAGGCCGCGGCGTCATCCTGATCTCGTCGGAGCTGCCGGAGCTGCTTGGCGTCGCCGACCGCATCTATGTGATGAACGAAGGCGCGATCGTCGCCGAGATGCCGGCCGCGGAGGCCAGCCAGGAAAAGATCATGCACGCCATCATGTCGTCTGCCGCCGGCGGCACGGCGACGCGGGAGTATCTGCAATGAGCGCCGAACTGAATCTGCCGGCCCGGCAACCGCGCCAGGAGTCGATGGCCAGGTTCCTGAAGAGCCACATGCGCGACTACGGCATGCTGATCTCGCTGCTGGCGATCGTCGCCTTCTTCCAGTACGTCACCAACGGCACGCTGCTGCAGCCGCTGAACCTCACGAACCTGGTCCTGCAGAACAGCTACATCGTCATCATGGCGCTGGGCATGCTGCTGGTGATCGTCGCCGGGCACATCGACCTGTCGGTGGGCTCGATCGTCGGCTTCATCGGCGCGCTCGCCGCCATCCTGATGGTGCAGTTCCACTGGCATTTCATCCCGACGGCCATCGTCAGCCTGATCGCCGGGGCCGCCATCGGCGCCGCCCAGGGCTACTGGGTCGCCTACTTCCGCATCCCGTCCTTCATCGTGACGCTGGCGGGCATGCTGGTCTTCCGCGGCCTCAGCCTCGCCCTGCTCGCCGGCCAGTCGGTCGGCCCCTTCCCGGTGGAATTCCAGCGCCTCAGCTCCGGCTTCATCCCCGACCCGTTCGGGCCGCTGGCCGGGACGGCGGGGTTCCACCTGACGACGCTGCTGCTGTGCCTGGTGACGCCGGCGGTCATGATCGGCCTCAGCGTCGCCACCCGCATCCGCCGCCACCGCTTCGCCATCGAGCAGGAGCCGCTGCCGCTGTTCCTGCTGAAGAGCGCCGGGCTGTTCGCGGTGGTCGCCTATCTCGGCTGGCTGCTCGCCTCCTACAAGGGGCTGCCGAACGTCCTGATCATCATGGCGCTGCTGGTCGGCCTCTACGCCTTCGTCACCCGCGACACCACCATCGGCCGGCGCATCTACGCGCTTGGCGGCAACGAGAAGGCCGCCAAGCTGTCGGGCATCGATACCCGCCGCCTGTCCTTCTACACCTTCGTCAACATGGGCGTGCTGGCGGCGCTGGCCGGCCTGATCTTCGCCGCGCGGCTCAACACCGCCACGCCGAAGGCCGGCGTCTCCTTCGAGCTGGACGTCATCGCCGCCTGCTTCATCGGCGGCGCGTCGGCCTCCGGCGGCGTCGGCCGGGTGACGGGTGCGGTGATCGGCGCCTTCATCATGGGCGTGATGAACAACGGCATGTCGATCCTCGGCATCGGCATCGACTGGCAGCAGGTGATCAAGGGCCTGGTGCTGCTCGCCGCCGTCTGCTTCGACGTCTACAACAAGGGCAAGGCCTGACGCCCTGCCCGGCTTGGGGCCGCGTCCGGGTCGGGACGCCGCCTGCAGGAACGCCACCATGACGCTCCCTACCCCTGGCCTGCCCACCACCGGCCTGCCCACTCTCGGCCTGGTCGGCCTGGGCAAGATCGCCCGCGACCAGCACATCCCCGCCATCGCCGCGACCGGCCTGTTCGAGCTGGCGGCCGTGGTCAGCCCGGACGGCGACAGCGCCGGCACCGGCGGCGTGCCCTGCTTCCGCAGCCAGGCCGAAATGCTGGCGGCCCTGCCCGGCCTCGACGCCATGGCGATCTGCACGCCGCCCGCCGTCCGCCACGGCCTGACGGTGGAGGCGCTGCGCGCCGGCAAGCATGTGCTGATCGAGAAGCCGCCCGCCGCCACCCTGTCGGAGATGCAGGACATCGCCGCGCAGGCGCAGGCCGCCCGGCGCACCCTGCTCACCGCTTGGCATTCCCGTTTCAATCCGGCGGTGGAGGAGGCGCGGCAGCGGCTGGCCGACGCGACGGTCCGCAGCGTCGCCATCACCTGGAAGGAGGATGTGCGGCGCTGGCATCCGGGCCAGGATTGGATTTTCGCGGCCGGCGGCTTTGGCGTCTTCGATCCCGGCATCAACGCGCTGTCGATCCTGACCGCCGTCCTGCCGGCCCCGGTCTTCGTGCGCAGCGCCGAGCTGCATGTCCCCGCCAACCGCGACACCCCTATCAGGGCGATGCTGGAGATGCGCGCCGCTCCCGGCGCGCCGGTCGGCGTCGTGACCGCCGACTTCGATTTCCTCCAGCAGGGCGAGCAGACCTGGTCGATCGCCATCGAGACCGCCGACGGCAGCCGCCTCGACCTCACCCACGGCGGCACGCGGCTGATCGTGGACGGCGTGCCGGCAATGGCCGAGCCCGACAGCGAATACCAACGGATCTATCGCCACTTCCATCGGTTGATGCTGGACGGTGCGAGCGACATCGACGCCCGCCCGCTGCATCTGGTCGCCGACGCCTGCCTTGTCGGGCGCTGGCGCACCACCGATGCCTTCCACTGGTAAGCCAAGCGCCCCACCATGAAACGGTGTCCGACATGACCGATACGAAGCCCACCTCCCCCCAGAACTCTTCCGGTACGGGCCGGCGGCTGCGGTCGCGCGCGTGGTTCGACAATCCCGACAACCCCGACATGACCGCGCTCTACCTCGAGCGCTACCTGAACTACGGGCTGACGCGCGAGGAGCTGCAGTCCGGCGCCCCGATCATCGGCATCGCCCAGACCGGCTCCGACCTCAGCCCGTGCAACCGGCACCATCTGGTGCTGGCCGAACGGCTGCGCGAGGGCATCCGCAGCGCCGGCGGCATCGCCATCGAGTTTCCCGTCCACCCGATCCAGGAGACCGGCAAGCGGCCGACGGCCTCGCTCGACCGCAACCTCGCCTATCTCGGCCTGGTCGAGGTGCTCTATGGCTACCCGCTGGACGGGGTGGTGCTGACCATCGGCTGCGACAAGACCACGCCGGCCTGCCTGATGGCGGCGGCCACCGTCGACATCCCGGCCATCGCGCTGTCGGTCGGGCCGATGCTGAACGGCTGGTTCCGCGGCGAGCGCACCGGGTCGGGCACCATCGTCTGGAAGGCGCGCCAGATGATGGCGGCCGGCGAGATCGACTACCAGGGCTTCATCGAGCTGGTGGCGTCGTCGGCCCCCTCGACCGGCTACTGCAACACGATGGGCACCGCCTCCACCATGAACTCGCTGGCGGAGGTGCTGGGCATGCAGCTTCCGGGCTCGGCCGCCATCCCGGCCCCCTACCGCGAGCGCCAGCAGGCCGCCTACGAGACCGGCAAGCGCATCGTCGAGATGGTCCACCAGGACATCAAGCCGTCCGACATCCTGACCCGCGACTCCTTCCTGAACGCCATCGTCGTCAACTCCGCCATCGGCGGCTCGACCAATGCGCCGATCCACATCAACGCCATCGCCAAGCACATCGGCGTCGAGCTGACGGTGGACGACTGGCAGACCCACGGGCTGGGCGTGCCGCTGCTGGTCAACCTCCAGCCGGCCGGCGAGTATCTCGGCGAGGACTTCCACCGCGCCGGCGGCGTCCCGGCCGTGGTCTCGCAGCTCATGACCAAGGGCCTGATCCGCGAGGACGCCCCCACCGCCAACGGGCGCAGCATCGGCGAGAACTGCCGCAACCGCGAGATCCTCGACACCCGCGTGATCTACCCGATCGACCAGCCGCTCCGGATCAACGCCGGCTTCGTCGTCCTGCGCGGCAACCTGTTCGACGCCGCGATCATGAAGACCAGCGTGATCTCCGACGGCTTCCGCGAGCGCTACCTGTCCAACCCCGACGACCCCGAGGCGTTCGAGGGCAGGGTCGTCGTCTTCGACGGGCCGGAGGACTACCACCACCGCATCGACGACCCGGATCTCGGCATCGACGCCTACACCATCCTGGTCATCCGCGGCACCGGCCCCATCGGCTATCCGGGCGCCGCGGAGGTGGTGAACATGCGCCCGCCCGCCGAACTGATCAAACAGGGCATCCATTCCCTGCCCTGCATCGGCGACGGCCGCCAGTCAGGCACCTCGGGCTCGCCGTCGATCCTGAACGCCGCCCCCGAGGCGGCGGCCGGCGGCGGGCTGGCCCTGCTGCGCACCGGCGACCGGATCCGGATCGACCTGCGCCGCGGCAGCGCCGACCTGCTGATCCCCGACGCCGAGCTGGCCGAGCGCCGCGCCGCCCTGGAGGCCGCCGGCGGCTATCCCGCCCCGCCGTCCCAGACGCCCTGGCAGGAAATCCAGCGCGGCATGGTCGACCAGTTGGACAAGGGCATGGTGCTGAAGCCGGCGGTCAAGTACCAGCGCGTCGCCCGGACCATGGGGATCCCGCGCGACAACCATTGAGGAGCGCCAGAGGGGACGGGAGGAGGGCGGCGGACCTGCGGCAGTCGCGTTTCCGCGGGGCGGGCGCTACGATCCGCGGAGACGGTGCCGCGCAGGCGGACCGCTCCTCACCCACGGGTTACGCCGCATGTCCTCGAAGCTGGATTTCCGCCGCCTCCGCTACTTCGCCGCCGTCTGCGAGCTCGGCAGCTTCTCCAAGGCCAGCGAGTTCCTGAACGTCGCCCAGTCCGCGCTCAGCCAGCATGTGGCGACGCTGGAGGAGGATCTCGGCGTCCAGCTCCTGGTGCGGCAGCCGCGCGGCGTCAGCCGGACCGAGGCCGGCGACCGGCTCCACGCCCATGCGCGGGGCGTGCTGCATGCGCTGGAGCAGGCGGAACTGGACGTGCTGTCGCTGGCACGGGCGGCGGTCGGGCCGGTGATGGTCGGCTTCAACTACACGGCGATGGAGGCGATCGGCCTGCCCTTCATCCGCCGCGTCGCCGCCACCCTGACCGAGGTGAAGCTGCGCGTGATCGAGGCGCACAGCGAGATCATGCATGAGTGGATGCTGTCGGGCCAGGCCGACCTCGCCCTGACCCTGGTGCCTCCCGGCGACGACCGCCTGGAGGCGGTGCCGCTGCTGGACGAGGAGCTGGTCTGCCTGGGCACCCGGGAGATGATCGGCGACGGTGGCCCCATCGACCTGGCCGAGGTGCTGCGCCTGCCGCTGATCATGCCCGGCCGTACCGCCGTCCTCCAGGCGCTGGCCAGCGACGCCGGCGTCCGCCGCGCCATCGCCGACAAGGTCTATCTGGAGATCGAATCCGCCATTCCGCTGAAGCGGGCGGTGAGCGCCGGGCTGGGCGTGACCGTCCAGTCGGCGGCGCTGGCCGGCGACGAGATCGCCCGCGGCGAGCTGGTCGCCCGCCCGGTGGTGAATCCATCCATGGGACGTACCCTGTTCCTGGTGTCGTCACGCATCAAGACCGCCTCGCGTGCGGTGGTGGAAGCCCGGCGGCTGATGGTCGACGTGGTGCGCGAGGCGCATGCCAGCGGCCGCTGGCCCGGCCGGTGGCGCGACAGCTATCTCGAAACCAGATAGCTCGCTTCTGGTCTTTGTATTTTACGACCCTCCCCCGGCATGCTGTTCTGCTGCGCACACAAACAATCCGGATGCCCGCAGTTGGCCCGGCTCCGCATCCGGCGCTGCCGTCGCCCGTCTCCGGACCGCCGCAACGAACAATCACCGGGAGGTGCAGGACATGATGCCCACCACGACGTCCAGCCGGGGCTTCACCATGACCAGGGCGGCGCTGTTCGCCGCCGCTTCCGCCGCGGCGCTGATGGCGCTGCCGGCAGGGACGGCGGAAGCGGCGACGCGCATGCGCTGCAGCCACCAGTTGCCGCCCCCTCACCATATTTCCAAGGTCATCGAGCGCTGGGCGGCGGAGGTGAAGACGCTGTCGGAGGGCAATCTCGACGTCCAGGTCTTCGGCGCCGACAGCCTGATCAAGGCCAACGACAACATCCTGGCCGTCGCCAAGGGCGACATCGAATGTGCCTTTTCGTTGAACTTCCAGTGGGGCAAGACGCTGCCGCTGATGAACGTCACCGTCGGCCCCTACACCATGTCCTCGATCGAGGCGTGGAAGAAATGGCCGGACTCCGAGGCCGCCGCCTTCCTTGAGGAACGGCTGCTGAAGAAGGGCGTGAAGAACGTCGCCTGGATGTTCCAGACCAACACCAGCGTCTTCACCTCCAAGGGCAAGGCTCTGCTGAAGCCCGAGGATTTCCAGGGGCTCAAGATGCGCGGCATCGGCCCCGCCTTCGACCGCGGGCTGAAGGCGATGGGCGCCACGCCGGTGGCGATCCCCGGCAGCGAGGTCTATCAGGCGCTGGCCACCGGCGTGATCGACGCCGCCATCACCGACGTCGCCGCCGCCTGGTCGCGCAAATACTTCGAGGTGCAGGACCACATGACGGTGGTGCCGGTGCTGGCCGCCTACATGCACGGCTACGTCAACCCGGCCTGGTACAACAAGCTGAGCGACAAGGACAAGGCCGCCCTGAAGAAGGCCGGCGACGAGGCCTCCATCTGGGCGATCGAAGCCTCGCAGGAGGCCGCGGCCAATGCCCCGGCCGAGCTGGAATCGAAGGGCATCAAGGTCCACGTCGCGACGCCGGAGGAGAATGCCGCCTTCAAGGCGGCGATGGCGCCGGCCTTCGCCGAAGGCTTCGCCGACGAGACCGGCGCCGACGGCCGCAAGCTGCTCGACCTCGTCCAGAAGATCCAGTAACGGGGGAGCGCCATGAGCAGCATGTCCACCCCCGACGCGCTGTCGCCCAGCGACGGCAAGGGAACGGCGAACGGCGCGCTGCGCCTGCTGACCGGAACGGCATCGGCGCTGTCGCGCCTCGGCGGCGCGCTGAGCGTCCTGCTGATCGTCGTCGTGCTGGCCCTGACCACGGCCGGCGTGGTCGCCCGCTACGTCGCCGGCCACCCGCTGGAAGGCATCGACGAGGCCTGCGGTTACCTAGTCGTCGCCATGGTGATGGCCGGCGCCGCCGAGGCGCTGCGGACCGGGCACCACATCCGCATCGACCTGCTGCTCGGCGCCGTCGGGCCGCGCGGCCGGCGCTGGCTCGACGCCTGGGCACACCTGGCGGTGCTGGTCTTCGCCGTCCTGCTGGTCCGGACCGGCTGGCACACCGCCCTGTTCTCCTACGAGTTCGAAGCCTATTCGTCGGGCCAGTTGGAACTGCCGCTGTGGATTCCGCAGGCGGCGCTGCCGGTCGGCGCCGCCCTGCTGGGCCTCGTCGCCCTGTGCCAGCTTGTCCGCACCCTGGCCGGCGACCCCACCCTAGAGCGGACGGGAGGCCACTGATGACGCTCCTGATCCTCGCGCTGCTGTTGCTCCTGCTGATGAGCGGCATGCCGATCTTCGCGGCGCTCGCCCTCACCTCGATCGGCGTGCTGGCGCTGTTCGAGGGCAGCATCGACGGCATGGCCGACGCGGTGTTCGCCAGCCTGAACAACCCGCTGCTCGCCACCATCCCGATGTTCGCCTTCATGGCCCACATCATGATCAAGGCCAAGGTGGTCGACGACCTCTACGAGATGTCGAACACCCTGGTCGGCCACATCAAGGGCGGGCTCAGCTTCGCCACCATCCTGTCCTGCACCATCTTCTCGACCATCTCCGGCTCGTCGGTGGCCACCGCCCTGACCATCGGCTCGATCTCCATCCCGCAGATGAAGCGCTACGGCTACCGCCAGCGCGACACCTACGGGCTGATCGCCGCCGGCGGCACGCTCGGCATCCTGATCCCGCCGTCCGGGCCGATGATCCTCTACGCCATCGTCACCGACGCCTCGATCGGCGCCCTGTTCCTGGCCGGCATCATCCCCGGCCTGCTGATGGCGGTGATCTTCGCCGGCTATAGCTGGCTGCAGGCCAAGCGGCTGGACAGCGTCCAGGCCCAGCCCTGGCCGGGCTTCGGCGCCATCGCCGCCGCCTTCCGCAAATCGATCTGGGCGGTGCTGATGCCGCCGCTCATCCTCGGCGGCATCTATCTCGGCGTCTTCACGGCGGGCGAGGCCGCGGCGGTCGGCGCCGTCTATGCGCTGGCGGTGGCGCTGTTCGCCTACCGCAACGTCTCGCTCGCCGACCTGCTGGACTGCGGCGTGCAGACGATGCGGACCAGCGTGATGCTGTTCATGATCATCGCCGCCGCCGGCATGTTCGGCCATGCCATCACCATCATCCGCCTGCCGGCCCAGATCATGGAGACGGTGGCGGCGCTCGGCCTGTCGCAAGCCGGCTTCATCCTGGCGGTGATGTTCGCGATCTTCATCCTCGGCATGTTCCTGGAGACGATCGCCATCATCCTGATCACCACGCCGATCATCCTGCCGGTGATGACCGCGCTCGGCATCAACCCGATCTGGTACGGCGTGATGCTGATGATCAACCTGGAGCTGGCGCTGATCACCCCGCCGGTCGGCATGAACCTGTTCGTCATCAAGGGCATCACCGCCTCGTCCCTCGGCGAGGTCACCCGCGGCGCCCTGCCCTACGTGCTGCTGATGATGGCCGGCCTCTTCATCATCTGGCTGTTCCCGGCGCTGTCGCTGTGGCTGCCGCAGGTCGCCGGCTTCGGCACCTGACCGCCGGCCCCGGCCGCGCCCCTTCCATTTTTCCCTACCCCTCGCCCGGCGGGCGCGCCTATGCCGCGCGCCCGAACGGCGCCCCTTTGCCGAGGATCGATGCCATGAGAGATCCCGTGACCATCGTCGAGGTCGGCCTGCGCGACGGGCTGCAGATCCTCGACCGCGTGGTGCCGACCGCCGACAAGCTGGCATGGCTGGCCGCCGAGCACCGCGCCGGCGTCCGCCGCTTCGAGGCCGCCTCCTTCGTCCCGCCGAAGCTGCTGCCGCAGATGGCCGACGCCGCCGCGGTGGTGGCCGGCGCCCGCGCGCTGCCGGGCACCGTCGTCCACACGCTGGCCCCCAACCTGAAGGGGGCCGCCGCGGCGCTCGCCGCCGGGTCGGACGTCATCGTCCTGCCGCTGTCGGCCAGCGAGGCGCACAGCCGCGCCAACATCCGCAAGTCCCGCGAGGAGTCGGTGGAGGAACTGGCCCGCGTCTGCCGCGCCCGTGACGAGAGCGTCCGGGGGGGCGGCCATGCGGCCCGCATCGACGCCGGCATCTCCACCGCCTTCGGCTGCACCATCCAGGGCGAGGTGCCGGAGGACGAGGTGGTCCGCCTCTGCGAGGCCTGCCTGGAGGCCGGGGCCGACCGCGTGGCACTGGCCGACACCGTCGGCTATGCCGACCCGGCCCAGGTCCGGCGCCTCTACACGCGCGTCAAGGCGGTCGCCGGCGACCGGCTGCAGGGCGCCCATTTCCACGACACCCGCGGGTTGGGACTGGCCAACGTCCTGGCGGTGCTCGACCTCGGCATCCGCGAGTTCGACAGCTCGCTCGGCGGGCTCGGCGGCTGCCCGCACGCCCCCGGCGCCAGCGGCAACGTCGCCACCGAGGATCTAGCCTTCATGCTGGAGTCGATGGGCTTCGATACCGGCATCGACCTCGAGGCGCTGATCGAGGCGCAGCGCCTGCTCGCCGCCATCCTTCCCGGCCAGCCGCTCCACGGCAAGATCGCCGCCGCCGGGCTTCCCAAATCCTTCCGGAGTCCCGTCCATGCCTGACCAGACCGCCGCCCAGACCGAGACGCCCGCCCTGCCGCTGGCCGGCATCCGCGTCGTCGAGTTCTCCCACATGGTGATGGGGCCGAGCTGCGGCATGATCCTCGGCGACCTCGGCGCCGAGGTCATCAAGGTGGAGCCGGTGACCGGCGACAAGACCCGCTGCCTGCCGGGGGCCGCCGCCGGCTTCTTCCGCACCTTCAACCGCAACAAGAAGTCGCTGGCCGTCGACCTGAACAGCCCGGACGGCTTGGCGGCGATCCACAAGCTGGTCGACACCGCCGACGTGGTGCTGGAGAATTTCCGTCCCGGCCTGATGACGCGCTACGGCCTCGACTATGCCAGCCTCGCCGCGCGCAACCCGCGCATCGTCTACCTGTCGCTGAAGGGCTTCCTGCCCGGCCCCTACGAGAAGCGCACCGCGCTCGACGAGGTGGTGCAGATGATGGCCGGGCTCGCCTACATGACCGGCCCCACCGGCCGGCCGCTGCGCGCCGGCAGCTCGGTCAACGACATCATGGGCGGCATGTTCGGGGTGATCGGCATCCTGGCGGCGCTGCGCACCCGCGACGCCACCGGCCGCGGCCAGGACATCCAGTCCGGCCTGTTCGAGACCTGCGTCCTGCTGTCGGCCCAGCACATGCAGCAGTTCGCGGTGACCGGCGAGCCGCCTCCCCCCTTCCCCGAGCGCATCGCCGCCTTCAGCATCTACGACACCTTCGAGGTCAAGGACGGCGAGCAAATCTTCCTCGGCGCGGTCAGCGACGTGCAGTGGAAGACCTTCTGCACCGCCTTCGGCTTCGACGACCTCCTGGCCGACCCGCAGCTCGACGGCAACACCAAACGCTGCCAGGCCCGCGACTGGATGCTGCCGGAGATCCGCCGGCGTCTCGCCACCTACGGCAAGGCCGAGATCGCCGGGATCTTCGAGCGCAACGGCCTGCCCTACGCCCCGATCAACCGGCCGGAGGAGCTGTTCGACGACCCGCACCTCAACGAGAGCGGCGGCCTCGTGCCGATCACCACCGAGACCGGCGGGCAGACGCGCGTCCCGCTGCTGCCGCTGACGCTGGACGGCCGGCGGCTCGGCCCACGGATGGCCCTGGCCCCGGTCGGGGCGCAGACGGCGGCGCTTCTCGCCGAGTTGGGGTACAGTGGGGACGACATCGACCGCCTGGCGGCGGCCGGCGTGGTGACCGATGCGGCCCCGGTGCAGGAACCGGAGGCCGAGCGGCTCGCGTCGTAGGACCGCCGGGGCCATAGGGACAAGGGAACGACACCATGACCGCCGAGAGTGCGACCGACACCGGTTTCGAGACCGGCGAGGCCCTGCTGAAGCGCCACCCCGGCGCCATCATCCAGCCCTTCAAGGGGATCTGGCCGCGCATCGCCCCGGACGCCTACGTCGCCCCCGGCGCGGTGGTGGTCGGCGACGTCGAGATCGGGGCGGCGGCCAGCGTCTGGTACGGCTGCGTCCTGCGCGGCGACGACCACAGCATCACGGTCGGGCCACGCACCAACATACAGGACGGCACCATCATCCACGTGATGCTGAACGAGTACCCCACCGTCATCGCCGCCGACGTGGTGATCGGCCACGGCGTGCGGATGCACGGCTGCGTGCTGGAGGAGGGCTGCCTGATCGGCATCGGCTCGATCGTGCTGGACGGCGCGGTGGTGGAGAAGAACGCCATGCTGGCCGCCGGGGCGGTCCTGACCCCGCGCAAGCGCATCCCGTCCCGGCAGCTCTGGGCCGGCAGCCCGGCCCGTCCCCTGCGGGACGTCAGCGACGCCGAGGTCGAGTTCATCGCCTTCGATGTCCGCCACTACGCCGGCCTCGCCCGCACCTACCGCGAGGCGGCGGGTGGGTGACGGCTTTCCCCCTCCCCGCCCCCCGTTCTCGCGAGAGCGGGGGAGGGGCGGGGAGGGGGCGAACAGTGCGTCCACGCCCCCACGCACCCCAGCCCTGCCCGCGATATTCCGGTGACTTTCCACCACCGCCCTTGACCTGCCCCCCGTCTTGCCCACATAAGGCAGTGTCGACACCACCCGAGGATCGCCGGCGCTCCCCCGCCGCTGCAGGTCCCAACCCCCGCCAGACCGTCCGACGGCCGCCTCATCGGCGCCTCCGGTCAGGCGTTCCACCCCAATCCGACGGAATCCGCATCGACGAGCGATGCACGCCCGTCCGGCAGCGTCGAATGCCGGCCTATCTTTGAGAAGTACGACCGAGGTATGACGTTTGACAGCAAGCGGCGCCGCATGGCGCCGAACAAGCGTGCCCGCAATGCACGGGTTCGTGATGATTTCGGTGGCCGCAACGGCGGCACCATCGCCCAAGGCAGCATCCATGGCGGCGGCCCCGCCGCCGGCCCGGTTCCGGGCAAGGACGAGATCCTGTTCCTTCCGCTCGGCGGCTGTTCGCGCATCGGCATGAACATGGCCCTCTACGGCCATGCCGGCAAATGGCTGATCGTCGACGCCGGGGTCGCCTTCATGGGCGACGAGGCGCCGGGCATCGACAGCCTGATGGCCGATCCTGCCTTCATCGAGGAGCGGATGCAGGACGTCGTCGGGCTGGTGGTCACCCACGCCCACGAGGACCATATCGGCGCCATCCACCACCTGTGGCCGCGCCTGCGCTGCCCGATCTACGCCAGCCCCTTCGCCTCGCACATCATCCGCGAGCGGCTGAAGGAGAAGGGCGCGCACCGGGCCGCCAAGGTCCAGACCTTCGACATCGGCGACACGCTGAGCATCGGCCCGTTCCGGATCGAAACCATCGCGGTCACCCACTCGATCCCCGAACCGATGTCGCTGGCCATCCGCACGGCGGCCGGCACGGTGCTGCACACCGGTGACTGGAAGTTCGATCCGGCCCCGCTGGTCGGCCGCACCACCGACGTCGCCGCGCTGAAGCGGCTGGGCGACGAAGGGCTGCTCGCCATGATGTGCGACAGCACCAACGCCGACGTCCCCGGCTCGACCGGGTCGGAGGCCGATGCCCGCACCGGCCTGATCGCCGCATTCGCGGGGCGGCGGGGCGCCATCGCGGTGACCGGCTTCGCCTCGAACGTCGCCCGCATGACCGCGGTGGCCGAGGCCGCCGCCGCCGTCGACCGCAAGGTGGTCCTGGTCGGCCGCTCCATGCTGCGCATGGAGAAGGCGGCGCAGGCCTGCGGCTATCTCGACCATGTGCCGGACTTCATGGATGTGCGCGAAGCCTCCTGGACGCCGCGCGAGAACCTGGTGTTCCTGTGCACCGGCAGCCAGGGCGAGGAGCGTGCGGCGCTGAGCCGCCTCGCCCGCAACGAGCACCGCGAGCTGTGGCTGGAAGCCGGCGACACCGTGATCTTCTCCGCCCGTGCCATCCCCGGCAACGAGGAGGCCCTGGCCGAGATCCACGAGCACCTGCACGGCATGGGGGTCGAGATCATCACACCGGCCGACGCGCCGGTGCACGTCTCCGGCCACCCCAAGCGCGACGACCTCGCCCGCATGTACGAGCTGGTGCGCCCGCGCTTCGCCGTCCCGGTCCACGGCACCATCGACCATCTGGAGGCCCATGCCCGCCTGGCCCGCGCCTGCGGGGTGGAGCGCGCGCTGGTGCCGGAAGACGGCGACATCCTGCGCATCGCCCATGAGGGCACGCGCGTCATCGGCCGCATCGAGCCCAGGCGCCTGGCCAACACCGGCCGCGAACTGGTCGCCTGGGTACCGCCGGTCGAGGCGCCGGCCGAGGACGACGAGCGCGTCGCCGCCTGATCCCGGGCACCCCCCGACCACGAGACGCCCTGCACCGGCCGGTGCGGGGCGTTTTGCGTTCCGGCTCAGACGGGGGCAGACGGCGTGGCGCGACTGTTGCATACTCCCGTGTGCCAATTTGTCTCACGGAGTTGAAGTCAGATGTCGTTGTTCTCCTGCTGCCGCGGCGCTGCCCTGTCGGCCCTGCTCCTGCTCGGCCTGGGCGGGTCCCTCCAGGCCGCGGAGCCGGTGAAGGTCAAGGTGTTCGTCGGCTCGATGTTCGAGATCGGCAAGAACACCGGCGACCGCGCGGGCGAGTTCCAGCATTGGTACGAGCGCTACTGGCAGACCGCCGAGCCAATCACCGTCAAGGGTGCGCTGAACCCGGTCTACTGCAACGCCGACGGCGTGTGCGGCTCGGTGCTGGGCATGGGCAAGGTCAGCTCCTCGGCCTCGATGCAGGCGATCCTGCTGAACCCGCAGCTCGACCTGTCGCAAGCCTATTTCCTGGTCACCGGCGTCGCCGGAACCCCGCCGTCGCGCGGCACCATCGGCGAGGTGAGCTGGGCGACCTGGCTGGTCGACTACGACCTCGGCCACCGCTGGGCGCCGGAGGAGAACAAGCCGGGCGAGCCGACCTTCATGCCGCGCAAGGGCTATGAAGCGGTGCGGCTGTTCCAGTTGAACCCGGCGCTGGTCTCCTGGGCGATGCGGCTGACCGCCGACACGCCGCTGAAGGACAGCGACTCCGCCCGTGCCTACCGCAAGCGCTATCCGCAGGAAACCGCGCAACGTGCTCCTTTCGTAGGCACCGGCACGCACATGACCGGCGACACCTTCTTCCACGGCCCCGGCATGTCCGAACAGGCGCAGTACATCGCCAAGCTCTACGGCGCCGACGACTACGTCATCACCGAGATGGAAGCGGCCGCGATCACGCTGGTGATCAAGCGCCTCCAGGGCTCCGACCGGGTGATGAGCCTGCGCGGCGCGGTCAACTTCGACCAAGGCAACCCGAACGAGACCACCCTGCAGCATCTCGACCCCAAGCCGGGCGAAACCGCCGGCGGCTTCGCCGAAACGGTGGAGAACGTGGAACTGGTCGGCTCCCGCATGGTCGACCACATCGTCGGCCACTGGGACCAGTGGAAGGACGGCGTGCCGGCCCTGCCGGCACAGTGACGGCGACTAAGGGCGCCGAATAGCAGCCCCCACTCTCCCTCTCCCGCCACCGGCGGGGGAGGGTCGGGGAGGGGGCATGCATGCCCCAAGACCGCCAAGTTCCTCCGCCCGGTCATTTCCGCTTGCCAGAGACGTTACGTTATAACATTACTATCGCGGCTCCGCCCATCCGAGACCGCGCATGCTCCACCGCACTCTCCCTGCCCGTTCGGCGCTCGCCGCCTCCGCCCTGACCCGCATTGCCGGCGCGCTGCTGCTCTGCGCGCTGCTCTGGCTCACCGTCGCCTGGGCACTGGACTGGGCGCCGGATTGGGCGCCGGGTTGGGGCACTCTGCCGTGAGCGCCGCAGTCCGCCTGACCGACCTGACGCTCGGCTACCGCCGCCATCCGGCGGTCCACCATCTGTCGGGCGGTTTCGCCGACGGGTCGCTGACCGCCGTGGTCGGCCCCAACGGGGCCGGCAAAAGCACGCTGCTGAAGGCCATCTCCGGTGCGCTGAAACCGCTGGACGGGCGGGTTGCGCTGCAGGGGCTGACCGCCCGCGACATCGCCTATCTGCCGCAGCAGGCCGAGGTCGACCGCAGCTTCCCGATCGACGTGATCGACACCATCCTGCTCGGCCACTGGCGCCGGGTCGGACCCTTCCGCGCCGTCGGCCAGGAGTTGCGCTCCCAGGCGGAGGAGGCGCTGGCACTGGTCGGCCTGTCCGGCTTCGAGCGACGCCCGATCGCCGCGCTGTCCGCCGGCCAGTTCCAGCGCGCGCTGTTCGCCCGCATGCTGCTGCAGGACGCCCGGCTGATCCTGCTCGACGAGCCCTTCACCGCCATCGACGCCCGCACCACCGCCGACCTGCTGGCAGTGGTGCGGCGCTGGCATGGTGAACAGCGGACCGTGGTCGCGGTGCTGCATGATTTCGAGCAGGTGCGCGCCCACTTCCCCGAAACGCTGCTGCTGGCCCGCGAGCCCGTCGCCTGGGGCCGCACCGTCGATACGCTGACCTCCGCCAACCTCGCCCGTGCCCGCGCGATGGCCGAGTCCTGGGACGAGCGCGCAGGCCCCTGCCGCCGGGGGATGCCATGACACCGTACGAGCTGGTCGCCGCCCCATTCCTGGAGTTCGGCTTCATGCGCCGCGCGCTGGCCGCCTGCCTCGCCCTGTCGCTTGGCTGCGGACCCGTCGGGGTGCTGCTGGTGCTGCGGCGGATGAGCCTGATGGGCGACGCCCTGTCCCATGCGGTCCTGCCGGGAGCCGCCGTCGGCTTCCTGGCCGCCGGGTTGTCGCTGTGGGCGATGAGCATCGGCGGCATCGTCGCCGGCTTGGCGGTGGCGCTGCTGGCCGGTCTGGTGTCGCGCGCCACCCCGCTGCGCGAGGACGCCAGCTTTGCCGCCTTCTACCTGATATCGCTGGCCGCCGGCGTGCTGATCGTGTCGACGCGCGGCAGCAACCTCGACCTGATGCATGTGCTGTTCGGCACCATCCTCGCCGTCGACGACGGCGGGCTGCTCCTGGTCGCCGGCGTCGCCACCCTCACGCTGCTGGCGCTGGCCCTGCTCTATCGGCCGCTGGTGGTGGAGAGCTTCGACCCCGGCTTCCTGCAGGCCGTCGGCGGCCGCGGGCCAGGTGCCGCCTGCCATCTGCTGTTCCTGGTGCTGGTGGTCCTCAATCTGGTCGGCGGCTTCCAGGCATTGGGAACGCTGATGGCGGTCGGGCTGATGATGCTTCCGGCCGCGGCAGCCCGCTTCTGGGCGGAGCGGGTGGCGACGCTGGCCCTGGCCGCCATGGCGGTCGCCTTCGCGTCCGGTGTCGGCGGCCTGCTGCTGTCCTTCCACCTCGACCTGCCGTCGGGTCCCGCCATCGTCCTGGCGGCCGGCGGCGCCTACCTGCTCTCGCTGGCCGTCGGGCCGGTGGGCAGCCTGCGGGTGCGCTGGTTCCCGCGCCGCCATCTGGCGGCCTGATCCGGCCACCCTTTCCGGAAAAGGAGTCATCGTCATGAAACACCTGTTCGGCGCCGCACTCGCGGCGGCGCTGGCCCTGGCCGCCCTGCCGGCCACCGCCGCCCCGCTGAAGGTCGTCGCAACCTTCAGCATCCTCGGCGACATGGTCCGCCAAATCGGCGGCGACGAGGTGTCGGTGACGACGCTGGTTGGTCCCGACGGCGACGCCCACGTCTACGAACCGACCCCGGCCGATGCCCGCGCCATCGCCGGCGCCGACCTCGTCATCGTCAACGGCCTGGGGATGGAGGGCTGGATCGACCGGCTGGTGACGGCGTCCGGCTACAAGGGGCCTGTGACGGTCGCCAGCACGGGCGTCGAGCCGCTTGCCGCCGCCGGAGAGGACCACGGGCACGGGCACGGCCACAACCATGAGCACGACGCCGTCGACCCGCATGCCTGGCAGTCGGTGGCCAATGCCCGGATCTATGCCGGCAACATCCTGAAAGGCATGGCTGCCGCGGATCCGGGCATGGCCGGCACGCTGCGCGCCAACCATGCCGCCTTCGCGGCGACGCTCGACGCCCTGGAGACGGAGATCCGGACCGGGCTCTCCGCCATCCCGCGCAAGGACCGCAAGATCGTCACCTCGCACGATGCCTTCGGCTATTACGGCCATGCCTACGGCGTCACCTTCCTCGCCCCGGTCGGCCTGTCCACCGAGGCGGAACCTGCGGCCGGCGGCATCGCCCGGCTGATCCGCCAGATCCGGAAGGAGAGGATCAGGGCGGTCTTCGTCGAATCCATCGCCGACCCCCGCATGCTGGAGCAGATCGCCCGCGAGACAGGCGCACGCATCGGCGGCCGGGTCTATTCCGACGCCCTGTCGCCCCCCGACGGGCCTGCCGCCACCTATGTCGACATGATGCGGCACAATCTGGCGGCGTTCACCAGGGCACTGGCCCCGGCGAGCTGAGGCGGCCGGAACGGCCAAGGTCACGCATTGGCCACGGGCGCGGCGCGGACCCGAAGGGATAGGGTGCGGCCAACCAGGAACGAAGCCAAGCGACAAGTGCCCTGCCCGATGACCGCCCGCCCCGGCCATTTCCGCTCCACCCGCCAGATCCTTGCCCGCCAGATCCTTGCCCGGCCGATTCTTGCCGCCGCGATCCTCGGCTTGGCCGGCTGCTCCAGCGTCGGATCCGCGGTGACCGGGGTCACCACCGCCGGCGTCGCCGCCACCGTGGGGTCGGCGACCGCCAGCCCCATCCTCGGCCTGATCGCCGGCGCCGGCGCCAGCTACGGCATCGACCAGGGCGTGAAATATGCGGAACGCCGCATCACCGACAATGTCCACCATGCGGTCGCCGCGGCGGCCGGGCCGCTGGGCGTCGGGCAATCGGCGGCATGGCGGGTGGAGGAGAAGCTGCCGATGAGCGGGAAGTCCGGGACCGTCGAGGTGGCCCGGACCTTCGGCGCCGCCATCCCGTGCAAGGACGTGGTCTTCACCGTCGACGACGCACCAGACTTGACCGTCACGACGATCTGCCAGCGCAAGGACGGCCATTGGCAATGGGCGCTGGCGGAACCGGCCACCCGCCGCTGGGGCAGCCTGCAATGAGGCGGGCGCGATGCGCCGGCCGCCCCTGCCGGAAGTCCGGCGCGCAGTCGGGGCGGTTCAAGTACGGGCGGTTCACGACACTTTAACCGCGGCGTGCTATCGGTTGCCCGCGCATCCAGGGGAGCGGTCACAGGCGTCCGACAGCGCAAGAGGGTGAAATGCGTGTCCTGATTGCTGACGACACCATCGTCATGCGCATGATGTTGTCCAGTTGGGTGGAAACCATGGGCTTCACCCCGGTGGTCGCGCAGGACGGCGCGGAAGCGTTGGACATCGCGTTCCAGGGTGGGTTCGACATCGCGGTCCTCGATTGGGAAATGCCGAAGCTGACCGGCATGGAGGTCATCCGTGAACTGAAGGAGCACCCGAGAACCAGCTACGGCCACCTGATCCTGGTGACCGGGCGCAGCGACCAGAACAGCCTGATCCAGGCGCTGGACGGTGGGGCCGACGACTTCATCCGCAAGCCTCTGGTCCCGGCCGAAGTGGTCGCCCGGCTTCGCGCCGGTGCCCGCATCGTCGAACTGCGCAACAGGATCATGCGTCTTGCGGAAACCGATCCGCTGACCGGCGCGGCCAACCGCCGCTGCTTCCTGGAACGCGCCCAAACCGCCGTCGCCGATGCCGGGCGGCGCCAGCGCTCGCTGTCGGTGCTGCTGCTGGACATCGATCATTTCAAGTCGGTGAACGACACGCGCGGCCATGCCGGCGGCGACGAGGCGCTGAAGCGCTTCGTGGAAGCCTGTGGAACGGCGCTGCGGCCGACCGACCTGCTCGGCCGGTTCGGCGGCGAGGAATTCGCCGTCCTGCTGCCGGAAACCAACCCGTACCTGGCGGTCGCCGTCGCCGACAGGGTGAGGGCGGCGATCGAGGCGACGACCATCCACCATGATGGCGACAGCTTCCGCATCACCGCCAGCATCGGGGTCTCCGGGATCGGGGCCGACGGCCTGGACGCAGCCCTGTCACGAGCCGACGCCGCCCTGTACGAGGCCAAGCGGGCCGGACGGAACCGTGTCGAAATGGCGCGATAAAGCCCGTTTCCCGAGGCGGCAATGGCGTTTTCGCATGGGTGCCGCCGCGGCATCGGGGTTGCACGTCTTGTCGGCCGGGCCGGGAGTCGCCACATGTGCGGCTTGTTGCGAACCCTTCCGTAGGGATGGGGCGGAGGACCAACAACGGGCACGCCGGGCTTCATAGATGGCAACGACAACCCTCGGCGTGAGAGCCTGGCTTCTCCTCCTGTCCCTGCTCACCTCCCTTCCGCTTTTCGCCTTCGCCGGGTATGCGACGTACCGTCTTGCGCAGGCGGAGCAGGACGCGACGCTCACCAACCTCGTCCAGCGCAATGATGCCGCGGCGAGTTCGGTGCGCCAGCACCTGCAGAGCTGGTCGACGCTGCTGATGACCCTGGCGAGGTCGGACGCCGCCCTGAACGGCGATGTCCACAGCCTGTACGACCATGCGATCCGGATGAAGGAGCTCTACCCCGACATCGCCAGCATCTCCCTCAACGACCGGCTCGGCAATTCGCTGTTCGATACGCTGACGGCCTTCGACACTGACCTGGCGCCGACCCGCCAGCCGGAGATGGTGGAACGGATTCTCGCCACCGGGCAGCCGCAGTTGTCGGATGTCTTCATGGGTGCCACCGGCAATTCCCTGAAGATGGCGATCGGCGTGCCCGTGACGGTTTCCGGCGGCACCGTCTACAGCCTGCAGCTCAACGTGCCGGTAAGGGCGTTGAACGCCGTCCTCGATGCCGAGAACCTGCCGCAAGGCTGGTACGCGGCGATCGTCAACCGCCAGGGCACGGTGCTGGCACGGAACCGGGCACCGGAGGAGGTCGTCGGCCGCAAGGCGACGGCACCGTTCCTCAAGGTCCTGGAACATGCCAGGCGGGGTGTCCTGGACCTGCCGTCGGTCGACGGCACGAACCTGACGAGGGCGTTCGTCAAGGTGGCGCCCTGGGACGTCACGGTGATGGTCGGCGTACCCGAGGACGTCTACTGGGCGCCCCTGAAGCAATCCCTCGTCCTCATCGTCTCGGGTGGCCTTGCGTTCGTCGCCATCGGGCTGACGCTCGCGGCATGGTTCTCAGGGCGCCTCGCGCGGGACGTCGCCGATGCGTCGGTGGCGGCCACGGCGCTTGGGCGCGGAGAGGCGCCTTCCCCCCGGCGGACCCGCATCCGCGAGGTCAACGCGCTCGGCCGCGCGCTGTTGGACGCGCACGAACTGCTGCGCCGCCACGACGAGGCCCGCGCGGCGGAGCACCGGGCCGCCCTGGAGGCCAAGGCGGAAGCCGAGCAGGCGAACCTGTCGAAGAGCAAGTTCCTGGCTTCCGCAAGCCACGACCTGCGTCAGCCCCTGCAGTCCATGATGCTGTTCGCGAGCGTGCTCCAGCCGCATGTGCAAGGCGAACAGGGCGCGAAGGCGCTCGCCCATCTCGGGCGCGGGCTCGATGCCCTCAAGGAACTGCTGGACAGCCTCCTCGACATCTCCCGGCTCGATGCCGGCGTCGTCGACCCGACGCTGGAGGATTTCGATGTCGGCTCCATCCTCGGCCCGATCATCACGGCCTACGACGGCGTGGCGAGAAGCAAGGGGCTGGCGCTGGAGGCCACCGCCTGTTCGGCATCGGTGCGCAGCGACCGCACGCTGCTGGCGCGGATGATCCGGAACCTTCTGGAGAACGCGGTCCGCTACACCAGGGCCGGGGCGATCCGCGTGACCTGCCATGCGGATGGCGGCCGCCTGCGGATCGCGGTCAGCGACACCGGCATCGGCATTCCGGCCGACCATCTCGCCCGGATCTGGGAAGAGTTCCATCAGGTCGCCAATCAGGAGCGGGACCGCAGCCAGGGGTTGGGACTGGGGCTGGCGATCGTCCGGCGGCTTTCCGCCCTTCTCGACCATCCCGTCGACGTGCGGTCCACCCCGGACCAGGGCTCCGTCTTCACCATTTCGATCCCGCTCGGGGCCGCGGTGGCCGACCCGGCGCCGGAACCCGCGTCCTTCGCACCGCCACCGGGCGTCCGGAACCGGTTCGCCGTCATCATCGATGACGACGCCATGGTTCTGCTCGGCCTGACGACCCTGCTGGAGGACTGGGGGTATCGGGTGCTGACCGCCACGTCTGCCGAGCGTGCGCTCGCCGGCCTGGCCGGCGCCGGAAGGCGGCCGGACATCATCCTGTGCGACTTCAGCCTCCCGCATTGCACCGGCACCGAGACGATCCTAAAGATTCGTCGGCGCTACGGCGCGGACCTCCCCGGTATCCTGCTGACGGGCGAGACCGACGGCGAGGTCGCGCGGGAAGCCTCGCGGCACGGGCTGCACCTCATCCACAAGCCCGTTACGCCGCGACAGCTCGCCGCCACCATTCAGGAGCTTGCGGGATCGGGGCCGGGGCCGGGATCGGAGTCGGCATCCGGGCCGGTCGTGGGCCGCTGACGCCGCCGTCCTGCCCGCCGCCGTCCTGCCCGTCGCAGCCGGCCTGGAGCGATCCCGCCGGCGCCGCCCTCATCCCTCCGACAGGATCGCGGCCACGCGGTGGAGGAAGAGGGGGACCGAGAAGGGCTTGCGCAGGTAGGCGACGTAATCGGTGAAATCCCGCTTGACCGTCAGTTCGGGCACGGCGCTCATCATGATGATCGGAATGTCCTGCCAGGCCGGGTCGGCACGCAACGCCCTGGCCAGCCCGATGCCGTCCAGCACCGGCATCATGAAATCGGTGACGACCAGATCCGGGGCGACCGCCTCCTCCGCCAGCCGGTTCAGCGCCTGGCGGCCATTGGCCGCCACCAGAACCCGATAGCCCTCCTCTTCGAGGATGGAACCGAGCACGGCGGCGATCCCGAATTCGTCTTCGACCAGCAGGATGGTTTTCACGCATCACTCCCGCGGCGACGGCCGTTCTGAGGAAACCGGCCCGGACGATGCCAGGGCATCGGGGGTGACAGCGTAGCCGGGAAGCGGGCCGAGGATGCCGATGCCCGCGTCCGTGATCCGGAACTCCTGCAGCGCGGGATCGAACCCGCTGTCCCTGATCTTGGTGATCGACAGCAGGCGCCTGATCCGGCCCTCGACCTCGACATAGCGCAGGATGATCAGGTTCTCGACCAGGGTGGAGACGCCATAGATCGGCACCTGCACCGCCGAGCCGATCAGGTTGCGCATTTCCCAGAGGAAGAGGGAGGTGACGCCCAGCCCGCGCAGCTCGTTCGACAGGGTCGACAGGAAGCGGCTCATCCGGTCGGGATGGATGGAGGATTCCAGGAAGCCGTCCAGCCCGTCCACGACCAGCCGCCGCACGCCGCGGCTCCTGACGGCTTCCAGCAACCGGTGCGCCAGCTCGTCCAGGATGCTCTCGCCCTGTGCCTGCCAGACGAACGCCAGGCTTCCCTGCCGCTCCAGCGTCGCCAGGTCGATCCCCAGGGACGCCGCCTTGTCGCGCAGGCGGACCGGCGTCTCGTAGAACCCGAACAGCAGGCCCGGCTCCGCCTCGCTGCACTGCGCCAGGAAATGGAGGCCGAAGGTCGTCTTGCCGATGCCGGTCGGCCCCACCAGGATGGTGGTGGTCGCCTGCAGGATGCCGCCGCCGATGAGCGGGTCCAGCCCCTCGATCCCGGTCGCCACACGGGTGCGGAGCGGCTGTTCCGGATGGGCGGGAACCGCGTACATGGCCTCGATGCGGGGATAGACCACCAGCCCGTCGCCGGTGATCCGGAACGGGTGGCGGCCGCGCAGCGACGCGCTGCCACGGAACTTGCGGACCTGCAGGCTGCGCTCCGTCCTCACCTCGAAAAGCCGGTCGTCCAGCTCGATCAGGCCGTCGACCATCGTATGCTCGGCCCTGACCGGCCCGGCGCTGCCGCTGGTCAGCAGCAGGACCGTGCAGTCGTTCATCGACGCATGCATCTGCAATTCATGCACGAACTTCTTGAACTCGCGGTCGGAGCCGGCCTGCTCCTCCGCCGCGACCAGGCCGTCCAGGATCAGCAGGCTCGCATGGTGGGCCCGGATCTCGCGCTGCAGGAGGTCGCGCAGCCCGGAAAGCCCGTCCTCCTCCAGGGTGTTGAACGCGCTGATGTAATAGAGCCGGTCGGGGATGATCGTCTCGTCGAAGAAACGCATCGGCCGCAGGTGCTGCAGCATGCGGCTGTGCGATTCCGCAAGCAGCGTGACATAGGCGGCCCGCCCGCCGGCGGCGACATGGTTGAAGCATATCTGGTTCGCCAGGATGGTCTTGCCCGCCCCGGGAACGCCCTGGATGATGTAGACCCCGCCTTTGAGGAAACCGCCTCTCAGCACGGTGTCCAGGCCGGCGATGCCGCTCGGGACGCGTTCGAGTTCCAAGCTGTGACGGTCGTCTGTCATGGGCTCTGCGGTTCTTTCGGTGTTGCGTCCAACGGCAGCCGGATCGTGAAGGCTGCCCCGTCGCCCGGCCTGCTGTCGACGGCGATGCTACCACCATGCGCCTGCAGGAGCGAACGGACCAGCCACAATCCGATCCCGAACCCGGCCCGCTTCCGGCTGGAGACGACCTGCTCGAAGCGCCCGAAGATGCGGTCCTGCGCCTCCGGCGGGATGCCCGGCCCCTGGTCGCGCACCGTCAGGCGGGCCTCGTCGCCCTCCCGCGCGAGCAACAGGTCGACGGGGCCGCCCGCCCCGTACCGGATCGCGTTGGACAGCAGGTTTCCGACGATCTGCTCCATCGCAAGCCGGTCCCACCGCCCCGGCAGGGTGCGCGGCAGGTCGAGACGGAGCGTCGCATCGGTATGCGCCGCCTCCGCCGCATAGCTTTCCGCGGTCTGCCTGACCAGGGCCGCCAGGTCGAACGGCTCGACATGGATCTCGCCATGCCCGGCGTTGAGGCGCGACACGTCGAGCAGCGTCGTCGCACGCTCCACATAGCGCTTGAGGGCCTTCTCCGCCTGATCCATCGCGCCCACCATGACGCCGTCGCCGCTCGCCTGCGCCATGCGGCCGACGGTGTCCAGGATCAGGCTCAGGGCATACATCGGGTTGCGCAGCTCGTGCGCGGCGATGGCCAGGAAGTCATCGCGCGCACGCACGGCGTCCTCCAGCTCCCGGATGCGGGCCGTCAGATCATCCTCGTGCGTCATCGCACACGCGTGCGGGCATTGACGCTCGCTTCCAGCACGAAATCCTCATTGTCGCCGACAGGACGGGCTTGCCCATGATAGCAGGGTGCCGCCGCCGGCGAAGACAGCTATCCGCATGGCCGGCCGGAATCTCAAGCGCTGCGGCGCCGGCGACGCAGCCCCGGATGAAGCGCCGTCAGGAGCCGGCGGTGACCGACGCCGCCGGATTTCCCAGATCCAGAAGCAGGGGCACCAGCCCGCTTTCGCTGATGGCCTCCGCCGCCTGCTCCGGACTCATCCAGCAGCGCTCCCGCTCGTGCTGCTCGGGCCATTCCGCCAGTTCCTCCCGGACATCCAGCAGGTAGACGACGACCTCGCACTCGACGGAGCGATCGCCGGCCAGGCGCTTCTGGTAGCGGTAGGTGCCGGCCGGATGCTTGCTGACCTTGCCGCGGACACCGGCCTCCTCGAACGCCTCCCGCGCGGCCATGTCGCGCGGCCTGACCTTCTTCTCGGTCCAGCCTTTCGGAACGATCCAGCGTCGCGTCTCACGGGACGTGATCAACAGCACCTCGACGCGGTTCGCGAGGAACCGGTATGGCAGTGCGGCGCATTGGGTGCGGATTTTCTCGGTGCTCATTACTCCCAATGTTGCCTGCCGTGCCTGCCACTTCAATCCGTTTTGCGTCGGGAAAAACCGCTATTGCCTTCCGCACAACACCGATCGGGAGACCGGCGGCCGGCTCCCCGGCATTATGCCGCCCGCCGCGCCCGGTCCTCGGTGTTGGGCAGGAGGGCGGTCAGCAGGCCGAGCAGCGGCAGGTAGGAGCAGGCCGCATAGACGAAGTCGATCCCCATCCGGTCGGCCACGAGGCCGAGCCCGGCGGCGCCGAGGCCGCCGACCCCGAAGGCCAGCCCGAAGAACAGTCCGGAGACCGTGCCGACCCGGCCGGGAAGCAGTTCCTGCGCATAGACGACGATCGCCGGGAATGCCGACGCCAGCGCCAGGCCGATCACCACGCTGAGCGCGACCGTCGCCGTCAGGCCGACATAGGGCAACGCCAGCGTGAAGGGCAGGATGCCGAGGATCGAGACCCAGATGACGGTCTTGCGGCCGATCCGGTCGCCGATCGGGCCGCCGATCACCGTCCCGGCCGCGACGGCTGCCAGAAAGGCGAACAGGCAGAGCTGCGCCGTTCCGGTGGACAGCGCGAAGCGCTCCATCAGGTAGAAGGTGTAGTAGCTGGAGATGCTGGCGAGATAGACGTACTTGGAAATGATCAGCGCGATCAGGATGGCGATGGCACGGGCGACCTGGCCGGCCGGCAGGTCGTTCCCCGGCACCGCCGCACCGCCCCGCGCCCGCGGCTTCCCGTTGAGCCGGTGCCAGCTCCCCAGCCGGGCCAGCACCACCATGCCGGCAAGCGCCGCGAAGGCGAACCAGGCCAGGCTGCCCTGCCCATGCGGCAGGATGATGAACGCCGCCAGCAGCGGCCCCAATGCCGACCCCAGGTTCCCGCCGACCTGGAACAGCGACTGCGCCAGCCCATGGGCGCCGCCGGACGCCATCCGGGCGAGGCGCGACGCCTCCGGATGGAAGATGGAGGACCCGAAGCCCAGCAGCACCCCTCCGGCGAGCAGCGCCGGAAAGCCGGGCGCCGCAGCCAGGGTGAGAAGGCCGAGCAGGGTCGATCCCATGCCGAGGACCAGCGAATAGGGCATCGGCCTGCGGTCGGTGACGAGACCGACGACGGGCTGCAGCAGCGACGCCGTCACCTGGTAGGTCAGGGTGAGCAGGCCGAGCTGGGAGAAGCTGAGGCCGAAGCTGTCCTTCAGGATCGGGTAGATCGCCGGCAGCAGCGACTGGATCATGTCGTTGAGCAGATGGCAGGCGCTGATCGCGCCGAGAACGGAAAAGGCCGTCACGCCGGGGCTCGGCCGGCTCAAGGTGGTCTCAGTCACGGGGTCGGGCCCTTTTCTCTCTGGCTTGCGGGGCGCCGATGCGGCCGGTCCGGCCGGGAGCCCCGATGCTGTTGCGCTCCATGGACCACGAGCCTAGGGTCGGCAACAACGGCCCGCCACTGCGGTTAGGCCAATTCCTTACGCGAGTGGGCCATGGTCCGGAATGTCCGCATTGACGAGATCGACGCCGTCCCACGGCCGCTGATCGCCACCAGGCACGATTATCCCGACGGCGGCAGCCTCTCGCTCCACCGGCATCGCCGCGGCCAACTGATCTCCAGCGCCAGCGGCGTGCTGATCATGTCGACGCCCCAGGGCCGCTGGGTGGTGCCGCCGGGCTTCGGCCTGTGGATCCCGCCGGGCGTCATGCATGAGGTCAGGATGTCCGGCATGGTGACGACGCACAGCCTCTACCTGGAGCCGTCCCTGTCGGAGGCCATGCCGGACCGCTGCCAGGTCGTCGGCCTGTCGACCCTGGTGCGCAGCCTGATCGCGCGGGCCATGGACGTTCCGGCGGACTATGATCCGGACAGCCATGACGGCGCGGTGATGGCGCTGATCCGGTACGAGATGCTGCATCTGCCGGCCCAGTCGCTGTCCGTGCCGTTCCCGTCCCATCCGGCCCTGGCCGAGCGCTGCCGGCGCTTCCTGCTGGCACCGACCGTGCACGAGACGATCGCGCAGTGGAGCGGCTCGCTGGGCGTCAGCCGGCGCGCCTTCACGCGGCTGTTCCGCCACGAAACCGGCTTGAGCTTCCTCGAATGGCGCCAGCAGGCATGCCTCGCCGCCGCCCTGCCGCGGCTGGTCGAAGGCGACCCGATCACCACGGTCGCCATCGACCTCGGCTACGACAATCCCGCGGCCTTCACGGCGATGTTCAAGCGCGTGCTCGGGTCGTCGCCGCGCGCCTATCTTGGGCGCGCCGGCTGACGCCGGCCTTCAGCCGATCGTCACCGGCCCGGTCTTCCCCAGCTTGCCGACCTTCAGCAGGTAGTAGCTGCCGAGGTTGTCGATGAATTGCTGGAAATAGATGGTCCATTTGCCCTTGGCCCGGACGCCGACCATGCAGACGCGGAGATTGTCCTGGAACTGCCCGTTCATGGTCATGTAGTCGGACTTGTGCATCGAATGGGTGTCGCCGCGCAGCATCGTGCGCATCTCCCCCTCGTCGGTGCGGCCCTCTTCCGTCTGCAGGTTGGCGTGGGACACCGTGCAGACCCCGTTCCTGAATTCGGTGAAGCCGAAGGAACAGCCGTCCATCAGCGGGGTGAACATGATCTGCGCCTCGTCGCGCAGTTGGGCGACGTGCAGGTGGTTCTGTTCGTAGGGAAGCCAATAGGCCTTGAGTTCGCTCCCGCCGCCCCGTGCATGGGGGCGGATCGACCAGACCGTGACGTCCTTGTCGGCCTTGTGCTTGGAGATGATGCCGGTGCCCTTGCGCTTGCATTCCATGCCGTCGGCGTTCAGCCAGAAGCTGCGGGCCGACGGGACGCGGTAACCGGGATCGTTCGGGCTGAACAGCGGCAGGAACATGTTGTTCTTGAGGAAGCTGTCCGGGTTGGACGTGAAGTCCGCGACTGTCGGCATGTGGCGGCGACTTTCCTGCTGAAGGCGGTCTTGATTCCCGGCGCGGTGCCGGGGCTCACATGGCGTCCGGCGCGTCGACCCAGTAGTCGCTGGGGCTCTCGCCGTCGCCGAGGCTGTAATAAGGCTTGAGCCCGGCATAATTGCCGGACTTGTCGCGCCAGACCCACCAGACGACGAACACGCTGTCGTCGCTGCGCGTCATGCCGACCAGGTAGCTGACCTCGCCGCCGCCATGCGCAAGCTTGCGCACGATGTCGTTCTGGTTGGCGAGGAAGGGTGCCCGCAGGCCGGGGCGGAAGCGCGCCTTGTTCAGGAGTTCCGCGAAGGACGTGCAGTTGAACGTGGTCGTGCCGCCCTTTTCCGCCATCCACTGGCTGGTCTTCTGGTATTCCGGAACGCGCACGCGGGCGCGGTTCTCGCGCAGCTTCCCCTGGAAATCCGTTTTCCCTTGTGCCCGTTCCGCCGATTTACGCTTCAACCATTCCAGCATGGCGGCAGCCCTTTTCCCTGACCGAAAGAAGTATGGCAGCCCCGATCTTTCTTGTCATTCCAAGAACGGCACAATCCGAACACCCGACCATCGGCGTCTTGATGTATTCGGAGTTGCGGCCGGGCGGCGGCAGAGCACGGCAAGACGCGCCCGCCGCCTTGATTTGCCGCTTCGCGGTGCATTGTTTCGTGTCTGAAATATCGTGTCACCAATTCATCGATGACCGTCGATTGCATGGGCTGCTACGATCCTCCTCGGACGTCGGGGAGCATCGGCTTGCGCTACTACATCATCGAGGACGAGGATGGCTGGCAGGTGGTCGATGGATGGACCCATCTGGTCGCCGTGGCCGCCGGGCTCTCGCTGCACGGTCTTTCCTTCCACAAGGCCGACGACCTCGCCGAACTGCTGAACCGGGAGGCCCAGTGCAAGCCGGCCGTTCCCCATCTCCAGCCCAGGGCCTGCCACCTTGCCCTGCCGGCAGCGGCCCCCGGGACCGAATCCCCCTCCACATTGTGACCGGCGCAGGCGTGATCGCCCGACCGGGGACGCACGCGGAAAACTGAAGCCCCGGTGTGGCAGCCTCCAGCGGCCCCGGAGGCCCCCGGCGGCGCATGGCCGTTCCCGATGCCGGGACGCCGTCGCGGCGGGCGCCGTCTTGCCCTGCCATTGAAACCTACCATCGGTAGCCTATTTCAAACCTACTCATGGTAGGTTGCTCGCGGCCTGCCGCCCTGCACATCAAGACCCTGCACACCGGGCCCTGCAATCGGGACCGTGGGCAGTGAGACAAGGAGACCCGGCAATGTCATCGGCTCCCATCCTTCTCGTCGGCGGTTCCGGCATCGTCGGCCGCTGGGCGTCACGCTTTCTCCGCGCCGCCCGTCCCGGAACGCCGCTGCTGATCGGCGGCCGCGACCTCGCCAAGGCGCGCGGCGCCGCGGCGGAGATCGGCGGCGCCGAGGGCGTGGCGATCGACATGACAGCCGAGGACCTCGGCATCGGCAATCGCCCGGTCGCCGCCGTCGCCGTCCTGTTCACCGACGAGCGGGTCGCCGGGCTGCGCTTCGCCCAGGCCCGCCGCGTCCCCTATGTCAGCATCTCTCCCGGCCTCATCGAGATCGGGCCGGAGGTGGCGCGCTTCATCCACCGCCCGGACGCCTCGGCGGTCGTGCTCGGCACCGAATGGCTCGTCGGCGCCACCACCATTCCCGCGCTGGAATTCGCCAAGCGGTTCGCCCGGCTTCGCGACGTCGCCATCGGCGCCGTGCTGGACGAGCAGGACGCCTTCGGCCCGGCCGCCTCCGCCGACCTGGAACGGCAGACCAGGACGATGCCTGCCGCGCTCGCCCGCCGTGACGGTGCCTATCTGTGGCGGGCCGGCGACGATGCCCGCTCGATGGTCCGCGCCGTCGACGGCACCGAGATGGAGGCGTCGGCCCTCTCCCCCAACGACGTCCTCGGCCTGGCGAACGCCACCGGCGCGCCGAACGTCCGGTTCGACCTCGCGGTCGGGGTGAGCTCCAGCCGCCGCCGGGGCGGGGCGCTGTCGACCGAGATCATCATCGACCTCGCCGGGGAGGATCATGCGGGCCGGCCGCTCCGGACCCGCCACGCGGTCATCCATCCCGAAGGCCAGATGCCCTTGACCGGGTTCGGCGTCGCCATGCTGCTCGACCGCCTGGCCGGGCTGGACGGCCAGCCGCCGACCCCGCCCGGGCTGTATTTCCCCCACCAGCTTCTCGACCCGGCCGCCTACCTGGCCGGTCTTGAGCGCATGGGCGGAACCATCCTGACGCTGGACGCGGCCTGAACCCCGCTGCCGGGGCGGCGGCCAGCGCCGGCCTGGAGACGCCTGCCTAGCCGGCGACGGCGCGCGCCGCCCGCACGGCATCGATGGCCGCCGCCAGTCCGTGGCTGTCATAGGGCTTGAGCAGGTGAACCATGGCGGCGCCGGTCCCGAGCTGCGGGATCTCGGCCGAGCCGGTGGCGATGACGATCCCGAGGTCGGGATGCAGGGCCTGCGCCCGCCCGGCGAATTCGGCGCCCGACATCCCCGGCAGCCCGAGGTCGGTGATCACCACGTCGACCGCCGACGACCGGAGCAGCGCCAGCGCCTCCTCCGCGCTCGACGCCTCCAGCACGGCATGGCCGAGGTCGAGCAGCAGGTCGGCGGTGCTCATGCGGATCAGCGCATCGTCCTCCACCAGGAGGATCGTCGCCGCGACGCCCCCCTGCGGCCCTGCCCTTTTCGGCCCGGCGCCACCGGACACCGGCGCGGGTCCCTGCGCCGGCTGTGCCGGGGGCGTCGCCGCGTGGGATGCGATCCGGGCGAGCTGGGACTGGTTCGCCAGCACATGGCGCAGCTTGCGGGCCAGCGCCTCGCGGCTGTAGGGCTTGGACAGCAGCTCCAGGCCCGGATCGAGCCGGCCGGCATGGACGATGCCGTTCTCCGTGTAGCCCGACGTGAACAGCACCGCCAGGCCGGGCTGGCGCTCCCGCGCCTTGCGGGCCAGCTCGGCGCTCTTCAGCGGCCCCGGCATCACCACGTCGGTGAACAGCAGGTCGACGGCGACGCCGCTTTCCAGCACCGCCAGCGCGCGCTCGGCGTCCTTGGCCTGCAGCACCCGGTATCCCAGGTCGCCCAGCATCTCGACCACGGTCGCACGCACCGCCTCGTCGTCCTCGGCGACCAGGATGGTCTCGGTCCCGCCGGTGATCGGGCCGGTGTCGATCGCGGTGATGCGGTCCTCGCTTTCCATCGCCCGCGGGAAGTAGAGCTTCACCGTCGTCCCTTGGCCGGCTTCGCTGTAGAGCTTGACGTGCCCGCCGGACTGCTTGACGAAGCCATAGACCATGCTGAGCCCGAGGCCGGTCCCCTTGCCCTCGGGCTTGGTCGAGAAGAAGGGCTCGAACACCTGGGCCATCACGTCGGGCGGCATGCCGCTGCCGGTGTCGGTGACGGCGAGCATCACGTACTGCCCGGCGACGGCATCGGCATGCTGGGCGACATAGGCGTCGTCGAGATAGGCGTTGCCCACCTCGATGGTCAGCTTGCCGTTCCCCTCCATGGCGTCGCGGGCGTTGATGGCGAGGTTGAGCAGGGCGTTCTCCACCTGGGTGGGATCGACCAGCGTGTTCCACAGGCCGCCCGACACGATGGTCTCGATCTCGATGCCCTCGCCGATGCTCCGGCGCAGCATGTCGTCCATGCCGGTCACGAAGCGGCCGATGTTGATGACCTTCGGCTCCAGCGCCTGGCGGCGCCCGAAGGCCAGAAGCTGGCTGGCCAGCTTGGCACCGCGCTGGGCGCCGGCCAGCGCGTTGGCCCGCCGGCGCTCGGCCCGGCTGTTGCCGGCGACGTCCGCCGACAGGAGTTGCAGGTTGCCGGAGATCACCTGCAAAAGGTTGTTGAAGTCGTGGGCGACGCCGCCGGTGAGCTGGCCGATCGCCTCCATCTTCTGCGCCTGCTGCAGCGCGGCCTCGGTGCGCCGCAGCGTTTCCGCCGCCTCCCTCTCGGCGGTCACGTCCCGCCCGACCGCGTGGATGTGCGAGGATTCCGGCACCGCGGCCCAGGAGATCCTGCGGTAGCCGCCGTCCTTGCGGCGGCAGCGGTTCTCGAACCGGAAGGTGGTGTTGCCGTCGCTCAGCCTGTGCACCTCCGCCAGCGTCGCGGCGTGGTCGTCGGGATGCACCAGATCCGTCAGCGGCCGCCCGATCAGCTCGCCCTGGGCCCAGCCCAGCAGCGCCGTCCAGGCCGGGTTCACGGCGGCGATGGTGGTGTCGAAGCGGGCGACCAGCATGATGTCGGCCGACAGCCTCCACATGCGGTCGCGCTCGGCGGTGCGCTCCGCCACCTCCTGTTCCAGCGAGGCGTTCAGGTCGCGCAGGGCGGCTTCCGCCTCGGCCCGGCGGCGGTTCTCCTGCTGCACCGACTGGAAGAGCCGCGCGTTGTCCATGGCGATGGCGGCCTGGCTGGCCAGGCTGACCAGGCTCGCCTCGATCACGGCCCCGAACCGCCCCGGCTCGGAGTGGCCGAAGAACAATCCGCCCAGCACCTCGCCGCCGCGCGATTTCACCGGCACCGCAAGATAGCTGCGCACCGGTAGGTGCCCCTCCGGCATGCCGGCATGCGGGCTGTTCCGGCCATAGCGCGGATCCCTGGTGATGTCGTCGGAACGGACCAGGCACTCGCCAGAGAAGGTCGGCGCGAAGATGGCGGTGTTGCGCGGCATCGGGTAGCCGGCGAAGGTGGCGGCGTCGACGCCGGAGAGCGTGTACAGCATGTAGCTGCCGTTCTCCTCGTCCTGGACGTTGTAGAAGAAGGCGCCGAACTGCGCGCCGGTGAGCGCCACGCCGGCATCGGTCACCAGTTGGGTCACCCGGCCGACGTCGAGCTCGGCGGCCAGCGCGGAGCCCGCCTCGTTGACGATGCGCAGTTGCTCGGTCTGCACCTGCAGCGCGCCGACGGCGGCGTTCAGGCCGCGTTCGGCCCGGACCTTGGCCGAGGTCTCGACGACGATGGAGATGACGCCGATCGGCATCCCGTGCCCGTCGCGGATCGGCGAGTAGTCGAGGTTCATCCACACCTGCTCCGGAGCGCCGGTCCGGTGCAGGGTCAGTTCCTGGTCCTGGTAGGACAGCGTGCCGCCGGCAAGGCCGACCTTCATCACGTTGTCGTTGAAGTCCGCGACCTCCGGCCAGCCCTCGCGGACCTTGGAGCCGAGCAGGCGCGGGTGGCGGCCGCCGGCGAAGACCGAATAGGCGTCGTTGTAGATCATCACGCCATCCTCCCCCCACAGCGTGACGATGGGGACCGGCGACCGCAGGATGATGCCCACGGTGGTGCGCAGCGTGTGCGGCCAGCGGTCGGCCGGACCAAGCGGCGTCGAGGACCAGTCGAACGCCGCGATCAGCCGGCTCATCTCCCCGCCATTTTCCAAGAACCTGAGAGAGTCGATCATGCTCTTGTCCGTAAACATGGCGGGCATTCTTGATTATTTCCGCTGGCGGGGAAAACAGAGGATCAAGAACCGACCTTCCACGTCCTGTCAAGCGCGCGGTCCGGTCCGGTTATATTGAGAATGACATATCTCATACCTCTTGCCAGAGGCAGCGCGCGGCTATTTACCGGGGAAGGCGCATCCGAGGCTGTGATAAGCAAGAAAATGCCGGAGCGCCGCCGCCCTCGCGTCCATGCGGGATCCTCACCACAGGTGGCGCGGCGGCCGGCGGATTGGCCCGGATCGCCATTTTTGCGGTGGTGCCGGGCACGCCGTGCGTTTTCCGGGGCGGGCCGATCAGGACTCTGTCGCATCGCGCATCCTGTGGCATAAGGGGCCGGCAACGCCACGGGAACCCAGCATCACATGATCCGCTTCGAGAATGTCAGCAAGCAGAACGGCCACCGCATCCTCTTCCTGGAGGCGTCTGCCGCACTGAACCGGGGCGAGAAGGTCGGGCTCGTCGGCCCCAACGGCGCGGGCAAGACGACGCTGTTCCGGATGATCACGGGCGAGGAACTGCCGGACACCGGGCAGGTGTCGACCGAGAAGCAGGTCTCCATCGGCTATTTCAACCAGGATGTCGGCGAGATGTCCGGCCGCAGCGCGGTCGCCGAGGTGATGGACGGGGCCGGGCCGGTCAGCGTCGTGGCGGCGGAACTGGCGGAGCTGGAAGCCGCCATGGCCGATCCCGACCGCGCCGACGAGATGGACGCGATCATCGAGCGCTACGGCGAGGTCCAGGCGCGCTTCGACGAGCTCGGCGGCTACGAGCTGGAGGGGCGCGCGCGGGAGGTGCTGGCCGGGCTCAGCTTCAGCCAGGAGATGATGGACGCCGACGTCGGCGCGCTGTCGGGCGGCTGGAAGATGCGCGTGGCGCTCGCCCGCATCCTGCTGATGCGGCCCGACGCCATGCTGCTCGACGAGCCGAGCAACCACCTGGACATCGAGAGCCTGATCTGGCTGGAGGGATTCCTTAAGGGCTACGAGGGCGCCCTGCTGATGACCTCGCACGACCGCGAGTTCATGAACCGGATCGTCACCAAGATCATCGAGATCGACGGCGGCTCGCTGACCAGCTATTCCGGCGACTACGGCTTCTACGAGCGCCAGCGCGCGCTGAAGGAGAAGCAGCAGGAGGCGCAGTTCGAGCGCCAGCAGGCGATGCTGGCGAAGGAGCTGAAGTTCATCGAGCGCTTCAAGGCCCGCGCCTCGCATGCCTCCCAGGTGCAGAGCCGGGTGAAGAAGCTGGACAAGATCGAGCGCTTCGAGCCGCCGCGCCGCCGCCAGGTCGTCACCTTCGACTTCCCCCCGGCTCCCCGCTCGGGCGACGACGTCGCGGTGCTGAAGAACGTCCACAAGGGCTATGGCAGCCGGTCCATCTACCAGGGGCTGGACCTGACCATCCGCCGCAAGGAACGCTGGTGCGTGATGGGCGTCAACGGCGCCGGCAAATCGACGCTGCTGAAGCTGATCGCCGGGGCGACCGAGCCCGACAGCGGCACCGTCACCGTCGGCGGCAGCGTCAAGATGGGCTATTTCTCCCAGCATGCGATGGAGCTGCTGGACGGCGACCAGACCATCTTCGAAGCGCTGGAGGCGCATTTCCCGCAGGCCAGCCAGGGCTCGCTGCGGGCACTGGCCGGCTGCTTCGGCTTCTCCGGCGACGATGTGGAGAAGAAGTGCCGGGTGCTGTCGGGCGGCGAGAAGGCCCGGCTGGTGATGGCGATCATGCTGTTCAACCCGCCGAACTTCCTGGTCCTGGACGAGCCGACCAACCACCTCGACCTCGACACCAAGCAGATGCTGATCGCGGCTCTGGGCGCCTACGAGGGCACCATGCTGTTCGTGTCGCACGACCGCCACTTCCTGGCGGCGCTCTCCAACCGGGTGCTGGAGCTGACGCCGGACGGCATTCACCAGTATGGCGGCGGCTATACGGAATATGTGGCGCGCACCGGGCACGAGGCGCCGGGCCTGCACGGCTGACCGCCGGACCGGCCGGGCTCAGTCGCCCCTGAGGCCGCCGGCCGAAGGAAGGTCCGTGGCGCCGTCGCCCGGTCCGCGGCAGGCCGCGAGCACTTGGCCGCGCAGCCAGCGGTGAGCCGGGTCGGCATCGTGGCGCGGGTGCCACATCTGCGTCACCGTGACCTCGCCCATGGGAAGGGGAAGCGGGAAGGTGGTGACCCCGGCGATCCCGGAGGCGACCTGGCGCTCGGAGGCCAGGGTGACGAGGTCGGACGCGCGGACGATCGCCAGGGCGGCCGGAAAGCTCGGCACCACCGCGACCACCCTGCGGGCGAGGCCGAGGGCGTCCAGCGCCTCGTCCGCCAGATCCCTCGCCCGCCCGCTGCGCGAGGTGACCACATGGCCGCAGGCGGCATAGCGGTCCGGCGTCACCGCGTCGCCCGGCAACAGCGGGTGGCCGTCCCGGACGGCGCCGACCAGCCGGTCGCGGAACAGCGCCTGCACCTTCAGTTCGGGGGCGGTTTCCGCATGCGCGCCGATCTCAAGGTCGATGCGCCCGTCGCGCAGCGCCTGCACGTCCCGGTCCGGCCGCGGCGCGAACCGCAGCAGAACGCCCGGAGCCTCGGCCGTGACCCGGCTCACCAGCCGGGCGGCGAAGACCTCGATGAAGCTCTCGCTGGCCCGCAGCGTGAAGGTGCGCTCCAGCCGGGCGACCTCGACCGCCGCGGCCGGACGCAGCACCGAACGCACCTCGTCCGCAAGGTCGTGCACCCGCTCCCGTAGCAGGATGGCCCGGGGCGTCGGGACCAGCCCCCGCCCCGCCCGGACCAGCAGCGGATCCCCGGTGGCGTCCCGCAGGCGCGCCAGGGTGCGGCTCATGGCGGACTCGCTGAGGCCGAGCCGCCGGGCGGCCATGACCACGCTGCCTTCCGCGAGCAGCGCGTCGAGGGCCAGAAGGAGGTTGAGATCGGGGTCCGCCATGAGTGCGAACGCTAACACATGGCGTCCGGTGCAGGAATACTCTGCATGGGCTGCGTCTTCCGCCATGTCCCACGCTGGCCATACTTCCTCCAGACAAGCCGTGGAGACATGCCATGCCCCAACCCGCCGCCCCCCCTTCCCCGCCGTCGGAGGCTCTGCCGATCCGCCGCCGCATCGCGGCCGTGGCGTCCATCCTCACGGCGATCGTGCTGGTCGTCCTCGACGGCGCCGTCGCCAACATCGCCTTGCCGACCATCGCCGATACCCTCGGCGTCGCGCCGGCGGACTCCGTCTGGGTCATCACCGGCTACCAGTTGGCGCTCGTGGTCGCCCTCCTGCCGGCGGGCGCCCTCGGCGAAAGGCTGGGGTACCGGACGGTGTTCGCCGGCGGCGTGCTGCTGTTCACCGCCGCTTCGGCCGGCTGCGCCCTGGCGCCGACCCTTCCCTGGCTGGTCGCCGCGCGCCTGATGCAGGGTCTCGGCGGTGCTGCGGTGATGGCGCTTGCCGTCGCGCTGCTGCGCTTCGTCTACCCGCCGCGGCTGCTGGGGGCCGCCATCGGCTGGAACGCCCTGGTCATCGCGCTGTCCTCGGCGGCCGGCCCGACCGTCGGGGCGGCCATCCTCGCGGTCGCCCCCTGGCCGTTCCTGTTCGCCGTCAACATCCCGATCGGCGCCATCGTGCTGCTGACGGCCCGCGCCCTGCCGGCCGTCGAGGGCATGGAGCGCCGCATCGACCCGGTCAGCGTCGCCCTCAACGCCGGCTTCTTCGCGGCCCTGGTGATCGGGGCCGAGACCATCGCCTCCCGCTTGGGGCTCGGCGCCGCGCTGATGCTCGCCGCGGCGGCGTGCCTCGCCGGCCTGATCCGGCGGGAACGCGGGCAGGAGGCGCCGCTGGTCCCCCTCGACCTGCTGCGGGACCGCTCGTTCCGCCTGTCGGTCGTCGCGTCCGTCCTCTGCTTCACCGGCCAGATGGCGAGCACCGTGGCGCTGCCCTTCTACCTGCAGCACGGGCTTGGACAGGACGCCTTCACGGCCGGGCTGTTCCTGGTGCCCTGGCCGCTGGCGACCGCCGTCGCCGCACCGATCGCCGGCCGGCTCTCCGATCGCCTGGCGACCGGCTGGCTGTGCGCCTCCGGCGGCGTGCTGCTCGCCGCCGGGCTCGCTCTGTCGGCGATCTGGCCGCTCGGGCGCGACCCGCTGCCCCTCCTGGCCTTCATGGTGATCAGCGGCTTCGGCTTCGGCCTCTTCCAGACGCCCAACAACCGCAACATGCTGCTCACGGTGCCCAAGGCGCGCAGCGGCGCGGCCGGCGGCATGCAGGGCACAGCGCGGCTGGTCGGGCAGACCGCCGGTGCGGTGATCATGACGCTGCTCTTTTCCCTGGTTTCCAGCCCGGTGGACGCGCCCCGGACCGGCCTCGCCGTGGCGGCCGCCCTGACCCTGGCGGGCGGCCTGGCGAGCCTGCTTCGCGTCCCGGCGCGCGCCGGGGCCGCGGGGCTTGCCGCCGCCGGCGCGGCGGACGCGCCCATCCGGAACCGGTAGCCCGTCCGGCGCCGTCCTCCGCCGCCCCGCCGGCCCCTACCGTGAGGGGGAAGCGGCGGGCGCGCCGACCCGGAGCAGGTTGCCGTCCGGATCGACATGGGCGAACTCGCGCAGCCCGTAGGGGGTGTCGGCGACGGCGGTCAGCCGCCCCTGTATGCCGGCGGCCTGCCACGCCGCGTGCAGCGCGTCGGCATCGTCGACGTAGAGATAGCAGGCGCTGGCCGAGGCCGCCGGATCCAGGTCGGGAACGCGCGCCAGATGCAGGGTCACCTCGCCGCGGGCCAGGAATCCGTAGACGGGCTCATCCGACGCATCATCGTAGGCGGTCGCCTCGAAGCCGAGGCGGCCATAATGGGCGAGCGCCGCGCGCACGTCCCGGACCGGCAGCACCGGTGCAACCCTCTCGAACCGCACAGTCATCGCTCCCTCTTCCCCCGTCATTCGTCCGCGCCGATCCTCGGCGGCCCATGATGCGGCAGCGGCACCACAAGCCACAAGCCACAAGCCACGGGCCGGCGCCATGCTCCCCCGTCACCCGGGGATCGCCGCCCCGTATTCGGAAAGAGCCAGGTCGACGGCGGCCTCGGCATGGATGGTGGTGGTGTCGTACAGCGGCACCGGACTGTCCTCGGGACGGACCAGCAGCATGATCTCCGTGCAGCCGAGGATCACCGCCTCCGCTCCCCGCTCGACGAGGCGTGCGATCACCTCCCGGTACGCCTGCCGCGACGCCTCCTCGACGCGCCCCTGGACCAGCTCGTCATAAATGACCCGGTGCACGACGGCGCGGTCCTCCTCGCCGGGCACCAGGACCTCAAGCCCGTGGCGCTCGACCAGGCGTCCCTTGTAGAAATCCTGCTCCATGGTGAAGGCGGTGCCCAGCAGGCCGACGCGCCGCAGGCCGGCGGCACGGATCCGGTCGGCGGTGGGGTCGGCGATGTGCAGCAACGGCAGGCCGATGGCCGCCTGCACCTGCCCGGCCATGCGGTGCATGGTGTTGGTGCAGATCACCACGAAATCGGCTCCGCCGCGTTCCAGCCGTTGCGCCGCCTCGATCATCAGGGCCGTGGCGTCGTCCCAGCGGTCGGCGTGCTGGAGCGCCTCGATCTCCGCGAAGTCGAAGGACCACATCAGGCAGCGCGCGGAGTGCAGCCCGCCAAGGCGGTCGCGCACCCGCTCGTTGATGATCCGGTAATATTCGGCCGAACTTTCCCAGCTCATTCCGCCGACGAGACCGATAACTTTCTGCGACACGCCCTTCGGCTCCATGATCGGGGACAATGACCTCCGGCAGGCCCGATGCGATCTTGCCCGCCGGACATCGGGCTGGCAACCGACGACAGCGGGAGATTGCGGCCGGCAGCCGGCGGGCGGCGGTCCGAACGAGCGCCTCTTGCGGTCGTCAGCCGATCCAGATCGGCAGGATCGATGCGACCAGGAGAAGCGCCAGCAGGAGGTTGAGAGCCCGCCATTGCCAGTTCCGGGTCAGGGCGCGCCGAAGCATCTGGCCGCCCAGGCACCAGACCGATAGGGACAGCCAGGCAAAGCAGCCGAACACAATGCCGAGAATGACCGCGACCTCGGCCGGATCCGTGGCGACCGGCGAGAATGACGCCGCGGCACCGGTGGTCATCGCCCAACCCTTCGGGTTGTAGAGGACCAGCCAGGCCCCACCTGCGATGCCCGTCGGCTCGGCTGCCGGCCCGGTTGCCTTGGGGGCGCCGGTCCGGGCCAGTTGGAAGGCCAGCCACAACAGATAAAGCGTCCCGCCGACCTTGACCGCCGACCGTAGCGCCGGAACGGCGACGAATATGCTTTCGACCCCGGCCGATCCGGCGGCGGCCATGCAGGCAAGTCCCAGGGAAATTCCGACGATCAGCGGCAGCGATCGCCGATAGCCGAAATTCATGCCGGATGCGGTGGCCAGCGTCGTGGCCCCTCCTGGCGAGAGGGTCGCCGCCAATACGAAAACCATGAGACCGCCAAGACCCTGCATGCTCTTCGCCCCCGCCATGATGGTCGGATCATGGCTAGGGCGATCCCATGCATTAGGAAAACCAATAATTATAATTGACGCCATTAGCCGTCATAATGGAAGCAGGGGATGTGATCCTGCCGCCTCCATTCGGCGCCGTCCGCGGCAGCAGGGCCTGACCGCTGCGGCACGAACCATCCCGGACAATCCGGCGGCGCCGACGCCGCACAAGACCGGCACAACCGGACTCGTCGGCCGCGCGCCAACAGCCGGAATGTGCGGCGCACGGCCGGGACGGCGTCAGCTCAGGTCCGGATTTCCAAGCGAGTCCTTGATCTCATTGTGGAATTGCCAGTTGCCCTCGGTCCATGCCACCTGCTGGACCGACTCCGCGATCTTCCAGCCGTCGTCCGCTCTGACGAACTTGAACGCGTACGACCCGACAAGCGACTGGTATGGGCTTCCGTTCGCAGCCCGGTAGAAGTGGCTGGCATGCATGAGCACGCGGCAGGAGGCCCTGTCCCCATCGATGACGATGCCCTGCGGGATCATGATGTGCTCGTCGCCATCGAGCCGGCCATGGAACTCCTTGGCGAGGCGGCACCATTTGTCGGCGGAAACCCGCATCCGGCCCATCCCGATCGTCGGGCTGTGGTCGACCTCGATCTCGTCACCGTAACAGGTTCTGAGGAGGTCGAAGTCGTGGGTGTCGGTGCCTTGTCCATAGCGCTGCACCAGGTCGGTGATGGCGATGTGGTCCAGCAGATAGGTCACCTTCTCGTCCAGGCCGGCGCCGCGCAAGCGGTTGAGCTGTTCCGCTGTCGTGCTGAACATGGTTGCGTCCCTTCTTTGAAAAGATGGAATGTCTACGGAAGCCGGCCTCATCAAACGGAGGCATCCTCCGCATCTCTTTATGCGGAGGATGCCTCCACTTATCAAGAGGGAAGATGTGTCGCAGGAGTTTCGTCGGACCCAAGTGCGTCAGCCGCGTGCCGACGGTGAGCGCAACAGGGCTCGCATAATCGAGGCGGCCAAGCAGCGCTTCGCCGAGCAAGGCGCAGGTGCCGCGCTCGAACAGATCGCACGCGATGCAGGCGTGGGGATCGGGACGTTGTACCGCCACTTCCCGACCCGCGACGTGCTGATCGAAGCGGTGTACCGGCATGAAGTCGATGCACTGGTCGTGGCGGCAGGCGAGTTGAGCGCAAAGGAGCCGCCGATCGAGGCGCTGCGCGCGTGGCTCGCCCTGTTCATCGAGTTCCTGGACACGAAACAGGGGATCGGGGCCGTCCTCGACACGCTGATCGGCGGCTCCGAACCGCTCTACAGCGGCACCCCGGCGCAGCTTTCGCCACCGATCGATCTGCTCGTCTCGCGGGCGAACGAGGACGGAGCGGCCAGGATCGAGATCGCGCCGCTCGATCTGCTCCGCGCCATCGCCGGCGTGGCCACCATCCGGCCGGGAGCGGCGTGGAAACGGCAGGCCCTCGCGCTGGTCGACCTGATGCTGAGAGGGGCGCAGGCGACGGTCTGACGCGTGCCCCTGCGTCCGCGGCGCCCGGCAGTTCTCTGAGCCGGTCCCCGTAGCCATCGCGGGCGCGCAGGCCGTTTCGGGCCTCCGCCAGCGGCCGCTTCCGGCCCGTCACCAAACTCGGCCCGCCGTCGAACGGGTTCGCACGACATGCCCTCCGCCACGGCCGGAAATCGCCTGCTACAGCATCGGGTCCGTTGCCGGCTTCCCGAAATCCAGGCCGAGAACCAGCGGAACGCTGACCGCGTAGACGACGACGACCGAGAGCCAGATCGCCCCCGGCCAATGCGCCCTGGACGCAAGGTAGACGCTGGAGAACGCAAGCGGCGCCACGATCGACGCCAAGCTCAGGGCGGAAGCCAGCACGCCCTGGAACCGCCCCTGCTGGCTCTCGTCAACCTGCCGGGTCGCGAAGGATTGCAACGCCGGCACGCCGAGTCCGCCAAGGGCGAACACCGGCATGACCGCGAAGACCATCCAGCCTTGGGTGGCGAATGCCATGACGACCAGCGCGGTGCAGGCGCCGCCGATGCCCAGCAGAATGGCTGTGCGCTCGCCGAGCAGCCTGACCGCCGGCCCCGGCAGAATCGCCTGGGCAAGCGTCTGGCAAACGCCGAAGGCACCGAGCGACAGGCCGATCCAAAGGCCGTTCCACTGGAAGACGTCGCCTCCCCAGAGCGCCCAGGCGGTGCCGTAGGCCTCGCCGGTGGCACTGAAGATGAAGAAGACGGCGATGACCGGCAGCATCCGCTTCACCGACAGCACCCAGCGCAGCGGCCGCAGCGGATTGAGCGCGGCAAGGTCCAGCGGTTCCCGGCTGGGCGTGCGCGATTCCGGGAGAATGAAGACCGCCAGCAGGAGATTGCAGGCGTTCAGCGCCGCGGCGGCGATGAAGGGCAGCCGCAGCCAGTGGTCGCCGAGCATGCCGCCAAGCACCGGGCCGATGATGAAGCCGATGCCGAACATGGCGTTGAAAAGGCCAAAGCGGCGGGCGCGCTCCTCGCCGGGCGAGATGTCGGTGATGTAGGCCGTGGCCACGGAAACGTTGGCGCTGGTCAGGCCGGCGACGGCACGGCCGAGCAGCAGCATCCAGAGATCGGACGCGACGGCCAGGAACAGGTAGTTGGCCGCCGCCCCGGCGAGCGAAATCAGGAGCACCGGACGGCGGCCGAGCCTGTCGCTCAACGAGCCGAGCACGGGTGCGAAGAGGAACTGCATCACCGCATAGAGGGCGGTCATGATGCCGATGGCGGGCGCGACGTTGTCAACATGCGTCACATCCCGCAGAAGTGCAGGCAGGATCGGAAAGATGAGGCCGATGCCGATGGCATCGAGGATGATGGCGGCAAAAATGACGCTCAGCGGTCTGTTCATGGCCAACTCCGGCAAGCGCAGGCCCGCAGCGCCGCCAAGCGCCGATGGCTTGCGATGAGGTCTGGCAGGAAGCCAGACGTTGGGTTTTTTGGGGAGCGCTGGCCGACCCACGTCCGAGACGGCGTGGATGGCGTGTGCTTGACCGCCTGGACGACTATTCGTCCACCTGTTTACTCCGCCGCTGAGCGGATCAAGGGAAGCGGTCGCTTTTCGCGACGGTCGACATCTACGCCGCGTGACGGCGCGCGGCAAGTGCTTTCCCCGCACCGTGCCTGCGGCACCCCCGGGAGGCAGCGGGGCCGGGTCAAGGCGTCATAGCCGGTGCAGGCACCCGAACTTTTTGACACTGGAAACCACAGGCTCGTAAACATTCGCCGGCAGGAGGGCGTTCGCATCGAACGCATGGGGTTCGGCATGGTCCGGCCCCACCGCGAATGCGGCCCGGATGGCGGGAGGAGTGGATGGGCGAGACGAGACTCAGGGCGGTTTCACTGTTTCCTCCGGCCGACCCCGCCATCCGGCAGGCCGGGCGGCTGCTCGCCATGGTGAACGAACTCCACAAGGCCGGGTATCAGCGGCTCAGGATCGCGCCCGGCATGGCCCCGTCCGGATGCCATTGGCGCTGCCACGTCACCTCCGCCGGCAACGTGGCGGTGAACGGGTGGGAGCCGCTCGACTGGAGCCGGGGAGTCGCCAGCTACAGCACCGGCCAGAAGAACCTGTACTTCGGCTGGGACGACGCCGGGCACGACTCCGCCAGGCAGCTCGCTGCGAAGTTCATCGAACGGTTTCCCGAGATCGCCCGCGCCGGCCAGGGGCCGGATTGGGCCTATGCCGGGTGGTATGTGGCGATGCTGGGCGCCGCCGAACATGGGACGATCCCGGTGTTCTTCGCCGATTACCCGGTCGAACTGGCCCCGGACGACCGGCCTCCCCCACCGTAAGGCCGGGTCGCGACCTCCCGGAGCCGACGGGGCATGTCCGGGCGCCCCGCAGGGGTTCTGAAAACCGCGCCTGGAGTCTGTCTGGCGCTGATTGAAGCACCAGACAGACTCCAGGCTTTTGGTTTTCCGTGTGAGTCACGTTTCAAGCGATACCGCTTGAAACGATCACACCCTAAGGCCGCCTGTCCCGCAACTTGCGCAGAAGCTCCCCGGGATCGCTCTGACGATGGTAGGCAAGGAACAGCGGGCCGACGATATCGCGGGCCGGAATGGCCGGCTCCCTCGCCGGCCAGGCGAACGCCAGACCTTGCCTGGTTCCGAACACGATCTCCACCGCACCGATCCGGACCGACCACGTGGCGTCTCCTCCCACATAGGCAAGGTACCCGGACCTCAGGATCGCCGTCGCGACATCAAGCGGCGAGGCATCCTCCGGCACCAGGATCGCCCTCTCATGGGGAGCCTGGATGTCGTCCGCCATGCAGACGCTGTCCCGCGTCAGCACGACTTGAACCATCGTCTTCGGCATCGCGCCCCCCGCCATTCTCCTCGCCTCGGGTCTCAATGGACGCCATGAGCCGGCAGCGACAGGGTCCCGCGCCTATGCGCCCCTGCGGAAACAGGGCCGCACCCCCGAGGTCCGTCGGCGCTGGACCGGCTGCGCGAGGGCCGGACCGGCGGCGAGACAGAGCATGAGCGGTGCGGCAAGACGAAGGGACGGTATGCGGGCCATGACGGACTCTTCCGGATGACTGAAGGGCGGGGCCGGGGATCCGGCACAACCGCCCCGATCGCTGCGGGAAGCAACGGCCTCCGGTGCCCGCAGGATCCCACCTTCGTCCCCCTGGGAATTTGCCGAACACCTCTTCAGGCCGGCTGGGAAATAGGACTATAAACTTCTTTCGCCGCCACCGGAGTTCCGGCCCATGCCAGCCGCCCTCCCCGCCGTCACGCCGCCCCTCTCCGTCGTTCCACATGTCGCCTCCGGCCATAACAGATTGTGCCCGCACCCGGTGTCCGAGATGGTGGAACACTCACCGCATGATGTTTCACACTGTTCCAGACGTGCCGATGCCGTGCCGGATGCCGCACCGCCCCGTCATCCGGCGACGCCGGATGAAACAGTGGAACAGCCCGCAGGATCTGTCGCACGGCGTTCCAAACGTTCCATCCGCCTGCTCCGCCCCAGCCTCTGCCCCCGCCTCTGCCCCCACGTCCGCCCCCGCCCCGGCCCTCACCCCTGCCGCCGACCGGCCAAGGAAAAGGCGCCGGACCCGCGGGGGATCCGGCGCCTCGGGACGGCGGGCGGGCGGTGCGCCGGCGGCTCAGTCGCCGGCGGCCGGCTGCGGCATGGCGCCGTGGCCGGGGCGGCGGCGGACGAACAGCCGGTAGACCGCCACGAAGAACACCGGCACGAACACCACCGCCAGCACGGTGGCGGAGATCATGCCGCCCATCACGCCGACGCCGATGGCGTTCTGGCTCTCCGATCCGGCGCCGGTGCTGATCGCCAGCGGCAGCACGCCCAGGATGAAGGCCATCGAGGTCATGATGATCGGGCGCAGGCGCTGGCGGCAGGCTTCGGCGGCGGCCTCCTTCAGCTCCATGCCCTGGTCGTAGAGCGACTTGGCGAACTCCACGATCAGGATGGCGTTCTTCGCCGACAGCCCGATGGTGGTCAGCAGGCCGACCTGGAAGTAGACGTCGCTCGGCAGGCCGCGCAGCGTCGCCGCGATCACAGCGCCGATGACCCCGAGCGGCACCACCAGGATGACCGAGACCGGCACCGACCAGCTTTCATAGAGCGCGGCCAGGCACAGGAAGACGATGATCATCGACAGCGCATAGAGCGCCGGCGCCTGCGAGCCGCTGAGCCGCTCCTCGTAGGACAGGCCCGTCCACTCGTAGCCGATGCCCTCCGGCAGCTTGGCCATCATCGCCTCCATCTCGGTCATCGCCTCGCCCGAGCTGATGCCCGGAGCGGCCGAACCCTGGATGTTGAGCGATGGCGTCCCGTTGTAGCGCTCCAGCTTCGGCGAACCGAAGATCCACTGCGAGGTGCTGAAGGCCGAGAAGGGCACCATCTGGCCGTTGCCGTTGCGCACGTACCAGCGGTCGATGTCGCTGGGCTGCATGCGGTAGGGCGCGTCGGCCTGGAGATAGACCTTCTTCACCCGGCCGTTGTCGATGAAGTCGTTGACGTAGGAGGAGCCCCAGGCCACCGCCAGCGTCGTGTTGATGTCGCTCAGCGATAGGCCGAGCGCGCTCGCCTTCTCGCGGTCGACGTCCAGCTTGAACTGCGGCGTGTCCTCCAGCCCGTTGGGGCGGACGCCGGTCAGCTTCGGGTTCTGCGCCGCCATGCCCAGCAACTGGTTGCGCGCCTGCATCAGCTTGTCGTGGCCGAGCCCGCCGCGGTCGACAAGCTGCAGGTCGAAGCCGGTGGCGTTGCCGAGGCCGGGAACCGACGGCGGCAGGAAGGAGAACACCACCGCGTCCTTCAGCGCCGACAGGGCACCCATGGCGCGGCCGGCGATCGCCTGCGGCTTCTGCCCCGGCAGCGTGCGCTCGCTCCAGTCCTTCAGCCGGACGAAGGCCATGCCGGCATTCTGGCCGCGGCCGGAGAAGTTGAAGCCGACGATGGTGAACAGGCCCTCGACGCTGTCCTTCTCCTTCTCCAGGAAGTAGCTGGTGACCGCCTTCCCCGTCTCGGCCGTGCGCTGGGCGCTGGCGTTGGGCGGGGCCGACCACAGCACGAACAACTGGCCGCGGTCCTCGGTCGGCAGGAAGGAGGTCGGCATCTGCACGAACAGGTAGCCGAGCCCGCCCAGGATCAGGGCATAGGCGAGGAAGAAGCGTCCCAGCCGGTTCAGCGCGCCGCGCACGCCGCCGACATAGACCCGGCTGGTGGCGTCGAAGCCGCGGTTGAACAGGCCGAAGAAGCCGCGCTTGGCATGCCCGTGCCCGTCCCCATGTCCCTGGCCGTGGCTCCCGGCCGGCAGCGGCTTCAGGAGGGTGGCGCAGAGCGCCGGGGTCAGCACCAGGGCGACCAGCACCGACAGCGCCATGGCCGAGACGATGGTCAGCGAGAACTGGCGGTAGATGGCGCCCGCCGACCCGCCGAAGAAGGCCATCGGCACGAACACCGCCGACAGCACCAGCGCGATGCCGACCAGGGCGCCGGTGATCTGGTCCATCGACTTGCGCGTCGCCTCGCGCGGGGGCAGCCCCTCCTCGCTCATCACGCGCTCGACGTTCTCGACCACGACGATGGCGTCGTCGACCAGCAGGCCGATCGCCAGCACCATGCCGAACATGGTCAGCACGTTGATCGAGAAGCCGAAGGCCGACAGCACGCCGAAGCTGCCCAGCAGCACCACCGGCACGGCGATCGTCGGGATCAGCGTGGCGCGGAAATTCTGCAGGAACAGGTACATCACGACGAAGACGAGGACGATGGCCTCGAACAGCGTCTTGATCACCTCGTGGATCGACAGCTCGACGAAGGGCGTGGTGTCGTAGGGGTAGATCACCTCGATGCCGGCCGGGAAGAAGGGCTGCAGCTCCGCCACGCGCGCCTTGACCGCGGCGGCGGTGTCGAGCGCGTTGGCGCCGGTCGCCAGCTTGATGCCGACGCCGGCCGCCGGCCGGCCGTTGTACTGGGCCGCGATCTCGTAGGTCTCGGACCCGATCTCGATGCGGGATACGTCGCGCAGGCGCACCTGCGACCCGTCAGGGTTGACGCGCAGCAGGATGGCGCCGAACTGCGCGGGCGTCTGCAGCCGGCTCTGCGCGGTGATCGTGGCGTTGATCTGCTGGCCGGGCACCGCCGGGGCACCGCCGAGCTGCCCGGCGGAAACCTGGGCGTTCTGCGCCTTGATGGCGTTGCTGACGTCGGTGGTGGTCAGCTTGAAGTTGTTCAGCGCGTCGGGGTCGAGCCAGATGCGCATCGCATGCTGCGGCCCGAACACGGTGACGTCGCCCACGCCCTCGACGCGGCTGATGGTGTCCTGCAGGTTGGAGGTGACGTAGTCGGCGATGTCGCCCTGGCTGAGGCGGCCGTCGCTCGACACGAAGCCGACCACCAGCAGGAAGTCGTTGCCGGCCTTCGACACCTGCAGGCCGCGCTGCTGGACCTCCTGCGGCAGCAGGGGAACGGCGAGCTGCAGCTTGTTCTGCACCTGGACCTGGGCGATGTCGGGGTTGGCCGACGGCTCGAAGGTCAGCGTGATGGTCACGTTGCCCGACGAATCGCTGGTCGAGGACATGTAGCGGAAATGGTCGAGCCCGGTCATCTTCTGCTCGATGACCTGGGTGACCGTGTCCTCCAGCGTCTTGGCCGAGGCGCCCGGATAGCTGGCGGTGATCGACACCGTGGGCGGCGCGATCTTCGGGTACTGCTCGACGGGAAGCCGCAGGATCGCCAGGGCGCCGGCCATCATGATGACGATGGCGATGACCCAGGCGAAGACCGGCCGGTCGATGAAGAACTTGGACATGGAACGGTTCCTGGATCAGCGCGCCGCCGCCTTTTGCGGCAGCTCGGCAAGCGCGTTCTGGGCCGGCACCGGCTTCACCTCGGCACCGGGCTTGACCTTCTGCAGGCCCTCGACCACCACCCGCTCGCCGGGGGCGAGCCCGTCGGCCACCAGCCAGACGTTGCCGACCGCGCGCTCGGTCTTGATGGTGCGCTGGGCCACCTTGTTGTCGGCCCCGACCACCCAGACGCGCGCCGATCCGTCCGGCCCGCGGCTGACCGCCGCCTGCGGCACGGTGATGGCGTTGTCGGCGACGCCCTGCTCGATGCGGGCGCGCACGAACAGGCCGGGCAGCAGGGTCTTGTTCGGGTTCGGGAAGACGGCGCGGAGCTGGACCGAGCTGGTGCCCGGATCGACCGTGACGTCGGAGAACTGAAGCTCGCCCTTCACCGGATAGGACTGGTCGCTGCCGTCACCGGTGCCGTTCAGCAGCAGCGTCACCGGGATCTTGCCCGCTTCCGCCGGCTGGATGCGGCCGCTCTCCATGTCGGCGCGGAGCTTCATGAGCTGCGAGGCGGTCTGCGTCACGTCGACATAGATCGGGTCGAACTGCTGGACGGTGGCCAGCGCCGTGGCCTGGCTGGCGGTGACCAGCGCGCCCTCGGTGACCGACGACTTGCCGATGCGGCCGGAGATCGGCGCGAAAACCTTGGTGTAGTCCAGGTTGATGCGGGCGAGGTTGTAGGCGGCCTTGGCGGCCGCAAGCTGCGCCTCGTTCTGCTTCAGCGTCGCCTGGACGTCGTCGAAGTCCTGCTTGCTGACCACGCTGTTGCGCACCAGATCGTTGTAGCGCGACGCCTTGTTGCGCGCGGCCTGCAGGTTGGCCTCCGCCTTCTGGACGTCGGCCTGGGCGCTGGCCAGCGACGCCTCGTAGGTGGCGGGGTCGATCTGGTAGAGCTGGTCGCCCGCCTTGACGTCGCTGCCCTCCTGGAACAGCCGTTTCAGGACGATGCCGCTGACCTGCGGCCTGATCTCCGCCACGCGGTAGGCGGCGGTGCGGCCGGGCAGCTCCGTCGTCACCGCCAGCCGCTGCGGCTCGATGGTCATCACCGACACCTCGGGCGGCCCGCCGGCCTTCGGCTGGCCCGCAGCCTGTTTCTGCTGGTTGCAGCCGGCAAGCACAAGGATCAACGAGGCGGCCACAGCCGCCCGCAGCGCCGGGTTGGGCAACATCTTATCGAATCCGAACATCTCTATCCCCGTGAAGGCGCCGCGTCCTGCCGGCGTCCCGTCTCCCTGGCATGCCGGGATCGCGACGGTCCGGCACATCCCCGTTGCTTAGTACTGTCTCATACAGTACAGTGTACTGGACGATACATTCAGAATGCTGCAGCGCGCAAGGGGGTTTTGCCGATGCCCGATACGGGGCTGGGATACAGGGACGGCAAGCCGGCCACGGACGAGCCGGCACCGGACCTGCCCGATGCGGCCGCATCCGGGATGGGGCTGCGCGGCTGGGCGCGCTACCGGGCGCTGCTCGACGCCGCCTCGACGCTGTTCGTCGAAAAGGGCTATGCCGCGACCTCGCTCAGCGACGTGCTGCGGCTGGCCGGCGGCTCGCGCACCACGCTCTACACCCGGTTCGGCGACAAGGACGGCCTGTTCCGCGCCATGATGGAGGAGCACTGCGCCCGCGTCCTGGCCGGGATGACCCCGGACACCGCGCCCGACAGCGCCGCCGATCCGGAAGAGCGGCTGACCCGCATCGCCCTCCACATCGCCGACACGCTGATGGCGCCGGAAACCACCGCCATCCTGCGCACCCTGATCTCGGAAGGCGTGCGCGTTCCCGACCTGGTGGAGACGTTCGTCCGCGTCGGACCGGACCGCACGCGGGCCCGGCTCGCAGCCTGCCTCGACGAACTGCAGGCCGCGGGCCTCATCCGCATCGAGGACCCGGAGATGGCGGCACAGGCCTTCTGCGGGATGGTGACCGGGAACCTGCTGCTGGAGCGCTTGATCCTCCCCGGCCGGCCGGTCGACCGCGCCGCGGTGGAAACCTATGTGCGGGAATGCGTCAGGCTGTTCCTGCGCGGCGCCGCCGCGTGATGCCGCCATGGCAGCGCCGGGCGACAACCTCCGGGGAAAGGACACGATGATCACCGGCAGCCACCACAAGGATCCCCCCGCCTGCGGGCCGCGCGGGCTGGCGCGGCGGCAGGCGATCCTCGCGGCCGCCCGGCGGCTGTTCATCGAGAAGGGGTTCGAAAAGACCACGCTCAGCGACATCATCGGCGAGGCCGGCGGCTCGCGCGCCACCCTCTACGAGCAGTTCGGCGACAAGGACGGCCTGTTCCGCGCGATCATGGAGGAGGACAACGCCATGATCCTCTCCGGCCTCGCCCCCGCACGCGCCGACGACCGGGTGACGCCGGAGGCCGGGTTGACGGCCTTCGCCCTGCATCTGGTGAAGGCCCTGCTGAACGATGAGACGACCGGCACCGTCCGCATCCTGATCGCCGAGGGCGATCGCGTGCCCGACATTGCCGAATCCTTCTTCCGCATCGGGCCGGAGAACGCCATCCGCCGGCTGGCCGACTACCTGCAGCATCTGTCCGACGCCGGCGAGCTGCATGTCGAGAACCCGGCCGCCACCGCCCAGGCGTTCCTCGGCATGGTCACCGGCAACCTGCTGATCCGCCGCCTGATCCTGCCGGAGAGTGCACCGGCGATCCCCGACCTCGACCGCTATGTCCGCCAGGCGGTGCGGCTGTTCCTGAACGGCGCCAGAACCGGTGGCGCCCGAACCGGTGGCGCCAGGACCAGCGGCGCTGGTGCCGCCGGCACGGCGACGGATCGGAGGGGGCCGGTTGGCAACGGCTGATCCGTCAGACCGTCTCCGCCGCCTCCTCCTCTTCGAACCCCCGCTCACGGCCGGCCTTGGTCAGCGGCTCGGCGATCTCCTCCAGCCCCCTGCCCTCGGCATCGACGCCGTAGACCAGCGCGACCACCCCGCCGAACATCATGACGACGGCACCCAGCACATAACCCCAGAACAGCGGCTCCCGCTCGGAACCGGTGCCGACCAGCCAGCCGAACAGCAGCGGCCCGACCGATCCCACCACCTGGCCGACGGCGAAGAAGTAGGAGATCGCCTGCGCCCGCACCTCCAGCGGGAAGATCTCGCTGACCGTCAGGTAGGCCGACGAGGCGCCGGCCGAGGCGAAGAAGAACGACACGCACCAGAAGACGGTGTGGGTGTTGGCCGTCAGCACGCCCTGGCGGAACAACACGGCCGAGACCAGCAGGACCGTCCCGGACAGCAGGTAGGTGCCGAAGATCATCCGCCGCCGCCCCACCGTGTCGAACAGCGGCCCCAGCAGCAGCGGCCCGAGCAGGTTGCCGGCGGCGAACGGGAAGAAGTAGAGCGCCGTCTGCGACGGATCGAGATGGTAGAAGTTCTGCAGCACCAGGGCATAGGTGAAGAAGATGGCGTTGTAGAGGAAGGACTGGGTGATCATCATCGTCACCCCGAGAAAGGTGCGCGACGGGTACTGCCGGAAGAAGACCTCGGCCATCTGGGCGAAGGACACCGAGTCCTCGGGAATGACGCACATGGCGCGCCGCCGGTCGACCGGTTCGAGCGGCTTGCCCTGCGCCCGCACCCCCGCCTCGATGTCGTCGACGATGCGTTCGGCCTCCTCCTCCAGCCCATGGGTGACCATCCAGCGCGGACTTTCCGGGATGTGCCGGCGCAGCCGGATGATGACCAGCCCCAGCAGCGGCCCGATGAAGAAGGCGATGCGCCAGCCGATCGCCTCGGGCACCAGGCTGTGGTCGAGCAGGAAGACGCTTCCCACCGCGCCGATCATCGCCCCCGCCCAGTAGGTTCCGTTGATCGCGATGTCGACCCGGCCGCGGTAGCGGGCCGGGATCAATTCGTCCACGGCGGAGTTGATCGCCGCATATTCGCCGCCGATGCCCATCCCGGCGACGAAGCGCCAGACATAGAGGAACCAGGGGGTCCAGGCCAGCCCGGCGACGCCCGAGGCGACGAGATAGACCGCCAGCGTGGTGATGAACAGCCGCTTGCGTCCCCAGCGGTCGGTCAGGCGTCCGAACACCAGCGCGCCCACCACCTGCCCGATCAGGTAGATGGTGCCGGCGAACCCGACCTCGGCGCTCGACATGCCCAGGCTGTCCTTGTAGCCGGAGGCCGAGATGAGCTGGATTTCGATGCCGTCGAGAATCCAGCTTACGCCCAGCCCGACCACCACCAGCCAGTGGAAGCGGGCCCAGGGCAGCCGGTCCATCCGCGCCGGGACGAGGCTGCGCACCGCCTGTGGGGCCGGCGCGGCATTGTGTGTCGCGGTCATGACGGATCGCACTCCTCCCGATGGACCCCGGGCGCAATCACCGGGACCGGCATCCCGCTTCACCCATGGATCAGACCATCCGTGAAACGGCGGGCGGAGCCGGAAAGTTTCACGGCGAGGTTCGACGGCCGACCATCAGACCCGCCGATTGTCACCGGTGCGCATGTTTCCTGTTGCGGCATTGGATCGATCCAATTACCGTTCCCTGAAGATGCCCGCGCGATGCCGAAGCGGCAGCCGGCACCGGAAAATGGCGACACGCGCGGACAGCCGCCCAGGCAGCGGACGGCCACGCGGTTGCGGAGGATCGCCCGTGACCTACGACTTCCAATTCGATGCGGTGCTCGCATCCTGGGATTATCTGCTCAACGGCGCCTGGCTGACGATCAAGCTGTCGTTCGGCGCCATGGCGATCGGGCTGGTGGTGGGCATCGCCTGCGCGCTCGGCAAGACCTCGGGACCGCGGCCGGTGCGCTGGCTGATCAACGCCTACATCGAGATCATCCGCAACACGCCCTTCCTCGTCCAGATCTTCCTGATCTTCTTCGGCCTGCCGACCATGGGGGTGCGGCTGTCGCCCGACCTCGCGGCGCTGATCGCCATGGTCGTCAATGTCGGCGCCTATGCCGCCGAGATCATCCGCGCCGGTATCGAGTCGATCCACAAGGGACAGATCGAGGCCGGGCTGGCCCTGGGACTGCGGCCGCTGCAGGTCTTCCGCCACATCGTGCTGAAGCCGGCACTGCGCACCGTGTATCCGGCGCTGACCAGCCAGTTCATCCTGCTGATGCTGAGCTCCAGCATCGTCTCCGCCATCTCCGCGGACGAGCTGACCTCCGTCGCCAACAACATCCAGTCGCAGACCTTCCGCAGCTTCGAGATCTACATCGTGGTCACGGGCATCTACCTGGCCCTGGCTCTGATGTTCTCCGCCCTGTTCGCCGGCATCTACCGGCTGGCCTTCTCCTATTCCATAGACCGTCGCTGAAGGAAGGCCCGACCATGATCCGCGCCTTCGGCACCAACGAGTTCCTGTTCCTGCTGAGCGCCGTGCAATGGACGCTCGCCCTGTCGGTCATCGCCTTCATCGGCGGCGGCATCGTCGGCCTGTTCGTGGCGCTCGCCCGCACCGCCGACGCCAAGCCGCTGCGCTGGCTCGCCACCGGCTACATCCAGATCTTCCAGGGCACGCCGCTGCTGATGCAGCTTTTCCTGGTGTTCTTCGGCGCCACCGTGCTGGGCATCGACATGAACCCCTGGACGGCGGCCGCGCTGGGACTGACGCTGAACACCAGCGCCTTCCTGGGCGAGATCTGGCGCGGCTGCATCCAGTCGGTGCCGAAGGGCCAGTGGGAGGCCGCCTCGGCGCTCGGCCTGCGGTATCCCGGCCTGATGCGGTTCGTCATCCTGCCGCAGGCGGTGAAGGTGGCGGTGCCGCCGACCGTCGGATACCTCGTCCAGGTCATCAAGGGCACGTCGCTGGCGGCCATCATCGGCTTCGTCGAGCTGACCCGCGCCGGGCAGATCGTCAACAACGCCACCTTCCAGCCCTTCCTGGTCTTCGGCATCGTCGCCGCCATCTACTTCGTGCTGTGCTGGCCGCTGTCGCTGCTCAGCGCGCGGCTGGAGGCCCGCTATGCCGCCCCCACCCGCTGACCCCGGACACCCGATCCGGCCGCCTGCAACCGCTCGACCCAAAAACACCCGGACCGGAGGAAACCCGAATGGCCTTTTCCATCACCCGCCGCCTTGTCGTCGCCGGCGCCATGCTGACCGCCGCGGTCGGCCTCACCGCCGCCGGCGCCCATGCCCAGACCGTCGAGGAGATCAAGGGCAAGGGCAAGCTGACCGTCGGCATGCTCGTCGACTTCCCGCCCTTCGGCATCACCAGCGCCGACGGCAAGCCCGACGGCTATGACGCCGACGTCGCCAAGCTGATGGCCAAGCACATGGGCGTGCCGGTGGACATCGTGCCGGTGACCGGCCCGAACCGCATCCCCTACCTGCTGACCGGCAAGGTCGACGTCCTGGTCGCCTCGCTCGGCATCACGCCGGAGCGCGCCAAGCAGGTGCAGTTCTCCGACCCCTACGCCGCCATCGAGATCGGGCTGCTCGCCCCGCAGGGCACGGCGATCACGAAGGCGGAGGATCTGTCGGGCAAGAGCGCGGGCGTCGCCCGCGCCAGCACGCAGGACCAGTCGCTGACCGCCGCCGCTCCCAAGGACGCCACCATCCGCCGCTTCGACGACGACGCCAGCGCCGTGCAGGCCCTGCTGTCCGGCCAGGTCGATGCCCTCGGCGTCAGCAACGTGGTCGCGCAGCAGATCAAGCAGATGGCGCCGCAGAACAACTACGAGATGAAGTTCGTCCTGCGCAGCCAGGTCCAGGGCATCGCGCTCCGGCAGAACCAGGACAAGCTGCTGGCCTGGACCAACGGCTTCCTGGAGACGGTGAAGAAGAACGGCGAACTGAACGCCATCCACCAGAAGTGGCTGGGCACCGATCTCCCGACGGCCGTCACCAGCGGCAAGTCCTGATCCGGCGCTTCCACGGCCGCGCCAGCGGGGCCGGCTTACGGGCCGGCCCCCCGGGGCTTTCGCCCCCTGGACGAGATCGTCGAGCAAAACACGCCGGACGCGTTCCGGCACGGAACGCACGCGCAATTTCCTGGGCCGGTTCCCGGCCCATTAGCCCACTCCAGCAGGCCCCCATCCAAGGACCGTTACGATGAAGCCCGAGATCCTCCTGATCGACCCGATGATGCCCGCCATCGAGGCGGCGCTCGATGCGGCCTACACCGTCCACCGCCTGTCCGCCGCGGCCGACCGCGACCGGCTGATCGCCGAGGTCGGCCCGCGCGTACAGGCCGTGGTCACCGGCGGCGGCAGCGGCGTGAAGAACGCGGTGGTCGATGCGTGCCCGAAGCTGGGAATCATCACGATCAACGGGGTCGGCACCGATGCCGTCGACCTGGAGCACGCCCGCCGCCGCGGCGTGCGCGTCACCAACACGCCGGACGTCCTGACCGACGATGTCGCCGACCTCGCCATCGGGCTGGTGATCGCCACGTCGCGCCGGATGGCCCTTGCCGACCGCTTTGTCCGCTCCGGCCGCTGGCCGGACGGCAAGTTGCCGCTGGCGCGCAAGGTCAGCGGCAAGCGCATGGGAATTCTGGGCCTTGGCCGCATCGGCGAGGCCATCGCCCGGCGGGCCGCCGCCTTCGGCATGGACATCGCCTACACCAACCGCAAGCCGCGCAACGACGTGCCCTACCGCTTCGTCGCCTCGCCGCTCGAACTGGCGCGGGACAGCGACATCCTGGTGGTCGCCGCGTCGGCCGGACCGGATGCCCGCAACATGGTCGGCCGCGCCATGCTGGACGCGCTGGGACCGGAAGGCATCCTGGTCAATGTTGCCCGCGGCAGCGTGGTCGACGAACCGGAACTTCTCGCCGCGCTGACCGAAGGCCGTCTGGGCGGGGCCGGCCTCGACGTCTTCGCCGACGAGCCGCATGTGCCTGAGGAGTTCTTCGGCCTCGACAACGTCGTCCTGCAGCCTCACCAGGCCAGCGCCACCATCGAGACGCGCACCGCCATGGGCCAGCTCGTCCTGGACAATCTGGCCGCTTTCTTCGCCGGTCGTCCGCTGCCGACGGCGGTGGTCTGAGACATCGGCCAGTGGATCGGCCAGTGGAGCGGCGACCGGCCAGCGCATCGGCATCCCCGGCGGGCGTCCCACGGCAAGCGGCCGGGCGCGTCACCCTGACCGGGGTCGCCGACCGCGCCGGGGTGTCGCGCTCCACCGTGTCGCTGGTGCTGCGCGGCAGCCCGCTGGTGGCTGCCGAAACGCGTGACCGCGTGCAGGCCGCCATGGCCGAGCTCGGCTACATCTACAACCGCGGCGCGGCGACCCTGCGCGCCGCCCGCACCCAGACGGTCGGGCTGCTGGTCTGCGAGATCAGCAACCCCTTCTACGCCGAACTGACCGCCGGCGTGGACGAGGTGCTGGACACCGAAGGATTCGTCGCCTTCATCGCCAACAGCGCCGAGCAGCCGGACCGCCAGGACCGCTTCCTGCAGCGCATGCGCGAGCACAACGTCGACGGGGTGATCCTCTGCCCGGCCGCGGGCACCCCGCATGACCTGCCCGGCCGGCTGGCCGGCTGGCGCCTCCCCTTCGTCCAGGCGTTGCGCTCCGTGCCGTCTCAGGACAGCGACTATGCCGGCGTCGACTATCAGGCCGGCATCGAGATGGTCGCCGAGCACCTGATCGGGCTGGGGCACCGCCGGATCGCCTTCATCGGCAGCAATCTCGACCACTCCGCTTATGTGGACCGGCGCAAGGGCTTCGCGGCGGCGATGGCGCGGCACGGGCTGGCGGACGACCTCGTCCTGCGCTGCCCTCCCAGCCGTCGCGCCGGCGCGGAGGTGGTGGGCGCCCTTCTCGCTCATCCGGCCCCGCCGACCGCGGCATTGTGCCACAATGACGTGCTGGCGCTCGGCGTCATCCTCGGCCTGGAAGCGCGGGGGCTGCATGCGGGGCGTGATCTCGCGGTCACCGGCTTCGACGACGTGCCGGAGGCGGCGCTCAGCCGGCCGGCCCTGACCACCGTCGCAACCTCCGCACGCCAGATCGGGCAGGAGGCGGCACGCCTGCTGCTCCGCCGAATTGCCGACCCGCAGGGACGGCCGGAACGGGTTATCCTGCCCGGCCGTCTGGTCGTCCGCGAGTCCTGCGGCGCTCTTGTCTCTTCTCTACACCGGAAAGAACCGTCATGACCGATGCCGTCGAGGCGCTGATCGAAGCCCGCGAAACCCGCAACTGGCTTGCCGCCTTGCCGAACCCGCCGGCCGACAAGGCGCAGGCCTACGCGATCCAGGACGAGGTCGCCCGCCGCCTTGGCCCCGTCACCGCCTGGAAGGTCGGCGCTCCCGCTCCCGATGCCGAACCCTTCCGCGCGCCGATCAATGCCGCTACCGTCTTCGAGGGGATCGACCGCCTGCCGGCAAGCCTGTTCCAGGTCATCGGCGTGGAGGCCGAGATCGCATACCGTTTCGCCCGCGACCTGCCCCCGCGCGACGAGCCCTGGACGCGCGAGGAGGTGCTGGACGCCGTCGCCTCCGTCCACCCCGCGTGGGAGGTCGTCGACACCCGCTTTGCCGGCTTCGGCAGCCAGGATCCGCTGAGCCACATGGCCGACCAGTTCAACCATGGCGTCCTGGTGGTCGGCCCGGCCATCGCCGACTGGCGGAAGCTCGATCCGCTCGCGGAGTCGGTCACCCTCGAGGTCGACGGTGAAACCAAGGTCGAGACCGTCGGCGGCAACAGCGCCGGCGATCCGGTGCGCCTGCTCGTATGGATGGCGAACGTCGGCGCCCGGAGCCTGGACGGCATCCACGCCGGCGACGTCATCACCACCGGGTCCTGCACCGGCACCGTTTTCGTCGAGCCCGGCAGCCGTTCGGTGGCACGCTACGGCACGATGGGAACGCTGGAACTGACCGTCGACTGACGGCCCGCCACGTCATTGTCGAAGGCCCGCGGAACAATAGGGCGCGCCGGCTTGTCCTTTAGGGCATGAGCCCAAAGGAGATGCCGGTGCCCCATCCCACCCCGCCGCCCAAGATGAAGACGGGCATTCCCGAGTTCGACCTGATCCTGCAGGGTGGGCTGCCCGTCGGGCGGCTCCACCTGCTGGAAGGGGAGCCTGGCACCGGAAAGACGACCATCGCGCTCCAGCTCCTGCTCCAGGGCAGGGCGGATGGCAGGCGGGGGCTCTACGTCACCCTGTCGGAGGATGCCGACGAACTGAAGGCGTCCGCCGCCAGCCACGGCTGGTCGTTCGACGGGATCGGCATCTTCGACCTGATTCCGCTGGAGGCCCAAACCGGCCGCCAGCAGAGCATCCTCTTCCCGTCGGAGATCGAGCTTGGCGAGACCATGCGTCTCATCATCGAGCGCATCGAGGCCGAAGACCCCGAACTGGTGGTGATCGACAGCCTGTCGGAACTGCGGCTGCTGGCCCAGGACCGTCTCAGCTACCGCCGGCAGATCCTGGTTTTGAAGCAGTTCCTCCAGGGACGTCGCTGCACCACGCTCGTGCTGGACGACCTGACCGACCGCGAGGGCGTCAAGGATCTCCACAGCTTGATGCACGGGGTGGTGACGCTGCAGCAGATGGAGCGTTCCTACGGCGCCGCCCGGCGCCGGCTGCGGATCGCCAAGATCCGGGGGGCCGAGTACCAGAGCGGCTGGCATGATTTCGCCATCACCACCGGCAATGTGCTGGTCTTTCCGAGCCTGATCGCCGAGCAGCACAAGGCCGACTTCGAGCCGTCGCTGGCACAGAGCGGGCTGCAGGAGCTCGACTCGCTGATGGGAGGCGGGCTGGCACGCGGCACCGTCACCATGCTCCTGGGGCCGTCCGGCGTCGGCAAATCCTCCATCGCCCTGCAATACGTCATGGCAGCGGTCAACCGCGGCGAGCATGCCGCCTATTTCTCCTTCGACGAAGGCTTCGCGACGCTGACACAGCGCAGTTCGGCGCTGGGCATGGATACCGAGCGGGCGGTGCGCGATAAGCGGCTGGGCTGGACCCGGGCGAACCCGTCACGGCTGTCGCCGGGCGAGTTCGTCTGGCAGGTGCGGCGTGAAGTCGAAGACCGCAAGGCGCGGATCGTGGTCATCGACAGCCTGAACTCCTATCTGAGCACCATGCCCGAGGAGAGTGCGCTCGTCCTTCAGATGCACGAATTGCTGACCTATCTCAACAACCAAGGTGTGGTGACATTGCTGATCCTGGCCCAGCAGGGCATCATCGGAGACATCCAGAACCCGGTCGACTTGTCGTTCATGAGCGATACCGTCGTCCTGCTGCGCTTCTTCGAGGCGGCCGGCGAGGTGCGCAAGGCCATCTCGGTCGTCAAGAAGCGCACCGGCGTGCACGAGTTGTCGATCCGCGAGTTCCGCCTGTTTCCCGATGGAATGCAGGTCGGTCCGCGCCTGATGGATTTCCGCGGCATACTCACCGGTGTACCCGAATATGATGGATCGGCAGAGCCGCTGCTGCGTGAGCAGCGCGGAACCGACACCCAGAGCGGCTGAAGCATGCCAGCCCCCGGTCCGATCCTGATCCTCGCGCCGGAGGGGCGCGACGCCGAGGTGATCGCCCTCGTCCTGGCCAAGGTCGGACTGCCGGTCCGCGCCTGCCCCGACATGGCGGCGCTGTGCGCCGAGCCTTGGGAGGATGCGACCGCCATCCTGGTGACCGAGGGCGCCCTGGCATCGGACCCGTCGAAGCTGGCCGCTGCCTTGGAGGATCAACCGCCCTGGTCGGACATGCCGGTCCTGCTTCTGACCACCCGACGGCCGGGCACCCCCGCGCCGGAACGCCAGGATCTGCTCCGGCGACTGGGGAACGTCACGCTTCTCGACCGCCCGCTCAGGGCCGAGACGCTGCAAAGCACGGTCGCCGCGGCGCTGCGGGCCCGCATGCGCCAGTTTCGCACGCGGACGCATCTGCAGCAGATCGAACAGGCCGCCGCGTTGCTGGAGCGCACGGTGGAGGAGCGGACGCAGGAACTGCGCGTCGAGCTGGACCGTCGGCGCCGGCTTGAGGCGGCATTGCTTCAAGCCCAGAAGATGGAGGCGATCGGGCAGCTCACCGGAGGGATCGCGCACGACTTCAACAACCTGATGCAGATCGTCGCCACCAGCATCGCCGCCATCGAGACGAAGCTCGCCGCCGGCATCGACGGGACCGCCGTCGATGTCGACCGTTTCGTCCGTGCGATCCGCATGGCCAGCGACCGGGCCGGCATGGTGACCCGGCGGCTCCTCGCCTTCTCCCGTCGCCAGCCGCTTCAACCCGCCAGTGTCGATCCGGCCGGACTGGTGACGGGCATGGAGGAGTTGATCCGCCGTTCGGTCGGCAGCAGCATTTCGGTGGAACTCTCGCTGGCGCCCCGGCTGTGGCGGGTCTGGGCCGACCCGCAGCAGATCGAAAGCGCCCTGCTCAATCTGGTGGTCAATGCCCGCGACGCCATGCCCGGCGGCGGCCGGCTGACCATCGCGGTTACCAACATCCGCCTGGAGGAAGAGGATGCCGATCGACGCAACCTCCCGCCCGGGGATTATGTCTGCCTCTCGGTAAGCGACAGCGGCTCCGGCATGGCCGAGGATGTCAAACAGCGCGCCTTCGAGCCGTTCTTCACCACAAAGCCGGTCGGCCAGGGAACAGGCCTGGGCCTGAGCCAGATTTATGGCTTCGCCCGGCAGTCCGGCGGCCAGGCCGAAATCGAGAGCGTCGCCGGCACGGGCACCACGGTGAGGCTCCTCCTTCCCCGCCATGACGGCGTCCCCATGGGGACGTCGGAAACCGAAGAGGCGGATCAGACCCACCCGGAGGCCGCCGGGACCATCCTGGTGGTGGAGGACGAAAGCCTCATCCGCATGGTGGTGACGGAGAGCCTGCGCGAAGCGGGCTACACCGTGCTGGAGGCCGAGAGCGCCGAAGCGGCGTTGCCGATCCTGGAGTCGGATGCCGCAATCGACCTGCTGTGCACCGACGTCGGCCTTCCCGGTCTGAACGGGCGGCAACTGGCGGAGATCGCCCGGGAGGAGCGTCCCGCCATCAGGGTGCTCTTTGTCACCGGTTATGCTCATGCCGCCGGGATCGACCAGGAGATCCTCGGTGACAACACCCGGTTGCTCAGCAAGCCGGTTGCGATCGACACATTGCTCGGCACGCTCGGCACCATGATGGGTCACCAGAGTTCAGGCTCCGGACGAGTGGCTGAAAACAACCTTCAGCAATGATGCCGGCGGTATCGCACCCGTCATGACGGTGCGCCCGATGGAGAGAGAGGAGGGACCGTGCCAGACACCCCATCCACCGCTTCCAGCCCCGTCGCACCTGACCGCATCGCGCCAAGCCCCACCCCGCGCGAGCGCGCCGCGGATCTGGCGGTGCACGCCGTCGGCGGCGCTACGCTCACCGTCATCGCCATGTGCCTGCTGCGCAAGCCGCTTGGAGAGGCTACGGGATTGGCGACGATCCTGTCCTTTGCCGTTTACCTGACGGCCTTGGCCGGCGTGATGCTGTCTTCGGCGATCTACAACTGGCACCGGCCGGGCAGGCGCAAGGATATCCTGCGGCGCATCGACCATGCCATGATCTATGCGCTGATCGCCGGCACCTACACGCCGTTCGCCGTCCGCCGGATCCTACAGCCGGGACCGGAGGCAGCCGGACATCCTCTCGCCGCGCTGGTGCTGGTCTGGGTGGTCGCCCTCGGCGGCATGGCGATGAAGGTCGCATTTCCCCTGCGGTTCGAACGGATCGGCCTCGCCCTCTATCTCGGGCTCGGCTGGTCGATGGCCGTTCTGGCGCCTTCGGTATGGACGGCGCTGCCGTGGGCGCCGCTACTCCTCGTGGCGGCGGGCGGGCTGCTCTACACGGTGGGCACCGCCTTCCACCTGATGGATCGCCTCGCCTACAGCCGCGCCATCTGGCATGGATTCGTCGTCGTCGCGGCCGGATGCCATGTCACCGCCGTCGCCCTGGCCAGCGCCTGACACGGAATCCGGCCGTCAGTGAGCGGATGGATGGACCGCGGCGGGATCGGCCGGCGTTTCGGTCGAGAGGGAGCCCTGTGCCACTCCGGGCATTCCGCCGCCAGGAGGATCGGCGGCCTCTTCGTAAGTCCAGCGGATGCGGCAAAGCTCCCCGGAGGCCGACTGGGCCAGCACGGTGCTGGCGAAGCCCAGCCGCCCAGCCGCCCGGGCTTCACTGATCGCCTTGGCCAGCGCGTCGGCGTAATCGGCGCAGGGTGGATAGACGAAGCCGTCCGCTCTGACGATCCATCCGCCATGGGTCTTCAGGACGAAGAAGGCCAGCCGCTTCCTCGCGGCAGTGCTGGCAGGAAACGTCTCGGCGGACATGGGCTTGCTCCGATCATGACGGCAGCGTCGCCCGGCCGGACGGACGTCTTCCCTTGCCACTCCACAATGACGTGTCCGGAAGAACAGCCGGGTTCGTCCGGGCGGTCAGGACGGGATAAACCGCACTCCGGCGGAATTCGGATCCGCACGGGCAGGGCCTGGGTCCCTTCCATCGATAGTAGGCGGAGCTTTTTTCATCAGTAGCAACAACAATTCATGGGTATGATGGATGCAGCCGCCCGTCCGCCTTGCCAGCTTCCGGACAAATGCGCCACCCGATCCTTCCGGCAGTCAGGGCAGGATCAATCCAAGTTTCTGGACCAAGGCGGAAAGGCCACTGGAAGCCGGCACATCCGCACCGGCGACCAAGTCGACGTTCCGGCGCACGGCGCCGTCATATTCGATGCGCAGTTGGCCGACCACCTGCCCCCGTTGAACAGGGCTGGGCAGCGGTTCGGCAACAGTCGCGATGACATGCAGGCTGTTCCGGTCGACCGGCGCCAGGGTCAAGGCCACATCGTCGGCGACCGTCACCGGAACGCTGTCCTCCGTCCCCATCCAGACCGGAGCCTGTTCCACCAGTTCGCCCCGTCGCAGCAGCGGATAAACCTTGAAGCTGTTCCATGCCCAGTCGAGCAACCGTGCCGGCTCGTCGTTGCGCGACTGCATGCTCGGCAATCCGTTGACCACCAGCACCAGCCGGCGCCCCTGCCGCTCGCCCGAGGCGGTCAGGCCGTAGCCGCCAACCTCGGTGTGGCCGGTCTTGATGCCATCGACACTGACGGGGTGGTACAGCAGCGGATTGCGATTGCCCTGGCGGATGCCGTTCCAGGTGAAGGTTCGCTCCGATTCATAATGGTAGAATTGCGGAAAGTCGCGGATCAGGTGGATGGCCAGCACGGCGAGATCATGGGCCGTGGTGTAGTGGTTGGGATCCGGCCAGCCGCTGGCGTTCATGAAATGCGTATCGGACATCCCGAGCTTGCGGGCCTTGGCGTTCATCATCTCGGCAAAAGCCGTTTCGCTGCCGGCCAGCCCTTCGGCCAGCGCCACGGCGGCGTCGTTGCCGGAGTCGATCAGCAGGCCGCGAAGCAAATCCTCGACCCGCACTTGGCTGCCCAGCTTCAGGAACATCCGCGAGCCGCCCATCTTCCAGGCTTCCCTGCTGACGGTGAAGCCGGTATCGAGCGTCACTCGGCCTTGGGTGATTGCCTCATAGCTCAGATAGGCGGTCATCATCTTGGTCATCGACGACGGGGCCATGCGAGCCTCGCCATTCTTGTCGAGCAGGACCGTGCCGGTGGCCAGGTCGACCAGATAGGCTTGGCGCGCGGTGGTGTCCGGCACAGGCATGGCTATGGCGGAAGCGGCTCCGACCAGGACCATCAGAAAGGCGGCCGTGGCGACCACGGCCGGACGGACGGAACCGGCGGCGTACAGCATCGACGACAGGCGGCCGAACAGTGCGGCGTGCAGGCTGGCAGGGCGGCTAACGGCTCGACGGCTTGGCGCGGCCGGCTGCGGATTGACGACGAACACCCTCTCGATCCCCTTACGCAAGGACTGTGCAGTCCGGCACCGGGCGGTGCCCGGCGAACCGGCGCTTCCATGAACCATCCCGACGCCGGCTGCATCACTTTTTTTCTTGGGGGATTGAGGCTGGGAGCCATGCCGGCATCAGGCCGGGTCCAGCAGCCGCGGTCCCGCCCCGCCTTCGCCAAGTTCGTCCCACGGGTTGCGGAGCGGACAGTCGCGAATCGACAGGCAGCCGCACCCGATGCAGCCGTCCAGATTGTCGCGCAGCCTCGTCAGCTTGGCGATGCGCTCGTCGAGTTCACCTCGCCACCGCTCCGACATCCTCTTCCAGTCGGCCGTACTCGGCGACCGGTCCTCCGGAAGCGCGCTGAGTGCGTCGGCAATGGCGGCGAGCGAGATACCCAGCCGCTGAGCCACCTTGATCACCGCCACGCGTCGCAGGACGTCGCGGGAAAATCGCCGCTGGTTGCCGGCGTTGCGCCAGCTCCGGATCAGGCCTTGTGCTTCATAGAAGTGGAGAGTGGAAACCGCCAGACCCGCGCGGCGCGCCACCTCTCCAACAGTCAGCTCCTTGTCGTAATCCTCGGGCGACAGCATCCCGGCCTCCGCATGTGCATGCCTCGTTCCCACCAGTCTGGCGGCATTTCCGCTTGACCTCAAGTTCCCTTGAGGTTTTAGCCTCCGACCGGTCGCTGACGAACCGGAGGAAATGGACAAGAATGCTTGGGGGAAGACTAGCCGCCCTGGCGGAAGGGGCCGGCAGCCTGTTCCGGCCGATCCTGCCAGGCGCCACCTTGCGCGACCGTTTGATCGCCTGTTGCGGCGCGCTGCTGGGGATCGCCGCCACCGGCCTGCTCTGCCGCAATATGCTGGCCTACATGAGCAGCGCACCGGTGCTGGTCGCACCGATGGGAGCCTCGGCGGTGCTGCTGTTCGCGGTACCCGCCAGCCCACTCGCCCAGCCCTGGTCGATCGTCGGCGGCAACACGCTGTCGGCGATCGTCGGCGTTCTGGTTGCGGCGGCCATACCCGACCCGATGCTGGCGGGAGCAGCGGCGGTGGCGCTGGCCATCGCCACCATGTCGCTGACGCGCTGCCTCCATCCGCCGGGCGGTGCCGCGGCGCTCACGGCCGTGCTCGGCGGCCCGGCGGTCACGGAACTGGGCATCAAGTTCGCCTTCTTCCCCGTGGCCGTGAACTCGATCCTGCTGATGACGGCCGGGCTGATGTTCCACCGCCTGTCGGGCCATAGCTATCCGCACCGGCCCGCCAACATCCACCGCACAGGGGATCCGCCACCGCAGCTCCGCCCGGCCATCACCGGCAACGACCTGGATGACGCCCTGCGCAACCTGACGGAAGCGCTCGACGTCAGCCGCGACGATCTCAGCGCGCTGCTGGTCAACGCCGAACTGCACGCGCTGGAAAGGCTCAATGCCGAAATCACATGCCGTGATGTCATGTCGCGGGACGTGATCTGCGTGGCGTCGGACAGCAATCCCCGGATCGCCCGCACGCGCTTGACCGAGCACGGCTTTCGTACCCTCCCCGTGATCGATGCCCAGAACAGGGTGGTCGGCGTGGTCGGGCACGAGCAGCTTTCACACGCCGAACTGCGGAACGGGGGTAGCCGCGTCGCTGACGTCATGATTCCGGCTGCCGTCGAACTGCCTGACGTGCCGGTCTTCCGCCTGCTCGGCCGCCTGTCGGATGGCCGCACCCACGATGTGGTCATCGTCGACCAGGATCGCCGGCTGCTGGGTGTGGTTACGCAGACGGATCTGCTTGTCGTCCTTGCCCGTACGGCCCTGCTGCGGGCCATCAGGGTCGATGACGGAGAAGCGGGCAACCAACGTCTGCGGCTGCGCGACGCTTCGGCCGGCTGATGCGCTTGAACTTTGGTGACGCCGCCGTAAGGCGCCGTCACCAAAGTTCATGGCGGGGTGGAGGGCGTCACCAAAGTTCAGTTCGCAAAGCAGATCGCCGGAAGGTGGGCATGCCCTCTGGCGATCTCAGGCGATCCGGGCCATCACCCGCTCGGTGATCGGCGCACGTGACGGATAAAGGATCAGGCCCTCCCCCGACTCCTCGACCCTGGCATCGGGATAGGCCGCCAGCGCGTATTTCAGGTTCGGGATGAATTTGGTCTTGAACTGGCGGACCAGCGCGTAGCCGGCACCGAACTGCCCATGCAGGGCGGCCCAGGTGATCGGGGTCGGCTTCTCGAGCGAATGCAGGCGGTAGGCCAACCAGATATAGACGTCCAAGGCCATCGATTTGCCACTGATCGCCTTCAGGGCTTCTTCTGCCACCGGAACCGGGTGCTCACGCAGGGCCTTGAAGAAGCTGTCGCTCAGCCGCACCGTCTCGGTGAATAGCGTGCCCTGCCGGTCGTCCGGGCGGCGGAGCTGGATCGCGTCGGCAACGATCGATTCCTTGCTCTGCCGCCGGCCGCCGTCGGCGTCGGTAAAGAATGTCAGGTGGCAGGCCGAAAGCCGGGCCGCCTGATCCTCCACATCGCGATAGGCCTTGCCGCAGATCGGGATATCCATCCGTTTCAACCAGTCGTGCATCGACCCGCCGAGTTCCACTTCGGGGTTGCCGGTCTGGATCGCCCTGGTCTGCAGGTAGAGCAGGATCATGCGGGCACGGCTGCCATAGGGCACGCCAATCCTGCGCGTCACCCCGTTCCGGTCCTCGATGACGCCGGGTTGGATGACCAGTTTCACCTTGTGGCCCGGCCGTTCCCAATGCTGGTCGTCGGGAAGCTGGCGGTGTGGCAGCGCTGTCTGGCAAAATCCTGCATAGGTGATGCCGAGCTTGCCGTTCTCCGCGGCCTGCACGGCGGCGGCAATGTCGATCAGTGGACGTTCTTCGTCGGAGACGAGAGCCAGCGCGCCATCGCGTCCGTGGGTCTCGATCAAACGATGAATGGTTCCCATGCCGATCTCCTGACTGCCGCTGCACCGGTTGCCGGTCTGTCGTGGTCGCTGTGACCGAACATGTCCGATACAACACCCGGGATCGCGGCGAAGGCAATTTGAACCTTGGTGACGCAGGCTAATTGGAAGTTATTTGGAAGTAACTATTAGATTCGTCACCAAAGTTCAGGGGATAAACCGAGTCGCGTCACCAGAGTTCAGGAAAAGCGTCACCAGAGTTCATGGGAAGACTCGGGGGGCCTGTGGACGAATCGCCGCCGGGTTTTCCACGGGAGTTTGAACCTTGGTGACGCCCGTACCGGGCGAGTCGAGCCGGAAGCCGGCATCATGGCCGGACCAAGCGTCACCAAAGTTCAGGAATCGGGCTTTTATCGGTGACGGAGTGCGGCAAAGAGGTCGAGCGTCACCAAAGTTCAGGACGTCCAGCCCTCACCGGCGATGGAGTGGCGAGGGCCCGAAGCGGCAGCGTCACCAAAGTTCAAACCGCAACCCCGGCGTCGACAGGATGCGGAGGGGAGTGAGCGTCACCACAGTTCAAGGAACTTGGCGAGTCGCAACCCTGTCCGCCCAGGGGCTTCTCCGGTGCGTCACCAAAGTTCAAGCCCGCGTGGCAGCCGGGGGCGTCACCAAGGTTCAGGCCTGCTGGCGATGGAACCCGCCGGATGCGGCGGAGTTGTTCCCGGGACATGAAATGAGGGGCAAGCCGGCCGTAACCGGTGCGGTGGGGAAGAGGCAATGGCAGAGGGCAATGCGGAGGGGACAGGCAAGGTCGTCTATGCGGCCATAGCGGCCAATCTGGCGATCACCGTCACGAAATTCGTGGCGGCCGTGATGACCGGCAGTTCGTCCATGCTGAGCGAAGCGGTTCACTCGGTGGTCGATACCGGGAACGAGGCGCTGATGCTGGTCGGGCTGAAGCGATCGAGGAAGCCGCCCGACGACCGCCATCCCTTCGGTTACGCGCGCGAGCTTTATTTCTGGCCCTTCGTCGTTGCGCTGGTCATTTTCGCCGGCGGCGCCGTGGTGTCGGTCTATGAGGGGGTGGAGAAGATCCTGCATCCCCAGCCGGTCGAGTCGCCGTGGATCAACTTCGTCGTTCTGGGCATCGCGTTCGTGATGGAGGCGGTCAGTTGGGTCGTCGCCCTGCGCGAGTTCAACGCCCGGCGTGGCGATGCCGGCATGTTCGAGTCGGTGCATGCCAGCAAGGATCCGACCGTCTTCATCGTTCTGTTCGAGGACAGTGCGGCGCTGGTGGGGCTTGGCATCGCCGCCGTCTGCCTGGCCGCCGACCTGCTTCTGGACCTGCCGGTCTTCGACGGGATCGGTTCGGTCCTGATCGGGGTGGTCCTGGCGGTCACGGCGGCCTTTCTCGCCTACGAGACCAAGAGCCTGCTGATCGGCGAGTCGGCCCATCCCGAACTGGTGCGGGGCGTGCGGACCCTGGTGGAGCAGGAACCAATCGTCGACCGGGTGAACGAGGTGCTGACCATCCACCTCGGACCAGAGACGGTCGTCGTGAATCTCAGCGTCGACATCCGCGACGAGGTCGCTGCCGGCGAGCTTGAAAAGACGCTGGCGCGTGTCGAAAACCTGATCAGGAAGCGCTTCCCGGAGATCCGCCGCGTCTTCACGGAAGTGCGTGCCGCCGCCCACGCGGCCGGGCCGATCGCCGTCCGGGGATCGCGGGACAGCGGCGACCCGCGGGAGATCGGCTGACATACGCCTTGTTCCAGTGCGATCGAGGCCGGCGGGCGGAGAATGCCCGGCCCGCCGGCAGGGTCACGAAGCCTGGTCCGCAGTTCCGTCAGCCGATCGCTGTCTGGCGGGCTGGGCGTCGCGGTTCAGGTTGTGGGCGGAGTTGACCAGCGCGATGTGCGAGAAGGCTTGCGGGAAATTGCCGACCAGCCGCCGGGATTGCGGGTCGTACTCTTCGGACAGCAGGCCGAGGTCGTTGCGCAGCGCCAGGAGCCTCTCGAACAGGGCAACCGCCTCGCTGCGGCGCCCCTGGAGGACGTAGCAGTCCACAAGCCAGAAGCTGCAGGCGAGGAAGGCCCCCTCCCCTGTCGGCAGCCCGTCCTCGACCTTGTGCGTATCATAGCGCTGAACGAAGCCGTCCCGCATCAGGGAGCGCTCGACCATCGCGATGGTCCCGGCGATCCGAGGATCGTCGATGGGCAGGAAGCCGATCACCGGCAGCAGCAGCAGCGAGGCGTCGGGTTCCGATGCGCCGTAGGCCTGGACGAAGGAGCCGATCCGGTCGTTGTAGCCGTTGGCGCAGACATCGCGGTGGATGGTGTCGCGCAATTCCCGCCAGCGCTCCACCGGTCCGTCCATGCCGAACCGCTCCACGCTCTTGACCGCGCGGTCGAAGGCGGCCCAGGCCATCACCTTGGAGAAGGTGAAGGGCCGGCGGCCGCCGCGCATTTCCCAGATGCCTTCGTCGGGCTGGTCCCAGACCTGCTCCAGATGCGACAGCAGCGCCTGCTGGAACTGCAGCCCCGTGTCGTCACGGCCGAGTCCGCCGCACCGCCCCTGGTAGGCGGCATCCATCAGTTCCCCGTAGATGTCGATCTGCAACTGTCCGCTGGCGGCGTTGCCGATGCGGACCGGCCCCGCTCCCTGGTATCCCGGGAGCCAGGATGCCTCCCATTCGGTCAGCCTTCGTTCGCCGGCGATCCCGTACATGATCTGGAGCTGGTCGGGGCTGCCGGCCGCCGCGCGCACCAGCCAGGCCCGCCAGGCATCGGCTTCCTCATAATAGCCGGCATTCATCAGGGCCTGCAGCGTGAAGGTCGAATCGCGCAGCCAGCAGAAGCGATAGTCCCAGTTGCGCGTGCCGCCGAGCCGCTCCGGCAGGGAGGTGGTGGGGGCGGCGACGATGCCGCCGGTCGGCCGGTAGGTGAGCGCCTTCAAGGTCACCAGCGACCGCCGCACCGCCTCGGACCAGTGCCCGCCGTTGGTGCAGCGGCCGATCCACTCCTGCCAGAATGCCTCGGTTTCCTCCAGCGCGGCTTCCGGATCGATCGGCGCAGGCAGGTCGCCGTGGGACGGGCCATAGGTCAGGACGAAGGGAATGCGCTGCCCTGCCTCCACGGTGAAGGTGCCGACGGTGGTCATGTCCTTGCCATGCAGGGCAACCGGCGTGCGCAGCACCAGCATGTCCGGTCCGGCGATCGCACGCAGCGTCCCGTCCTCCAGCCGCGACACCCATGGCACCGTGCAGCCATAGTCGAAGCGGATGACGAGTTCGCTGCGCATGGTGACGCGGCCGGAGCGTCCCACGACGATCCTCACCACGTCCGACGACCGCCCGCGCGGCGGCATGAAATCGATGATGGTGACGGTTCCCTCGTCCGTGTGGAAGTCGGTCTCCAAGATCAGCGTGTCGCCACGATACCGCCGGTCGCTGCGTGCTTCCTTCGCCGGCGCGATCCGCCAGCGTCCATGCTCCGGTGCCCCAAGCAGCGCCGCGAAGCACGCCGCGGAATCGAAACGCGGCCAGCACAGCCAGTCGATCGAACCATCGCGGCACACCAGCGCCGCCGTCTCGCAATCTCCGAGCAGCGCGTAGTCCTCGATCCCTGCCGCCATACGGTTCCTCCCTGGCATCTGCCTTTGCGCATGCCCGTTCGACAAGTGCGGGATGCCACTTTGGGCCAACGGCCACGACGCCGACCGGTTCCGTCGGCTATCTGGCGGCGGTCTGCGGCTTAACGCCCACGGTGGCGGCATTGTTGCGGCAACTCTGCGGGGCTCCATTGACAAAGTTCCGGCAACTTGCTCAGACTGCGCCGACCGTATCAAGGGGGACTCCAATGCTGTCGATCGGGGGCGACGACATGCGCCAGATGCGCGAGCGCCGCGGCGAGAACCAGACCCAGTTCGCCGACTGGCTGAACGGGCAACTGGGACGCAGCTACACCAAGGCCAAGATCAGCCGCTGGGAAAGCGGGGCGGAGCGGATCCCGCAGCAGTTGGTGGATTTCCTGGCGGGACAGACGGCAGGTCAGCCGCCCGCCGGGCGCCCGCGCTCCGCCACCTTCCTGGCGGTCGCCAACCAGAAGGGCGGGGTCGGCAAGACGGCTACCGCGGTCAACCTCGCCTACGCGCTGACCGAGGGCGGGTCCAGGGTCTTGCTGATCGATTGCGATTCCCAGAGCAACGCCACGGTTCATGTCGGCATCGGCAATGCCGCCATCGTGGCGCTGGAGCAGCAGCGCAAGACCCTCTACTACGTGCTGCGCTCGGAAGAGCCGCTGACCTCGGTCATCATGCCGACGGACGAGCGCGGGCTCGACCTCGCTCCGGCCGGCCTGTCGCTGGCCGACGCGGACGTGGAACTGGCAGCCGACTCCACCGGCGGCCTCGTGCTGCGCGAGAAGCTGGACGAGGTGCGGCAGACCTATGATTTCGTCGTGATGGACTGTGCGCCGAACCTGGGGCTGGTCACCGCCAACGCCCTGTCGGCAGCCGAACTGGTGGTGGTTCCGGTGCAGACCGAGGCGCTGGCCCTGTTGGGCGTTAAGCGGCTGGTCGACACCATCGGCCGCATCCGCCGCCGGGTGAATCCCGCGCTGCGCATCGCCGGCATCATTCCCACCATGTACAACGACCGGCTGACGCAGGATCGGGCGACCCTGCAGGAGCTGCGGGAATCCTACGCCGACCAAGTCCCGGTCTTCCCGCCGATCCCACGCGCCACCGTCTACAGCAAGGCGGCGGCAGCCGGCATGATCACGCTTGCCGGCGACCCCAAGGCGCCGGGGGCCGAGACCTTCCGCGAGGTGGCGCGCCAGATCCGCGCCTATGCCCAGCGCCGGGAGGCCACCCATGCCGCGTAAGTTCGAGCGCAAGACCCGCGAGCTGCTGGGAACCGCCGTGGCGACGGAAGCCGGACGCGGCGGGGAGATCGCCGCCGGGGCGGCGGGCGGGTTGACCGTCGGCAGCGACCGGCTGTTCGGCACATCGGCCGGTTTCCCGCATGTGGTGGAACTGGACCTCGACCGGGTGATCCGCAATCCAGACCAGCCGCGGCGCCATTTCGACGAGGCGGAACTGCGCAGCCTCGCCTCCTCCATCGAACGGCACGGCCTGCAGAACCCGATCCTGGTCCGTCCCCTGTCCAAGGGCGACTATCTGCTGATCGGCGGCGAGCGGCGTGTCCGCGCGCATGAGATCCTGGGCCGCAAGACGGTCTTCGCCATCCTGACCTCGGGCGACCCGGACGAGATCGCGCTGATCGACAACGTCCAGCGTGTCGACCTCAACGCCGTGGAATATGCCGCCGCCCTCGGCCGCCTCATCGAGAAGCACGGCTATACCCACGACGAACTGGCCGCCGTGGTCGGGCGCGACCGCACCGACGTCACCAAGCTGCTGGCGATCCTGACCCTGCCGCCGGAGATCCGGGACGAGTATCTCGGGCAGTTCGCCCACGTCTCCCGTTCGGTGATGATCGAGATCGCCGCCGCCCCGGCTGAACTTCGCGCCGCCCTGTGGGCGCGTGCGAAGGAGGGGGCGAGCGTGAAGGCGGTCCGCCAAGCCAAGCGCGACCATGCCCAGGGTGTCCAGGGCGAGAATGCGCCTGCTGCGACCGAGGCCGGGCCGCATGAGGCGGCGAGGACGATCAGGGCCAGCGTCAAGCGGATCATGCGCGATGTCGCCGTTGTCCGCGAACAGCGCCGCCACCTGAATGCCGACGACCGCGAGCATCTGCAGGCGCTGCGGGCGGAAATCGATGCGATCCTGCAGGCAGACGGTCCCTGAGAAGGGTGGGCTTGCAGGGTTTCCGGCAGCGGGTTTGGCGGCGGGCGTGAATGTTTACTCTCAAGACGGCAGAACGGTTCGAGCAGGAGATCAAGAAGAGCCGTTTCCTCGCGTCGGCGGGGCCGGTCGGCAGCGAGGAGGACGCCCGCCGCTTCATCACGGCTTGCAGCAGCCTGGAAGCCGGCCACAATTGCTGGGCGTTCCGGATCGGCGGCATCTACCGCTTCAACGATGACGGCGAGCCCGGCGGCACGGCCGGCCGGCCGATCCTGCAGGCGATCGACGGCCAGGATCTGGATCGGGTGGCGGTGGTCGTCAGCCGCTGGTTCGGCGGCGTGCTCCTCGGGGCGGGCGGGCTGATGCGCGCCTATGGCGGCACGGCGGCGGCCTGCCTGCGGTCCGCCGAGCGGCAGCCGATCATCGCCTATGTGTCGCTGTCGGTAACCTGCCGCTTTGCGGACGAGGCCAGGATCCGGACGGGGCTCGCCACCTATCCCGACGCCCTCGTCGAAACCGGCGGCTTCACCGCCGAGGGCGTGCGCCTGCAGGTCAAGCTGCCCAGCAACCGGACGGATGATTTCATCCGCATGGTCACCGACATCTCCCGCGGCCAAGCCGAGGTCGAGACGCTGTGAGAGAGGCCGGTGTTGCCGCGGGACATGTCGGCTGGTCTGTGCGGACGCCGAGAATGGCCTTCGGCTCAAGGAAAGCTTCCAGGCCGAAGACTCCACACTAGCCGCCGTCATCTACCCGCCGGCCAATGAGGTGGGACGTCCCACAGCCCCCTGCCCCGCAACCCTCGCTTCCGCTATCTCAGGCGACGTCCAGCCGCGAGGCGCGCAGAAGCGCCATGAAGTCGGTGAAGGTGTCGCCCTGTACCGCGATGTGCTGCTTGGTGACCTCGCGCGCCAGTTCGGAATCGCCCTCCAGGATCGCCTGGACGATGGCGTCGTGCTCCTTCCAGGACCGGCGCAGCCGGCCGGGATGCTTCAACTGGATGCGGCGGTAGGTGGAAACGCGGTTGCGCAGCGCCCGTGTCATCTCCTCCAACTGCCGATTGTGGCTGCCGGCGTAGATCGCTTCATGGAAGCGCCGGTTGGCCTCGTAATAGGCATCGGTGTCGCCGCCGCTGATCGCCTCCTCGCACCGCCGATGAAGCTCGACGAGCTTGCCGTGGTCCTCCGCCGTCATGCGGCGCGCGCACAGCTCGGCACAGAGGGACTCCAGATTCGCCATCACCTCGAACAGTTCCAGGATGGTATCGATGCTCAGCGTCGTCACCACCGCCCCCTGGCGCGGCCGCATCTCGACGAAGCCGGCCGAGGCCAGTTGCGCCAGCGCCTCGCGGACCGGCGTGCGGGAGACGTTGAAGCGTTCGGCGAGCCCGCTCTCCTCCAGCCGCGAACCCGGCGGCAGGCGCCCCGACGCGATCTCCTCCTCGATCGCCGTCCGCAGGCGGTCGGCACGGGTCACGCGGGCCTCTTCGGTTTTCTGAACGCCGTGCTGCGGGGCGGTGCGGTCGGCGGTGTGCTCGCTCATGCTGGCTCCTGTCGTGGGGGCGCAGGTGTGGGCGCACTCGGCCCGGCATCGGTCTGCTTGCGCAGCTTCCGCATACAGCTATGACAAAACAATTGCCCGGTCCAACCATTTTCTGTATGCATGACAAGACCGATCGCATACAAGAACGGCAAAGGGCGAACAAGCCCGCCGCGCAGGCATGCGCCGACCGTGCCGTCGGCCACCGCATCGACTGCCCGAAGCATCGACCGCAAATCGGCATACAGGAGGAAACGATGTCTCAGAGGCTTTCAGCCGGCCCCCGTAGCTGATCGCAAGAGCGCAAGGCGTTCTTGCGGCACCGTTGAAGAAAGGTTCCGCACCGGGCTGTTCCCGACGCTCCACCGCGTTTCCCTCGCGCGGCGCCGGGATGCCCTTGCCCAACGGAAGGGGTCACCCATCATGATACTCTCACGTCGCGCCGTCGTTGGCGCCGCCCTCGCCGCCCCCGCCATCGTCGCCGCCTCCCGCCTGGGCTGGGCGGCCGAGGCGCGCACCCTCAAGATTTCGCACCAGTTCCCTGGCGGAACGATGGACGAGGGCGACTTCCGCGACCGCATCACCCGCCGCTTCGCCGCCGAGGTGGAGAAGCGCACCGGCGGCTCGCTGAAGTTCGAGATCTATCCCAGCTCCTCGCTGATGAAGACGCTGGCGCAGTTCGGCGCGATGCGGAAGGGGGCGCTCGACCTCAGCCTCTACCCCCTGCCCTACGCCGGTGGCGAGGTGCCGCAGGCCAACCTCGGCCTGATGCCCTGTCTGGTCACCAGCTACGAGCAGGGGCGCCGCTGGCGCGACGCCGAGATCGGGCGCGAACTGGCGAGCATCCTGGAGTCCAAGGGCATCAAGCTGCTGACCTGGATCTGGCAGGCGGGCGGCACCGCGTCGCGTTCCGGTGCGGTGATGAACCCGGACGACGTGAAGGGCATGAAGATCCGCGGCGGCAGCCGCGAGATGGACATGATGCTGAAGGCCGCCGGTGCCGCGGTCAGCACCATCCCCTCCAACGAGCTCTATGCCGGCATGCAGACCGGCGCGGTGGATGCCGCCATCACCTCGTCCACCAGCCTGATCTCCTTCAAGCTGGAGGAGTTGGCCAAGCACCTGACCGTTCCGCGCCAGCACAGCTACTGGTTCATGATGGAGCCGCTGATGATGTCGAAGAGCGTCTTCGACAGCCTGACGCCGGACCAGCAGAAGGTGATGGAGCAGGTCGGGCTGGAGATGGAGGAGTTCGGCTATCGCGAGGCGCAGGCCGACGACGAGCGCATCACCGCGATCTACGGCAAGGCCGGCGTCGCCACCGCCGACATGAGCGCCGACGCGGTGAAGCGCTGGACCGAGATCGCGCGGACGACCGCCTGGAAGGATTTCGCCGAGCGGGTGAAGGACGGCGAACGCCTGCTGAGCTTGGCGGAGAAGGTCTGATGTCGGCCGCGGAACGCGACCTGGTGCTGGGGGATGCCGCAGAGCCGGCATTGCGTTCCCCGGCCCTCCGTCTGGTCGGGACGGCCTTCGCCCTGGTCAACCGCGTGGTGGTGGTGGTGGCCGCCGTTGCCGTGGTGGCCGCCGGGGTCGTGCTGACGCACGAGGCGGTCGTCCGCTACGCCTTCCACCATCCAGCCGACTGGCAGGACGAGATGGCGGTGTTCCTGCTGGTCGGCGCCACCTTCATGTCGGCGGCCTGGGTCCAGGCGCGCCGCGGCCATGTCGCCATCGACGCCGTTGCGGAGTTGCTGCCGCCGGGGGTGGAGCGCTGGCGCCGCTTCGTCGCCGACCTGGCCTCCTTCGGCTTCTGCGCCTTCTTCTCCTGGAAGTCCTGGGCGCTGTGGCACGAAGCCTGGGTCGACGGCATGGTGACCCAGTCGGCCTGGGCGCCGCCATTGTGGATCCCCTACAGCGTCATGGCGCTTGGCATGAGCCTGCTCACGGTGCAGATCCTGCTGCAGATGCTGGACTTCCTACTAGACGGGGAGGCCGCCTGATGGGTGCGCTCGAACTCGGGCTGATGTATGGCGCCGCCACCTTCGGGGTGCTGTTCGCCGGCATCCCCATCGCCTTCGCATTGGGCTTGGTCGCCACGCTGTTCATGCTGGTCTTCATGCCGGCGGCGGCCCTCGATACGGTGGCGCAGAACGTCTACGAGGAGATGGCCAGCATCACCCTGCTGACCATCCCGCTCTTCATCCTCAAGGGGGCGGCCATCGGCAAGTCGCGGGCGGGCGCCGACCTCTATTCGGCGCTGCATGCCTGGCTGCATCGGGTGCCGGGCGGCCTCGGCGTCGCCAACGTCTTCGCCTGCGGCCTGTTCGCGGCGATGGCCGGGTCGAGCCCGGCCACCTGTTCGGCGATCGGCAGCGCCGGCATCCCGGAAATGCGGCGGCGCGGCTATTCCGGCGGCTTTGCAGCCGGCATCATCGCCGCCGGCGGCACGCTGGGCATCCTGCTGCCGCCGTCGATCACCATGATCCTCTATGCCGTGGCGGCGGAGCAGTCGCTGGGCCAGCTCTTCCTCGCCGGCATCGGGCCCGGCATCCTGATGGTGGTGCTGTTCGCCGCCTATGCGGTGCTGCGCTTCCGCAAGGAGAAGCGGCTGGCGCTGGAGCATGGCCGCCTCGACTCGCCCCTGCTGGCGGAGGAGCACTTCACCACGCGGGAAAAGCTGTCCTCGCTGCCGCGCGTGCTGCCCTTCGTCATCCTGCTGACCGGCGTCATGGTGGCGCTCTATGGCGGCTTCGCCACGCCGTCGGAGACGGCCGGGCTGGGCGGCGTGCTGGCGCTGGCCCTGGTCGCCGTCGTCTACGGCGCCTACAAGCTCGACCAGTTCGGGCCGATGCTGACGGCGACGCTGCGGGAATCGACGATGCTGATGATGATCATCGGCATGTCGCTGCTCTATTCCTACGTCATGAGCTACCTGCACATCAGCCAGAGTGCCGCGGAGGCCATCGTCGCGCTGAACCTGTCGCGCTGGGTGCTGCTGGCGGCGATCCTGCTGATGGTGGTGGTGCTGGGATTCTTCCTGCCGCCGGTGTCGATCATCCTGATGACCGCACCCATCATCCTGCCGCCGCTGCGTGCCGCCGGCTTCGACCTGATCTGGTTCGGCGTGGTCATGATGGTGGTCATGGAGATGGGGCTGATCCATCCGCCTGTCGGCCTGAACATCTTCGTCATCAAGAACATCGCCCCCGACATCCCGCTGAAGGAGGTCATCTGGGGAGTCATGCCCTTCGTCGGGCTGATCATGCTGTGCGTGCTGCTGCTCTGCCTGTTCCCGGGCATCGCCACCGCCCTGCCCGGCTGGGTGTATGGTGCCTGATCCGATCCGTAGGGACGACCGACATGACCAACTCCGAGAATTTCTACGACATCCTGTCCGACCGTTTCCCTGCCGATGCCGACGCGCCCTTCATCGAGCTGGAGTCCGGCCGCCGCTACAGCTACCGCGACTTGGCGGACATCAGCGGCCGCTATGCCCGCCTGCTCGCCGATCTCGGCGTCGTCAAGGGTGACCGCGTCGCCGTACAGGTGGAGAAGTCGCCGGAGGCAGTCTTCCTCTACCTCGCCTGCCTGCGCGCCGGCGCCGCCTACCTGCCGCTGAACACCGCCTACACCCGGGCCGAGGTCGCCTATTTCCTCGGCGATGCCGAGCCGAAGGTCTTCGTCTGCAGCCCCGGCGGTGCCGAGGCGCTCTCCGCCACTGCGGCGGAGGCCGGGGTCGGCACGCTGCTGACGCTGGGCAGCCATGGCGAGGGCAGCCTGGCGGACCGTGCCGACGGGCTCGATCCCGCCTTCGCCACCGTGCCTTGCGGGGCGGACGACCTCGCGGCGATCCTCTACACCTCCGGCACCACCGGACGGTCGAAGGGCGCGATGCTGACCCACCGCAACCTGTCCTCCAACGCCGCCACCCTGCACCGCTACTGGGGATTCCGGCCGGACGACGTCCTGCTGCACGCCCTGCCGATCTTCCACACCCACGGACTGTTCGTCGCCATCAACTGCACGCTGATGAATAGCGGCTCGATGCTGTTCCTGCCGAAGTTCGACGCCGACGCCGTCTTCCGCCTGCTGCCGCGGGCGACGGTGATGATGGGGGTGCCGACCTTCTACACCCGCATGCTGGCCGACGAGCGGCTGACGCGCGAGGCCGCGGCGCACATGCGGCTGTTCGTCTCCGGTTCGGCGCCGCTGCTGGCCGACACCCACCGGGAGTTCCAGGCCCGCACCGGCCACGCCATCCTGGAACGCTACGGCATGACCGAGACCTGCATGATCACCTCCAACCCGCTGGACGGCGACCGCATTCCCGGCACCGTCGGCTTCCCCCTGCCCGACATCTCGGTGCGGGTGGCCGACGAGAAGAGCGGCGAGCCGGTCGCCCCGGGCGCCGTCGGCATCCTGGAGGTGAAGGGACCCAACGTCTTCGCCGGCTACTGGCGAATGCCCGAGAAGACGGCGCAGGAGTTCCGCCCCGGCGGCTGGTTCATCACCGGCGATGTCGGCAAGATCGACGAGCGGGGCTACGTCCATATCATCGGCCGCGCCAAGGATCTGGTGATCTCCGGCGGCTTCAACGTCTACCCCAAGGAGGTGGAGACGGTGATCGATGCCATGGACGGCGTGGTGGAGTCCGCGGTGATCGGCGTGCCCCATCCCGATTTCGGCGAGGCGGTGGTCGCGGTCGTGCTGCGCCGGCCGCAAGGGGCGCAGGCAGGCATGGCGGACGAGGCGGCGGTGATCCGCGCCTGCAAGGCCGAGCTCGCCAACTTCAAGGTGCCGAAAGCCGTGGTCTTCACCGACGAACTGCCGCGCAACACCATGGGCAAGGTACAGAAGAACCTGCTGCGCGAGGCGCACAAGGGACTGTTCGACAAGCAGGTGGCGTGAGGTCCCCTCCCCGGCTCTCCCGGCCGCTGGCGGCGGTGGATCGGGGGAGAGGCAGGAGCGAACGCGGTCGCAGGCGGCCACGGCAACAGGAGCCAACCATGGACGGGTCCTTCTTCGGTGATCTCCTGCAATCCATCGCCGACCGCGGCCGGGCGCTGGTCGGCCTGCCGCGCGGGGAGCCGGCGGGCGGCGACCTGATCGGGCTGTGCGAGGCGCTGCTCTCCGGGCGCGGCGAGGCGTCCGGGGTGGCGCTGGCCCAGGAAATCCTGGACGGCTATGCCGCGCTGGCACCGGCGGAGCGCAACCGCTTCTTCACCACGCTGGCCGAGCGCTTCGGCCCCGACCACGATCGGCTGCGCCGGGCGATATCCTCCTACACCGCCGCTCCCGGCGACCGCCTCGCCACCGAGTTGCACAAGGCGGCGGAACCGCGGCGGCAGGAGCTGTTCCGCCGCCTGAACCTGGCGCCCGGCGGCACCCAGCATCTGGTCGCCATGCGCGAGGAGGCGCTGCGCAACGCCAAGTCCATTCCAGGCTTCGATGCGGTGGACGCCGACTTCGCCCATCTCTTCTCCTCCTGGTTCAACCGCGGCTTCCTGGTGCTGCGCCGCATCGACTGGACCACCCCGGCCAACATCCTGCAGAAGATCATCCGCTACGAGGCGGTGCACGCCATCCACGACTGGGAGGATCTGCGCCGCCGCCTGGAGCCGCCGGACCGCCGCTGCTTCGCCTTCTTCCATCCCCGCCTGAACGACGAGCCGCTGATCTTCGTCGAGGTCGCCCTGACCGGCCACATCGCCGGCTCGATCGCCGAGGTGCTGTCGGAGGACCGCACCCCGATCGCGCCCGACAAGGCCTCCACGGCCATCTTCTATTCCATCTCCAACTGCCAGGAGGGGCTGCGCGGCATCTCCTTCGGCAATTTCCTGATCAAGCAGGTGGTGCAGGAGCTGAGCCGCGAACTGCCGGGGCTGAGGACCTTCGTCACCCTGTCGCCGGTGCCGGGCTTCGCCGGCTGGCTGGCCAAGGAGCGCCGGCGCGAGGACGGGCTGATGGCCGACGACGAGAAGGAGCGCCTGAAGGCGCTCGATGGGGAGGGCGGGCACCGCGACCAGGCGGCGCTGGAGGCGCTGCAGCCATTGCTGCTGTCGGTCGCCGCCCGCTATTTCCTGAAGGCGCAGGGAGCCAACGGCCGGCCGGTCGATCCCGTGGCGCGCTTCCATCTCGGCAACGGCGCGCGGCTGGAGCGGATCAACGCGATGGGCGACCGCTCGCCCAAGGGGCTGGCGCAGGCGCACGGGCTGATGGTCAACTACCTCTACGACCTGCGCCACATCGAGCGCAACCACGAGGCCTATGCGGCGGCCGGTACCGTCGCCGCCTCGTCGGCCGTGCAGAGACTGGCGGCGCAGAAGCCGGTGCCGCCGAAGCCGTCGAAAGCCAAGGCGGACCTCCCTGCCCTGCCCCCGCCGACGCCTGCGGAGCCGTGACCGGGTTCTTCCGACCGGAGTCATCCGGGGACCGCAAGAAATCGCTTGTCGGGCCACCCGGCCGAAGGCGAAGCTCGCGCCCGCCGCCGCGTCCCTCCGGGGAGGCCGGCGAGCCCGACCTGCTTCGTGTGCCCCGATCATGCATTCCCTCCGCCGTGCCGCCCCCGCCCTGCTCGCCATCCTGCTGCTGTCGACGCAGGCGCTTCCCGCCGCTGCGGCGGGCCGGCAGCGCAGCTATGCCGCCACCCATGGCGCCGCCCCCTTCGCCACCGCCGACCTGATCCCCGGGTCGGACATCGACCTCGACGACGTCGACCGCAGCCTGCCGTCGGCCCAGGTGGTGGCACTGACCATCGATGACGGTCCCGATGCCAACGACGCCGCCATCCTTGAGATCCTGCGGCAGCATCACGAGAAGGCGACCTTCTTCTTCATCGGCGGCAAGATCGCCGGCCATCGCGACCTCGCCCGGCTGGTCGCCGCCTCCGGCAACGAGATCGGCAGCCATACCCAGGGCCACCCGATGATGACCGACCTGCCGCCGGCCCGGCAGGAGTGGAACCTCGCGCAGGCGCAGGCGGCCCTCGCCGGCATCGGGGTGGCGGCGACATGGTTCCGCCCGCCCTACGGCGACGTCGACGACGTGCTTGCGGCGCGCGCACTTTCGCACGGCATGCGGACGGTGCTGTGGACCGTCGACAGCCGGGACTGGAAAGGTGTCGACGCCGAGACCATCACCCGCCATGTCGGCGAGCGGCTGGCGCCGGGCGCCGTCGTGCTGATGCACAGCACCAAGGCCGCCAGCCTGGCGGCGCTGCCGGCGATCCTGGAAGAGGGCGAGCGGCGCGGCTACCGCTTCGTCACCATGAGCGAATGGAAAGAGGCGATGCGCCGCTCGGCGCCGTCGTCCGTCGCCTTGCTCCATCCCCGCCCCCATCCCCAAGCGCGGTATTGACGCCCGCGCCCGCATACGGGGCTACATCAATGCGGCGGCGGGCCGCGGGGCTAGGATGCGGCATCCGTTTCCGGGATGCCGTCCGCCCTGAAGGCCACCATGACCGCCACCATGATCGTCGAGCCGTTCGCCCTGGTCCTCTCGCTGCTCCAGCAGATGTGCGTCTACCTGGTGATCGCCTATCTGCTGAGCCGGACGCCGCTGTTCCTGCCGCTGACCCACGTGACGGTGCGCTGGCCGCACAAGCTGGCCTGCTACCTGATCTTCTCGATCTTCTGCATCATGGGGACCTATTTCGGCCTGCACATCGATGATTCCATCGCCAACACCCGCGCCATCGGCGCCGTGCTGGGCGGCATCTTCGGCGGGCCGTCGGTCGGGCTGGCGGTCGGGCTGACCGGGGGCCTGCACCGCTACTCCCTGGGCGGCATGTCGGCGGTGGCCTGCGCCCTCTCCACCATGGCCGAGGGGTTGATCGGCGGCCTGGTCCATCGCCACATGGTGCGCCATGGCCGCATGGAGGCGCTGTTCGATCCGCTGCGCGTCGGCGCCGTCACCCTCTTCGCCGAGCTGGTCCAGATGCTGATCATCCTGGCCGTCGCCAAGCCCTTCGCGGCGGCGATGCATCTGGTGGAGGTGGTGGCCGCCCCGATGATCGTCGCCAACACGCTGGGGGCGGCGCTGTTCATGCGCATCCTGCTGGAGCGGCGCGTGCTGGACGAGAAGCAGTCCAGCGCCTTCTCCGCCAAGGCCCTGAAGATCGCCGCCCGCTGCGACGGCGTGCTGCGCGGCGGCTTCAACAGCGCCAACAGCACCCGCGTCGCCCGCATCATCTATGAGGAGACCGGCGTCGGCGCCGTCGCCATCACCGACCGCGAGAAGCTGCTGGCCTTCATCGGCATCGGCGCCGACCACCATCGGCCGGGGACGCCGATCAGCTCGCCGCAGACCCACCAGGCGATCGCCGGCAACCAGGTGATCTACGCCGACGGCAACGAGGTGGGCTACCGCTGCTCGATCAGCCCGCACTGCCGGCTGGGGGCGGCGCTGGTCATCCCGCTGGTCGGCCAGGACGGTGCTGTGATCGGCACCATCAAGCTGTACGAGCCCAAGACCAAGATCTTCTCCACCATCAACCGCACGCTGGGCGAGGGCGTCGCCCGCCTGCTGTCCAACCAGATCCTGGCCGGGCATTACGAGCAGCAGAAGGTCCTGCTCGCCCAGTCGGAGATCAAGCTGCTGCACGCGCAGGTCAACCCGCACTTCCTGTTCAACGCCCTGAACACCATCTCCGCGGTCATCCGCAACGATCCCGAGCGCGCCCGCCAACTGGTGCAGAACCTGTCGACCTTCTTCCGCAAGAACCTGAAGCGGCCGAGCGAGACGGCGACCCTGGCCGACGAGCTGGAGCATGTCGGCGCCTACCTGCAAATCGAGCTGGCGCGCTTCACCGGCAGCCTGTCGGTGGCGATCGACGTGCCGGACGAGCTGCGCCATGCCCGGCTGCCGGCCTTCTCGCTGCAGCCGCTGGTGGAGAACGCGATCAAGCACGGCACCGCCCAGCTCCTCGGGGACGGCCATGTCCGCATCGAGGCCCGCCGGCTGGGCGGCGAGCTGCTGCTGTCGGTGGAGGACAATGCCGGCCTCTATGAGGCGAAGCCCGGCGGCGACGGGCTGGGCATGACCATCGTCGATCGCCGTGTCCGCAACCGCTACGGCGACTCCTACGGCGTCACGGTCGCCTGCGAGCCCGACGCCTCCACCCGCGTCACCCTGCGCCTGCCCCTGGAAGAAGCCGTTCCCGCCTGATGGTGTGCCCCATGATGACCGTCCTGATCGTCGACGACGAACCGCTGGCCCGCGAGGAACTGCGCCGGCTGCTGGAGGACTCCGCCGACATCCGCGTCGTCGGCGAATGTGCCAACGCCATCGAGGCGATCGGCGCCATCAACCGCCAGCCGCCCGACGTGGTCTTCCTCGACATCCAGATGCCGCGGGTCAGCGGGCTGGAGATGCTGGGCATGCTCGACCCCGAGCGGATGCCGCGCATCGTCTTCCTGACCGCCCACGACGACTATGCCGTGAAGGCCTTCGAGGAGCATGCCTTCGACTACCTGCTGAAGCCGGCCGATCCGGCACGCCTGGACAAGACGCTGCAGCGCCTGCGCCGGGAGCGCGCGCCGCAGGAGGTCGCGGTGCTGCCGGGCGCGGCGGAGCTGCGCCACATCCCCTGCACCGGCGTCAACCGCATCACCCTGATGAAGCTGGCCGACGTCGACTACGTCGTCTCCCGCCCGGCCGGCGTCTATGTCGTCGGCGAGGACGGACAGGAACGCTTCACCGAACTGACCCTGCACGTACTTCAGGAAAAAAGTCCGCTGTTCCGCTGCCACCGCCAGCATCTGGTCAATCCCGAGCGCATCCGCGAAATCCGCTTCGTCGACGGCGGCATGGCGGAAATCCAGACCACCGCCGGTCACACGGTGCCGGTCAGCCGCCGCTTCCTGGGTGCGCTGAAGGAGCGGCTGGGGATGGGCTGAGGGCCGCGGATGGACGGGCGGATGGAACATTTGAAACCGGGTGAAACATCCCCCGTGCTGCGTTCCACCGTTCACCCTGCCGCCAACCCTTGCAGCGATCATGGATCGGCTGCGTCCTTTTAGCACGGATGCCCGTCGCCGGTAAGGGCAGGCCGCCAAGCCGCGCTTTCCCGTCCCGAACGGCCGGCCGCATCAAACCCCCGCGGTGGACGTTAATCCTGTCGAAGAACAGGATGGGAGGGGGCGATGGAGAGCATGCGGCGCTGGTGGGCGATCATCGTTGATGCGGCCTATGGCTGGATGAACGACGATGCGATGAGCATGGCGGCGTCGATCGCCTTCTACACCATCTTCTCGCTGGCCCCCCTGGCGATCCTGGTGATCGCGCTGGCCGGGCTGGTGTTCGGCGACGAGGCGGCGCGCGGCGCGCTGATCGACCAGTTGACGGCCCTGGTCGGCAAGGATGCCGGGCAGACCCTCCAGGACCTGATCGCGCGGGCCGGCGCCCGGGACACCGGCATCCTGGCGAGCGTGCTGGGCATCGGCACCATCCTCGTCGGCGCCACCACGGTCTTCGTCGAGCTCCAGGCCGGCCTCAACCGCATCTGGAAGGTGGATGCGCCGCAGGAATCGACCATCACCTGGCTGGTACGGGTGCGCCTGAAGGCGCTGGCCCTGATCGGCACCATCGGCTTCCTGCTGATCGTCTCGCTGGTGGTCAGCGCCGCCCTGGCGGCGGTCGGCACCTGGGCGAGGGGCTACCTGCCGACGATGCCGTCGCTGTTCTGGCTGGTCGACGTGCTGTCGTCCTGGCTGGTGCTGACCGTGCTGTTCGCGATGATCTACCGCATCCTGCCCGATGCCTACATCCGGTGGAACGACGTGTGGCTGGGCGCGGCGGTCAATGCCTTCCTGTTCGCGGTGGGGAAGTTCCTGATCGGCTTCTACATCGCCACCAGCGGCGTGGTGACGGTCTACGGCGCGGCGGGCTCGTTCGTGCTGATCCTGCTGTGGGTCTACTATTCGGCGGTGATCTTCCTGTTCGGCGCGGAGCTGACGCGCGCCTATTCCGAGCGCAGCGGCAGCCGGTCGCACCGGGTGGCTACCGGCCGCAGCAGCCACGCCCCAGCGTCATCAGGATCTGCCGGGCCTTGAAGGCACGGCGGTCGAGCGGCGGCTCGTCCGGGGCGACCCGTGCCTGGGCCTCGCGGTACCGCTCGTAGGAATCGTCGCTGAACAATCGGCGCAGGCCGGTCAGCGCCTTGCGCAGCCGGCCGCGCGGGCAGGGGACCGGCGGCTTCGCTGACGCTCCGGCTGACGGTCTTGCGGGCGATTTGGTCATGGGCTTTCCTCCGGCATGGCGTGCGGGCGGTGTGGGATGTCCCACACTAGTGCGCCGGTGGCGCGCCAGGGGCGGTTTCCCGGCGAGCGGCGGCCCCGGCCGGGCGAGCGGTCCCCGGCGGCGGCCCAGCGGCGCCCCCGCGGCGCCCCCGCGGCGCCCGAGCCGCTATCCGAACTGGTGCCCGAGCCGCCATTCGAGCCGGCGCCACTCGCCCCCTGCCGGCTGCCGCTCGGCACGTCCTGGCCGCCGCTCGCGGCATTCCACCCCACCGGCCGGCAGTTGCGGCGTAAACCGGCGGCAGGTCCTTTTCAGGAGAGCCGTCATGGATCACGCCTTAACCTTTGTGATCGCGACACTCTGCATTCTTGCGCTCTGCTACCGCTTCTACGGCGTGTTCTTCGTGCGCAAGGTTCTCCGTGCCGACGATTCGGAAGTCACCCCGTCCCACATCCTGGCCGACGGGAAGAACTATGTGCCCACCAAGAAATGGGTGAATGCCGGCCAGCATTTCGCGGCGATCGCTGCGGCCGGCCCACTGGTCGGCCCGGTGCTGGCCGCCCAGTTCGGCTATCTGCCGAGCTTCCTGTGGCTGCTGATCGGCTGCGTCGTCGGCGGTGCGGTGCACGACACGGTCGTGCTGTTCGCCTCGATGAAGCACAAGGGCCAGTCGCTGTCCGAGGTCGCCAAGGCCGAGCTCGGCCCGGTGGCCGGCTGGTGCACCGGCCTGGCGATGCTGTTCATCATCACCATCACCATGGCCGGCCTGTCGATGGTCGTCGTCCATGCGCTGGAACGCAACGCCTGGGGCACCTTCGCGGTGTTCATGACGATCCCGATCGCCATCGCGCTCGGCCTCTACGAGCGGGTCACCGGCTCGTCCAAGGGCGCCACCCAGGTCGGCATCGCCGCCATCGCCGCCTCGGTCTTCGCCGGCCCCTACATCCAGGGCACGATGGTCGGCGAATGGCTGACGCTGCATGCCGAGACCGTGGCGATCGCGCTGCCGGTCTACGCCTTCTTCGCCACCGCCCTGCCGGTGTGGATGCTGCTGACCCCGCGCGGCTACCTGTCGAGCTTCATGAAGATCGGCGTGTTCGGCGCGCTGGTCGTCGGCGTCGTCTTCATCAACCCGGAAATCCGCTTCCCGGCGCTGACCGACTTCATCCATGGCGGCGGCCCGGTGCTGAACGGCCCGGTCTGGCCCTTCATCTCGATCACCATCGCCTGCGGCGCCATCTCCGGCTTCCACGCCTTCATCGGCTCGGGCACCACGCCGAAGCTGATCGACAAGTGGAGCGACATCCGCCCGGTGGCCTTCGGCGGCATGCTGGCGGAATGCGTGGTCGGCGTCATGGCGCTGATCGCCGCCACCTCGCTGCACCCGGCCGACTATTTCGCCATCAACTCCGCGCCGGCCGCCTTCAAGGCCCTGGGCATGAACGTCGTCGACCTGCCGCGCCTGAGCCAGGAAATCGGCCTCGACCTCTACGGCCGCACCGGCGGTGCGGTGACGCTCGCGGTCGGCATGACCGAGATCTTCACCCGCGTGCCGTGGTTCGGCAGCCTCGCCTCCTACTTCTTCCAGTTCGTCGTGATGTTCGAGGCGGTGTTCATCCTGACCGCCGTCGACAGCGGCACCCGCGTCGCCCGCTACCTGCTGCAGGACCTGCTGGGCGACATCTATGCCCCGATGAAGCGGCTTGACTGGGTCCCCGGTTCGATCGTCGCCAGCGTGCTTGCCTGCCTGGCCTGGGGCTACCTGCTGACCTCGGGCGACATCAACTCGGTCTGGGCCCTGTTCGGCGTGTCGAACCAACTGATGGCCTCGGTCGGCCTGATCATCGGCGCCACCATCATCCTGCGGCTGGCCCAGAAGCGGGTCTACATGCTGACCTGCCTGATCCCGTTGGCCTACCTGTTCGTCACGGTGAACGTCGCCGGCTACTGGATGATCGCCAACGTCTACCTCAACAAGGCGGCCAAGGGCTACAACCCCTTCAATGCCGGCATCTCGATCATCATGCTGGTCCTGGGCTTCGTGATCCTGGTCGCCGCGCTGAAGAAGTGGAAGGAACTGCTGCAGACCCGTGCGGCCGCGGTCCCGATGATCGCGACGCCGGCGGAATAACCACCCGGAAGGACACCTGCCGGGAGGTCCGGTCAGGACAGGGGGCCATGTGGGACATCCCACATGGCCCCCTTTTCCGTGCCCCGGCCTTTGCCTCCCGCCTGCCCGGGTCCATGCCGTTCGGCGGCGATCAGATGTGGATGCCGCCGGCGACCTCGATGCGCTGGGCGTTCACCCAGCCGAACTCGTCGGACAGGAGCCCGGCGATCACCGGCCCGACATCCTCGGGGCGGCCCACCCGGCCAAGCGCGGTGTGTGATGCGACGGCTTTTGCGACCTCGGCATTGTCCCGGACGATGCCGCCGCTGAAGTCCGTCGCGACTGCGCCGGGGGCGACGACGTTGACGGCAATGCGCCGGTCCCCGAGTTCGAGCGCCATGTAGCGCGTGAGCGCCTCGACGGCAGCCTTCATCGGACCATAGACGGTGCGGCCGGGAAAGGCGAAGCGTGCCAGGCCCGACGAGATGTTCACGATGCGGCCGCCATCGTTCATCAGCGGCAGCAGTGCCTGGGTGAGCAGGAGCGGCCCCTTGAAATGGACGGCGAACTGGTCATCGATCTCCTCCTCGGTCGCCCCCATGAGGGTTGCGGTGGACGAGGTACCGGCGTTGTTGACCAGATAATCGAAGCGCTCGGCTCCCATCCCACGCAGCGCCTCTTGGACCCTGCCGGCGAAGTGGTCGAAGGACGAGGCCTTGCCGACGTCCAGCGCCAAGGCGAGGGCCGGCGCGCCGGCCTGCGTGGCGCGGGCGACGACCGCTTCGGCTTCGGTGTGGTTGGTGTTGTAGGTGAGGATGGATCGAACCCCGCGTGCGGCAAGGCGCAGGACCGTGTCGCGCCCGATGCCCCGGCTGCCGCCGGTCACGATGGCGATCCGCTTTCCCGTGTTGTCGGTCATGTCTTTCTCCTTCCACAGCCAGGATAGGCTTGCCCGCTGTTCGCGATAAGGCGACGATGTCGGAACAGGCTGTACGACTGGGCGAACGATGACCGACTTTGCTGGAATACAGGCTTTCATCGAGGTCGCCCGGGCGGGCGGCTTCCGCACGGCCTCGCGCGCGACCGGACTCAGCGCCTCAAGCCTGAGCGACGCGGTGAAACGGCTGGAGGCCGGGATGGGCGTGAGGCTGCTCAACCGGACGACGCGCACGGTGACGCCCACCCGGGCCGGCGCCGATATGCTCGACCGCCTGGCGCCCTTGCTGGCGGAGTTCGAGGCGGCTCTGGACATCGCCAACGACTATCGCGGAACACCGAGCGGCACGCTGACGCTGAACGTTCCCGTCAACACGGCCCGGCTGGTGCTGCCCCGAATCCTTCCGTCCTTCGCGGACGCCTATCCCGACATCAGGGTGGAGGTCGTGGTCAACGACAGCTTCGTCGACATCCTGGCGGCGGGGTGCGATGCCGGCATCCGCTATGGCGAACGGCTGGAAAAGGACATGATCGCCGTTCCGATCGGGCCACGGCGCCAGCGTTTCGCGACGGCGGCATCACCGGCTTATCTCAAGCGGCGTGGCCGGCCGGAGCACCCGTCCGACCTCCTCGGTCATGCCTGCCTGTCCGGCAGGTTCGACAGCGGCGCGCTGGCGACCTGGGAATTCGAACGGGACGGGGAGGTGCTGCGGATCGAACCTGCCGGGCCGCTGACCGTGCATGTGACCGCAATCGATCTTGCAGTGTCCGTCGCCATCGCCGGCAACGGCATCGTGCAACTGTTCGAAGACTGGCTGCTGCCCGCCTTCGAGAGCGGCGATCTCGTGCCGGTGCTCGAACCGTGGTGGCAGAGCTTTCCCGGGCCATTCCTCTATTATCCGGGAAAGGAGCACATACCCGCCCCCTTGCGCGCCTTCATCGATTTCACGCGGCGGCATCGCTGGTAGAGGACGCGCAGTCCGGCCGTGATGGGATGGAGCACCACCGTAGGGTTGGCGAGCTCGCTAACCGCTAGCTCGCCAACGTCGATTGGGACCAACCCGACCAGACCGCCGGGGAATGGCTCATGTGATTGATAAGGTCGTCCATGGCCGATCGATCAGGACATTGTCCGTGGCCACAGCCTGCTTCACAACTCAAGTGCTTCCGTTCGGACTGGCCGCACCGCCGTGAGGCGCCTCGGGCAACGAGGCGAGACGCTCCCTCAGCCAGCGGTGGCTCAAGTCCGTATCGAAGCGGTGATGCCAGCCCATAAAGAGATGGAAGGCGGGCGCCGGGAACGGGAGTGGAAGGCAATCCACGGTGTCGGGAAACCGGCGGAGAAAGAGTGTCGGCAAGGTGCATACGAAATCGGACGCTTCCAGGACCGCCGGGGCGAGGCTGTAATGGTGGACGGAGATCCGGACCTCGCGTGAAAGCCCATGGCGGGCGAGGAGGTCGTCAATGACGCCGTGGAATCCACCACCACTCCCGGAGACGATCACATGGTGGAGTGCGGCGTATTCCGCCAGGGACGGCATGGCCGCACCCCGCGGGTGGTTCTTGCGCTGGGCCATGGCGAAGGTGTCTGAAACCAGGGGCTGCGTCCGCAGGCCGGAAGGGACCGATGCCTTCGAGGTCACGACCACATCAACCTCCCCGGCCTCCAACTGGTCGCGGATGGTCTTCTCGTCGATAGCCCGGATAGCCACGCGCAGGCCATCCCAGCCGTGGTCGCGGAGCTGCCGGATGAGCGGGAGAGCCAGGATGGCGGCGGCGTTGTCGTTGCACGCGATGGAAAAGGTGCGCCGGGAGACTGCGGGATCAAAGGCGACCGGCGTGTTCACCGCATCCAGCATGGCCTTCAGCGCATCGCGCAACGGACCCTTCACCGCTTGCGCCCGCTGGGTCGCGACCATGCCCTTGCCGGTCCCTGACGGAACCAGCAAGGGATCCTGGAACAGGTCACGGAGCCGGGCAAGCTGAGCGGACATCGCCGGCTGGCTGATGCCGATGCGCGCAGCGGCATGGGTGACGTTTTCCTCGTCCAGGAGCGCGTTGAGCGAGACAAGCAGCCCCATGTCCGCAGCCTTGATATCGATCATGCCTATACCTGCCGTATGAGCAATCGATTTCAGCTATCAGGTCGGGCGCTCCATGATCAACGTCAAATACGCCGGCCGGAACAGAGATGCCGGTCGCCTTTGACGCCATCGTGACCATGGATCGCCCTGCCCATGCCAATGCCCATGCCCAACCACAACACCCACCATGTCGGAACCGTTTCGGTGACGCGGGTCACCGAGCAATGCGGTCCCGGCTTCGCTCCCGAATTCCTCTTTCCCGACTGGGATCCGGCAGTGCTTGCCGCCCACCACGATCTGATGATCCCGCACTGCTACGATGCGGAGGAGCGCCGCTTCATCGCCAGCATCCACAGTTGGGTCATCCGGACCAGACACCACACCATCCTGGTCGACGGCTGTGCCGGCAACCACAAATGGCGGCCTGATCTGCCAAGGTTCCATCAACTGGATACGCCGTTCCTGGCACGGCTTGCCGAGGCTGGCGTGCGCCCCGAGGCGGTCGACTTCGTGCTGTGCACGCACCTCCATGCCGACCATGTCGGCTGGAACACGCAGTTGCGCGATGGGCGATGGGTGCCGACCTTTCCCAACGCAACCTATGTCTTCTCGCGGGCGGAGCGCGACCATTGGGAGGGGGCAGCGGGACACAGCGGCTTCAACGCCGGTGTCTTCACCGACAGCGTGCTTCCCGTCATCGAGGCCGGCCAGGCAACCTTGGCCGAGGAGATCGGGGCGATCGGGGATGAGATCCACTTCCACCCGACCCCCGGTCACAGCGTCGGCCACATTGCCATCGAGCTGAGCGCCGGGGGCGCGCTCGGGCTGTTCAGCGGCGACATCATGCATCAGCCGCTCCAGGTGGTGCGGCCGGATTGGAACAGCCGGTTCTGCGAGGATGCACGGCAGGCCTGCGCCTCCCGCCGCTGGCTGCTGGAAAGCGCGGCGGAGCGGCAGGCGACCGTCTTCACCGCACATTTCGCCGCAAGCTCCGCCGGCACGGTGACGTCCGGCGCAGCCGGCTTCCATTGGACCTTCGCCTGACCGTCAGGAGACCAGTTCATGATCGACCACCAGTCCGCCGGCCGCGGGGCAGAGCCGCGGGTCATCCTGGAAGACATGCTCATTCCCAGCGACACGGCCGGAATACGCCTGTTCATCCGCAACAAGCGGCTGTCCTCCCTGCGGGAGTTCTCGGGCAGCCGCACGATCCTGTTCGTCCATGGATCGAGCTATCCGGCATCGACCTCCTTCGACCTGCCGTTCGGCGGCCGCTCCTGGATGGATCATCTGGCCGGGCAGGGGCACGATGTCTATCTGCTGGACTTGCGGGGGTATGGCCGCTCGACCCGACCGACGGAAATGGACCTTCCGGCCGACGGGGGCACGCCGATCGTCCGCACCGAAACGGCCGTGCGCGACGTGGCGAGCGCGGTGCGCTTCATCCTTGGCCGCCGCGGCATCGACCAACTGAACCTGATCGGCTGGTCCTGGGGCACCACCTTGATGGCGAGCTTCACCGCGGCCAACAACGGCCTCGTGAACCGTCTCGTGCTCCTGGCTCCTCAATGGCTGCGCACGACGCCGAGCCTGTCGGACATGGGCGGTGTGCTCGGAACCTACCGGCTGGTGTCCCGTGCCGATGCGAGGGCGCGCTGGTTGCGCGGCGTGCCGGAGGATAAGCGGGCGGACACTCTGCCGGACGACTGGTTCAGGATGTGGGCCGACGCCACCTTTGCCACGGACCCCTGGGGTGCCACGCAATCGCCGCAAGTGCTGCGCGTTCCCAACGGCACCGTACAGGACAGCCGCGAATACTGGGCGGCGGGCGTGCCCTTGTACGACCCGTCGGACATCCGTGTCCCGGTCCTGCTGGTGCATGCGGAATGGGACCAGGAAATGCCGCTGGAGATGTGCCGGACGTATTTCTCGCTGTTGGCCGGCGCGCCATACCGGCGCTGGGTGGAGATCGGTGAAGGCACGCATTCGCTGCCGATGGAGCGCAACCGCTGGCAGCTCATCGACGAGGTGGACAGCTTCCTGAATCCTGGCGGTTTGGCGGCAGGGTCCTGACTCGGGAGGCCGAAAGGCGGGTGCGGCCATCGGTGTGGGACGTCCCACCTTCCGGTGCCGCATTGTCCACTGCCGAATGCCGGGGCGCGCGTCCGGGCGGCGAGGCCTCGTGGGGGCGGAGCGCTGCCGCATGTGAGCGCCGCGCCCCGGTCCGATGGCGATTGTCGGGAGGCGAGTGGCACCGGCGCCGCACTGGCGCCGTACCGGCGCCACAGCCCCCGGAAGGCAGGGCGAGGACCTGGCGGGCCGCCCGTGCCGGGCAGACCTGCCGCCGGCGGTCCGCCAGGAGGCGGCGGATCAGCCGACCGCCGCCAGCGGCGGGGCTTCCGCGGAGCCGGCCGGCGTCCCGGCATAGCGGCGGATCATCGCGGCGCAGAACTCCGCGAACTCCTCCGCCACCTGCGGCGGGCTGGTGTGATGGGGTTCGACGCCCCGGTGTTCGGGGGTGAAGCAGAAGGTGACGGTGACGTCGAAGTCGGCCAGCGCCTCCATCTGGCGGTCGAACCAGTCGAGCGCGTTGGGGCGGAAGCTGTCGGCCCACGACAGGCCGGTGCGCAGGTGGCGGACGCCCAGCCGCTTCAGCCAGCCCACCGCCTCGTCAAGCCGGTGGTCCTCGAAATGGAACCACTGGCAGATGCCGAGCTGCGAGGCATAGGGGGCGAAGGCCTCCACCGCCGGCTTCGGCGTGCCGTCGGCGCGCAGCAGGCCCATGTGGAAGTGGCGGTAATAGGACGAGCCTTCCGCCTCCTTGTGGCGGGTGGTGGCCTCCCAGTGGCTCGGCAGGTCGTAGAGGCTGTACCAGTGGATGCGCGGCACCTTGCCGATCAGCAGCTCGGCGGTGCGCTTGACGCCCCAGGCCTGCACCTCCTCCGCGCCGAAGGACGACACGCCGGCCTCGGTCACCCAGATCGGCTTGTCGGTGACGGCGCGGATCTCGTCGATCTTGGCCGGCCACTCGTCGATCTGCCACAGGTTCCAGTCGAGCGGAAAGCCATGCACCGCCACGACGTCGATCTCGTCGAGCACGCCGCGCTCGTCGAGCCGGCGGACGAAGGACGGGTCGATGGGGGACATGCCGCCCAGCACGCGGGTGACGCCGGAGTTCTCCGCCCGGATCGCCTGGCCGGCCAGCACGGTCATCCGGGCGAACAGGTCCCACTCGGGGTCCAGGTTGGGGTCCCAATGGGACTTGTTGTTGGGCTCGTTCCAGATCTTGGCGGCTTCGATCATCCCTGGGTCCCTCTCGTCACGGCGTTCTTCTTCATCAGCGGGGGCGGTTCGGCAGGGCAGGGTAGACCGCTCCCGCCTCGGTCGGCCGGTCGGTGCGCCGGCAGACATAGACTTCCCGTTCGGGATGCTCTGCGATCCGGAAGCCGGCGCTGCGCAGCATCGCCTCGACGCAGGCGGTGTTCGGCGCCCACCAGTTGGTCCAGTCGCGGGCGTACTGGTGTTCGATGAAATGCATCTTCGGGTAGCCGGGATCGTCGAAATGATCCTGCTCGAAGAAGTCGTAGTCGGCGCGCACCGGCGCCACCTCGGCGGAACCGCGCTGCATCGACTGGAAGATCATCAGGTCCTTGGCGACATGGTCGTGGATCAGGTCCAGCGCCAGCAGCGGGTGGCGCAGGTGGTAGAGCACGCCCATGAACAGCACGACGTCGAAGCTCTCGCCCAGCGAGGCCACGTCGTAGACCGACATCTTGTGGAACTCGATGTCCTGGCCGGTCACTTCCGCGGCGAAGCGAGCCTGGGCCAGGTAACGGTCGTCGAAATCGATCGCCACCACCCGGTCGGCACCGCGCCGCTTCATCTCGATCGAGTAGAAGCCGCCGTTGCAGCCGATGTCGAGCACGGTGCGGCCGGCTAGGTCCTTCGGTACCGCATGGGCGAAGCGCTGCCACTTGACGTTCGGGTAATCGTGCAGGAAATGGTTCGGCGCCGTCGGCACGCCGTTGAGGTCGATGTTGTGGAACCAGTCGCCCAGCGCGGCGACGCGCTCGCGGATCTGGTCGGCCGTCAGGCTCGTCATGCCGCACCCTCGTTGATGCTGTGGACCTTCAGCCCCCAGTCGCCGGCGACGACGACGCTGACGGAGGCCGGGCTGATCTCGAAACGGGAATGGAAGTCGAGCGGCAGGCCGAGTGCATGGGCCAGGGCCGCCTTGATGAGGTCGGCGTGGCTGACCAGCGCCAGCCGTCCGCCGGGGTTGGCGCGCCGCAGCCGGTCGAGCGCCGCAGCGATCCGCGTCTGGGCCTCCGCCATCGATTCCCCGCCGGAGCCGGCAGTGGGCGAGCCGGCAGGGGGGGGGAGGGCAGCGGGCGGCCGGGCGTGGGTGCGCGCGCGGTTCCACAGCTCCCAGGCGGGGTCGCCGTGCAGCTCCTCGAAGCGCTTGCCGCTCCAGGCGCCGAGGTCGATCTCGTTCAGCGCCGGATCGACCGTCACCGCCAGTCCTTGGCGGGCGGCGATCGGGGCGGCGGTCTCCTGCGCACGCTCCAACGGGCTGGACAGGACGGCGCTCAAGCGTTGCGCCGACAGGCGCTGCGCCAGGGCGTCCGCCTCCGCCCGGCCGCGGTCGCCCAGCGTGACCCCTGCCATGCGTCCGCACAGCACCGAGCCCAGCCGGTCGTGCGAGGCATGGCGGATCAGGAAGAAGACGGTTTCCACCGTGTCGTTCCTTCCCGGCCGCGTCACATCAGGCGCGACGGCAGCGGCTCGCCGGCGATGAAGCGCAGGGTGCGCTCGCGCGCCTCGTGGTCGGTGAACTGTTCGGGCGGCGATTTCATGAAGTAGCTCGACGGACCGACCAGCGGTCCGGATATGCCGCGGTCGAGCGCCAGCTTGGCGCAACGGACGGCGTCGATGACGATCCCGGCCGAATTCGGGCTGTCCCACACCTCCAGCTTCAATTCCACGTTCAGCGGCACGCCGCCGAAGGTCGTGCCTTCCAGCCGGATGTGCGCCCATTTGCGGTCGGTCAGCCAAGGGACATGGTCACTGGGACCGACATGGACGTCGTCGGGATCGAGCGGCACGTCGAGCTGGCTGGTCACGGCGCGGGTCTTGGAGATCTTCTTCGATTCCAGCCGCTCCCGCTCCAGCATGTTCTTGAAATCGGTGTTGCCGCCGAAATTGAGCTGATAGGTGCGGTCGAGCCGCACGCCGCGTTCGCGGAACAGGTTGGCCAGCATGCGGTGGACGATGGTGGCGCCGACCTGGCTCTTGATATCGTCGCCGATGATCGGCAGGCCGCGCTGGCTGAAGCGCTTCGCCCAGTCGGGATTGGAGGCGATGAAGACGGGAATGCAGTTGACGAAGGCGCAGCCGGCCTCCAGCGCCTGTTCGGCGTAGAACTCCGTGGCCCGCTGCGATCCGACCGGAAGATAGGAGACCAGGATGTCGGTGCCGGTGCGGCGCAGGGTTTCCGCGACATTCACCGGCTCGGCCGTCGACTCCTCGATGTCTCCCGCCAGATAGCGGCCGATGCCGTCCAGCGTCGGACCACGAGCCACCATCACGCCGGATGCCTTGGGACGGGCGAACTGGATCGTGTTGTTGGGGCTGGCAAAGATCGCATCGTTGACGTCGCGGCCGACCTTCGAAACCCCGACATCGAATGCCGTGGAAATTTCGATGTCACCGACTTGGTATCCGCCGAGATCAACCGTCATAAGCCCCGGGGGCGGCTCATTGGCCTTGGCATCGGCATAATAGCATATACCCTGCACAAAAGATGATGCGCAATTGCCGACGCCTGCGATTGCTACCCGGAGCTTCTTCCCAGTCACGGAACTCTCCCACCCTTAAATGCACGTCGAGCTACAAAGCTGGATATTTGTAGCGACGAACAGGAAACATCGGAAGATTGATCGTAAGGTGCATTACTTTTGGACATGATGTGAAAATTTTAAAGGTGGTGTTAACGTCGACAATATGGCTGCCAAGACTCCGCCAAAGAGTTGTGGTTGCTCGCCTTTGCAAAACCTCAAGGGGTGCCCTGGGCAGCGTGTGGGGATGGATCGGACGGCTGGCGTCCTTGCGACCGGCCCGCTCCGCACCGATCCCCATGCGCCAACGTCAATAATCTTTCAAATTCCTCGGAGGGACTTGTGGGAGAGACCGTTCTCGTCACCGGTGGGGCCGGCTTCATCGGCCGTCATGTCGCCCGCGCGCTCCTTGCCCGCGGCGATCGGGTCCGGGTTCTCGACAGCCTGATCGAACAGGTGCATCCGAACCGCCAGCGCCCCGACGAACTGGATCCGGAGGTCGACCTGCTGGTCGGCGACGTGCGCGACGACGAGACGGTCGCCCTGGCCCTGGAGGGGGTGGACTCGGTGATCCACCTCGCCGCGGAGGTCGGCGTCGGCCAGAGCATGTATGCGGTGGACCGCTACACCTCGGTCAACGATTACGGCACCGCCGTGCTGTTCCAGCGCCTGATCAACAAGCCGGTCCGGCGGGTCGTCGTCGCCTCGTCGATGAGCATCTACGGCGAGGGACTCTACCGCACCGCCGACGGCACGCTGATGGAGGACGTCGTGCGCGGCGCCCGCAATCCCGACGGCTCCTGGGATCCGCTCGACCAGCAGGGCCGGCCGCTGATCCCGGTGCGCACGCCGGAGAGCAAGCGCCCGGCGCTGAAGTCGGTCTATGCGATCGGCAAGTACGTGCAGGAGCGGCTGACCCTGACGCTGACCGCCCAATACGGCATGGAGGGGTCGGCGCTGCGGCTGTGGAACGCCTACGGGCCGGGCCAGGCGCTGTCGAACCCCTACACCGGCGTGCTGGCGATCTTCGCCTCGCGCATCGCCAACGGCCAGAAGCCGATGATCTTCGAGGACGGCCAGCAGCGCCGCGACTTCGTGCATGTCCGCGACGTCGCCCGCGCCTTCCTGCTGGCGCTCGACAACCCGGCGGCCAACGGCGAGGTGTTCAACATCGGCTCCGGCGAGGAGCGCACGGTGGAAGAGGTGGCGCTGCTGCAGGCTGCCTCGATGGGCCGCGCCGACCTCACGCCGGAGATCACCGGCAAGGCGCGCGCCGGCGACATCCGCCACAACATCCCCGACCTGACCAAGGCCCGCACCGTGCTCGGCTACGACCGGCAGGAGGATTTCGCGGAAGGGCTGGCCGAACTGGCCGAATGGGTCGCCCGGCAGGAGGCGCACGACCGCGTCGCCGACGCCCGCCGCGAACTCGAGGCACGGGGTCTGGTGGCATGAGCGGGAGCACGACCCCGGTCCTGATCACCGGCGGCGCCGGTTTCATCGGGTCCAACCTCGCCGACCGGCTGGCTGCCGAGGGACATGACGTGCTGGTCTACGACGCGCTGCGCCGCCCGGGCGTGGAGCGGAACCTCGACTGGCTGAAGTCGCGCCATCCCTCCCGCATCAGCGCCGTGGTCGCCGACCTGCGCGACGAGCAGGCCCTGGCCGACGCGGCGAAGGATGCCAAGGCGGTCTTCCATCTGGCCGCCCAGGTCGCGGTGACCACCAGCATGGTCGATCCGGTCGACGACTTCGAGGTCAACATCCGCGGCACGCTGAGCCTGCTGGAGGCGCTGCGCCGCCAGGGCCGGCGCACGCCGCTGGTGTTCGCCAGCACCAACAAGGTCTATGGCGACCTCGCCGACGTCCCGCTGGAACTGGCGGACGGCGCCTATGCGCCGGCCGACGCCGGCCTGCGCGCCCGCGGGGTGGGCGAGGGGCGTCCGCTCGACTTCCACACCCCCTACGGCTGCTCCAAGGGCGCGGCCGACCAGTATGTGCTGGACTATGCCCGCAGCTTCGGCCTGCCGACGGCGGTGCTGCGGATGAGCTGCATCTACGGGCCGCGCCAGATGGGCACGGAGGACCAGGGCTGGGTCGCCCATTTCCTGATCCGCGCGCTCAACGGCGAACCGATCACCATCTACGGCGACGGCCGCCAGGTGCGCGACGTGCTGTTCGTCGCCGACGCGGTGCAGGCCTATGTCTCGGCCTGGGAACGGATCGAGCAGGTGAAGGGCCGCGCCTTCAACCTGGGAGGCGGCCCGGCCAACGCCATCAGCCTGCGCCAGCTCATCGACCACATCGAGTACCTGATGGGCCGCAAGGTCGAGGTCAGCTACGGCGACTGGCGCGCCGGCGACCAGCGCTACTACGTGTCCGACAACCGTGCGGTGCGCCGGGCGCTTGACCTGGGCGAGCCGACCGGCTGGAAGCGCGGCGTGGCGCTGCTGGCGGACTGGCTGCGGTCGGAAGCCGGGGGCGTGCCGTCCTCCGCCGACGCATTGCCGGCCGTGCCATCGGCAGCCGTGCCGCCGACGGTGGAGGCGGCCTGATGCGGGTTGCGCTGGTCAACCCCGCCTGGAGCTTCGGGCACAGCATCTATTTCGGGTGCCGCGAAGCCCACCTGCCGCTGGAGCTCGGCTACAGCAAGGCGTTGCTGGAGCAGGCCGGGCACGAGGTGCTGCTGCTCGACGGCGCGCTGACGGGACTGTCGAACGCCGAGATCGCCGAGCGGGTCGCCGCCTTCGCGCCGGCGATGACCGTGCTGACCACTGCGCCGACCTACCTGTTCTGGCGCTGCGCCCAGCCGGAGCTGCGGGTGCCGCGGGAGTTCCTGCTGGCGCTGGACGGCCGCGGCGGGCGCACGGTCGCCGTCGGGCCGCACGGCTCCACCACGCCCCGCCCGACGCTGGACAAGCTCGGTGTCGACGTGGTCGTGCGTGGCGAGTGCGAGGAGATCGTCGCCCGCCTCGCCGGGGATCCGGCGCTGGACGAGGTGCCGGCCCTGGCCTTCCGGCGGCCGAGCATGGCCGGCGGCGAACTGGTGGTCACCGGTCCGCCGCATGCCGGGCGCTTCACCGACCTGCCGGCGCTGTCCTGGCCGGCGGAGTGGCTGCAGCGCCATCCGCACCATCACCACCGCTACGGCACCGATACGGTCGGGCCGGGGGCGGAGGTGGAGGCGTCGCGCGGCTGTCCCTACACCTGCAGCTTCTGCGCCAAGATCGATTTCCGCGACCAGTACCGGCGGCGCGACACCGCCCTGATCCTGGCGGAGATCGACGGGCTGGTCGCCGCCGGCGCGCGCTACGTCTATTTCGTCGACGAGATCTTCCTGCCGCGGCGCGACCTGCTGGAGGCGCTGGTCGAGCGCCCGGTCGAGTTCGGCGTGCAGACGCGGATCGACCTGTGGAAGCCGGACATGCTCGACCTGCTGGGGGCGGCCGGCTGCGTGTCGATCGAGGCGGGGGTGGAAAGCCTGACGGTCGAGGGGCGAGCCGCCCTCGACAAGAAGTGCCGCATGACCACCGACGAGCTGGCCGACCGGCTGATCCATGCCCGCCGCAGCGTGCCCTTCGTCCAGGCCAACCTGATCGCCATGGCCGGCGACGACGCCGGTCTGGTGAAGGCCTGGCGCGAGAAGCTGCTGGCGGCCGGCGTGTGGGCCAACGACCCGGTCCCGCTCTATCCCTATCCCGCCTCGCCCGACTACCGCCGCCTGTGGGGCGAGCCGGACGACCGCGCCTGGGAGCGGGCGCACGAGCATTATCTCGGCCTGTTCGATCGTCTGAGCGATATCCAGGAGGGCGACCCGTTGCCGCTGACGGAGCTGGAGGCGGCATGCTCGTGCCGTTGAGGATCGTGTCCAAGGGGCCGGCGCCCGAACTGCCGCCGTCCAGACCAGCAGCACCGGGGCAGGCATCACCCAGACCAGCAGCGGCAAGGCCGCCGGCTGCGGGGGAACCGCCGCATGTGCTGATGACGGCGGACAGCGTCGGCGGCGTGTGGACCTATGCGCTGGATCTGGCGCGCGAGCTGGCGGCCCAGGGCACGCGGGTGACGCTGGCCGTCTTCGGCCCCTCGCCGCATCCCGACCAGGCTGCCGCGGCCGCGGCGGTCGGCGGGCTGGAGCTGATCGACACCGGCCTGCCGCTCGACTGGACCGCGGCGGACGAGGCCACCGTCCGCCGCACCGCCGTAGCTTTGGGCGACCTGGCGGCTCGGCTCGGCCCCGATGTCGTCCACCTCAACAGCCCGGCGCTGGCCGCCGACGCCGGGTTCGAGATGCCGGTGGTCGGCGTTTGCCATTCCTGCATGGCGAGCTGGTGGGCTGCGGTGCGCGGCGGCGAGATGCCGGAGGATTTCCGCTGGCGGACCGATCTGCTGCGCCGCGGTTACGAGGCCTGCGACCTGCTCGTCGCCCCCAGCGCCGCCTTTGCCGCGGCAACCGCCGCGATCTACGGCGTGGCGCCGCCGGTGGTGGTGCGCAACGGCCGCTCCATGGGCAGGCCGGCGGTCCGCCGGCCGGCGACCGGACGGGAGCGCTTCGTCTTCACCGCCGGGCGCCTGTGGGACGGCGGCAAGAACGTCGCCCTGCTGGACGAGGCAGCCCTGCTGATCGATGCGCCGGTCTATGCCGCCGGTCCCCTGGAAAGCCCGACCGGCCACCGGGTGGGGCTGCGGCATGCCAAGGCGCTCGGGCGGCTGGACGGCGCCTCGGTCGCCGGCTGGATGCAGCGGGCGCCGGTCTTCGCCTCGCTGCCGCTCTACGAGCCCTTCGGGTTGACCGTGCTTGAGGCGGCGCAGGCCGGCTGCGCCCTGGTGCTGTCGGACATCGCCAGCTTCCGCGAGTTATGGGATGGAGTCGCCGTCTTCGCCGACCCGGCCGATGCCCGGGAATTGGCGGCGGTGCTGCGCCGGCTGCTCGACGACCCCGCCGAGGCGCGGCGGCGTGCCGCCGCCGCCCGGCGGCGTGCCGCCCGCTACGGCATGGACAGGCTGACGGCCGGGATGCTCGACGCCTACCGGTCGGTGACGGCCGACCGCCCCGCCTATCCGGTCCGATCGGAGGTGATCGCGTGAGGATCGTCTACTTCACCCATTCGCTGGCCTCCTGCTGGAACCACGGCAACGCCCATTTCCTGCGCGGCGTCCTGCGCGACCTCGTCGCCCGCGGCCACGACGTCCGGGTCTTCGAGCCCGAGGGCGCCTGGAGCCTGCGGAGTCTGCTGGCCGACCATGGCGAGGCGGGGCTTTCCGCCTACCGCGCCGCCTATCCGGAGCTGTCGTCGCGGACGATGCCGGCCGGCTTCGACATCGAGGCGGCGTGCGACGGCGCCGACCTGGTGATCGTCCACGAGTGGAACGACCCGGCGCTGGTCGCGGCAGCCGGCGCGGCGCGCAAGCGCGGCGGCCGTTTCACGCTGCTGTTCCACGACACCCACCACCGCGCGGTCAGCGACGCGGCGGCGATCAACGCCTTCGACCTGTCGGGCTACGACGGCGTTCTGGCCTTCGGCGAGACGCTGGCCGCGGTCTACCGCCGCTGGGGCTGGGAGGGCCGCGTCTTCGTCTGGCACGAGGCCGCCGACATCCGGCTGTTCCACCCGCCGGTGCAGGAGGGGGCGCCAGAGGGGGCGCAGAAAGGGCTGCGGGCCGGCGCGGTGTGGATCGGAAACTGGGGCGACGGCGAGCGGACCGAGGAGCTGGAGCGCTTCCTGTTCGCGCCGGCCCGCGACGCCGGGTTGCCGCTGGACATCTACGGCGTGCGCTATCCCCGCGAGGCGCTGGCGACGCTGGAGCGCTACGGCATCGCCTACAAGGGCTGGCTGCCGAACGCGCGGGCGCCGGAGATCTTCGCCCGCCACCGCGTGACCGTTCATGTGCCGCGCCGCTTCTACGTCGATACGCTGCCGGGCATCCCGACCATCCGGGTGTTCGAGGCGCTGGCCTGCGGCATCCCCCTGGTCAGCGCGCCGTGGAGCGATGCGGAGGGGCTGTTCCGGCCCGGCCGCGACTTCCTGTTCGCCCGCGACGGCGCCGAGATGGCCCGCCACCTGCGCGCCGTCGACGAGGACACCGGGCTGCGCGCCGAGCTGGTCCGCAACGGGCTGGAGACCATCCGCGCCCGCCACACCTGCGCCCACCGCGTCGACGAGCTGCTGGCGGTCGTCGAGACGCTGCGCGGCGCCAACAAGAAACCGGTCCTCCTGGAGTCCGCCCGATGAAGATGGCCTTCTACGGTTCGAGCCTGCTGTCCTCCTACTGGAACGGAGCAGCCACCTACTACCGCGGCATGCTGAGCGAACTGGCCGGGCACGGCTGGGACATCACCTTCTACGAGCCTGACGCCTTCGACCGCCAGAAGCACCGCGACATCGAGCCGCCGGACTACGCGAAGGTCGTCGTCTACGACGCCACGCCGGAGGCCTGCCGCGCCGTGATCGCCCAGGCGGCCGCCGCCGACGTGGTGGTGAAGGCCAACGGCGTCGGCGTCTTCGACGACGAGCTGCTCGCCGGCGTGATGGACGCGGCCAACCCGCAGGCATTGCGCCTCTACTGGGACGTCGACGCGCCGGCGACGCTGGCGGAACTGCGGCAGACGCCCGACCATGTGCTGCGCCGCCGCTTGCCGGAACTGGATTATGTGCTGACCTACGGCGGCGGCCCGCCAGTGGTCTCGGCCTATGAGGCGATGGGGGCGCCGGTCTGCCGTCCGATCTACAACGCGCTCGACCCGGCGACCCACCATCCGGTGCCGCCGCAGGAGCGCTTCACGGCCGACCTCAACTTCCTCGGCAACCGCCTGCCCGACCGCGAGGCGCGGGTGGAGCGCTTCTTCCTGGAGCCGGCGGCCCGCAACCCGCAGGCGCGCTACATCATCGGCGGCAGCGGCTGGGAGACCAAGGGCCTGCCGGCCAACGTCGCCCACATCGGCCATGTCGGCACCGCCGACCACAACGCCTTCAACACCTCGGCGAAGGCGGTGCTGAACATCGCCCGCGACAGCATGGCGGAGGTCGGCTTCTCGCCCGCCACCCGCGTCTTCGAGGCGGCCGGGGCGGGCGCCTGCCTGATCACCGACGCCTGGGAGGGGGTGGAGCTGTTCCTCGCCCCGGACGAGGAGGTGCTGGTCGCCCGCGACGGCCAGGACGTCACCGAGCACCTGCGCGCCCTGACCCCGGAGCGCGCCCGCGCCATCGGCGAGGCGGCGCGGCGCCGCATCCTCGCCGGCCACACCTACGCCCGCCGGGCGGTCGAGGTGAACGAGCTGCTGCGCGGCGCGCTGGCCGCCCGCCGGGAACGGAGTGCCGCATGAAGCTGGTCGTCCTCGGGCTGAGCCTGTCCTCCTCCTGGGGCAACGGCCACGCCACCACCTTCCGCGCGCTGCTGAAGTCCTTCGCCGCGCGCGGGCACGACGTCCTGTTCCTGGAGCGCGACGTTCCCTGGTACGCCAGCAACCGCGACCTGCCGAACCCGTCCTGGTGCGAGCTGGCCTTCTACACCGATTTGGAGGACCTCAGGCGCTTCACCGCCGCCGTCGCCGGGGCCGATGCGGTGCTGGTCGGCTCCTATGTGCCGGACGGCGTCGCGGTCGGCCGCTGGGCGCAGGAGACGGCGCGCGGCGTGGTGTCCTTCTACGACATCGACACGCCGGTGACGCTGGCCAAGCTGGAGCGCGGCGACTACGAGTACCTGTCGCCCGAGGTGATCCCCGGCTACGACGTGTATTTCTCCTTCACCGGCGGGCCGACGCTCGACCTCCTGATGGAGCGCTACGGCTCGCCGGCCGCCCGTGCGCTCTACTGCTCGGTGGATGCCGAGGCCTATGCGCCGCTGCCGGTGCCCAAGCGCTGGGACCTGAGCTATCTCGGCACCTACAGCCCGGACCGCCAGCCGACCCTCGACCGGCTGCTGCTGGAGCCGGCCCGCCGGGCGCCTGAGCTGCGCTTCGTGGTGGCCGGGCCGCAATATCCCGACGACATCGATTGGCCGGCGAACGTCGAGCGGCTGCACCACGTGCCGCCGGCCGACCATCCCGCCTTCTACGCCGCCAGCCGCTTCACGCTGAACGTGACGCGCGCCGACATGATCCGCGCCGGCTACAGCCCCAGCGTCCGGCTGTTCGAGGCGGCGGCCTGCGCCACCCCGATCATCTCCGATGTGTGGGACGGCATCGATACCCTGCTTGAGCCCGGCCGCGAGATCATCCTGGCCGACGGCGCCCACGACGTGCAGCGCGTCCTGCGCCAGCCGGCGGCCGAGGGCGAGATCGGCGAAGCCGCCCGCCGCCGCATCCTGGCCGCCCACACCGCCGCCCATCGGGCGGAGACGCTGGAGCGGGAGCTGGCGGCGGCGATGGTGCGCAACCGCCGGCTGGTCGAGGAGGCGGAGTAGGGGCGGCGCTCGCCCCCTCCCCAACCCTCCCCCGCTTCGCGGGAGAGGGAGTAAGTCGCAGTGCGGCGGCAGTCCCCTCTCCCGCGGAGCGGGGGAGGGCTAGGGAGGGGGAGATGCTGGCCCGTCAAGGCACGCGCTTCTTCTCCAGCTTGCGGGCGAGCGTGCGGCGGTGCATGCCCAGCCGGCGGGCCGTCTCGGAGATGTTGAAGCCGGTCTCGACCAGCGTCTCGTGGATGCGCTCCCACTCCAGGTTCTTGATCGAGGTGGTGCGCGCCGCCGGCGCGATGGAGGTGTCGCCCTCCGTCCGCTCGAAGGCGGCCTCGATGTCGTCGGTGTTGGACGGCTTGGCCAGATAGTGGCAGGCGCCGAGCTTGATCGCCTCGACCGCGGTGGCGATGCTGGCGAAGCCGGTCAGCACGACGATGCGCATCTCGTCGTCGCTGTCGTGCAACTCCTTGACGCAATCGAGCCCGCTGCCGGTTGCCAGCTTCAGGTCGACGACGGCGTAGCCGGGCTGGACCTCGTCCAGCAGGCCGCGCATCTCCTCCAGCCCGTTGCAGTTGTGGACATCGTAGCCGCGCCGTTCGAACGACCGCCGCAGCGCCCGGGCGAAGGACTCGTCGTCCTCGACGATCAGCAGCGTGCGTTCAGTCTCCATCGGACTCTCCCGGCGACAGGGCGGCGAGCGGCAGGGTCAGGGTGACGGTGGCGCCGCCGGCCGCGCGGTTGCGGGCCGAGACGGTGCCGCCCAGCTTGCGCAGGACATTGACCACCAGGAACAGGCCGAGGCCGCTGCCCGGCCGGTTCTTGGTCGAACGATAGGGCTTGCCCAGCTCCGCCAGGACGGACTCGTCGAAGCCGGGGCCGCTGTCGTTGACCGCCACCACCAGACTGTCGCCCTGGCGCAGCACCGCGATCCCGATCCAGGCTGGAGAGGCTTCCAGCGCGTTGTCGAGAACGTTGAACAGCACCTGCTTCAGCGCGAGGTCGGACACCATCCGCACGTCCGCGTCGATGTTGTTCTGGTAGTCGAACCGCCGCGGGGAGCGGCTGGACAGCCAGTCCTCCACCAGCTCGTCGAGGAAATCCTTGACGGTGGTGCGGACGGTCCCTTCGCCCCGCGCCTCTCCCGAGGACAGCAGGATGCCGGACACGATCGTCTTGCAGCGGTCGATCTGGGACTGCATCTCCGCCAGCTCCTCGGACAGGTCGGGATCGTCCGCCAGCACCGGCATGCGGCGCCAGTCGTTGAGGATGACCGACAGCGTGGCGAGCGGCGTCCCCAGCTCATGCGCGGCGCCGGAGGCGAGCAGGCCCATGCGCACGATGTGCGCCTCCTCCATCGAGCGCTGGCGCAGCTCGGCGAGATAGGCGTCACGGGCGCGCTGGTTGCGGTTGATCTGGGTGAGGAAGGGCACCAGCAGGCTGGCCGCCAGCACGAAGCAGATGAACATCCCCTGGATGTGCAGGCTGAACAGCTCGCCTTCGTGGGCATGGGGCAGGGGGAGCGGGCGGAAGGTGCCGGTCAGGCCGGTGAAGCAGGCGGTCGCCACCAGCACCAGCGCCCAGGCCGACCACGCCTCCAGCAGCACCGCCCCCAGCGCCACCTGCAGCAGGTAAAGCGAGATGAAGGGATTGGAGGCGCCGCCGCTGAGATAGAGCTGCACCGTCAGCGCCCAGACGTCGATCAGCAGTTCCAGGAAAAGCTGGGTGTTCGACACCGAGGCGTTGCGGCGGATGTGGAGCAGGCTGGCGACGTTCAGCGCCACCAGGAACAGCACCACCGCGGTCATCGGCACCAGCGGAAGCCGGATCCCCATCTGAAGATGGACGATCAGGATGGTGACGATCTGTCCGGCGACGGCAAGCCAGCGAAGCTGGACAAGCAGGAACAGGTTCTTGCGGTCGGTGGTGTCGCGCACGAATGACGGTCCCGTTCCTCGTCCAGCTCATCAGCCTGACGACTTATATAGGCATTCCGCCCCAGGATGGCAGCCTGTCATGGACCGAAAGTAGCAGCGTGGCACTGGGGTATCGGGGTGCGCCGGTGCCGGGCGGCCGGGCGGGTAGCTCTCTTGCGGGACCCGACCCGCTGGGCAATCATCGGCGGACCGGCCGCCGGGCGGCGTCCGGGATTTCGTGCCGCCCGGCCGGCCGGATGCCACAGAGGGAGGGTGAGCGGTGTTCGACCCCGACGCCTTGCGACGGTTCCGGTCATGCCTCGGGTCGGCCCTGCTGGCCCTCGCGGTTCTCGGTTGGCCGGGCGCGGCCATGGCCCAATCGCCGTCACCACCTCCGGCGGTTGCCGATCCGATGGCGGGAATGCCCACCATGGAACCGCTATCCCCCCTGGAGATGGGATTGAAGGAGTACGCGCAGCGGCTGGATGCCATCGCGGCGGTGTATCCGCGGCTGCCGGCGATCCTGGCCTACAGCGTCGTCCACCCCAACGGCGTCGAGGCGCCCATGGCGCCGTGGCGGTCGCTTGTCGGGCTGGCGGCGCTCTTCGCCGCCGGGCTGGCGATGGCCGTGAGCGCACGCAGGCTGCTCCGCCTCGGGGCGCTCCGGCTGGGAAGCGCGCCGGCCCCGCTGCTGCGGCTGAGCGCCGACCTGGCCCAGATGGCGGCCTTTGCGCTGGGCGCCTTCCTGGCCTTCGCGATCATGCGGCCTCCCCATCCGGCGGTGCCGGCGCTGCTGCTGGCGACGATGCAGGTCGTGGCGACGCTGCTGCTGACCGACCGCCTCCTCCGCCTGCTGACCGCACCGGCCGACCCGGCGCACCGGCTGCTGCCGCTCGGCGACGCCGCGGCACGGGCGCTCCAGCGCGCGGCGGTGACGGCGGTCGCCCTGGCGGTGGTGCCGCTGGGAGTCCTGGACGTGCTGCGGGCGCTGGGCATCCCCCATCAGGCCGACATCGCGCTCGGCCTGCCGATCACCGCACTGCCCTTCCTCTACCTGCTGTGGCTGGTCTGGTCGGGGCGCAGCGCCGTTGCCCGGACCCTGGCCGAGGGGTTGCGGCTCGATTCGCGCTCGACCGCGATCCTGTCGGCCTGGCCGGCGCTGGGGTCTCTCTATCTGCTGTGGCTGTGGACGATCGTGACCCGCGATGCCGTGCAGATGGTGCCCGGCACCGGGCTGCGCCTGCTGGGGAGCCTGCTGCTGGCGCTCGGCCTGCCGCTGGCGGCCCTGGCGCTGGCCCGGCCGCTCGCGCGGTTCTACCGGACCGACGGCCGGGACGACAGCCCGGACGACAGCCCGGACTTCATGCGGGAGGAGGGCGGGGAGGCCGAGCCGCCGGGGGCCATCGAGCCGCCGCAGGTCGTGCGCCTGACCCGGGCTATCCTGCTGGCGCTGGTCGTGCTGGCCGTCGCAGGCACCGCGGCGATCTGGGAAATCGGCCTCGGCAGCGGGCCGGCTTCGGTGCCGGCGCGGCTGCTGCTCAACCTGTCGGTCGTCCTGCTGCTCGGCTATGTCGCGTGGTCGCTGGTGGTGCGGGGAGTCGACCGGGCGCTCGACGCGTCGCGGCGCACCGGCCCCTCGACCAAGGCGCAGCGGATGGCGACGCTGCTGCCGCTGCTGCGCAAGGCGTTGCAGGTGACGCTGGTCGCGGTGGTGGCGATGGTCGCCCTGTCGTCGATGGGCGTCGAGATCGCGCCGCTGCTGGCCGGGGCCGGGGTGGTGGGCATCGCCGTCGGGCTGGGCGCCCAGTCCATCATCGCCGACATCTTCGCCGGGATCTTCTTCCTGCTGGAGGACGCCTTCCATGTCGGCGATTACGTGGAGATCGGGCAGTTGCGCGGAACGGTCGAGGGGATATCGCTGCGGTCGCTGAAGCTGCGGCATCACCGCGGGGCGGTCCACACCGTGCCGTTCGGCCAGATCAAGGCGCTGACCAACCACAGCCGCGACTGGGTGCTGATGCGGCTGGAGTTCCGTGTGCCGGCCCATACCGACCTCGACCAGGTCAAGGCGCTGGTGAAGCAGGTCGGCAAGCAGCTCGCCGCCGACCCGGAGATTGGGCCGAACATCATCGAGCCGCTGAAGTCGCAGGGCGTGCGGCGGGTGGAGGACGACGCCCTGATCATCGGCGTCAAGTTCACCGCCAAGCCCAACGAGCAGTTCGTCATCCGGCGCGAGGCCTACCAGCGGCTGATCCGTTCCTTCATCGAGAACGGCATCGCGCTGGTCGGCCGCGGGGTGGTGGTGCGGGTGGAGGATCCGCGGGCCGGCGGGACCCAGGCCATCGGGCTCGCCGCGGCGCAGGCGCTCCATCACGCCATCGATACGCCTGCGAACAGCGAATGAGGGACGGCGGCCGTCAGCGGCGGCGGCGCCATTCGGTGCGGACGACGTAGACGATCCAGCCGATCAGCATCAGGTCCAGCGCGAACCAGGTCAGCGCGTAGCTGAGATGGCTGTTGGGGAAGGAGACGACCGTCAGCCCGCCGGCCGGCCAGCCGCCGGGATTGGGCGTCCGGTCGGCGTCGATGAAGTAGGGGGCGGGGCGGTCCAGGCCGCGCGCCGCGGCGATGGCGGCGACGTCGCGGGAATACCAGCGGTCGGCCGCCGGATCGTTGCTGCGCAGGAAGCCGCCCCTGGGCTCGGTCATGCGGAGGAGCCCGGTGACGGTGACCTCGCCCGCCGGCAGGCCGCCGGCCCGGCTGGCGGGATCGCGCCGATCCGGCGGGACGAAACCGCGGTTGACCAGCACGGTGAAACCGCGGTCGGTGACCAGCGGGGTCAGCACCCAGAAGCCGCCGCCGAGGTCGCTGACCGCCTGGACCAGGGTCTCGCGGTCGTTGAGGAAGCGGCCGCTGGCGGTCACCCGCCGGTACTCTTCCCCGGCGGCCGAGATGCCTGGCCAGCCGTCCGGTCCCGGCGCCGGAACCGGGGCGGCGTGGATGCGGGCGTCCACCCGGTCGATCAGGTCGAGCTTCCAGACCCGCCGTTCGAGCTGCCAGACGCCGAGCGTCGTCAGGCCGGCGACGCCGGCCAGCGCCAGAATGGCGAAGAGGGCCAGCGCCCAGGCCGGGCGGGCCCCCTTCGCCCTGCCGCCCGCAGGGATGTCCGCGGGCGGTGTTTCGCGTTGCTGGCTCATCCGCCGGCCGGCCTCACGGCATCTTGCTCATGTCGTGGGTCATGCCCGGCATCATGTTGTAGTTGAGGTGGTACATCACCCACAACGAGCCGGACAGCATGATGAACAGCACGATCACCGTGAAGATCAGCGCCAGCATCGACCAGCCGCCTTCGGTGCGGCCGTTCATGTGCAGGAAGTAGACCATGTGGACGATGATCTGCACCGCGGCGAGGACCAGGATGACGGCCGTGGTGGTCGTGTTGTCGAACTTGCCGGTCATCACCAGCCAGAACGGGATCGCCGTCAGGATCACCGACAGGACGAAGCCGATCATGTAGCTGCCGAAGGTGCCGTGGCCGCCCTCGTGATGGTGGTCGTCGTGCCCGTGGCCATGGCCGTGCCCGTGGGCGTGGCCAGGGGCGTGATGGCCGCCGTGGTGCGCGTGATGATCGCCGTGCGCGTGGGTGCTCATCGCAGCACTCCCATCAGATAGACGTAGGTGAAGACACCGATCCAGATGACGTCCAGGAAGTGCCAGAACATGCTGAGGCACATCAGGCGCCGGCGGTTGGCCGGGATCAGGCCGCGGCGGGCGACCTGGACCATCAGCGTCACCAGCCACACGCTGCCGAAGGTGACGTGCAGGCCGTGGGTGCCGACCAGGGTGAAGAAGGACGACAGGAAGGCGCTGCGCCACGGGCCGGCGCCTTCATGGATCATGTGGGCGAACTCGTACAGCTCGATGCCGAGGAAGCAGAGGCCGAACACCAGGGTGATGGCGAGCCATCCCTGGGTCTGGGCCGTGCGTCCCTTCTCCATCGCCAGCATGGCGAAGCCATAGGTGATGGAGGAGAGCAGCAGCATCGTGGTGTTCAACGCCACCAGCGGCAGGTCGAACAGCTCCTTGGGCGTCGGGCCGGCGGCGTAGCCGGTGCTCAGCACGCCGTAGGTCGCGAACAGGACCGCGAAGATGAGGCAGTCGCTCATCAGGTAGATCCAGAACCCCAGCGCGGTGCTGCCGCCTTCGTGGGCGACCTCGTCCCGCACGTAGAACTCCGGGGTTTCCACAACCGGGTGTTCCCGGTCGTGGATGGTCTCGAACGTCGTCGTCATGCTTGCACCTGCCCGGAGAGCAGCCGGGTCCGCTCAGCCTCGGTCGCGATCACGTCCTCGACCGGGATGTGGAAGTCGCGGTTGTAGTTGAAGGTGTGGCCGATGGCGACCGCCAGCAGGCCGATGAAGCTCAGCGCCGCCAGCCACCAGATGTGCCAGATCATGCCGAAGCCGAGGACGGTGCTGATGCCGGCCAGGATGATGCCGCTGCCGGTGTTGCTCGGCATGTGGATCGGGCGGAAGCCCTCCAGCGGACGCTTGTAGCCGCGCTTCTTCATATCCCACCACGCGTCATTGTAATGGATGACGGGGGTGAAGGCGAAGTTGTAGCCCGGCGGCGGCGAGGAGGTCGCCCATTCCAGCGTGCGGCCGTCCCAGGGGTCGCCGTCGACGTCGACGAGCTGGTTGCGCTTCAGGACGCTGACGGCGATCTGGATCAGGAAGGAACCGATGCCGAGCGCGATCAGGAAGGCGCCGAAGGCGGCGATCAGGAACCAGATCTGCAGCGACGGATCCTCGAACACGCGCAGGCGGCGGGTGACGCCCATCAGGCCCAGCACGTAGAGCGGCATGAAGGCGAAGTAGAAGCCGATCACCCAGAACCAGAACGACATCTTGCCCCAGAACGGGTCCAGGCGGAAGCCGAAGGCCTTGGGCCACCAGTAGTAGATGCCGGCGAACAGGCCGAACAGCACGCCGCCGATGATGACGTTGTGGAAGTGGGCGATCAGGAACAGGCTGTTGTGCAGGACGAAGTCGGCCGGCGGGACCGCCAGCAGCACGCCGGTCATGCCGCCGATCACGAAGGTCAGCATGAAGGCGATCGTCCACATCATCGGCAGTTCGAACCGGATGCGGCCGCGGTACATGGTGAACAGCCAGTTGAAGATCTTCGCACCCGTCGGGATCGAGATGATCATCGTCGTGATGCCGAAGAACGAGTTCACGCTGGCGCCCGAACCCATGGTGAAGAAGTGGTGCAGCCACACCAGGTAGGACAGGATGGTGATGACGACGGTCGCGTAGACCATCGAGGTGTAGCCGAACAGCTTCTTGCCGGTGAAGGTGGAAGTCACCTCCGAGAAGATGCCGAAGCACGGCAGGATCAGGATGTAGACTTCCGGGTGGCCCCAGATCCAGATCAGGTTCACGTACATCATGGGGTTGCCGCCCATGTCGTTCGTGAAGAAGTGCGTGCCGACGTAGCGGTCGAGCGACAGCAGGACCAGCACGGCGGTCAGGATCGGGAAGGAGGCGACGATCAGCACGTTGGTGCAGAGCGAGGTCCAGGTGAAGACCGGCAGCTTCATCATGGTCATGCCGGGGGCGCGCATCTTGATGATCGTGCAGATCAGGTTGATGCCCGACAGCGTCGTTCCGACGCCCGCCACCTGCAGGGCCCAGATGTAGTAGTCGACGCCGACGTCTGGGCTCGCCTCCAGGCCGGACAGCGGCGGGTAGGCCAGCCAGCCGGTGCGGGCGAACTCGCCGAGGAACAGCGAGGCCATGATCAGGACGGCGCCGCCGACGGTCATCCAGAAGCTGAAGTTGTTCAGGAACGGGAAGGACACGTCGCGGGCGCCGATCTGCAGCGGCACGACATAGTTCATCAGCCCCGTCACCAGCGGCATCGCGACGAAGAAGATCATGATCACACCGTGGGCGGTGAAGACCTGATCGAAGTGGTGCGAGTTGAGGTAGCCCTCGCTGCCGTTGAAGGCGATGGCCTGCTGGGCGCGCATCATGATGGCGTCGGCGAAGCCGCGCAGCAGCATGATCAGCCCCAGCACCATGTACATGATGCCGATGCGCTTATGGTCCACGCTGGTGAACCACTCGCGCCACAGGTAGCCCCACAGCTTGAAGTAGGAGAGCGCAGCCACCAGCGCCACGCCGCCGAGCACGACCGCGAAGAAGGTCGCGACGACGATGGGCTCGTGGTAGGGGAAGGACTCCAGGCTGAGGCGCCCGAAGAGGAAGGTCGTCAAGGTCTCTAGCATGCCGGTGTGCCCAATCAGAGATCGGCAGGCCGCAGCGCGCCGGCCGGGGTTCCGGCCTTGCGCACGCTGATCGGCGCGAGGGTGGTGGCGGCGAGCGGGGCCGCGGCGTCGACCGCTTCGGCGACGGTGCACAGGCCGGTGGCGTCGGAGCCGGCCGGACGGTCGGTCAGGGCGCTGGCCCGCAGCAGGGCTTCCGCGGCGGCGAGACCGCCGGCGTTCAGGCCGCCCGCGCGGTCGATGGCGTGCATGTCGCCCATGCACATGCTGCCGGGGGCCACGCAGCGCTCGACAGCCGCCTTGAACAGCTTCGGATCGGTGCTGCCGAAATACTGCACCGGAACGGCCTCGCTGGGCTTCTCCAGCGCCAGGTAGCGGCTGCGGTCCATGGTGTCGGACGCGGCCTTCACCTTGTTGACCCAGGCGCCGAAATCGCCGTCCGACAGGCCGAGGAAGGTGAAGCGCATGTGGGAGAAGCCGGCGCCGCTGTAATTGGCCGAGAAGCCCTTGAAGGAGCCCGGCTCGTTGATGACGGCGTGGAGCTTCGTCTCCATGCCCGGCATGGCGTAGATCTGGCCAGCCAGCGCCGGGACGTAGAAGGAGTTCATCACCGAGGAGGCGGTGATGCTGAAGCGGATCGGCCGGTCCACCGGGGCCGCCATCTCGTTCACGCTGGCGATGCCGTATTCCGGGTAGAGGAACAGCCACTTCCAGTCGAGCGCCACCACCTGCACGTCCAACGGCGCGGCGCCGGCCGGCATCGGCTTGTCGGCGGCGATGCGGTCGAGCGGACGGTAGGGATCGAGCTTGTGGGTGGTCACCCAGGTGATGGCACCGAGGCAGATGATGATGAGCAGCGGGGCTGCCCAGATGACGAGTTCAAGCTGCGTCGAATGGTCCCAGTCCGGCTCGTAACGCGCCGTGTTATTGGACTGGCGATAGCGCCAGGCGAACAGCACGGTAAGCGCCATGACCGGAACGATGATCAGCAGCATCAGCAGGGTGGAGATGACCACGAGGTCTCCCTGCTGGCTCGCCACATCGCCGGACGGGTTCAGCACGACCAGGTTGCAGCCACTCAGCGCCGCCATCACTGGCAGCAGGGCGATTGCGCGATAACGGCTCAAGGCAGGACCTGTATACGTAAGGTTTGCTTTGGGGAGACAGCTAGCGTTCACGCCCCCTCGGCGACATTGGACAATTTGTCCAATGCCTCGCTCCTGCGCGCTTGACAGATCCCTGATTGGTACGATGTCATATTGTATGGTCTACGGATCATGGCAAGTGAAATAACGTATCGGAGCCGACATGACGAGTTCATCGATTGCGGCGCTCGAACGGGATGGCAGGCTGGTGAACGCGCGGCATCACGGGGTGAACCCTGGTGAGATCGCCATCGGTGTGATCATCGGCCGCACTTCCGAATTCTTCGACTTCTTCGTCTTTGCCATCGCTTCGGTGATCGTCTTCCCGAAGCTTGTGTTTCCTTATGTGGATCCGCTGACCGGGACGCTTTGGTCCTTCGCCATCTTCGCGCTCGCCTTTATCGCGCGTCCGATCGGCACCTTCATCTTCATGGCCGTCGACGATGCCTACGGCCGCAGCACCAAGCTGACGATCGCGCTGTTCCTTCTGGGCGGCTCGACGGTGGCGCTGGCCTTCCTGCCCGGCTACGAGGCCATCGGCGCGGCGTCGGCCTGGCTTCTGGCCCTGTCGCGCATCGGGCAGGGCATCGCGCTGGGCGGCAGTTGGGACGGCCTCGCCTCGCTGCTGGCGATGAACGCGCCGGAGAACAAGCGGGGCTGGTATGCGATGATCCCGCAGCTCGGTGCGCCGATCGGCCTGATCGTCGCCAGCGGCCTGTTCGCCTATTTCGTCTCCAGCCTGTCGGCCGAGGATTTCGCGAGCTGGGGCTGGCGCTATCCCTTCTTCGTCGCCTTCGCCATCAACGTGGTGGCGCTGTTCTCGCGGCTGCGGCTGGTGCAGACGCCCGAGTTCGAACGGCTGTTCGACAATCGCGAGCTGCAGCCCGCCCCGGTGGTGGAAACCCTGCAGATGGAAGGCAAGCGGGTGGCGATCGGCGCCTTCGCACCGCTGGCCAGCTTCGCGCTGTTCCACATGGTGACGGTTTTCCCGCTGTCCTGGATCTCCCTGTTCACGCAGGAGGCGACCGCATCCTTCCTGCTGATCGAGGTGATCGCCGCGGTCTTCGGCGTCGCCGCCATCGTCGCCTCCGGCTACATCGCCGACCGGGTGGGGCGGCGGACGCTGCTTGGGAGCTGCGCCGCGGCGATCGCCGTGTTCAGCGGCTTCGCCCCGCTGCTGCTGAACGCCGGCCAGGTGGGTGAGCTGGTCTTCATGGTGCTGGGCTTCGTGATCCTCGGGCTGTCCTTCGGCCAGTCCTCGGGCTCGGTCGCCTCGGGCTTCAGCCAGCAGTACCGCTACACCGGGTCGGCGATGACCTCCGACCTCGCCTGGCTGTTCGGCGCCGGCTTCGCCCCCTTCGTCGCGCTGTACCTGTCGAGCGAGTTCGGCCTGATCGCGTCCGGCCTCTACCTGCTGTCGGGGGCTGTCTGCACGCTGGCGGCCCTGCGCATCAACAAGACGCTGTCGTCCTAGCATCGCCCATGCACCCTTTCCCAAGCCGGGAAAGGGTGCCGCTCCTTTTTCCCGGCAAGCAGTCCCCTCCCTCTCCCGCAACGCGGGAGAGGGAGGGGACTGCTTGCCGAATTCAGCGCCTCCGCGGCTTCGTGAAGGCCATGAGGCCCTTCTGATCAGGTCGCGACGAACAGCAGGGAGCGGTCGGCGGTTTCCAGCAGGGCCGCAGCGACCGCGCCGAAGGACAGGGTTTCCTGACCCTGGCGGCTGACCCCCATCACCACAAGGCTGTGGCCGCCGCGGTCGGCCTGGTCGAGCACCGCGTCCTCGGCGGCCAGATCGGTGCGGGCAATGGCCCGCACGGTGCGGTCATAGCGCTCGGCGATACCGGAGATCTCGTCCAGCGCCGCCTCCGCATCGCGGCGGGCCTGACGGCGGTTGCGGCGCGACGGGCGGACCGCCGTCGACCCGACATAGAGCACCGTCACCGGACAGTCGGCGGCGCGGCCCAGCGCCAGGGCGACTTCGGCGGCGCGGCGGGAGACCTCGGTGCCGCTGACCGCCACCAGGATGTCCAGCGGCGCCTCGACCGGCCGGGCGCGGTGGCTGCCGCGGGCCGAGACGACCGCCAACGGCCCGTCGAACCGGTTGGCCAGCTCCGAGAGGCGGGGCGGCAGGTCGGCAGCCGGCCGGTCCGCCTCCTCCATCCCGACCATCAACAGATCGTAGCCCTTGGCGGCCTCGCTTTCGATCATGTCCTCGACGGGCATCTCGGGAGCGCGGGTCAGCACCTCGACCTCGGGCGGCGGTTCGTCGGGTGTGGCCGTGCGGGCCTGTGTCGCTTCGACGCTGGCCCGCACCACCGTCTCGTGGTCGCCTCCCGCGGCAGGTCCGGGCGCGGCATCGCCGTCGGCCGCGTCGGCTGCGCCATTGCCGTTGCCGACGCTGACGACCGTCACCGGCAGCCCGCGCAAACCCGCCAGCATGCCGGCCAGCCGTGCCGCCAGCCGGCCGGGCGGCGTCTCGTCGACCGCCAGCAGCACCCGCTCCACGTTGGGGACGAAGCCCCGCTCCTCGAACGCCTCGCGCTCCAGCCGTTCGGTTTCCTCACGGCTCATCGGCAGGCGGCGCAGCGCCCAGCGCAGGGTCGGCGGCATCGCCAGGGTGGTCAGGACCGCCATGGTGACGATCATGGTGAAGAGTTCCTGGGTCAGCACCCCCATCGACAGGCCGATGGTGGCGACGATCACCTCGGTGGAACCGCGGGCGTTCATGCCGGTGGCGAGCGCCAGCGCTTCCCGCCGGCCGAGCCCGCCCATCCAGCCGCCGGCAAAGGCGCCGGCGAACTTGCCGAGGCTGGCGATCAGCACCAGCCCGGCGGTGAGCGCCAGCGGCATCGGGTCGGCGAGGATCGTCAGGTCCGCCTTGAGCCCTGCGACGCCGAAGAAGACCGGCATGAACAGCGCGGTGGTGATGCCGCGGAGCTGTTCATCGATCCGCCGGGTGAGGATGGGGGAGGAGCCCACCAGGATGCCGGCGACGAAGGCGCCCAGCACGGTGTGGACGCCGATGGCGTCGGTGGCCAGAGCCATCAGCCCCATCACCACCAGGACCGCCGACAGCACCGGCGCCTCGCTGACCAGGCTGTCGTTGGTCCAGCGGATCAGCCGGGCCATCAGCCGGCGCCCGGCCGTCAGGCTGATGCCGATGAAGCCCAGCGTGCCGAACACGCTCCAGGCCAGCGATCCCCATTCGAAGCTCCCCCGGGCCGCCAGCCCGAAGGTGATGGCGATGATGATCCAGCCGACGGTGTCGTCGATGATGGCGGAGGCGAGGATGACCTGCCCGACGTTGCGGCGGACGAAGTTCATCTCCCGCACCACCATGGCCACGATCTTCACGGAGGAGATCGACAGGGCGGTCCCGAGGAAGAGCGAGGCGATCAGGCGCTGCTCCGGATCCGGCAGCATCGACGCGGGCATGAGCTGGCCCAGCGCGAAGCCGCAGGCGAAGGGCACGAAGATGCCGGTCAGCGACACGGTGAAGGCGGCCCGGCCGACCTTGCGGATCAGCGACAGGTCGGTCTCCATCCCCGCCAGCAGCAGAAGGAGCAGGATCCCGATCTCGGAGACCGCGTTCAGCATGCCGGCCTGTTCGCGCCCGGATGGAAACAGGGCGTGCTGGGCGTCCGGCCACAACGCGCCGAAGAAGGTCGGACCCAGCAGGATGCCGGCGATCAGGGGGCCCATGACGGCGGGCTGGCCGATGCGCTGCATTCCCTCGCCCAACAGGCGGCCGGACAGGATCAGGACGATGATCTGGCCGATCAGCACCGTTTCCGACGGACCGGTGGAGGAGCCGCCCGCGGCGGCCGCGAACGATGCCCCCGGAAACAGGAGGGTCAGGAGGGACAGGAAGGCGGCCAAGGCCACGATGGCGGGCTCCGTGACGGTTGTGGAACAGGCGCCTGTTAACGCCCCATCCCTATCGATTGATCCGCACCGGCTCCGGCATGCCGTCCGGAACGGAGTGCGCGAACTCCCGCCCGGCCATCCGCTCGGTCGCCCGTTCGTTCGCCCTCTCGGTCCCCGGGCGGGCGATGTCGAGCCGGTCGCGCGGCAGGGAGCCCGGATAGTGCTCGGCCAGGAAGCGGATCATTTCCTCGCGCACCAGGCAGCGCAGGTCCCAGGCGGTGCCGGCGTCGGGGGCGCTGACCAGGGCACGCAGCTCCATCGTATGTTCCTTCAGATCGGTGACCTGGAGGTTCCAAACCCGCTTGTCCCACAGGCTCGTTCCCTCCAGGACCTTGTGAAGATGGTCGCGCAGGGCCTGGATCGGCACGGAATAGTCGACGTGCAGCATCACCGAGCCCAGGATGTTCGGTGCGTCGCGGGTCCAGTTCTGAAAGGGCTTCTCCAGGAAATAGCCCAGAGGCACGATGAGGCGGCGGTCGTCCCAGATGCGCACCACCACATAGGTCGAGGTGATCTCGTCGATGTTGCCCCATTCCCCCTCGACCACCACCGAGTCGCCGATGCGGATCGGCTGCGTCAGGGCGATCTGGATGCCGGCGATCAGGTTGGCGATGGTCGGGCGGGCGGCGATGCCGAGGACGATGCCCGCGACGCCGGCCGAGGCGAACAGGCTGATGCCGATGGTGCGCACCAGCGGCACCGTCATCAGCATGAAGCCGACCGTGATCCCCATGACGGCGAGCAGGGCCAGGCGCCGGAACACCGTCAGCTTGGTGCGCCGGCGGCGCCATTCGAAGCCGCGCTCGTTGGGGCCGCTCTGGTCGAGATAGGCGTCGAACACCGCCCCGACCTTGGTGGCGATCGACCAGCCGAGCGCCGCGATGAAGCCCATGCCGACCGCGCGGCCCAGCGGCTCCAGCAGGCTGGCGGGCAGCGGCAATGCCGGCATCGAGGCGAGCATCGCGGCGAAGGCCACGGCGAAACGGGTCGCCGTGATGCCGTTGCGCACCACGCGGCTCAGGACCGCGGCGTTGTGGGGACGGAACAGGCGTTGCAGCACCCGTACGACGGCTTCGTGAATGGCAAGCGCGATGGCCACGGCAACGGCCGGCGCCGCAAGGGCGACGACCGTGGGGGAAATCAGCTCTTCCATCGGTTCCTGCTTGATCGGTGGAAAGGACGCGATGTCCCTTGTGAACATCCTTGCCCGGAATTGGTTCGGGCTGCTGTCCTATCGGAGGATGGCGGGAGCCGGGTGGCTTAGGGCATCAGGTCAGGCCGCGCGCCGGCCCATTGCCATCCGTCGCAACCCGCCGCCCCAATCGTGCAGGGGGTGGGGAGCCGTCTTCAGGGCATCTCCCGTGCCGTCGCATTCTCCCCACCCGTTGATGGCCTATCGGTCAATGGCCTATCGGTCGACGCGTTGAACGTCAGCCGGCCGGCCGGCCAGGAGCGGACGAGGCCGCAGGCGCGCAGTTCCGGCAGGGCGGCGGCGATGGCGGCGGCCGATAGCCCGGTGGCACCGGCCAGCGCCGGGCCGCTCAAGGGACCTCGCTTCAATGCGGAGAGGATCGCCGCACCGGGCGTGCCGGGGGCGGCGAGCAGGCGGGGAGTGCGGGGCGGCTTGCGGCTTCGGGCGGCGGCGACGACGAGCGCCAGCATGCGGAGCTGGCCCAGGCGCTGCATCGCGTTGCCGTTCCCGTCCTCGCCCAGCGACAGGGCGGTGTGGCAGCGGACGGTCTGGCGGGCGACGGCGGACAGATCCGCGGTGCGGCCGGCGGCCATGGCGGCCGCGGCTTCCTCGGCCAGGGTGGCCAGCTCCGCGTCGGCTGCGTCCCAATCGCCCCGCCCGACGGCGGCGAGCAGGTCGTCGGCCAGCAGGCGGAGAGCCGTTTCGAAGCCGGTCATTCCGCCTCCTCGGGCTCGGGCAGTTCCTGCCAGCGGTCCGGCGTCCAGCGGGAGCAGACATAGCCCGGGGCGGGGTCGGCGAGCGGCAGGGTGAGGCAGTCGATGCGCGGAGCGGCCGCTTCGTCCGCCCGCGGCTGGAAGAGCAGGGCGACGCCGCAATCGTGGATGATCATGTCCTCCTCGCCGTTGGCGCGGCAGTAGCGGTTGAAGCGGTGGGAAAGGGCCATACTGTTGGCGACGATGACCCGGCAATAGCCGGTGCGGGAGGACGCCGCCCCTTCCTTCGCCTGCCAACGCCCGGTGGTCAGGCCACTGTCCATCACCGGCGTGACCAGCCAGTCGGCCGCCATCGCGGAGGCGATCCAGGCGCTCGGTTGCGACCGTCCCAGATCCTCGCAGATCGCGATTGCCAGGCGCCCGAATCCCGGCAGCTCGAACAGGGTGAAACGGCTGCCGGTCTCGATGTCCTCGCGGGCGCAGTCGAGCAGGCGGCCGTTGCGGTCGCGCAGGTCGTAGGAGCGGCACTGGTTGCTGTCCAGGTCCCAGCAGTGCAGCTTGGTCTGCCCGGCGATCTCGCGGCCACGGCGGTCGAGCAGCAGCGCACGGTTGCGCGGCCTGCCGCCGTCCTTCGCCTGCTGCCGCACGCCGACCAGCGCATAGCGGATGGAGCCGTCGACCGCCTGCCGGCGCAACGCCTCGCTGATCGCGGCAAGCGTTTCCGGATGGGCGGAGACTTCCGGGAACAGGACGATGGTGGCGCCCTGTTCGGCCAGTGTCGCGACCGCATCCGCGGCGCGGCGGGCGAGCGGCCGTGCCAGCGGGTCGTACCAGGTCTCGCCATCGCGTTCGAAGCGATGGATGTCGAGATCGTCCTCGGCCTGCAAGAGGGGAACGACGCCGATGACGGGGCGCCAGTCGGGATCGGCCGGAACCTGGTCCTGCAGGCCGGCAAGGCGCTGGAAGCGCATGGTGATCCGCCTCTCCGGCTCGCCGTCCCGGTCGGCACCGACGGCCAGCGTCGGCGGGACGACCAGGAGGGTTCGGAACAGGTCGACCGGATCGAAGCCGTCGTCGCATCCGCCGGCGGAAGGCATGACCGCTTCACGGACGTTGAAGGCCCGCGCCAGCAGCCCCGGCCGCAGGATGAGCTGCCCGTCGGCGGGGTCGGCGTTGAAGCGGCCGTCCCGATTGTAGCGCCGCCGGGCCTCCAGGAGGTCCGCCGCCGCACCATCCGGGGCCGCCGAGCCCTGCATCCGAAGGTCCGCTGCCGCCGGGGCGTACCAGGCGGCGAAGGGCATGAACCAGGCGTCGATGGCCTGGGCGGCGGCGAGGACGCGGTCAAGCGGCGGCGCCCCGCCATCCGCCCCGCCGTCCGCCTCGCCATTTCCGCGGGCATCCGGATCGAGTACCCAGGTCTCCAGCGAGGCGGCGCCATCCCGCAGCCGCTCCGCGGCTGCGTCGAACAGCACCGCCGCGCGCTCCGGATCGGCCTCCAGCCGGCCCGCCAGGCTGCGGACCTCGTCCCGCCGAGCGGTCAGGCGGCGCCACAGCCCGATGAACAGGTCGGCGGGGTGCATGACCCGTCAGGCCGGCCCGGACGGCTGGAACTGCAGGATCTTCGGCGTGCGCATGTCCTCGGCGATCGGCGCGTCGCTCGCCGCCCCGCGCATGGCCTCGGCCGGGCGGGGAAAGCCGCTGCGGCCGCTGTAGTCGGGCAGCGGCTGGCGCCGGTAGGCGGCCTCCTCCTGGTGGAGCTTCTGGGCGCAGACGATGTCGAGGGCCGTGGCCGCCACCACCGCGCCGAAGGCGATGCGGGCGTTGCCGGCGCGGGGATTGTCCTCCATGCCCGCCGCCAGAGTCGCCATGTCCACGGCATCGCCGGCGATGCGGCCCCAGATCCAGGGCTTGGGATCACCGAGCGCCAGCAGGCCGACGCCGGCGGTGATCTCGCGCACGCCATAGGCGCGGATCAGGTTGGTCTTGTCCTCCATCCCCATCCAGCGGGCGATGCTGCGGCCGGCCATCAGCTCGGCCACGCCGAGCCCGATGCTGAACCAGCCCAGCCCGCGGGCGAGGGTGTCTCCGGTCGAGGAGCGGTCGTAATAGGCCATGACGTCACCTTAGGGCTTGAGGACCACCTTGATGCAGCCGTCCCGCTTGTCGCGGAAGGTCTTGTACATCTCGGGGCCCTGGTCGAGGGGGACGGTGTGGGTGATGACGAAGGACGGGTCGATCTGTCCTTCCTGGATGCGGCGCAGCAGGTCGTCGGTCCAGCGGTTGACGTGGGTCTGGCCCATGCGGAAGGTCAGGCCCTTGTTCATGGCCATGCCGAAGGGGATCTTGTCGATCAGCCCGCCATAGACGCCTGGGATCGACAGGGTTCCGGCCGGCCGGCAGACATACATCATCTCGCGCAGCACATGCGCCCGGTCGCTCTCCAGCATCAGCGCCTGCTTGGCACGGTCCATCATGCTGTCGAGCGTGGCGGTGGCGTGCGCCTCCATGCCGACGGCGTCGATGCATTTCTCCGGACCCTTGCCGCCGGTCAGCTCGTTCAGCCGCTCGACGACGCTTTCCTCGTCGAAGTTGATGGTGGTGGCGCCGCCGGCCTGCGCCATGGCCAGGCGCTCGGGCACGCGGTCGATGGCGATGACCTGCTTGGCGCCGAGCAGGACGGCGCTGCGGATGGTCATCTGCCCGACCGGGCCGCAGCCCCAGATCGCCACGGTGTCGGTCGGCTGGATGTCGCATTGGGCGGCGGCCTGCCAGCCGGTGGGGAAGATGTCGCCGAGGAACAGCACCTGCTCGTCGGTCAGGCCATCGGGGATCTTGACGTGGGTACGGTCGGCGAAGGGGACGCGCACATATTCGGCCTGCCCGCCGGCATAGCCGCCGGTCAGGTGGGTGTAGCCGAACAGGCCGGCGGTGGTGTGGCCGAAGATCTTGTCGGCCATCGCCTTGTTGCGGTTGGACCGCTCGCACACCGAGAAGTTGCCGCGCTTGCACTGATCGCATTCGCCACAGATGATGGTGAAGGGGATGACCACCCGCTCGCCCACCTTCAGCGCGCCCTTCGCCTCGGTGCCGACGTCGACCACCTCGCCCATGAACTCGTGGCCGACGATGTCGCCCTTCTCCATGCCCGGCATGAAGTGGTCATGCAGGTGCAGGTCCGAGCCGCAGATGGCGCAGGTGGTCACCTTGACGATGGCGTCGCGCGGGTGCTCGATCTCCGGATCCGCGACCGTGTCGCAGCGGATGTCGTTGGCGCCGTGCCAGACCAGTGCTCTCATGGATGTTTCCCCGTCGAATGCCATTACGATGGCCGCGTGTTGGGCACGCAGGACAACAGGGTCGGCGGATGATGCGTTCCGCCTACCCTACTGCCTTCCGGGGTATGTCAGAGGATCAGGGCCTTCTCGCGGGCGACGCTGCCGGACATCACGGCGGTCTCGCGCTGGTCCAGGCTGTTGCGCAGGGCGGGGAAGTCGATCTCCTCCTCCTGGCGGATGTGTCCGTCGACGATGCGCTTCAGGTCGTGGGCGACGGCCAGCCAGCGCGGGTCGTCCTTCGGCATCCGTTCCAGCGTGAAGAGGTGCATCTTGATCTCGGCATGCTCGCCGTAGAGATGCTTGGCGTCCTCCTCCTTGTGCGCCTGGTCGTGCAGCATCGGGTAGACGACGTCCTCTTCCGCCATGGCGTGGGCGGCGAGCCGGCGCTTGAGGCGCAGCAGAAGCTGGGTCCGCCGCACCGTGGAGTCGATGGGGGTCTGCACCATTTCCGACAGCAGCGCCTGGATGTTCCGGTGGTCGTCGACCAGCGCGTCGAAGGCGTCCCGGCCGGACGCGGCGCGGGCGGAGCCCGCCATCTGCGCCACCACCGGCGGCAGCAGCCGGCTGGCCGCCAGCGCCAGCACCGCTCCGCCCGCCATCATCGCCAGCCCGCGCGCGGACAGCCAGTCCGCACTGCCGTCACTCCTGTATCGTGCCATGATACGGCTCCCTTTTTCCGGTTTCGTCATCAGCCGGAAAACAGGAGCCGCTGGACGGCGTTCCGTACCAGCGGCCGGTGTCCGGCCGGCGGCACAAGTTCCGCCAGCGGCCGGAGGTGTGCGCCCGTCCGCCAGAGCACGCCGATGAGGAGCAGGGTCCCGACGAGGAAATAGGATTGGAGCAGGTTGAACGGCGTGTCGGCCAGGGCGTTGACCAGCTTGAACGCATCGACGCTCGTGAGCAGGTAGGCAAGGCCGAGGAGGGCGTAGCCGCGCGCCGCGGCCGGCGGATCGTCCGCCGCCGTCCTGACGAGGAGCAGCAGCGCGACCGCGAAGGCCGGCAGGAGAATGCCGTAATGATGGATCCAGGCGACCGGCGAGCCGACGGTGAAGCAGACCCCGGCCAGCGTGAAGGAGAGGATCCCGCCCGGGCCGCGGTCGTGACGGCGCCACAGCAGGCCGAACGCGACGAACAGCAGGCCGGACAACAGCGTCGCCGCATGGACGATCGGATGATAGGGCGCGAAGGCGTCGCCCAGCCACTGGGCATTGTTGCCGTTGCCGAGCAGCCGGTTCAGCAGCCCATTGAGCGTCTGGTTCGAATAATAGCCCTCGCCGTGGCGCCCGATGAAGGACAGCACGTCGAGATAGGTCAGCATCGGCCGCACCCCGTAGAGTGCCGCCGCAGCCGCGGTGCCGATCCCCACCACCAGCGCCCAGCCACCGGCCATCCGCCAGTCGCGGCGCAGCAGCGCCCACAGCAGGAAGAGCGAAAGCTGCGGCTTGATCAGCGTCGACAGGCCGAGCAGGACCCCCACCGCCCCTCGCCGGTCGCGAAGATACAGGATCGCCGAGAAGACGAAGGCGGCGTTCAGCCAGACCTGCATCTGCCCGATGGAGAATGCCTTCACCACCGGAAAGAAGCCGAGCGTCGCCAGCACGCCCAGCCCGGCCAGCTTCATCCGCGTCGACCGGCTCCCCGACGGGCCGGGCAAATCGAGCCACTTCGCCAGGTCCACGAGCAGGATGCCCATGCCGATCCCCGTGGCGACCGTGAGGACAAGGTTGAGAAGCGCATAGACCCGGAGATGGAGGAGCCCGAGCGACGACATCAGCTCCATCGGCAGGAACGAGGTGAGCGGGTACTGGAACTTCACATGTTCGGTGAAGAAGATCGCCTCGTAGACGTTCCCGCCCGGATGCCGGTGCAGCCAGGCGAAGGCCCTCATCATCGGCTCCCAGGAATCCAGGGGGAGGCGGGCCGGGGAGCCGGCGGCGATGAGGCGCAGGACGTCCAGCGGCGAGCTCTCGGTCGGGCCTGTGGAGTCCAGGTAAGGCTTCAGCAGGATCCCGAACACGAGGATGACGGCGAGGCAGCAGGCGGCGGCCGTCGTGATGGTGCGGGAAAGGAGAGGCTGTCCACCGGAGCCTCCCGGGTCACGGACACCGTCGGTCTTCATCGTGCGCACTCCCGATGCCGAAGGAAATGAAGGACGGCAGGTTCCGCCGCCCGCACGCTCGCGCCCGGTCCCGTCCTCCCGTCCCATTCTCCGGTCAGGGGGTGTCCGGCGCGGCTTTCCCCGTCCCCGGGGCCGCCAGGGCGCCGGAGAGGGACACCGGCCGTCCCCCGTCGGGCGCCCCCTGGCGGCCGGCGGTCCCCACCAGCAGGCCGAGCAGCAGGAGCCCGGAAAAGAACAGGTAGGACTGCAGGACGTTGAACGGGGTGTCCGCCAGCTCGTCCAGCGGCCGGAAGAAGTCGTTGCTCATGATCGCGAAGGCGGTGCCGAGCAGCAGCAGGTCGCGCAAGGTCCGCCGGCGGTCGCTCCGCAGGCGGCCGAGCAGGATGAACAGCAGGACGGCGAAGGCCGGCAGCATCACCCCGTAATGGGGGACCCAGGAGATCGGCGAACCGATCGTGAAGCAGAGCCCGGCCACCAGGAAGGAGGCCATCCGGTCGCCGGTCTTGCCGCCGGCCCGCCAGAGCAGCCCGAACAGCCCGAACAGGATGCCGGTGACCAGCGTGGCGGCATGGACCAGCGGATGGTAGGGCGCGAAGGCGCTGCCCCGCCACGCCGCGTCGCTGCTGGTCATCGACAGCAGGTTGGGGCCGTTGTGCAGCAGCCGGTGCAGCAGGCCGTTCACGGTCTGGTTGGAATAGTAGCTTTCGCCATGCCGGCCCAGGAAGGACAGCACGTCGAGATAGTGCAGCGACGGGCCGAGGCCGTAGAGCGCCGTCGCGGCCGCGAAGCCGGGCACCACGACGGCCGTCCAGCCCAGCGCGAAGCGCCAGTCCCGGCGCAGCAGCGCCCAGACCAGGAAGAGGGACATCTGCGGCTTGATCAGCGTCGAGCCGCCGAGCAGCAGGCCGGCCAGCAGCCGCCGGTCGCGCAGGTAGAAGAGGGCGGCGAAGATGAAGGCGGCATTCAGCCAGACCTGGATCTGGCCCACCGCGAAGGCCTTGGTGATCGGATAGAAGCACAGGGTGGCGACGATCCCGAGCGTCGCCGGCGCCCAGCGCCGTGTCGGGACCTGGTCCCGCAGCGTCGGCGGCCGGCCGGCATCGCACCCCTGCGACAGGTCGCGCATCAGGAGCGCCATGCCGGCGGCGCTCGCCACGACCATCAGCAGGTTGATCAGGGCATAGACGCGCAGGTGCAGAAGATGCAGCGCGGACAGCAATTCCAGCGGCAGCAGCGAGGTCAACGGATATTGGAACTTCACGTGCTGGGTGAAGAAGACGGCATCATAGACGTCCTTCCCGCCATGCTGATGCAGCCACGCGAGGGCCGTCATCATCGGTTCCCAGGAGTCCAGCGGCAGCCGCTCGGGGTTTCCGACGAAGATCAGCACCAGCACGTCCCAGACGGTGGTGTCGCCGTCGCTGCCGTCCAGGTAGGGGCGGAGGATGAAGCCGAACAGGCTGTCCACGAGAAGCACGAACAGGAGCGCGGCGACGATGGACCAGACGGCGGACCGGTCATCCCCCGCCGCGTCGAAATGCACATGGCCCATGGACGGCATCGGCGGCAATCCCCCCTGCTGCGTTCGTCATAGCGTTCTGGACCTCCGGCGGTATCCTGATGCCGCCGGAGGTCCAGAACGCTACGCCACGGGGGCGTCGGGGGGAACATGCGCCGGTGGTGCCGGACCGGGGTACCGCCATTAAACGGCGGTGGCCGGCGGCGGCGGCTTCCTATCCGAGCGAGGCCAGGGTCGGCTCGTTCGGGCACAGGCGGGCATGTCCGCCGCGGTCCCCGGCAGCCAGCAGCCGCGTGCAGGCGCGTGCCTTGCGGCAATGCATGCACACCCGCGCGAGGTCGTGCATGATGTCGGCGCGACCGCCGTCCAGGGCGGCGCCGTCGATGCCGCGCAGGGCGAGCGCCGCCGGCAGGAGCGACCGCGCATGGCCGCCATGGGCGACGGCCGGGAGATCGCTTTCCGCCAGCCCGGCATCATGCAGCACGGCATTGCGGTCGAACGCCGTCAGGGAATCCAGCGCCCGGGCCTGCCTGCCGGCGCGCCAGCGCTCCAGCAGGGTGGCGCACCAGCCTTTGCCGGCGAGGAGGCGTGCGGCGGTTTCGCAAGGGGGGTGAGACGGTAGCGGCATGGCGGCGCCCTCAAATTAATCGTTCGATTAATATTGCTTGGACGGGGCAGGGCGCGCCTTGATCCAGATCAGGAATGGCGGATCGTCAACGTCCAGGCCGGTGGGGCTCCTCAGGGGGCCGGAGCCAGCATGCCCGCGGTGACGAAGCTGGTGATGGCGTTCAGGATCTCGTCGGGATCGTCCAGGTTGCAGATGCCGGGCGCCATCTCCTCCAGCCGGTGGGTGTCGGAGAAGGCGTAGAGATAGGCGCCGATCATCAGCGTCATCCGCCAGTAGACATCCCGCTCGGCCAGGTGCGGCAGGGCATCGCGCAGGGCCTCGGTGAAGATGCGGGTGGAGTCCTCGTAGGCCTCGTTGCGCAGCTTGTAGGAGATTTCCGGCGGTTCGGTGTGCAGGCGGGCCTGCAGCCGCATGAAGGTGCGGCCGGCGGCGGTCGCCCGCATCGACAGGGCCGGCAGCAGGAAGGCGCGGACGATGTCAGCCACCGCCGGCGGCGTGCCGGCGCTGCGCAGCGCTTCCAGCCGCTGCACGCGATCCTCGGAGATCTGCCGCCCGCGGCGCAGGAAGACCTCTTCGAACAGGCCGTACTTGGATCCGAAGTAATAGTTGATCAGCGCCTGCGTCACCTGGGCGGCGTCGGCGACGTTGCGCAGGCTGGTGCCGGCGTAGCCGAGGTTGGCGAACTCGATCTCCGCCGCATCGAGGATCTCGTCGCGGACGTTGCTGACGCCTTCCGGCCGGCCGGGGCCGGCCCGGCGGCGTTGCGCCGGGCGCCCGCGCTTGGCGGCCGTTTCCGGATGCTCGGTTTCCGGGTGCGCCGCCGCCTTGGACTGTGTACTCGCTGACTTCATGGCATCCGCGGAGGGTTCGTCCCTGTCGCGGACACGTATAACACCGTTGGCCAAAGGCGCACCCTCTCCTTTCATGCGTTCAGAGCGCGAGTACACGCTCCGCGGGCACGACGTCGCCATATTTCTGCGCGATGTCGAACAGGTTGGCCTCGTGCGGGGCGAGCGCCCGGTCGCCGACGCAATCGGACAGGACCACCGGCCGGAAGCCGTGGCACATCGCGTCGACCACGCTGGCCCGCACGCAGCCGGACGTGGTGCAGCCGGCGACCAGCAGCGTCTCCACGCCCTTCTGCGTCAGCCACGGGGCAAGGCCGGTGCCGAAGAAGGCGGAGGGGTTGGTCTTGCGCACCACCAGTTCGCCGGCCGCCGGCGTCAGTTCCGGCACGATGGCGCTGGCCGGGGCGTCCTCGGTCAGGGTCAGCATGCCGGGGACCTTGATCGAGAAGACCGTGGCGTCCGAGCCGTCGCCGGCATAGACGATGCGGGTGTGGGCGACCGGCCAGCCGCGCTTGCGCGCCTCCTCCAGCACCGTCACCGTGCGGGCGATGGCGGGGGGGATGTTGCCGCCGCCGAACACAGCCGGGTCGGCGAAGCCGTTGACGAAATCGACGATCAGCAGGCCGATCCGGCCCTGGATGCCCAGCGACCGGCCGAAGCCCTGGCGCTCGTAGACTGCTTGGGTGGGCTCGCTCATACCGTTTCCTCCTGTTCCAGAAGCTGGCCCGCGCGGACCACCTCGCGGCCGTCCAGGCGGACGGTGCAGTTGCGCATGGGAATGTCGATGTGGCAGGCGGTGGTGCGCGATCCGCCGCCCTCGTTGTTCGGCCCCATCGAGAACAGGAAGTTGCCGGCGAAGGCGCGGGCGTCCATGCCGATGGTGCCCTCGCGGTCGTAGAGACCGAGCGTCGACCAGCGCGCCCGCTTCTGCAGGCCCCAGCCGACATGGGAGACGGCATAGGCCTCGGGGTCGGCGAAGACCTCCATGTAATCGTTCAGCAGGTCGGCGTCGATGCCGCCGGTGATCGAGGTGACGTAGCCCTTCTCCACCGTCATCTCGACGCGGTCGGTGACGTAGGACTTCATCGGCAGCAGGATGTCGCCGCGCTCCAGAACGACGCGGCCCTCCGCCTTGCGCTCGTTGGGGAAGGTCAGGCCGAAGCCGCTCGGCCAATGGTCCCAGCGGCCGGGCTCGTCGACGAAGCCGTATTCCTGGATCGCCGGGAACTCGCCGAGCGGCAGCCGCAGGTCGGTGCCGGCGGCCGAGGTGACGGTCATCTCCCTGGCATCGGCCATCAGCGCGGCGGCCGCGGCGACGCGGGCCTTGTCCTCCAGGCTGGGCAGCAGGCGGACCAGCACCTCCGGCGGCTCGACGGCCAGCAGGATGCGGGTGCCGCTCTCCAGGATCTCCGCCTGCTCGGGCGAGAAGAGCAGCGTCATCAGGTCGAGCACGATGTCGCTTTCCTTCAGCGCCGCGATGGCGGCGCGGTTTCCGGTCAGCGGCGTGGTGCCGAGATAGGCGAGGCTGTCGCGGCTGTGCGCGTGCTCGGCGTTCATCGGCGCGAGGTCGAGCCGGTTCACCACCGCCCCCATCATCCCGGCGGCGATGCGCGCGGTCTGCAGGGTCTGCGGGTGGGTGTTGGCGCTGGTCAGCAGGGTGACCGTGTCGCCGGGCTTCAGCTTCGACAGGGTGAGGACATGGGTCCAGGCGCGGACCATGTCGGCGTCGCTGACGGACATCGTGGGGCCCTTTCGTGTGTGTGGGGGATTGCGCTGCTGCGTTCTGGCCCCCTCCCTAACCCTCCCCCGCTTCGCGGGAGAGGGGACTACCGCCGATCCGGCGCGTGCTCCCTCTCCCGCGAAGCGGGGGAGGGGCAGGGAGGGGGGGAGGGCGCCGCACCTCAGACCGGCTTGCCCAGGAAATCGCCGAACGCGCGGTAGAAGCCGTCCTCGTCGTCCCAGGGGATCATGTGGCCGGCATTCTCCACCCGGACGATGCCGATGGCCGGGTTGATGTCGCGGATTTCCGCCTCCTCCTCCGGCAGGATGACGTTGCCGCGGCCGGCGGCGATCAGCAGGGACGGGCAGCGCACCCGCGGCAGGTCGCCGTGGATGTCGTCGGTCTGGAAGCCCTCATAGGCGGTGACGATCGCCCGCTCGTCGCAGGTGTGCAGCCATTCGGCGCGCAGGCGCAGTTGCTCGTCGGTCCAGGTCGGGCAGAAGGGGCGCATCGCCTCCAGATCGGCGCCCCGCGCCATCAGCCGAATGGAATCGACGTACCAGGGAAGCTGCGCCGGGTAGGGGCGGCGGCCCGGGCCGGACACCGGAGGGTCGACCATGACCAGGCAGCCCGGCTCGGCGCCGTGGCGGCTGACCGCGCGCAGGCCGATGCGCGCACCCATGGAATGGCCGACCAGCGCGTAGTCCTTGAGCCCGAGTTCCGCCGCGAAGGCGGCGGCGTCGGCGGCCATGGCGTCCAGCCCGTAGTCGAGGCTGCCGGAGGTCTCCGACAGGCCGCGGCCGCGGACGTCGAGCACATAGGTGTCGAAGTTGCGGCCGAAACGCTCGGCCACGAAGCCCCAGGTCGGCGCCGGGCTGGTGATGCCCGGCACGATCACCACGGGACGGCCGCTGCCGCCGTAGCGCAGGTAATGCTGGCGGATGCCGTTGGCGTGGATGTTGGCGCCGTAGCGGAAGGTGCTGCCCATACTGTCCTCCCTCAGTAGGCGCCGGACAGCAGGGCGCCGGCACCCGGCACCACCGGCTTCAGGTCCAGCGCCTTCAGCATGGCGTAGGTGGTGGCGACGGCGGCGGTGACCACCGGCTTGCCGGTCATCGCCTCGACCTTGGCGATCACCGGCAGCGACGGCATCTGGACGCAGGCCGACAGCACGATGGCGTCGACGCTGGCGGTGTCCATGCCGGCGACGATCGCCGGCAGGTTTTCCGGGTCGTGGCGGCCGACCGCGATGTTGTCCGGGATCTCCAGCGCCCGCCAGTCGGCGACCTCCACCCCCTCATGCTCGATGTAGTCGATGACCAGTTGGGTCAGCGGCTTCATGTAGGGGGCGACCAGCGCGATGCGCTTGGCGCCGATGACCGGAAGGGCGTCGACCAGCGCCCCGGCGCTGGTGATGACGGGTGCCGGAGCGCCGTTCTCCACCGTGCGGCCCTGCAGGCGCTCCTGCGAGATGCGGTGGTAGCCGCGGCCCATGCTCATGATCGCCACCAGGCAGGCGTAGCCCAGCACGTCGACGCGGGCATCGGTCAGTTCCAGCGCGCAGCGGTCGGACTCGCCGTCCATCGCCGCCAGCTCCTCCTTCCTGACCGTCTTCATGCGCATGCGGCTGGAATGGAAGGTGAAGCGGGTGCCGTGCGCCAGCGCGTGCGCGGTCAGCATCGCCGGGATCTCCGTCTCCATCGTCGTGTTGGAGCTGGGGACGATCTGGCCGATGCGGTAGGTCCGGGTGGTCATTGGATGCGTCCCTCAGGCGGCGAGTTCGGGGGTGGCGGCGACGCCGGGGCGGAACTTGCGGGCGTCGTACTCGTAAACCCAGTTGGCCTGGATGCCGGTGGCCTGCGGGTTGATCAGGCCGCGCAGCCAGTAGACGAAGTCGCGCTTGGCCTGGGCGAGCGGGGAGGGCAGGTGGTAGGTGCGCCCGCGCTCCCGCGCCTCCAACTGGACCCGGCTGGTGCGGGGCAGCCGCTCGCGCTCGTAGTCCCTGAGCGCCGAGGCGACGTCGTGGCCGTGGCCGTCCAGCGAGGCGGCGAGCACATAGGCGTCCTCGATCGCCATGGCGGCACCCTGCGACAGGAAGGGCAGCATCGGATGGGCGGCGTCGCCCATCAGGGTGACCCGGCCCTTCGACCAGCCGGTCATCGGGTCGCGGTCGAACAGGCCCCACTTGTAGACGGTGTCGACGCGCTGGAAGAGCGTCTCGACGTTGCGGTGCCAGCCCTGGAAGGCGTTCAGCAGCTCGGTCCGGCTGCTGGGGGCGTTCCAGCTTTCCTCGACCCAGTCGCTGGTTTCGGCCACCGCGACGATGTTCACCGCCGTGCCGCCGCGGACATAGTAGGTGACGACGTGGCTCTTCGGGCCGAACCAGAAGGACGCCTCCGGCGCCACGAAGTCGACCGGGCCGCCGACCGGCACCACGGCGCGGTAGCACATGTGGCCGGTGAAGCGCGGCGCCTCCGGCCCGAACAGCGAGGCGCGCACGGCGGAGCGCACGCCGTCGGCGCCGACGATCAGGTCGGCCTCATACTCGCTGCCGTCGTCGAAGGTGGCGACGGCGCCGTTGGCATCCTGGCGGACGCCGGTGCAGCCGATGCCGAAGGTGGCGATCGACTCCGGCACCACCGAGGCGAGGATGGAATGCAGGTCGGCGCGATGGATGTGGATGAAGGGCGCGTCGTAGAGCGTCGGGCAGTCGGTCAGCGGCGTGCGGAAATTCTCCCGCGCCGTGCGCCAGTTGCGGCCGACCAGCGCCTTCGGCAGGAAGCCCGCCTCCAGCATCTTGTCGAGCAGGCCCAGCGTCTTGATCACCTTGACGGCGTTCGGCGTCATCTGGATGCCGGCGCCGATCTCGCCGAAGCCGGGGGCGCGCTCGAACAGGCGCACCTCGAAGCCCCGTTGCAGCAGGCAGCCGGCCAGCGCCACGCCGCCGATGCCGCCGCCGACGATTCCGATCCGCGGTTTGCTTCTCACTCTATCCCTCCTTCAGGGAGACGCCGAAAATTAATCGGTCGGCTGTTTAATTACTATTGACCTGTGACGCCAGTGGTCTGGTGGCGGGCCGGCCCCCTCCCCGACCCTCCCCCGCGTTGCGGGAGAGGGAGCACGCGCCAATTCGGCGGCAGTCCCCTCTCCCGCGAAGCGGGGGAGGGTTAGGGAGGGGGCCGGTCCACGCCCCGAACTCACCCGCCCAGATAGGCCTTCAGCAGTTCCGGGTCGTCGCGCAGCTCGGCGGACGGGCGGGCGGTGGTGATGCGGCCGGTCTGGACGACATAGGCGCGGCTGGCGACCGCCAGCGCGTTGTGGATGTTCTGTTCGACCAGCAGCACCGTCACGCCGTGGGCGTTGATGGCGCGCACCACCTCGAACACCTCCTCGGCCATGCGGGGGCTGAGGCCCAGGCTGGGCTCGTCCAGCATCAGCAGGCGCGGTTCCGACATCAGGGCGCGCGCGATGGCCAGCATCTGCTGCTCGCCGCCGCTGAGCGTGCCGGCCATCTGCCTGGCCCGCTCGCGCAGCCGCGGGAAGCGGTGGAAGGCCATGCCCATGCGGGTGCGCACCTCGTCCTTCGAGCGGCAGAGATAGGCGCCGAGCGCGATGTTCTCCTCCACCGTCATGCCGGGCCAGACATGGCGCTCTTCCGGGCAATGGGCGATGCCGGCGGCGACGATCTCCTCCGGCGGGCGGTTGGCGATCGGCTTGCCGTTCCAGTCGATGCTGCCCGACCGCGCCTTCAGCAGGCCGGAGATGGCGCGCAGCGTCGTGCTCTTTCCGGCGCCGTTGGCGCCGATCAGCGCCACCGTCTCCCCGGCATGGACGTCGAGCGAGATGCCGTGCAGCGCCGCGGTGCTGCCGTAGGCCACATGCAGGTCCTGCACCCGCAGCACCGGATCGCCCGCAGTGGCCGTCCTGTCCGGGGCGTCCATCGTGATCGTGCTCATGCCGCCGCCTTGCCGAGATAGGCCTCGGCGACCTTCGGGTTGTTCAGGATCTCGCGCGGCTCGCCTTCCGCCAGCATCTGGCCGAAGTTGAGGACGACGATGCGGTCGCACACCCCCATCACCAGCTCCATGTTGTGCTCGACGATCAGCAGCGACTGCACCACCTTGCCGATCAGCGTCTTGAGGGTCTCGCCGAACAGCAGGGCCTCGTGGCTGTTCAGGCCGGCGGCCGGCTCGTCCAGCATCAGCAGGGTCGGCTTGGCGGCCAGCGCCACCGCGACCTCCAGCAGGCGCAGCTCGCCGCAGGACAGCAGGTGGGCCGGGGCGTTCATGCGGCGGGCGAGGCCCATCGTCTCGACGACGGCGGCGGCGCTCTCCCGCGCCTCGCGCTCGGCCCGGCGGACCCGCTCGCCGGGGAAGAAGGTGGCGAGCAGCGACTGGCGGCCTTCCAGGTAGTGGCCGGTCAGCACATTCTCGAAGACCGTCAGCCGCTTCATCACGTTGGTCTTCTGGAAGCTGCGGATCAGGCCGAGCCGGGCGATGGCGTGCGGCTTGTGGCTGGTGACGTCGGCGCCCTTGAAGAAGACCCGGCCCTCGGTCGGCGTGTAGAAGCCGGTCAGCATGTTGAAGCAGGTGGTCTTGCCGGCGCCGTTGGGGCCGATCAGCCCGACGATCTCGCCGGGGCCGACCGAGAAGCCGACCTGCTTCACCGCGGTGATGCCGCCGAAGCGCATGGTCAGGTTCTCGGCGCGCAGCAGCGGTTCGCCGCCATGGCGCTGCGTGGGGAGGGCGGTCATACGGTGCGCTCCTCGATGGCGGGGGAGAGGGAGGGGGCGTCGCCGCGCTGCTCGCGGCGGCGGGCGATGAAGCCCATCAGGCCGTTGGGCAGGAACAGCACGATCGCCATGACGATCAGCCCGAACAGCGACAGCCGCAGCTCCTGCAGCTCGCGCAGGTATTCCTCCAGCAGGGTGACGATGACCGCGCCGACCACCGGCCCGACCAGCGTGCCCTTGCCGCCCATCAGCACCATGATGATGATGGTCGCCATGAAGGAGAAGCGGAACACCTCCGGCCCGACGAAGGAGATGTAGAAGGCGTAGAAGCCGCCGGCCAACCCCGCCATGAAGGCGCCCAGCACGAAGGCCTGCATGGCCGAGCCGAAGGGGTTCACGCCGATCGATTGCGCGACGTAGCGGTTCTCGCGCACCGCCACCGCGGCGCGGCCGGCGTTGGAATAGACGAAGCGGTAGGACAGGTAGAAGGTCAGCGCCGCCAGCCCCAGCACGATGGCGAAGAAGACGCGCTTGTCGGCGATGCCACCCTGGCCGACGCCGGCCAGCCCCATCGGGCCGTTGGTCACGCCGATCCAGTTGTTGGCGATGATGCGCAGCACCTCGGCGAAGGACAGGGTGACGATGACGAAGTACGGTCCCTGCAGCCGCAGCGTGATGGCGCCGATGCCGAGCCCGAACAGGGCCGCCACCAGGCCTGCCGCCGGCACCGCCGCCCACATCGGCCAGCCGGCGTTCACCGACAGCAGGGCCGCGGTGTAGGCGCCGGTGCCCAGGAAGGCCGTGTGGCCGAGCGAGAACTCGCCGACATAGCCGACCACCAGGTTCAGGCTGTTGGCGAGGATGGCGTAGAACAGCGCCATGACGGCGAGGTGCAGGAGATACTGGTCGGTGACCGCGAAGGGCAGCAGGGCCGCCAGTACCCCGAGCCCGAGGAGGACGTTGCGTTCGAGCGTCATGTCAGGCCCTCTCCGCCCGGATCGAGAACAGACCCTGCGGCCGCAGCACCAGGATCAGGATGACCAGCAGGAAGCCGATGATGTCGACCATGCCGGTGGCGACATAGCCGCCCCACAGCGCCTCGGCGACGCCGAGCAGCAGGCCGCCGGCGATGGCGCCGGGGAAGCTGCCCATGCCGCCGAGGATCACCACGACGAAGCTCTTCAGGCTGACCAGCCCGCCGACCGACGCCTGGGCGGAATAGATGCTGGCCAGCAGCATGCCCGACAGCGCCGACAGGGTGCAGCCCAGCGCGAAGGTCGCGGCATAGACCTGCTTGGTGCGGATGCCGGCCAGGCTGGCGGCCATCGGGTCCTGGAAGGTGGCCCGCATGGCGCTGCCCAGCCGGGTGCGGTGGATGATGGCGTGCGCCGCGAAGATCAGCGCCACGCCGATGACCATGGCGAGCAGGCGCATCTTGGTGATGGTGACCGGGCCGAGGAAGATCGGCCCCTCGGTGATGGCGCGAGCGACCTTCAGCGGCGCCGGGCCGACGGCGAGCAGGGTGATGTTGACCAGGAAGATCGACAGCCCGATGGTCAGCAGGATGCCCGGCTCTTCGCCCTGGCCGCGGACGCGCTCGATCAGGAAGCGGTCCACCGCCCAGCCGAAGCTGCCCATGACCAGCGCCACCAGCACCAGCCCTGAGAAGAAGTCGAGCCCGAGGTAGGTGGTGACGAACCACCCCACCACCCCGCCCAGCATGTAGAACTCGCCGTGGGCGAAGTTCACCACGCGCATCAGGCCGAAGATCAGCGTCAGCCCGAGCGCCGACAGCGCGTAGAAGACGCCGACCACCAGCCCGTTGGCCAGGAATTGCAGGAACAGATCCATTGCGGTGTCAGCCTCGATAGGGGGCCTTTAGGGCGTGGCGGGATGCCGCCTCACTGCGGCACTCACTGCGGCGCTCATTGCGGCGCTTCGACGGGGGCCGAGGCGACGACCTTGGGCGTGGCGCCCTCGATGCGCACCAGCACGGCGTCGAAGCCGTAGGCCTGGCCCTTGGCGGTGAAGCGGTAGTTGCCGTTCGGCGCCTTGTAGTCGGTCTGGGCGAGCGCCTTGCGGATGGCCTCGGCGTCGGTGCCGCCGGCCCGCGCGATCGCCTGCGCGGTGATGTTCAGCGCGTTGTAGCCGGCGGCGCCGTACTTGCCGGGCTTCACCTTGTACTTGCCCTCGTAGGCCTTGACGAAGTCCTGGTTGGCCGGGTTCTCGACGCTGGAGACGTAGGGGACCGCGGCATAGATGCCCTCGGCGGCGTCGCCGGTCAGGTTGATGAAGTCGGCGGTCGCCCAGGAGCCGACGCCGAACACCTTGCTCTGCAGGCCCATCTCCTGGAGCTGCTTGACCAGGATCGAGCCGTCCTGCGTCTCCGCCGCGACGAAGATGCCGTCGGGCTTGGCCGCGCGCAGCTTGGTCAGCAGGGTGAAGAAGTCGGTGGTGCCGTGGTCGAAATACTCGGTCATCGCCGTCTTGACGCCGAGCGCCGACAGGTCGCGCGAGAACTCCTCGACGCCGCCGCGGCCCCAGTCGTCGTTGACGCCGACATAGGCGACACTCTTCAGCTTCAGGTCGTTGGCGAGGATCTTGGCGAAGGCCTTGGCCATCAGCGCGTCGGTCTCGGCGGCGCGGAAGAACCAGGGATTGTTCTGTTCGGTCAGGGCGGCGCTCGACGACACGCCGGTGACCAGCGGAATCTTGTACTTCTGCGCCACCGGCATGATCGCCGCGGTGGCGGAGCTGCAGAAGGCGCCGACCAGGACGGCCACCTTGTCCTTCTGCACCAGCTTCTCGACGGCATTCACCGAGTTGGCGGGGGCGCATTGCCCGTCCTCGATCACCAGCTCGACCGGCTTGCCGAGCACGCCGCCCTTGGCGTTGATCTGCTCCACCGCCAGCTTGGCGCCCTCGACCACCGACTTGCCGTTGTAGGCGACGGAGCCGGTCAGCGGCTCGACGAGGCCGATCTTGACGCTGTCCTGCGCGTTGGCCGGAGCGGCCGCGGCGACACCGGCGGCGAGCGCGCATCCCAGAACGTAGCGGTACATCTCTAACCCTCCTGTCCTTAGGGAATTTTGTGTGGACTTGCACATGGTCCCACGCCTGCGCAGGTCGCCGGCCTGGCCGGGGACGCGCGCAGGGGCTGCCCCCGTTCGGGATGCTTATGTGTCTGGTATCAGACGGTTAGGCGATTTTATTATTCGCCCAATTAATTCTTGTCCCAACGTTAACGAGGGCCGAAGCCCGCTGTCAATCCTGTTTGTTGGCAGTGTACGCGGCCTGTCCGCCGATCGACCTGTCCACTCGCCCGATATTAAGCTGCCGGGCCGGTCCTGCGGGCTGGTGAAAAAGCAAGCCTCTGTACTCTGCAAACGTCAGGCCAAACGCCCTCGGGCGCGGACGGACGGCGGTTGCGGGGCGCGACCGGAACGAGGGCCGAAAGCGCGCCGATGTGGGATGTGCCCAATTTGCACGCAGCCGTTCAGGTACGCGGCAGCCTGCCCATTCCTCGGGCAGCCTGCCGCGCTGTTGCGGAAGCGGTGAGGGTTAGGGAGCGGGTTGCGCCATCGCGCCGGCGAAGCTGGCGGCGTTCGCTTCGAGGTGGGCGACCTTGCCGGTTCCGGTCAGGACGATGCCGTCGGCGAGATGCCGGGCAATGAAGGCGAAAGCCGACCGGGCGGCATCCCCGTCGGCGTCCGGCCCGACCAGCGCACCCATGGCGAAGGGACGGTTGACGATCGCCCGCAGCCCGGCCCCGGCCATTGCCGGGAGAAGCGGAAGCATCTGCCGGTTGGCGCTGCTGAAGGGGAATTGCAGGAAGGAATAGAGCCCCGTCTCGATCGCCCGCAGGCCGGCATCGACCGTCGCGACGCTTGCCCCGAACCGCGTCACGCCCGCCCCCCTGGCATGGTCGATCGCGGCGACGACGCCGGGACTGTCCACCACCTCGACCGTCGCCTTGTGGATCTGCAGCACGTCGACGCGGTCGAGCAGTCCGAGGCTGCGGTCGATGCTGCGCCGCAGGGCATCCCGGCCATGGTCGGCGAAGGGAACCCCGGTTTCCGGATCCCAATGCTCGCCGGCTTTGGTCATCACCGTCACGGCGGAGCGCTGCGGTCCCGGCAGGCGGGCGAGAAAACGGCCGAGCACCGCCTCGCTGCCGCCATAGGCCGGGGCCGTGTCGAGCACACGGATGCCGAGGTCGAGCGCGCGCCGCAGCAGGGCGTCGGCCTCGGCCTCGCCGGGCACCGCGGCCGGGCGCACCCCCCAGCTCCGGCCGATCGACAGCAGGCCGAGGCCGAGTTCGAGCCGGCCATTCCCGATATCCGTCATCGCATCACTCCCGTGGCTTCGGATGGAAGAAGGTCTGCGGCCGCAGGTCGTCCTCGCTGAACAGCCCGAACGCCTGGATCACCATCCCGGTCGGCACGGTGAGGCCGCGGGCGACGCCGCTGCCCTTGAGCACGCCGCCGCGCCGGTCGGGATCGGGCTCGCGGTGGCTGCCGCCGGCCTGCAGCCGGCAGTTCTGCATCCGGATGGGACCGAGCACCTGCGCCCCATCCCCGATGCTGTTGCACAGGGTGAGCGAACCGCCGCCGAGCAGCCGCGCACCGCTGCCGATCTCGACGAGGTTGCCGGGTTGGTCGGCCTTGATGGTGAAGCCGCCTTCCTCGCCGATTTCGGCCATGGTGCCGACCGACACCCGCCCGCCAGCGGCGACGATGCGGGTTCCGGGAAAGAGTTGGGTCTCGGCTCCGATCGCAATGCGGCCATCGCCGGTCGCCTGGAGGATCGTGCCGGGCCAGAGGGTGACGCCGGCCGCCAGCGCCACCCCCGGCGAGACGAGCGTCGAAAACGGATCGAGGACGAGAACGCCGTCGTCGGCGAGCCCGGCCACCGCGTCGACCGGCAGGAATCCGGCCCGTCCACGCAGGCGGTCGACGGTGGCAGCGACAGGCTCAGCCATGATCGCCGATCCCACTGCCGGTCTTGTCCCTGGCCGGCACCCAGGCACCACCTGCCGTACGGTCTCGGTTAACAGTGTTTCGTCCGTTTCCCATCATCATGAAATCCGCCATTCATTCGCACGTTGTATGAACAATCGGAAAGAATGGCGCCGGGGGAACGACGCCACGCGACGGCGGTGAAAGAGGCGAAGAGAAATCAATATCGTTCTTGTTCTCTCTTCGCTATTGATGCCATTTATGTTCAGAAATGCAAATATTTTTGGATAAAATGGCATCCTCGTGAAAATAATAATCTAGAACAAGTCGGAGGATTTTTCCATGATTTCTGCATTTGCCAGAGCGGCTTCTCTGGCTGTCGGTATCGGCGCCCTGTTTGCGCTTGGTGGAGGCTCGGCCCATGCGCAGGGAAGCGTCACCGTCATGTGTGGCGTGCAGGAGGAATGGTGCAAGGCGATGGTCGTCGCCTTCGAGAAGAAGACCGGCATCAGCGTCGCGATGACCCGCAAGAGCGCCGGCGAGGCTCTGGCGCAGATTCGGGCCGAGGCGAACAACCCGAAGATCGACATCTGGTGGGGCAGCTCGGGCGACCCGCACCTTCAGGCGGCCGAGGAAGGGTTGAGCGTCCCCTACGAGAGCGCCCACCTGAAGGACCTGCAGTCCTGGGCGCAGAGCCAGTACAAGCAGTCCAACGGGCGCAGCGTCGGGATCTATGCCGGCGCGCTCGGCTTCGTCTACAACACCGAGATGCTGGCCAAGCGCGGGATCCAGCCGCCGAAATGCTGGGCCGACCTGCTGCGTCCGGAGTTCAAGGGCGAGATCCAGATGCCCAATCCCAACTCCTCCGGCGCGGCCTACACGACGCTTGCGACGCTCGTGCAGATCTTCGGCGAGGATGCCGGCTTCGACTACCTGAAGAAGCTCAACGAGAGCATCAACCAGTACACGAAGTCCGGTGCGGCCCCGGCAGCGGCCGTCGCCCGCGGCGAGACGCTGGTCGGAATCTCCTGGGTCAACGATAGCGTCATCCAGAAGGTCAACAAGTTCCCGGTCGACATCTCGACCCCCTGCGAGGGAACCGGCTACGAGATCGGTTCGATGAGCATCCTCAAGGGCGCCAAGAACCTCGACGCCGCCAAGACGTTCTACGACTTCGCCTTGACGCCGGAAGCGCAGAACTACGGAGCCGTCAACATGCAGATGACGCCGTCCAACAAGCAGTCGGTGTCGCCGCCCGATGCGCCGAAGTTCGAAGATGTCCGGCTGATCGACTACAACTTCCAGAAATACGGCATGGTCGAGGAGCGCAAGCGCCTGCTGAGCCGTTGGGACGCCGAGATCAAGGCCGTGGCGAACTGACCGACCGCCACGGCGAAGGCCCGCGATCTCCGGCAGCGTCCCTGCCGCCGGAGGTCGCGGGCCTTCCCGTTTCCCCTCCTGTCTCGGGGGCTCGGCGTCGACCTGCGGTCCGGTTCCTGGTCCTCTGCCTTGCCGCCTCAGCCCCGTTCCGGCGTCGCCGTCTGGTCGGCCAGGCTGCGTACGGGGCCGGACTGGGCGGCTGGCTGGGCGCCGTTGCCGAGGACGTTCCGGACCTGGGCGGCGAGCAGCGGCTTCTGGTAGGGTTTCTGGATGAAGTGGATGTCCAGCGGCAGGCTGGCGCTCTCCACCAGGAAATCCCGCGCATAGCCTGAACAGAACAGGACCTGCAACGACGGCTGCCTGACCTTCGCGACCGCCACCAGGGCGGGTCCGTTCATGCCGCCGGTCAGGATGACGTCGGTGAACAGCAGGTCGAACGCCGTCCTCTCCAGCAGGACCAGCGCCTCTTCCGCGGACGCCGCAGGCACCGCCCGGTAGCCCAGCGCCGTGAGCATGTCGACCGTGGTCATGCGCAGGGTGGCGTCGTCCTCCACCACCAGGACGCGTTCCCGCCCGCCCTCGACCAGGCCAGGATCCCGCGGCTGGGACGGCGCCTCGGGCTGCAGCCGCGCGCACGGGAAGGACATGGCGACCCGGGTGCCGGCGCCGACCTCGCTGTGGATGTCGACCTTGCCCCCTGACTGCCGGACGAAGCCGTAGACCATCGACAGGCCGAGCCCGCTGCCCCGTCCGAAGCGCTTGGTGGTGAAGAACGGCTCGAACACGCGGGACAGCACGGCGGGCGGCATGCCGCTGCCGTTGTCGCGGACCGACAGGACGATCGCGTCGCCGCCCCCTCCCGCGGCGGCACCGCCGGCGTCCCTTCCGTCGGCCTCCGTGGCGATGACGATCGTGCCGCCGTCGGCCAGCGCGTCGCGGGCATTGACGACGAGGTTGAGCAACGCGTTCTCCAACTGCCCAGGGTCGACCAGGGCCGGGGGCAGTCCGGGCGCCAGTTCGGTCTTCAGGACGATCCCGCCGCCCAGGCCGTAGGCCAGCAGATCCAGCATTCCTTCGACAAGCTCGTTCAGGTCGATCGCCTGCGGCTGCAGCGCCTGCTGCCGCGAGAAGGCGAGCAGGCGCTGGATCGTCGTCGCGCCCCGTTCCGCCGCGTCGAGCGCCCGCAGCGCCTTGCCGCGCACCTGCTCCTGTTCCACGGTTTCGTCGTGGATCATCTGGAGGTTGCCGATGATCGCGGCGAGCAGATTGTTGAAGTCGTGGGCGATGCCGCCGGTCAGTTGGCCGACCGCCTCCATCTTCTGCGCGTGGCGGAGCTGCTTCTCGATGTCCTTGCGTTCCGTCAGGTCGGAGTAGGTGGTGATGAAACCGCCGGACGGCATCGGACTGCTGTGCAGTTCCACCACGCGCCCGTCGGGGAAATGATGCTCGCAGCGGACGGCCTGCCGCGTCCGCAGCCGGGTCAGCTCCTCCAGGTCGACGCTGCTGCCGTCGAGCATGTGGATGCCGACGCCGCGCCTCGACAGGCTCCGTTGAAGTTCGGCCAGCTCGCGTCCGGCGACCTCGGCCGGGGTGAAGCCGTTGAGGTCGAGGAAGCGGGGATTCCAGGTGACCAGCCGGCCGTTCTCGTCGAACACCGACAGGCCGTCGTTCATGTTGTCGAAGACGGCTTTCAGCATGCGCGAGTTCTCGCCCAGCTTCCGCGCCAGGGCATCGCGTTCGGCGACGTTCTCCTTGAAGACGCTGAAGGCGCGGGCGAGGTCGCCGATCTCGTCCGGCCGGCCGGTGGCCGGGACGCTGACCAGCCGGTCGCCGCCGGCCAGCGCCGACATCGCCCGCGTCACCGCCCGCAGGTTGCCGGCGACGTCGCGCATGACGTAGACCGCCGCCGCGACCGCCGCCAGGGCGCACAGCACGCCGAGGGCGAGGATGCCGGCCTTGCCCGACGACAGGGCGGAGAAGGTGGCGTCGCTCCGGCTGCGGGCCGCCGACTGCATCGCGGTGGTGACGCTCTCCACCTCGCGGTTCAACTGGACCGACAGGGTGTTGGCGGCGGCGACCAGGAAGCGGCTGCGCTGCTCGATCCCGAGCTGGCGCCCGCGGATGTCGAACACCGGCGCCTGGGTGTCCAGCACGCCGAGAAGCTGGTCGAGGGACGGGGCAAGCAGGGCCAGCCCGGCGGTGGCGGTGTCGATCGCCCGCAGGCTCTGGCGGTCGGCCTCGAAGCCGGTGCGCCAGCGCGCGAGGTCGGCCGGGTTGTTCGTGGAGAGGGCGGCGGAGACGGTGTCCCGCGTGCGGTCGGCCAGCCGCAGCACCGAGAAGGGCAGGGGCGGCGTTCCCACGACCTCGAAACCGGGATGCTCGAAGGTCCTGGCCGCGGCGGCGGCGAGCGTCTCGCCGAGGATGCGCTGGCGCTCCAGGCCCAACCGGATCGTCGCGGCCTCCGCCCGCACGGCGATGGCCTCGCCGGTGACGTCCATCAGGTTGCGCAGCGTGCCGTCGAGCCGGCCGGCGAGCCGCACCAGCGACGGGGCGTCGGAGGGGACGTGCAGCGACACGCGCTCCAGCCCCGGCAGCCGGTTGACCAGCCCCGTCAGGTCGGCGAGCTTCAGTTCGAGCTGGCTGCGTTCCTCGTCGAGCCCCGGTGTGGCTTCGATGGCGGCGATGAAGGGCGCGCGGGCGGCCAGCCCGGTGCTCAGCTCCGCCATCCGCATCGCCAGCGCGATGTTGCCGAGCCCGTCGCGCTGCAGCGACAGCAGGGAGCGCTCCGTCTCCCCCAGCCCGATCCATCCGACCCCGCCGACCGCGGCGGTCAGGACCACCATGGTTCCGAAGGCGGCGAGCAGCCGGCCGCGGACGCTAACGGGGGGCAACACGCGCTTGACCATCGGTTGGGAGGCTACAGCCGTCCGCCTTGCCCGCGCCAGCGGGAAAAGAAGCCCGCCGGCGTTCGGCCGGCCCGCGCCGGCGCAGCTCCTCCGCGCCGGCGCAGGTCCGTGCGATGGCGGCGTCCAGCCCGGACCGGATCCCGAGGCGCGTCCGCCGGGACGGCGTTGCCCTTCCTTCCACCCCCGACCTCCCTTCTCTCCGCGCCGCCCGCGGCGCCGCTGCGTCAGCGTCCGACGGCGGCGATGCCGTCGCCGGTGAAGGTCGCGAGCGCGCTGGCCCCCGCCGGCACCGGGTTGGAGACGTTCGGATCGACCACGAACAGGTCGCCGAACTCGCTGGCCAGCCCGTATTCCATGTGCGAGCCGAGATAGGTGGCTTTGCGCACGGTGACCGGGATGCCCTCGCTGGCGGCATTGTCCGCGGCACTTCCCACGGGGGCGGGCCGCAGGCGGATCGCGTTGGGCCGGATGGCCAGCAGGACCTCCCCGGCCGGCAGCCCCGGATCGGGCACCGACAGCGTCAGCCGGCCGAGCGCCACCGTGGCGGTGCCGCCGCTGCGCCCGACCAGTTCGCCGTCGATCAGGTTGGCGCCGCCGATGAAGTCGGCGACGAAGCGGTTCTTCGGCCGGCGGTACAGCTCGTCCGGCGTGCCGCTCTGGGCGATCACCGACTTGTTCATCACAATGATGCGGTCGGAGACGGCCAGCGCCTCCTCCTGGTCATGGGTGACGTAGACCGAGGTCAGGCCGAGCTTCTGCTGCAACTCGCGGATGTCGTCGCGCATCTTGCGGCGCAGCTTGGCATCGAGGTTGGACAGCGGCTCGTCGAACAGCAGCACCTCCGGCTCCAGCACCAGGGCCCGGGCGACGGCGACGCGCTGCTGCTGGCCGCCCGACAGTTCGCTCGGCAGGCGCTGGCCGTAGCCTCCGAGCCCGACCAGCTCCAGCCCCTCGGCCGCCTTGGCGGCGGCGTCGCGCTTGCGCACGCCGCTGACCACCAGCCCATAGGCGACGTTGTCCGCCACCGTCATGTGCGGGAACAGCGCGTAGGACTGGAACACCATGGTGACGTTGCGGTCGGTGGCCGGCAGCCGGGTGACGTCCTTGCCGCCGATCAGGATCGTCCCGCTGGTCGCCATCTCCAGCCCGGCGATCATGCGCAGCGTGGTGGTCTTGCCGCAGCCCGACGGGCCGAGCAGGGTGACGAGGGTGCCCGCCTCGATGGTGAAGCTGACATCGTCCACCGCGGCGACGGTGTTGTAGCGGCGGGTGACGTTGCGGAACTCGACGCCCGCGGCCTTGCTGGCGATGCTCATACCGGCTTCTCCTGAAGCGTGGCGGAAGTGGCGGTGCGGCGGCCGATCCGGCGTTCGCCGACGGCGAACTGGATCAGCGCGATGACGATCGACATCAGCACGATCAGTGCCGAGCTGTAGGCGATGGCGAGGCCGAAATCGCCCTGCTCGACCCGGCCGACGATGTAGGCGGTGGCCAGCTCGTATTTCGGGCTGACCAGGAAGATGACGGCGCTGATCGAGGTGATGGCCCGGACGAAGCTGTAGACCAGAGAGGCCACGATGGCCGGGCGCAGCAGCGGCAGGATCACCCGGCGGATCGTCTGCACGCTGCCGGCACCCAGCGTCAGCGAGCATTCGTCGAGGCTGCGGTCGATCTGCGACATGGCGGCGACGCCGGCCCGGATGCTGACCGGCATGTTCCGGAAGACGAAGCAGATGATCAGGATGGTGACGGTGCCGGTCAGCTCGATCGGCGGCTGGTTGAAGGCGAGGATGTAGCTGATGCCGATGACGGTGCCGGGAATGGCGAAGCTCAGCATCGTCAGGAACTCGAAGGCGCCGCGGCCCTTGAACTGCTGGCGGACCAGCAGGTAGGCGGTCAGCAGGCCGACGGCGGCGGTCAGCGGCGCCGACAGGGCGGCGACCTCGATCGTCGTGAACAGCGATCCCCAGGCGCGGCCCGACCAGATCAGGCCGCCCGGCCCCCAGCTCAGGTCGAAGGCCGCCAGGTAGTGGCGCAGGGTCAGGCTGTTGTTGCGTCCCCAGTTCTCGGTGAAGCCGCCGAACAGGATCAGGCCGTAGAGGATGAAGGTGAAGGCGGCCCAGGGAAGCGCCGTGGCGTAGGCGGCGATCCTGATCCCGCGGGGAAGTTCGGACGGGATGCCGTTGTCCCCCTTGCCGCCCACCGTCGCATAGGATTTCTTGCCGAGCCATTGGCGCTGCACCCAGAAGGCGCCGAGGCACAGGCAGAGCAGGATGATGCCCAGCGCCGCGGCGCGGCCGGGATCGTTCTGCGCGCCGACGACCGCGAAGTAGATCTTGGTCGACAGCACCTCCAGGTTGCCCCCGAGGATCAGCGGGTTGCCGAAGTCGGCCAGGCTCTCGATGAAGCTGATGAGGAAGGCGTTGGCGACGCCGGGACGCATCAGCGGCCAGGTGACGGTGCGGAAGGTGACCCAGCGGCTGGCCCGCAGGGTCTGCGCGGCCTCCTCCAGCGACGGGCCGATGCCCTGCACCACGCCGATCATCACCAGGAAGGAGATCGGGGTGAAGGCCAGGGTCTGCGTGAGCAGGACGCCGGGAAGCCCGTAGATCCAGCGCGAGACCGGGATGCCGAACCAGTCCGACAGCGCCAGGGTGACCGTGCCGTTGCGCCCGAACAGCAGGATGACGGCGAGGCTGATGACGAAGGGCGGGGTGATGATCGGCAGCACCGTCAGCAGCCGCAGCAGCTTCTTGGCGCGGAAGCCGGTGCGCACCGCCACCAGGGCGAAGGCCAGGCCCAGCAGGGTGGTCGCGATGCCGGTCAGCACCGCCAGGAAGACGCTGTTCCAGACCACGCCGCAGGCCTTCGCCTCGGTCAGGCAGGACAGGCGCCAGATGTCGGGGGCCGCGATCCGCCCAGCCAGCGCCACCAGCGAGAAGCCGCCGTCGCCGGTGTCGCCGGCACCGCTCAGCACATAGCCCACCGGCAGGAAGACGAAGGCGGCGATGGCGGCCAGCACCAGCCCGATGGCGCCCGCGGTGAAGCGGTCCCCCTTCATGAAGCCGAGGCCGGCGAAGCCGCTGGTCATCAGGAACAGGAAGGAAAGCACGGTCAGCACCGCACCGATGCCGTAGCCTCCCTGCCCGCGCGGCAGCGGGCCGAACAGGCTGCCGAGCCATCCCCACGCCCAGCCGTCGAGGCCGATCGCGAAGCCCTGCACCGCCACCCAGGCGAGCCCGAAGGCGCCGGCGGCCAGCAGCGCCGCCGGCTGACGGGGGCGCAGCCGGGGAAGCGCGGTGACGGCCAGCGCCAGGAGCAGCGGCAGGGCGATGGGCAGGAGCCACCAGCGTCCGTTCGTCAGGCCGTCGATCAGGGCGGAGCCGGCCGGGCCGGGCGCCGGCGGTTCGAGGGCGGGCTGGGTGCCGCCGCCGGCGAACCAGGGGAGCAGGGCAAAGCCCACCCACCCCAGCGCCAGCCATATTGCTGAGCGAGGACGCATCACATCACCTGAGGGTTCTGACGGGCCGAGCACGGCCGGCTCCGCCGCCCGGGAAATGGGCGGCGAATGGCGGATTCGGCCGGAATGAGGGAAGCGGAGGCGGTTACCGGGCGACGGACTTGATTTCGGCATCCCAGCGCGACAGCAGGCGCTTGCGCTCCTCGGCGGTTCCGTATTTCTGGAAGTTGTAGTCGATCAGCCGGATCGCCTCGAGGTTCGGGGCCTCGGGAGGGGTCGCCGACTTCCGGTTCGACGGCATCTGGAACTGCTTGGTCTCGGCCCCGGTGGCCTGTCCTTCCGGCGACAGGGCGAACTCGTAGAACGCCTTGGCGGCGTCGAGGTTCTTGGAACCCTTGATGATGCTGACGGACCCGATCTCGTAGCCGGTTCCCTCGCAGGGGGCGGCGACGTCCACCGGAAAGCCGTTGATCTTCTGGTTGATGCCGTCATGCATGAAGATGACGCCGACCAGCGTCTCGCTGCGCGCGACCGCGGCGGCCGGCGCGCTTCCCGACTTGGTGTACTGGTTGACGTTGTCGTTCAGCTTCTTCAGGTAATCGAAGGCCTTGTCCTCGCCCAGGATCTGGACCAGCGTCGCCAGCGCGGTGTAGGCGGTGCCGGAGGCGTTGGGGTTCGCGATCTGGATCTCTTCCTTGAACTCCGGACGGAGCAGGTCCGCCCAGCATTTCGGGGCCTGGATCTTGCGCTTGGCCAGAAGCTCCGTGTTGTAGGTGAAGCCGAGCGCGCCGGCGTAGATGCCGATGCTGCGGCCCTGCGACTGCTTGTACTGGCTCTGCGCCCAGGGTTGCAGGTCCTTGAACTGCGGGCTTTCGTAGGCGAGGGTCAGCCCCTCCTCCGCCGCCTGGAGGTGCGGGTCGCCGGGACCGCCCCACCAGACATCGGTCTTCGGGTTGGCCGCTTCCGCGCGGATCTGGGCGAGCGCCTCGCCGGCGCTCTTGCGGCTCATGGCGACGGCGGTGCCGGATTTCTTCTCGAAGGCGACGGCGATGGCCTTGCACCACTCCTCCTGCACGCCGCACAGGACGGTCAGCGTGCCCTGCGCCTTGGCCGGCGCCGCCGTGGCGGCGAGGACGGCCCCGGCAGCGAGGATTCCCAGGCCGAGGCCGGCCGACTTGATCCAATTGCCTGTGGATTTCACGGAACACTCCTCCCAGGAGGTCGAAATGGCTTTTTTGACGAGGACGGGTTTGTTGGTCCGGCCAGCATACCCCGCCAGCGTGAATGGCCGATTTCACGGACGATGGGGAGGGGCTGTAATCTTGTTAACGGAACCGCGGCCGCCGGACCGGCCGCCACCGGATCAGTGTCCCCGGATCAAGTGCCGATTGCCTCGATGTCGCAGTCGAACACGTAGCCGAGCCCGCGTTCCGTCCGGATCAGCCAGGGTTGCTGCGGATTGCTCTCGATCTTGCGGCGCAGGCGCAGGATCAGGACGTCGATGGTCCGGTCGAAGACGTCGTCGCGGTCGTGATGCGTCAGGTCGAGGATCTGGTTGCGGCTGAGCACCCGCCCATGGGCGCGGACCAGCGCCAGCAGCAGGTCGAACTCGGCGACGGTCAGGGACACCGGCTTGCCGGCCGGGTCGAACAGCCGGCGGCCATCCTCGTCCAGCGTGAAGCCGGCGAAGCGGTAGCCGCGCTTGCAGGGCGGCGGCACATGTGCGGTCTCGCGGATGGGCTCGCGGGCGGTGCGGCGCAGGACCGCCTTCACCCGCGCGATGAACTCGCGGTTGTTGAACGGCTTGACGATGTAGTCGTCGGCGCCGACCTCCAGCCCCATGATGCGGTCGATGTCGTCGCCGCGTCCGGTGAGCATGATGATCGGCACGTCCATCGTGCCCCGCACCTGGGCTGCGATGGAAATGCCGTCGCGGTCGGGCAGGCGCAGGTCCAGGACGATCAGGTCGAGCCGGACGGAGGCGAGGACCGCCATCAGGGAGGCGGCGTCGGGGCAGCGGACCGGCTCGAATCCCTCGCCGGCCAGCAGGTCGGCGACCGTCTGGAGAACGGCCGGATCATCGTCGACGACCCCGATCGTCAGGCGCTTGCCGCCATTCGGTGACGTGTTCGATGACATCCTGCCCGCCCGATGATGAGGCGGCAGGATCGCATTCCTTCCGGCCATGATCAACAGGTTCGGCCTGCAACGCATTACCGCATATGCAGGCCCCCGGGAATGCCGCGGGTCGTCCGTTCGCCGGCGTCCGTCCCCTGCCGTGCGCATGCTGGTTATGCGCCCAGGGAATCCCTCCTTTCATTTTGAAGCATTGTTCTGGAAGCGAAATGTGCCTTAATGTCAGGCTCCCCCAAATTCGGCCCTGGCAACGGCGCCGGCCCCGACCAACCCGCTTCAGGCTCCGCGGTGACCGACGTTGATGGCGTCCTCTCACATAATCGTCGGCGGTGCGACCTGGTTCTACCTGTCCAGCCGGTATGGGGTGGAGTTCGATCTGGTGGCGTTCGGCGCGGCGATCGTCGGAGCGCTGGCGCCCGACATCGACCATCCGAAATCGACGATGGGCCAGATGATGCGGCCGCTGTCGCTGGCCGTGTCCGGCATCTTCGGCCACCGCGGCATCACCCACTCGGTCCTGGCGATCGCGGGCTGCGTCTGGCTGCTTCATGAGCATGCGGCCTATTCGCGCCTGCTGGTCCCCTTCATCGTCGGCTACCTGACCCATCTGGCGGGCGACCTGCTGACGCCCGCCGGCCTGCCGTTGCTGTGGCCGATCAAGCGGCGGCGCAACTTCGCGCTGCCGATCCTGAAGACCGGCGGCTTTTCCGAACAGCTCGCGGTGACGCTGATGGCGGGCTGGATGATCTCCGGCCTGTTCGCCGGCGGCTGGCCGGAGGCCGCCCTGAACCGCCCCTGGCAGACGGTGGTCGCCGCCGCCCAGACCTATCTGGGAGAGGCCGGGACCGAGAAATCCGCTCCCCCGGTTCCCGATCGCAAGCCCCCGGACAAGGCGAAGGCAAGGCCGCTCAAGGGGTGATCTGTCGCGCGGGTGCACAAGCCCGAAGGCGGGGCGCGCCGGGATCCCGGCTGTCGCCGACGCGGTCGAACCATCATCCGCTCTCCCGTTGCGGGGGGGCGGGCAGGCCGTGGCTGCCAAGTCCGTAAGCCCGTCGGCAATCCGGACGCCATCAAGAAGAAACGCCTGTCGCGCACGCTGAGAACGGAACTTTCATCGGCGTGCTGCGAGGAAGCCGTATTTTCTGCGGAGCTTGTCGGGGAACACTCCTTGACCCGACATGATCGCTCTGCGATTGCGGTGAAAAGCCGTTGTTCATTCTGAAAATCAACTCGTATACAGAACATAAGACGGCAAAATGATGAAAATACCAGATGGAAAGCCGGGTGGCTTCTGCGTTAAATAGGACTCGCTGCGCCCCCGGACGGACCGGGTCGGAATGGCAGCCAATCCAGACAATCGGCGGGCAGCGTGACGGACCGCTGCAGCGCGGGGGCCTCCCGTGGCTGCAGGCGCGCAAGCCTGCCCGGTTCCTCCCCTTCGACCATGTGAGAGACCAGCGACGCCATGACCAGCCCGGTGCCCGCCTCCGACCATAGCCCCGACGTCTCGATCCTTCTGCTCGGCGCCGGGCGCATGGGGGCGGCGATGCTGCGCGGCTGGCTGGCGCAGGGCGTGCCCGGGAGCGCGATCGCGGTCATCGACCCGACACCGACCGCCGAGTTGCAGGCGCTGGCCGGCCACGCCGGCTTCCATCTGAACCCCGCCGGCACCGGCCATGCCGACATCCTGGTTGCGGCGGTGAAGCCGCAGATGGTGGCCGCCGCCGCCCCGGCGGTCGAGGGGTGGCTGTCGGGCGGCAGCCTCGTCGTTTCGATCATGGCCGGCAAGACGCTGGCAGACCTCAAGCTGCTGTTCCCGGCGGCCGGCGCGCATGTGCGCGCCATGCCCAACCTCCCGGCCGCGGTCGGCCGCGGGGCGACGGTCGCCGTCGCCGGCCCCGGCATCCCGGCCGACGTCCTGGCCGGCGTCGTCGAGCGCGCCGGCCGCCTGCTGGGCGCCGTCGGCAGCCTGGAATGGCTGGAGGACGAGGCGCTGGTGGATGCGGCGACCGCTGTATCCGGCTCGGGTCCCGCCTATGTCTTCTACATGGTGGATTGCCTGACCAATGCGGGCGTGGAGGCCGGACTGCCGCCGGAGGTGGCGGAGCGGCTGGCCCGCGCCACGGTGGAAGGAGCCGGGGCGCTGATGGGGGCGACTGGCCAGTCCGCCGCGGACCTGCGTGCCGGCGTCACCTCCCCCGGCGGCACCACCCAGGCCGGGCTGTCGGTGCTGATGGCCGACGGCATCCTGCAGGGCCTGCTGTCGAGCACCGTGCGCGCCGCCGCGGCTCGCGCCCGCGAACTGGGCGGGGTGACCCCCGCTCCCGCCGCTCCCGCCGTTTTGCCGGTCGCCTGACCGGACCGCTTCGCCTCCGTCCGCCGACACCGTCCGCCGTCCCCTGCCCCACAGCCCGAGCCGCCGCCATGAACCAGATGATCGATCCGAGCGTCGCCCCCGCCACCGAGCAGCCGCTGACCAGCGGCGCCGGCCCCTTCGCCGCCTTCGCGCCCGCCCTGCGCCAGCCGACGGCGCTGAGGCAGGCGATCACCGACGCCTACCGCCGGCCGGAGCCGGATTGCGTGGCGTGGCTGGTCGAGCAGGCGGCCCTGCCGGGCGAGGTGACGGCAGCGGCGGCGAAGACGGCGCGCTCGCTGATCGCGGCCCTGCGCGCCAAGCCGCAGGGGCGGGGCGTCGAGGGGCTGATCCATGAATACAGCCTGTCCAGCCAGGAGGGCGTCGCGCTGATGTGCTTGGCGGAGGCGCTGCTTCGCATCCCCGACCGCGCCACCCGCGACGCGCTGATCCGCGACAAGATCGCCGGCGGCGACTGGCGCTCGCATCTCGGCAACAGCCCGTCGCTGTTCGTCAACGCCGCGACCTGGGGCCTGCTGGTCACCGGCAAGGTCACCGGCGTGCTGGGGACCAATTTCGGCGGCGAGCAGGCGCTGTCGGCGGCGCTGACCAAGCTGATCCTGCGCGGCGGCGAGCCGCTGATCCGGCGCGGCGTCGACTTCGCCATGCGCATGATGGGCGAGCAGTTCGTCACCGGCCAGACCATCGGGGAGGCGCTGGGCAACAGCCGCAAGATGGAGGCGGAGGGCTTCCGCTATTCCTACGACATGTTGGGCGAGGCGGCGACCACAGCGGCGGACGCCGAGCGCTACTACGCCGACTACGAGCAGGCGATCCACGCCATCGGCAAGGCGTCGGCCGGGCGCGGCATCTACAACGGCCCCGGCATCTCGATCAAGCTGTCGGCCCTGCACCCGCGCTATTCCCGTGCCCAGGTCGACCGCGTGATGGCGGAACTGCTGCCGCGCGTCGCCAAGCTCGCGCGGCTGGCGCGCGGCTACGACATCGGCCTGAACATCGACGCCGAGGAGGCCGACCGGCTTGAGCTGTCGCTCGACCTGCTGGAGGCGCTGTGCTTCGATCCCGAGCTGAAGGGCTGGGACGGCATCGGCTTCGTCGTCCAGGCCTACGGCAAGCGCTGCCCCTACGTCATCGACTTCGTCGTCGATCTGGCGCGGCGCAGCGGCCATCGCCTGATGGTGCGGCTTGTCAAGGGTGCCTATTGGGACAGCGAGATCAAGCGCGCCCAGGTCGACGGGCTGGAGGATTTCCCGGTCTATACGCGCAAGCTGCACACCGACGTGTCCTACGTCGCCTGCGCGCGCCGGCTGCTGTCGGCTCCGGAGGCGGTGTTCCCGCAGTTCGCCACCCACAACGCCCAGACGCTGGCGACCATCTACCAGATGGCGGCGCAGATGAACGGCGGCGAGTTCCAGGTCGGCCAGTACGAGTTCCAGTGCCTGCACGGGATGGGCGAGCCGCTGTACCAGGAGGTGGTCGGCCCGCTGAAGCGGCCCTGCCGCGTCTATGCGCCGGTCGGCACCCACGAGACGCTGCTGGCCTACCTGGTCCGCCGCCTGCTTGAGAACGGCGCCAACAGCTCCTTCGTGAACCGCATCGCCGACAAGAGCGTGTCGATCGACGACCTGGTCGCCGACCCGGTGGCGCTGGCCCGCGACACCCTGCCCGTCGGCGCGAAGAACCCGCTGATCGCGCTGCCCCGGACACTCTACGGTGCCGGCCGGGCGAACTCCGCCGGCCTCGACCTGTCGAACGAGAACACGCTCGAGTCGCTGTCGGAGGCCTTGCGCGCCAGCGCCGGCGTGGCCTGGACGGCGGCGCCGCTGCTGGCTGACGGCGAGCGCCGGGGCACGGCGCAGCCGGTGCTGAACCCGGCCGACCATCGCGATGTCGTCGGCCAGGTCACCGATGCCGGCCCGGCCGACATCGCCGACGCCTTCCTGTTCGCCGCCGCCGCCGCCCCTGTGTGGGCGGCGACGCCGCCGGCCGAACGCGCCGCCTGCCTGCTGCGCGCCGCCGACCTCATGCAGGCGCGGATGCCGACCCTGCTCGGCCTGATCATCCGCGAGGCCGGCAAGTCCACCGCCAACGCCATCGCCGAGGTGCGGGAGGCCATCGACTTCCTGCGCTATTACGGCGCCCAGGTGCGCGACGGCTTCGCCAACGACAGCCATCGCCCGCTGGGGCCGGTGGTCTGCATCAGCCCGTGGAACTTCCCGCTCGCCATCTTCTCCGGGCAGGTCTCGGCGGCGCTGGCCGCGGGCAACCCGGTGCTGGCCAAGCCGGCGGAGGAAACCCCGCTGGTCGCGGCCGAGGCCGTGCGCATCCTGCGCGAGGCCGGCGTGCCGGCGGGGGCGGTGCAACTGCTGCCGGGCGCCGGAGAGGTCGGGGCGGCCCTGGTCGGCCATGCCGGCACGCGGGCGGTGATGTTCACCGGCTCCACCGAGGTGGCGCGGCTGATCCAGCGCCAGCTCGCCGAACGGCTGTCACCGGAGGGCGCGCCGATCCCGCTGATCGCCGAGACCGGCGGGCAGAACGCCATGATCGTCGACAGCTCGGCGCTCGCCGAGCAGGTGGTGGGCGACGTCATCGCCTCGGCCTTCGACAGCGCCGGCCAGCGTTGCTCGGCCCTGCGCATCCTCTGCCTGCAGGAGGAGGTGGCCGACCGCACGCTGACCATGCTGAAGGGGGCGATGCACGAACTGCGGATCGGCAATCCCGACCGGCTGGCGGTCGACGTCGGCCCGGTCATCACCGCGGAGGCCCGTGACGGCATCGTCCGCCACATCGAGGCGATGCGTGCCAAGGGCCGGCGGGTCGAGGCGCTGCCGCTGCCGGCCGACACCGCCGACGGGACCTTCGTCGCGCCGACGATCATCGAGATCAACGGCATCGCCGACTTGGAGCGCGAGGTGTTCGGCCCGGTGCTGCACGTCCTGCGTTTCCGCCGCGACGACCTGGACCGGCTGATCGGGGCCATCAACGGCACCGGCTACGGCCTGACCTTTGGCCTGCACACCCGCATCGACGCCACCGTCGAGCGGGTGATCGGCGGCATCGAGGCCGGCAACCTGTACGTCAACCGCAACACCATCGGCGCGGTGGTCGGCGTGCAGCCCTTCGGCGGCCACGGCCTGTCCGGCACCGGCCCCAAGGCCGGCGGCCCGCTCTACCTGTCGCGGCTGCTGGCGGCCCGTCCGCCGCTGGAGCTCGGCATGCGCGGCAGCGACGCCGACCGCGCGCCGGCGCTGGCCTTCGCCGCCTGGCTCGACGGGCAGGGGCGGACCGACGAGGCGGACCATGCCCGATCGCTGGCCGGACGCGCGCCGCTGGGCGCCAGCGTCGAGCTGTCCGGGCCGGTCGGGGAGAGCAACGTCTACAGCCTGGTCCGCCGCGGCCGCATCCTGCTGCTGCCGCAGACGGAAGAGGGGCTGTACCGCATGCTGGGCGCGGTTTTCGCCACCGGCAACGACGCCGTGGTCGACGGGCAGGCCGACGTCACCGCCGGGCTGGGCCGCCTGCCGGCCGACCTCGCCGCCCGGGTGCGGGTGACGACGAACTGGCAGTCGACGGGTCCGCTGGCCGGCGCGCTGGTGGAAGGCGACGCCGGGCGCCTGCTCGCCGCCGGCCGCCGCATCGCCGAGCTGCCCGGCCCGATCGTGCCGACCCAGGCGCTGGCGGCCCGCGGGGTGGAGGTCGCCTGGCTGCTGAACGAGCGGTCGGTCAGCACCAACACCACGGCGGCCGGCGGCAATGCCAGCCTGGTGGCGATGAGCTGAGCAATGCCGGGCGGAGGGCGCGGCTCCGGCGGAGCCGCGCCCTCCGCTCAGGTGAACCAGTAGCGCGTCAGGTGGAAGAACAGCGGTGCGGAGAAGACCACGGAGTCGAGGCGGTCGAGGACGCCACCATGCCCCTCGATCATGGTGCCCCAGTCCTTGACCCCGAGGTCGCGCTTCATCGCCGACAGGACGAAGCCGCCGAAGAAGCCGGCCGTGACGATGACCAGCGACATGCCCGCCGCCTGGAGCGGGGTGAAGGGCGTGATGACGTGCAGCCCGGTGCCGATGGCGACGGCGGTCAGCCCGCCGCCGACCAGCCCCTCGACCGTCTTCGACGGGCTGATGCCGGGCGACAGACGGGTCCGGCCCCACAGCTTGCCGAAGACGTACTGGAACACGTCGCTGAGCTGCGCCACCGTCATCAGATAGAGCAGCAGCAGGGCGCCCGGCAGCTCGTAGCCGGGGATGTCGAGCCACAGCAGGGCCGGCGCGTGGCTGGTGCAGTAGACCGCCAGCATCACCCCCCATTGCGCCTTGGCGGTACGGGTGAGGAAATCGGTGGTGTCGGCGCCCAGCACCGACAGCGACGGCAGCGCCATGAAGACGTAGACCGGGATGAAGATCGAGAACAGCCCGTACCAGCCGATCCCGACCAGCCAGTATTGCAGCGGCACGACGACGAAGAAGGACAGGAACAGTCCGGCATGGTCGCCGCGCCTCGTCGGCGTCAGGGTGATGAACTCGCGCAGCGCCAGATAGGAGAGCAGGGCGAACAGCACCAGCGTCACCACGCTGCCCAGCAGCATCGCCGCGGCGAACAGCGCCACCATCACCCACCAGGAGCGGATGCGGGCGTTCAGGTTGCGCACGGTGTCGTGCCCGGCCGGGGTGCGCACCCGGTGGGCGAGGACGGCGCCGATCAGGGTGGCGACGACCAGCAGGCCCAGGGTGGCGCCCGACAGCCAGAGGAACAGCGGCTTGGTGGTCGCCAGGGCGGTCGTCACGCTGTCGGTCACGGTGGTGATCAGGCTGTTCATTGAGCTGTTCATTGGGCGGTCCGTTGGCCGGTGGGCTGGGAGTCGGAGTGGGATTTGGAGCGGGACAGCGAGACCAGAGCGCCGCGCGCCCGCTCCAGGAAGGCGGCCTTGTCCTCGCCCTCGACCGGCGGCAGCGGGGCGCCGAAGCGCATGGTGCAGATCAGCGGCACCAGCAGCGGCATGCCCTTCGGCATCACCCGGTGCAGGTTCTCGATGAAGACGGGCACCAGCTCGGCCGACGGCACCCGGCGGGCGAGGTGGTAGAGGCCGCTCTTGAACGGCGCCACCGTGCCGTCGCCGCGCGTGCCCTCGGGGAACAGGATCAGCGACTGCCCGCTTTCGAGCACCGCCGCCATGGCGTCCATCACCTCCGCCGTCGCCTTGCCCGTGCGGTCGACCAGCAGGGCGTTCAGGCAGCCGGCCGCCACCGCGCGCCGCAGGGCCGAGCCGCCCCAGTAATCGAGCGCCGCCACCGGGTGGGTCCGCGCCCGCAGTTCGGACGGCAGGGCGGCCATCACCGCCAGCGTGTCGAGATGGCTGGTGTGGTTGGCGAAATAGATGCGCGGCACGTCGGCGGGGGCGCTGCCCTCCCAGCTCGCGCGGGCGCCGACCAGGAGGCGGGTGAGCCCGAGCAGGCCGTGGCGCAGGACCGGTTGGAAAAGGCGGGTCATGACCGGACCTCCGGCTGGATGGCGCCCGGGTTGCGGGCCTTCAGGCTGCGGGCGATGCCGAGCGTGCGGGTTGCGACGGTGAGCAGGCTGCCGACCATGATGATCCAGGCCGCCGTCAGCAGGCTGAACCTCGTTCCCCACAGCGCATGCTCCACCGCCTGGGCGATCAGGGCGACGGTGAGCGCGGCCATGCGGCGCTGCTTGGCCATCACCCCGCCGAAATCCTGGACCAGCCCCAGGGCGCCGCCGAAGGTGCGGACGTAGGCGGTCATCATCGCCGCCAGCGCCGCCGCCCAGCCGAGCCAGGGCACCCCGGCGGCATAGCCCAGCGGCACCAGGAAGGCGGTGTCGGCGACGCGGTCGGGGAACTCGTTGTAGAGGGCGCCGACCGGCGACCCCTTGCCGCCCTCCACCGCCACCATGCCGTCGAGCAGGTTGCACAGCAGGCGGAGCTGGACGCAGAGCGCGGCGCCGATCCAGGCCGGGGCGCCGCCCTGGAGCAGCAGGGCGCCGCCGAACGCCGCGCACACCGCCGACAGCAGCGAGATCTGGTTGGGCGTCACCGGCGTCGTGGTCAGCCATGCCGCCAGCCGTTGCGCCCAGCGGGCCGACCGGGTGGCGATAGGGCGCCGGTCCGCGGCGCCGGCGGTATTGGTGTTGGTGGTCGTCGTGTTGGTGGTCGTGGTGGTCTCCATCATGCGGCTTCCTTGGCAGCGGCCTCGGCGGCGAAGCGCGTCACGGCCGGATAATCAGTCTTGCCGGTGCCCAGCAGCGGGACGGCGTCGATGCGCAGGACGTCGCGCGGAATGGCGATCTCGGGCGCCCCCCTGGTCCGCGCGGCGGCGACCAACGCGTCGCGGGGCAGCGCCGCGCTGGTGGTCACCAGCACGATCCGCTCGCCCCGCTTGGGGTCGGGCAGGGCGACGGCGGCGTGGCCGGCGTCGGGATCGGCCAGGGCCGCCAGCTCCTCCACCAGGCCGAGCGGGATCATCTCGCCCGCCACCTTGGCAAAGCGCTTGACCCGGCCGACGATGCGGATGAAGCCGTCGGCGTCGATCTCGACGATGTCGCCGGTGTCGTGCCAGCCGCCGGCCGGCGGCTGGAGCCGGCCGGGCTGGTCGGCGTGCAGGTAGCCCTTCATCACGTTCGGCCCGCGCACCCGCAGCCGGCCGCCGACGTCCACGCCGGGCACCGGCACCAGCTCGGTCTCGATGCCCGGCAGGGCCTGCCCGACGGTGCCGGCGCGGAAGCGGGCGGGGGTGTTGACGGCGATCACCGGCGCCGTCTCGGTGGTGCCGTAGCCCTCAAGCAGATGGACGCGCAGCCGCTCGGTGTAGACCCGCCGGGTCTCGTCCTGCAGCCGCTCCGCCCCGGCGAAGACCAGGCGCAGCGAGCGGTAGTCGTAGGGATCGGCCGTCCGCGCCCAGGCGTTCAGGAAGAAGTCGGTGCCGAACAGGACGGTGGCGTTGGTCTGGTAGACCAGTTCCGGGATCAGGCGGACATGGCGCGGGTTGGGGTATAGCACCGTCTTCACCCCGTTCAGGATCGGCAGCAGCATGCCGCCGGTCAGGCCGAAGGAGTGGAAGGCGGGCAGGCAGTTGAACACCACGTCCTGTCGGGTGAAATCGACCACCGACGCCACCTGCGCCATGTTGGCGAGCAGGTTGGCGTGGCTCAGCACCACGCCCTTCGGCGGCCCCTCCGACCCGGAGGTGAAGAGGATGGCGGCGGCCTCGTCGCCGCTGCCCTGCGGCGGCAGCAGGCGTTCCGGCGCCACCAGCGCCGCCAGAGCCCGCAGCTTGTCGCCCAGGCCCAGCCCGCGCTTGACGTCTTCGAGATGGATGATGGCGTGGTCGGCGGCCAGCGCCTCGACCAGCGCGCCGAGGCGTGCCTTCTCGACGAACTGGGCGGAGGTGACGATGCGGCGCACCCCGGCGGCGCGACAGGCGGCCTTCACCGCGTCCGGGCCGGCGGTGAAGTTCAGCATGGCGGCCGGCCGACCGTGGGCGGCGAGGCCGAAGAACACAGCCGCCGTCGGCGAAGCGGTCGGCAGCAGCACGCCCACCGGCTCGCCCGGCTCCGTGCCGCGCGCCAGGATGCGGCCGAGCACCAGCGCGCGCGCCGCCAGCGCCCGGTAGGACAGGGTGGAGAAGTCGCCGTCCTGCACCGCATCCTCCCGCGCGCCGGTCTTGGCCCGGGCGTCGAGCAGGGCCAGCATCAGCGTCTCCGGCCGCGGACGGGCGGCGAAGACGCTCTCCGTCATCACCCGCGACAGCCAGGACTTCAGGGCGGCGCGCCGCTTCTTGCCGACCAGCCCGCTGACGTCCGGGGTCGTCACCGGCGGCAGCACGGTGATGGTGATGCGCGGGAACAGGCCGAGCCGCAGCCGGCCCTGCATGCGCGACAGGACCGAGCGCTGGGCGCCCTCGATGCAGACCGGCACCACCGGGCAGCGCGCCTTGTCGGCCAGCATGCCGGGGCCGCCGTTGATCTTCATCAGCGACCCGGTGACGGTGATGCGCCCCTCCGGGAAGATGCAGACCGTGTGGCCCTCGGCGAGCGTGCGGGCCAGGATGCGGGTGCCGAGCGGGTTGGTCGGGTCGATGGTGACATGGTCCGCGACAGCCAGGAACGGCCTGACCACGGCGAGCTTGGCGATGTGGGTGTCGACCGCGAAGCGCATGCCCGGCAGGAAGGCGGCGAGCAGTGCCCCGTCCAGGAAGGACTGGTGGTTCGGCGTCACCACGGCGGCGCCGTCGATGCCGGCCAGATGCTCCACCCCGCGGACCTCCACCCGGAAGGCCAAGCGGAAGACGGCGCGGAAGACGGCGCGCAGCAGGGACTGGCCGTCGACGGCGAGCGCCATCGCGACCGCCACCAGCATGCTCGCCCCGCCCCAGGCGGCGACGGCCAGCGGCGACAGGCCGAACGCCAGCATCGCCGCCGCCGCGGCCGAGCCGGCCACCATGTAGAGCGCGTTGACCACGTTGGCGGCGGCGATGACGCGGGCGCGGGTTCCCGGCGCCGCCCGGTGCTGGATCAGCGCATAGAGCGGCACGGCGAAGGCGCCGCCGGCCGCCGCGACGACGAACAGGTCGGCCAGCAGCGGCAGCGCCCAGGGCTGGGCCAGCAGCGCCATCGGCGACAGCGGCTCCGCCGACGGGACCGCGGGGGTCAGCAGGGGCAGGGCGGCGCCGGCCAGGGCGGCGACCAGCCCGGCCAGGGCGGCCCGCCCGGCGTCGGCGGTGGACGGGGTGCGGTGGCTGAGGCCGGCCAGCACCGAGCCGGCGGCGACGCCGACGGCGAACACCGCCAGGAGCAGGGTGGCGCCGCCGCTGTCGGTGCCCAGCGTCTCGCGGGCGATGGAGGGGAACTGCGCCATCACCACGCCGCCGACGCCCCAGAACACCGAGATGCCATGGATCGCCCGCATCGACGGCTTGTCGCCGGCGACCGAGCGCAGCACCCGCGCCGTCACCGACACCGGGTTCAGCCCGACGCGCACCGCCGGATCGGCGTTGCCGGCGCGCGGGATGAGCAGCGACGCCGCCAGCCCGGCCACCGCCGAGGCGCCGAGCAGCCCCGGCACCGCCCAGGGATGCAGCAGGGCCAGCGAGCCGCCGGCGATGGTCCCCAGCAGGATGGCGACGAAGGTCCCGGCCTCGACCAGCCCGTTGCCGGCGCTCAGTTCCGACGGGTCGAGCAGGTCGGGCAGCAGGCCGTACTTGACCGGCCCGAACATCGTGGAATGCGCGCCCATGCCGACCAGGGCGACGATCAGGACTGGCAGGTCGGCGGCGACGATGCCCCAGGAGGCCACAGCCATCAGGCCGATCTCGGCCAGCTTGACGGCGCGGGCGACCAGCGTGCGGTCGTAACGGTCGGCCAGTTGGCCGGCAGTGGCCGAGAACAGCAGGAAGGGCACGGTGAAGGCGCCGGCCGCCAGCGTCGAGATCATCGCGCCGTTCAGGGTGCCTGCCCCGGACGCGCCTTCGGACAGACCATAGACCGCCAGCACCGCGATGGCGCCGCGCAGGACGTTGTCGCCGAAGGCGCCGAGGAACTGTGTCAGGAACAGCGGCAGGAAGCGCCGCGAGGCGAGAAGGGCGGGGGCGGTCATTGTCCGGCTCCGGTCCTGGAGGTGTCTGCGGTGCGCGCGATCCCGGTGAGGATCGCGTCCGCGATGGGGCGGGCGAGGGTGGAAAGCGGGGCGGTCTGCCGGCCGTAGACGTGCGACTGCACGTTGAGGACGATGGCGCCGATGACGATGTGGGACAGCGCGTCGCGGTCGGCCGCGACGATGCTGCCCTCGGCGATGCCGTCGGCGACGATGCCGGAGATCACGTCCACCGGCGTTTCCTGGTCCCTGGGCACCAGGGGCAGCGATTCGTGCTGCGACAGCAGCAGGAAGCGGGTGCGGTCGGGTGCGGCCTCCGCCAGGTGGAAGGCGTGGCCGATGACCCGCCGCAGGCGGTCCGGTGCCGGACCCTGGCCGGCCGCGTCCCGCAGTGACCGCGACATAGCCGTGTATTCCGAGGTGAACAGATCGGCCGCCAGCTCCTCCTTGCTGGGCCAGTGGCGGTAGAGCGCGCCTTCCGACACGCCGGCGGAGCGGGCGATGTCGCGGACCGTCGTCGCCTTCACGCCCTTCAGGGCGAACAGAGCGATGGCGGCGTCCCGGACCTTTTGACGAACATCGGCGGACATGGCGCGCCTCGTTTGTGAATGAATGTTCACTCACACGATGGCGAAGCTATTTTGGAAGTGCAATGGCAAAAATGGATAGGTGGGGGCGTGGTGATCGGAGGCTCGCCTCCGGGCTTCCCGTCCGGAGCTGGAACATGGTGGGTCAGAGTCTATCTGATGCTTAGTTGAGGCGCCAGACCGACTCTAAACTTTTGGTTTCCCATGTGAGACACGCTTCAAGCGATTCCGCTTGAACCGATCACGCTCTAAGTCCGGCAGTACGATGTCGAAGCCCGGTTTCCCCCACCATCAGGATCGTCAGCGACGGTCCCGGCCGTACTCCGCGCTTTGCGTGCAGGCCCTGCCGACGCGTCAGTGGCCGCCGAGCCTTGCGGTCGAATGGCGGTGGCCGGCCGGAAAGCCGCGGGTCCTCGCGGACCGGGCGATGAGGACCCCGGCGGTGGCCAGGACCACGAGTGCCCATGGGAATGCCTCCGCTCCCCGCCAGTCGAGCAGCAGGCCGCCGAGAAGACCGCCTCCGGCGATCGCACCGTTCCAGGCAACGACGTTCATCGACAATGCGACGTCCGCACCATCCTGCGCGGCGTCCGCCAGGGCGGTCTGAAGAAGAGTGGCGGCCCCGCCGAAGGTCATGCCCCAGATCGCGACACCGGCGACGATGACCGATGGCGATGCCGTCCAGAATGCGAAGGCGAGCGACGCGAGGTCGAAGGCCAGCAGGCTGAGGAGGACGGTCCGGCGCAGGAAGCGATCGACGAATTTCCCGGCGATCCAGATCCCGGCCAGTGCCGCGACGCCGAAATCCAGCAGCACCAGATCGACGTGGGCCGAGAGGCCGGCCACGGCGGCGAAGGGTGCGATGTAGGTGTAAAGGATGTTGTGCGCGAGCATCCAGGCGATGACGACGCCGAGGACCGGCCGGACGCCGGGTGTCCTGAAGACATGCGGCAGGGGGATCCGCTCGCCTTTCGCCTGCCCGGGATAGTCGGGCACCTTCGCCAGGACCCAGGCGATGAGAAGCAGGGTCAGAAGCGACATGATGCCGAAGGCCGGCCGCCAGCCGACCTGGGTCCCGAGCCATGTTCCGAGCGGAACGCCCAGGGACAGCGCGACCGGCGTTCCCGCCATCGCGATCGCCATGGCGCGGCCCTGCTGGTGCGGCGCGACCATCCGGCGTGCATAACCCGCCAGCAGGCTCCAGGCCAGTCCCGCGGCGACGCCGGCGAAGAAGCGGGCGGTCATGGTCAGCCAGTAGCTCGTGGACAGCGCGGTGGCAGAGTTGAAGACCAAAAAGCCGGCGATCGTCAGCAGGAGGACGTTGCGCCGGCGCCAGCCGCTGGTGGCGATCGTCAGCGGAATGGCAGCAATCAGCGAACCCAGCGCATAGGCGGTCACCGCCTGACCGGCCAGCGACGAGGATACGCCCAGGTCGTGGCCGATCTGTGGCAGCAGCCCGGCCGGCAGGGTTTCGGTCACGATGCAGATGAAGCCCGTCATTGCGAGGGCCAGCAGGGCTGCCATGGGCAGCCGGTCGGCCTCGTCGCTCGCGGATGTGGTGGCCGTCGATGCCATCGGATCCTCACCAGATATATGGAACGATCAGTCCATATATTCGGCGCCGCCGCTCTTGGCAACGATTTATGGATCGACTATTATAGAAATAGCTGGAGGGAGACGCCATGGCGCGAACCGGACGCCCGAGGGAGTTCGACAGGGATGAGGCGCTGGATGCGGCCCTGGCCCTGTTCTGGGCGCAGGGTTACGAGCCGACTTCGCTCGCGCAGCTCAAGGACTGCATGGGGAACATCTCCTCGGCCAGCTTCTATGCGGCGTTCGGGTCGAAGGAGAGGCTGTTCCGGGAGGTCGTCGAACGATACCGGTCCACCTACGGGCTGGTGACGGCGAGCCTGAAGGACGACAGCCTGCCGCCGCGCGAGGCGATCGAGCATGCCTTGCGGCTTTCCGCCGAGATGCAGACCGACCGCCGGCATCCGCCCGGCTGCCTCATGATCCTGGGTGCCAGCAACTGCGCGCCGGAGAACCGGCATATCGACGACATCCTGGCGGCCGACCGGATCAGGAACCGCAATGGCATCAGGGACTGCATCGGCCGTGCGATCGCTTCGGGGGAGCTGTCGGTCTCGACCGATGCCGATGCGCTGGCGGCGGTGTTCCACACGTTCCTGATGGGGATCGCGTTCGAGGCGAAGGATCGCGTGGATCCCGGCGCGCTCACCGCGTCGATCGGGTCGCTGATGACGCTGTGGGACATGCATCGCGCATGATGCGCCGAGCGCGGGCGGTGCCCGCCGCGGCCCGGCCGCCGGCCTGACGGATGGCATGACGGCATTCCCCGTCCGCACACCATCCTGACGCGTCGGGGTGGCGGGCATGCCCGACGTTCTCCTTGCAACGGCGGGCCGCCGCCGTCATTTCCTCACATGCGCCGATCCTCGCTGCGCCGGCCACGCCGGGGAGGCCGGGACAGCGGGATGGAGGAGCCGGGACGGCATGAAGGTGATCATCTGCGGGGCGGGGCAGGTGGGGGCGAGCATCGCCCGCCATCTGGCCCAGGAGGACAACGACGTCACGGTGATCGACACCTCGCCGGAACTCGCCCAGCGCATGGACGAGAGCCACGACGTGCGCGGCATGGTCGGTTATGCCTCCCACCCCGACGTGCTGGCGCGGGCGGGCGGCCGCGACGCCGACATGCTGATCGCGGTCACCCATTCCGACGAGGTCAACATGGTGGCCTGCCAGGTCGCCCATTCGGTGTTCGACATCCCTGTCCGGGTCGCGCGTATCCGCAAGCACGCCTATCTGCGGCCCGAATGGTCGAAGCTGTTCGCCGACGCGCACATGCCGATCAGCGTCATCATCTCGCCCGAGATCGAGATCGCCCGCAGCATCGCGCGCCGCCTGCGCTCTCCCGGCGCCTTTGAGATGGTGCCCTTGGCCGACGGCAAGGTGCATCTGGTCGGCGTCCACTGCACCAACAGCTCACCGCTGCTGAACACGCCGCTCCGCCGGCTGACCGAGATGTTTCCGGACGTGCGCGCCGCGGTGCTGGCGGTGTTCCGCGACGGCAACGGCTTCGTGCCCGACGGCGACGATGCGCTGCGGTTGGGCGACGACGTCCATCTGGTCTGCCGCACCGCCGACATCGTCCGGGTGGTCGGGCTGTTCGGCAATGCCGAGACGCCGGCCCGGCGGCTGGTGATCGCCGGCGGCGGCAATGTCGGCTTCAACCTGGCGCAGATCGTCGAACGGCAGATGCGCGGCATCTCCATGAAGATCATCGAGGCAAATGCCGAACAGGCCGAAACGATCTCCCAGCATCTGCGTTCGAGCACGGTGGTGCTGAACGGTGACGCTCTGGACCACGAGATCCTGGAGGAGGCGCAGGTCGGCCGTGCCGAGACGGTCGTCGCCGTCACCAACGACGACGAGACCAACGTCTTCACCTCGCTGCTGGCCAAGCGGGCCGGCTGCGGGCGGGCGATCACGCTGCTGAACAAGACCGCCTACGCGCCGATCATAGCCGGCCTCGGGATGAACGTCGTCGTCAACCCGGCGGCGGTCACCGTCTCCTCCATCCTGCGCCATGTGCGCCGCGGCCGGGTCGCCGCCGTGCAGACGATCGGCGACGGCTTCGGCGAGGTGGTGGAGGCCGAGGCGCTGGAAACGTCGCGCGCCGTCAGCGGGCCGATCGGCTCGATCGGCCTGCCGGACGGCATGATGATCGGTGCGCTGGTGCGCGGGGACGAGGTCATCATCCCCACCGGCCAGACCCTCATCCAGCCGCGGGATCGCGTCATCGTGATGGCGACCGCCGATCTGGTGCGCAAGGTCGAGCGGCTGTTCGCCGTCGGCCTCGAATTCTTCTGAGGCTCCACGCCCCTTCCAGCGCAACCCGTCCGACAAGGGGCACCATGCCGAACCTCAGGCCGATCCTGTTCATCGTCGCCATCGTGCTGCTCGCGCTGGCGGCCACCATGCTGATCCCGGCCGGGGTCGATTATGCCTACGGCAATCCGGACTCCGGGATCTTCCTGTCGTCCGCGGCCTTCACCGGCGTCTGTGGCGCCACGCTGGCGCTTGCCACCCGCTGCCACCTGACCGGCGGACTGACGCTGCGGCAGGCTTTCCTGCTGACGCCGCTGACCTGGACCACCACCGCCGCCTTCGCGGCGCTGCCCTTCCAGTTCGGACATTTTCCCGAACTGTCGCTGAATTACGCCAACGCCTATTTCGAAACGATGTCCGGCCTGACCACCACCGGATCGACCGTCCTGGTCGGGCTCGACCTGACGACGGAGGGCATCCTGCTGTGGCGGGCGCTGCTGCAGTGGCTTGGGGGCATCGGCATCATCGGCGTCGCCATCGCGGTGCTTCCGGCACTGAGGGTCGGTGGCATGCAGCTCTTCCGGACCGAATCCTCGGACCGTTCGGAGAAGGTGCTGCCGCGCGCCCAGCAGATCGCCAAGGCGATCGTCGCGGTCTATATCGGGCTGACCGCGGTCTGCGGGCTGAGCTACTGGGCAGCGGGAATGACGCCCTTCGAGGCGATCGTCCATGCGCTGACCAGTCTGTCGACGGGAGGATTCTCCACGTCCGATCACTCGATAGGGTCCTTCGACAACCCGGCGCTGCACTGGCTGGTGACGCTGTTCATGCTGCTGGGCAGCCTGCCTTTCGTCCTGTATGTGCGGACGCTGACCGGCCAGCGCGACGCGCTCTGGCGGGACAACCAGGTGCGCAGCTACCTGGGCTTCCTGGCCGCGGTGATCCTGCCGCTCAGCGTCTGGCTGGCGGCCAGCAATCATTTCGACTATCTGGACGCGCTGCGGATGGCGGCGTTCAACGTGGTGTCGGTCGTCACCACCACCGGCTACGCCTACACCGACTACAGCCAATGGGGGAATCTGGCGGTCGGGGTCTTCTTCGGCTTGACCTTCATCGGCGGCTGCACCGGATCGACCACCGGGGGCATCAAGATCTTCCGGTTCGAGGTGCTGGTGATCGTGCTGCGCACCCACTTCCGGCACCTGATCTATCCGCGCGGGGTCTTCCCCCGCCGCTACGGCGCCCGCCGGATCGACGACGACGTGCTCGGATCGGTGATCGTCTTCTTCGCCCTGTTCTTCACCGCCTACAGCCTGCTCACCATCGCGCTGATGGCGCTGGGGCTGGACTTCATCACAAGCGCCAGCGCCGCGGTCGCGGCGCTGGCGAATGTCGGCCCGGGGCTCGGCGACACCATCGGACCGGCGGGAACCTACGCCGCCGTGCCCGATTCAGCGAAATGGCTGCTGTCGCTGGCGATGCTGATGGGCCGGCTGGAGCTGTTCACCGTGCTGGTGCTGTTCATGCCGCAATTCTGGCGGGGCTGAGCCTATTCGTCGGGATTGCGGTTGGCGGCGTGATCCTGCATCTGCTCGGTCTGTATCGCCTTGCTGTCCAGCCCGCGGGCGTCGGAGTGCTGCGCCTTGTCGCGGTTGGACAGGATCATGTTGTCGCCGACGGAGCCTTCCGGCAGGTCGGTGGTGGCGCCGGTACCGCTGCCCTTGCCCTGCGCGGCGCTGCCCATGTGCTTCTTGCTGGCGTTCGCCATGGCGTTCTCCTTCCGGTTGGTTCTGCGGGACCGGTGCCGGGGCGGAACCCCGGCACCGGGAGGGGGATTTGGTTTACTGCGGGTTGCGGGTCTGTCCGCTCGGCATGTCGCCGTGCGACGCGCCGCCGTTCATCGTGCCATGATCGGTCCCGCTGCCGCCGGCGGCGTTGCGGTTGCCGTTGCGGCCGAGCGACACGGTGGTGTCGTCGTACTTGAATTCGCTCATCTGCTTGACCTGGTCTTCGGTCACGTTGCTGGCGACGATGCGATCGCCCTGGCTGTTCAGCATGTTGTAGCCGATGGCGACCTGCTTGGCGCCGATGCCCAGCACGCCGCCGCGGTTCAGCACCACCACGGTGGCGTTGCCCGACTGCGGGTCCAGGATGATGTCGGCGACGTCGCCGAGCTTCTTGCCGTCCTGGCCGTACACGTCCTTGCCCATCATCTTCTCGAAGCTGGTCTGCGGCTGGGTGGCGCTGCTGGCCGAGGCGACGCCGGGGCGCAGTTCCTGCACGTGGCGCAGGTGCTGCTCGAGAGTCGGCAGCGTCTCGCTGGCGAAGCGCTTCAGGTCGGCGTCCTTGCCGTTCTGCGACTGCTCGCGGAACAGGGCGACCGCCGTGCGGTGGGCATCGATCTGGCCTTGCAGATAGGCGGAGTCGAACTGATCACCCTTGAGGCTGCGGAGATGGTCGAGCTTCTGCTGGTGTTCGGAATCGAGCTTGGTCGGCAGGGTCATCGACTTCTGCTGCGCCATCGCCTTCATCGCGTCGGAGGTCTTGGTATGGTCGGAGACCATCTGGCCGCCGAATTGTTTCACGCGCTGTTCCTTGGCGTTGTCCTGGGCCAGCTTGCCGGCCTGGACCTCGAACATGTCGCTGACGGCCGCCTTCTCGGCGAAGGTCATGTCCTGCTGCGCCACCGGGCCCTGCGCCGTGACCGTTTTCGTCGGCGTCGGGGTCTGGGCCGTGGCGATGGCCGGCGCCGTGAACAGCATCAGCGCGGCGGTGGCAAGAAGATGATGACGTTTCATGGCGGCGGCTCCTGCTTGGTTCCTGGTTGTCGGGCGCCGGCAGCCGGGCTGCGGCGCCGCTCTTCCCTCCTTCAACCGGAAAGGGCGTCCGGCGTTCCGGGGCACCGAGCGCCTCCGGAATGGGGTCCCCCGGTTCGGCGACCCGATCGACCGGGGTGCCGCTACCGCGCCGGTTTGCCCCGGCGCAACGCGCCGGGGGTATAGCCGAATGCGCGCTCCGCCTCCGCCATGCGTCCGGGGCATGAAGAAAGGGCCTATGACCCCAACGGAGGCCCGCTTGCTTCGTGACGCCCGCCACGTCCTCAATGGGACGCACATCGACTGCGACCTCTGCGTCATCGGCGGCGGGGCTGCCGGCCTGACCATCGCGCGCGAACTGGCGGGAAGCGCATGCAGCCTCGTCCTGCTCGAGGGCGGCGGACTGGAGGTCGACGGGATTTCCCAGGCGCTCTACGCCGGGCGCAATGTCGGATTGCCCTACGAGCGGCTGACCACGGCGCGCAGCCGCTATCTCGGCGGCAGCACCAATTGCTGGGGCGGCTTCTCCCGTCCCCTGGAACCGAGCGACTTCGCGGCGCGGCCCTGGATCCCGGGCAGCGGCTGGCCGATCCCGCGCGAGGCGATGATGCCCTACTACGAGAGGGCGCAGGAGGTGCTGGGGCTCGGCCCCTTCGACTACGGCACCGATTTCTGGCTGGACCAGGTCGGCGGGCCGCGGGCCGGGCTGTTCCCGGTGGACGGCGGCGGGGGGCCGGATGCTGTGGGTGGCGGCTTCGAGAACCGCGTCGCTCAGCTCAGCCCGCCGATCCGGATGGGCGAGGCCTACCGGGCGGAGATCGGGCAGGCCGCCAATATCACCGCCTTTTTGAACGCGAACGTCACCGGACTGGACACCAACCCGACCGCCACTGCGGTGGAGCGGGTCCAGGTGCGCACGCTCGACGGACCCGGCTTCACCGTCGGCGCGCGGATGTTCGTGCTGTGCTGCGGCGGGATCGAGAACGCCCGCATCCTGCTGCTGTCGAACCGGGTGCAGGCGAACGGGCTCGGCAACGGGAGCGACCAGGTCGGCCGCTGTTTCGCCGACCATCCGCGTTTCAAGACGGCGCCGGTGCGGCTGACCGACCAGGCTCGCCACCGCACGCTCTACGACGTCAGCCTGTGCCTGGCGCGCCGGCGGCTGCGGCGGCCGCACCCGTCGGTCGCCCTGGCGCTGTCGCCCACCGCGGACTTGCAGGAGCGCCATGCGCTGCCCAACTCCCGCACCTATCTGGTCGCCTCCTACCATTCGGGGGCGCTCGACGCCTTCAAGGCGATGCGGGACCTGAAGCTGCTGCCGTCGCGCCACCGCTGCCGCCGTCACGGGGTCCCGGAAGAGGAGGCGGCCAACCTGCTGCGCAACGCCGGTCCGCGCATCCTGCGGAACATGCCGCAATTGGCGCATGCCCTGTTCGACAGCACCATCGATCCCGGATGGCTGCCCCGCCGCTTCGTGCTGGAGACGGTGCTGGAGCCGATCCCCAACCCGGACAGCCGGGTCACGCTGGACCATGCCACCGACCCGTTCGGCCGCAACCTGCCGCGGGTGGACTGGCGGCTGACCGACCAGGACCGGCGGGGTGCGGCCGAAACCCAGCGGCTGCTGCGCGCAGAGCTGCTGCGCCGCGGGCTGATCCGGACCGACGGCCCGGCCGGGGCGCCGCCGGACGCGGCCACGGGCATGGCGGCGGGAGCGGAGATGGCCCCGGAGATGGCCCCGGAGATGGCCGACGTCGGCTGGTGCTGGCATCATATGGGCACCACCCGCATGAGCGTATCGCCGCGTCACGGCGTGGTCGACCCCGACGGCCAGGTTCATGGCGTGGGAAACCTCTATGTCGCCGGCAGCTCGGTCTTCCCGACCATGGGGGCGGACCACCCGACCATGACCATCGTGGCGCTGGCGCTGCGGCTGACCGAGCGGCTGGTCGCCCTGCTGGAGGATGGCCGCAACAGCCCGCCGGCACCGGCCATCGCCGCCTCCCGCTGACGGCGCGGCGGATTCTGGGATTGCGGCGGTCCGGGGGGCTTGCGGACGAAGGGCGCGAGGGAAGGGATTGCCGCGCACCGGGTCCCGGCCCATGTGATGGCGATGGACCTCTTCGCCGGCCAGCCCGCATCAGCGCCGTCCCTTCCCCCCGCGGAAGGGCCGCTTCCCGATATCGTGGCGCCGGGTCTGGAATGCCTGTTCGTCGGGTTCAATCCCGGTCTCCGGTCGGGCGCGCTCGGGCACCATTATGCGGGGCGCGGCAACCAGTTCTGGCGGCTGCTGGCCGCCGCGAGGTTGACGCCGCGCCTCTACCGGCCCGAGGAGGATGCGACCCTTCCGGCCATCGGCCTGGGATCGACCAACCTGGTTGCGCGCGCCACCGCCAGCGCGGCGGAGCTGTCGCGTGCCGAATTGCGCGGCGGCGTGCCGCGGCTGGCGCGGATCGTCGCCCATGTCCGTCCCCGCGTGCTGGCCTACACCGGCAAAGGGGTCTATCTGGCGGCGACCGGCCTGCCCGATGCGCCATGGGGCGTGCAGGAACGGCCGCTGTTCGACGGCGTCGCCGACGTGGTGGTTCCGTCGCCGAGCGGCCTCGCCCGCCTGAGTTTCGAGGAGAAGCTGCGCTGGTTCCGCGAAGTGCGGGCGGAGATCCTGCGGCGGCGTTGACCGGCGAGCCCACGGCTCGGCCAGCGCGCGGCGGAGGACGCGAAATCGAAGGTGGCAGGTGATGAAGGAGCGTCATCGCCGGTGGCACCCCGCCTGATCTGCGCCATCGCCGGGAAAGGCGCCCTTTCCCGGGCAACCTTGAGCCATGCTTCGCGTTATCGAGCAACACCGCGGGCGGCGGCGCCCCCGACCCGCGGGAGCCGCCGGATCATCCCCCCGGCCGAAAAAGGATCGGGCCGCATTGGACCGGAGCATGACCGTCTTCCATCCCAGTGACGGACATATCGAGAGCCACGGAACGGCCGGATGGCCGGACCCGTCTTCCGGTTCCGAGCCGCAACCGCAGGATGACCCCATCGCCGAACGGCTGCGCCGCCAGCGGCTTGCGCTGTCGGCGGCGGCCGTGGTGCTGCTGGCGGGGGTGATGTGGTCGGCCTGCTACCTCACGGTGCTGACCGGCGCGGATGGCGGGACCATCCCGCCGGGCCGGACGGCGGAACGGGTGCCGGATCCGGCGCATGGCCCTGCCTATCGTTCAGCCTTCGATCCCTGGGGGCCGCACCCGTTGCAGGCGGAAACCCGACAGGCAGCAGCCCTGCTGCGCGGGCTCGCCAGGGACGCGCGCCAGCTTGCGCAATGGCATGACCCCGCATCGCCGGCCGCCATGCCGGCCGCGGCTGCTGCCGCCACTCCGCCGGCCAAATCCCTGGAGAAGCCGCCGGCCACTCCGCCGGCCAAGCTGCCCTCCGCGCCCGCCATCACGTCGGCCGCCGGATCGCCGGAGCCGGCCGCACCGGATCCGGCGATCCGGCGGCTGGTCGACAAGGGCTGGCCCGCCTTGCGGCCGGCAGCGTCCCATGTGGCGATCCCGGCCGTTGTTCAGGCGGTCGGGATCGCCGGGGAGGTCGCCGCGACGCCTCAGAGGGCGATGCCCTGACCGCCGGCCGGGAAGCCGCTACCGGGGCTTCCCGGCCAAAGCTTCCTGGCCGGAGCTTCCCGGCCAGGGCTGCCGGTCAGACGATGCCGCCCCGGCTGAAGGGCAGCGTCTGCAACGGCTGGCCGGTCACCGAGAAGACGGCGTTCGCCACCGCCGGCGCCACGGTCGGGACGCCCGGCTCTCCGGCGCCGGTCGGCCGCTCGTGCGACGGTACGATGTGGACCTCCACCGCCGGCATGTCCGACATCCGCAGCGGCAGATAGCTGTCGAAGTTGGCCTGATCGACCACGCCGTCGGTCATGGTGATCTCGCCGCGCAGCGCATGGCCGATGCCCCAGCCGGCCCCGCCCTCCATCTGCGCCTTGACGATGTCGGGGTTGACGACCTCGCCGCAATCGACGGCGACGACGATCCGGTCCACCTTGATCTGGCCCTTGGCATCGACCGTCACGTCGGCGACATGGGCGACATAGGTGTTGAAGCTCTCATGCACGGCGACGCCGCGGCCCTTGCCCTGCGGCAGGGGCTGGCCCCAGCCGGCCTTCTCCGCCGCCAGCTTCAGCACGCCGGCCAGGCGCGGATGGTCCTTCAGCATCTCCATGCGGAAGGCCACCGGGTCCTTGCCGGCCGCCTTGGCGAGACGGTCGATCATCACCTCCTTGGCGTAGGCGGTGTGGGTGTGCCCGACCGAGCGCCACCACAGGGTCGTGACCGGCGAGGCGAGGGTGTGGGCGTCGACGGCGAGGTTCGCCACCGGATAGGCCATGTCCGACGCGCCTTCGACCATCGTCGCGTCGACGCCGTCCTTGACCATCACCGCCTCGAACGGCGTGCCGGCCATGAAGCTCTGGCCGACGATGCGCTGCTTCCAGCCGACCAGGTCGCCCTTGGCGTCGACCGCCGCGGTGATCCTGTGCAGGAACAGTGGACGGTAGCGGCCGCCCTTGATGTCGTCCTCACGCGTCCAGACCAGATGCACCGGGGCCTTCGGGTAGGCCTTGGCGATCATCACCGCCTCGGCGATGTAGTCGGCGTTGGTGGTGGCGCGCCGTCCGAAGCTGCCGCCGGCCCATTGCGTGTCGATCTTCACCTGCTCCGGCTTGCAGCCCAGGATGTGGGCGGCGACCATCTGCTCGACCGTCTGGAACTGCGAGCCGGCCCAGATGGTGCAGCCACCCTCCGGGTTCAGCGCCACCACGGCGTTCAGCGGCTCCATCGGCGCGTGGGCGAGATAGGGGAAGACGAACTCGCCCTCCACCGCATGGCCGCCCTTCGCCTTGGCGTCGGCGATCGCCTTGTCGGCGTCACCCTTGTTCGCCGCGCCCGCGCCCGGCGTTTCCGCCGCCTTGCGGTAGTCGGCCAGCATGGCGTCGGTGCCGCGGGTCTCCGCCTTGCCGTCATCCCAGGTCACCGCCAGCGCTTCGCGGCCCTTGATGGCGGCCCAGGTGTTCTTGGCGATGACCGCGACGCCGACCGGCAGGCTCACCACCTCGATGACGCCCGGCACCTTGCGGGCGGCGGCATCGTCGACGCTCTTCACCGTGCCGCCGAAGCGCGGGCTGCGGGCCAGCACCGCCGTCACCTGGCCGGGGCGGCGGATGTCCATCGAGAAGATGGCGGTGCCGTTGGTCTTGCTGACGTGGTCCAGCCGGTGCAGGTCCGGCTTGCCGATCAGCACATAGTCCTTCTGCTCCTTCAGCTTGACCTGCTGCGGCACCGGCAGCTTCGCCGCCTCCTCCGCCAGTTCGCCGAAGGTCAGGCTGCGGTTGCCGGCGGCATGGCGGACCACGCCCTTCGACACCGTCACCTCGCCGGCCGGCACGTTCCAGCGCGCGGCGGCGGCGGCGACCAGCATGGCGCGTGCGGCGGCGCCGGCCATGCGCAGCTCGTCCCAACTGTTGGCGACGGCGGTGGAGCCGCCGGTGCCCTGCACGCCGAAGAAGTGGTTGGCGTACAGCTTCTGGTCGGCCGGGGCGAAGGCGCCGCGGACCTGGGACCAGTCGGCGTCCAGTTCCTCGGCCACGATGGTGGCGAGGCCGGTGACGATGCCCTGGCCTTTGTCGAGATGCTTGGCCAGCACCGTGACCGTGTTGTCCGGCGCCACGATGACGAAGGCATGCGGACGCGGGTCGGCCGGCCCGACGATCTTCGGGGCCGCTTCGGCGGCCAGCGCCGGCAGCGGCAGATGCGCGCCGACGACCAGCGCGCCGGCCCCGGCGCCGATGGCCTTCAGGAAGCCGCGGCGCGAGGATGCGGGCAGCGGCGTGAGCGACAGCCTGTCGCCGAACCCGTGTTCGGCAAAACCATTCCGGGCGGCCTGGCGGATCAGATGATGCAGCATGGATCAGGCCCTCATCGTCTGGGCGGCATCCTTGATCGCCGCGCGGATGCGGACATAGGTGGCGCAACGGCAGACGTTGCCGTCCATCGCCGCGTCGATGTCCTGGTCGGTCGGGTTCTGGTTGTCGGTCAGCAGCGCCACGGCGCTCATGATCTGACCGGACTGGCAGTAGCCGCACTGGACGACGTCCAGCTTCTGCCAGGCGGCCTGGACGGCTTCCGCCGCCTTGCCGCGCACGCCCTCGATGGTGGTGACCTTGCTGTCCGGCCCCAGCATGCCGACCGGGGTCTGGCAGGCGCGTGTCGGGGTGCCGTCAACATGGACGGTGCAGGCGCCGCATTGAGCGATGCCGCAGCCGAACTTGGTGCCGGTCATGTTCAGCTCGTCCCGGAGGACCCACAGCAGCGGCATGTCTTCGGACACGTCGACCTGCCGTTCCTCGCCGTTTACGTTGATGCGAATCATGGTGTCTGCCTCTTTCTCCCTGAACGGAACGAGCCCCCGGCGATGTCCGGGAGCCGCCCGCTGCCCGGTTCCGGGCGTTGGCGGATGAAATGGGTGCGACGTCGATCCCGGCAACGGTCAAGCTCGGGAATTGTCGTCGGCCGGTTGGTCAGTGGTCGGCCGTTCACAGGCGGCGGGCATCGGGAGCCCGCATCGCCCATTCGGCCGCAAGGGCCGCCGCGGCGGTGACCGCCAGCGACAGCAGCGGAAGCGCCGGCCCGCCGAACAGGCCGTAGGCGCCGCCGCCCAAGGAGGAACCCAGCGCGATTCCGACATAGATGGCCGAGGAGTTGAGGCCCAGCGCCACCGCCGTCCGGTCGCCGGCCAGCATGACCAGCCGCTTCTGCTGCGGAGTCATCAGCATTAGCGAGAAGGCGGCCCAGCCGGCCAGCGCCGCCAGCGACCAAGCATAGCCCGGAGCCGCAATCAGCGCCACGAAGGACAGCGCCATTCCGCCGAAGGACAGCCGCGTCGCGGCGTTGACGCCGATGCCGTCGGCCATGCGGGCGGCAAGGGCATTGCCGGCCATGCCGGCGACGCCGAAGACGAACAGCGCCAGCGAGACCTGGTCGGCGTCGCTGCCGAACCGTTCGGCCATCAGCGCGCCGAGCAGGGCGTAGGTGACGAACTGCGCCACCATCTGGAGCAGGCTGGCCAGGATGCTGGAGCCGACGGCGCGGCGCCCCATCAGGGTGGCGACCTCGGCCAGGCCGAGCCGGGCGCGGCCGGCGCCGACATGGCCGGGAACCCGCAGCCGCACCGCCAGGGCGATGGCCAGCGCCAGCGCCGCCACCAGCAGGAACACCGTCCGCCAGGACAGGTGGGAGCCCAGCCAGGTCGCCAGCGGCACCCCGACCACGGTGGCCAGCGTCGCCCCGGCGAAGACCGTGCCGAGCGCCCGTCCGCGCCGATGCGCCGGCACCAGCGCCGCGCCGACGGCCGAGGCAGACGGGCCGACCAGTGCCGCCGCGGCGCCGCAGGCGATGCGCAGGCCCAGCGCGGTGGGATAGTCGCCGGCCAGCGCGGTGCCGACGCAACCGGCGGCCAGCAGGACCAGCCCGCCGACCAGCAGCGTCGGCAGCGTCCAGCGCGTCGCCAGTGCCTGCGCCAGCGGCGCCGCCACCGCGAAGGCGAGGGCGAAGGCGGTGACCAGCCCCGCCGCGGCGCCCGGTGTCACCTCCAGATCGTGGCCCATCGGACCCAGCACGCCGACGACCTCAAGAGAGGTGACGCCGACGGTGAAGTAGGCCAACGACAGGAGGACCAGCGCCGTGCCTTCATGCGGGGTCGGAACAGCGATGCCGGCCGCCGTGGGCGCCGCGGCCGCTGAAGGTTGGATGTTTGTCATGTGAGTCCCCGGATCGGCGGGCAGGCAGGCGCGCGATTTGCAACGGCGCGGGGACCGGCGCCCGCCAGCGCGACGTCTGGACAGAATACACCGTTCAGTGCAAAATGAACAAGAAGTCCCACACTCATATCGCCATGAAAGCCATTCATAGTCCTGCCCTGGACCTGAACCTGATCAAGGTGCTGGACGCGCTGCTGGAGACGCGCAGCGTCTCGCGCGCTGCAGAAACGCTCGGGGTCAGCCAGTCGGCGGTCAGCCATTCGCTGGGGCGGCTGCGCCTGCTGGTCGGCGATCCGCTCTTCGTGCGCACCGGCAACCGGATGGAACCGACGCCCCGCGCCCAGCGTCTCGCGGAACCGTTGCGCGACCTGCTGATCGGTGCCGCCCGCGCCTTGTCGGCGGAGGAAGGGTTCGATCCGCTGCGGGAGGAGCGCAGCTTCACCATCTCCACCTCCGATTCATTGCAGGCGGTGCTGCTGACCGGCATCCTGCGCGATGCGGCGGAAGGAGACCTCCGGGTCTCGGTGGCCCTGCGCAGCCTCGACCCGGACGCGATGCTGAACGCCCTGGACGACGGAACCGTCGACCTCGCGATCGGCTACATTCCCGAACTGCGGCGCTGGCACGACCGCCAGTTCCTCTACCGTGAGACCCATGTCTGCCTGTTCAATCCGGCCCTGGTTCCGGTTGTGCCGCCCATCGGGCTGGAGGACTACACCCGCTATCCCCACCTGATGCCGTCGCTGCGCGGCGGCCTGTCGAGCTTCGTCGACGACGAACTGGCGGCGCTGGGCACCCGGCGGCGGGTCGCAGCCTCCACCACGCAATTCCTGGCGATCCCGATGATCCTGACCCAGGCGCCGATGCTGACCACCCTGCCGGCCAGGCTGGCGCAGGTCTGTGCCGGGGCTCTCGGGCTGGCCGTCAGCCCGCTCCCCTTCGAATCCGGCGACTATGAGATATCGATGGTCTGGCATCGCCGCAATTCCGGATCGCCCTCGCACGGCTGGCTGCGGCAGCGCATCGGGGACGAGGCGGCGAAGCTGTAGGGCCGGGCGCCGTTCCCGCGGCCATGACCCTTGTCAGCCGGCGTCCCCCGTGCCAGGAACACCTGCCAGGAACAATACCGCCCGTTCCCGCCGCCACAGGGGTTTGCCATGCCGCCGTCCTCCGCCAAGCCCGCCGCGCCTCCGGTAGCCAAGCCCGTTCCGCGGAAGTCCGCCGCCGGGTCGCTGGCGGGATTCTGCCCGTGGGCGGCCGGGGAGGGGGTGCGGGTCTATCTGCGGCCGGTCGGGCTGATGCCGGTCGCCGCCTGGTCGAAGGGCGCGGCGGTGCCGCTGGCCGGCGGGCGGTTCGCCTTCTCCACGGCCGAGCTGATCGTCCGCGACCGGCCGGGCGGCGCTGGCGATGACGGCGGCGATGATGGCGGTGAAGGACGCCTCGACCGTGCCTTCGCGCCGCTGTCGGAGATCATGGCCTGGGGCTGGGAGCGGTCGCGCGCGGTCGCCGAGGCGCTGGACCGCCAGCTCGGCGCGCTGACGCGGGCGCGTGCGCCGTTCGGCGGGCTGGCGATGGACCGGCCGCGCATCATGGGCATCGTCAACGTGACGCCGGACAGCTTCTCCGACGGCGGCCAGTTCCTCGATCCCGCCGCCGCCATCGCTCATGGCGAAGCGCTGCTGGCCGCCGGTGCGGACCTGCTGGACATCGGTGGCGAGTCCACCCGCCCCGGCTCCTCCCCGGTGTCGCCGGAGGAGGAGGAGAGGCGCGTCCTGCCGGTGGTGCAGCACTTCGCCGTGCGCGGTGCCGTGGTGTCGGTGGACACCCGCCATGCCCGTGTCATGGCGTCAGCCGCCGCGGCCGGCGCGCGCATCGTCAACGACATCGCCGGGCTTGCCGATCCCGACGCCCTGCCGGTGGTGGCGCGCGGCGCGATACCGGTGGTGGTGATGCACATGCAGGGCGACCCGGGCACGATGCAGGCCAACCCGACCTATCGCGACGCGGCGCTGGACGTCTTCGACTGGCTGGAGGAGCGGGTCGCCCGCTGTGCCGCGGCCGGCGTGCCGCCGGAGCGCATCGCCGTCGACCCCGGTATCGGCTTCGGCAAGTCGACGGCGCACAATCTGGACATCCTGCGGCATACCGCGCTGTACCACGCATTGGGCTGCGCCGTCCTGATCGGGCTGTCGCGCAAGGGCTTCATCAGCCGCCTGTCGCGCGGGGAGCCGCCGAAGGAGAGGCTGGCCGGGTCGCTCGCCGCCGGCCTGGAGACGCTGAACCAGGGAGCCCAGATCCTGCGGGTCCATGACGTCGCGGAAACCGTGCAGGCGCGCGCCCTGTGGGAAGGCCTGCATCCGGTTCCGTCCTGACTGTAACCCTTTCGCGCAGCCGCCTAAGGATGCTTGACCCGGCCGGCCGGCCGGGCGAAGAAACAAACCCACCCGTGCAACCGGCTCGACACCCGGAGGCAGGTTCCAGCACCCGAGGTTCTCATGACGCGACACCTGTTCGGCACCGACGGCATCCGTGGCACCGCCAACATCGATCCGATGACCGCCGAGACGGCGCTCCGCGTGGCGATGGCGACCGCGCTGCAGTTCCGCCGCGGCGACCACCGGCACCGGGTGGTGATCGGCAAGGACACCCGCCTGTCGGGCTACCTGCTGGAACCGGCGCTGACCGCCGGCTTCGTCTCCATGGGCATGGACGTGGTGCTGGTCGGGCCGCTGCCGACGCCGGCGGTCGCCATGCTGACGAGGTCGTTGCGCGCCGACATGGGCGTGGTGATCTCGGCCTCGCACAACCCCTACCAGGACAACGGCATCAAGCTGTTCGGACCGGACGGCTACAAGCTGTCCGACGAGGTCGAGGCGGCGATCGAGGCGCGGATGGCCCGCCCCTTCGGCCCCGACCTCGCCCGGCCGGCGGACCTGGGGCGTGCCAGCCGGCTCGACGACGCCACCGGCCGCTATATCGAATATGTGAAGAACACCTTTCCGCGCGGCCTGCGGCTGGACGGGCTGAAGATCGTCGTCGACTGCGCCAACGGCGCCGCCTACAAGGTCGCGCCGAAGGTGCTGTACGAGCTGGGGGCCGACGTGGTTCCCGTCGGCGTCAGTCCCGACGGCACCAACATCAACCGGGATTGCGGCGCCACCGCCACCCAGACCCTGCAGGAACAGGTGGTCACCCACGGTGCCCACCTCGGCATCGCGCTGGACGGTGACGCCGACCGGTTGATCATGGTCGACGAGGCCGGCCGGCCGATCGACGGCGACCAGTTGATGTCGCTGATCGCCACCTCCTGGGCGCGGTCGCAGGCCCTGCGCGGCGGTGGCGTGGTCGCGACCGTCATGTCCAACCTTGGCATGGAGCGCCACCTCGCCGGCCTCGGCCTGCACTTGGCGCGCACCCCGGTGGGCGACCGCTACGTCGTCGAGATGATGCGCGAGCACGGCTACAATGTCGGCGGCGAACAGTCGGGCCATGTGGTGCTGTCCGACTATTCCACCACCGGTGACGGCCTGATCGCGGCGCTCCAGGTGCTGGCGGTGCTGATCCAGGCCGACGGCCGGTCGGCCAGCGAGGTCTGCCGGGTCTTCGCCCCGGTGCCGCAGAAGCTGACCAACGTCCGCTTCGCTGCCGGCAGCAAGCCGCTGGAGAGCGCGGTGGTCCAGCAGGCGATCAAGGAGGGCGAGGCCCGGCTGTCGTCGGGCGGACGCATCCTGATCCGCAAGTCCGGCACCGAGCCGGTCATCCGCGTCATGGCGGAAGGCGACGACGAGGCCCTGGTGCACCAAGTGGTGGCCGACATCGCCGAGGCGATCAAGGTTGCCGCCGACCGCAGCCTGGAGGCGGCGCAATGAAAGGCCGCGTCCTGATCGTCGCCGGATCCGATTCCGGCGGCGGCGCCGGCATCCAGGCCGACATCAAGGCGGTCAGCGCGCTCGGGGCCTACGCGATGACGGCGATCGCCGCCCTGACGGCGCAGAACACCACCGGGGTCTTCGGCGTGGTGCCGGTCGATCCGGCCTTCGTCGCCCTGCAGATGAAGGTGGTGCTGGAGGACATCGGCGCCGATGCCGTGAAGATCGGCATGCTCGCCACCTCCGCGGTGATCGAGGCGGTGGCGGCGGAGTACGAGGCGCGGGCGGTGAACATCCCGCTGGTGGTCGATCCGGTGATGATCGCCAAGAGCGGGCATCACCTGCTCGCCCCCGACGCCGTGCTGACCCTGCGCAAGCGCCTGCTGCCGTTGGCCGAACTGGTCACGCCGAACCTGCCGGAAGCCGAGGCGCTCACCGACACGCCGATCCGCGACCTCGACGGCATGCGCCGCGCCGCGGAACTGCTGCTGACCTTCGGTCCCAAGGCGGTCCTGCTGAAGGGCGGCCACCTTGAAGACGACACCCTCTACGACCTGCTGCTGACCGAAGAGGGGGAAACGGTCTTCGAGGGCCGGCGGGTGCACACGCCCCATACCCACGGCACCGGCTGCACCCTGTCGTCGGCGATTGCCGCCGGTCTGGCCCAGGGCATGGCGGTCCGTGACGCGGTGGCCCGGGCGCGGTCCTATGTGGAAACGGCGATCCTGACCGCTCCGGGACTGGGGCATGGGCATGGGCCGCTGAACCATCTGCATACGGTTCGGGAGTTCCCCTGAAGCCCGCCGGATGCGTCAACAGGCATCCGACCGGCTCAGGTTTCCGCTTTTCCATATGGTTCACGGTTCCGCCAGCCGGCGCCGTCCTCAGGTCCGGATGGTTCCGGTGAGCGGTGCCGCTTGAGGAATTGGGACAGGACGGGCTTTGGCACCACGGCGCTCGGCTTGGCCTCGCGCCACCGCGGTGGCGATATCATCCTCGATCATCCGGGCGGTTTCCGCCAAGCGTCCGGCGTCGAGCAGCACGCGCCGTCCCTTCCGGAAATCGGGGAGCTGCATCGTCCGCATCTGCTTCAGCGTCCGTCAGACATGGGCCGGGGTCAGCCCGGTTGCATCGGCGATCTGGATCTGGCTGAGCGGCAGTCGGACCTCCGATGCGGCCGTTGGCCGGGCCGTGCCGGTTTCGAGCGAGCCACACCACCGGGCACCACATCAGGAGCGACGGGAGCCGCCACGATCTGCACATTGTCTGGACGATGTTCGACGCCGTGCTGAACGCATTGCTGCTCCTGCTGGTCGGGCTGGAGGCGACGATGGTGATTTCCTAGACCTAGCGGTTGCTGCTCGCCGCCGCTGCTGCATCACGACCGCGCGAACAGGCGGGGAGCCCTGATCATCCTGACCTGGGCCGGCCTGAGGGGAGGCGTCGCATTGGCCCTGGTGCTGTCGCTGCCGGCCAATCCATACCGCGATACCATCCTGGCAGTCTGTTACGTCGTGGTCGCCTTCACCATCCTGGTGCAGGGACTGACGCTGGAGCCGATCGGCCGCCGGCTGTACGGGGAAAGGCGGGGGGGCCATGGTTGACGGCTGGCCGTCCCGCCGTTGCAGGGCAGCCGCGCGGGTGTGGGCGTGGATATCGCCGGGCGCCGTTCATACCTTGATTCGAACCGAAGGCCGCCTGCCGGCATCCCCACACGGACCGCGCCATGATTCCCTTCTCCGTCCTCGACCTCAGCCCGATCGTCCAGGGGGCGAGCGCCGCCGACTCCTTCCGCAACACGCTGGACCTCGCGCAGCATGCCGAGCGTTGGGGTTACAAGCGCTACTGGCTGGCCGAGCACCACAACATGCCCGGCATCGCCAGCGCCGCCACTGCCGTGGTGATCGCCCACGTCGCCGCCGGTACCTCGACGATCCGCGTCGGCTCGGGCGGGGTGATGCTGCCCAACCATGCGCCGCTGGTGGTGGCCGAGCAGTTCGGCACGCTGGAATCGCTCCATCCCGGCCGGATCGACCTCGGCCTCGGCCGGGCGCCGGGCACCGACATGATGACCGCCCGCGCCCTGCGCCGCGACATGGCCGACAGCAGCGACCGCTTTCCCCAGGACGTCGTCGAACTCCAGATGTATTTCGAGGAGGCGGAGCCGAACCAGCGCATCCGCGCCGTTCCCGGTGCGGGACTGAGGGTGCCGATCTGGCTCCTCGGCTCCAGCCTGTTCAGCGCGCAGCTTGCCGCCATGCTGGGCCTGCCCTTCGCCTTCGCCTCGCATTTCGCGCCCGACATGCTGATGGAGGCGCTGGCGATCTACCGCGCCCGCTTCGAGCCGTCGGCGACGCTGTCGAAGCCCCACGCCATGGTGGCGGCCAACCTGTTCGCCGCCGATACCGAGGCGGAGGCGCGGCGCATCTATTCCTCCGCCCAGCAGCAGTTCGCCAGCCTGCGCCGCGGCACCCCCGGCAAGCTGCCGCCGCCGGTCGACGACATCGAGGCGTTCTGGCGCGATCCGGGCGAGAAGATGATGGTGGAACGCGCGCTCGGCGTCATGGCCGCGGTCGGCACGCCCGACCAGGTGGCGGCGAAGCTGTCCGAGATCGTCAGGGCGACCCAGGCCGACGAGCTGATCCTGGCCGGGCAGATCTATGACCACGCCGCCCGGCTGCGCTCCTTCGAGATCGGCGCGGAGGTGATGGCGCGGGTGGGGTGACGCGCTGCCGCGCCTGCCGGTATGTCCCCTCTCCCGGCGTGGAGAGGGGCTGGGCTCAGATCATCGCCAGCGGCTGCTTGCGCTTGGGTGCCGGATAGGCGGCGTCGATCTCGGCGATGTCCTCCCCGGTCAGCGTCAGCGCGGCGGCGCCGGCGTTCTCTTCCGCGTGGCCGACGGTGCCGGCCTTGGGGATGGCGATCACCCCCTCCTGGCGAAGCGCCCAGGCCAGCGCCACCTGCGCCGGGGTGGCGTTGTGGCGCCTGGCGATCGAAACCAGGGCGGGGGAGCGCAGCAGGCGGCCGCCCTGGCCGATCGGCGAATAGGCCATCACCGGCATGCGCGCGGTGTGCTGGTAGGGCAGCAGGTCGTATTCGATCCCGCGGTGCTCGGGGTTGTAGAGCACCTGGTTGGCGGCGCATTCGCCGACGTCGGTGATCTCGCCCAGTTCCTCCAGATCGTCGACGTCGAAGTTCGACACGCCCCAGCGGGCGATCTTGCCGGCCTCCACCAGCGCCTCGAAGGCCTCGACCGTCTCGGTCAGCGGCACGCCGCCGCGCCAGTGCAGCAGATAGAGGTCGATGCGGTCGATCTTCAGCCGCCGCAGGCTGTGCTCGCAGGCCATCGTGGTGCCGATGCGCGAGGCGTTGCTGGGCAGCACCTTAGTGACGATGAACAGCCCGTCACGGCGGCCGGCGATGGCCTCGCCCACCAGTTCCTCCGACGCGCCGTCGCCATACATCTCGGCGGTGTCGATCAGGGTCAGGCCCTTGTCGATGCCGGCGCGCAACGCGGCGATCTCGGCAGCGCGATCGCCGCGGCCTTCCGCCATCATCCAAGTGCCCTGGCCGAGCGCCGGGACGCTGGTGCCGTCGGGCAGGGTCACGCGCTTCATGTCTCCATCCCCCGTTCGTCGTCCCGAAAAACAACAAGCTGGCGCGGTGGGGGCGGCTTGTCGATGCTTCTTCGGCAGATTTTCCGGGCAATGGCAGCGGCCCCGCCTGCCTGCACGTCAGTTCGCCGGACGATCGGCGAGCAGCTCGTCCAGGCTGGCGGCTTCCAGCACGCGGTCGAGCCATTCCTCGACCATGCGGGGGTCGGCTGAGGCGATGCGGTCGCGGGCATGCGCGGGCAGCGGGCCGAAACGACGTTCGACCAAGCGCAGCAGCGCCGCCGCCTCTCCCTCCAGCTTCCCTTCGATCCGCCCTTCCGTCCGGCCCTGGCGGATCAGGTCGGCCAGATAGGGGTCGCGTTCGACATCGACCTGCATGGGCATGGTCCGCACCTCCTCGACAACCAGCCGGGTGACGCCACGCAGCCCGGCCAGGATCAGCAGCCGGGTGACGCCACGCAGCCCGGCCAGGATCAGCAGCCGGGTCAGCGCATCGCGCCGGGGCCGCTCGTCCAGCGGCGCCAGCCGCGCCAGGATCGCCCGCACCGTGGGCGTAAGGTGATCCCGGCCGCACAAAATGGCAAGCAGGTTGTCCTCCACCGCCGGACTGGCCAGCAGCGGCGCCGGATCGAGGCTGCGGCTGTCCACCACCCGGTAGGCGAAGGACAGGCCCGGCGCCTCCAGCCGGCCGGCGACCGCTGCCGTCCCGCCGACCTGGACGACCAGCTGCTCCACCGGAACGTCCGGGTGCGCTTCGGTGATCAGCAGCCAGTACCACAGCATGCGCCGTGGCATCGCCTCGTCGGCCCGGGCCTGCCACTCCAGATGCAGGATGCGCCCATCCTCCAGGCGCACCAGCGTGTCCACCCGGCGGTCCCGGGCATCGGGAAACTCGGTCGGCAGGCTGCCGGCCACGCCGGCCCCGGCCAGCATCCGGATCAGCGCTGGCGTGTCGGGACCGGTCAGGCTGCGCAGCGTGATGTCGAGTTTCATGTCCTCCGTGCTAGCACAGCCGGCGCGTGCATCCCAGCGGCTTTCATCGCCTGTCACGCCGCCTTCTTCGGCGCCCCGGCATGCCCACCCTCCAGGACGTTCAGCAGCTCTTCCCGGTAATCGTAATAGCGCGGGTGCTCCAGCAGGGCCTGGCGGGTGCGCGGGTGGGGGATGTCGACCGTCAGGACATGGCCGATCCTGGCATTGGGACCGTTGGTCATCATCACCACGCGGTCAGCCAGTAGCAGCGCCTCGTCGACGTCGTGGGTGACGCAGACGGTGGTGACCTTGGTGCGGGCCCACACCTCCATCAGCACCTCCTGCAGCTCCCAGCGGGTCAGGCTGTCCAGCATGCCGAAGGGCTCGTCCAGCAGCAGCAGCTTGGGCGACAGGGCGAAGGCGCGGGCGATGCCGACGCGCTGCTTCATGCCGTTGGACAGGTCCGACGCCCTTTTGTCCATGCTGTCGCCCAGGCCGACGCGCGCCAGGTAATAGCGCACGATGTCGGCGCGCTCGGCCTTGGAGGCGTGGGGGAAGACGCGCTCCACCCCCAGCATGACGTTCTCGTAGGCGGTCAGCCAGGGGAACAGGCTGGGGGCCTGGAACACCACGGCACGGTCGGGGCCGGCGCCGTTGACCTCCTTGCCGTCGAGGACGATGCCGCCGCTGGTCACCTCGGCCAGCCCGGCCACCATCGACAGCACGGTGGACTTGCCGCAGCCGGAATGGCCGATCAGCGAGACGAATTCACCCTTGCGCATCTTCAGGTCGAAGCCGTCGACCACGGTCAGCGGCCCCTTCGGCGTGGCGAAGGTCTTGGTCAGGCGGGTGAATTCCAGGTAGCGGTCCTCCATGCCGCGCCCGCCCATCGCCTCGATGTAGGCCTTGGGCGGCGGCGAGGCGGTGACCGGCTGCAGGTCGGGCAGGACGAGGCCGTCGCCGCCGCCCGTCCCGCGGGCGACGCCGACCTGCATCAGATAGGCGGTGACCTCGGCGCGCAGGCGCTTGAAGTCCTCGTCATGGTTGACGGCGGCGCGGTCGCGCGGACGGGGCAGGTCGACGGTGAAGGCGGGGCCGAGGGTGGCGCTCGGGCCGGGCGTCAGCGGGATGATGCGGTCGGCCAGCAGGATCGCCTCGTCCACGTCGTTGGTGATGAGGATGACGGTCTTGCGGTCCTTGCGCCAGATCGCCTCGATCTCGTCCTGCAGCTTGGCGCGGGTCAGGGCGTCGAGGGCCGACAGCGGCTCGTCGAGCAGCAGCATCTCCGGGCTCATCGCCAGCGCGCGGGCGAAGCCGACGCGCTGGCGCATGCCGCCCGACAGCTCCTTCGGCCGGCGGTCGGCGGCATGGCCGAGGCCGACCGTCTCCACCGCCCGGCGGGTCAGCACGCCGCGCTCGCCGGCGTCCTTGCCTTTGTGGACGGCGTCCACCGCCAGCGCCACATTCTCCTTCACGCTGAGCCAGGGCATCAGCGAGTAGCTCTGGAACACCAGCCCGCGTTCCGGGCCGGGACCCTTCACCGGCCGGCCGCGGTACTGCACCTCGCCGGTGTCCGGCATCGCCAGACCGGCGATCAGGTTGATCAGCGTCGACTTGCCGGAGCCGGAGAAGCCGACGATGGCGACGAACTCCCCCTCCTCGATCGACAGGTCGATGCCGCGCAGGACCTCGGTGCCGCCGTAGGATTTCGACATGCCCTTCAGTTCCAGGATCGCCATGGTCGTCGTCTCCTCTTGATGGCGGAATGAGCGGGCGGGGTCAGCGGCCGGCGCCGTGGCTGACGGCGGACTGGAAGGCCAGCATCACGCGGTCGAGCAGGAAGCCGATCAGGCCGATGGTGAAGACGGCGACCATGATCCTGGCCAGCGAGCTGGACGAGCCGTTCTGGAACTCGTCCCACACGAACTTGCCGAGGCCGGGGTTCTGCGCCAGCATCTCGGCGGCGATCAGCACCATCCAACCCACGCCCAGCGACAGCCGGAGGCCGGTGAAGATGTAGGGCAGGGCCGACGGCAGCACGAGGCGGCGCACCATGGTGACGCCGGAGAGCTGCAGCACCTTGCCGACATTCATCAGGTCCCTGTCGATCGACGACACACCGACGGCGGTGTTGATCAGCGTCGGCCACAGCGAGCAGAGCGTGACGGTGATGGCGGAGGTGAGGAAGGACTTGTCGAACAGCGGGTCGTCGCTCGACACGGTGGCGCTGACCACCATGGTGACCAGCGGCAGCCAGGCCAGCGGCGACACCGGCTTGAAGATCTGGATCAGCGGGTTGATCGCGGCGTTGACGGTGGCGGACAGGCCGCAGGCCACCCCCAGCGGCACCGCCACCAGGGCGCCCAGCAGGAAGCCGGTGAAGACGGTCTTGAGGCTGGTGAGGATCTGGTCCAGGTAGGTCGGCTTGCCGGCATAGGGCAGGGTCTTCACCTCCGCCGCCGGGTTCTTCGCCAGCTTCTCGGCGTTGCGCTTGGCCTGGCGGTCATAGAAGGCGGCCTCCTTGGCGCGCTCGGCCTTGTGGTCGGCGTAGAGGTTGGTCGCCTGCTCCCACACCTGCGCCGGACCGGGGATGGCGCCCAGGCTGGTGTGGACCTGCGGGGCGGCCCAGGCCCAGGCGGCGAGGAACAGCAGGATGGCGGTCAGCGGGACGCCCATCTGGCGCCACAGCTCGATGCCCTGCTGGCGCGGGTTCTCGCCGGCGGCGAGCCGCAGCAGCGGCGCCAGCCAGCCGAGGCCGACCGCGGTCAGGGCGGAAGCGATGCGGTTGAGGGCATGGGCACGCCGGGCCTTGCGCTGGGCGCGGGCGAGCTCGGCGGATGTGTCGGTCAGGCTGGTCATGATTTGAGTCTTCCCCTTGGAAAGATCCCTTCTCCCCCCTGGGGAGAAGGTTAGGATGAGGGGGTTCGGCGCAGCCGAAATCAGTTCAGCGGGTGGGTCCCCCTCACCCCGACCCTCTCCCCGGGGGGAGAGGGGGGAATTGCGCGAGAGAAGGCGGGAGTGCTCAGCCCCCCACCACCTGCCCGCCCTCGACCTTCTGGTCGCCCTTCAGGCCGATCGGCAGCGTGCCGAGGTAGTCGTTCGGCTTGTGGCCGTCATAGGGGATGCCGTCGATGAAGCCGCTGTCGACCGGCTTGTAGCCGTCGCCGGTCCACAGGAAGTCGCTTTCCTTGGCCTTGCCCTCCTCGACCAGCAGCCGGGCCGCCTTCAGGAAAAGCTCCGGCTTGTAGACGTCGGCGGCGACCTTGGCGTACCAGCTGTCGGGCTTGGCCTCGGCGATCTGGCCCCAGCGGCGCATCTGGGTCAGGTACCAGATGGCGTCCGAATAGAAGGGATAATTGGCGTTGTAGCGGAAGAAGACGTTGAAGTCGGGGACGTCGCGCTTGTCGCCCTTCTCGTACTCGAAGGTGCCGGTCATCGAGTTGGCGATGACCTTGGCGTCGGCGCCGACATAGTCCGACTTGGCCAGCATCTTCACCGCTTCGGCGCGGTTGGCGTTGTTGTTCTCGTCCAGCCACATGGCGGCGCGGATCAGCGCCTTCAGCACGGCCAGGTGGGTGTTGGGGTACTTCTTCGCCCAGTCGTCGGTGACGCCGAAGACCTTCTCGGGATTGTTCTTCCAGATCTCGGTGTCGGTGATCACCGGCACGCCGATGCCCTTCACCACCGCCTGCTGGTTCCACGGCTCGCCGACGCTGTAGCCGTAGATGGTCCCGGCCTCCAGCGTCGCCGGCATCTGCGGCGGCGGGGTGACCGACAGCAGGGCGTCGGCGCCGATCTGGCCCGACACGTCGGTCGGGCTGTAGAGGCCGGGATTGATGCCGCCCGCCGCCAGCCAATAGCGTAGTTCGTAATTGTGGGTGGAGACCGGGAAGACCATGCCCATGGTGAAGGGCTTGCCCTCCGCCTTGTACTGGGCGATCACCGGCTTCAGGGCATCGGCCTTGATCGGGTGGGCGATCTTGCCGTCCGGTCCCTTGGGCAGCCCGGCCCTCATCTTCTGCCAGACCTCGTTCGACAGCGTGATGCCGTTGCCGTTCAGGTCCATCGAGAAGGCGGTGACGATGTGCGCCTTGGTGCCGAAGCCGATGGTGGCGCCCAGCGGCTGGCCGGCCAGCATGTGGGCGCCGTCCAGCTCGCCGGAGATGACGCGGTCGAGCAGGACCTTCCAGTTCGCCTGCGGCTCCAGCGTCACCGACAGGCCCTCGTCCTCGAAGAAGCCCTTCTCGACGGCGACCGCCAGCGGGGCCATGTCGGTCAGCTTGATGAAGCCGAGTTTCAGCTGCTCCTTCTCGACGTCGAGCGGGGCGGCGAAGGCGGAGACGCCGGCGGTCAGCGCGACCGCGGCGGCGGCGGATGCCAGGAGGCGGCGGAGGGGGAAAGCGGTCTTGGCCACGTCGGTTGCTCCATCTCTGAAAATCCGGACCAGCGGCCGGCGGTGGGCGCGACACCGGTGATCGTTTTCCGTGCAGGCTCCGGACTGACCGATTTTTGAGCAGGGGGCGCGGGGCACCCGATCCTGTGGCGGCGTCCAGGGGGGCCGGCCGGTCGGCCTTGGAAAAGGCCAGTCGATACCGGGGTCGGCAGCTTTGCCGGAAGGCTGGCCCATCATTGGACGCTCGGGATGCACGCACCGTCGTTGGCGCGTCTTGGTCCGACTGTCGCAATCCTCATGCCAAAGGACCGATTTTGCCGGCAATTCGGCTCGAACGGTTGGTTTTGTTCGGCCGAACCCGGCGAAAGGTATGAGGAGCTGGCCATGCCCCGTCGGCAGGCATCGGCTTTCTGCTGTTTTTTGCGGCGCACCAAATCCGCTCTGACCAAAGATCGTGCAAAGCGCGGGGCTGGTCTCAAAACAGGCACCTTGGTGCCAAGACCTCGCTTGCGCCACCGCCCGCGGAATCCCTGGAGTTTGCCGACGGGCAGCGGGCGAGCCGGCCTCTGGCATGCGGATTGCGAAGGAAGCGGCGAGACAACGCGGGCGGCGGCAATGTCGCCGACGCCCGCATGATCGGCCGGCACCGTGCGACGCAGCGCGGGAACGGCCAGCGGCCGGCCCCAGGGTCGGCCCGAGGTTCGACGACGAACCACCCGGACAACGGCGTCCGAACAGGTGCTTCCCGCCCTTCACCGGGCGGGTCTGGCAACCCGTTCGGACGCCTTTCTTTTTGGCCCCGTGCCTGACGTCGCGGCAGGCCGGACACGGAGACGAGGCAGACGCCATGGACATGCATCTCTCATCGAACAACGGACCCGTCGTTGAGCTGAACGAGGCCACGCTGACCACCGGCGCGCCGCGGAAGGAGCGGCTGGTCGTGGTCGGCAACGGCATGGCCGGCATGAAGACGGTGGAGGAGCTGCTGGCGAAGGCACCCGGCCGCTACGAGATCACCGTCTTCGGCGCCGAGCCGCACCCCAACTACAACCGCATCATGCTGTCGCCGGTGCTGGCCGGCGAAAAGACCTTCGAGCAGATCGTGCTGCAGGGCCGCGACTGGTACGACGCCAACGGCATCACGCTGCTGACCGGCGAGCCGGTGGAGGGCATCGACCGGACGGCCAAGACCGTCATCTCGCGCGCCGGCCGGGTGGTGCCCTATGACCGGCTGCTGATCGCCACCGGTTCGATGCCCTTCATCATCCCGGTGCCGGGATCGACCCTGCCGGGCGTCATCGGCTTCCGCGACCTGGCGGACGTCGACGCCATGCTGGCCGCCGCCGCCAAGGGCGGCCGCGCCGTGGTGATCGGCGGCGGCCTGCTGGGGCTTGAGGCGGCCAACGGGCTGCGGGTCAAGGGGATGGAGGTCACCGTCATCCACCTGATGCCGACGCTGATGGAACGCCAGCTCGACCCCTCGGCCGGCATCCTGTTGCAGCGCGAGCTGGAGCGCCGCGGCATCGACGTGCTGACCGGCGCCGACACCGCCGAGATCATCGGCACCGAGCATGTCACCGGCGTTCGCCTGAAGGACGGCCGCGACCTGCCGGCCGACATCGTCGTCATGGCGGTCGGCATCCGCCCGAACATGGCGCTGGGCAAGGCGGCCGGGCTGGACTGCGGCCGCGGCATCCGCGTCGACGACCGGATGCGCACCAGCGATCCGTCGATTTACGCGGTCGGCGAGTGCGTCGAGCACCGCGGCCTGACCTACGGCCTCGTCGCCCCGCTGTTCGAGATGGCCAAGGTGCTGGCCGGCGACCTCGCCGGGCAGGAGGGCGGCGCCTATGCTGGTTCCGTCACCTCGACCAAGCTGAAGGTCACCGGCGTCGACGTCTTCTCCGCCGGCGACTTCTCGGGCGGGGAGGGCACCGAGGACATCGTCTTCCGCGACGCCGCCCGCGGCGTCTACAAGCGCCTGGTGCTGAAGGACGGCAAGCTGCTGGGCGCCGTGCTCTACGGCGACACCAAGGACGGCGCCTGGTACTTTTCGCTGCTGAAGGACGGTGCCGACGTCTCCGCCGAGCGCGACACCATGATCTTCGGGCAGGGCTTCGGGAGCGCCGATGCCGGAAACCCCAATGCCGCGGTCGCCGCCCTCCCCGACAGCGCCGAGATCTGCGGCTGCAACGGCGTGTGCAAGGGCACCATCGTCAAGGCGATCACCGGGAAGGGCCTGACCAGCCTGGACGAGGTGAAGGCCCACACCAAGGCGTCCGCCTCCTGCGGCGGCTGTTCCGGCACGGTGGAAGCGCTGCTGGCGGCGACGCTCGGCGACGGCTTCAAGGCGGCGCCGAAGCTCAAGCCAATGTGCAAATGCACCAGCCATACCCATGACGCGGTGCGCGCCGCCATCGTGGCGCAGGGGCTGAGGACCATGCCCGACGTCTTCCAGGCGATGGAATGGACGACGCCCGACGGCTGCGCCTCCTGCCGGCCGGCGCTGAACTACTACCTGCTCTGCGCCTGGCCGGGCGAGTACAAGGACGACTACCAGTCGCGCTACATCAACGAGCGCGCCCACGCCAACATCCAGAAGGACGGCACCTATTCGGTGGTCCCGCGCATGTGGGGCGGCCTGACCAGTGCTTCGGAACTGCGCGCCATCGCCGACGTCGTCGACAAGTTCAACATCCCGACCGTCAAGGTCACCGGCGGCCAGCGCATCGACCTGTTCGGCGTGAAGAAGGCGGATCTGCCGGCCGTCTGGGCCGACCTGAACGCCGCCGGGATGGTCTCCGGCCACGCCTATGCCAAGGGGCTGCGCACGGTGAAGACCTGCGTCGGCTCCGAATGGTGCCGCTTCGGCACGCAGGACAGCACCGGCCTCGGCGTGAAGCTGGAGCGGATGACCTGGGGCACCTGGACGCCGCACAAGGTCAAGCTGGCGGTCTCCGGCTGCCCGCGCAACTGCGCCGAGGCCACCATCAAGGATCTCGGCGTCGTCTGCATCGACAGCGGCTACGAGCTGCATGTCGGCGGCAACGGCGGCCTGCATGTCCGCGCCTGCGACCTGCTGGTCCGCGTCGCCAGCGAGGAGGAGGTGCTGGAATACACCGGCGCCTTCATGCAGCTCTACCGCGAGGAGGCGCGCTACCTGGAGCGCACCGCCCCCTGGGTGGAGCGCGTCGGCCTCGACCACATCAAGGCGGCGCTGGTCGAAGATCCGGAGCGCCGCCGCGCGCTGAACGCCCGCTTCCTGTTCTCGCAGACCTTCTCGCAGGACGACCCGTGGGCGGAGCGCGCCGCCAAGGGCGTCGACCGCCATGAATTCAAGCTGCTCGCCGACGTGGAGTGACCGAAGATGGACAGCATCATGACCGACGCCCGCTGGACCCTGGTCGGCACCATCGACGACATCCCGGTGCTGGGGTCGCGCGTCGTCCGCACCCCCGACGGCGACATCGCCCTGTTCCGCACCGCCGCCGACGAGGTCTTCGCGCTGGAGGATGCCTGCCCGCACAAGCAGGGGCCGCTGTCCCAGGGCATCGTCCATGGCCGCCGCGTCACCTGCCCGCTGCACAACTGGGTGATCGAACTGGCGACCGGCGAGGCGGTAGCCCCCGACGAGGGCCGCACCGGCCATGTCCCGGTGCGGGTCGAGGGGCGCAGCGTCTCGATCGCGCTCGGCATGGCGAGGCTGTCGCGCGGCGGCTGCCGCAAGGCCTGCGCCCATGTTTGATGGAACTGAGCCGGCCTCCGGGCCTGAACGGGAGGTAAGGACCACCTGCCCCTACTGCGGGGTCGGGTGCGGGGTGATCGCGCGGGTGGCGGCCGATGGCGCCGTCAGCCTGCGCGGCGATGGCGACCATCCGGCAAACCGGGGGAGGCTCTGCTCCAAGGGATCGGCGCTCGCCGACACGCTGGTGCCGGACGGCCGCCTGCTCCATCCCGAGATCGACGGGCGCCGCATCTCCTGGGATGAGGCGCTGGACGCGGTGGCGCGGCGCTTCTCCGACGCCATCGCCAGGCATGGGCCGGACTCGGTGGCCTTCTACGTCTCCGGCCAGCTGCTGACCGAGGACTATTACGTCGCCAACAAGCTGATGAAGGGCTTCATCGGGGCGGCGAACATCGACACCAACTCCCGCCTGTGCATGGCCTCCTCGGTGGTCGGGCACAAGCGGGGGTTCGGCGCCGACGCGGTGCCGGGCAGCTACGAGGACTTCGAGCAGGCCGACCTGGTGGTGCTGGTCGGCTCCAACCTCGCCTGGTGCCATCCGGTGCTGAACCAGCGGCTGTTGGCGGCGCGGGCGGCGCGCGGCACCCGCATCGTCGTCATCGACCCGCGCCGCACCGACTGCGTCGGGAACGCGGACCGTCATCTGGCGCTGAAGGCCGGCAGCGACGCGCTGCTGTTCAACGGCCTGCTGGCCCATCTGGCGGCCGGCGGCCATGCCGATGCAGGCTTCCTCGCCGCCCATGCCGACGGGGCGGAGGCGGCGCTGGCCGCCGCCCGTGCCGATGCGCCGGACATCGCCGTGGTGGCCCGCCGCTGCGGCTTGGCGGAGGCCGAGGTCGCCGCCTTCTATGGCGAGTTCGCGGCGACCGGGCGGGTGGTCACCGTCTATTCCCAGGGGGTCAACCAGTCCTCCCAGGGCAGCGACACCGTCAACGCCATCCTGAACGTCCACTTCCTGACCGGCCGCATCGGCCGGCCGGGCTGCGGCCCCTTCTCCGTCACCGGCCAGCCGAACGCCATGGGCGGGCGCGAGGTCGGCGGGCTGGCCAACCAGCTCGCCGCCCATATGGGCTTCACGGCGGCGGAGGTCGACCGCGTCGGCCGCTTCTGGAAGGCGCCGCGCATGGCGGCCAAGCCGGGGCTGAAGGCGGTCGACCTGTTCCGCGCCATCGAGCGCGGCACGGTCAAGGCTGTCTGGATCATGGCGACCAACCCGGCGGTCAGCATGCCCGACGCCAGCCGCGTCCGCCGGGCGCTGGCCGGGTGCGAGACCGTGGTGGTGTCCGATTGCATCCGCGACACCGACAGCGGCCGCTTCGCCCACATCCGCCTGCCGGCCAGGGGCTGGAGCGAGAAGGACGGCACCGTCACCAACTCCGACCGCACCGTCTCGCGCCAGCGCGCCTTCCGGGCTGGCGAGGGCGAGGCGCGGGCCGACTGGTGGATCGTCACCCAGGTCGCCCGCCGCATGGGCTTCGCCGAAGCCTTTCCCTACGAGAGCGCCGCGGAGATCTTCCGCGAGCACGCCGCCCTGTCGGCCTTCGAGAATGGCGGTGCCCGCGCCTTCGACATCGGCGCGCTGGCCGCCGTCGATGCCGCCGCCTATGACGGGCTGGCGCCCTTTCCCTGGCCCTGGCGGGCCGGCGGGCAGGCGCAGCAGCGCCTGTACGGCGACGGCCGCTTCCACACCGGCCATGGCCGCGCCCAGCTGCTGCCGGTCACCGCGACGGAGCCGCCGCGCAGCCTGCCCGACGGCGCCCTGCTGCTGAACAGCGGCCGGTTGCGCGACCAATGGCACACCATGACCCGCACCGGCCTGTCGCCGCGCCTGTCGGCCCATGCGCCGGAGCCCTGCCTGGACGTCCATCCCGCCGACGCCGCGGCGCGCGGCCTGGGCGACGGCGGGCTCGCCCGCATCACCACCACTGCCGGCGAGGCGCTCGCCCGCGTCCGCGTCACCGCGGCGCAAGGGGAGGGCACGGTCTTCCTGCCGATGCACTGGACCGACCGCTTCACCGGCGCCTGCGTCGTCGGCCGGCTGGTCGACGACGAGGCGGTGGATCCCCACTCCGGCCAGCCCGACCTGAAGCGGATGCCGGCGACGGTGCAGCCCTATAGCCCGGACTGGACCGCCTTCCTGCTGGCCCGCCATCCGGTCGAGCCCGCCCATGGCGGCTATTGGGCGCGCCGGGCGGTGACCGGCGGCCACCTTGTCGAGATGGCCGGCCGCGGCGCCATCCCCGATCCGGCGGCCTGGCTGCCGGGCCTCGATCCCGGCGGAACGCCGGTGGAGTTCCGCGACGAGGCCCGCGGCAGCCTGCGCATCGCCTGGATGGAGGGCGGCCCGGATGGCGAACGGCTGGAGGCCTGCCTCTTCGTCGGCGCCGCCGGCCGGCTGCCGCCGCGCGACTGGCTGGCCGGCCTGCTGGCGGCCGACCGTGTCGACGACGGCGCCCGCGCGAGCCTGCTCGCCGGCCGCGCGCCGGGGGCGGTGGTTGACGAGGGACGCATCGTCTGCTCTTGCTTCGGCGTCGGCATCAAACGGCTGGCCTCGGCGATCCGCGACCGTCGCCTGACCAGCGTCGAGGAGATCGGTGCGGCGCTGAAGGCCGGCACCAACTGCGGCTCCTGCGTGCCCGAACTGAAGGAGGTTCTTCGCCATGCTCATCAGCGCGAAGTGGCGTGAGGGTTTCTTTTCGCTGTGGCGCGTGGCCTTCCCGCGCCTCGCGGGCGGTGGCGGCGGTGCCCCCACCTATCCTCCCCCGCTCTCAGCGGACCTACGGTCCGCCTGCCGCGTCAGCACAAAGCAGAGCTTTGTGCGAGAGCTGGGCGGGGGAGGGTCAGGGTGGGGGCAGGTCACCCTGGTCGGCGCCGGTCCCGGCGATCCCGACCTGCTGACCGTCGCCGCGGTCAAGGCGCTGGCGGCGGCGGAGGTCGTGCTCTACGACGCGCTGGTCGGCGACGGCATCCTCGACTTGGCCCACCCGCAGGCCGAACGCATCTGCGTCGGCAAGCGTTCCGGCCGCCATTCGCTGCCGCAGGGCGAGATCAACGCGCTGATCGCCTTCCATGCCCGGCGCGGGAAGCGGGTGGTCCGGCTGAAGGGCGGCGACCCGATGGTGTTCGGCCGCGCCGGCGAGGAGATCGAGCATCTCGACGAGCTCGGCATCCCGGTGCGGGTGATCCCCGGCATCACCGCGGCGCTGGGCTGCGCCGCCTCGGCCGGCCTGTCGCTGACCAGGCGCGGGGTGTCGCGGGCCGTCACCTTCGTCACCGCCCATGGCCGCGACGGCGAACGCTTCGAACCGGACTGGGCGCGGCTGGCCGACCCGCAGGGCACGCTGGCGATCTATATGGGCCGTGAACAGGCCCGCGCCGTCGGACGGGGGTTGAGCGCGGCCGGGTTGCCGGTGGGAACGCCGGTGCTGGTGGTGGAGAACGGCTGCCGTCCCGACGAGCGCCGCCATTGGACGACGCTGGGGGAGATGGCGGAGCAGGGGGTGGCCGCCGGCAAGGGGCCGACCCTGCTGCTGGTCGGCGAGGCCCTACGCCCCCGCCGTGCTGCCGGGTGCGGGGCGGCGGACGCCGTTGATCTCCGCGCGCTTGGCGACCTCGGCGAGCGGCTCGACCACCACTGACATGGTGAAGACGGTGGCGTGCAGCAGCCGCGTCGCGTCCAGCATGATCCCGACATGGCCGGGGAAGAAGACGATATCGCCGCGCTGGTAGGCGACGTCGCGACCATGGTCGGACAGCCACACCCCCAGCCGCTCGTCCTTGCGTTGCAGGCCGCTGCTGTGGTGGGAGACGGTGCCGGCCGCCGCCATGGCAGTCAGCACCAGCCCCGAGCAGTCGATGCCGAAGCTGCTGCGCCCGCCCCAGACATAGGGCGTTTCCAGGAAACGCAGGGCGGTGGCGACATGGTCGGGGGCGGCGGGGGCCTCCACCGGCTCCAGCCATCCGGCGAACAACCACAGCCCGTCGTCGGTCGCGGCCCAGCCGTTTTCCGTCCGCCCGTCCAGCCTCACCAGCGAGCCGAAGCTGAGCGTCCCCACCGGCGGCGCCTTGTGGGTCGGTGCCGGATGGAGGTCGGCGCGCAGGGCGCGCACCCGGTGGGTGGGGGCGACCGGCTCGGCATGGGCGGTGCCGGGCGGCAACCAGCCGACATGGCCGTCGAAGGCGTTCTCGGCGCGCAGCCAGCCGTCCCGCTCCTCCAGGATGCGAAAGCGTTCGCCGCGGATCATCTCGCTGGTCTGGGGGACGCCGGGGCGCGGCTCCTCCAGCAGGACGGCGTGCGGCGCGGTGATCTGGCGGTCGGTCATGGTGGTGGTCATGGCGGCGGTCGCGGCTGATGGAAACCGGCTGCGACCATAGCCGCCGGATCGCGGCGGTGCGAGCGATAAGGATTTTCCCGGCCGTCATTTCCGCGACGGTGCTGAGGTGCTGACTTCAACCCCCTCCCTATCCCTCCCCCGCTTCGCGGGAGAGGGGACAGGATGCTTGTCGGCGTTCGGCGGCAGTCCCTCTCCCGCGAAGCGGGGGAGGTTAGGAGGGGGTAAAGTCAATGCCGCAGCCCTCAGTAGGGCTTGACCGGGGTCTTCAGCGGTTCGCCGGCGAAATGGGCGGCGATGTTGTCGAACACCAGGTCGCCCATCGCCTTGCGCGTGGCGTGGGTGGCGCTCGCCATGTGCGGGGTGACCACGACGTTGGGGCGGCCCTGCAGGGCGGCCGGCACTGCCGGCTCGTGCTCGAAGACGTCGAGGCCGGCGCCGGCGATGGTCCCGGCCTCGATCGCCGCCACCAGCGCCGCCTCGTCGACCACGGTGCCGCGCGCGATGTTGACCAGGACGCCGTCGCTGCCGAGCGCCTCCAGCACCGTGGCGTTCACCATGCCGCGCGTCTTGTCGCCGCCGTTGACGCAGACGATCAGGAAGTCGCTCGCCGCGGCGAGGCTCGCCAGGTCGGGCAGGTAGCAGTAGGGGCAGCCGTCGACCGGCTGCTGGTCGGTGTAGGCGATCTCCATGTCGAAGCCGGCGGCACGCCGGGCGACCGCCTGGCCGATCCGCCCCATGCCGGCGATGCCGAGCCTGCCGCCCGACACCTTCTTGGTCCACATGTAGCCGGCCTTGGCCCAGTCGCCGCGCTCGACGAAGCGCTGGGCGTCGACGATCTGGCGCGCGGTGGCCAGCAGCAGCCCGAAGGCGAGGTCGGCGACGTCGTCAGTCAGCACTCCGGGGGTGTTGGTGACGGCGACGCCGCGCCGTCCGGCGGCGGCGACGTCGATGCCGTCATAGCCGACGCCGAAATCGGCGATCAGCTCGAGGTTGGGGAAGGCGGCGATGAAGTCGTCGGTGACGACCGACTCGCCGTTGACCGCCAGCACCCGCACCTCCGGCGCGAGCCGCTCCCGCTCGGCCGGGGACAGGACATCCCAGTCGTGCAGGGTGAAGGTCTCGTCGAGGCGGGCCACCAGGGCCGGCGGCAGATAGGCCGCCTTCATCACCGTGCACTTGGCCTTGTCGAATATCATGTCACAGCTCCTGTCCTTCGCCGGGCTCACCATTCGGCGACGGCGCCGTCATGCAGGCGCCAGATCGGGTTGCGCCAGTCGGGCGCCGTCCTGCTGCGTTCGATCACCAGTTCCTCGTCGATCACCACGCCGAGGCCCGGCTTGTCCGAGGGACGGAAGTAGCCGCCGTCGATGCGGAAATCGTCCTTGTTGCGGACGTAGTCGAACAGCTCGGCACCCTGGTTGTAATGGATGCCCATGCTCTGTTCCTGGAAGACGGCGTTGCGCGACACGAAGTCGACCGCCAGGCAGGAAGCCAGCGCCAGCGGCCCGAGCGGGCAGTGGGGAGCCAGCGCGACGTCGTAGGCCTCGGCCATGCCGGCGATCTTGACGCATTCGGTGATGCCGCCAGCGTGGCTGAGGTCGGGCTGGACGATGGAGATGCCGCCGTCGGCGAACACGCGCTTGAAGTCGAAGCGCGAGAACATGCGCTCGCCGGCGGCCAGCGGGATGTGGGTCTGCGCCGCCAGCCGGGCATAAACCTCCGATTGTTCGGCCAGCACCGGCTCCTCGATGAAGAGGGGGCGGAAGGGTTCCAGCTCGTGGATCAGCACCTTGGCCATCGGGGCGGCGACGCGGCCGTGGAAGTCGAGGCCGAACTCGATGGAATCGCCGAAGGCGGACCGGATTTCGGCGACGGTGGCGACCGCGGCGTCAACCTTCCGCGAGGTGTCGATGGTGCCCATCTCCTCGCAGCCGTTCAGCTTGAAGGTATCGAAGCCGATCTCCATCAGCTTGCGGATGCCGGCGATCACCTCGGCCGGGCGGTCGCCGCCGACCCAGGAATAGGCCTTGATGCGGTCGCGCACCAGGCCGCCGAGCAACTGGTAGACCGGGGCGCCGAGCACCTTGCCCTTGATGTCCCACAGCGCCTGGTCGATGCCGGCGATGGCGCTCATCAGGATCGGGCCGCCGCGGTAGAAGCCGCCGCGATACAGCACCTGCCAGATGTCGTTGATGCGCGCCGGGTCCTTGCCGACGACGTATTCGGACAGCTCGTGGACGGCCGCCTCGACGCTGCGCGCGCGCCCTTCGATGACCGGCTCGCCCCAGCCGGTGACGCCCTCGTCGGTCTCGATCTTCAGGAACATCCAGCGCGGCGGCAGGCGGTAGGTCGTAAGCTTGGTGATCTTCATCGGATTGGTGTCCAGGATCGGCCGCCCGGCGGCCGGAATTGCCAGTCGCGGCCGCCCGGCGGCCGGATTTCGTCAGACGCGGTGGTTCAGCGGCCGGCCTTGAAGGCGGCGATGTACTTGCGGCCTTCGTCGGCGAGCTCGTCCCAGCGCTGGCCGGCGACGAGATCCTTGCGGATCAGGCTGCTGCCGACCCCGGCGGCGAAGGCGCCGGCCTTGGCGAAGGTGCCGATGTTGTCCAGCGCGACGCCACCGACGGGGATCAGCGCCGCCTCGTTGAACGGCCCCCGCAGGTCCTTGAGGTAGGCCGGCCCGAGCCCGCTGGCCGGGAACAGCTTCAGCAGGTCGACGCCCAGCCGGTGCGCCTTCACGACCTCCGACGGGGTGGTCACCGACGGGATCATCAGGCGCTGGTGCTCGTGCACCGCGGCGATCACTTCGGGATCGAAGTTCGGCGCCAGGGCGAAGTCGGCCCCGGCGTCGAGCGCCAGGAAGGCGGAGACCGGGTTGATCACCGTGCCGGCGCCGATCTGCATGCGGTCGCCCAGTTCCGCCTTCAGCGCGCGGATGCCGTCATAGACCGACGGGCTGTTGCAGGTGATCTCGAACACCCGGATGCCGCCGTCGTACAGCGCGCGCGCCACGGGCAGCACATCCTCGGGTGCGAGGCCGCGCGCGATGGCGATCACGCCGGTGTCCGCGATGGCCTGGATGACTTGCTGCTTCTTCAGCATGTGTCATGTCCTCAAGGAAAATGGGCTCAAGGAAGGGGCGGGGGAGGGCGCTGGCTCGGCCCGTCCCCCGCCGGGCGCGGATCAGGCCTTGGCCTCGATCGGCTTGTTGACGATGAACCAGTAGCAGAGCGCGGCACACGCCGCGATCACGCCGCCGCTGATGAAGGCCATTGCGTAGGAGCCGGTGGCGTCGGCGATCATGCCGGTGACCAGCGGCGACAGCGATCCGGCGAAGTAGCCACCGAAATTCTGGATGCCGCCGACCGAACCGACCATGGAGCGGGGGGCGACGTCGCCCGGCAGCGCCCAGCCGTTGGCAGACAGGGCCGACAGCATGGCCATGCCCACCGTCAGCAGCACCAGCGTCGGAACCAGGGTGGTGAAGAAGGGGGCCGCCATCAGGGCGAAGCCGCCCAGCAGGGCGCAGACCGAGATGGTGGCGCGCTTGGCGACCAGCGGCTCGGCGATGTTGCGGTCGACCAGCCACTTGGAGACGTAGCCGCCGACGAAGGCGCCGACGATGCCACCGAAGAAGGGAACGCTGGCCAGCAGGCCCGCGGTCTGGATGTTGACGTTCTGCGTCTTCAGCAGATAGAGCGGCACGAAGTAGGTCAGGATGTTGAACATCCAGATGTAGCAGAACCAGCCGAGGATCATGCCCCAGACGCTGCGGTAGCCGAACAGGTCGCGCCAGCGGATGCCGTCGGGCGTGGAGCCCAGTTCCTCGGCGGTGCCGCCGCCGCCCTGGCGGATGTAGGCGAGTTCGTCGGCCGGCAGCCATTTGGTCTTTTCCGGCTCGCGGTAGAAGGCGATCAGGAACAGGCCGAACAGGATGCCGAAGCCGCCGGCGATGTAGAACAGCGCCCGCCAGCCGAAGGCGACCATCAGCGCGACCAGCAGGGGCGGGGCGATCGCCGGACCCCACTTGGAGGCGGCGTCCCAGATGCCGGTGGCGAGGGCACGCTCCTTCTTGGGGAACCAGGCTGCGGTGATCTTGGCGGCACTCGGCCAGCAGGGGGCCTCGGTGACGCCGAGCGTGCCGCGGGCGAAGATCAGGCCCATCAGCGACGAGCAGGCGCCGGTCAGCATGGTGGCGCCGCTCCACAGGATCAGGGCGAACGAGTAGACCTTCTTGGCCCCGAGCTTGTCGATCAGCCAGCCGGAGGGGAGCTGGAAGATCGCATAGATCAGCGAGAACACGGTGCCGAGCAGGCCGATGTCGGCGTTGGTCAGGTTCAGCTCGCGCATCATCTCCGGCGCCGCGACCGACAGGGCGGTACGGTCGATGAAGTTCACCATGCCGCCGAGGAGAAGAAGGAAGACGATGATCCATCGCTTTCCGCTGGTGCGCGGTGCGGCCGCGCTCACGTCTTGCGTAACCATAACCCCAGTCCTTTCGGATTTTTGTTCGTTTATTGCTGGAAGAGCCCGCGTGTTCGGGCAATTTCCCTGGCGCCGAGTGCCGCTGCGGATTTCAGCCCATCCGGAACGGCCTCGATGCCGCCGGTGAAGCCGCTGTCGGCGTGGAGCAGGAGGTCGAAGGCGTCGCGCAGGATCTGCTTGCCGCCGATGATGATCCTCATGTCCGGCTGGAGAGCCAGCGAGGGGCTGTTCTTCAGCGCCATGATGTCGGAGGACAGCACCGCACCGAGCAGGAAGTTCGTCCGAGCCGCGAGGTCGGCGTCGCCGAACAGGTCGAGCAGGCGGATCAGGAAGGCGCTCCGCCCGAGGCTCAGCGTCCGTCCGTACTCGGCGCCGCGCAGCAGCGCCTCGGGCACGACATGGTCGGCGAAGCTGTGGTTGAGCGAGCTGGCGATCAGCGTGTTCTTGGTCAGCACGTCCAGCAGCTCGCCGGAGATGGTCGTTACCGATCCGGCGATCCGGCCCTGCTCGTCGATGCGCACGAATTTCGTGTGCGACCCGGGAAGGACGAGGATGGCCGGCCCGCGGAGGTCGAGCGCGTGGAGGATGCCGACAGCCTCGGTTTCCTCGCCGCGCATGATGTCCATCGCGGCACAGCTTTCGAGCGTGATCGGGCCGTCATGGCTCTTGATGCCGGGAATGAACCAGATCGGCTGGTCGACCACGTCGGGAAGCCGGGCGGAGCGCATCGCAGCGGCCAGTTCTGCCTTGCCGGCGGGGGCCGGCAGGTGGGGAATCTCGCACAGGCCCACGTTCGCCGTGATCATGCCGGAGGCAAGGAACAGGACCTGCCCGGTGTCGGTCACGCCGGCGGCGGCCAGCGCCTCGGCGATGGCGTCACGCACGCCGCCTTTCAGCGTTTCCGTGCTGCCGGTGATCGCAGTATCGCGGACGCCGACCGGGCGCCCCGCCTCCGCCAGGACGGCCTCGTCCTTCCAGACGATGACGCGGGTGTTCGTGGTGCCGGTATCTATGGTTGCAAACAACATTGCATGTCTCCCTTCGCGCACGTCTTGAGGGCGTGCTGCGCCGCGCCGTCCGTTGCAGGCCGTTCTTTTCCAAGTCTCCGGGCGGAAGGCCCGTTTGTGGCACTCGTATGGTAGTGCTATCCGGCGTCCAGAATGTCTCACATATTGGACATTGATCTCAATATGATAGGACTTGCGCAAAGCGTGTCAACAAATAATAATGATGTCCAAATAATGAGACATCTTTCGTTCCCTGAGCCGCAGCGAGGAAATGCCGATGACTTTGCCCGCGTCCGACATCGGTCAGACAGCCACGGGGGCCACCACCGGGCAGGCGGATTCCGATCCGGGGGCCGAGCGGCGGCAGCCTGCCGGGACGCAGACCCTGCTGCGCGGGCTGACACTGATCGAGTGCGTGGCAGCCGGCACCAATGACGTGAAGGGCATCGCGGCGCATCTCGACTCGCCGCGCAGCACGGTGCACCGCATGCTGAACAGCCTGGTGGTGGAAGGGTATCTGCACCACATCCCCTACAAGGGCTATCTGCTGGGGCCGAAGCTGATCCATCTCGGGATGAAGGCGCTGGAGCAGCGCCCGCTGGTGGCGGTGGCCCGGCCGCATATCGAGGCGCTGGCGCGGCTGACCGGCGACACCGTCCATCTCGGCGTCATGGACGGGACCGAAGTCTTCTACCTCGACAAGATTTCCGGCACGCGCGGGCTCGAAATGCGCTCGCGCATCGGGCAGCGGATGCCGGTGGCCTCCACTGGTGTCGGTCGTGCCCTCATGCTTGGGATGCCTGCCGGCCAGTGGCGGGATCTCTACAAGGCCGCGGTGGCGACCACGGCAACGACACCCGACCGGCCGGGTCCCGCACCCTGGCCGACATATGAGAAGCAGATGGCGTCCTACGCGCGCCAGGACTGGGTCTATGATTTCGAGGAGAACGAGATCGGCGTCCGCTGTGTCGGCGCCCCGGTGCGCGACATCAGCAACCGCGTGGTTGCCGCGATCAGCGTCGCCAGCGCCAGCCAATTCATGTCGGAGGAGCGCATGGCCGAACTCGGACCCGTCATCCGTGATGCCGCCCATGCCGTCTCGCGGGAGCTTGGGTGGACTCCGCCGGGTGGTGGATTCGGCGCCCCCGGCCTCTGACCGCCCTACCGCAGCCGTCGGCGTGGGCGTCACCGGGCACCGGCGTCATAGGGATGCCCCCATGGCGCCGGTCATAAACACGAAAGGCGGTCACCGGATGCTGGGGCGTCTGACGGCACGTCGGACAACCTCCCTCAACTCGGGGCGCCAGTCGGCGCCCATTTTCTTTTCCGCAGGCTGCCCCCCCGAGTCCTGCGGCAGGTAAGCCGGGGCGCAGGAAATTCCCCGAGACGCGAGAAGCGGTGCCATCGCGGGTCTCAGCGCAGGAGTGGCGAGCAGCCCCCTACTGATCGGCTGCTGATCATGGCCTTAAGACTCAGGCCGTCAAAACGTCGCCTCCGGTGTTGCCTGGGTGATTCTTCACCGCGATGGACCTCATGACAACCCACGCCGAACTGCATCCCTTCCTTCGCCCCCTGCTGGATCGCGTCCTGGAAAAGTGCCGCTCCCTGACCTGGCCCGAGCGTGAAGAATTGGTGGGTGCTGCCATTGTCGCGATCTTCAAGGGGCAGACGCTGTCTCCCGGCATGGATCCGGACGCCGAGTTCCCCAGATTCATCGCCGCTGTCATCGACCGGCTTGGAGCGCCGCCGGTCGTGGAGGAATCGCAGGCCCTTCTCTACAGCCTTTCGTCCATGGGCGATCATGTCGAAGCCGGCGAGTCATGGATGGATGAACATTCGGAGGAAACAGCGCTGCTGACGGTAGCGCTGCGTACCGACGGCGCGTCCTGAGCATTGCCACCCGCCTGCCGACGGCGGCGGGCCGGTGCGACCCGCCCCCGCCCCCGCCCCCGCCCCTGCCTCCGCCCCTGCCTCCGCCCTAGTCCGTCATTCCGCCGGGCAGACCGTCATTCCGCCGGACTTCAACGGCCCGGCCGGCGCTTTGCCCGGTTCAGCCCGGCGGCGCTGCCGCTCACCCTTCGTATGCAAGCTGAATTGCCGACACGCATCGGCCAACATCTGGAGCGGGGAAGGGTATGGCACGCATGAAGGTTCTGGTTCTGGGCGCCGGCAAGATCGGCTCGATGATCGCCACCATGCTGGGCGGGACAGACGATTTCACCGTCACCGTTGGCGACCGCGACGAGGCGCTGCTGTCACGGGCGGAGCGCGCCGGCCTGCGGGTGATGCGCGTCGATGTGGAGGATCCGCAGTCGCTGCACGCAGCGCTGTCGGGCCAGCACGCGGTGCTCAGCGCCTGTCCCTTCACCCTGACACCGACCATCGCCGCCGCCGCGGTGGCGGCCGGCGCCCATTACCTCGACCTGACCGAGGACGTCGCCGCCACCCGCAAGGTCAAGGAGCTGGCCGAAACCGCGAACAGCGCGCTGATCCCGCAATGCGGTCTGGCGCCGGGCTTCATCTCGGTCGTCGGCCATGACCTCGCCCGCCGCTTCGACGAATTGCACAACCTGCATCTCAGGGTCGGCGCCCTGCCGCAGTACCCGACCAATGCCCTGAAGTACAATCTGACCTGGAGTACCGATGGGCTGATCAACGAATACTGCAATCCGTGCGAGGCGATCGTCGACGGCCGCCCGCGCGAGGTCATGCCGCTGGAGGGCGACGAGCGGTTCGCGCTCGACGGGGTCGACTATGAGGCCTTCAACACCTCGGGTGGGCTGGGGTCGCTGTGCGAGACGCTGGCCGGCAAGGTGCGGAACCTCGACTACAAGACCGTCCGCTATCCCGGCCACCGCGACATCGTCCGCCTGCTGATCCGCGACCTTCGGCTCGGTGAGCGCCGCCACCTGCTGAAGGACGTGCTGGAGGCGGCGGTTCCGCTGACCTTGCAGGACGTCGTGCTGGTGGTCGCCACCGCCACCGGCGTGCAGGACGGCGAGCTGCGGCAGGAAACCTTCGCCACCAAGATCTACAGCAAGGCCATCGCCGGCCGGACCTGGAGTGCCATCCAGGTGACCACCGCCGCCGGGATCTGCGCCGTGCTGGACCTGCTGCGCGAAGGCTCGATCCCGCAGTCCGGCTTCGTCCGGCAGGAGCAGGTCCCGCTGGAGGCCTTCCTCGCCAACCGCTTCGGCGGCCACTACCGGGCCTGAACCGCCCGTCGCGGCGGGATTTGCCCTCCGTGCCCGCCTTTGCACGTCCAAAGGCGGGCACGGAGGCATCACGCGCGCATGACAGCCATCCCCCACATCGCCCGCCACGTCAGCACCCGGAACGGTTAAGGTCCCGAACCGTCACCGTCGCCGTTCGGGTCATCCATGCGCCTCATCTTCCTGCTCGGCCTCGCCGGTTTCGCCAGCGCCTTCTCCCTGCGCACCACCGATCCGATGCTGACGCTGATCGCCGCCGATCTCGGCGTCACCGTAAGGCAGGCGGCCCTGCTGGCCTCCGCCTACACCTTGCCCTACGCGCTGATGCAGATCGTGCTGGGGCCGGTTGGCGACGCCATCGGGAAGTCGCGGCTGGTGCGGCTGGCGCTGTGCGTCCTGACGGTCGGGCTGGTGCTGTCGACCATGGCGCCGGACTATGGGTCGGTGATGGCCGGGCGCATCCTGGCCGGCGCCTTTGCCGGCGGCATCATCCCGGCGTCCATGGCGCTGATCGGCGACCGGGTGCCCTACGAGGAGCGGCAGATCGCCATCAGCCGTTTCCTGCTGGCGGTGATCCTCGGGCAGATGTCGGGCTCCGCCGTGTCGGGGGCGCTGGCGGAGGCGTTCGGCTGGCGCGTCGTCTTCGGGCTGGCGGCCGGGCTGACCGCGGTCATCTGCGTGGCGGCCCTGGTCGGGCTGGCCGGCGAGAGGGAGACGCGCTCGCCGCTGTCGGTCGCCGACGCCCGCCAGCGCTACGCCACGGTGCTGACCAACCCGGCCTCGCTGATCGTCTTCGCCACGGTGGCGGCGGAAGGCCTGCTGATCTTCGGCGTCTTCCCCTTCGTGGCGCCGGTGCTGATCGAGCATGGCGCGGCGGGCGCCTTCCAGGCGGGGCTGACCATCGCCGCCTTCGCCATCGGCGGCGTCGCCTACAGCGCCGTGGTGCGACGGATGATCGCTTCGCTCGGCCAATGGGGCATGATGAAGGTGGGCGGCCTTGCCGCCGGCCTCTCCTACCTGGTGATCGCCTTCCCGGTGCCCTGGCCGGTGGTGAGCCTGGCCTTCCTGGTCGCCGGCTTCGGCTTCTACATGCTGCACAACACAATGCAGACCCAGGCGACGGAGCTCGCCCCGACGGCGCGCGGGTCGGCGCTGGCGCTCTTCGCCTCCAGCTTCTTCATCGGGCAGGGCATCGGGCCGGTGCTGTACGGCGCCATCTCCGTCCATACCGGCTTTCCGCTGCTGTTCCTCGGCGTCGGTGTCCTGACCGCCGGCCTCGGTTTCGCCTCGGCGCGACTGATCCGGCGCGGCAGGGCCTGACGCCAGGCTCGGCCAGCGGGGGCTCGGCGACAGGGGGGTGGGCGGCCGCCGGTTCAGAAGCGGAGTTCGTCGGCGATGACCGCGCCGCTCGCCTGCATCAGGTACAGCCCGACATGGTGGGCGACCATCTGCGGGTGGGCGGCGGTGTCCGGCAGGCCGAGGCCGCGGGCCACGTCGAGCGGCAGGTCGTAGGTGGCGCAGCCCGGCTCATGGACGACGATCTCGCGCAGTGGGCCCGTCATGCCATGGTTGCGCGCCGACAGCAGGGCCTGGACGGCCTGCAGCACGCAGATGTCCGTGCAGATGCCGTCCACCACCAGCACCTCGACACCGTTGTCGGCGATCCAGTCGAACAGCCGGTTGCGTCCGGTCGCCGCATCGGTCGTGCCGACCACGCCGTTGATGCAGTCCTTGCGCATCAGTGTGACGCCGGGGGCGCCGTCCAGCCAGGCGAGCTCATCGACGAGGTTCTCCTCGCCGGTGCCGGCCTCGCAGTGGGGCGGGTAGGGAAACTCGGGCTTGCCCGGCTCGTGGGTGTCGAGGAAAACGGCGACGGGCCGCCGTGCCTCGATGAACAGCCGGTTGGTGCGGCCGATCTCGGCGATCATGCGGGTGACCTGGGCGTTCGCCACCGGCGGCGCCAGGTTGCCGCCCCCGATGGCGGCGAAGCCCTTCACCGGGTCGACGTCGAGCTTGCCGATCTTCGCGCCCGCCAGCGCGTAGCTGGTCCGGCGAACCGGCATGACGGCGGCGATGGCATCCAGCGCGGCGGCCGGGCTTTCGATCAGGGCGTTCGTCATCGTGCTTCTCCTCCGGTTCAGACCAGCACCGGGACGTTCGCGACGCCCTCGGTGCCGAAGATGGCGCGATAGCGGGCGACCTCGGCTGCCGGACCCGTGGCCTTCTCATAATTGTCGCTGAGCTTGACCGCGCCTTTCCAGACCCCGTCGACCTCGACCGCGGTCACCTTGCAGACCAGGCTCAGCGGGTCGAGCCCCTGGTTGCTGCGCGGGTGGCAGTTCCGGAAATCGGAGGTCAGCAGGGTTCCCCAGCCATAACCGTCGCGGATGCGGCCGCCGAAGGCCTGATGCAGCCGCAGGATGTCCTCGACATCGAGACCGTCGCTGAACAGCACGCGCTTTTCCCGCGGATCGCGGCCGTGCCGTTCGAGCCAGGCGATGTACTCCTCGCCCGCCGTCACCGGCTCCTTGCTGTCCACCCGCATGCCGGTCCATTCCCCGACCCAGTCGGGCGCGTTCTTCAGGAACTGGGTCGATCCGAAGGTGTCGGGCAGGAACACCAGCATCGCGCCGCCGTAGGTCTCCTGCCACAGCCGCAGGACCTCGTACTGCGCCCCCAGCAGCTCGTCCTCGGTCCGCGCCAGCGCCGCGACCGTCGTCGGCAGCTCGTGCGCGTTGGTGCCGATGGCCTCCAGGTCGTGCTTCATGGCGAGGTGGGTGTTGGAGGTGCCGATGAAGCGCGGGCCGAGTTCGGCGGCCATCGTCTCTACCACGTATTCCTGCCAGAGGAAGCTGTGGCGCCGGCGCGTGCCGAAGTCCGACAGGCTGAGGTCGGCGACCGGGCGCAGCCGCTCGATCTTGTCCCAGAGGCGGACCTTGGCGCGGGCGTAGAGGATGTCGAGCTCCGTCTCCGTCATGTTCGCCAGCGCGGCACGGGTCTTGAGCTCGTTGATGATGCTGAGCGCGTAGATCTCCCACATGGTCGTCATCGCCCACGACCCCTCGAAATCGAGGCGCCATTGGCCGTCCTCCTCCGACAGCCGGTAGTCGGGCAGGGCGAAGTCGTCGGCGAGCCATGCGACGAACTCGGGACGGAAGATTCCCCGTTGTCCGTAGAAGGTGTTGCCCTGCAGCCAGACCGCCTCGGAGCGCTTCAGGCGCAGCGACCGCACATTGTCCAACTGGCGGCGCAGCTCGGCCTCGTCGATGATCCGCGCCAGCTTCACCGACCGCGTGCGGTTGATCAGGCTGAAGCGGACCTTCACGTCGCGGAAGTGGCGCCAGATGAACTGCAGCATCGCCAGCTTGTACCAGTCCGTGTCCAGCAGCGAACGGACGATGAAGTCGGTGGCGAAGTTGTGGTTGTGGGCGCGGCTGCTGAAATTGACGAGCATGGCGGTAACCTCCTGTTCTCGCTGACCGGGTCACAGCCCGTAGTGGTTGGTGACCGGCAGGCGCCAGCCCGGCCCGTAGGTCCGTTCGGTGACGACGACGCCCGGAGGGCTCTGGTCGCGCTTGTACTGCGCACGCGCCGTCAGGCGCCCGATGCGCTCGGCATAAGCGGCGGGGATCGGCTCGCCGACCGCGGCACCCGCCAGCTCGGCGGCGCGGCCGGCGCCGTTCAGCCCCTCGACCATGGTGCGGAGCACCGCGTCGAGGTGCTCGTAGGCGCCCAGGGCCTGCTCGTCGGTCTGCTCCTCGCGCAGTTCGGCGCTCGGCGGCTTGGTGATGATGCGCTCGGGCATCACCGCGCCGTCCGGCCCGAGCAGGCCCTCCGGGCGTTGCGCGTTGCGCCAGCGGGACAGGCGGAAGACCACCGTCTTGTAGACGTCCTTCAGCACCGAATAGCCGCCGCACATGTCGCCGTAGAGCGTCGCGTAGCCGACGCTCATCTCGCTCTTGTTGCCGGTGCTGAGCACCATCAGCCCCAGGCGGTTCGACAGCGCCATCAGCGTCATGCCGCGTGCCCGCGCCTGCACGTTTTCGAAGGTGGTGTCCGCCGCCGGCACCGGCCGGCCGGCGAGGACCGGGGCGAGCATGCGGTCGAAAGCCTCCATCGCGGGCGCGATCGGCACGGTCAGGAGGCGGGTGCCGAGCAGCGCGGAGGCCCGCTCCGCGTCCTCCATGCTCTCCGCCGAGGTGTAGGGCGACGGCATGCGCACCAGCAGCACGCGCTCCGCCCCAAGCGCGTCCACCGCGACCGCCGCCGACAGCGCGCTGTCGATGCCGCCGGACATGCCGAGCACCACGCCGGGGAAGCGGTTCTTGTCCACATAGTCGCGCAAGCCGAGGACGAGGGCCCGGTACATGGCCTCCGCCTCGTCGGGGTAGGCGTTCGGCGTGACGCCGAACACGTCGCCGCGGCACAGATCGACCGTCCCGTCCTCGCCGCGCTCCAGCGTGATGTCGAAGGCCGCTTCGCGGAAGCCGGCCTGGGCGATCACCAGCCCGGCCCGGTCCATCACGTAGCTTCCGCCGTCGAACACCAGGCTGTCCTGTCCCCCGACCTGGTTGACGTAGAGCACGGGCAGCCCGGTGGCCCTGACCGTACGGCGGCCGATGGCGAGCCGGACCGCCTGCTTGCCGGTCCGGAAATGCGAGCCGTTCGGCACGATCAGCACGTCCGCGCCCTCGGCCGCCAGGGACTGGGCGACCTTGCCATGCCAGAAATCCTCGCAGATGGCGATGCCCAGGCGGAAGCCGCGGAAGTCGACGGGCGACGGCAGCGGCCCGGGGGCGAAGACCCGCTTCTCGTCATAGACCTCGTCGTTGGGGAGATTGTGCTTGAGCACGATCCTCATCGAGCCGTCGGTTTCGATGAGGAAGGCGGCGTTGTAGGGCAGGGTGGCGCCGTCGAGCGGGCCGCCGACCAGCACCGCCGGCCCGCCGTCGCCCCGCATCTCGCCGGCCAGCGCGTCGAGCGCGGCGCGGAAGTCCCGGCGGAAGCCCGGACGCAGCACGAGATCCTGAAGCGGATAGCCGCTGCCGAAGCATTCGCTGAAAACCAGCAGGTCCGCCTTGCCGCGGTACTGTTCGCGGTGACGGCGGACGATGTCGAAATTGTCCTTGAGCGCGCCGACCGTCGGGTTGGCCTGGACGCAGATGATGCGCAGAGTTGCGGACATGATGCCCTCATCCTGGAGCGCCCCGTTTCCGGGGGCGCATGCAACGCCGGTGCCCGAACGCCGCCATGGGCGGGGGGATCGGGCGTCTTGCGAGCCTGCCGTCAGCGGCAGGCCGGGGTGACGCGTCGGATGACGGTCGGCGATGGCAGGGAAGGGCTGTTGTCGGTCGATCGTGTCGAGAAGCGGGTGATGCACATGGCAAAGCTCCTTTGCCGAATGCCGCCGGTCTGTCCGGCGGGCTTGGTTGGCATGCTAGTACGCGAAGACGATCATGTAAACGGCCAATAAACGCAGCGGTCCGGTGTCGCGGTTAATTGTTGGACTGTGCGATCATTGTTTGGATGATGTGGAAATGGTCTTCGAACATATGCTCGGGGTCGATCTCCGCGATTGGCATCCAGCGCGCCGACTTGGCGTCGTCGCCGCCGCGGACCTTGGGGAAGCCCTCCTCGGTCGCCTTGAGCTGGATGAGGAAAGCCTGGGTGACCGTGCGCCCGCGCGACGAGCGGTAGGGATGGTCGAAGATCTGGCTGGCGCGGATGCTGCCTTCGAGGAATCCCGCGGGGACCTTGAGCTTCGTCTCCTCCCGCAATTCCCGGATCATGGCGTCCTTGATCCGCTCGTGCTGGCCGACGAAGCCGCCGGGCAGGGCCAGCAGGCCGCGGCCGGGCAGGCCCCGGCGCTCGACCAGCAGGACGTGGCCGGACAGGACGACCACGGCGTCCGCGGTGAGGAAGGTCGGGGGATAGGGCGCCTTGGCCCATCCCGCCCTGTATTTGGCGATATACCCGCTTTCCTCCGCCAGCCGCCTGTATTCATCGGTGCGCGCGAATTCCGCCATGAAGGCGGCGACGTTGGCGGGCAGCGCCTCTCTCCACTCCACCAATGCCGCGTCGGCGTCGGCGAAATAGGCGTCGCGGATGGGTGTCGCCGAGATCCCCTGGCAGTTCCCGCATTCCACCGCGCCCCACTGCGGGAACATGCGCAGGTAGTAGCTGCTGTGGTCCTTGGAATGGCCGATCAGGCGGACCACGGGCGCCGAGCCGTCGGCGGGCCGGTGGTGCTGCACGACGACGCCATGCACGGCCGCCTGGACGTCGCGGATCCATTCCAGGTCGTTGTAGCGGTCGATGAGGGGAAGGACCGTGATGCGTCCGCACTCCTCCGGCGGGAAGGCGCCCAATATGCAGGCGCGGACCTCCTCGAAGCGGAAGGGGTTGCGGTGGCTGCGCGCCTGACGCGACGATCCGACCAGGACGATGAGATGCTTTCCGAGCGAGAGGGCTCGCTGCATCACCGTCAGATGGCCGAGATGGAAGGGGCGGAAGCGGCCGACGAAGACCATGAAATCGCAGGTCGGGGCGCCGTGCGCGCCGGATGCTGCGGTCCTCTTCGCCAAGGACAGGGTGCCGGACCCGTGTCCGGTGTCGGTGCTGGACGTCATGCTCAGCAAGCTCCTTGCTGAATGAATGCCGCGGTCTATCCGCGGCAGGAAGACAATACGGTCGCGTCCGGCATTTCTCAAGCCCCCATTCCCCATCCTTTCGGGGCAATGCGTTCGCATTCCTTGCACGCGCGGCGTCTCCACACGCTGTGCTTGTCATGGCCCGGAACTTGTTCCATGACAGGAGGCCTCCGGCTGCGGCATGCTTGGCGGAGAGGAAGCCGCCGCCTTGCTCCGTGGTGAGGAAGACCCGATGGACAGCTTCAGCCAGCCCGTGTCCCTGGCCGACGACGCAAGGCCCCTGGTCTTCCCGCCGGATTTCCGCTGGGGCAGCTCGACCTCCGCCTACCAGATCGAGGGGGCGCTGGACGCCGACGGCCGGGGCCGCTGCATCTGGGACGGCTTCACCGCCCGGGGGCGCATCCTGGACGGGAGCAGCGCCTCGGTCGCCTGCGACCATTACCACCGCTATCCCGAAGACATCGCGCTGATGGCGGCGGCCGGCTTCGACAGCTACCGCTTCTCCATCGCCTGGCCGCGCATCCTGCCCGCCGGTGCCGGGGCGGTCGAAGGCCGCGGCCTCGATTTCTACGACCGGCTGGTCGATGCGCTGCTGGAGGCCGGCATCACGCCGATCGCCTGCCTCCATCACTGGGACCTGCCGCAGCCGCTGGAGGATGCCGGCGGCTGGCAGGGGCGCGGGATCGTCGGTCCCTTCGCGGACTACGCCCGCATCGTCGCCGCCCGGCTGGCCGACCGGGTCAGGGACTGGATGATGCTGAACGAGCCGAACGTCGTCGCCCTGTACGGCTACGGCCTCGGCGAGCATGCGCCCGGCCTCCGGCTGGGCGAACAGGGAATTCTGCGGGCTCTCCATCACCAGAACCTCGCCCAGGGCGCGGCCCTGCGCGCCGTCGCGGCGGAGCACGCCGGCCTGACGCTCGGCACCGTGCTGAACCTCCAGCCCGTGGTCGCCGACAGCGACCGGCCGGAGGATGCCGCCGCCGCCGCGCGCTGGGATGCGGTATGGAACCGGGTGGCGCTCGACGGGCTGATGCGCGGCCGGATCCCGGATGCGCTCGCAGAGGCGATGGCCGGCTTCATCCTGCCCGGCGACGAGGAGGCGATCCGTCATCCGGTCGACCTTCTGGGCGTCAACTACTATTCCCGCATGACGATCAGGCGGGAGGCCGGCCGGCCCTTCGACGCCGGCTGGGGCGACCCGCGCTGCCGCCGCAGGACCGACATGGGCTGGCCCGTCCAGCCGGAGGGACTCTGCGACCTGCTGACGGAGCTGCGCACCGGCTACGGCAACCCGGCCGTCATGATCACCGAGAACGGCTGCGCCTGCGACGACGTGGTGACGCCGGACGGCCAGATCCACGATGCCGACCGCGTGCTGTTCCTTCACGAGCACCTGGAATCCGTGGCCCGGGCGCTGGCCGACGGCTGCAACGTCAAGGGATACCTGTGCTGGAGCCTGCTCGACAATTTCGCGTGGGCCGAGGGCCTGTCCAAGCGGTTCGGCATCGTCCGCGTCGATTACGACACGCTCAAGCGCACGCCGAAGGACAGCTACCGCTATCTGGCCGAGGTCGTGCGGACCGGGCAGCTTTGAGCCCGTCCGGGCACCGGGGCCGATCCTCCCTCGCTTGGAACGCGGCGGAAAAGCTGCCAAACTGCGCCACCGCCGCCTTTGGCATCCACTGCACCGCCGTAGCCGCACCGCCATGGACATGACCGTCAAGAAGACCGGCGCCACCGCGGCCTGGCGGGGCCTCGCCAACTGCCGGGGATGCGGCATCCGCGAGACGGCGCTGTTCGCCGACCTGACCGAGGCCGATTTCGGCCTGATCCACCTGCCGATCGACGAGTTCACCGTGGCGCCGGGCGCCGCCCTCTATCACGTCGGTGACGAGCCGTCGGCCCTCTACACCGTCCGCAGCGGGCTGGTGAAGCTGGTGCAGTACCTGCCGACGGGCGGCCAGCGCATCGTCCGCCTTTTGCGGCCGGGCGACACCGCCGGGCTGGAAGCCGCGTTGGGCGAACCCTACCGCCACACCGCCGTCGCCATCCACCCGGTTCTGACCTGCCGCATCCCGCGTGCGGTGATCCAACGGCTGTCGGACGAAACCCAGCACCTGCATCAGCAGTTGATGCGCCGCTGGCATCGGGCGGTGGAGCGCGCCGACGCGTTCCTGGTGGAGCTGGGGACCGGCAGCGCCAGGGCGCGGGTGGCGCGGCTGATCCTGACCCTGGCGGACGGGCGGGAGGAGTGCGACTTCTTCGGCCGCGAGGATGTCGGCGCGGTGCTGGGCATCACCACGGAGACGGCCAGCCGCGTCGTGGCCGAATTGAAGCGCCAGGACCTGCTGACGGAGCTGCGGCCCAACCGTTTCCGCTGCGATGTGGCGGCGTTGCGCGCTTTGGCCGAGGGGCCATAGGACACCCCCAAGGATCGGCAGAGGGTGGCTTTGATCCTTTGGAGAGGCTTGCCTGCGTGGTTACTCCCACCGGTGTGCGCGGTATCTCAAGGATAGCGGTGCGCCCATACCGATGCCGAGTGGAAGCCCCGGGGTGGCGTGGCTAGCTTGGGAATATCGGGTTTCCAAGGGGTTTCGAAATGCCGCAGGATGTCAGCCAGCCCTTCACTTCCTCTATCGACGGCTCGCCCGCCGGCGGTCTGGCCCGCTCCGCATCCGGTGGGGCCGATGACGAGATGATCAGCGGCATCCGCTCCGTCCTGGCGGAGTGCGGCGGACTGGCGGTCGACGCCGGTACGCTGGCCGTCGACGACGACCTCTATGCCGCCGGCCTCACCTCCCATGGCTGCGTCGGCCTGATGCTGGGGCTGGAGGAGCAGTTCGACGTCGAGTTCCCGGAAAAGCTGCTGAACCGCCGCACCTTCGAGAGCATCGCCGCCATCCGCAACGCCGTCTGCGGCCTGCTCGACGGGGGAGAGGCGTGAGCGCGGCGCCGGCCGGTCTCGCTGCGCGGGCACGCGCCGTCGGGGCCGAGATCGCGGCACGCCATGCCGACGACGTCGACCGCAACAGCCGCTTCCCGGAGGAGGCGTTCGCGGCACTCCGCGAGCAGGGCTTGCTGGGCGTCATGGTGCCGGCGGATCTCGGGGGGGCCGGCGCCTCGCTGTTCGAGGTGGCGGCAGCCTGCCACGCGCTGGCGCGGGGCTGCTCCGCCACCGGCATGATCTACGCCATGCACCAGATCCAGGTGGCCTGCCTGGTGAACCACGGGAAGGCCGGCTGGCAGCGCGACCTGATGTCGCGCATCGCCGCCGAGCAGCTCCTGCTCGGCTCGGCGACGACGGAGGCCGAGACCGGCGGCGACATCCGCAACAGCGTCTGCGCGGTGCGGGCCGAGGGCGACCGCTTTACGCTGGCCAAGAACGCCTCGGTCATCTCCTACGGCGACCAGTCGGACGTGATCCTGGTCACCGCGCGCCGCAATCCCGACGCCCCGTCGTCGGACCAGGTGCTGGTGGTGGTGACCAGGGACGACTACCGGCTGGAGAAGACGACGCGCTGGGACGCGCTCGGCATGCGGGGCACCTGCTCCGACGGCTACCGCCTGGAGGCGGCCGGCGTCGCCGGGCAGATCCTGCCGCTGCCCTACGCCGACCTGTCGGCCCAGACCATGCTGCCGGTGACCCACATCCTGTGGAGCAGCACCTGGCTCGGCATCGCCGCCGACGCCGTCAGCCGCGCCCGCGCCTTCGTCCGCGCCGAGGCCAAGCGCAAGCCGGGCACCACCCCGTCCTCCGCCCTCCGGCTGGCCGAGGCGACCGCCAAGCTCCAGCAGATGAAGGCGACCATCCTGACCGCCATCCGCCAGTACGAGCTGGCCTGCGGGTCGCCGGAGCTGCTGACCGGCCTGTCCTTCGCCACCGCGATGGGCACGCTGAAGGTCACCTCGTCGGAGCTGGCGCGCGAGATCGTCGAGGCGGCGATGCGGACCACCGGCCTCGCCGGCTACCGCAACGATACCCCCTACAGCATGGGCCGCCACCTGCGCGACGCCCATTCAGCCGCCCTCATGATCGGCAACGACCGCATCATGTCGCACACCGCCACTCAGCTTCTCGTCCAGCGGGACGGATCGGGGCCATTCGAATGAACATGATCGACGCAGCCACGGCGCAAGCGGCCTATCGCGACGAACTGGTGCGCGCTGGCCTTCTGATCCCCACCGGTGTCGACGGCCTGTATGGCCGGAGCGGCGTCTTCGAGGATGTGGTCGAGCGCTTCGACGCGCTGGTCACCCGCTGGGGCGGCAAGGACGGGGCGGAGGTGATGCGCTTCCCACCGGCCCTCAACCGCCAGTATTTCGAGGAAAGCGAGTACCTGAAGAGCTTTCCCCATCTGGCCGGCACCATCCACAGCTTCGCCGGCGACGAGAAGGCACACCGCACGCTGCTGCGCCGGCTGGAGGAGGGGCAGGACTGGACCGAGGAGCAGGTGGCGACCGACGTCGTCATGACCCCGGCCGCCTGCTACCCGGTCTACCCGACGATCGCCCAGCGGGGCCCGCTGCCGGAAGACGGCAAGCTGATCGACGTCTTCTCCTACTGCTTCCGCCACGAGCCGTCGATCGATCCGGCCCGCATGCAGCTTTTCCGCATGCGCGAGTACATCCGCATCGGCACGCCGGACCAGGTGGTCGAGTTCCGCGAACTGTGGCTGGAGCGCGGGCGCGAGATGATGGCCTCGCTCGAGGTGCCGCTCGACGTCGACGTCGCCAACGACCCCTTCTTCGGCCGTGCCGGCGCCATGCTGTCGAACAGCCAACGCGAGCAGAAGCTGAAGTTCGAGCTGCTGATCCCGATCACCAGCACCGAGAAGCCGACCGCCTGCCTCAGCTTCAACTACCACCAGGACCATTTCGGCCACCTGTGGGACATCCGCAGCGCCGACGGCGCCGTGGCCCACACCGCCTGCGTCGGCTTCGGCATGGAGCGCGTGGCGCTGGCGCTGTTCCGCCATCACGGCTTCGACCCGGCGGCCTGGCCGGCCTCGGTGCGCAAGCTGCTCTGGGGCTGAGCGGTATCATGTGGACGCCGCACCAGCCCGACGGCCCCGGCGGCTACGAGCGCCATGCCCTGCACCGGGGAGAGCGCATCTGGCCGGAAACCAACTGTTACGTCGACCTGTGGATCGAGGCGCTGCATGCCCGCGGGCTCGACCCGCTGGCGATGCTGGGCTTCACCGTCACCCAGGACTTCGAAGGCGACCAGTTCACCTTCTTCAAGGTGCCGCTGGAGGATCTGGAGACGCTCTACGGCCTGCGCGTGCAGGAACTGGCGATCTACGACAGCGTCGAGGCCCACGTCGCCGAGCAGTTGGGGCGTGGCCGCGACGGCGGGCTGGTGCTGGTGGAGGTCGACGGGTTCCATCTGCCCGACACCCGCGGCACCTCCTATGGCACAACCCATGTCAAGACCACGGTCGGGATCGTCCGCATCGATCCCGCCGCCGGCCACATGGACTATTTCCACAATGCCGGCTTCTATCGGCTGGACGGGGCCGACTACCAGGGTGTGGCCGCTGCGGCGGCGGGACCGCTTTTCCCCTACGTCGAGTTCGTGAAGGCGGGAGCGCCGCCGCTGGGCGGTCGGGCGCTGGTCGGCGCTTCGTTGGATCTGATGCGGCGGCACCTGGCACGGCGGCCGGCGGGCAACCCCGTCACCGCCTGGCGGGAGGCGTTTCCCGAGCATCTCGACCGGCTGCTGTCGCGGCCGATGGAGTATTTCCACCTCTACGCCTTCAACGTCCTGCGCCAGCTCGGCGCCAATTTCGAGCTGCTGGGCGCGCATGTCGGCTGGCTCGACGGCCCGGTCGAGGCGGTGGAGGCCTGCCGGTCGATCGCCGAGGGGGCCAAGGCGATGCAGTTCCAGCTCGCCCGCACCGTCGCCCGCCGCAAGGCGCCCGATCTGACGGAGAGCTTCGACCGGCTGGAGCGCGGCTACGACACCGTGCTGGGCGCCCTTGCCCGCCGCTACGGGTGAGGGGCGATGGCGCGACTGCGATCGGTCAGCGGACGGACGGTCACGGCCCTGGCGGAGGGCTGGAGCCTGACTCTGCCGAACGGCGAGGCCGTGCCTGCCGCCGTGCCGGGCACCGCCGCCCGGGCGCTGGAGGCTGCCGGGCTGTGGTCGCTGGATGCCGCGTCGTTCCCGTCTGAAACGGCCCTGCACGACAAGGACATCCTCTACCGCACGCGTCTGTACGGCCATGGCCCGCGCATCCTGCGCTTCCATGGCCTCGCCACCCTCGCCGAGGTGCGGCTGGACGGGGAACCGATCCTGACCTCCGACAGCATGTATCTCGCCCACGAGGTGCCGGTGACTCTGAAGGGCGAGGCAGAACTGTCCATCCTGTTCCGCGCCCTGCACCCGGCCCTGGCGGAGCGCGAGGGCGCGGCGAGGCAGGGGGCCGGGAGGAGGTCCCGCGCCCGCTGGCGGCCGAAGCTCGCCGAGCCCGCGGCGCTGCGGCTCGTCCGCACCACGCTGCTCGGGCACATGCCCGGCTGGTGTCCGCCGGTCCACGCCGTCGGTCCCTTCCGGCCGGTCGAGATGGTTGAGGAGGCCGGTCCGCTCCGGGTGATCGCCGCCGACCTGCGCAGCAGCTACGACGGCCGGGACGGCCACCTGTCGTTGCGCCTGACGGTCGACGGGGCGTCGGCGGGCCTGCCGGGCGAAGTCGAGGTGGCCGGGCGGACGGCACCGCTGGTCTTCGACGGCGTCGGCGGCTTCCGTGCCGACCTGGAGCTGCCGGGGGTGGAGCCCTGGTGGCCGCACACCCATGGCGACCCGGTGCTGCATCCGGTGACCGCCCGTATCGGTGGCACCGCGATCGATCTCGGCAGCACCGGTTTCCGCTCGCTGGCCGTCGACCGCGGCCCGGATGGCGACGGCTTCACGTTGCTGGTGAATGGCGAACGCGTCTTCTGCCGCGGCGGTTGCTGGGTGCCGGTCGACCTGATCGGCTTGGCGGCCGACCGCGCGGCCTACGAGCCGGCACTGCGCCGGATGCGCGACGCCGGTGCCAACATGGTCCGCGTCGGCGGCACCATGCTCTACGAGGGCGACGCCTTCTTTGAGCTGTGCGACGAGCTGGGCATCCTGGTCTGGCAGGATGCGATGTTCGCCAACTTCGACTACCCCACGGACCCCGCCTTCCTGGACAGCGTCCGGGCGGAGATCGCCCAGCTTCTCGACCGCACCCAGGCGTCGCCGTCGCTGGCGGTGCTGTGCGGTGGCAGCGAGATGGAGCAGCAGGCGGCCATGCTCGGCCTGCCGCGCGCCTCCTGGACGCAGCCGGCACTGACCGCCGTGCTGGAGGAGGAGGCGTCGGCGCGCCGGCCCGACGTGATCCGGGTGCCGAACTCCCCCAGCGGAGGGGCGCTGCCCTTCATCGCCAATGCCGGCGTCACCCATTACTACGGGGTCGGCGCCTACATGCGGAAGCTGGACGATGCGCGGCGGGCCGATGTGCGCTTCGCCAGCGAATGCCTCGCCTTCGCCAACCTGCCCGAGGACGGGGCGCCCGGCGTGCCGGCGTTCCACCATCCGCGCTGGAAGGAGCGGGTGCCGCGCGATCCCGGCGCCTCCTGGGACTTCGAGGACGTGCGCGAGCATTACCTGGAGGATCTCTACGGTGTCGACCCGCGCCGGCTGCGCTACGAGGATCCGGACCGCTACGGACGGCTGTCGCGCGCGGTGACCGGCGAGGTGATGCAGGCGGTGTTCGACGAATGGCGCCGTGCCGGCTCCCGGTGCGGCGGCGGGCTGGTCTGGCAGTGGAACGATATCCTTCCGGGAGCCGGCTGGGGGGTGGTCGCCGCCGACGGCACGCCCAAGCCGGCCTGGTACGCCCTGAAGCGCGCCTTCCGGCCGCTGCGGGTGATCCTGACGGACGAGGGGGTGAACGGGCTCGCCGTCCATCTGGTCAACGACGGTGCCCGGCCGGTCGAGGCGCTGCTGCGGCTGACCGCCTGGCGTGACGGCGCCGTGCCGGTGCTGCGGGCCGAGCGGCCGGTGACGCTGCCGGCACGTGGTGCCGTCGTCCTGCCGGCCGCAGCGCTGTCCGACCGCTTTTTCGACACAACCTACGCCTACCGTTTCGGTCCCCTCCCGCACGAGGTGGTGACCGCCCAATTGCTCTCAGCCGAAAGGGTAGGGGAACCGATCGACGAGACTCATTATTTCCCCAAGGGACGCGCGCTGCCGCGCAGCGATCTCGGCCTGACGGCTGTGGTCGAGCGCCAGGGTGCGGACTGGGTTCTGAGGCTCGCCACCGGCCGGTTCGCCTGCTCGGTGCATGTGGAGGACGAGCGGTTCCTCGCCGAGGACGGCTGGTTCCACCTTGCGCCGGGGATCGAACGGATGGTCCGCCTGCTGCCGCGCGGCGGGGCGGGGGCGACGAATGGGGGGGCGGAGGCCGCAGGGCCGCCCGACGGCGAGGTCCATGCGTTGAACGCGCTGGTACCCGTCCGCTACAGGGGGAATGTATGAAGCCGACACCGGTGGTGTTCGAGGGATGTTTCGGTTGGCTGCACCCGGCGCACGGGTTGCGCGGCGTCGTGCTGTGCGGGCCCTACGGCCACGAGGAGCTGTGCGTCCATCGTGCCTGGAAGACCTTCGCCGAAACCCTGGCGGCCGCCGGGCTGCCGACCTTGCGCTTCGACTATCCGGGGTCGGGGGACTCGGCCGGCGAGGACAGCGAGCCCAACCGGCTGCGCGCCTGGCTGGACGGCGTCAAGGCGGCGGCGCGCCGGCTGCGCGAGGACACCGGCGTCACCGAGCTGATCCTGGTCGGCTACCGCATGGGATCGCTGCTCGCGACCGCGGCGGCGCTGGAGCTGGCGGAGGAAGGGCAGGGTGTCGATGGATTGGCGCTGCTGTCGCCGATCACCTCGGGGCGCCGTGCGGTGCGTGAACTGCAGACGCTGGCGACCATGGTGCTGCGCCCGGTCTGCAACCCGGAGCCGCCGGAACGTGCCTCCTGGCTGAACGTCATCGGCATGCCGCTGACCCCGGAGACGGCGCTGGCGCTGGGTGGCATGAACCCCTGCGACGCACCGTCCCTTCCCGCCCGGCGCATCCTGATCGCCGACCGGCCGGAAGCGAAAAGCTCGCTGAAGCTGGCCGCACGCTGGCGCTCGATGGGCGCCGCGGTGGAGACGGTCAGCATCAGCGGCATGCTGGAGATGGTCCAGCAACCCCAGCGCGCCCGCGCTTCGGCGGTCTTCGAGCCGGTCCTGCGTTGGGCTGCCGACGGTGCTGTCGCGGAGGGCGCCACCCCGCCGCCGGTGCGGCCGGCCGGGCTGATGACCACCACGGCGGTCGAGCGCCCGATCTTCTTCGGCTCGACGCCCGAACTGTTCGGCATCTACTGCACGCCGGTGATCGCCGATCCCGCCGGCAGCCGGCCGGCCATCCTGTTCCTGAACAGCGGTGCTACGCATCACGTCGGCTCCGGCCGGGCCACCGTGGTGCAGGCGCGGCGGTTGGCGGCGCGCGGCTATTGTTCGCTGCGCATCGATGCCGCCGGCATCGGCGACAGCCCGGACCGGTCCGGCCTTCCCGACAACCTCCTCTACAACAAGGAGGTGATGACCGACATCCGGTCCGCGCTGAACTGGCTGGAAGAGCAGGGACACGAGCGGATCGTCGTCATCGGGCTGTGCGCGGGCGGTACGCCGACGCTGCATGCCGGCCTGGGCGACGACCGGGTGGTCGGCCAGGTCCTCCTCAACCCAGGCCGGTTCGAGCTTGGGGCCGGCATCGCCGTGTCGGAGCTGATGCGGACGGTGGCCCACCGCTCCGCCACCGAATATCTGCTGGAGGCGCTGAAGCCCGCCCGACTGCGCGCCACCCTGCGCAAGCCCGCCCGCCTGACCGGTCTCGCCCAACGCCTGGCAGCCCGCCTGTTCCGCAAGGTGCTGATCCGTACCGGCCTGACCCGGCATGCCCTGCGCATCTTCCGGCGGCTGTCGGCGGAGGGGCGGCGGGTGCTGGTGGTCTACAGCAGCGGCGACATGACGCTGGCCGAATTCTACCTGCATCTCGGCGAGGGCGGACGGGCGCTGCACGGATTGCCGGGGATCGAGGTGGCCTATCTCGACCGCTCCGACCATAGCCTTACCGTGTGGGAGGCCCGTGACCGGCTCAACCTGCTGATCGACCGGCATCTCGCCCTCTTGGACTGTCCGGCCACGGTCGGGAGTGAGGCCTCCGGCCTGCCCGACTGGGACGTCGATCTGCCGACCGGAGAGCGGGTGGGATGAGCGCCCCATAAGCGCTGACATTAACCCCCTCCCAGCCTCCCCCGCTCTCGGCCGACCGAAGGTCGGTCCGATCGCGGGGGAGGCTGGGAGGGGGCCGACTTGCCGATGTCAGCGCCTATGGGTGATCGCCCTCCTCCCCCGCGGTCAACAGCTCCGCGAGCGCTCTCGCCACAACCAGCGTCGCCTGGCGCAGGTCCTCAAGCACCAGCTTCTCGTCGGCGCGGTGGCCGTTGGCCTCCAGCAGGTCGCGGGGACCGGCCCCGTAGAGGATGGTGGGGATGCCGGCTTCCGAATAGTGGCGGGCGTCGGTGTAGAGCGGGATGCCGTTCTGGCCGACCGGCCGGCCCAGCACCGCTTCGGCATGGCGGGCGAACAGTCCGGCCAGACGCGGCGCGTCGCCGACCGAACGGAAGGGGCGGGCCAGCAGGATGCGGCGCACCGTCACCCGGATGCCGTCGCGGCCGGCGGCAGCCTGCCCGATCAACGCACGCAGCTCGGCTTCGACCTCCGCCGGGGTCTCTTCCGGGATCATGCGGCGGTCGAGGCGGAAGGTGACGCGGTCGGGGACGACGTTGGTGTTGATGCCGCCCTGGATCAACCCGACGGTCAGCGACGGGCTGGTGATGCCGGGCACCGAGGACCGGCGTTCGGCCAAGGCCGGGCGATGGGCGTAGAGTGCTGCAAGGATTCCGGTCGCCGCCTCCAGCGCGTCATGGCCGGTGTCGGGGCGGGCGGCATGGGCGGACTTGCCGTCGACCTGCACCTCCAGGTGCAGGCAGCCGTTGTGCGCCGTCACCACCGAATAGGCGAAGCTGGCCGACACCGCATAGTCGGGCCTGGAAATCCCCTGCTCCAGCAGCCATTTCGGGCCGATTTCGCCGCCGGCCTCCTCGTCGTAGGTCAGGTGCAGCTCGACCGTGCCCTTCAGCGGGGCGCCGGCCGCCATCAGCGCCCGCAGCGCGAAGGCATAGGTGGCGAAATCGGACTTCGATACGGCGACGCCGCGGCCATACATCACGCCGTCGCGGATCTCGGCGCCATAGGGATCGCTCGACCAGCCTTCGCCCGGCGGGACCACGTCGCCGTGGGCGTTCATCGCCACCACCGGCCCGTCGCCGAAGCGGTGGCGGACGACCAGGTTGGTGGCGCTGGCCATGCCGTTGGCATGCACCAGCTCGGCCGGGACCGGATGGCGCTCCACCGTGAAGCCCATCGCCTCCAGCAGGTCGGCGGCACGGGCGGCGTGGGGAGCGCAGTCGCCGGGTGGGTTGTCGGACGGGACCTTCACCAGCTCCGCCAGGAAGCGGGTCTCCTCGTCGAAGCGGGCGCTCACCGCCTCTTCGAGGCGGATGGCGAGGGCGGGGGACAGGTCGGTCATGGCAGGCGGTCCGTTGGGGGCTGGAAGCGTTCGACGAAGCGGGCGAGCACGCGGGCGCCGGCCTCGGCATCCGCGGCGGTGATGCGTTCGGCCGGGTTGTGCGAGATGCCGCGCTCGCAGCGCACGAACAGCATGGCGACATCGGTGAGCGCCGCAACCGCCATGGCGTCATGGCCGGCACCGCTCGGCAGTTCGGGCGCGTCCAGCCCCTCGGCGGCCGCGGCGGCGGCGAACTGGGCCATCAGCGCCGGGTGGCAGGCGACCGCCGGGCTTTCGTGCAGGGTCTCGAAGGCGACGGACACACCGCGGGCGTCGGCGATCGCCTCCAGGCGGGTACGGACCGCCGCGACCCGTTCCAGCCGTAGCGGATCGCGGTCGGCGCGCAGGTCGATGGTGAAGCGGACCCGGCCGGGGATGACGTTGGTGGCGCCCGGAGACGCCTCGATCCGGCCAACCGTGCCGACCAGCCGATCCTGGCCGGAGCACAGCTCCTCCACCGCCAGGATCATGTCGGCCGCCGCCGCCAGGGCGTCGCGGCGCAGGGTCATCGGCACCGTGCCGGCATGGCCGGCCATGCCGTCGACCGTCACCGCCAGGCGGGTGGCACCGGCAATCGCGCTGACCACGCCCACGGGTCGCCCCAGCGCCTCCAGCACCGGTCCCTGCTCGATGTGAAGCTCGGCATAGGCCAGCACCTCTTCGCGGCGGTAGGCGGCAGCGGTCCAGCCGGCCGGGTCGAGCCCGAACCGCGCCATCGCGTCGGCCAGCCGCAGGCCGTCGCCGTCGCGCGCCTCCAGCACCGCCGGATCGAAGGTGCCGGCGATGGCGCGGCTGCCTATCAGGGTCGACTGGAAGCGCGTGCCCTCCTCGTCCCCAAAGCCGATCACCTCGACCGCATGGGACAGGCGACGGCCGCGGGCATGCAGGTCGGCCACCACAGCAATGCCGGTCAGCACCCCCAGCATCCCGTCGTAGCGCCCGGCGTCGCGTACGGTGTCGAGGTGGGAGCCGATCAGCAGCGCCGGCAGCCCCGGCCGCTCGCCCTCGTAGCGGCCGATGACGTTGCCGACCGCATCCTCCCGCACGCTCATCCCCGCCTCGCGCATCCACTGCCCGACGAGGTCGTTGGCGCGCCGGTGCTCCGGCGTCAGGTAGAGGCGCGACAGCCGCCCCTCCTCGGCGCTGATCGCCGCCAGTGCGTCGATGCGGTCGAGAAGGGCCGGTCCGGTCAGCAGGGAAGCGGGCATCGGCGATTCCGGTGGCTGCTGGGAATGGGAAACGCTCCGTTTATAGGCCCAACCGCCGGCCGAGCCCTAGCACCTGCTGGCGAAGACAGTTTCAAAGAATCCGGAACCGAAGCGTGGCGGCAGTCCCTGCCGCAGCGCGCAAAATCATGCGTTGAGAAATCCGGCGTGTTGACAATAGTGATCGCTACCCTCTGGAACAGAGCCCCGAATTTCTTAAATATACTCAAGCAACTGGTGCGCAGACGCAAAAAATCATGCTGCGCATGCGAAATAACTGCGAGGGGAGGGGTGGCCATGGCGCCGGTCAAGCCGGATCCGTCTTTTGAGAACGCGACGCCGGTCGGGAGGGCGGCCGGTGGGCGTCTGTGGTTCAACAGCCGGACGGAGTTGGCGCAGGCGCGCACGCTGGCGGGCTGGATCACCCTGATGGCGGAAGAGCGGGAACTGGACGACCGGCAGCTTGCCGCGGTGACCGGCCTGGACGCCGAGGATGTCCGCGCGGTGCGTGACGGCGCGGTCGCGATGGTGCCGCCCCGTCTGCTCGACAGTGCGTTGAGGCGGCTTGAGGGTCGAAACGACGAGGGGCAACTGCAGTAGCCACTGCAATTGCCCCTGTCGGCATCGCTGAGATGTCGGTGCCGCGTCAGGCGACGGACAGCACGTCCACATACATGTTGGCGGGCGCCGACAGGTGGATGCGGTACAGCATGCCGGCCTGGTCGACCAGGATGTCGGCGACCGGGTTCTTGGCCGACAGGTCGGTGACCGCGGCGCGGACGTTGCGCGGCAGTTGCTCCAGGGCGACGTCGCGGTAGGTGCCGCGGTTGCCGTTGCTGTCCGAAAGCTTGATGGTCTTGTTGGCCATGATGGCGGGTGCTCGGTTCCGGAAGGACGTGGGGGGACTTGATTGGTCGCGGGACAATGGTCCCGTCCGGTTAACCGAGGGTTAAGCACCCTGTCAGGCGTTTGGGATGCCGGCGCAGGGCAGCAGCGCACCCGGTGCAGGAGGGGCGGCGGCCGGCATCGGTGCCCCGACTGCGGATCACGGGGCCGATGGCTGCGTCTACGGTGGGCGGTCAGAGATGCAGAAGCATGTCGTAGCGGTCCAGCCCCGGTCCATACCCGTCCTCGGCGACCGCCACGGTCCGGAAGCCGAAACGCCTGTAGAAGCCATGCGTGTGCTGGCTGGTGTCGAGCTTCACCCGTGTCACCCCGGGGATGGCGGCGGCCGAACGCAACCGCGCCTCGGTCAAGGTGGTGCCGAGGCCGGTTCCATGAAGCGCCCGGTCGACCATGCCCCAGCAGAGGCCGGCGGTCGTGCCGTCATTCTCCAGGACGATGCCGCCGCAGGCGGCGATACGGCCACCTCGCTCCAGCACGAGATAGGACCAGTCCAGGGCATGCCGCGCCAGGAAACGGGCGAAGTCCGGCCGTTCGGCCGCCGAGAAGAAGCGTGGCATGTTGCCGTCGAACACGGCCAGACAGCCGTTTCGATCCGGTTCGGCATAGGGACGCACACCATCGCCGTGGGTCTTCGACGCGTTGGTCATGCCTCCACGGGTAGCAACTTTCCGGATCCGCAACAACAGCCCGCGTGGCGTGAGCCCGGCGGCCGTCGGCGACCGCCGGGCTCACGCGGCCCTCAGCGGAGCCGGGAGCCGCCGTCCGCCGCCGCCGGTTCACCGGTGCGGCGGAGGGTGTCGTCTTCCGGGAGCGGCTGCTTGCCGAGAACCATGGAACTGTTGTCGAGTGCCGCGACCATCGCGTCGCGCGCCGGGGCGCCGGGACCGGTCACGCTGCCTTCGCCTTGTGGCGCCGCGGGCTCCACCCGCTCGCCGACGCCGGTCATGGTGCGCGAACTGCCGACCCGCAGGTCGTTCTGCACATGGCCGACGCCCGAGACGCTTTCGGCGATGTCCTCGGCCCGGCGTTTCGATCCACGGTCGGCGACGCTGCCGGACAGGGTCACCTCGCCGTTCTCCACCTTCACGCCGATGTCCGATGCGTCGAGGTGGTGGTCGTCGGTCAGGCGCTCGTTGATGTCTTCCAGGATTCGCTCGTCGGAACGCTTGTAGTTGCGCGGCCCGACGCCGCGATAGCGCGGTTGCGGGCTCATGGCGACGAATGCGTCACTCCAGGGGTGGCGGTGCATGGGCGGCCTCCGTTTCTGCTCCGTTTTTGCAAGTCACTCATCGAGCACTCAACAAAAGGCGCCTGCCGCCGTTCCGGTCCTTCAACGGAAGTGCAGACCTGCACGACGCTTCCCGGCTGCACCCCGCAACCGTCGCAACCTTGGCCGCCCGGCGGTGTTCGTCTTGAAAAACCCGCGTGGCCGAGGGCTTGTCATGAGACATACGGAGCGAAGCGCCGCCCTCTGGGCGATGGTGATCCTGCTGGCGGTCCTGGGCCTTGCGGCCGGCGGCGGCGGCCTGTGGCTGGCCGTGCTGGGCGGGTCCTGGTACTACGCCGTCGCCGGCCTTCTCCTGCTGGTGACGGCGGTCCTGCTGGCGAAACGGTCGCCTGCGGCCCTGTGGGCCTATGCGCTGCTGGTGATCGGCACGCTGGTGTGGGCGCTGTGGGAGGCCGGACTCGACTGGTGGCCATTGGCGGCGCGCGGCGATGTGATCGCGGTCGTCGGCTTCCTGCTGCTGCTGCCCTGGGTGACCCGCCGGCTGGGCGATCGCCGGCCGATGGCTGGCGTCAGGGCGCCGGGCGCCTATTCCGTCGGTGCGTTCCGTGGTGCCGGCATCCCGCTGACGGCCTCGCTGGCGATCGTCCTGCTGGTCGGCGTCGCCTCCTGGTTCACCGATCCCCACCGCATCGAGGGCAGCTTCCCGCCACCGCCGCAGACCGCCTCGGCAGCCAATGGGACGACCAGTGGGGCTGCGACCGGCAGCGCCGCCGGGGCGCAGGTCCCGGACGGGGAGTGGCAGGCCTACGGCCGCACCGGCTACGGCCAGCGCTACTCGCCGCTGACCGGCATCACCCCGCAGAATGCCGACCGGCTGCAGGTCGCCTGGACCTACGACACCGGCGACCTGCGCGGCCGGCCGGGGGATCCCAAGGAGACCACCTTCGAGGTGACGCCGCTGAAGATCGGCAACCGGCTGTATCTCTGCTCCCCGCACCAACAGGTGATCGCGCTCGACGCCACCACCGGCAAGCAGGTCTGGCGCCGCGACCTGCAGATCGATCCCAAGCAACTGGCGCTGCAGCACCTGACCTGCCGTGGCCTGTCCTACCACCCGGCCGCCACCTCCACCGCCGGGCCGGCGGGGGCCTGCGCGGCCAAGCTGTTCATGCCGACCGCCGATGGCCGTCTGGTCGCGCTGAACCCGGAAGACGGGTCGCCCTGCGCCGGCTTCGGCCAGGACGGGCAGATCAGCCTGTGGGCCAACATGCCCAACGTCCGGCCCGGCGCCTACTACTCGACCTCGCCGCCGGTGGTCACGGCAAGCCTGATCATCGTCGGCGGTACCGTGCTCGACAATGTGTCGACCAAGGAGCAGTCGGGCGTCATCCGCGCCTTCGACGTCGACACCGGTGCCCTGGTGTGGAACTGGGACTCAGGCAACCCCGACCAGACCGCCCCGATCGCCGGCGGCCAGACCTACACCGTCAACTCGCCCAATAGCTGGTCGATCTCCAGCGTGGACGAGCAACTGGGCATGGTCTATGTGCCGCTCGGCAACCAGCCGCCCGACCAGTGGGGCGGCCACCGCAGCCCGGCCGTGGAGCGTTTCTCCTCCTCGGTGGTGGCGCTGGACCTGCGGACGGGCGCGGTGCGCTGGGTCTTCCAGACGGTGCACCACGACCTGTGGGACTATGACGTGCCGGCGCAGCCGAGCCTGATCGACCTGACGGTGAACGGCCAGGCCGTGCCGGCACTGGTGCAGCCGACCAAGCAGGGCGAGCTGTTCGTGCTCGACCGCCGGACCGGCCAACCGGTGCTGCCGGTGACCGAGAGGCCAGCGCCGCAGGGGGCGGTCGAGGGCGACCACACCGCACCGACCCAGCCGGTCTCCGCCCTGTCCTACGACCCGCCGCCGCTGACAGGTGCCGACATGTGGGGGGCGACGATGTTCGACCAGCTCGCCTGCCGCATCGCGCTGAAGCGGCTGCGCTACGACGGGCGCTTCACCCCGCCGTCGCTCCAGGGCTCGCTGATCTACCCCGGCAATTTCGGCGTGTTCAACTGGGGCGGCATCGCCGTCGATCCGCAGCGGCAGATCGCCTTCACCACGCCGGCCTATCTCGCCTTCGTCTCGCAACTGGTCCCGCGCCAGAACGACACCGACCTTTATGTCCAGGGCAGCGAGCGGCCGGAATTCAGCCTGCCGGCGCTGAACGAGAATTTCGGCGCGCCCTATGCGGTGAAGCTGGCCCCCTTCGTCTCGGTGCTCGGCCTTCCCTGCCAGGCACCGCCCTGGGGCTATGTCGCCGGGGCCGACCTGACGACCGGCAAGGTCGTCTGGAAGCACAAGAACGGCACCACCCGGGACGCCGCACCGGTCCCGCTGCCCTTCCGCATGGGCGTTCCCAATCTCGGCGGCCCGATCGTCACGGCGGGCGGCGTCGCCTTCCTGTCGGGCACCATCGACTATTATGTCCGGGCCTACGACGTCGGCAACGGCCGCCAGCTTTGGGAAAGCCGCCTGCCGGCCGGCGGGCAGGCCACCCCGATGACCTACCAGGGCGACGACGGCCGCCAGTATGTGGTGGTGGTCGCCGGCGGCCACGGCTCGCTCGGCACCGCAGCCGGGGACTCGGTGATCGCCTACGCGCTGCCGAAATAGGGGCGGCCTTCACCTCCCACCCCACCTCCCACCCCATGCCCGGTCGCTTCCACGAAAAAAGGGCCGCCCCGATGCCGGGGCGGCCCTTTCTGCAACACTCCCTCACCTTATCGCGTCGGCACCGGCGGGGTCTGCGAGTAGTCGTAGAAGCCGCGGCCGTACTTCTTGCCGATCCAGCCGGCCTCGACATACTTCACCAGCAGCGGGCAGGGGCGGTACTTGCTGTCGGCGAGCCCTTCGTAGAGCACCTGCATGACCGCCAGACAGGTGTCCAGGCCGATGAAGTCGGCCAGTTCCAGCGGACCCATCGGGTGGTTGGCGCCCAGCTTCAGCGCGGTGTCGATGGCCTCGACGCCACCCACGCCCTCGTACAGGGTATAGACCGCCTCGTTGATCATCGGCAGCAGGATGCGGTTGACGATGAAGGCCGGGAAGTCCTCCGCCACCGCCGGGATCTTGCTGATCGCGAGCGTCAGCTCCTTGATCGCGTTGAAGGTCGGCTCGTCGGTGGCGATGCCGCGGATCAGCTCGACGAGCTGCATCACCGGCACCGGGTTCATGAAGTGCATGCCCATGAACTTGGCCGGTCGGTCGGTCGCCGCCGCGAGGCGGGTGATCGAGATCGACGAGGTATTGGTCGCGATCAGTGCTTCAGGCTTCAGGTGCGGGACCAGCTTCTTCAGCAGGTCGCGCTTCAGCGCCTCGTTCTCGGTCGCGGCCTCGATCACCAGATCGCAGTCGCCGAACATCGACTGGTCGGTGCCGGTGGCGATGCGGGCGAGCGCCGCGGTCTTCTCGGTCTCCGCCAGCTTGCCCTTCTGGATCTGCCGGTCGAAGTTCCGGGAGATGGCTCCGACGGCCTTTTCCAGGACCGCGTCGCTGATGTCGGACAGGGAGACGTCATAGCCGGCCTGGGCGCAGACCTGGGCGATGCCGCTGCCCATCTGGCCGGCACCGATGATGCCTATCTTCTTGATCGTGGTCATGGGCGGTGCCCCGCGAAGGATGTGGGTGGAGGGTCTGCCGCGGGGCCAGGCACATGCCGGGCCCCGCGGCCGCCCGGATCAGCGCTTGTCCAGTTCGGCCGTCAGCTCCGGCACGGCCTTGAACAGGTCCGCGACGAGGCCGTAATCGGCGACCTGGAAGATGGGCGCTTCCTCATCCTTGTTGATCGCGACGATGACCTTGCTGTCCTTCATGCCGGCGAGGTGCTGGATGGCACCCGAGATGCCGACGGCGATGTACAGCTCCGGCGCCACGATCTTGCCGGTTTGCCCGACCTGGTAATCGTTCGGCACGAATCCCGCGTCGACCGCGGCGCGGCTGGCGCCCACCGCGGCGCCCAGCTTGTCGGCCAGCGCCTCCAGCAGCGGGAAGTTCTCGCCCGACTGCATGCCGCGGCCGCCGGACACCACGACGCGCGCGGCGGTCAGTTCAGGGCGCTCCGACTTGGTCAGCTCCGCCGAGACGAAGCTCGACAGGCCGGCGGCGCCGGCGCCGGACACGCTCTCCACCGACGCCGAGCCGCCCTCGGCGGCGGCCGCCTCGAAGGCGGTGGTGCGGACGGTGACGACCTTCACCGCATCCGGCGACTGCACGGTGGCGATGGCGTTGCCGGCGTAGATCGGCCGCTCGAAGCTGTCCGCCGACACCACCGCGGTGATGTCGGAGATGGCGGCGACGTCCAGCAGCGCCGCGACGCGCGGCAGCAGGTTCTTGCCCACCGAGGTGGCGCCGGCCAGGACATGGCCGTAACCGTTCTTGGCAGTGGCGACCACCAGCGGGGCGACGTCCTCCGGCAACTGGTGCTCGTAGGCGGCGTCGTCGGCCAGCAGCACCTTCGACACGCCCGCCACCTTGGCGGCGGCCTCGGCGGCGGCCTGCGCACCCTTGCCGGCGACCAGGACATGGATGTCGCCGCCGATCTTGCCGGCGGCGGTGACGGCGTGCAGGGTGGCGGGCTTCAGCGACGCGTTGTCGTGGTCCGCGATGACGAGAATGTTGGCCATGGTCTTAGATCATCCCCCTCAGATCACGCGGGCTTCGGTCTTGAGCTTGTCGACCAGGGTGGCGACGTCTGGCACCTTGATGCCGGCCTGGCGCTTGGGCGGCTCGGCGACCTTCAGCGTCTTCAGGCGCGGGGTGAC
>NZ_JAGINO010000008.1 GCF_017876115.1 Azospirillum picis
CCGAACTGCTGGCGGACGCTGGTTGGAACGCGGACCCGGAATTGCCAGACGGCTCCACGCAGCCACAGGCCGGTGTGGTGCCGCTTGTGCGACAGCCTTGTGCTACAGCGCCGGGGTGATTTTTCGTCGGGTTTACAAGGCGTTGCGGCCGATTCGGCGCGCACCGTGTGCGACGGTGGTGTGTCACACGGTAGGTTCGACGCCCCATCAGGGGCAATTTTCCGAACCAAATCAATATCTTGGGAAGTAATGGTGGAGCCGAGGAGGATCGAACTCCCGACCTACGCATTGCGAACGCGTCGCTCTCCCAGCTGAGCTACGGCCCCACACCATGTCGCTGCGACGCATCGTCGTCGCGGCGTGGCGCGGATATTGTCCATGTCGGGGGGTGCTGTCAAGCGTCGGATTTGGAAAAAATGACGGCGGGGGGAGCGGGCCGCGTCGGGTGCCCCGGACAAGCGGGTTCGGGGCCGCCGTGCTGGACAGCACTCTCCGCTTATGCTTAGGGTGCCCGCAAAAGGCTGGCGCCCGCCCTACACCTCCCGTACGTGCGGCCGCCGCGAAAAACCAACTGGAGCGGGCCCGGCATGATCGCGCTGTATGTGCTCATCAACACCATCCTGGACCTGTTCTTTTGGGTCCTCATCCTGTCGGCGATCCTTAGCTGGCTGGTCGCGTTCAACGTGGTGAACACGCGCAACCGCGCGATCTACCTGATCGGCGATTTCCTGTACCGGCTGACCGAGCCGGTGCTGCGCCCGATCCGCCGCGTCCTGCCGAACATGGGCGGGCTGGACCTGTCGCCGATCGTCGTCCTGCTGCTGATCTCCTTCATCCAGAACCTGATGGCCCAGTACTGGCCGCGCTTCTGATGGCGGCAACCGCCCCGTTCGAGCCGGTCGGCGACGGGCTGCGCGTCGCGCTGCGGGTGACGCCGAAGGCGTCGCGCAACGCGGTGACCGGCGTCGCCGACGCGGTCGGGGGCGGGCGGGTGCTGAAGGTGGCGGTCACCGCCGTGCCGGAGAACGGCAAGGCGAACGAGGCCGTCATAAAACTGTTGTCGAAGGCATGGAAACTGCCGAAGACGAGCCTGACGGTGGTGGCCGGGGCCACCGACCGGAACAAGATACTGCATGTGGCCGGCGATCCGGCGGCGCTGCTGCCGCGTCTGACGGCCTTGGTCAATGGATTGGGCGCCGCCGCCGGACTTGGCGGCACGGCCGCCGGTGAGGGTGGAGAGTGAGCATGGCGGACGCGAAGATCATCGACGGCAAGGCTTTTGCGGCCGGCCTCCGCGCCCGGGTGGCGGACGGTGTGGCGGCGCTGAAGGCCAGCCACGGCGTCACCCCCGGCCTGGCGGTCGTGCTGGTGGGCGAGGATCCGGCCAGCCAGGTCTATGTCCGCTCCAAGGAGCGCGCGCTGGTCGAACTGGGCATGAACAGCTTCGACCACCACAGGGCGGCCGACATGGCCGAGTCCGAGCTGCTGGCGCTGATCGACCACCTGAACGCCGATCCCGCGGTTCACGGCATCCTGGTCCAGCTTCCCCTGCCCGGGCACATCGACAGCCAGAAGGTCCTGGCCCGGATCGTGCCGGAGAAGGATGCCGACGGCTTCCATGTCGTCAATGCCGGGCTGCTCGCCACCGGCCAGCCCGGCGCCATCGTGCCCTGCACCCCGCTGGGCAGCCTGCTGCTGATCCGCGACACGCTGGGCCGCGACCTGAAGGGCAAGCGCGCCCTGGTGCTGGGCCGTTCCAACATCGTCGGCAAGCCGATGGCTCAGCTTCTGCTGCAGGCCGACTGCACGGTGACGATGGCCCATTCCCGCACCGTCGACCTGCCCGGCGAATGCCGTCGCGCCGACATCCTGGTGGCGGCGGTCGGCCGGCCGGAGATGGTGCGCGGCGACTGGATCAAGCCCGGCGCCACGGTGATCGACGTCGGCATCAACCGGGTGCCGGCGGCAGAGGCCGGCAAGAGCCGGCTGGTCGGCGACGTCGCCTTCGACGAGGCGGTCAAGGTGGCCGGCGCCATCACACCGGTGCCGGGCGGCGTCGGGCCGATGACCATCGCCTGCCTGATGCTGAACACGCTGGCCGCCGCCTGTCGCGCCGCCGGCGCCCCGGTTCCCGAAGAGGCCGCCCAAGGGATGGCGCGTTGATCACCGTCCACGCCCGTGCCGAGGACGGGCGGGTGATGCGCCAGCCGCTGGAACTCGGCGAGCCGCTGCCCGCCGAGGCGGTCTGGGTCGACCTGCTGCGCCCGACGGAGGCGGAGCGCGCTCATGTCGGCGCACTGACCGGCTGCGACCTGCCGACGCGCGAGGAGATGAAGGAGATCGAGGCCTCCAGCCAGCTCTATGTCGAGGGCGAAGGGCTCTACATGACCTCCTCGATCATCTCGCGCGCGACCTCGCCCCACCCGGAACAGGGCGAGCTGACCTTCGTGCTGACGCCGCGCCACCTCATCACCCTGCGCTACACCGAACCGCTGCCGGTCATCACCTTCGCCGCCCGCTGCGTCCGCCAGCCGGAACTGCTGGCGACCGGGGAAAGCGCGCTGTTCGGTCTGCTCGACGCGGTGATCGACCGGGTCGCCGACGTGCTGGAGCTGGTCGGCGGCCGCATCGACGAGCTGTCGGCGCGCGTCTTCGACGATTCGCTGGAGGAGAGCGGCTTCGGCAAGCAGTCCAAGAAGCCCGACGAGCTGCAGGACGTGCTGCGCGGCATCGGCCGCGCCGGCGACCTGACGCACAAGGTGCGGGACAGTCTGGCCGGCCTCGACAGGCTGGTGGTGTTCCTGACCTCGGTCAGCGGCGGCCGGCTGAACAAGGAACAGAAGACCGCGCTGAAGACGATGACGCGCGACCTGCGCTCGCTGACCGAACATGCCGGCTTCCTGGCGCACGAGGCGAACTTCCTGCTCGACGCCACGCTCGGCCTGATCAACATCGAACAGAACGCCATCATCAAGATCTTCTCGGTGGTGTCGGTGGCGCTGATGCCGCCCACCCTGATCGCCTCGGCCTACGGCATGAACTTCAAGTACATGCCGGAGCTCGACTGGGAGTTCGGCTATCCCATGGCGATCCTGCTGATGATACTCTCGGCGGTGGTGCCGCTCTGGTATTTCCGCCGGCGCGGCTGGCTGTAGCGTCCCGCATGTGAGGATATGCCGATGACGACCATCCTGCCCGACGCCGCGATCGACGCGCTGCTGGCGCAGGATGTCCCCTACGGCGACCTGACCACCGACGGGCTCGGCATCGCCGGCCGGCCGGCCCGCATGAGCTTCGCCGCCCGCGCCGGGATGGTGCTGGCCGGCACCGAGGAGGCGGCGCGGCTGGTGGAGAGGGCGGGCGGGCGGGTGCTGCGCGCCGAGCCCAGCGGCACGGCCGTTGCGGCCGGCGCGGTCTTCCTGGAGGCCAACGGGGCAGCCGGCTCCCTGCACCGCGCCTGGAAGGTGGCGCAGACGCTGGTCGAATACGCCTCCGGCATCGCCACCCGCGCCCGGCGCATCGTCGAGGCCGCCCCCGGCGTCACCGTCGCCTGCACCCGCAAGAACTTTCCCGGGGCCAAGGACATCAGCGTCAAGGCGGTGCAGGCGGGCGGGGCGGTGATGCACCGGCTGGGCCTGTCGGAAACCCTGCTGGTCTTCCCCGAACACCGCGCCTTCCTGGACGGTCCGCCGGACGGCTGGATCGCCGACCTGCGCCGCAAGGCCCCGGAAAAGAAGATCGTGGTCGAGGTCGGCTCGGTGGAGGAGGCGGTGCTCTTCGCCCGCGCCGGTGCCGACGTCATCCAGCTCGAGAAGCTGCCGCCCGACGCCGCCCGCGCGGTGATCGAGGCGACGCGGGATCTGGCGCCGCCGCCGGTGGTGGCGCCCGCCGGCGGCGTCACCGAAGCCAACGCCGCCGCCTATGCCGCGGCCGGTTGCCGCCTGCTGGTCACCTCGGCACCCTTCTTCGGCCAGCCGGCCGATGTGCGGGTGGTTCTAGGGCCGGCATAGCGGCGAGGTCTGCGACAGCCGGCCGCAGTCCCTGAGAGTCCCGATTTTGCGAGCAAATGATCTTCCGCAATACCTATGCGTGCGCCACAGTGGTGACGCGGACGGGATGGCGGACCGGCCACCATCCCCGCCGCTTACGAGGAGTGAAGAGGATGCTCTATATCCTCAAGCTCCTGATCCTGGTTCTGGAGATCGTCAAGCGGCTGCTTGACCTCTACCGGTAAGGATCGGGCCGGCGGGCAAGGGGTGGTATCCCTTGCCCGCCAAGCCTGATATTGCCCTATCCATCCCCGCAGTCAACCGCCGCTACCAAGCCTTCTACGCCGCCAGCCCACCGCCCAGTTCGATGCGCACCTCCACCACGCCGGGCTCGTCCAGGTTCTCCTTGCGGACGAAACCCAGCGCCCGGCACATGTTCAGCATGTTGGTGTTCTCGCGCAGCACCTCGCCATAGACCTCCTTGATGCCGCGCGAGCGGGCATAGTCGAGGATCTTGTTCATCAGGATGAAGCCCAGCCCCTGGCCCTTCATGTCGGACCGCACCATCACCGCATATTCGGCGCGGCGGTTGTCGGGGTCGGCGGTGATGCGCACCACGCCGTACATGATGGTGTCGCCGGTCTGCGGGTCCGGCCCGACGGCGATCAATCCCATCTCGCGATCGTAGTCGATCTGGGTCAGCCGCGCCGCCGCCTGGTGCGACAGCCGCTTCAGCGGCGCGAAGAAGCGCAGCCGCAGATCCTCGGCGGTCTGGTTCTCCACCAGGTGGTGCACCAGCGGCTCGTCCTCCGGCAGGATCGGGCGGACCAGGAACTGGCGGCCGTCCCTGATGGTGATGCGGTCCTCCAGCGCCTTGGGATAGGGGCGGATGGCCAGCCGCGTCGCCCCCGGCAGGGCGGGCACGCCGACCTTGATGCGGGCGTCGAGCGCCGTCACGCCGTCGGCATCGGCCAGCAGCGGGTTGATGTCCATCTCCGCGATCTCGGGGAAATCGACGACGAGCTGGCTGACCTTGTTCAGCGTCAGCGCCACCGCATCGAGGTCGACCGCGGCGCGCGAACGGTAGCCCTGGAGCTGCTTGTGGATGCGGGTGCGGCCCATCTGCTCGGTCGCCAGCTTCATGTTCAGCGGCGGCAGGGCCAGGGCGTAATCCTCCACCACCTCGACGCCGATGCCGCCTTCGCCGAACAGCAGGACCGGCCCGAACATCTCGTTCTCGGTCATGCCGACGATCAGTTCATAGGCGTCGGGGCGGACCGCCATCTCCTGGACGGTGAAGCCTTCGATCCGCGCCTCGGGCGCCAGCTCGGCCACCCGGCCCAGCATCGCCTCCGCCTCCGCCCTGACCTGCTCCGGGCTGGTCAGGCCCAACACGACGCCGCCGACGTCGGACTTGTGGGTGATGTCGTGCGACAGGATCTTCAGGGCGATCGGGCCGCCGATGACGCGGGCGGCATTGGCGGCATCGGCGGGCGTCGCGGCGACGCGGGTGTCGACCACCGGGATGCCGTAGGCGGCCAGCACGCGCTTGGCCTCGTACTCGCTGAGCCACTCCCGCTTCTCCGCCATGGCGCGGGAAACCACCTTCTTGACGGTGATCTCGTCGGGCTGGAAATCCTCCGCCACCGAGGGCGGCGTTTCCATCAGCAGTTCCTGGCTGCGGCGGTAGCGCACCAGGTGCATGAAGGCGCGCACCGCCTCGGAGGGGCCGCTGTAGGTGGGGATGCGGCTGTCGGCGAACAGCTTGCGGGCGCCCACCGCCGACTGGTCGCCGATCCAACTGGTCAGCACCGGGTGGCGCCGCGCCTTGTTGGCCTGCACCGTCTCCGCCACCGCCTGGGCGATGGCGGCGCTGTCGGTCAGGGCCGACGGGCAGTGAAGGACCAGCACCGCGTCGTTGCCGGTGTCCTGCATCAGCGCGTTCAGCGCCTCGGCATAGCGCTTGGGCGTGGCGTCGGCACCGATGCGCAGCGGGTTGCGGAAGGGGCCGCCGGGCTGGGGACCCAGCGTCCTGGCCAGCGCCTCCTGCGTTTCGGCCCCCAGGGCGGCGAGGCGCCCGCCGGCCTGGATCAGCTTGTCGGTGGCCATGACGCCCATGCCGCCGCCGTTGGTCAGGATCGCCAGCCGGTCGCCGGTGATCGGCACCCCGGTGCCCAGCGTGCCGGCGGCATCGAACAGCTCGGCGAGGTCGTTGACCCGCAGCACGCCGGCACGGCGGAACACCGCATCATAGACGGCGTCCGATACCGCCAGAGCACCGGTATGCGAGGCGGCGGCCTCCTGCGCCTCGTCCGAGCGGCCGGCCTTGATGACGATCACCGGCTTCTGGCGCGAGGCCGAGCGGGCCGCCGACATGAATTTACGGGCGTGGGTGATGCTCTCGATGTAGAGCAGGATGGCGCGGACGGTGACGTCGCTGGCCAGATAGTCGAGCAGGTCGCCGAAGTCGACGTCGCCGCGGTCGCCCAGCGACACCAGGTGCGAGAAGCCGATCCCGCGCGAGGTCGCCCAATCGGCGATGGAGGTCAGCACCATCGAACTCTGCGCCACCAGTGCGACGTCGCCCTTGCGTGGCGCCACCGGCGCGAAGCTGGCGTTCATGCCCCGCCCCGGCACCATGGCGCCCAGGCTGTTCGGACCCAGCACCCGCATCAGGTAGGGCTTCGCCGCGTCCAGCATCGACTGGATCTGCTCGGCGGTCATGCCGTTGGTCATGACGATGGCCGCCTTGGTCCCGCGCTTGCCCAGCGCGTCGACCGTTGCGGCCACCGTGTCGGGGGGCGTGCAGATGACGCCCAGGTCCGGGGTGATCGGCAGGCTGTCGACCGTCTTGTAGGTCAGCACGCCCTCGACGGCACGCTCGGTCTGGTTGACCGGCATCACCGGTCCGTCGAAGCCGGCCTGGAACAGGTTGCGGGCCACCACCGCGCCCACCGTGCCCGGTTTGCGGCTGGCGCCGATCAGGGCGATCGAGGCAGGCTTGAACAGCTTGTCGAGGTTGCGAACAGTCATGACCCGGTCCGGTGCTGGTGAAGCCGCCGGGCCAGTGTGCCACGGGTTCCCGACGGTTTTGATGACGAACAGCGCGATGGTGGACTTTCATCCCATATGTTTGCTGCGATGCAAAATTAACGGCTGGTATGACCATCGGGCAAGGGGGCGTTTCGTCGCGCTGGCGGAAATCGGGCCGGGGGCGGCGCAGGCCCCTTGCGGCGGGACGCCGATCCTCGCCAAGCTGTTGCACGTGCATCGGCAATCGGGGAAGGAGCGCGATCATGAAGGTCGGAATCGTCGGGGCGGGGTTCGTCGGCAGCACCGCCGGCTTCGCGATGGTGACCACCGCCGCCGCCAGCGAGGTCGTGCTGGTCGACATGAACGACGCGCTGGCCCGTGCCCAGGCCCAGGACATCGCCCATGCCGTGCCCTTCACCCATGCCGTGAGCGTCCATGCCGGGCCGTACGAGGCGCTGGAGGGGGCGGGGGTGGTCGTCCTGGCCGCCGGCGTGGCCCAGCGGGCGGGAGAGACGCGCCTGGACCTGCTGGAGCGCAACGCCAAGGTCTTCGGCGCCATCATTCCCGCGGTCCTGAAGGCGGCGCCGGACGCGGTGCTGCTGGTCGCCACCAACCCGGTCGACGTGATGACCCAGATCGCCACGCGGATCAGCGGCCTGCCGCGCTGCCGGGTCATCGGCTCGGGCACCGTGCTCGACACCGCGCGGTTCCGCTTCCTGCTGGCCGACCGGCTGAAGGTGACGCCGCGGTCGGTCCACGCCCATGTCGTCGGCGAGCACGGCGATTCGGAGGTGCTGCTGTGGTCGAGCGCCACGGTGGCCGGCCTGCCGGTCGAGCGCGCCGCGGACCAGCTCCGCCGCAGCCTGACCGCCGAGGACCGCGCCGGGATCGACGAGGGGGTGCGCCGCGCCGCCTACCACATCATCAACGGCAAGGGCCACACCGCCTTCGGCATCGGCGGCGGGCTGGCCCGGCTGGTCGCCGCCATCGGCGCCGACGAACGGCTGGTGGCGACCTGCGCCATGCTGAACGACGAGGTCGCCGGCGTGCCGCAGGTGGTGCTGTCGCTGCCGCGGGTGATCGGGGCCTCGGGGGCGCTGGACACCATCCTGCCGAACCTGTCGGCGGAGGAGGAGGCCGCCCTGCGCCGCAGCGCCGAAATCCTGAAGGAGGCCGCGGACGGGGTCGAGCGGCGGATGGGCTGGATCAGTTGAGGCCATCCCGCATGCCCCGCGACGCCTGCGGCGCGGCGACGGGCCTTTCCGCTCTTCGAGAACGGAAAACGGCCGGCGTCAGGACCCTGACGCCGGCCGTTTCACGGGCCACCGGAAATCGCGACTACCGTCAGACCACCGGGCCCGGGGTGCCCTTGTTGGCTTCCAGGGCGCGGGCCAGGCCTTCCTCGATCTTCTTGGCGGCCTCTTCGGCGTTGCCCCAGCCGCGGACCTTCACCCACTTGTTCTTCTCGAGATCCTTGTAGTGCTCGAAGAAGTGGGCGATCTGCTCGATCACAATGGACGGCAGGTCGGTGTAGTTCTTCACGTCGGTGTAGAACGGGTGCAGCTTGTCGACCGGAACGGCCAGCAGCTTCTCGTCCTCGCCGGCCTCGTCCTCCATGTAGAGGACGCCGATCGGGCGCGACCGCAGGACCGCGCCCGGGACGACGCCGTGCTGGCCGACGACGCAGACGTCCACCGGATCGCCGTCACCCGACAGGGTGTGCGGGATGAAGCCGTAGTTGCAGGGATAGAACATGGCGGTGTGCAGGAAACGGTCGACGAACACCGCGCCGGAGTCCTTGTCGACCTCGTACTTCACCGGCTGGCCGCCGATCGGGATCTCGATGACGACGTTCACGTCCCAGGGGGGATTCTTGCCCGCGGCGAGCTTGCTCAGATCCATGTATCGCGTTCCTTCGACTGGCGTATTCAGGGCACGTTCTTATTTCGGCGCCGATGCCCGGTCCGGCGCCACGCGGGGCCGGAGTTTAGGCGGAACGCCGATCAAGGCCAAGGAACTTGCGCGGGCTCTTGCGCGGATGCGGCAAAGCGGCAACCCTGCCGGCCATGATCCGCCCGTCAGTCCCGATCCTCCTGCTTTCGCTGCTTCTGCCGGCCGCTTTCGCCTCCGCCGCCGATCCCGGCCCCGGCGTCCCGACGCACGGCATCCCGACGCACGGCATCGCCATGCATGGCGACCTCGCCCTGCCGCCGGGCTTCGCCGCCTTTCCCTATGTCAACCCGTCGGCGCCCAAGGGCGGGACGATGCGGCAGGCGGTGGTCGGCACCTTCGACAGCCTCAATCCCCACATCGTGAAGGGCGTGCCGGCATTGGGGCTGGGATATGTGTTCGAGACGCTGCTGACGCGCTCGTGGGACGAGCCCTTCTCGCTCTACGGCCTGCTGGCCGACCGGGTGGAGGTGGCCGCGGACCGGTCGGCCGTCACCTTCCACATCAACGAGAAGGCGCGCTGGCACGACGGCACGCCGGTGACCGCCGAGGACGTGCTGTTCTCGCTGGAGGTCCAGCGCCGGCACGGCACGCCGAACCGCCGGCTGTTCTACGCCAAGGTCGCGACGGCCGAGGCGCCTGACCCCCGTACCGTCCGCTTCGCCTTCGCCACCTCCGACGGCGGCCCGGATGGCGGCCCGGATGGCGGGATCGACCGCGAGATGCCGCTGCTGATGGGGTTGATGCCGATCCACAGCAAGGCGTTCTGGACAGGGCGCGAGTTCGACCATACGACGCTGGAGCCGGTGATGGGCAGCGGTCCCTACCGGATCGGGGCGGTCGATCCCGGCCGCCGCATCCTCTACGAGCGGGTGCCCGACTACTGGGGGCGGGACCTGCCGACCCGCGTCGGGCAGTTCAACGCCGACCGCCTGGAGTTCGACTATTACCGCGACGACTCCGTGGCGCTGGAAGCCTTCAAGGCCGGGCAGGGCGATGTCCGCTACGAGAGCGATCCGGCCAAATGGGCGGTCGGCTATGACGGTCCGGCCCTGAACGGCGGCAGGATCGTGCTGGAGGAGCTGCCGAACCGCCGGCCCGAACCGGCGCGCGGCCTGATCTTCAACACCCGGCGGCCGCTGTTCGCCGACGTCCGGGTGCGGCAGGCGCTGGGCATGGCGACAGATTTCGACTGGATCGGCCGCAACCTGTTCCGCGGCCTGCTGACCCGCACCGCCAGCTACTATCCGAATTCCGAGCTCGCCGCCCGCGGCCTGCCGGACGGCGAGGAGCTGGCGGCGCTGGAGCCCTTCCGCGATCGGCTGCCGCGCGCGCTGTTCACCCGCCCCCCGCCGCTGCCGGGGGCGACGTCCGGCGCCGATACCGGCGGCGGTCCGGCCGGACTGCGCGCCAACCGGCGCGAGGCGATGCGCCTGCTGGCGGAGGCCGGCTGGCGCGTGCGGGACGGCCGGCTGGCCGACGCCGCGGGTGCCCGCTTTGCCTTCGAGATCCTGCTGTCCGACCCGGCGGAGGAGCGGGTGGCCCTGGAGTTCGCCCGCTCGCTGGAGCCGCTCGGCATCGACGCCCGGGTGCGGACGGTGGACAGCGCGCAGTTCCAGGCGAGGCTGGAGGGATTCGACTTCGACATGACGCTGCGCTGGTGGGCGTCCAGCCTGTCGCCGGGCAACGAGCAGCTCTATTATTACGGCACCGCCGCCGCCGGGGACCGCGGCAGCCGCAACCTCGCCGGCATCCGCGACCCGGTGGTTGACGCGCTCGCCCGCTCCATCGCCGCCGCCGGCACCCGGGCGGAGCTGGTCGGCCGGGTGCGGGCGCTCGACCGGGTGCTTCTGTGGGGCCACTACATGGTCCCGCTGTTCCACAGCCCGGTCGACCGTATCGCCCGCTGGACCAGGCTGCACCGCCCGGCGGTCACGCCGCTCTACGGCCCGCTGACGGAGACCTGGTGGGTGGAATAGCCGCCGCGTTGCCCCGGCGGGGCTCCCGGAATGGCGGCTGTCCGGTCACCGGTCGTGGAGCGGCGCCATCTGGTCGAGGCGGTGGGCGAAATCGATGTCGGCCTGGGTGACGCCGTCGGCGGTGCGGGTGTAGAGGATCACCTCGACCCGGCCGAGGTCGTTGAACCATTCGGGATGGTGGGCCGTCTTCTCCGCCAGCAGGGCGACCTGGTTCATGAAGCCCCAGGCCGCCGGGAAATCGGCGAAATGGTAGGTCTTGCGGATGGCGTCGCGCTCCAGCACCTCCGCCCATCCGTGAAGCTCCTTCAGCGCCGTCTGGCGATGGGTGCCGACCAGGCGATCCGACATCATGACCTCCCTAATTCTGCCGCCCCGTCTTGGCGAACCGGCGGCGTTTCGCTACCTTCTCGGGCATGATACGGAAACCATCAGGTCCCCATACGGTTCCGCCCACGGTCGAAGACCTGGAGCGCATGGCCGAAGAGGCGCTGGACACCATCCCGGCCGAGCTGCTGGCTCCGGTCGGGAACCTCGTCATCCACGTCGAGGATTTTCCCGACGAGGATACCGGGCGGGAGATGGAACTGGAAAGCCCCTTCGACCTGCTGGGGCTCTACCGCGGCGTGGATCTGACGCGGCAAAGCGTCGCCGACGTCCGCGGCGGCCCCGACATGATCTTCCTCTACCGCCGGCCGATCCTGGACTACTGGTGCGAGACCGGGGAGGATCTGCCCGCCATCGTCCGCCATGTCCTGATCCACGAGATCGGCCACCATTTCGGCTTCTCCGACGACGACATGGAGCGGATCGAGGCGATGGAATAAGGGCAGCCGCGCAGGGGGCGTGGCGGGCCGCGGCGGGCGGTCAGCCCGCCAGCGCCTCGTCCACCCGCCGGCGCAGGACGGGCACCAGCTCCGCCTCGAACCAGGGATTGCGGTTCAGCCAGGCGGTGTTGCGCCAGCTCGGATGCGGCAGCGGGAGGACGGCCGGGCCGTAGTCGCGCCAGGCGGCCACCGTCTGCGTCATCGTCGCCTTGCGGCGGTCGCCGAGATAGCGCGCCTGGGCATACTGGCCGATCAGCAGGGTGAGGCGGACGCCCGACAGCGCCTGCAGCAGCGGCGGATGCCAGAGCGGCGCGCATTCCGGCCGCGGGGGATAGTCGCCGCCCTTCGGCATCGTCCCCGGATAGCACAGCCCCATCGGCACGACGGCGATGCGCGATTCGTCGTAGAAGGCCGGCCGGTCCATCGCCAGCCACTTCCGCAGGCGGTCGCCCGACGGATCGTCCCAGGGGATGCCGCTGGCATGCACCCTGGCTCCCGGCGCCTGTCCGACGATCAGCAGGCGGGCGGAGGCGCTGCCGCGCAGCACCGGCCGGCAGCCATGGGGCAGCAGGCCGGCGCACAGCGTGCAGGCCCGCACCCGCGCGAACAGGCCGCCGAGATCCGGGTGGTCGAGATCCGGGCCACCGAGATCTGGGCCACCGAGATCTGGGCCACCGGGATCCGGGCCGTTATCAAGGTCAGACAAGCGTCAGCATATCCTGGACGAAGGCCGGCACCACCTGGGTGGCCGGGCCGTGGATCGAGCTGTGGAAATAGGAGGCGCCCTCCGACGGTTCCAGGTTCAGCTCGACCGTATAGGCGCCGGCCGACCGCGCCTCCGCCACGAAGCCGGCGGCGGGGTAGACGTGGCCGGAGGTGCCGATCGACACGAACAGGTCGCATTCCTCCAGCGCCCGCTGGATGCGTTCCATCCCGTAGGGCATCTCGCCGAACCACACGACGTCCGGCCGCATGCCGCCCTTGCGCCCGCAGGTCAGGCAATGGTCGTGCACCGACAGGTCGCCATGCACCTCCACCGCCGCCCGGCAATGCAGGCAGAACGCCTTCAGCAGTTCGCCGTGCATGTGCAGCGGCGCCTTCGACCCGCCGCGCTCGTGCAGGTCGTCGATGTTCTGCGTCACCAGCAGGATGTCGCCCTTCCAGCGCCGCTCCAGCTCGGCCAGCGCCCGGTGCGCGGCATTGGGCTGCACGGCGGGGTCGTGCAGGCCGTGGCGGCGGTCGTTGTAGAAGCGGTGGACGAGGTCCGGGTTGCGGGCGAACCCTTCCGGCGTCGCAACGTCCTCCAGATCGACCTGGCTCCAGATGCCGCCGGCGCAGCGGAAGGTGTCGAGCCCCGATTCCTTGGAGATCCCGGCGCCGGTCAGGATGACCACCGAGTCGGTCGGGCGCAGGCGGTTGATCAGGGCGGGGGAGGGCATGGCATCACCTTAGCGGTTCGGAAACCGGTCATGTGGACACTGTCGCGCAGGACCTGGGAGCGGCGTACGCCCGCCGCGTCAGGAAGTAAAGAAGGAGGGAGACCAGAGGTGGTCAAGGTCCTGTTCGTCTGCACGGGAAACATCTGCCGTTCGCCGACCGCGGAAGGGGTATTCCGCCATCTGGCCGGGCGCGCCGGCCTGTCCGGCCTGGTGGCCGCCGAGTCCGCGGGAACCCACGCCTACCATGTCGGCGAGCCGCCCGACCCGCGCACGCAGCGTGCCGCGCTGGCCCGCGGCATCGACCTGTCGGGCCTGCGCGCCCGCAAGGTGACGGCGGGCGACTTCGCCCGTTTCGACCATATCCTGGCGATGGACCACGGCCACCTGGAGCAATTGCGCCGCATCGCCCCGCCGGGCGCCGGTGCCGCCCTGCGCCTGTTCCTCGACGATGCCCCCGGCCTCGCCGGCCGCTCGGTGCCGGATCCCTATTACGGCGGCCCCGACGGGTTCGGTGAGGTCCTGGACCTGTGCGAGGCCGGCGCGCGCGGCCTGCTGGACCGCCTCGCCCGCGAAAACCGGTTGGTGGCCCGGGAAAGCGCCGGCTGAGGCGGAAAAGGCCGGCAAACGGGTCGCCGGCCGGCCGCCGCATGGTTTAGGCTGCGGATGCCCGGCCCCTTTGGAGCATCTCCCCGCCATGACCAGCGCCATCGTCGCCCCCACCGGCACCGTGGTTCCCGGTGACATCCTCGACGGCGTCGTCCTGTTCGAGTCCTTCACGCCGGAGGAGCGCGCGGCGGTGGCGGCACGCGGCCGGCTGTTCGACGCACCGGCGGGGACCGTGCTGATGCGGGAGGGCGACGAGGCCCGCGCGCTCCACGTCCTGGTTGCCGGTACGGTGCGGGTGGTGTGCGGCGATGCCTGCGGCGGCCAGGTGGAGGTGGGATTCCGCCGTGCCGGCGACTGTTTCGGCGAGATGGCGCTGATCGATGGCGGCGCCCGCTCCGCCTCGGTGATCGCCGCCACGCCGGTGACGGTGTTCGAACTGGACCGCGACCTGTTCCTGGCGCTGATCTCCCCCTCGCCGGACATGCTGGCGAAGCTGCTGCGCAAGCTCAGCGGGACGGTCCGGGACGTGTCGGGGCGGGTCGTCCGCGAGGACCTGGAACGCCGCACCCGCGTCGCCGAGGCGGCGCTGGCGCGCCAGCGCACCCTCCTCCAGGTGGTGACCGGGCTGGCGCATGAGCTGAACACGCCGCTCGGCGTCTGCGTGACCACCGCCAGCCATCTGCAGGAGATCGCCCGGGCCGGCGCCAGGATCGGTGCCGGCGGTATCGGCGCCGGCCCGCTCACCGCCGAGGATCTGCGGGAGCCGGCGGCGCTGCTGGAAGCCAACCTTGCCCGCGCGGTCGAACTCGTGGAGGCGTTCTCGGCCATCGCCGCCTGCCAGAACGCCGAGCCGCTGGAGGCGACCGACCTGCGGCGGGCGGCGGAGGAGGCGGCCGCGCTGTTCGCCGTCCAGCATCCGGACCTGCCGCTGGAGGTCCGGATGCTGCCGGGGCCGCCCTGCCCGTGGATCGGCTATGCCCCGCACCTGGAGCGGGTGCTGCATCACCTGTTCGCCAACGCCGCGGCCCACGGCTATGGCGGCGGGCCGGGGGTGGCCGAGCTGGCGGTCGAGACGGCGGCCCTGGACGGCAAGCCGGCCTGGCGGCTGACCGTGCGCGATCATGGCGCCGGCATCCCGCCGCGGCACATGCCCACCCTGACCGACCCCTTCTTCACCACCGCGCGCGGCCGTGGGCACCGGGGACTGGGGCTGGCGGTGGCCTTCAGCACGGTGACCGGTCCGCTCGCCGGGCGCCTGGAGATCGACAGCGCACCCGGCGGCGGGACGGCGGTGACGATCCTGATGCCGCAGGAGCCTTGACCCGCTCATCCGTGCAGGGCGAGGCCCTTCACCGTCTTGTCCACCGCCTTCTTCGGGCCGCGCAGGGCAAGGCCGACGAGATCGGGCGCGGCCGGGTCCTCCGCGCGGAACGCCGCGCGGTTGGCGGCGTCGTGGCCGGTGGTGAACATGGCCGCGACATAGGGCACCAGCGTCAGCCCGCGGTCCAGCGCCGCATCGCGGACGGCGCGCAGCCTGTCGCCGTCGGCCGCGAAGATCAGGATCGGCTGGCCCAGCATGCGGCCGTAGCTCCGCCCGGCGCCATCGACATAGGCCTCGCCGATCGCGTCCGGTGCCGCGGCGGCGACGCCGGTTGCGAGGAAGGCGGCGACGTTCAGCTTCTGCCACACCGGCAGATCCTCGCGGACGATCAGCGCGACCTTGGTGTCGAAGCGCACCGGAGCCTCGGCGGAAGCGGCGGGATCGGCAGGAAATGAATGATCGGGCATGGAACGGGTCTCCTTTCGCCGTCCCTCATGCCCGATGCCGGCCGCTCCGGTCTGGAACGTTTGTGCACAGATCGCGAGCCGCCGGATCGCAGCCGACGATATCCCTGCCTGCGATATCCCTGCCCGCCAGATCCCTATAGGCCGCGGGGGTCAGGCCGTAGGCGCGGCGGAACCAGCGGCCGAGATGGCTCTGGTCGGCGAACCCCACCTCCGCCGCAACCAGGGCCGGCGCCTCCCCCGCCGCCAGCCGACGCCGGGCGGCGCGCAGCCGCAGGCGCACCAGATAGGCATGCGGCGACAGGCCGAAGGCGGCGCGGAAGGCGCGATTAAGCCGGAAGCGGTCGACGCCGGACGCCGCCGCCAGGTCGTCGAGCCCGACATCCTCGCCCATCCGGGCATGCAGCAGGTCGCGCGCCCGCACCGCCGCCCGGTCGGGGCGATCGCGCAGCGCACCCGCCGGCGGGCCGGACAGGGCTCCAAGGGGCGCGACATGCCCGGCCAGCCTCGCCGCCAGCCGGTCAAGCGCCAAGTCGCGGGCCAGCCGGCCCTCGCGCCCGTGCAGCGCCAGGAAGGCGCCGCCGATCGCCGCGGCGAGGCGGGGGTCGTCGGCCAGGGTGTCGCGGAACCCCAGCGCCGGAGGGCGCGGCATCAGGCTGCGCAGGGCGTCGGCGCGGGCGGCCAGCAGCGGCACCGGCAGGTAGAGCATGGCGTAGGTGAAGCCGTCGTCGCCGGGGCTGTGGCCGTCATGCGCCTCGCCGGGCTCGATCAGGATGACGCGGCCGGGCGTGCTGGTGTGCAGCCGCCGCCGGCAGCGGAAGGCCTGCACCCCCTGCTCGGTAACGCCGACCAGGAGTTCGTCATGGTCGTGCAGGTCATAGGCATGGCCCTGGAAATGGGCACGGATGGTCTCGACCCCGGTTTCGGCGTCGCGCCGCATCGCCACCCAGTCGCGGCGTTTCCCCGCCTGTCCATCCATCCGGCACCTCTCCAGCGGACCGCCGGAAGGAACCGGCCGGTCAGTAGATCAGTTCGTTCTCGCCGCTGCCTTCGGCAATGACCAGTTCGCCGCGCGCCGCGAGATCCTTGGCGAGCTGGACCATATACATCTGCGCCTCGTCCACATCGCGGACGCGGACCGGACCCATGGCCGCCATGTCCTCGCGCAGGATCTTGGCGGCGCGTTCGGACATGTTGGAGAAGAACAGGTCCTTCAGCGTCTCCGACGCGCCCTTCAGCGCGGTGCCCAGCTTCTGCTTGTCCACCGTGCGCAGCAGGGTCTGCACGCCCGAGGGATCGAGCTTCGACAGATCCTCGAAGGTGAACATCAGCGACTTGATGCGCTCGGCGCTGTCGCGGTTGCGTTCCTCCAGCGCCGCCATGAAGCGGTGCTCGGTGGTGCGGTCCAGGCCGTTGAAGATCTCCGCCAGCATCTCGTGGCTGTCGCGGCGGCTGGTGCGGGCGAGGTTGGTCATGAACTCGGTGCGCAGGGTGCGCTCGACGTCGTCCAGCACCTCCTTCTGGACCGCCTCCATGCGCAGCATGCGCATGATGACCTCCATCGCGAAGCTTTCCGGGAGCTGGGTCAGCACGCGGCCGGCATGCTCGGGGCGGATCTTCGACAGCACCACCGCGACGGTCTGGGGATACTCGTTCTTCAGGTAGTTCGACAGGACCGATTCGTTGACGTTGGCCAGCTTGTCCCACATGGTCCGGCCGGCCGGACCGCGGATCTCCTCCATGATCTGGTCGACCTTGTCCTTGGGCAGGGTCTTCAGCAGGAGGCGTTCCGTCGAATCGAAGGAGCCGACCAGCGAACCGGTCGCCGACATCTGCTCGGCGAATTCCACGAACAGGCGCTCGATCAGGTTGGCCGACACGGTGCCCAGGTTGGCCATCACCTGGGACAGCTCCCTGATCTCCTCGTCGTCCATCAGCGAGAACAGCTTGGACGAATGCTCCTCGCCCAGCGCCAGCATCATGATGGCGGCCTTTTCCGGGCCGGTGAGGGTCCGGTAATCCTCACGAACCTTCAGTGCCATGTGTCCGCCTCCACCATTCCGCCTGCGCAACGGCGCCGCGCGGGAATGCGGCGGCCAGCCCCTGAACTGTCCTTACGTTGTAATACGATCCGAATGGGGGTTCCATCCCTCCGGAGGAGCAAAGAAGAGACAAGTTTAGACAAATCCCTTCCTTGCCCCCGGAGGGCCGGTTCAGCCGAAGCGCTTGCGGATCACCGCATAGACCGCGCGCAGGCCCAGCGCCTCGCCGCCTTCCGGCCGGCCGGGCCGGGAGGAGGCGTTCCACGCGTAGGTGTCGAGGTGAGCCCAGGGGGTTTCCTTCGACACGAACTCCTGCAGGAACAGACCGGCGGTGATGGCGCCGGCGAAGCCGTTCGAGGTGACGTTGCCGATGTCCGCCACCTTGCTGTCCAGCCCCTTGCGGTAGGGCGCCCACAGCGGCAGCCGCCACATCGGGTCGTCGACCGCCGACCCGGCCTCGGTCAGGTCGGCGGCCAGCCCGTCGTCGTTGCTCATCAGCGCCGGCAGGTCCGGGCCGAGCGCCACGCGGGCGGCACCGGTCAGGGTGGCGAAGTCGACCAGCAGGGCCGGCTTTTCCGAGTCCGCCTCGGCAAGCGCGTCGCACAGGATCAGCCGGCCTTCGGCATCGGTGTTGCCGACCTCGACGGTCAGGCCCTTGCGCGTCTTCAGCACGTCCTGCGGCTTGAAGGCATCGCCGGACACGACGTTCTCCACCGCCGGGACCAGCACGCGCAGCCGCACCGGCAGCCCCGCCATCATGATCATGCGGCCGAGCGCCAGCGCATGGGCCGCACCCCCCATGTCCTTCTTCATCAACAGCATGGCGGAGGACGGCTTCAGGTCCAGTCCGCCGGTGTCGAAGCACACGCCCTTGCCGACGATGGTGACCTTCGGATGCTGCGGGTCACCCCAGCGCAGGTCGACCAGCCGCGGCTCGCGCGGGCTGGCGCGGCCGACGGCATGGATGGCGGGATAGTTGCGGTCCAGCAGGTCGCGGCCGACGGTCACCTCGACCGTTGCGCCGAACTCGCCGGCCAGATCCTGCGCCGCCTGTGCCAGTTCGGCCGGGCCGAGGTCGCTGGCCGGGGTGTTCACCAAGTCGCGCACCAGGAACGTGGCGGTCGCCGCACGCTCCACCTCGCCGCGGTCCGCCTCGGCCGGCCAGACCAGGCAGGCGAAGCCCTTCTCCGGCGGTTTCCGGTAGCGGCTGAAGCGGTAGCTGCCGAGCGCCCAGCCCAGCGCCGCCCGCGTCGCCGCCCGCGCGTCCATCGCCGCTCCGGTTCCGGCCAAGTCGATCCTGTAGGAGCCGGCCGGCAGGGCGGCCGGCAGGCCGGCGAAGGCCCACAGATCGTCTATGGCCGACACGCCGGCCAGGACGCGGGCGATGGCGCCGTCCGGTCCCGGCAGGAAGGCGGTCGACCCGGCGTCGCCGGTGAAGCCGACCGCCTTGACCCAGGACGCCACGGCCGGCGTCTGCGATGCCAGCCAGTCGGCCAGCCCGGCCTTGGTCATGGGGGTAAGGGCGACGGTATCGGCGCCGTCGCCGGCAAGCAGGGTGGCGAGCAAGACGAAGAATCCCTTCTCACGAGGTCGCATCACGCATCCGGTGCGGATGTCCGTCACCAGAGGATGGCGCGCCGGAGGCCGGCTGGAAAGGGGGCATGTCCGCCGGGCGCGCCGTCCCGGCTGTTGCCCCCGGCGCGGGCCGGCTGCATGCTCGCTCCCCCCTTCCTCGTCCACGCAAGAGCCCGCGATGTCCGACCTGACCCTGATCCTCGGCAACAAGGCCTATTCGTCCTGGTCCCTGCGCCCCTGGCTGGCGCTGAAGCAGGCCGGCCTCCCCTTCACCGAAACCGTCATCCCGCTGCGCCAGCCGGACACCGCGGCGCGCATCCGCAGCCATTCGCCCTCGGGCCGGGTACCCTGCCTGATCCATGGCGGCATCACCGTCTGGGACTCGCTGGCGATCTGCGAGTATGTGGCGGAAATCGCCCCCGGAGCCGGGCTGTGGCCGGCCGACCGGACGGCCCGCGCCGTCGCCCGCTCGATATCGTCGGAAATGCATTCCGGCTTCGCGTCGCTGCGCAACACGATGTCGATGGACCTCAAGCGCGACCGCCATGGCGAGGGCATGACGCCGGAAACCGCCGCCGACATCGCGCGCATCGAGACGCTGTGGGCCGACGCCCGTGCCGGTTCCGGCCGCGGGAGCGAAACCGGCGGCCCGTTCCTGTTCGGTGGCTTCACCATTGCCGACGCCATGTTCGCCCCGGTGGTCACCCGCCTCGAAACCTACGGGGTCGCGGTCAGGCCGGAGACGCGCGCCTACATGGACGCCGTGCTGGCGCTGCCGGCGCTGCGGCAGTGGATCGCGGACGCGAAGGCGGAGCCCTGGGTGCTGTAGCTCCGGGCGGCGACCGCCGGTGGAGCGTGCCGGCCGGCCCGGTTGACGAGGCCGGTCCCGGTCCCCATCCTGGGGATATGTGCGGACGCTTTGCCATTCACAGCCCGACCGACCAGATCGCCGCGCGCTTCGGCACGGTCGGGCAACTTCCCGAGTTCGGGCCGCGGTACAATGCGGCGCCCCTGCAGATGCTGCCGGTGGTCCGCGCCCATCCGGAGACCAAGGAGCGCAGGCTGGGCCTGCTGCGCTGGGGCCTGCTGCCGGTCTGGTCGAAGGACGCCGCCGGCGCGGCGCGGATGATCAATGCCAGGGCCGAGTCGGTGCCGGAGAAGCCGGCGTTCCGATCGGCCTTCCGCAAGCGCCGCTGCCTGATCCCCTTCGACAATTTCTATGAATGGAAGGCCGACGGGAAGGCCAAGCAGCCCTATGCGATCGGCACCACCGGCAACGAGAAGCCGGACGCGTTCGCCGGCCTGTGGGAGGGATGGAAGGATCCGGCCACGGGAGAGTGGCTGCACACCTTCACCATCATCACCACGACCGCCAACGACGCCACGCGGGACGTCCACGACCGCATGCCGGTGATCCTGCCGCCGGCCGATTGGCCGGCGTGGCTCGGCGAGGAGGAGGCCGGCGACGATCGCCTGGTGGGGCTGATGCGGCCCTATCCGGCGGACCGGACCCGGCTGTGGCCGGTCCACCGCGATGTCGGCAACGTGCGGAACGACCGCGTCGACCTGATCGAGCCGATCAACCCGGCCTGACGCCTGGGCCGGCCTACGCCCGCGTGGGTGAGGCTCCGCGGCCAGGCGGGAGCCGGGGATCCGGAAGCGGGTGTGCGGCGCCGTGCGTTTCATATGAAACGCACGGCGTTGTGGCCTTCGTTCGACGATCCTGTTCACGCTCCACATCGATTCCGGTTTCACGCGATCCGATCTGAAGATGCCCGCCTTACGGAAGCGAGGCGGGCAGTTCCGCAGGGAGGGAACCCGTTCCCCGATCATGCCGGGAGGTCGCAAGACGGTCCCGCGCCGGAAGAGAGGCTGCCTCCCGGAGCTGGGAAGGATACGGGGACTCTGGTCCAGCGGAGAGGAAGGATAGGCGGGCAATCAGCCAGGCAGTGCCCTCACCGGCCGTTTCGGTGAATTGGTCACCGGCAAGCGCCTTGTCCGCAAGGATTGCGCTTCGATATGATGCATACGCCGAATCATCAGGAACAAGGTCATATGGAAGAGTGGGAGTCGTTCGCCAGCAAAGCCAGGATCAGGCTGGCAGAAACGCCAGATGGTCAAGACACGGTCCAACCGGTCGCGCCGCTTTCCATTTCGGATTCCCGGGAAATAGGAAGCGTTTCCGGCGAGCTCCGGCATCTGGCGGACAAGGAGCTGTTCGACTTGCAGTCGGCGACCCTCTCCGCCCTTCAGGAGTCCGGTAATTCGCAGATCGTGCAGGCGCATCTCGCCGGGCTCATCGCCATGCGCAGGGAAATGCGAAGGCGTTGGAGCGAGAAAGGCGCCGAGGCATCCGAAGGCAATCCGCAGTTCACGGACGCACCGGCCGAACTGAAGCCGATCCTTATCGTCGAGGACAATCGAAGGGATCTGGAACTGGTGCTCGAGGCCTTCGGCCAAGTGGGGTTGGAAAACGACATCGTGATCGCGAACGACGGCGAGCAGGCACTGTCGCGCCTGTTCAACGATGGTCCCGGGCGCGTGCTCCCGGCGGTCATCCTTCTCGACCTGAAGCTCCCGAAAATCGACGGGATGGAGGTCCTAAGGAGGATCAAGGCTGAGCCGGCCACCAGAAAGCTCCCCGTCGTCGTGCTGACCTCCTCGCGGGACGAGAGGGACCTGGAGGCATGTTATGAGGCAGGCGGCAGCGCCTATGTGGTGAAGCAGACGAGGTTCGAGGATTTCGTCGCCTCCGTCCGTTCCCTTGCCGCCTTCTGGGCAAGGGAGAACCTCACGCCTCCATGACCTCGGCCATCTCGGCCGGACGCCGCGCCGATGGGCGTGGCGGACAAGGATGCTCTCTTTCAAGATAGGGGTGTGCCGTATGGGCGATGCGAGGTGGGCCGGGTTAGGGTGTTCATGACAGCTCGCATACTGTCATCCATGCAACTCGGGCGACCGCTATCCCGCAGGTCGCCCCTTCTTTTCCCAGCGCTCCCGTCATACGACCGGCACCGCCCCGACCGCTGCACCTTTGGCCGAGAGCTGGCTGAGTTGCCTATTCTGCGGGGAGAACGATTACATCGCTGAGCTGATTTATCTGCAGACTCAGGCTGAACTAAAATGACGCCATGATGGATAGCCATTCTGACGACATTGAAGAGTTCATGGACGATCTTCGCGCATGGGCTCTGAATACTCGGACCTGGGTCAGGAACGTTCAATCCCTATCTGCCGGGCAGAGGAACGGAGCGGCGGAGCTGCGGTTGGAGGCCGAAGAAATACTGCATGAAGTTCGGCGCCGTCGCTGGATTGAGTCTGACGCGAGCAGGCTCTGATGAACTCGCCTCCACCATCGGGACCAGGTTGTGATGGGAGCGGCATGGGAGATCGTGCCGAAACACACCCCCACAGCTCCTGCCCGGATGCGGTCCGGCAGCGTCGATCCAGGACGTTACGGTCGGGCTACCGCTGAGCGGGTAGAGTCCGGCTGAAGCGCCGCGGTTTCGTTGCTGCTGGCGTTGGTGAAGGCGCGTGCGGCAAGCTTGGCCGCATGAGCGGTCGCGGCATGTTCCCTGGTCGGGAGAAGAGAATCGGCCTTGGGCAACCGCGCGGCGTGGCGTGCTCGACGATACGGACGACCGTTCCGACCGGACGGCATGGCGGGTGACCGCTCGCTCTTACAGGGGCGAGCCGGCAAGCTGGGGAGCGTTCTTTTCCCTGAGTTCCCCCAGCCCCTGACCACATAAAAAAACCGCCGCTAATCCGATGGATTAGCGGCGAGTTGAACAGGGAGGCTTCACGTCTGGGAGACGCTGGGTCCGAGGACCCAACCCCGAAGGAGAACCTTCGGGACGAAACATCGAATGCTGCGTCGCAACATCCAACGATCAAAATTTGACCATTCTGCTGCCAACTTTCCAGGCATAAATGAATAAATCTACCATGCAAGCGACGCATGGCTTGCTCGAAAGCTGAAATTGCTAATAAAAATGCCGAAACCGACCAAGCTGCCTCCGAAAGATGGGGAAACCGGGTCGATTTCGGCAATGCTATTGCAACGCTTCGAAAATAGCCCCCGATCAGAACGGGGTCTCTGCCACTTTTTTAACCAGGAAGTCGCGGAAGACCGCGATGCGCTTGGAATGGCGCAATTCTTCGGCATAAACGAAGTAGGCGTCGACCTTCGGCCCGTCGACGTCGGGCATGATCCGCGTCACGTCCTTGGAGAAGCTGTCGACCAGGAAGTCCGGCAGGGCCGCGATGCCCAGCCCGCTCTCCACCGCGCGGTAGATGGCGTAGACGCTGTTGACCTGCAGGATCGGCCGCCGGTTGGGCGACGGTTCCCCCATCTCCATGATCCAGTTGACGTTGGGGATCGGTGCCCGCACGTCGGGCGGATAGGCGATGATGTCGTGGTTGTCCAGGTCCGCCAGGGTCTTGGGCGTCCCCCGCTTCTTCAGGTAGTTCTGGCTGGCGTAGAGATGGAAGCGGATCGACATCAGGTGCCGCTGGATCAGGTCGGGCTGGCGCGGCGTGTTCATGCGGATGGCGATGTCCGCCTCGCGCATCGCCAGGTCCAGCTCGTTGTCGTCGATCAGCAGCGTCAACTGGATGTCGGGATAGATCGACATGAACTCGTTGATGCGCGGCGTCAGCCAGGTCGATCCGAAGGCGACGGTGGTCGTCACCCGCAGCGGACCCTTCGGATGCTCCCGGCTCTCGGTCAGCATCGCCTCGGTCATCGACAGCTTGGCGAAGACGTCGCGGGCGGTCCGGTGCAGCAGTTCGCCCTGCTCGGTCAGGATCAGCCCGCGGGCGTGGCGGTGGAAGAGTGGAACGCCCAGACTTTCCTCAAGTGCGCTGATCTGCCGGCTGACCGCCGACTGGCTGAGGTTCAGCGTCTCGCCGGCGTGCGTGAAGCTGCCGGCTTCGGCCACCGCATGGAAAACCCGAAGCTTGTCCCAATCCATCATGCTGTCCCGCTCCGTAGCGCATTGACCCGGAGCCTCCCGTTTATCTTGAAGTCGGCGCATGGCCGCTATGCATGTTTATACCGGGAACGCGCCCGGAACGCACGTGCTACCAACCCTCACTCGCACGAAAATTAATCATGATCGCCGGAATTATTCTCATCCGAGCACCCCGCTATCTTTCCATGCATAGGCTGGAAAACTGGCGGAGACGACTGCGAACGGGGGAGGGCTGGGGCATGACGATCATCGAAGGTTGTGTTATCGTGAGGTGGTGAACGCTTCGGGCGCAATGTCGTGGTTCGATCCCGTCCTGTCCCGCCCATCTTCCACCGGAGCACCCGCAATGTCGATAAGGCCGTTGTCCGGACAATTTGCCGCGCTTCTTTCCAACTCCCCGTTGGCGGCCGGCGGGAAGCCGGGGCGGCCGGAGGACATCGGCGGCGCGCTGTTCAAGGCGACGAACGGCAAGCCGGGCGGGAGAGGGAGCGGGCCGGTCGACGACGTCGCCTTTTCCAAACAGGCGCTGGCGATGCTGAAAAGCGGCATGGGGACTCCGGCGGCGGCATCCGGCACATCGGCCGGCACATCGGCCGGCATATCCGCAGGGACGGCTCCGGCACAGGGCGCCGCCCCGGCCGGCGCCTCCACCAACGCCCCGGCCGACAGCCGGGCACAGGCACGGCCGTCGGACCCGCCGCCATGGAAGATGCGCGTCGAAGGTGAAATCGACCTGCCGAGGTTCGATTCAAACCAGTCCGACGACGTGATCGCGTATGGCTCCGCCCTGATGGAGCATCATCGCGGGCGCGCCGATTATGTACGCGGGGAGTTCGGCCGGCTGGGCGGCGAGGATACCGATTACGGCCTCGTGCTGTCCGGCGACATCGCCGCCGCCATCGACAAGACCATGGCGCTCGACGGGGTGGCGCTGCCGCAGAAACCGGCCTCCCTGCTGGCGAAGGAGAAGGAGGGCGACGCCGGCCCGCCCGCCATGCCGGAAGGAACGGCAAACACCTCGATGATCACGCTGGCCCTGCCGAACGGGCAAAAGGACGGCTATGACCAGATCGAGATCATGTTCGACGACAGGATGATGGACAAGCTCGCCGGGATGTCGGCCGAGGACGTGAAGGCGGGCATGGTGGACATGCTGGCGGGCAGCGGCCGGGGAGCGGCCGGCAACGAGGCGATGAAGGGCGGCATGATGGGGAAGTTCATCGAAGAGAACGCGGCCTGGCATCCGGAATACGCCAAGTCGCAGGCCCGCTACGGCCTCTTCGATCCCGATCAGGGCACCGACCGGCAGCCTCTGATGATGATCCAGTCGCAGACGCGCTCCGGCTACGTGCGCGAACATGTCGGGGAACTGGTCGAGGCGGTGATGGGGCTGTTGCGCGGGCTGGCGCCCGGCACCCCTGCCGCCACCCCGGCAACCGCGCCCGCCGCGGGCTGACGGCTCAGTCGGCGGCGTCGGAGAGGGCGGCGGCCTTGCCGGCGGCGGCGCGGTCGGCGTGCTCGTCGACCTCCCGGCCATCGTCCCGGCCGACGGCTGGAGACGCCGCGATCCTGCGGCTGCGATGCCCGCTGATCTCGGCGCCGGCATCGGCGGGCAGGCGCCAGAAGAACAGGCTGGACAGGCACGCCATCAGCCCGACCGCCAGGAAGGCCGGAACGAAGGCGGCCGGGGTCAGCGCGCCGCTTCCCCCGCCCATCCCCCCGCCCATCCATTGCGTGGTCAGGTGCAGCGCGGTGGCGCCGACGGCGACGCCCAGGCTCAGCGACAACTGCTGCATCACGCTGGCCAGCGTGTTGGCGCGACTGGTCATCGGCTGCGGCACCTCGGCATAGGCGAGGCTGTTCAGGCCGGTGAACTGCAGGGAGCGGAAGAAGCCGCCGACCAGCAGGGCGAACAGGATCAGCAGGTGCGGGGTGTCGGGACGGAAGGCGCCATAGCTGGCGAGAACCGCACCGCTGATCAGCGCGTTCAGCATCAGCACCCGGCGGAAGCCGGCGCGGCGCAGGATGGGGCCGGCCAGCGCCTTCATGGTCAGGGCGCCGGCGGCTCCGGCGAAGGTCAGCGCCCCCGACTCGAAGGCGGTCAGGCCGAAGCCGATCTGCAGCATCACCGGCATCAGGAAGGGCACGGCGCCGATGCCGATGCGGAACAGCGTGCCGCCGAGCACCGAGGCACGGTAGGTCGGCAGCCGGAACAGCGACGGATCCAGCACCGGCCGCACCACCCGGCGGGCATGGCGGAAGTAGGCGAGCGTCGCCAGCAGCGCCACCGCCAGCAGCCCCGCCACCGCCGCCGGCGGCAGCAGGTCACGCCCGACATTCTCGAACCCGAACATGAAGGCGGCGAGCGCCAGCGCGCTCCACACGAAGCCGCGCGCGTCGAAGGGATCGCGCTGCTCGTCCTTCAGGTTCGGGATCAGCGCCAGCACCAGCCCGATGCCGATCATCCCGATCGGCACGTTGATGAAGAAGATCCAGCGCCAGGAGGCATAGGTGGTGATGGCGCCGCCCACCAGCGGCCCCAGCGCCGGGCCGACCAGCGCCGGCAGGGTCATCCGTGCCATGGCGCGGACCAGTTCGCCCTTGGGCACGGTGCGCAGAAGGATCAGCCGCCCGACCGGCACCATCATCGCCCCGCCCAGGCCCTGGACGATGCGGGCGGCCACAAGTTCGGCCAGCCCGTTGGACAGGCCGCAGGCGACCGACCCCAGGGTGAAGACGCCGATGGCGCTGGCGAACACGGTGCGCGCGCCGAAGCGGTCGGCCATCCAGCCGCTGACCGGCAGGAAAACCGCCAGCGCCAGCATGTAGGAGGTCATCGCCAGGCTGAGCCGGAGCGGATCCTCCCCCATCGACTGCGCGATGCGTGGCAGTGCGGTGGCGATCACCGTGGAGTCCAGATTCTCCATGAACAGGGCGCAGGCGATGATCAGCGGGGTAACGCGAGACATGGGACGGACCGGCAGGACGAGATAGGCAATCACACGAATGTGAGGCGTTCCGCCACTTTGACCATCGCCGATGTGAAGGCCCTGCCATGCGAAAGCCGGTCCGCCCCCTCCGGCGACTCCCGGTCGGCCGCCGGACTCAGCGGTCCGACAGCGCGAACTCCACCGCCGCCTGCGTGTGCAGCCGGGTGGTGTCGAAAACCGGGAAGCCCGGCAGGTCGGGCTGGTCGATCAGCAGGAAGATCTCGGTGCAGCCCAGGATCACGCCTTCGGCGCCCTGTCGGCGTAGGGTGTCGACGACCTGCAGATAGCCGGCCTTCGATGCCGGCCGCAGGTCGCGGCGGACCAGCTCGTCGAAGATGACGCGGTCGACGAAGCCCTGATCGGCTTCGTCCGGCACCAGAAGCTCGATGCCGAAGCGGTCGCGGAAGCGCTCGCGCAGCATGTCCGACCGCATGGTCGGCGCGGTGCCGAGCAGGGCGACCCGCTTCAGCCCGGCCCGCAGGATCGCCTCGCCCGTCGGGTCGGCGATGTGGATGAAGGGGGTGGGACGGCCGGCCATGATCGGCTCGACCACCCGGTGCATCGTGTTGGACACGCAGATGACCAGATCGGCGCCCGCCCGTTCCAGAGCGTCGACCTTTCCGGCGAGATAGCGCTCCGCCGTCTCCCAGTCGCCGGTGCGGACGAAATGCTCGATGTTGCCGAAGTTGACGCTGACCACGACGATCTCGCCGTTGTCCCAGCCGCCCAGCCGGGTGTTCAGCCCGTCGTTCAGCAGCCGGTAATACTCCCCGGTCGCCTGGTTGCTCATGCCGCCGAGAACGCCGATGGTCTTCTGGGGCAGGGGGCGGGTCGTCATCGTGGCAGGTCCTTTTCTCGCAGTGGCGCCTCCTTCCGGCGCGGGCCGGGGAGCGAGGCGGCGGTGAAGGGCAGGCATTACACGGATGTCGCGGCCATGGCGACCGTTCACCGGGCAAGCGCCGGGATTTCCCCCTGCGATGGCCCCCGGCGACGGCCCCCGGCGGGGCGGCCGGAAGCCCGTGGTCGCCGCGGCGCTCCCGCGCCTCACCGCCCGCCGAACACCGGCTTCCGCTTCTCCAAGAAGGCGCGGTACCCCTCGCGGAAGTCGTCGGTGCCGAAGCAGCGGTAGCACTCGGCGATCTCGGCCTCCGTCAGCGGGGCCGGGTCGGCCAGGCGGCGGACATAGCGCTTGTGCAGGGTGGCGGCCAGCGGCGCGCCGGCGGCGATGCGCTGGACGGTGGCGGCGATCTCCGCCTCGAACCCCTCGTCGGGAACGACGCGGTGGACGAGGTTCTTGTCCCTGGCCTCCGCCGCGCCGAAGACGCGGCCCTCAAGCAGGATCTCCAGCGCCGCCGGGCCGCCGGCGACGTCGGCGACCAGCTTCAGCTCCGTCGGCCCCATGGAGATGCCGAGCCGGCTGACCGGCACGCCGAAGCGGCTGCCCTGCGAACAGACCCGCAGGTCGCAGGCCAGCGCCACCGCCAGCCCGATGCCGCAGCAGGGGCCGTCGATGGCGGCGAGCACCGGATGGCGCAGCCCCCGCAGCCCGTCCAGCCCCTCGTCCATCAGGTCGCCGTAGGCCGCTCCCTGCTCCGGGCTGTTGCGCTCGCTCTCGAACTCGGAGATGTCGGCGCCGGGGGAGAAGGCGCGGGTGCCGCCATCACCGACGGGGCCGCCGCGCACCACCACGACGCGCACGCCGCCATCCCCCTCCAGGGCCGCCAGATGGGCGTTCAGCGCGTGCCACATCGGCTTGTCGAAGGCGTTGAGCCGCCCGGGGTTGGACAGGGTCAGGGTCGCGACCACGCCGTCGCGGCCGAGGGTGACGGTGCCGGCCATGCCGCGGTCTCCATCCGTTGGCGTATGGACGGAACCATAATCCAGGGCCGCGGAGCGCGGCTTGCGGAAAAAAATCCGGGAGGTGCGAATTTTCCTCTTGCGGCGCAGGCCGCGTTTCCGTAGAAAGCGGCTCCCGGACGACGGGAGCGCGGGCGTAGCTCAGGGGTAGAGCACAACCTTGCCAAGGTTGGGGTCGAGGGTTCGAATCCCTTCGCCCGCTCCAAGTCGCCGGAAAACAGGGCAAGCGATCCAAAGGGCCGGGCGGCGACGCACCGGCCCTTCGCTTTTCCGGAGGCGGCCCGATCCGCTTCCATCGCGATGGGCTGGCATCCCGTATCGACACCTGCCCTCCGGCGCGCTAGATCCCTTCCATGACCGACACCTCCCTCGCCGCCCGCGGCGTTGCGCTCGACCTGCTGCGCGACGTGCTGCGCAAGTCCGTTCCCTTCGACGATGCGTTCGACGCGCATCCCGAGCTCGCCTCGCTGCAGCCGCGCGACCGCGGCTTCGTCCGCCTGCTGGTCGCCACCGTCCTGCGCCGGCTGGGGCAGATCGACGAGCTGATCCAGTCCTGCCTGGCCAAGCCCGGACTGCCCAAGGCGGCGATCCACGACATGCTGCGGCTCGGCACCGCGCAGCTCGTCTTCCTCAACACCCCCGCCCATGCCGCCGTCGATACGGCGGTGGAGCTGGCGGCGGCGCGCAATGCCGCCCCCTACAAGGGCCTGATCAACGCCGTCCTGCGCCGCATCGGGCGCGAGGGGCCGGCGATGGCCGAGGCGCAGGACGCCGGCCGGCTGAACACCCCCGACTGGCTGTGGCTGTCCTGGCGCACCGCCTACGGCACCGCCCGTACCCGCGGCATCGTCGAGGCGCACCTGCACGAGGCGCCGCTCGACATCACCGTCAAGTCCGATCCCGCGGCCTGGGCCGAGCGGCTGGGGGCGACGCTGCTGCCGACCGGCACGCTGCGCCGCCCGCCCGGCGGCCCGGTGACCGAACTACCCGGCTTCGAGGAGGGCGCGTGGTGGGTGCAGGATCTCGCCGCCTCGCTGCCGGCCAAGCTGTTCGGCCCGCTTGCCGGCAAGCGGGTGTTCGACCTCTGCGCCGCGCCGGGCGGCAAGACCGCGCAGTTGGTGGCGCAGGGCGCGCAGGTCACCGCGATCGACCGCTCGGCCCGCCGGCTGGAGCGGGTGACCGAGAACCTGAAGCGCCTGCACCTGGAGGCGGAGGTGCTGGCCGCCGACGCCGCCACCTGGGAACCGGAGGAGCCGGCCGACGCGGTGCTGCTGGACGCCCCCTGCTCGGCCACCGGTGCGGTGCGGCGCCACCCCGACATCCTGCGCGTCAAGACGCCGGACGACATCGCCAAGCTGGCCCGTGCCCAGGGGCGGCTGCTGGCCCGTGCGGTCGACCTGGTGAAGCCCGGCGGCACGCTGGTCTACTGCACCTGTTCCATCCAGCCGGAGGAGGGCGAAGCCCAGGTCGCGCGGCTGCTGCAGCAGGACGGCCGGGTCGAGCGCTGGCCGGTCGCCGCCGACGAGTTGGGCGGCCTGTCCGAACCGATCAACGCGGCGGGGGAGGTGCGGTCGCTGCCGGGCATGCTGGCGGACGCCGGCGGGATCGACGGCTTCTTCGTGGCGCGGCTGCGCCGCCGGTCCTGACGCCCGCCGTCCGCCCCGCCGCTGCCCTCCATTGCCCGTCGCGACGCCGGGCCGCAAGCTGCCGCAAGTCCTAGGACCTTGTTTCGGTTTTGCGAGTCTGGAATAAAACCCAGGGCCGTCTTGCGGTGCGGACGGCGAATTGATACGACACCCCTCATGCTTCCCTCCGCGTTTCATCGCCCTTCGTCATCACTCTCCGCCGGCCGCCGACGCCGTCCGCGGTCCTGAAGGAGTCGGCGCGCATGGGGGACGGGAACGGACGGTTTCGCAGCGGCATGGCACGCCTTGCCTATGGGAACCCCCTCTATGCCCTGATGCTGGGCGGCAAGGCGCCGGGGGCGCTGGCGGTGATCCCGCCCGATCCCTGGCCGGGCGACGCCGACAACGGCGCCGCCATGCTGGCCGGCCGGATGCTGTTGGCCGGGCAGGCCATCGGCGTCGATCCCAACGCAACGCCGCACTGGCGCCCCCAGGGCGCCTCGGCCGGCTGGCTGCGCGCCGCCCACGGCTTCGAATGGCTGCGCGACCTGCGCGCCGTCGGCGGCGACGCGGCGCGGCGGCGGGCGCGGGTACTGGTGTGGTCGTGGCTGGACCAGAATGCCGGCTGGCATGCCCAGAGCTGGGCGCCCGACGTGCTGGGGATGCGGCTGGCGAGCTGGATCGGCCTGCACGACTTCTACTGCGCGTCGGCCGACGACGAGTTCCGCGCCCGGGTGTTCGAGAGCATGGCCCGCCAGCTCCGCCACCTGCTGCGGGTGCTGCCGGCCAAGCTGGACGGCGAGCGGCTGATCGGCGCCGTCAAGGGGCTGCTCTACGGCGGCTTCTGCCTGCCCGACCAGGACAAGGCGGCGCGCGAGGCGCTGCGGCTGCTCGACCGCGAGCTTCCCCGCCAGATCCTGCCCGACGGCGGCCATGTCGAGCGCAACCCCTCCATCCAGCTCCGCGTTCTGCGCGACCTGATCGACATGCGCGCCGTGCTGCGCGTCGCCCGGGAGGAGGTGCCGGAAACCCTCCAGCACGCCATCGACCGGATGACGCCGGCGCTGCGCTTCTTCCGCCATGTCGACGGCGGCCTCGCCCTGTTCAACGGCGGGCGGGAGGAGGAGCCGGCGCTGATCGACACCGTCCTGGCCCAGGCCGACGCCCGCGGCCGCCCGCTGAAGAGCGCGCCGCACACCGGGTTCGAGCGACTGATCGCCGGCCGCACCCTGGTGCTGCTCGACACCGGCGCGCCGCCGGCGGGCGGGCTGGACCGCACCGCCCATGCCGGTACCCTGTCGATGGAGGTCTCCGTCAACAAGGAGCGGCTGATCGTCAATTGCGGCAGCCATCCCTCCAACCGCGGCGCCTGGCGGGCGGCGCTCGCCGGCACCGCCGCCCATTCGACCATGGTGGTGGCCGACACCAACTCCTCGGAGGTGCTGGAGGCCGGCGGTCTCGGCCGGCGGCCGACCCACGTCGCCTGCGAGCGGCAGGAATCCGACGGCGCCATGCTGGTGGTCGCCACCCACAACGGCTACAGCAAGGGCTTCGGCCTGCTGCACCGCCGCCGCGTCTATCTGGCCGACAACGGCGAGGACCTGCGCGGCGAGGACACGCTGGAGGCGGTGATCGGCGCCACGCCGCAGCCCCAGCCCTACGCCATCCGCTTCCACCTGCACCCGGAGGTCAAGGTGGTGCCCGTCCAGAGCGGCGACCAGGTGCTGCTGCGCCTGCCCAGCGGCAATTCCTGGCGCATGCGGGTCACCGGCGCGGTGCTGGAGGTGGCGGAGAGCATCTATCTCGGCAGCGGCGAGGAACCGCGCCGTACCCGCCAGATCATGATGCAGGGGCAATGCGGCCCCGAGGGCATCACGGTGAAATGGGCCTTGCGCCGGGAGCGCAAGGCGGCGTAAATCCCCGGCCATCCGCGGTGGCCGGACCCGTTCCAGACAGGGAGGGGTGTGGAAACACGGATGAACACGGGATTTCAGGCACGGACGACCACGGGACTCGACCAGCCGTGCTTATCCATGTCCGTCCGGCGGTGCGCCGGCATGCGGGCAGGGATAAGCATGGCAGAGCGGCATTTCCGTGGCCGTCCGTGCTTTTCTTCTTCCGTGCTTGTCCGGGTTTCCCCGGTCGCCTGCGGCTCAGCCAACGCCAGCAGCGATCAGGATCCGCCATGAGCCCGCCCAAAGCCAACCACGCCCCCGCCCCGGACAAGGTCCGCATCACCCGCGCCCTGATCTCCGTGTCCGACAAGACCGGACTGGTGGAGCTGGGCAAGGCGCTCGCCGCCCGCGGCGTCGAGATCCTGTCGACCGGCGGCTCGGCCCAGCGGCTGGCCGAGGCCGGCGTGCCGGTCAAGGAGGTCTCCGACCACACCGGCTTCCCGGAGATCATGGACGGCCGCGTCAAGACGCTGCACCCGCGCGTCCATGGCGGCATCCTGGCCCGCCGCGACATCCACGCCGACGCGATGGCCGAGCACGACATCCCGCCGATCGACCTGGTGGTGGTGAACCTCTATCCGTTCGAGGCGACGGTGGCCAAGGGGGCGGCCTACGACGACTGCGTCGAGAACATCGACATCGGCGGGCCGGCGATGATCCGCGCCGCCGCCAAGAACCATGATTTCGTCGCCATCGTCACCGAGCCGTCCGACTACGAGGCGGTGATGGACGAGCTGGCGACCAACGACGGCTGCGTCACCCTGGCGCTGCGCCGCCGGCTGGCCCAGCGCGCCTACGCCCGCACGGCCGCCTACGACGCGGCCATCTCCACCTGGCTGGCCGGCCAACTCGGCGAGACCTTCCCGCCGCGCGCCACGCTGTCGGGCACGCTGGCCCAGACCCTGCGCTACGGCGAGAACCCGCACCAGCAGGCGGCCTTCTACGTCACCGGCGAGAAGCGCCCGGGCGTCGCCACCGCCGTCCAGCTCCAGGGCAAGGAGCTGTCCTACAACAACCTGAACGACACCGACGCCGCCTTCGAGCTGGTCGCAGAGTTCGAGCAGCCGGCCGTCGCCATCATCAAGCACGCCAACCCCTGCGGCGTGGCGCAGGGGGCGAGCCTGCTGGACGCCTACCGGTCGGCCCTGCTGTGCGACCCGGTCAGCGCCTTCGGCGGCATCATCGCGGTCAACCGCGTGCTCGACGCCGAGACGGCCGAGGAGATCTCCAAGCTGTTCGCCGAGGTGGTGATTGCGCCGGACGCCGACGAGGCGGCCCGCGCCCTGCTGGCCGGCAAGAAGAACCTGCGCGTGCTGCTGACCAAGAACGTGCCGAACCCCGCCGAGGCGGGGATGATGGTGAAGCAGTTGTCGGGCGGTTTCCTGCTGCAGAACCGCGACAGCGGGCGCGTCGACCCGGCCGAACTGAAGGTCGTCACCAAGCGCGCGCCGACGGAACGGGAGCTGGCCGACCTGCTCTTCGCCTTCCGCGTGGCCAAGCACGTCAAGTCGAACGCCATCGTCTATGCCAAGAACGGCGCGACGGTGGGGGTCGGCGCCGGCCAGATGAGCCGCGTCGACAGCGCCCGCATCGCCGCCATCAAATCGGCCGAGGCCGCCAAGGCCGCTGGCCTGTCGGAACCGCTGACCAAGGGGTCGGTGGTCGCGTCGGACGCCTTCTTCCCCTTCGCCGACGGCCTGCTGGCTGCGGCGGAGGCGGGCGTCACCGCGGTGATCCAGCCCGGCGGCTCGATCCGCGACAACGAGGTGATCGCCGCCGCCGACGAGAAGGGGCTGGCGATGGTGCTCACCGGGATGCGCCACTTCCGGCATTGACGGCCGGCGTGATGCGGATGTGAAGGGGGCGGTTCCCCTCCGCCCCGACCCTCCCTCTCCCGCGAACCGGGGGAGGGGTAGGGAGGGGGCAGCAGGCCTTACGCCTCGGCCAGCAGCTCGTCGGAGTCCTCGACCCGCTTCAGCATCGACTGGCGCAGTTTCAGCAGGGCCCGGTGCTCCAACTGGCGCACGCGTTCCTTGCTGACGCCCAGTTCGCGGCCGAGCTCCTCCAGCGTCGCACCTTCCTCGCGCAGGCGCCGCTGGCGGATGATGGTGCGCTCGCGCGGGCTCAGTTCGCCCAGCGCCTCGGCCAGCCACTGCGAGCGGGTGTTGGCGTCGCGCATCCCGATCACCACGTCCTCGGGCGAGGGGCGCTGGTCGGCCAGGAAGTCCTGCCAGTCGTCGTCGGAGCCGTCGGCGACCGGCGTGTTCAGCGACTGGTCGGAGCCGGACAGCCGCATCTCCATCGCCTCGACCTCCGCCACCTCGACCTGGAGCTCGCCGGCGATCCACTCGCGGCCTTCCTTGGTCAGCGGCGCGCCGCTGCCGTTGCGGGTGGCGCTGTCGATCTTGGCGCGCAGGCGGCGCAGGTTGAAGAACAGCGACTTCTGCGCCGCCGTGGTGCCGGTGCGCACGATCGACCAGTTGCGCAGGATGTAGTCCTGCATCGCCGAGCGGATCCACCAGGCCGCATAGGTGGAGAACCTCACCTCGCGGTCGGGCTCGAAGCGGCTCGCCGCCTGCATCAGGCCGACGTTGCCCTCCTGGACCAGGTCGCCCATCGGCAGGCCGTAGTTGCGGAACCGGGATGCGGTGGCCACCACGAGACGGGTGTAGGCCCGGACCAGTTCATGCAGGGCCCGTTCGTCGGCATGGTCGCGCCATTTGCGGGCCAGTTCGAATTCATGATCGCGCGTCAGCAGAGGTTCGCGCATCGATGCCTTGATGAAGCTCAGATTCGCACGCTGAGTCTCCGGATCGTCAATGTATGCCATCCGTCTCTTCCTTCCCGTCTGGGCGGCATCGTGTTCCTTCGCATATCCCCGTAGCCTGGGTCTTCCGCTCCATCGCCGCCCACCCGCGGCCGATCCCGCCGGTTTAGACAACAAACATGTGCGCGCCCTGTTGCGGAATCATACGCAGGTGTAGGAGCACCGGATCACATTAGGTCAGACGAATCTTGCGGAGGGCGTATTCCCAATGCCGCCCGCGACGGCGGGCGTATTCCCGGTCCGTCAGCGCGGGAACGGATCAGACCTGGAAAAGGTCCAGCATCTCGCCAAAGGAATCGAAACAGGCGCAGACCAGATGCCCGCTTCCGGAATGCCCGCTTCCCGAATGCCCGTCGCGGCCGCAGCCGCCATCGAGCGTCACCGTCACCGGCCCGACGTCGACGCCGCGGCCCGGCGTCCAGGCCGGATCGAAGCCGCGCACCAGCCGGCGGAAGCCGGCATAGGGCTCCTCCAGCCGGGCGAAGGCGGCACTGCCCCACCAGAAGGCGTCGCCCTGGATGGCCAGCGGCTTGGCGGGATCGATGCCGGCGCTGACCAGCAGCAGGCTGCCGCCGCCCCTGCTGCTGCTTCTCCCGCCGGCGGCGCGGCCGCCGCTCTCGTCGCTGCCGGTGTAGGCGGCCCGGCGCAGGGCGTTGAACAGCGCCTCGTGCCCCGGCCGGGCGGCCACCGCCTCGCGCAGGGTCCGGGTCCAGCGCCCCAGCATCACGGCGCCGCCGCGTGCCGCCGCCCTGCCGGCATCGGGAGCGCCGCCATAGGCGGCGAGCGTCGCGGCGACCCCCTGGTGTAGCATCCAGTCCAGCACGCTGCGCGGATCGGGGGCGAAATGGAGTTGCAGCAACTTCTGCCACATCTCCTCCTGCTGGCCGCGCAGGTAGACGATGTCGGAGGCGAGCATGCCGGGCATCGACAGCAGGGCGATGCGGAAGGCCAGGAGCCGGTCGATGGTCTCCAGCACCCGCTCGCCGTGGCCGATCATGTTGCCGAGATAGACCAGCCGGTCGCCGGGACGGAACCGCTGCCCGATGGCATGGTGGATCACGTCGAGGCGGTCGGGCTGGGCATGGATCGCCCCCACCGCCCAGACCCGGCGCGGCCGGCCGAGCGGGGCGAAGCGGCTGTCGTCCTCGGCAGTCATGGCATGGGCGGCAGTATAGGGTGCGGCTGTCGTTCCAAGGCGTGGCGGCAGGCCCAAACTCTACCCCCTCCAGGTCGGCTCGCCGACGGTCATCCGCAGGCGGCCGGGAGTTTAGGCGCCCAGGGCCGGGGAAACAAAGGCCAAAAGCGAGACGGGCGCGCGGCCCGATGTAGCAGCCGCGCGCCCGTTCGTGTCACGGAGGGGATGGAGGTGAGGAACGGCCCGAACCGCTCAGGCGGCCTTCGACAGGACCGATTCCAGACGCTCCGTCGCCTTGGTCTCGTCGATCTTCTCGACGGCGGCCAGCTCGCGGGCCAGGCGCTCGAGCGCGGCCTGGTAGATCTGGCGCTCGCTGTAGGACTGGTCGGACTGGTCGGCGCCGCGGTACAGGTCGCGCACCACCTCGGCGATCGACACCGGGTCGCCGGAGTTGATCTTGGCTTCGTATTCCTGGGCACGCCGGCTCCACATGGTGCGGCGGACGCGCGAGCGGCCCTGCAGCGTCTCCAGGGCCACCTTGATGCGGTCCTTGGACGACAGGCGGCGCAGGCCGGCATTGCGGGCCTTGGTGACCGGAACCTTGAGCGTCATGCGCTCTTTCTCGAACGTGATCGCGTAGAGTTGAACCTCGAGACCGGCAATGCTGTGGGTCTCGATCCCTTCGACCCGACCGACGCCATGAGCCGGGTAAACGACGAAGTCACCGGCTTCGAAGTCAAGCTTGTTCGACATGTGGATTGGCTCTCACTTCTCGCGATCACGCCATTTTGCCGTCCCGGTGGAAGGGACGAAAAAGGACCCACGAGACGGATGCGGCGCCGTGGGGATGGGACCCATCCACGACGATCACAACAATCACGAGTCCTTGGACGATCAGGAAGCCGGCAATGGCGCGAAGGCCGGCTCCGGGCGCGCATTATAACGATGTTACGCCCGGGTTACAAAGGGAAGCGCAGCGCCTCGGGCGAAAATCGCCCGATGGCCGCCCCGTCGATTTTGCATAGCAATATGGACGGACACAATCTGTTTGCATGGCCCGACTCGGGGAAGGCACTCGGGGGCAAAGCCCCGGCCGGCCGGGCCGACACCGGCCCTTCGTCAGCCGCCGGCCTTGTTCGAGAAGTACTTTTCGAACTTGCCGTCGACGTTCTTGAAGTCGTCGGCGTCGGCCGGGGCGTCCTTCTTGCGGGTGATGTTGGGCCACTGACCGGAATAGTCGCGGTTCAGCTCCAGCCACTTGGTCGCACGGTCGTCGGTGTCCGGGACGATCGCCTCGGCCGGGCATTCCGGCTCGCACACGCCGCAGTCGATGCATTCGTCCGGATGGATGACCAGCATGTTCTCACCCTCGTAGAAGCAATCCACGGGGCAGACTTCGACGCAGTCGGTGTACTTGCACTTGATGCAGCCGTCGGTGACGACGTAGGGCATGATTCATTCTCCGCTGTTCCGGCCGGCGGCCTCGTCCCGCTGCTGTTGTTCCTGCCCGATCGGGGCCGGATGCCGGACGGGTATCCTTGCGGGTGATGCCGGGCCGGATGGCCAACCCGCGCCTGCCTAGCACGCCGCCGTCAGCCCGTTCAACCCTGTGCGTGATGTGGGCGACACTGTCGCACCGGCAAGGGGCGCAGGCATCCGTCCGGCGGGAGATCCGAAGCGGGCAGGATCGGTCACCGCCTCCAGGAAGGCGCGCATGCCGCCCGTTTCGATGGCGTCGGCGCGGCGGACGAACTGCGTCGGCATGCGGGCCAGCGCCTCGGGCAGGGCGCGGGGCGCCAGCAGGTCGCGCCAGGGCTCGCGCTCCACCACCGAGCGGGGGATGACCGTCACGCCCATGCCGGCGGCGACGCAGCCCAGGATGGCGTCGAGGGCTCCGAACTCCATGACGCGGAACGGCAGGCGCCCGGCCTCGCGCATCGCCGTCTCGGCCCGGCCGCGATAGGCGCAGGCCCGGCCGAAGGCGATCAGGGTGTGGCGGGCCGACTCCCGGGTGAGGCCGGCGGCCGGTTCCGCCAGCACCAGCTCCTCCTCGAAGACCGGTTGCGCGGCAAGGTCGGGATGTGCCACCGGCCCGCCGACGAAAGCGCCGTCGAGCCGCCCGGCCAGCACCTCGGCCAGCAGGGTCTCGGTCGGGCCGGGGGTGATGGTGAGGTCGATGTCGGGATGGTCCCGGTGGAAGCCGGCGAGGATCGGCGGCAGCCGCACCGCCGCGGTCGATTCCATGGAGCCGACCGCCAGCCGTCCGCCGCGGCCCGCCGCCTCCGCCACCGCGTCGCGGGCCTGGGCGACCAGCCGGAGCACGCGGTCGGCGTAGCCGGCCAGCACCCGGCCGGCCGGCGTCGGCTCCATGCCGCGGCTCAGCCGCAGGAACAGGTCGACGCCGAGCTCCTCCTCCAGCCGCTTGATCCGCGCGGTGACGTTGGACTGGACGCAGTGCAGGGCTTCCGCCGCCCGGCTGACGCTGCCGGTATCCGCCACTGCCTTCACGACACGCAATCCGGCCAGGTCCATCCCATCGACTCCCGCTTCCGCGCATGGCTTCCATCACCGGGAGTGGAGCTTATCATCAGAACAATTCATTGGAAATGAGGGGCTGGGCGCCCTCATGATGGTTGGGTCATCAATCGGCAGGCCGAACGGTTTCCAACGGGCCGGCCGAAAAAGGAGAGGGCGTGGACCATGGTTCGGGTGCTGATCGGCGGGGTGGTCGCGCTTGCCATCGCCATGGGGGTGGCGCGGTTCGCCTTCACCCCGATCCTGCCGGCGATGCAGGCCGCCACCGGGCTGGGGACGGACGGGGCGGGGCTGCTCGCCTCGGTGAACTATCTGGGGTATTTCCTCGGCGCGCTGGCGGCCGGGCTGGTGCCGCACGGCCGCGTCCGCACCGCCGTGTTCCGCGTGTCGCTGCTGCTCAGCGTCTGCAGCACCGCGGCGATGGGGCTGGATCTCGGGAACGCCGAGCGTGCGATGCCGGTGTGGCTGGTGCTGCGCTTCGTCTCGGGCCTGTCGAGCGCCGGCATCTTCATCCTGGGCATCGCCATGGTGCTGGACACGCTGACGCGCCGCGGCGGCGAGCGGCTCGCCGGCTGGCTCTACACCGGGGTCGGCTCCGGCATCGCCGCATCCGGCCTGTTCGTGGGGCTGGCCGGCGGCTGGCTGGGCTGGGCCGGCGACTGGCTGGCGCTGGGGGCGATCTGCGCCGGGCTCGGGCTGATGCCCTGGCTGTGGCTGAGCGATCCGCTGCAACCCGCCCATCCTGCGGCCGGAACGGCGGCGGGAAAGCCGCCCGGTCTGTCGATGCCGCTGCTGCTGCTGACGGCGGCCTATTTCCTTCAGGGCGGCGGCTACATCGTGTCGGCCACCTTCATGGTGTCGATCCTGAAGACCGATCCAGGGACCGCCGCGGTCGGCGAGATGGCCTGGATGATGGCGGGGCTCGGCGCGATGGGCGGCGGCGTGACGTGGGCGGCGGTCGCCCGCCGCACCAGCGGCTGGTGGTCGCTGATCCTGCTCCACCTGGTCCAGGCGGCCGTCGTGCTGCTGCCGATGAGCGGGTCGCCGGTCCTGGCCCTGGTCGCCGCCATCCTGTTCGGCAGCACCTTCGTCGGCGCCGTGTCGCAGTCCTTCGCGCTGGGCCGGCAGCTTTCGGCCGGAGGCTCGGCGCGGGTGGTCGGGGCGCTGACCGCGATCTATGGGCTCGGCCAGATCATCGGGCCGCTGCCCGCCGGAATGGTGGTGGCGCGGACCGGCAGCTTCAACCTCGCCCTGGTGGGCGCGGCGGCGGCGGTGCTGGCGGCGGCGGTGCTGCTGGTGCTGGGGATGCTGATCGCCGGCCGGCAATCCTCCGGCGACCCGGCGATGATCTCGACGAAAGCCTGAAACAGGTTTTGCAGGTTTTCCGCTCGACCCGGTCGGGGGCTTGAGGGCTGGGAGGCGGCCTGGCCGGCGCCTCCCAGCCCGTCTTTCAATGGCCTGCCGCTTTCTTCCGCCTGCCGGCCGCCATCAGGTTCAGCGCCTCCACCAGCGCCGAGAAGGCGATGGCGAAGTACAGGTAGCCCTTGGGGATGTGGAAGCCCAGCCCGTCGGCCACCAGCGCCACGCCGACCAGCAGCAGGAAGGACAGCGCCAGCATCTTCACCGTGGTGTGACGGTTGACGAAGTCGCCGACCGGGCCGGAGGCGAACAGCATGACCGCCATGGCGATGACGACGGCGGCGATCATCACCGGCAGGTGGTCGGACATGCCGACGGCGGTGATGACGCTGTCGAGCGAGAAGACGATGTCCAGGAACATGATCTGGATGACCACCGAGGTGAAGGTGGCGCGCTTCGGCCCCGACCCCTCCTCCTCATGGCCTTCCACGGTGTGGTGGATTTCCAGGGTGCCCTTCGCCAGCAGGAACATGCCGCCCAGGATCAGGATCAGGTCGCGGCCTGAGACGTCCCAGCCGGCGACGGTGAACAGCGGCTGCGTTAGCTGCGCCACCCAGGCGATGGAGGCCAGCAGGGCGAGGCGTGACAGCAGCGCCAGCGCCAGGCCGAACTGGCGGGCCTTCTTCTGCTGCTCGACCGGCAGCTTCGACGCCATGATCGAGATGAAGATGATGTTGTCGATGCCCAGCACGATCTCCAGCGCGGTCAGCGTCAGGAGGCTGGCCCAAACATTCGGGTCGGCAAGCAGGTCGAGCATGAAGGGGCAGGGCTCCGGCTGTCGTTGGGCGCGGTCGGGGCGCGGTTGGTCGGCGGCACGCCGACACCGACGGGCCAGCGTGACCGCGACCACATGAGGTCGCGCGCGACCCTCTGCAAGAGCGACTTTCGCCGTTTTTGCGCCGCAAAGCCGGTCATAGGCCCATCGGGGAGGAGTGGTCCGGGATCAGGGGGCGAAAATCCGCCGCCCGCCGGCCTTGGTGGAGGCCCGGTCGGGAATGGCCCATCCGGACAAGGCCGGCGCGGCCCGGTCGGCCTCCAGCCGCCCGGCGATCGCCTGGGGAGCGGCGCGGGCGGCCCAGGCCCGGCGGCGCACCGCCATCTGCACCCGGCAATCCTGCGAGCAATAGCGTGGCGCCGGGCCGCGGGTGGATGGGCGGACGAAGGGCCGGCCGCAGCAGGCGCAATAAAGCGTGGTCATGGTCGTTTCCTCCGGAAGGACGGCCGTTGCCCGGCCTTGTCCCAAGCCGCAGGGTGACTGTCCCTTGCGGCTTTTCTGATGCTGTGGACTGTATTGTGTCCGATGATCCGGACGGCCGCCAGCAAGCAAAAGACATATCATGCCGGCAGGGAAGTATTCGATTTCAGAATTTGGAACGGCAGCAGCAGCTTAGGTGCTGAAGCGCGTCACTTCGACGCGACTCTCTTTACGGTCGTTTCGCACTGCGGTCGTCTACCAAGCGAGGCTTGGCATTCCCATGTATTCCAGTCGATGAAAGCTGGAGGGGACGAGGCCCATGAAGCTGACGCGGCTTGCCGCCTTCCTGAAAACCGAGAGCGCCGGCGGCGTGGTCCTGATGGCGGCGGCGGTGCTTGCGCTCCTGTGGGCGAACTCGCCGGCCGCTCCGCTCTACGACGCGATCCTGGCGATGAAGGTGGCGGTGACGGCCGGCGGCGTCGGCTTGGACAAGCCGCTGATCCTGTGGATCAACGATGGGCTGATGGCGGTCTTCTTCCTGCTGGTCGGGCTGGAGATCAAGCGCGAGGCGCTGGAGGGCGAACTGTCCAGCCCGGCCAAGGCGATGCTGCCGGGCATCGCGGCGCTTGGCGGCATGGCGGCCCCCGCCCTGGTCTACTGCCTGTTCGCCCAGGCGGAACCGGGCGCCCTGCAGGGGTGGGCGATCCCGGCGGCGACCGACATCGCCTTCGCCCTCGGCGTGCTGGCGCTGCTGGGCAACCGCGTGCCCGGCAGCCTGCGCGTCTTCCTGCTGGCGCTGGCCATCATGGACGACCTGGGTGCCATCGTGATCATCGCCGTCTTCTACAGCCACGGGCTGGTGCCGGCGGCGCTGGTGCTGGCGGCGGCATCGGCGCTCGGGCTCTTCCTGCTGAACCGGGCGGGCGTGCGCACGCTGGCTCCCTACCTGCTGCTGGGGCTGGTGCTGTGGGTGTGCGTGCTGAAGTCCGGCATCCACGCCACGCTGGCCGGGGTGGTCCTGGCCTTCGCCATCCCGCTGCGGGACGCCGGCGACGGGGGCAGGCGCGCGGGCGACGCGCCGCTTCTTCGCCTGGAACATGCGCTGCACCCCTGGGTCGCCTTCCTGATCATGCCGGTCTTCGCGCTGGCCAATGCCGGCGTGCCGCTGGGCGGCATCAGCCCGGCCATCCTGCTGGAGCCGGTGCCGCTGGGCATCGCACTCGGCCTGTTCCTCGGCAAGCAGGCCGGCGTGTTCCTGGCGGTGTGGATCGCCGTGCACACGGGGGCGGCGGAGCGTCCGGCCGGGGCCCGCTGGGGCCAGATCTACGGCGTCGCCGTGCTGACCGGGATCGGCTTCACCATGAGCCTGTTCATCGGCACGCTCGCCTTCTCCGACCCCGTCCATGCGGTCGAGGTGCGGCTGGGCGTGCTGACCGGCTCGGTCGGCTCGGCGCTGGCGGGATACGCGCTGCTCCACCTGTCCGGCCGGCGGCGGCGCACGGTGGCGGTGGCACGCTAATCCGGCTCCGGGACGCCCTCGCCCCGCCCTTGCCCCGCAGTCGCCCGGCATTCGCCCTGCATTCGTTTGTCGCACCAACTTTGCCGCCGGGCGCGGAACCCGACGGGGTGGTCGCAGGTTTCACAGCATGCGGGACCATGCGCGGTGGGCGCGAGACCGCCAGACGGGGGACATGCGATGATCGATGCCATCCGCGCACGCCGGCGCACCGTCACCCATGATCCCCGGCCGGATCAGCCCGGCGGGCTGAGCCCCGACGATTTCCAGCGCCTGGAGCGGCTGCGCCGGCTGACGCGGCTGATGGACACGCGCTGGCGCATCCCCGGCACCCGCATCCCCATCGGCCTGGACGGCATCGCCAGCCTGGTGCCGGTGGCGGGCGACACGGCGACGGCGGTGGTGTCGGCCTACCTCATTCTGGAGGCGTCGCGCTTCGGGCTGCCCAAGTCGCTGATCGCCCGCATGGTCTTCAACGTCATGCTCGACTGGGCGGGCGGTTCCGTTCCGGTGATCGGGACGCTGTTCGACGTGGCCTTCAAGGCCAACCGGATGAACCTGAACCTGCTGCACGAGCATCTGGAGCAGCGTCTGGCCGGTGCGCCGGCGAGGCGCTGACAGGCGCCGATATCCGGGATCCTTCGCTTCCGCTTCGGGGCCGGGACGCGGCCTGTGCTGGCCTGCTTCCGCGCCGGCACGAGTGCCTGGGCAGCTTGACGTGGATCAAGGCAGGGCCAGGGGGGCTGCGGCACTCTGTCGCCCATGAACGCGATCACGCCCCTGGCCGTTCGTCCGGCCCCCGCCCTCCGGTCCCCCGCCCAAGCGGTCGACGCCGCCCTGCTCGCCAAGTATGACGGGCTGCGGGTGCCGCGCTACACCAGCTACCCGACCGCGCCGCACTTCACCCCGGACGTGAACGGCGACGTCTATGGCGGCTGGCTGGAGGCGGTGGAGCCGTCGCAGTCCGGCTCGCTCTACCTGCACATCCCCTTCTGCCAGAAGATGTGCTGGTACTGCGGCTGTCACACCAAGATCGTCGCCCGCTATGCCCCGATCGCCGAGTATCTCGGGCATCTGCGGCGCGAGATCGCCATGGTGGCGGACCGCATCCCCGGCCGGCTGGCGGTGCGCCACATCCATTTCGGCGGCGGCACCCCGACGATGCTGGCGCCCGGCGATTTCGAATCGCTGATCGGCCTGCTGCGCGAGCGCTTCGACGTCGTCCCCGGCGCCGAGCTGGCGGTGGAGATCGATCCGCGCACCCTGATCGCGGAGATGGCGGCGGCGCTGGGCCGTGCCGGGGTCAACCGCGCCTCGCTGGGCGTCCAGGATTTCGACGCGACGGTGCAGGAGGCGATCAACCGCGTCCAGCCGCGCGCCGTGACCGAGCAGGCGCTGGCCTGGCTGCAGGACGCCGGCATCGGCGGCATCAACCTCGACCTGATGTACGGCCTTCCCCACCAGTCGGTGGAAAGCGTCACTCGTTCCGCCGAAATCGCGCTGGAGATGGCGCCCGACCGGCTGTCGGTCTTCGGCTACGCCCACGTGCCGTGGATGAAGACCCACCAGAAGAAGATCGACGAATCGGTGCTGGCCGGCTCGCTCGGCCGCTGGGAGCAGTTCGCGGCGATCGCAGACACCCTGGCCGCCGCCGGCTACAGCGCCGTCGGGCTCGACCATTTCGCCCGTCCGGGCGACGAGCTGGCGGTACAGCAGGAGGAGGGCCGGCTCGGCCGCAACTTCCAGGGCTACACCACCGACGATGCCGACGTGCTGCTGGGCTTCGGCTCCTCGTCGATCGGCGCCCTGCCGCAGGGCTATGTGCAGAACGCCGTGCCCTTCGACCAGTATGCCGCCGCCATCGAGGAGGGCCGGCTGCCGACCTCCAAGGGCATCGCGCTGACCGGCGACGACCGGGTGCGCCGCGACCTGATCATGCGGCTGATGTGCGACCTGTCGGTCGACACCGCCGCCATCGCCCGCGCCCACGGCCTGGACGAGGCGACCTTCGAGCCGGAACTGGCCGGCATGGCCGACCTCGTCGCCGACGGCGTGGCGGTGGTGGAGGGGCGGCGCGTCCATGTCCCGGACAGCGCCCGTCCGCTGATGCGCATCGTCGCCGCCCGCTTCGACACCCACCTGTCCAAGGGAGCCGGCCGGCACAGCCGCGCGGTGTGATCCCGCCCGCGTTTCGGAAGCCGCCAAGGCGGGGCCGGGAGAAGGGCTGACGGGAAAAAGGCTCAAGGGAAAAAGGCCGAAGGGAAAAGACGGCCGGCACCATCCGCCGGCCGCCTTTTCCCGTATCGCGCCTCCGAATCCACAAGGCTGCGCGGCAACCCCGCCGATCCCTGGCATCGGCAGCATGCGCGGCCCGCCGCCGGAGGCCGTGCCGCCGCCGGTCCACCGTCGGCCGGCCATCCAGATACGCGGTCGGCGGGCGGCTCCTGCGCAGGGATGCCCTGGAACATTCGGGGTAGCGGCAGGCGCACGCCCTTCCGTTCCCGCCCCAAAAAGCGCATAGCCCCCGTGGGTGCGCTGCGGTGGCGAAGGTCTCCCCGGCTCCTGTATGGTCGCGCCGAAGGTCGACACCCCCTTTGCGGCCCTTCTCTTGGAAGCACCGACTGACAAGGTGAGCAATGATCCGGCGCGTGCGTACCCTTCCCCTCCTGCTGGCGCTGTCCGCGCTTCTGGTTCCCGGCTGCATGCCGCGGGAACGCATCCCAAACCCGCCGAACGTGCGCACCGCGCCCGACGCCGGTGCCGGGCTGGAGCCGATCCATGGCGAATGGGAAACCGACAAGCCGACGCCGCTCTACGCCAAGCCGGCGGCGGGGGCGGGCGTCGTCGCTTCGCTCGCCGCCGGACAGCCGGTCGCCGCGCTGGGGCGGGTGCGCAACAGCGACTGGATCGCGGTGAAGGCGGGCGGTTCCACCGCCTATGTCCGGCTCTACCTGCTGCGGCTGAAAGGCAGCACGCCGGCCGGCTCGCGCGGCACCACCACGACGCTGGCCAAGCCGGTCGACAATGCCGGGCCGACGATCAAGGCCGCCCCCCGTCACAAGATCGGCGCGACCCCGATCGCCCAGTGACCCGTTTGGAATGACCTGTCCGGCTCCTGTCCGGCGGCGGGGATGAAAGCCACCTGCCGTCGGACAGAAGTCTCAGGCTCCCCCTCGACACGGCTCCATGATAGAACATATCAGGAACATATGCCTGTCGAGCGGAGTCCGGTCATGCCCATCCTCTCCCGATCCCCATCCTCTGCCGACGCGACGGACCGGAGCGGGCAGGGGCACGTGCACGCACTCCCATCACAAGGAGTGGGCGGACACGGGATGGGCGAATACGGGATGGCCGTGGCTGCTGGCAGCCGCGCCGACCGGCTGGCGGAACTGCGCGCGCGCATCCGGCGGATGGAGGGGGCGGGCGGCGAGGGCGGGCGGATCCTGCCCTTCGGCGTCGAGGAGATCGACGGCCAGCTCCCCGACGGCGGCCTGCCGCTGGGTTGCCTGCATGCGCTGGCCGCGGAGGATGCCGGGGCGGGCACCGCCTTCGCCGCTGCCCTGCTGGCCAGAATGGCGAGCGCACGCGCGCCGGTCCTTTGGATCCTGCGTGGGCGTGACCTGCATGCCCCCGGGCTGGCCGCCTACGGCCTGACACCCGACCGGCTGATCGCGGTACGGGCGGCAAGGCCGGCTGACGCGCTGTGGGCGATGGAGGAGGCCCTGCGCTGCTCCGCCCTGTCGGCGGTGCTGGGGGAGGTGGAGGGGCTCGACCTGACCGCCGGCCGGCGGCTCCAGCTCGCCGCCGAGTCGTCGGGGGTCACCGGGCTGCTGCTCGACCTCGCGCCGACACGGCGCAGGGACGGCAGGGCGGCAGGGGGGCGGGCGGGCAGGCAGGCAGGGGGGCAGGCGGACGGGATGAGCGCCGCGGTGACCCGCTGGCGCCTGGATGCGGTTCCCAGCCGGGATGAGGAGGAGGATGCCGCTCCCCGTCCAGGGGGAGGGCCTCCCGGGCTGGGGGCGCCACGCTGGAGCGTCGCGCTGGAGCGCTGCCGCGGCGGCCGTCCGGGATGCTGGACCCTGTCCTGGGAACAAGGGACCTGGCATCAGGTTGAACGGCGCCAAGCAGAACGATTGCAGGCCGAGGAATGGCAGGCCGGGTCGACCGGGGACGGGTCCGCCGGAGACCGGCGTGACCATCCGGAACGGTCAGGAGCTTGGGCGGTGTCGGACAACCGACAGGGGCGCCCTCCGATCCTGACGGATTCCGGCCGGAGGGAGGCCGTTCAGTAGTCGGTGGCCCAACGGGGGGCTTGCAGTGACTCCTGCCCCGTCTCCGCGGCTCCGGTCTCCGCGGGGTCGGTCAGCCAACGGGGATCGTCGGCATGGAGCGGGAGCTGGCGGGCGAATTCCGCGGTTTCGGCGGCACGGCGCTGCTTCAGCAGGCGGTCGGCGAGGTGGGCGGGCAGCATGGCAGGTCTCCTTCTGAGCGCCGGATGGCACCGCGGATCAGCCTGAAAGGCCGCCCTGGCCCACCCGTCCTGTTTGCCTGGATCATAAACACGCAAGTTCCAGGCCAGCTGTGAGTCGCGTCACACAAGATCAATGACACACGACGAACTCTCTACAAACGGTTTATACGCACCCACATGACACGGGGGATCTGTCGTACATGCCGTGGCGGCGCCCACGCTTTCCATCGGGGCCGTCGCCGTCCGTATGAGATCTGGTTCCCTTCCGCGCCTTTCCAACCCATATTCGCGGCGAATTGCCTTCAAGGATTGCGTACCTCCCATGCACAGCCCCACTGAAACCGACATTTGCCCGAACTGCCTAAAACCTAGCCATCTGTGCATTTGCGAGGCGGTACAGCCCATCGACAACGGCGTGTTCCTGCTGATCCTGCAGCACCCGCAGGAGAAGCGGGAGGCTCTCGGCACCGCCCAGCTCGCCCATCTGCAGTTCGCGAACTCGATGGTGAAGGTCGGGCTTAGCTGGCCCGGCCTGAGGCGCATCCTGGGGCGCGAGGTCGACCACAAGCGCTGGGGCGTGCTGTATCTCGGTCCGGTGAAGGAGGGCGGCCCGGCCCGGCCCGAGGTCGGGGTGGTCGACAGGAACGGCCAGCTCTTGAAGGATAGCGCCGACATCCTGGCCGACCTGGAAGGCGTCATCGTCCTGGACGGCACCTGGAGCCAGGCCAAGACCCTGTGGTGGCGCAATGCCTGGCTGCTGAAATGCCGCCGCATCGTGCTGAATCCGCAGTTCCGTTCGCTCTACGGCCAGGCGCGCAAGGAGCCGCGCCGCGACAGCGTGTCCACGCTGGAGGCCGGCGCCTTCCTGCTGTCGCGGCTGGAAGGCGATCAGACCGTCTTCGATACGGCACTGAAGCCTTTCTCGCTGCTGCTGAAGAAGCTGCGCGCACCCCGCCCGCGCCGCCCCGCCCAACCGCAGCCGCAGGACGCCACCGGCACGGCGCCGGAGGAGGGCGGCGGGGATGGGGGCGGGGACGGCGGAGAAGACTGATCCCTTCGGTGCACCTCTTCCGCTCATTGCCGTCGGTGCAACCAAACCGGTTGCGCAGCCGTTTCCGGAAGTGAAGGGGCCGGACCTCCGGCCCGCATCCGAGATGGAAGGACACGCGCCATGAGGGGCATTCTGCTGTGGCTGGTCGGCATCCCGATCCCCGTCATCATCCTGCTTTACCTGTTCCATGTGATCTGACGCCGAGTGATCTGGCGCCGAGTGATCTGACGCCGGAGCCGGACCTTTCCGGCTTTCCGGACTCTGCTTGAAAAACGGGAGCAGCCGGCGGATGCGTGGCGGAGCCCTTACCCGTCATGGCCGGCGCTTTCCGGAGCTCTTCTCTCCATAGGGGGCCACCCCGCAAGAGCCCGGGAGTTCCGGTGGCACGTCCTGGCGCCCGCCCGGCGGGCGGTACAACGGAATGCGCCGCATCCTCGACCGGCAGCGGTCCGCACTATCCCCAGATGCGGGCCAACAACTACTACAAGCACGGAGCGGGCGAGGCTTGGAACGCGCCGTTGCCGGGGAATTTCGACATGCCGCAGGGCGGATGCGTGCGAATCGCCATCAGGAGCAAACCGACGCCGCCGGAGGCCCGGTCGCTCTGGCGGTGCGACCACTCTCCTATTCGACCTCGTCCTCCAACACCACGCTGTTCGGCACCATGACCGGCACGACCATCGATACCGCGATGATCACCATCCCGGGGGAGGCGTCCGGGGTCAGGAAGGTCACCGTCCCGGTGTGTGGCGAAATGCGGAAATGACAGCCCTCTCTTGACCTGCTCGCCCCATCCGGCCGTCCCGACCACTTGACGAATGCCCGGATCACCGATCGGCCGGGCGGCCGCCGTTGCGCATAGAACGGCCGCCGGGTTGACGCCGGCGCGGGGCAGGGGGCCAAATGCCCTGCCTTCCTCGCGCTATCACGGGAATTCCATGGCCAGCGATTTCGTTCCCTTCGGGCTGACCGTCTGCGGTCTCAGCGAGCTCTGCCAGTTCGGCGGCGGCAAGGTCAGCCATGTGCTGTCCATCCTCGACCCCGAGATGACCGAACCCACCGAATTCGGCGATTACGGTGAACATGAGCGGCTGGAGCTGCGCTTCCATGACGTCATCGAGCCGACCCGCGGCCAGATCGCGCCGGAGCGTGCCGATGTGGAGCGCATCCTGGCCTTCGGCCGCGACCTGATGGCCGAGCCGGAAGCCTGCCGCCACCTGCTGGTCCACTGCCATGCCGGGGTGTCGCGCTCGACCGCGGCGCTGACCATGATCCTGGCCCAGGCGCGGCCGGACCTTCCCGCCGAGCAGGCGGTCGCCGCCGTGGTCGCCATCCGCGCCCAGACCTGGCCCAACCTGCGCATGACCGAATTCGCAGACGACATCCTCGGCCGCCGGGGGGAACTGGTCGACGCCGTGCGCCGGCGCCACCGCACGCTCGGCAGGCAGCGCCCCGAGCTGGTCCAGTTCATGATCGACAACGGCCGCATCCGCGAGGTCGAGGACCTGATCGACTGAGCACGCGCGCCGGGCCTGCCGTCGGCCTCCTGCCCGCTTCCTTATACCAACGGCTTTTGAACCTGGCTTGTCAGGATCATAGCTTCGGCGGCATGTGCCACCGCCGCGCCAGTCGGCGCGGATGCCAGCGGTCATCATCAATGACCACTGGTATTAGAGTCTGCCTGGTGCTTATTGAAGCACCAGGCAGACTCTAAGCTTTTGGTTTTCCGTGTGATTCACGTTTCAAGCGGTACCGCTTGAAACGATCACACTCTAGTCCTCGTCGTCCTCGAACTGGTCGAGGCTCAGCGAGCGGACTTCCGTGCTCGGGTTCGGCGGCGGGGCGGCCTTGCCGGCGGGCGGGGCCGGCCGGCCGGCGGCGCGGCCCGGCGGCAAGTGGGCGTTCGGCCCCTTCAGCGGGCTGTTGACGGTGCCGCGCGGGCCGATGCTCGGCTCCTCCCCGAAATCGGGCAGCGGCGGGATGCGGTCCATCACCCGGCGGATCAACTGGGCGATGCGGTCGGCTTCCACGCGCAGCGCCTGCCCGCGCTCCCCCTCGTAGAGCGGGTCGTCCAGGAACTTGCGGATTTCCAGCACGCCGCGCAACTCCACCCCGCACATCTCGTGCGTGCCGATCGGCAGGGCCTTGACCCGGGCGAAGCTGGCGAAGAAGGCGGCGCTGCCCTCGACGAACTGGACCACCATGCGGGCGTGCAGCCGCTCCAGCGCGGTGGTCATCGGGTCGATGAGGTCCCCCATCTCCTCCGGCGCGGCGTCCAGCCGCTCCTGGGCCAGCGCCGCCAGCGCGAAGAAGTCCCTTACCCGCCGGCTGAAGCGGCGGTAGCGTCCCAGCCCGCCGACCGAGATGCGCTCGCGCGCCGCCTGGGCCAGCTCGGCCGACTGCTTCAGCATGGCGTCCAGCCGCATCAGCAGGGTGGCGATCTCGCGCTGGCGCTGGGCGGCGCTGCGTCCGGGGGACGGCGCCGGCGGCGCGGAGGGGCGGCGGGGCGGGGCGGAGCGCATCATGCGGTACGGGATCGCTCCTCAGCGGGCGGTGCGGACGGTCAGAGACTTTTGCCCGCCGCTGCGCACCACCGTCAACTGTACCGGCGTGCCGACGCGCAGAAGGCCGATGCGGTTGCGGAAATCGGTGGCGCTGCGCACCGACCGGCCATCCACCGCGACCACCACGTCGCCGCTGCGCAGGCCGCTGCTGTCGGCGGGCGACCCCTGCTCGACCTTGGCGATCAGCGCGCCCTCGTCGCCGTTCAGGTTCAGGCTCTCGGCCAGGTCGGGCGTCAGGTCCTGGATGGCGATGCCGAGCCGGCCGCGCCGCACCTCGCCATATTCGCGGAGCTGCTCGACCACCGAGCGGACGATGCTGACCGGCACGGCGAAGCCGATGCCGACCGAGCCGCCGGCCGGGCCGATGATGGCGGTGTTGATGCCGATCAGCTCGCCCTGGAAATTGACCAGCGCGCCGCCGGAATTGCCGGGGTTGATCGAGGCGTCGGTCTGGATGAAGTCCTCGTAGCCCTCGATCTTCAGCCCGCTGCGCCCCAGCGCCGAGACGATGCCCGAGGTCACCGTCTGTCCCAGTCCGAAGGGGTTGCCGATGGCGACCACGAAGTCGCCGACCTTGGCGCGGTCCGAGTCGCCCAGCGGCAGCGCCGTCAGCCCCTCGCCCTTGATCTGCAGCAGGGCGATGTCGGTGGCGGCGTCGCGGCCGATCAGCTTGGCGGTGAAGCGGCGGCGGTCCTTCAGCGTGACCGCGATCTCGCGCGCGTTCTCGACCACGTGGTTGTTGGTGATGACGTAGCCCTTGGCGGCGTCGATGATCACGCCGGACCCGGCGCTGACCTGCGGCCTGGCCTGCGGCATCTGGTCGGGCAGGTTGAAGAAGCGGCGGAAGAAGGGGTCGCGCAGCAGCGGGTTCTCCGCCTGGGGGGCCTGGCTCAGCACGGCGATGTTGACCACCGCCGGGGTCACCTGCTCCAGCATCGGGGCGATGGTGCCGCCGCCCACGGCGCCCAGCGGCAGCGCCGCAGCCGCCGGCGAGGCGCCCAGCCCGAACCGGTGAAGGGCCGAGTCGCCGGGAGCCGACAGGGTGATGCCGGCCAGCGCCGCCACCCCGACCGCCGCCGCAAACACCACCGGCCGCACGACCGCTTTCATGGCTTCGTCCTTTCCATTCGTGGGTTCTTTGTTGACCGGGCTGATTTGGGACAAGGAAGAAGGTGGTTCAAGCCTGCCTCGCCCCTTGCTTCTCGTCCTTGCCGATCGCGGCGCCGGAAACTCCCGGTAAAGAAATTCGATGGTATAGACCAGCGTCGGCGCAGCCTCCCGGCGGTTCCGGGCGGCGCGGATGACGGAACCGGGTTGAACGCGATGAGCGGCGGGCCACTGCTCGAACTGAGCGAGCACGAGTATCTGCAGATGGAGGAGGCGCTGTCGCAGACCGCGCGCGGCCGCGCCTTCCTGCGCATGCGCGACCGGCGCTGCCGGGTCGTGGCCTCCGACGACTTCCAGCGGCTGGTCGGCCAGCTCGAGGAGCAGGTCAACCGCCTGACCGGGACCCAGCCCGACGCCTATGCCGCCTTCCCCGGCGAGGACCCGCGCATCCAGCAGGAGCTGACCGCCATCACCCAGGTGGTGCGCGAGGCACGCAGCGACATCGCCGCCCTGAAGGCGACCGACACCGGATCGAACCGGATCGAGGCGGCGACCGGCGAGCTCGACGAGATCGTCGCCGCCACCGAGCGCGCCACCACCGACATCCTGAACGCGACGGAGAAGATCCAGGAAATCACCATGTCGATGCCGCGCGACGATGCCGATCTCGCCGAGCGGATCGACGCGATCGAGGCATGGTGCATCGAGGTCATGACCGCCTGCTCCTTCCAGGACATCACCGGCCAGCGCACCACCAAGGTCGTCAACACGCTGCGCTACATCGAGGAGCGGGTGAACACGATGATCGAGATCTGGGGGGTGGACCGGCTGACCGCCGTCGACCACCACCCGGGCGACGTCGCCTCGCACCGCAAGATGGGCGACACCCGTCCCGACGCCCACCTGCTGAACGGCCCCCAGCTCGGCGGGCCGGAGGTCAGCCAGGACGCCATCGACGCCCTGTTCGCCAGCGTGCCCGAGGTGGCGGAGCGGGCGGAGCCGCTGCCGGCCGGCATCGAGCCCTCGCCGCCACCCCCTCCTCCTCCGCCTTCCCCGGCCGCGAGACCGGCACCGCCCCCGCCCCCGCCGCCGCCAGCGGAGTCCGGCGGCGATGGCGGAGCCTCGATCTCGCAGGCCGACATCGACGCCCTGTTCGCGTGACCGGCCATGGCGCAAGACGGCAAATCCCGCATCCGACTGACCCAGGACCAGCTCGACCGCGTGTGCGAGCGCCATCTCCGGTTTGCCGAGGGGCGGCCGAACGGCGCCCGCGCCAACCTTCCCTTCTTCGACCTGTCCGGCCTGTCGCTGGCCGGCCGCAACCTCACCGGCGCCCATCTGGCGGGCGCCATCCTGCGCGATGCCGACCTGCGCGGCGCCGTGCTCGACCATGCCGACCTCTACGGTGCCGACCTGCGCGGCGCCGACCTGTCGCAGGCGCGGCTGTTCCGCACCGACATGCGCGGCGCCAACGTGCGGGGCACCCGGCTGGACGGCGCCGTCATGGTCGAGGTTGACCTGCGCGACGGCAGCATGGTCAACCGCAACAGCGCCGGCGAACTGAAGGTGGTGGGCTTCGATCCCGGCCCGGCCGACATGGGCTCGGCCCAGCTCACCAACGCCGACATGGCGCGAGCCAAGCTGTCCGGCAGCTTCGCGCAGTCGGCCGACTTCACCAACACACGCCTGTCCGGCGCCCGCCTGGACCGCGTCGACCTGCGCGGCGCCAACTTCTCCGGCGCCGACCTGCGCGGGGCCGACCTCAATGGTTCCGACCTGCGCGGCGCGATCCTCGACGGCGCCACGCTGGACGACGGGGGGCTGGAGCAGGCGATCCGCACCGACGAGCAGGCGCGCGCCGCCTCGCTCGCCCCGCCGGCGCCGCCGGCCGATCCCGAGCCCGAATCCGCCGCCGCCGAGGAGATGCCGGCCCTTCCCGCCGGCCAGCTCGACAGCATGCTGAAGCAGCACATGATCTGGCTCGGCTCCAGCGGCAAGCAGGGATGCCAGCTCGATCTCAGCGGGCTGAACCTGGAGGGGGCCGACCTCGCGGGCAAGATCCTCACCCTGGCCAAGGGCAGCGGCGCCCGGCTGCGCAACGCCCGGCTGGCCGGGGCGCAGCTCCAGGCGGCGCAGTTCGACGGGGCCGACCTGCGCTCCGCCGATCTCAGCGCCGCCGACCTGCGCGGGGTGAAGCTGGACCGCGCCATCCTGATCGACAGCCGGCTGGACAACGCCAACCTCGGGATGCTGCTGGTCAGCGCCGGGGCGAAGGTGATGCGGGCCTCGCTGGTGCGGGCGCGGCTGGCCGGCGCCTCCCTGGCCAGGACGAACCTGAAGGGCAGCGACCTGACCATGGCCGACCTGACCGGCTGCGACCGCTCGTCGGCTGTCCTGGAGGGCGCCATCCTGGAGGGGACGAGGCTGGGCGCGCCCTGACCGGGCGGGCGCCGGATGGCGGTCTCCGGCGCGAAACCGTTGATCGGTTTCAAATTTCCGTAACGCACCGCAACGGACGGGGGAGCCGTCCGGCGTGGCACCCCGGTCCGGGATGTCCGCGGAGATCCTTCCGCCGGACGGAAAAAGGATTGCTTCTTAACGGCTTAGCGCCACGGGTGGGGCTTGACGCCCACTTGGCCCGGTGGCACGCTGCTTCGCAAGCGTGGCGCTTGGCGAACAAACGCGCCCGCAGCAAATGGGGAAACGTCAACGGCCATGACCAAGTCGGAACTGATCCAACGGCTGGCGGAGCGCAATCCGCACCTCTACCAGCGCGACATCGAGAAGATCGTCGGCACCATCTTCGACGAGATCACCGAGGCGCTGGCGCGGGGCGACCGGGTGGAGCTGCGCGGCTTCGGCGCCTTCTCCATCAAGAAGCGCGACGCGCGCACCGGTCGCAACCCCCGGACCGGGGAATCGGTTGACGTCGGGGAGAAATGCATCCCCTTCTTCAAGACCGGCAAGCAGCTCCGGGAGCGTCTGAACACGGAGTGAGCGCCGGGCCACTTCATATCAAGGCCGGGCGCGTCGCCGGCCCGATCATCCGGGCGTCCGCCCCAGTCACCAAGGAATCCTCGCCTTGCGCCATCTCTCCTGGATCATCACCATTCCCGTGGCCCTCGTCGCGATCCTGTTCGCGATCTCCAACCGCGGCATCGTGACCCTGTCGCTGTGGCCGCTGCCCTTCACGCTGGAAGCCCCGGTCTATATCGCCACGCTGGTCGCCCTGCTGCTGGGCTTCCTGGCCGGCGGCTTCATCGTGTGGAACAGCCAGCGCCGCCATCGCCGCCGGGCCCGGCGCGAGGGCAACCGCGTGCTGTACCTGGAGCGTGAGCTGAAGGAGGCGCAGGCCCGCGCCGCCGCCGCCGAGAAGCGCCTCGCCGAAACCACCCGCCCGCTGTCCGGCCCTGCGGCCGGGACGCTGCCCGGCCCCTCCGGCACCCTGCCGGTCCCGGCGGCGGAGACCCAGGCCCCCACGGTTCACTGATCCCGGCCCGCTGCCCGGCCCGCTCGCTGTCCGGTCCTCCGCCCGCGAGGCGGGGGAGGGGCGGGGAGGGCGCCGCTGCGGGACGGCGGCAGGAGGTGGTTCCATGCGCACCGTCAGCGGCGCCGAGCTGCGATCCGTCCTGCACCACCGCATGCTGATCGAGCGGATGCGGCAGGCCTTCCGCGCCGGGGCGGTCATCCCGCCGGCCCAGCGCCACACCGTCGAGACCTACGGCTCCAGCGACGCCCTGCTGCGCCTGGAGCCGTCCTGGCAGGTCAACCAGGTGATCGGGGTGAGGATCGACACGGTCTTCCCCGACAACGCCACGGCCGACCTGCCGAAGACCCAGGGCGTCTACCTGCTGATCGACGGCAAGACCGGGGTGCCGCAGGCCCTGCTGGAGGCGGGGTCGCTGACCCGCCGCCGCACGGCCGCCGCCTCGGCGCTGGCCGCCTCCTACCTGGCGCGTCCGGATTCCGAACGGCTGCTGGTGGTCGGCACCGGCCCGCTGGCGCTCGAACTGGTGGAAGCCTACGCCGCCGTCCGGCCGCTGCGCCACGTGCTGGTCTGGGGCCGCGACCCGGCCAAGGCCAAGCGCATCGTCGGCCGCTTCCACCGCCCGAAATTCCGCATCGAAGCCACCGCCGACCTCGAGGGCGCGGTGCGCGGTGCCGACATCGTCACCTGCGCCACCTCCGCGGCCGAGCCGATCATCCGCGGCGAGTGGCTGCGGCCGGGACAGCACCTCGACCTGGTCGGCGGGGTTGCGCCGGGAATGCGCGAGGCCGACGACACCTGCATCCGCCGCTCCCGCGTCTTCGTCGACACCCGCGAGACGGCGCTGGACGAGGCGGGCGACATCGTCCAGCCGATGGCCGCCGGCATCCTCGCCCCCGACGACATCGCCGGCGACCTCTACGACCTCACCCGCGGCGAGCGGGCCGGCCGCCGTTTCTACGACCAGATCACGCTGTTCAAATCGACCGGCACGCCGGTGGAGGATCTCTGCGCCGCCCAGCTTGCGGTGGAGATGGTCCTCCACAACGACTCGATCCGCTAGAGTCCGTCTGATGCTTGATGAAGCACCGGACAGACTCTAAGCTTTTGGTTTTCCGTGTGAGCACGCTTCAGAGCAGCGCTTCCAGCACGCGGTCCGGCGGGGCGTGGCCGTCGGTGAAGGTCTTGATGTTGACCACCACCTTCTCGCCCATGTCGATGCGTCCTTCGATGGTGGCGGATCCCATGTGCGGCAGCAGGACGACGTTGTCGAGGCGCAGGAGCTTGGGGTTGACCGCCGGCTCGTGCTCGAACACGTCCAACCCCGCGCCGGCGATCTCGCCCTTGGACAGCATCCGGGTCAGCGCCACCTCGTCGATCACCTCGCCGCGCGAGGTGTTGACGATGTAGCAGTGGGGCCGCAGCAGCTTCAGGCGGCGCTCCGACAGGAGATGGTAGGTGGCCGGCGTGTGCGGGCAGTTGATGGAGATGATGTCCATCCGCGCCAGCATCTGGTCCAGGCTCGACCAGTAGGTCGCCTCCAGCTCCTGCTCCAGCTCGGGATGGACGCGGCGGCGGTTGTGGTAGTGGATCGACATGCCGAAGGCGCGCGCGCGGCGGGCCAGCGCCGAACCGATGCGGCCCATGCCGAGGATGCCCAGCCGCTTGCCGCTGATGCGGTGGCCCAGCATGGTGGTCGGTCCCCAGCCGGTCCACTGGCCGGAGCGCACCAGCCGCTCGCCCTCCGCCACGCGGCGCGCGGTCGCCAGCAGCAGGGCCATGGTCATGTCGGCGGTGTCCTCGGTGAGGACGCCGGGGGTGTTGGTGACGATGATGCCGCGCTCGCGGGCAGCCTTCAGGTCGATATGGTCGACGCCGGTGCCGAACGAGGCGATCAGCCGCAGTTGCGGCCCGGCCGCCTCGATCAGCGCGCGGTCGATGCGGTCGGTCACGGTCGGCACCAGCACCTCGGCGATCGCCATCGCGTCCTGCAACTGGGCGGCGGTGAGCGGCAGGTCGTCCGGGTTCAGGCGGGTGTCGAACAGCTCCATCATCCGGGTCTCGATGACGTCCGGCAGCTTGCGGGTGACGACAACGAGCGGCTTCTTCTTGTCGGTCATCGGTGCTGTTCCTTCCTTGTTCCCGGCCCCTGTCCCGGCCCCTGTCCCGGCCCTTGTGTCGGCCCTTGTGCCGGCAACGCTCCCGGCGTCGCCCCGGCCTGCCCCCGCGCATCCATCGGGAACCTTCCGGTCCATGGTTGCCATACCAAGCGGTTGTAAGGCTGTCCAGATGTCCTTGGCGGAAGCCCGTCCTGCGGAAGGGGACGCCGCGGCACCGCCCATGTCCCGGCCACTCTCCCGGCCCGCTCCCCCAGTGCGATCCCCCGGTGCGATCCCCCGGTGCGATCCCCCGGTGCGATCAGCGGACCGGCCTCTTGCCCTATCGAACGGGTGGTCACTATAGTGCGGCCCGCCAGCCGTTTCCCGCCGCTATCTCCGGTGCCGTCATGCTCGTCCGCCGCTCCGTCCTTGCCGCGCTGGCCCTGATCGCCGGGCTCGGCATGGCTCCGGGCAACGCCGCGGAAGGCCGCAAGGATCCGACCCATGCGTCCGGTCTGCCGATCCCGCGTTTCGTCACCCTGCGCTTCGGCGAGATCAACCTGCGCTCGGGTCCCAACGGCAACTATCCCATCGAATGGGTCTTCACGCGCAAGGACATGCCGGTGGAGATCATCCAGGAATTCGACACCTGGCGCCGCATCCGCGACTGGGAAGGGGCGGAGGGCTGGGTCCACCAGAGCGCCCTGTCCGGCCGGCGCGGCATCCTGACCACCGGCCAGACCCGCATGCTGTACGACGCGCCGCGTGCCGACAGCGCGGTGGTGGCGCGGGCCGAGCCCGGCGTCATCGGTTCGCTGAAGAAGTGCCGCGACGACTGGTGCGAGGTCGAGCTGAAGGGCTATCGCGGCTGGATGAAGCGCGGCGATTTCTGGGGGACCTATCCCGGCGAGAAGATCGACTGAGACTCCGGCCGGGACGCCGGCCGGGCCGGGGATCGCTGCGCGGATCGGGCCGGAGATACGGCTTTCGGCGGGCGGGGGCTTGAAGGAGGGCGGGAAAGGCCGTACGGTCGCGGCCTTACCTTTCTCTACTGCAAGAGCAGTCCCATGAGCGGCGCGTCCGGCAAACAGATCAAGAAAGTGGTGCTCGCCTATTCGGGCGGCCTCGACACCTCGGTCATCCTGAAGTGGCTGCAGGAAACCTATTCCTGCGAGGTGGTGACCTTCACCGCCGACCTCGGCCAGGGCGAGGAGCTGGAGCCCGCCCGCAAGAAGGCCGAGCTTCTGGGCATCAAGCCGGAAAACATCTTCATCGACGACCTGCGCGAAGAGTTCGTGCGGGACTTCGTCTTCCCGATGTTCCGCGCCAACACGCTCTACGAGGGCACCTACCTGCTCGGCACCTCGATCGCCCGGCCGCTGATCGCCAAGCGCCAGATCGAGATCGCCAACCTCGTCGGCGCCGACGCCGTCGCCCACGGCGCCACCGGCAAGGGCAACGACCAGGTCCGCTTCGAGCTGGGCTACTACGCGCTGAAGCCCGACATCACCGTCATCGCGCCGTGGCGCGAGTGGAGCCTGAACAGCCGCACCACGCTGCTGGACTACGCCGAGAAGAACCAGATCCCGATCGCCAAGGACAAGCGCGGCGAAGCACCCTATTCCACCGACGCCAACCTCCTGCACATCTCCTACGAGGGCAAGGCGCTGGAGGATCCGTGGGTCGAGCCGGACGAGGACATGTACACCCGCTCCGTCGCCCCGGAGAAGGCGCCGGACAGCCCGACCTACATCGAGGTGGAGTTCAAGAACGGTGACGCGGTCGCCATCGACGGCAAGGCGCTGTCGCCGGCAGCCCTGCTGACCGAGCTGAACCGCCTGGGCGGCGAGAACGGCATCGGCCGCCTCGACCTGGTCGAGAACCGCTATGTCGGCATGAAGTCGCGCGGCGTCTACGAGACGCCGGGCGGCAGCATCCTGCTGGTCGCCCACCGTGCGATGGAGAGCATCACGCTGGACCGCGGTGCCGGGCACCTGAAGGACGAGCTGATGCCGCGCTACGCAGAGCTGATCTATTGCGGCTACTGGTGGAGCCCGGAGCGTCTGGCGATCCAGGCGCTGATCGACCAGACCCAGTCGCTGGTCAACGGCACGGTGCGGCTGAAGCTGTTCAAGGGCAACGTCACGGTCGTCGGCCGCAAGTCGCCCAACTCGCTCTACCGCATGGACTACGTCACCTTTGAGCAGGACAGCGTCTACAACCAGAAGGACGCGGAAGGCTTCATCAAGCTGAACGCGCTCCGCCTGCGCCTGGGCGCGATGGCCAAGCAGAAGATCGGGTAATCTGCCGGGAAGGCGGGAGGGCGATGCCCTCCCGCCGATCATGCCGGCCCATCGCCTCCGCCGCCGTCCGCCGCCTTGCGGGCGACGGACGGCGGCAGGGGTCATTTTCCGCCCGCGGCGACCAGCTTGTCGACCGCGCCGAGCGCGAACTTCAAGACCGCCTCGTCGGCCAGCTTGCCCTCCTTCACCTTTTCGCCGACCATGCCGATGACCACCTGCGCACCGCCGACCAGCTTGGCGGAAACCGCCAGGAGGGTGTCGTTCACCTGCTGGTGCGCGCGCACGCCGCCGGTGAAGGCGGGGGAGTTGGAGATCACCAGCACCGGCTTGCCGATCAGCGCCGACTTGCCGTAGGGGCGCGAGGCCCAGTCCAGCGCGTTCTTCAGCACGCCCGGCATGCCGTAATTGTATTCCGGCGTGACGATGACGACGCCGTCGGCGTCGGCGATCGCCTGGCGCAGGGCCTGGACCTCCGCCGGCCCGTCGGGCGTATCGAGATCCTGGTCGTACAGCGGCAGGCGGAGGTCGCGGATCTCCATGCCGATGCCGGCGGGCAGGGCATCCCGGAGCCCCTGCAGCACGGCAAGCGAGTTGGAGTTGCGGCGCAGGCTGCCGGGCAGGCCCAGCAGCTTGGCGCGCGGCGTTGCATCGGTCATGAAGCGGTTGCCTTTCTTACTTGCTCGGGTGGGACGGGCCGCTGCCGGCCCCGGTCCTGGCGATGGCGGCGGCGATCTCGTCGAGATCCTCCGCCGTCAGGGTCAGGGTGGCCGCGTCCAGCCAGCCATCAACTTGGTCCGGCGTGCGGGCGCCGACAATGGCTCCGGTCACGGCGGGCCAGGACAGGACCCAGGCCACCGCCACCGCGGCGATGCTGGTGCCGTGACGCTCCGCCACCGGAGCCAGGGACTGGGCCAGCGCCAGGTTGCGCTCCAGTGCTTCACCCTTGAAGTTGGCGTTGGTCGAGCGCCAGTCGTCGGCCGGCAGCGCCTTCGCCCGTTCCGCCGTGAAGCGGCCGGTCAGCAGGCCCGCCTGCATGGGGCTGTAGACGATGACGCCGGTCCGGTGCTCCAGGCACCAGGGCAGTTCCGACCCAGCGACGTCGCGGCGGATCGCCGAGAAGGGCGGCTGAAGGGTATCGACATGGCCCAGCGCCTCCGCCGACTCCAACTGCGCGGCACTGTGGTTGGACAGGCCGACGGCCCTGACCTTGCCTTCCTTCTTCAGGTCCAGAAGGGTCTGCCAGTATTCCTCGATGGCGTCGTTCTCGGCCGGCCAGTGCATCTGGTAGAGGTCTATGCGCTCGACGCCCAGCCGCTTCAGCGACGCGTCCAGTTCGCGACGGATGCTGTCGGCCTTGCCGATGCGGCGCGGCATCGCCTTACGGTCGGCCTCGTCCCACACCAGGCCGCACTTGGTGAAGACGTAGGGACGTTCCGCCTCGGGGATCTCGGCGAGCGCGCGGCGCACGATCTCCTCGGAATGGCCGAGGCCGTACACTGCGGCGGTGTCGATCCAGTTGATGCCGCGGTCCACCGCGTGGCGGATGGCGGTGACCGAATGGCTGTCGTCCTGCGCGCCCCAGCCGGCGGCCCAGTCCGGCCCGCCGATCGCCCAGGCGCCGAAGCCGACGCGGGTGATCGACATGTCGGTGGTGCCGAAGCGGCGCGTCGGGAGGCCGGTCTTGCTGACGCCGTTGCTCATGGTTGGTGCTCTCCTGGTTTGGATCCCCGCTGACGGTGCCGGAACGGGACCGGCAGAGCCAGCTTTCCGATTGTTTCCCATGAACTTATCGATTCGCCGGGAAGGTCAATGAACCTTCCGGCCAGGGGGGCTTCATGGAAACCGGCCGCGGAAGCCGTGCACGCAAACCGGCCGGAGCGCGGGCGACGGCCCGGTTACCCCCTATGGCCCATGATCTGCCGATCGAGACCACTGGCCCGGAATTGTGATATATTGGGGACGGTCTGTTGCCGGGACCAATGATTACCTAATTTGGGTGTACGAAAATGTCGAGGGTCGGACCCATCCGGGTCTGGTGACGCAAACGGGGGATTGCATGGCGACGCGGCGGCTGGATCGGGAAGACCACGTCCGGAGATATCTGGCCCAGATGCTGGAGGGCTGGCAGGAGCAGACCGGCCGCGACATGGCGACGGCGATGGCCGACCAGCGGATGCAGCACTGCACCACGCTGCTGATCGACCTGCTGGGCGAAGCCGAACGCGCGGACGAAGCCGCGGCGATCGAGAGCTGACGTTCATGGCCTGACGGTGGAGCCGGACGGCGGCAGGCGGGACCGTCCGCCTGCTGCCTTCCCCTGGCCGCCGTCCGGCTTCACCGTCGGGCGGTTATTGCGGAGCCATGCGGATGGCGCCGTCCAGGCGGATGACGTCGCCGTTCAGCATCTCGTTCTCCACGATGTGCTGGACCAGCCTGGCATACTCCTCCGGCTTGCCGAAGCGCTTGGGGAAGGGCACCGAGGCGGCCAGGCTGTCCTGCACCTCCTGCGGCATGTTCAGCAGCATCGGCGTGCCGATCAGCCCGGGCGCGACCGTCATCACCCGCACGCCGTACCGGGCGAGATCGCGGGCGGCGCAGATGGTCAATGCGACGATGCCGCCCTTGGAGGCGGCGTAGGCGGCCTGGCCGATCTGCCCTTCATAGGCGGCGACCGAAGCGGTGTTGACGACGACGCCGCGCTCGCCGCTGTCCAGCGGCTCCAGCTTTGCCATGTCGGCGGCGGCGAGGCGAAGGATGTTGAAGGTGCCGATCAGGTTCACCTCGATCACCGAGCGGAAATTCTCCAGCGGCATCGGGCCGTCGCGGCCGACGATGCGCTGGGCCGGCGCGATGCCGGCGCAGTTGACCGCGATGCGGGCCGGGCCATGGGCGGAGCGTGCCTGATCGAAGGCCCGCTCGGCCGAAGCGCCGTCGGTGACGTCGCAGACCAGCCCAAGCCCGCCGACCTCGTGCGCGGTCTTCAGCACCGCATCCTCGTTGACGTCGAGCACCGTCACCTTGGCACCGAGCCCGGCCAGATGGCGCGCCGTCGCCGCCCCCATGCCCGAGGCGCCGCCGGTCACGATGGCGGCCAGACCCTGGATGTTCATGGCATCTCCTCCTGATTTGCGGCCGGCCCCGATTCCGGCCGGCTCCAATTTCAACCGACCCTGCATTGAACAGATCGCGGCCGAACTTGTTTAGCAGATGCGCGTTGCCACCACACCCTACCGTATGGTGAGGGGTATGAGGCCGTGTGCTCCGCCACCCGCCGCCAGAAGGTCGAGTTGCCATGGCCGTCCCCTCCGCTCTGCCGCCGTCACTGCAGCGCCCGTTGCCGGTGGTCGCCGATCCCGAACGGGCCGCACGGGACGAGCGGCTGGTCCGCCATCGCTTCTGGGCGAAGCTGCGTGGCAACCTCCACCGCATTCCCTTCCTTGAGGAGGTGCTGGCGGCCTTCTACTGTGCGACCGATCCGGCCACACCGCGGCGGGCCAAGGCGATCCTGCTGGCGGCATTGGCCTATTTCGTGTTGCCGGCCGATGCCGTTCCCGACTGGCTGCTCATCGCCGGCTTCACCGACGATGCGGCGGTGCTCGCCGCGGCGATCCAGACCGTCCGGACCCATCTGACGCCGGCACATTGGGAACGGGCGCGCGAGACCCTCCGGAAGGAGGAGGCAGCCGGCCGGCCTTGATGGCGCCCGGCAGGTGCCGGCAGCCGTCAAGGCCAGCCGGCTGCCGGTCAGGCCATCGCCTCGCGCGGCAGGCGGATGGTGAAGCGTGCGCCGGGTGCGGTGTTCTCCACGCTCAAGGTGGCGTCGAGCTGGTCGGACAGCGTGTGGATCAGCCTCATGCCCAGGCTGCGGCTCTGGCGCCAGTCGAAGCCGGAGGGCAGTCCCACGCCCCGGTCGGCGACGCTCAGCACCAGCATGCCGCCATCCGCGTGCAGCCCGACGGCAATGGTGTTCCTCGAAGCCGCCTCCGCCGTCGCGACGCGCGCACCGCCGGCAGCCGCCGGGGTGGCGACGAGCGGCCGGTAGGCATGCTTGATGGCGTTCATCACCAGTTCGTTGGCGATCAGACCCAACTGCACCGCATGGTCGGTCGGGACCTCCAGCGGTTCGACGGCCAGGTCCAGCCGCCAGCCGCCGCCCTCCGACTGCGCCGATCGCTCCAGTTCGCGGCACAGGTCGGTGAGATAGTCGTGGAAGGGAATGAACTGGACGTCGTCGACCCGGTACAGCAGCCGATGGATGTCGGCGATCGCCTGGACCCGTCGTCCTGCCTCCTGCAGGTGCCCGTGCAGGCGCGCGTCGCCCACCGCCTGTCCCTGCAGGCCGAGCAGGCTGGAGACCACCTGAAGACTGTTCTTGATGCGGTGGTTGACCTCCCGCATCAGCAGGTCCTTCTGGGCCAGCGCCGCGTCGCGCTCGCCGATGGTGCGTTCCAGCGAGGCGGTGCGTTCCAGCACGCGCCGCTCCAGTTCGAGCTGCACCACCCGGGCGCTCTGCGCCTGCCGGAAGGCGAAGAGCGACAGGGCCATCAACGCCAGGGCGGCGGCGGCAGCCAGGCCGGCATAGGGGGCGATCAGGCGCCGCCAGGTCGCCAGGACCGGTGCCAGGTCCAGTTGCACCACCACGTGCGCGGGCCAGCTATCGACCCGGCGGTGGGCGATGATCACCGCGTCGTCGCGCACCACCCCGTCGCCCTGCGGAGCGCGGAGCGCCTGGCGGGCGAACTCGGACAGCGGGGTGGGGTTGGCCGGATCGGCAACCGGTTCGCGCACCAGCACGCTCAGGTCGTCCGCACGGACCAGGATGGTCACCGGCTCGTGCGGCAGGTCCAGGGTCTTGTAGAAGCCGGCCAGATAGGACGGATCGACGGTGACCGACACCATGCCGCGGAAGCTTCCGCCGGGCTCTGACAGCCGGCGGCTGAGCAGGAAGGTCGGCTGGTTGGTGACCCGGCCGATGATGCGCTGGCTGATATGGGGGCGGTCGCCTTCGGTGACCTTGCGGTGGAACAGGAACGCCTCGCGGTCCGAGGCGTCGGAATAGGGGGTTGGGAAAGCCACCGTCGTCAGGCGCAGCAGTCCCGAGGGGTCGTTGAGCCAGACGGCGTCGAGGAAGGGCAGGCGGGCCCGCTGGGCGTTCAGCTTGTCCCACAGCTCGCGCGAGCCGGCGATCTCGTCCCATGGCCGGCCGGCCGACTCCTGCGCCGCATACTCGACCAGCAGGTCGGCGGCATCGAACAGGCGGGCGGCATGCTCGGCCAGCACCCGGACCGCCGCCTGCGCCCGCTCCTGCGCGCCGGTCACCGCCCGTTCGCGGGATTGCACCCCGACCACCACCGTGACGACGGCAAGGAACAGGAATCCGCAGGCCGCCAGCCAGCCGATGGCGGCTTCGAGCCTGGGGTTGTGGAAGGACGGAATACCGTCTGTCGGCAATCTGTCAGAGCGCTGGCCGAGCAGGCGCATGCAATCAACCGTTTCCTGCGCCTTCAGCGTCGAAGGTCGAGTCGACGTCGGGAATCGCGCCATGGTAGCGCAGGATGCCGGGAGCGTAACTCTGTCTTTCGGACGAGCCTCACCCGAATTGGTTGCGGCATGCCGCAAACCGCTGCTTTCCGGTTCCCATTCCCCGGCCGGCCATCCCGGGGAATGGGGGGAATGGAGGGTTTCGGCCGTCAGGCCAGACCGAGGGCGATGACCGCCAGCAGGGCGGCGATCACCCACAGGGCTGCACGGTCGGGACGCCGCCGCCGGTCCCATCCGGCCAGGATCTGGCGGACCGTCTGCGGGTGCAGGCGTACGCCCCCGTCGGCCATGTCACGGGTGACCCGTTCCGCCTCGCGGACCAGGGCGGGCAGGCGGCGGATGGTGGACAGCGCCGCCCCGGCATCGTCGATGAACTGCGCTTCCGGCCCGCGGTTCTCGCGCATCCACTCCTCGATCAGCGGACGCGCCAGTTCCCACATGTTGATGTTGGGGTTCAGCAGGCGTCCGACGCCCTCGGCGGTCAGCATGCTCTTCTGCAGGAGCAGGAGCTGGGGCTGGGTCTCCATCTCGAACTGCTCGGTGACGGCGAAGAGCTGCGCCAGCAGCCGGCCGACCGAGATCTCGTTCAGCGGCTTGTTCTGCAGCGGTTCGCCGATGGCGCGGCAGGCCTGGGTGAACAGCTCGATCGACTGGTGGGGCGGGACGTAGCCGGCTTCGAAATGCACCACGGCGACGCGGCGGTAGTCGCCGGTCAGGAAGCCGATCAGCATGTCGGCGAGATAGTAGCGGGTCGAGCGGTCCAGCCGGCCCATGATGCCGAAATCGACCGCGGTGATCGTCCCCTGTTCATTGATGAACAGGTTGCCGGGATGCAGGTCGGCGTGGAAGAAGCCGTCGCGGAAGACCTGGTTGAAGAACGAGGCGGACGCCATCGCCAGGATCTCGTCGCGGTCGAAGCCGGCCGCCGAGATGCGGGCGGGCTCGTCCACCTTGAAGCCGCGGATGCGCTCCAGGGTCAGCACCCGGGCGCCGGTGCGCTCCCAGTCGATCTTCGGGACGTTGAAGCTCGGATCGCTCTTGAAGTTCGACGCCAGCTCCGAGGCCGCGGCCGCCTCCATCCGCAGATCCATCTCCAGCCGCGAGGTGCGGGCGAAGGTGTCGACCACCTCGCGCAGCCGGAGCCGCTTCAGCCGCGGCAGCACCCATTCGGCCAGGGCCGCCAGCCAATAGAACAGGTCGATGTCGCGTTCGAAGGCGGCGAGGATGCCGGGGCGCAGCACCTTGACCGCGACCTCGTCGCCGTCGGCGGTGACGGCGAAATGCACCTGCGCGATCGAGGCGGCGGCGACCGGCCGGTCGTCGAAGCTCTGGAACAGCGCCTGGACCGGCAGGCCGAACTCGGCCTCGATGATGGCGCGGGCCTGATCGCCCGGGAAGGGCGGCAGCTTGTCCTGCAGCTCCGCCAGGTCGACCGCCATCCGCTCGCCCACCAGGTCGGAGCGGGTGGACAGGAGCTGCCCCAGCTTGATGTAGGTCGGCCCCAGCTCCGCCAGGGCGCGGGCCAGCCGCTGGCCTTCGCGGCCGGGTACGTCCTTGCGGGCAATGCGTCGCCACAGCCAGAGCAGGCCGGGGGCCGTGCCCAGCAGGCTGGTGGGCAGGGCGTCGTGGCGGGCGACCGTCCGGCCGATGACGGCCATCCGGACCAGGTTGCGCAGGATGCGGAACACGGTCGCCTAGATCCGCCAGCCGGAATGGATGGCGGCGATCCCGCCCGTCAGGTTGCGCACGCGCACGGCGCCGAAGCCGGCGGCCTCGATGCGCCTGGCCAGGTCCTCCTGCGGCGGGAAGCGGCGGATGCTCTCCGCCAGATAGCGGTAGCTCCCCTCGTCCTTCGCCACCATGCGCCCCATCACGGGCAGCACCTTGAAGGAGTAGACGTCGTACAGCTCGCGCAGGACCGGCAGGACGACGTGGCTGAACTCCAGGCAATAGAATTTGCCGCCGGGCTTCAGGACGCGGTGGGCCTCCTTGATCGCCTCGTCGATGCGGGTGACGTTGCGCAGGCCGAAGGCGATTGTGTAGGCGTCGACCGACCGCGAGGCCACCGGCAGCCGCTCCGCGTCGCCGACCGTCCATTGCACACCGGACAGGATGTTGCGGTCGATGGCGCGGTCGCGCCCGACCCGGACCATGGCCTCGGTGATGTCGCAGACCACCGCGGCCCCGCCGCCCTTCTTGAGGAAGCGGAAGGCGATGTCGCCGGTGCCGCCCGCCACGTCCAGCAGGGTCATGTCGGGCTTCGGCGCCACCATCTCCATCAGCGTGTCCTTCCACAGCCGATGGATGCCCCCCGACATCAGGTCGTTCATCAGGTCATAGTTGGTCGCGACGCTGTCGAAGACGGCGCGGACCAACCCCGACTTGGCGGACGGATCGACGGGGGTGAAGCCGAACCAGTTGCCTTCGGCGCCCGAGGGGGCGGCACCGGACACGGGCTTCTGCGGATCGGTCTGGGGAGGGGGGGTGGTGTCGCTCATGGCCGGGAACATAGCGCGGGCATGGGGCATGCGCCAGCCGGGGCGTGCGGCATAAGGCACTGCTGCGGCGATTGGCGTATGGCGGCCGGCGAATGGGCGATCGGTCCTGCGGACTCCTTGCGGCGGCGAGGGAAATCCTTGGCGTCGGCAGGGGACGGGCGGAGAAATCCTTGCATCCCGCCGTCCCCGCGCGTATAAGCCCAACCTTCCACGGGCGGCGAGGCCGGGCCGCGAGGCTCAGGGCATGCCCAACCGTCCGCTGGAAATTCCGCCTCATTTCCATCTAGGAAACGAAAATGCCCAAGCTGAAGACGAAGAGCGGCGCCAAGAAGCGCTTCAAGGTGACCGCCACGGGTAAGGTCCGCGCTCAGGCCGCCTACAAGCGCCACTGCCTGGAACAGAAGTCCCCGAACATGAAGCGCAACGCGCGCGGCATGATGACCCTGTGCGACTCCAACGCCCGCACGGTGCTGAAGAACTGGCTGCGCAACGCCTGATCTCGGCACATCTAGAATTCGGAAGGACCTGAACCATGGCTCGTGTTAAGCGCGGCGTCACGACGCACGCCCGTCACCGCAAGATCCTGAAGCTCGCCAAGGGCTACCGGGGTCGCAATTCCAAGAATTTCCGCATTGCGATCGAGAAGGTCGAGAAGGCGCTTCGTTACGCCTACCGCGACCGCCGCAACAAGAAGCGCGATTTCCGCGGCCTGTGGATCCAGCGCATCAACGCCGGCGTCCGCCAGTACGGCCTGACCTACTCGCGCTTCATCAACGGCATCAAGCTGGCCGGCATCGAGATCGACCGCAAGGTCCTGTCCGATCTGGCCGCGCGCGAGCCGGAGGCCTTTAAGACCTTGGTGGACCAGGCCCAGGCCGCGCTCGCCTCCAAGGCCGCCGCGTAACGCGCCTCGCGCTTCCCGCTCTTAGGGAACGCTTGCCGTCACGGCGTCAGTTGTAAGAGAAGGGAGCCGGGCCGCTGGGCCGGCTCCCTTTTTCTTTTTGCACCGATTTCTTCCCCACGCTTGCCGGGAACCGCCATGCTCGACGCGCTGAAAGACGAACTTCTGTCGCAGGTCAACGCCGCCGCCGACCTTCCGGCGCTGGACGAGGTGCGGGTCTCCGCGCTCGGCAAGAAGGGGCGCATCACCGGCTTCATGAAGGAGCTGGGGACCCTCACGCCGGACGAGCGCAAGGAGCGCGGCCAGCAGCTCAACGCGCTGAAGGACGAGATCGCCGCCGCCATCGACGCGCGCAAGGCCGACCTCGCCGCCGCCCACCTGAAGGCACGGCTGGAAACCGAACGGGTCGACGTCACCCTGCCGGTCCGCCCCGAGACGGAAGGGCGCATCCATCCCATCAGCCAGACGATGGACGAGATGGTCGCCATCTTCGCCGAAATGGGCTTCTCGGTCGCCGAAGGGCCGGACATCGAGGATGATTTCCACAACTTCACCGCCCTGAACTTCCCGCCCGGCCACCCGGCGCGCGACATGCACGACACCTTCTATCTGCCCGACGCGCCTTCGGAAAACGGGGCCGATAAGAAGATGCTGCTGCGCACCCACACCAGCCCGGTGCAGGTCCGCACCATGCTGAACAACAAGCCGCCGATCCGCATCATCGCCCCGGGGCGCACCTACCGCTCCGACTACGACATGACCCACACCCCGATGTTCCACCAGATCGAGGGGCTGGTCATCGACGAGGCGACCAACATGGGGCACCTGAAGGGCTGCCTCGTGGAGTTCTGCCGCGCCTTCTTCGACGTGGACGACCTGCCGCTGCGCTTCCGCCCCAGCTTCTTCCCCTTCACCGAACCGTCGGCGGAGGTCGACATCGGCTGCTCGCGCAAGGGCGGCGAGCTGAAGCTGGGCAACTACGGTGACTGGCTGGAGATCCTCGGCTGCGGCATGGTCCACCCGAACGTGCTGGAAGCCTGCGGCATCGACAGCACCCGCTACCAGGGCTTCGCCTTCGGCATGGGGGTGGAGCGCGTCGCCATGCTGAAATACGGCATCCCCGACCTGCGCACCTTCTTCGAAGCCGACCTGCGCTGGCTGAAGCACTACGGCTTCGCCGCCCTCGACATTCCCAACATCGCCCACGGCCTGACGCGCTAAGGAGCCGGATCCATGAAGTTCACGCTGTCCTGGCTGAAGGACCATCTGGAGACCGACGCCTCGCTCGACCAGATCACGGAGAAGCTGACCGCCCTCGGCCTGGAGGTGGAAGGCGTCCATGACCGGTCGAAGGAGCTGGCGCCCTTCCGCGTCGCCCATGTCGTCTCGGCCGAGAAGCACCCGGACGCCGACAAGCTGCGCGTGCTGATGGTCGATACCGGCGCCGGCACCCTGCAGGTCGTCTGCGGCGCTCCCAACGCGCGCGCCGGCATGAAGGGCGTCTTCGCGCCGGAGGGGACCTATGTCCCCGGCTCCGACATCACGCTGAAGAAGGGCGTCATCCGTGGCGTCGAGTCGAACGGCATGATGTGCTCGAAGCGCGAGCTGAAGCTGTCGGACGAGCATGAGGGCATCATCGAGCTGCCGGACGACGCCCCCGTCGGCGCCGGCTTCGCCGACTATGCCGGGCTGAACGATCCGGTCATCGACATCAACCTGACGCCGGACCGCGCCGATTGCGCCGGCGTGCGCGGCATCGCCCGCGACCTCGCCGCTGCCGGCATGGGGACGCTGAAGCCGCTGACCGCCGGGCATCTCGACACCACCCCGGTCGAAGGCCGCTTCGCCAGCCCGATCGGCGTGTCGATCACGGTACCGGAGGCCTGTCCGCTGTTCGTCGGCCGCTACATCCGCGGCGTGAAGAATGGTCCGTCGCCGAAGTGGCTGCAGGACAAGCTGGTGTCCATCGGCCTGCGCCCGATCTCGGCGCTGGTCGACATCACCAACTACCTGACCTTCGACGCCGCCCGTCCGCTGCACGTCTTCGACGCCGACGCGGTGAAGGGCGACATCACCGTCCGCATGGCCCGCGAGGGCGAAACGCTGGCGGCGCTGAACGGCAAGGAATACGCGCTGGACGGCGCCATGACCGTCGTGGCCGACGACGAGCGGGCTGAGGCTCTGGCCGGCATCGTCGGCGGCGAGCCGACCGGCTGCACCGAGTCGACGGTCAACGTCTTCGTCGAGGCGGCGCTGTTCGATCCGGTGCGCACGGCGCAGACCGGGCGCCGGCTGGGCATCGACTCGGATGCCCGCTACCGCTTCGAGCGCGGCGTCGATCCGGCAGCGGTCTTCGCCGGCATGGAGCGCGCCACCCGCCTGATTCTGGATCTCTGCGGCGGCGAGCCGTCGGACCTGGTGGTCGCCGGGGCCGAGCCGGACTGGAAGCGCAGCCTGAGCTTGCGTCCGGGCCGCGTCGCCGCGCTCGGCGGCGTCGACCTGCCGCGCGACCGTCAGGAGCGGATCCTGACCGACCTTGGCTTCACCCTGGAGGGCGAGGATGCCGAGGGCCGTCTGGTCGTCGGCGTTCCGTCCTGGCGCGCCGACGTTCAGGGCGAGGCCGATCTGGTCGAGGAGGTGCTGCGCGTCCACGGCTTCGACGCCATTCCGGCGACGCCGCTGCCGCGCGAGACGGTGCTGACCCGCCCGGCCCTGACGCTGAAGCAGCGCCGCGTGGCGCTGGCCAAGCGCACGCTCGCCGCCCGCGGCCTGTCGGAGGCCGTCACCTGGTCCTTCCTGTCCGGTCCGGTCGCCGAGCTGTTCGGCGGCGGCCAGCCCGGCCTGCGGCTGGTCAACCCGATCAGCAGCGACCTCGACGTCATGCGCCCGTCGATCCTGCCCAACCTGATCCAGGCCGCCGGCCGCAACGCCGACCGCGGCTATGCCGACGTCCGCCTGTTCGAGGTCGGGGCGGCTTTCCGCACGCCGGCGCCCGACGGGCAGGACAGCGTCGCCGCCGGCATCCGCGCCGGTGCGGCAGTGCCGCGCCACTGGGCGGAGAAGGCCCGCGGTGTCGACGTGTTCGACGCCAAGGCCGATGCGCTGGTGGTTCTGGAGGCGGTCGGCGCCCCGGCCGGCAACCTGCAGGTCACCACCGATGCGCCGGGCTGGTACCATCCCGGCCGCTCCGGCGTGCTGCGGCTCGGCCCCACGGTGATGGCCCGCTTCGGCGAGATTCACCCCTCGGTGCTGGAGACGCTGGGTGTCAAGGGGCCGGTGGTCGGCTTCGAGGTGATGCTGGACGCCGTGCCGCTGCCCAAGAAGAAGGGCGGCACCGCCAAGCCGATGGTCCAGCTCTCGTCCTTCCAGCCGGTCGAGCGCGATTTCGCCTTCGTCCTCGACCGCAAGGTGGAGACCGACAAGATCCTCCGCGCGGTGAAGGGCGCCGACAAGGCGCTGGTCAAGGACGTCACGGTTTTCGACGTCTATGAGGGGCCGGGTGTCGGCGAGGGCCGCAAGTCGGTCGCCGTGTCGGTCACCTACCAGCCGACCAGCGCGACGCTGACGGACGAGGCGATCGAAGCGGTCGGCCAGAAGATCGTCGCGGCGGTGGCCAAGGCGACCGGAGGCACCCTGCGCGGGTGATGCCTGCCCGCCAAGGTTGAACAGCCTGCCGATTGAAGAAACGCCCCCGCTTCCGCGGGGGCGTTTTCGTTTCGACGCCAAACAACAGGTGTACCCGCGAATTCAACCGGTTGCACATACGAGCATATGATGAATCGCTGATTGAAGGCGTGAGATTGCATCAGCTAAGGGAAAACCCTATTGCCTTGTATTACGGCTAAATGCTGCGCAGAGATGCATGGACCTATGGAAAATCCGGAAGTCAAATTTATCTGTATCCGATAAGCCTGCGGTTTCATCAATGTCACGGTTAAGGCACAGGCCAAGCTTGTGTTGCCTTGGTGTTTTCGGACGGGATTGGATTGCACTGAAGGGAGCAGGGGAGGCAAATGGCTGCATCGGGGAGCGACCGGACAATCGAAAGTAAGTCCAGCAAACCACTCGTCATTGTGGTCGACGACGACCGTTCCATCGTGGAAGGGCTGACGATCCTGCTGGACGGATGGGGATACGAGACCGTGACAGCCTTGAGCGCGGCCGCACTGGAGCAGCAGCTCCCCGGCCTTGCCCGGACCCCGAACCTGATCATCGCCGACCATTACCTGCCGGCCGGCCGGACCGGGCGCGAGGTGGTGGAACTGCTGCGCAGCCGCACCGGCGTGGAGATCCCGGCGATCATCCTGACCGGGGACAGCACCGCCGCCCGCCGGGACGAAGCCGAACTGCTGGGATGCCAGCTCCTGCTGAAGCCGGTGCAGGTCGGTCCCCTGCGCGAGGCGGTGGAGTCGCTCTCCCGCCGCTGACGGCGGCCTTACCGGCCGAGTCCCTCGATTTCCGGCAGGGCCGCCAGGAAGGCATCGACCACCGTCGGGTCGAAGCGCAGACCGCCCAGCCGCCTGATTTCCGCCACCGCAGCCTCGTGTCCCAATGCCGTCCGGTAGGGACGGTCGCGCGTCATCGCGTCATAGGCGTCGGCGACCGCGACGATGCGGGCGCACAGCGGAATGGCGGGGCCGCTGCGGCCGTCGGGATAGCCGCTGCCGTCCCAGTTCTCATGATGCGAGCGTGCCACCGTGGCGCCGAGATGAAGATGGCTCGGCCCCTCGGCCAGATGGCTCGCCTGCGACAGCAAGGCGGCGCCCGCGACCGTGTGGACCTGCATCGCCGCGCGTTCGGCGTCGTCGAGCGGACCCGGCTTGGCGAGGATCGCCGGGCTGACCACGGCGTTGCCGATGTCATGGAGGATGGCGGCCAGCCCGATGATCTCCAGTGACGTTTCGTCCAGCGACTCGGGAAAATGCCCGTCGGCATGCAGGCGGCGGGCGATGCATTCGGTCAGCGCGGCGAGGTGCAGCGACCGGCTGAGGCGCGCGGTCCCCTGATCGCCGCCCCTGGCGTCCGCCGGCTGCGGTTCGGCAGCCGACAGGGCGCCCGGCAAGGCAGGCTGGCCACCCTCGACGAGGTCGGCCAGGGCAGCCAGCGTGCCCTGCTGGACGCGGTGGAGCTGCTCGTAATGGTGCAGGTTGTCGAACCCGACCGAGATCTTGCCGCAGAACAGCTCGATCAGCCGGCGGTCGAGGTCCGAGAGGGGGCGGCCGGAGCGCAGGTAGACCACCGTCTCGCGGCCGTTGGGCGTGCGGATGTAGAGCGTGCAGTGGTCGGCGGCATACTGGTGCGCCCGCCGCTCCAGGCAGGCGGTCACCGCGTCGAGGACCGGCGCCTCGACATGGCCGGCGGCGAGTTCGTCGATCAGCGCCTCGAACCGTCCGGAGCCGGCGAGCACGTAGAGGCCGTCGTGGTCGGCGACGCCGCCGGGGCCGGGGTCAGGGCCGCGATCAGGGCCGGGATCGGGGCGGGGGCCGCCGCGTCCCCCCCGCTGCACGCAGAGGATGGCGTCCGGCCCGACCCCGAGCAGTCCGGAAAGCTGGGTCAGGACGCCGGCGGCGAACAGCTTCATCGAGCGGGTGCGGAACAGCGACGACGACGCCTCGATGATCTTCTCCAGCCCGCGGCGGTTGGCGTCGATCGCCACGATGTCCTCGTAGGAGCGCAGCGCCGCGACGGTGCTGGTGAAGAGCTGCTGGGCGGTGAGCTGGGTCTTCGCCTTGTAGTCGTTGATGTCGTAATCGAGGATCACCGCCCGTTCCGGCGCCTGCCCCGGCTGGCCGGTGCGCAGGATGATGCGGACATGGCGGTTGCCGAGCTCCTCGCGGATGTGGTGGACGAGTTGCAGGCCGGCATCCTCGGTCTCCATCACCACGTCGAGCAGGATCAGCGCGATGTCGCTCTCGCGCGCCAGGATCGCCTGCGCCTCCGCCGCCGAATGGGCGGACAGGAAGCGCGCGCGCCGGCCCTTGAAGGCGAAATCCGACAGGACGAGCTTGGTGATCGCATGCACCTCCGGCTCGTCGTCGACGATCAGCATGGTCCATCGGCTGCCGGGCGGCCCATGGTCGGCCGCCCCGCCTGCGTCGTTCCCGCCGGATTCATCCCCACCGGACTCATCAAGGAACACCAGCTCCTCGTCCTCGGGAGGTGGGGTGGCGGGGGTGGTGCCTGGATCAGGGTCGGTCATGGCGCGTCGGCCTCGAAGCGGGGACAGCCATCAGAACGTATCCAGCTCGATCACCGTACAATCGAGTCCGCGTTGCGCCAGCGTGCCGCAGGCGTTGTCGACCTGCAAGCGGGTGAAGGGGGCAACGCCCACGTCGTACAGCAGGCGTCCCCGGCGGAAGACCGGCCAGACCATCGGCGGCAGGTCGCGGTAGGTGCTGCCGGGGCCGGCGGTGAACTCCTTCCAGGCGCGCAGCCCTTCGCCGTAGCTGACATACTCGCCGAGCTTGATGCCGTAGAGCATCCCCGGCTCCACCGGCGGCATGCCCGGCAGCGGATAGGCGGCGGCCACCCCGACGAGGTCGCGGATCGGCGCCAGGGCGTGCGTCCCGGCGGGGAGCGCCAGCGTCGCCTGCCCGTCGGCGGCGCCGAGCAGCCCGACCACGTCGCCCGTGCGCAGGGTGAAGGACCGGCGCTTGCGGTTGCTCAACACCTCGGTGGCGGTTATCGGGGCGGCGGCGACGACATAGCCTTCCGCCGGGCTGCGGGCCGCCTTGTCCCAGGCCTCGCGCGGCACGACGGCGGCGCTGCGGTGGGGAGCGGCGGTGTCCGGCCGCTGGGCCGCCGGGGACGGCGCTGCCGGCGGTGACGCCTGGCCGCCGCCCGAGGCCGGCTTGGCGGGCGGGCGGGGACCCTCGCCGCCGACCGCCGGGCGCCCGGTCACCATCAGCGCCGGGTCCAGTGAGTCGGCGGGGACGTAGCCGATGGGCTTGCCGCCGATCGCCACCTCCGTCCAGGCGGTGCCGCGCGGGGTGCCGAGGGCGTTCAGCGCCTTGCCCTGCTTCAGCGTCATGACGATGCGCGCATCCTCGCCGGGACCGATCCGCACCTCGATGTCGCGGTTCAGCACGACCTCGCCGGTCAGGGGCGCACCGATGGCGACCGGGCTCTGCGCGCGCGCCGGCGCAGGGCAGAGCGCGCCGGACGCCGCGGCCCACAGCACGCCGCCCGCAAGCAGCAGCCTGCGGAGCCGGGAGGCGCGGGGGAGGGGAGCCGCCCGCACCGTCATGCCACCCTCCCGACAGCGCCGACAGCGGTGCCTGCGGCGGGAGCGGGCGGCCTGCCACCCAGCATCTGGCGGCCGACGAGATCGTGGATGGCGTCGGCCAGCAGCCGCACCGGCTTGGGCGCCTCGCCGCGGGCGCGGTGCAGGGCGATGTCGATGTCCGGCAGGTCGGGGAAGCCCTCCGCCGCACCGATGCGGCGCAGGCCGGCCGGCACGGTGCAGCACTCCATCGCCGTCACCCCAAGCCCGCCCATCACCGCGCCGTGCACGGCGACGACGCTCTTGCTGGTGAAGGCGACCCGCCAGTCGCGCCCCATCGTGTCGAGCGCGGCAACCGCGAGGTCGCGGACGACGCAGCCCTTGGGGAACAGGGCGAGCGGCAGCGGGTCCAGGCGTTCCACCGGCCGGTGGCCCGGCGGCGGCGCGGGATCGAGCGGCGGCGCCACCCAGGCCACCGGCTCCCGTCGTACCAGCTCGCCCGCCGTGTCGCCGGCCCGGCGGGTGACCAGGGCGAGGTCGTAGCGGCCGCGGTCGATCTCCGCCACCAAGTCGGGGCTGTTGTCGCACACCACCTCGACCATCACCTCCGGGTAGGCGGCGTTGAAGCGGGCCAGCACCTCCGGCAGCAGCATGGTGGCGTAGTCGTCGGGGGTGCCGATGCGCACGCTGGCCACCGTCGGGCTGCGGCGCATCAGCGCCAGCACCTCGTCGTTCAGCGTCAGCATGCGGCGGGCGTAGGCCAGCAGCACCTCGCCGTCGCGGGTCACGCGCACGCCGTGGGTGTCGCGCTCGAACACGCGCTTGCCGACCGTTTCCTCCAGGCGGCGGACCTGCTGGCTGACCGCCGCCTGGGTGCGGCCCAGCGTCTCGCCGGCGCGGGTGAAGCTGGCATGCTCGGCGACGGCGACGAAGGCGCGCAGCAGGTCGGTATCAAGGTTGGCGGGCATGTCGGGGAACCGGGGGTGGGGCGGGAATGCGGCGGTCCGGCGCGGCGGGCGGGCGCGAGTGGAACATTTGAAACCGGGTGGAACGCCGTTGCGCGCCTGTTCCAGCGTTCCATCCGGGAGCGGGTCGCCGGTGTCGGGGCGGGCGAGGGGACATGCGTGACCTTCCGCGGCCGGGAACGGACCGTTCCTTCCTAGCACGGACACCCGGTGGCGGTAAGGGAGGGCGTGAAACGGGCGGTCCCGACCCATGGTTATCACGAACCGTGATGACCGCATAATGTCTATTCGTTTCCAAGGAATTGAGCGCCACCCCATTGTCGCTTTCCAACCGATCGGGAGCGCGCGTCCATGTCCCTTCTGTCCATCTGGTCCAGCGCCGTGCTTGAGGCCGCAAGGCTGGAGCCCGTCTCCGCCCCGCCGCCCAGGGTCCCGGAGCCGCGGCATTTCCGGCTGCCCTACAACCCGCTCGGGCGGCCGGGCGAGGTCGGCCGGCGCCGCCCGCCGGCTTCCGAACCGCTGTTCCGGGACCCGCTGTTCCTTGAGAAGTAGTCCTGCGACGGCCTATCCTGCCGCCGGCGACCGGAAAGACGGGGGAATGGCGATGGCGCGGGTCTATGTGCTGTACACCGGGGGCACCATCGGGTGCGTGACCAACGACCGGGGCGTGCTCTCCCCGGTTGCGGGTCCGGAGTTCGAACAGCGGGTGATGTCGATGCCGGGCCTGTCCGGCCACGGGGTGGCAGGGTATCCGCAGCTCGGCTGGACGATGGGCTGGTTCGACCGCACGCTCGACAGCTCCAACATGACGCCGGCGGACTGGATCGCCATCGCCCGGCGCCTGCTGGAAGTCTACGACCAGTATGACGGCTTCGTGGTGCTGCACGGCACCGACAGCATGGCCTACAGCGCCTCGGCCCTCTCCTTCCTGCTGCCCGGCCTGTCGAAGCCGGTGGTGTTCAGCGGGTCGCAGATCCCGCTGTCCTTCACGCTGAGCGACGCACCGGCCAACCTTATCGGCGCCATCGTGGTTGCCGGAACCCTGCCGGTGCCCGAGGCCTGCGTCTATTTCGATACCAAGCTGCTGCGCGGCAACCGTGCCTCGAAGGTCGACGCCAACCGCTATGCCGGCTTCGACTCGCCGAACCTCCCGCCGCTCGCCACCATCGGCAGCGTGGTCGCCCGCAACGAGGCGCTGTGGCTGCCGATGCCGGGCGCCGACACGTCGTTGACCGAGCCGGGCAATCGCGCCCGCCGGCTGGCCGCGCTGGAGGCGGCAGCGGCGGCGGTCGCCGATCTGTCCGTGGTGATGCTGTGGCTCTACCCCGGCATCCGCGGCAGCACGGTGTCGGCGATGCTGACCGGCACCAGCCCGGCGCCCAGGGGGGTGGTGTTGCTGGCCTTCGGCGAGGGCAACGGCCCGACCGACCGGGAGTTCCTCGACGCGCTGTCGGCGGCGGTGAAGGCTGGCATGGTGGTGATGGACAACACCCAGGTGCAGCGCGGCGCGGTCCTGCCCGGCGCCTATGCCACCGGCCTCGGGGCCATCGGTGCTGTCGGCGCCTACGACATGACGCCGGAGGCCAGCTACGCCAAGCTGGTCTGCCTGCTCGCCGGCGGCCTGGACACCGAAGCGGTCAAGGCGGAGATGCCCAGGCCCTTGGCGGGCGAGCTGACGGTGATCGAGGGCTAGCCCCGCCACGGCCCGGCGGAGGCCAGCACACGGATCCACCACCGGTCGCGGACCGGTCGCTGGCCGGCTGAGGGCCGGCTGAGGGCCGAGCGGTGCCGATCGGTGGTGGATCAGGACATGTCCCGCCTTGCGGGCGTCCGCCTTACTGCCCCAGGCCGGGCTGGTTCGGCGCCATGCCACGGCTCATGGAACCGTCATTCACCGAGCCGTTGCCCATGGAGCCGTTGCCCGTGGAGTTGCGGTTCATCGTGCCGTAGGGCTGCGGGGTGGTGCCCATCGAGCCATTGCCCATCGAGCTGTTTCCCATCGAGCCGCTGCCCATGGCGTTGCCGGTGGCGCTGTTGTCCATCGAGCTGCCGTAGGCGGTGTTGCCCTGGCTGGCATACTGGGCGAGTTGCTGCAACTCGGTCTGGTCATGCATGACGATGATGCGGTTGCCGCGGCGCTCGAAATGCTCCGAGCCCAGCATCACCGGAGCGGAGGCGCCCCGCACGTCGAGCACGGCGACCGGCTGGCCGTCGGTGCCGGTGGTGATGCTCTGGATGGTGCCGGCCACCGGGCCGCCATGGCGATGATAGACCTTCTTGCCGACCAGGGACTGGGTGATCGGCAGGCCGCGGGCACCGGTGTCCATCCGCCCGCTGGCGACCGCCTCGGACCGGCTGGAGCCGCTCTGGGCGTGGCCCGGCACCGCTGCGGCCATCAGCATCAGGGCCGGAACGGCGGCGGCGAGAAACTTGTGCATGTCATCCTCCCGGAATGAACCTCAGACGAAGGGAGCGGCACCTGCCGGCGGAGCTCCCTGGGCTGATGACACGCGAGCGGCGAATTTGTTTCGCTGGATGTCCGGAATTGTCCTCGACCCTCCACTGCCCAGGACCGCGCCGTGGGCGGTCCGCCCATGAGCAGCAAGGAAGCGGCAAGGAAAAAGCCCGCCGCTCCCTCGGGGGAGCGGCGGGCTCTTGCGCGTCGATGCCGGGTCGCGGGCGCTCCCTCCGGTCGGGAGCCCCCGTCGGGGGCCTTACTCCGCCGGGATGGCGCGCGGCAGGGTCACCGGGACGGCCAGGCGGTGCAGCATCTCCTTCGGGACCACCTGCCAGAAGTGGCCGAGTTCACGCCGCCAGTCGTTGAGGATCTCGGCGGCGAAACGGCTCTGCGTCTCGGCGACATGCTCCTCGATCAGCGCGCGGAGCTGGGCCTCGTAATGCGGCACCTCGATCCGCTGGAAGATGACGCTTTCCTCGTTGATGTGCAGCGGCAGCGAGTCCTCCGGGTCGTAGAGGTAGGCCATGCCCCCGGTCATGCCGGCGGCGAAGTTGTCGCCGACCTTGCCCAGGATGACCGCCATGCCGCCGGTCATGTACTCGCAGCCGTTGGAGCCGCAGCCCTCCACCACCACGGTGGCGCCGGAGTTGCGAACCGCGAACCGCTCGCCGGCCTGGCCGGCGGCGAACAGCTTGCCGGCGGTGGCGCCGTACAGCACCGTGTTGCCGATGATGGTGTTCCTGTTCGACTCCAGCGGGCTGCTGGTCGCCGGACGGACGACGATGGTGCCGCCCGACAGGCCCTTGCCGACATAGTCGTTCGCGTCGCCCATCACCTCCAGCTTGATGCCCTGCACCGCGAAGGCGCCCAGCGACTGGCCGGCGGTGCCGCGCAGGCGCACCGTGATGTGGCCGGGCTGCAGCCCGAACATGCCGAACTTCCGCGTCACCATCGACGACAGCCGCGTGCCGATGGCGCGCTGCGTGTTGCGGGCGTTGTAGGCGAGCTGCATCTTCTCGCCCTCCTCGAACAGCGGGCGGGCGTCGGCGACGATGCGGGCGTCCAGCGTGTCCGGCACCTCGTTGCGGCCCTGCAACGTGCAGTAGCGGGCGTTCTCGCCGGGATCGACCTGGGCCAGCAGCGGGTTGAGGTCGAGGTCGTCGAGGTGGGCGCCGCCGCGGCTGACCTGGTGCAGCAGGTCGGTGCGGCCGATCACCTCGGTCAGCGAGCGGAAGCCCAGCCGGGCCAGGATCTCGCGGACCTCCTCGGCCAGGAAGGTGAAGAGGTTCACCACCTTCTCCGGCGTGCCGACGAACTTCTCGCGCAGCTTCTCGTCCTGGACGCAGACGCCGACCGGGCAGGTGTTGGAATGGCACTGCCGGACCATGATGCAGCCCATGGCGATCAGGCTGGCGGTGCCGATGCCGAACTCCTCCGCGCCCAGCATGGCGGCGATGACGATGTCGCGGCCGGTCTTCAGGCCGCCGTCGGTACGCAGCCGCACGCGGTGGCGCAGCTTGTTCAGCGTCAGGACCTGATGGACCTCCGACAGGCCCATCTCCCAGGGCAGGCCGGCGAACTTGATCGAGGTCTGCGGGCTGGCGCCGGTGCCGCCGGAGTTGCCGGAGATCAGGATGATGTCGGCGTTGGCCTTGGCGACACCGGCGGCGATGGTGCCGATGCCCGACCGGCTGACCAGCTTCACCGTGACCTTGGCGTCCGGGTTGATCTGCTTCAGGTCATAGATGAGCTGGGCCAGATCCTCGATCGAGTAGATGTCGTGGTGCGGCGGCGGGCTGATCAGCATGACGCCCGGCGTCGAGTGGCGCAGCCGCGCGATCATCTCCGTCACCTTGAAGCCGGGGAGCTGGCCGCCTTCGCCGGGCTTGGCGCCCTGGGCGACCTTGATCTCCAGCTCGCGGCACTGGTTCAGGTACTCGGCGGTGACGCCGAAGCGGCCCGACGCCACCTGCTTGATGGCGGAGTTCCAGTTGTCGCCGTTCTTGTCGGGACGGAAGCGCGCCGGATCCTCGCCGCCCTCGCCCGAGTCGGACTTGGCGCCGATGCGGTTCATGGCGACGTTCAGCGTGCCGTGCGCCTCGGGCGACAGGGCGCCCATCGACATGCCCGGCGTTATGAAGCGCTTGCGGATGGAGGTGATGCTCTCCACCTCGTCCACCGGAACGGCGGCCTTGGTGGTGCGGAACTCCAGCAGGTCGCGGAGCTGCATCGGCGGCCGCTTGTTCACCTGCTCCGAATACTTCTTGAAGGTGGTGTAGCTGTCGTTGGTGACGGCCTGCTGCAGGGTGTGGATGATCCCACCCTCCCAGCCATGGCGGTCGCCCGACTTGCGGAAGCGGTAGAAGCCGCCGACCGGCAGCGGCAGCGCCTCGCCGGCATAGGCCAGCGCATGCTGCTCCAGCACCTTCTTCTGGATGCCGTTCAGGCCGATGCCGGAGATGCGGCTGACCATCGCCGGGAAATGCTCGGCGACCAGGGCGCGGCTGAGGCCGATGGCCTCGAAGTTGCCGCCGCCGCGGTAGCTGCTGATGACCGAGATGCCCATCTTGGACATGATCTTCAGCAGGCCGTCGTCGATGGCCTTCTTGTAGTTCGTCATCGCCTTTTCCAGCGACAGCGAGCCGAGCAGGCCGCGGCGCTGGCGCTCGGCCACCGCTTCCTGCGCCAGATAGGCGTTGACGGTGGTGGCGCCGACGCCGATCAGCACCGCGAAGTAATGGGTGTCCAGGCACTCCGCCGTGCGCAGGTTCAGCGAGGTGAAGGTGCGCAGGTTGGAGCGGATCAGGTGGGTGTGGACCGCACCGGTCGCCAGGATCGCCGGGATGGCGGCGCGGGCCGGGCCCATCGCCTCGTCGGTCAGGATGACGTGGGTGGCACCGCCGCGCACGGCGTCCTCCGCCTCCTGGCGGATGCGGCGGAGCGCGTCGCGCAGCGCGTCCGGGCCGGCATCGACCGGGAAGGTCGCGTCGATCTCCGCCGCCGTCTCGCCCATGTAGTCGCGCATGGCGCGGAATTCGGCGGTGGTCAGCACCGGGCTGTCGAGTTGCAGCAACCGGGTCTGGCTCTCATCCTCGTCCAGGATGTTGCCGAGGTTGCCCAGGCGCGTCTTCAGGCTCATCACCCGGCGCTCGCGAAGCGAGTCGATGGGCGGATTGGTGACCTGGGAGAAGTTCTGGCGGAAGAAGTGGTGCAGGCCGCGGTACTTGTCCGACAGCACGGCGATCGGGCTGTCGTCGCCCATCGAGCCGACGGCCTCCTTGGCGTCCTCCGCCATCGGGTGGAGGATCAGCTCCATGTCCTCCATGGCGAGGCCGAAGGCCATCTGGCGGCGGCGCAGCTCCTCCTTCTCCATCTCCGACGGCTCGCCCTTCAGCGAGGCGGTCTTCACCAGCTCGTCAAGGTGCGTCGTGTTCTTGACCCACTGGCCCCAGGGCTTCTGGGTCGCCAGATGGTCCTTCAGCTCACGGTCGTTGAAAAGCTTGCCGGCCTGGAGGTCGACGGCGATCATCTCGCCCGGGCCGAGGCGGCCCTTCTCGACCACCTGGTTCTCCTCGATCTTGACCATGCCGGTCTCGGAGCCGCCGATGATCAGGCCGTCGGTGGTGATGGTGTAGCGCATCGGGCGCAGGCCGTTGCGGTCCATGCCGCCGACGACCCAGCGGCCGTCGGTCATGGCCAGCGCCGCCGGGCCGTCCCACGGCTCCATCACCGAGTTGCAGTAACCGATCAGCGCCTTGTGGTTGTCCGGCGTGGTCTGCGAGCTGGTCAGCGCCTGCGGCACCAGCATCATCTTGACCATCGGCGCGCTGCGGCCGGCACGGACCATCACCTCGAAGACGGCATCCAGCGCGCCCGAGTCCGACAGCCCGACGCCGATCACCGGCTTCAGGTCGGCCATGTGGGTGCCGAACACCCCATGCTCCATCCGGGTCTCGTGCGCCTTCATCCAGTTGACGTTGCCCTTCAGCGTGTTGATCTCGCCGTTGTGGGCGAGCATGCGGAAGGGCTGGGCCAGCGGCCAGGTCGGGAAGGTGTTGGTCGAATAGCGCTGGTGGTAGATGGCGAAGGACGACTCGAAGCGGTCGTCGGTCAGGTCCGGATAGAAGGTCGAGAGCTGCTCGGCGAGGAACATGCCCTTGTAGATGATCGAGCGCGCCGACAGCGAGCAGATGTAGAAGTCGTTGATGCGCTCGTTCTGCACCGCCTTCTCGATGCGGCGGCGGATGATGTAGAGGTCGAGTTCGAACTGCTCGTCCGACACGCCCTTCGAATTGCCGATGATGATCTGCTCGATCTCGGGCCGGGTGGCGTTGGCCTTCTCGCCGATGATGTCGACGTTGATCGGCACCTGGCGCCAGCCGTAGATGTAGTAGCCGAAGGCCAGGATCTCGGTCTCGACGATGCAGCGGCAGGCTTCCTGGGCGTCCAGGCTGATGCGCGGCAGGAAGACCTGGCCGACCGCCAGGTTGTTCTCCGGCGGCAGGTGGCCGATGATCTTGACGTGGTCCTTGAAGAACTTCTGCGGCACCTGGACATGGATGCCGGCGCCGTCGCCGGTCTTGCCGTCGGCGTCCACCGCACCGCGGTGCCAGACCGCCTTCAGGGCTTCGATGCCTTTCTCGACCACCGAACGGCGGGGTTTGCCGTCGATCGCGGCGATGAAGCCGACGCCGCAGGCGTCGTGCTCGTCGGCCGGATTGTAGGCGTGGGCAGTGGTCAGCGCCGCGGCGTTGGCGCGGAAATCGGCGACGAACTGCTCACCCTGGTTCAACTCGGTGGTCATGGAACGACCCTTTCACAGTCTGGACGTTGACCTGGGGGGCCGAAGGGAAGGCCCCCTGGGGTAGACGGTGGTTCTGATAGCGAAATTGGGTGGAGGCCAGATGCCCCCTCCCTTACCCTCCCCCGCTAACGCGGGAGAGGGAACTGCCGCCGCCTTCCCGCAAGGCACCCTCTCCCGCAAAGCGGGGGAGGGTCGGGGAGGGGGCAGGCGGGTGAACTTACTCGGCCGCGACCGCCAGCTTGGGCGCGCCGACGGTCTGGGCGTAGGCGTGCATGGCGTCGGCGGCGTCGCGGCCGTCGCGGATCGCCCACACCACCAGCGAGGCGCCGCGGACGATGTCGCCGGCGGCGAAGACGCCGTCCAGGCTGGTCATCTTGGTGCGGTGGTCGACCAGCAGCGTGCCCCAGCGGGTGACGGTCAGGTCGGGCGAGCCGAACAGGCCCGGCAGATCCTCCGGCTCGAAGCCGAGCGCCTTGATGACGAGGTCGGCCGGCTCGGTGAAGTCGGAGCCCTCGATCACCTGCGGGGTCTGGCGGCCGGTGGCGTCGGCCACGCCCAGATGGATGCGCACGGCGCGCACGCCGGTCACCACCTCGTCGCCGGTGAAGGCCTCGGGAGCCGCCTGCCAGACGAACTCGACGCCCTCCTCCTCGGCGTGCGCCACTTCGCGCTGCGAGCCCGGCATGTTCTTGCGGTCGCGGCGGTACAGGCACTTGACCGAGGTGGCGCCCTGGCGGATCGCCGTGCGCACGCAGTCCATCGCGGTGTCGCCGCCGCCGAGCACCACCACCTTCTTGCCGGCGGCGTTCAGCGAGCCGTCCTCGTAGGCCTCCATCCGGTCGCCCAGGCCGACCCGGTTGGAGGTGGTCAGGTATTCCAGCGCCGGGACGATGTTCTTCAACCCCGAGCCGGGGGCCTGGATGTCGCGGGCCTTGTAGACGCCGGTGGCGATCAGGATGGTGACGTGGCGCTCGCGCAGTTCGGCCAGGGTGGCGTCGCGGCCGACCTCGAAATTGGAATGGAAGATGACGCCGGCGTCGGCCAGGCGCTGGACGCGGCGGGCGACGACGTCCTTCTCCAGCTTGAAGCCGGGGATGCCGTAGACCAGCAGGCCGCCCATGCGGTCGTAGCGGTCGTAGACATGGACCTCGTAGCCCTTGGCGCGCAGTTCCTCGGCGGCGGCGAGGCCGGCCGGGCCGGCGCCGATCACGCCGACCGACAGGCCCAGCTCGCGGGCCGGCGTGCGCGGCTTGACCCAGCCGTTCTCCCAGGCGGTGTCGTTGATGTACTTCTCGACCGAGCCGATGGTGACGGCGCCGTGGGTCGACTGCTCGATGACGCAGTTGCCCTCGCACAGCCGGTCCTGCGGGCAGATGCGGCCGCAGATTTCCGGGAAGTTGTTGGTGGCCTGGGAAACCTCGTAGGCCTCCTCCAGGCGGCCCTCGGCGGTCAGCTTCAGCCAGTCCGGGATGTTGTTGGAAACCGGGCAGTGCACCTGGCAGAAGGGGACGCCGCACTGCGAGCAGCGGTTGGCCTGCTCGTTCGCGCGCTCGTCGCTGAAGCGGGCGTAGATTTCCGCGAAGTCCTGGCGGCGGTCGGCAGCGGACCGCTTGTCGGGCATCTTCTGCGCGGTGTGCACGAAGCCCAACATTTTCTGGTTCGCCATGACGTCTGCTCCTTCGCTTCGCGGCCCCGTCGCCGATCGGGGCGGCCGCCTGACCGAGGCCGCGGGGGCATCGCCCTAGGACCGTCGGCTGGGTTGAAATCGAACGTCCGCAAAGTGGCGGACGCTCGTCATATAACGCATGCGCGAAGGGCGAGGAAGCACAAAAATGCCGATAGGTATCGTTTGTTGACCTTTTTTCCCGCAAGGCTGGAATGCACTCCCGGCCACCCCTGACGTCGCAAAACCGAGACATAAAATTAGTCCCATAAAGAGACTATCTCGCAGAAAGAGGTACCGAACCCTCGTCGTCGCCAAGCGTAACCGTCGCCTGCTATAAGCCGCGGAATACGAATCCTGCCGAAGGCTGCGTGCCGCAATGATGATCGATCAATATCTGGACGCCACCCTCATGGGGCTCATCGAGGGGCTGACCGAATTCCTGCCGGTGTCCTCGACCGGGCACCTCATCATGCTGGACGAACTGCTGGGATTCCAGGGACCTCCGGGCCAGGTTTTCGAGGTGGTGATCCAGCTCGGGGCCATTCTGGCGATCTGCGTCGTCTATTTCCACCGGCTGTGGCATGTCGCCACAGGGCTGAAGGACGATCCCGGCGCACGCCGCTTCGTGATGGCGGTGCTGATCGCCTTCCTGCCGGCGATGGTGCTGGGCGCCGGGCTGCACGGCATCATCAAGTCGGTGCTGTTCAACCCGACCGTCGTCAGCATCGCCCTGATCCTGGGCGGGGTCGCCATCCTGCTGGTGGAGCGCATGGTGCCGGTCGCCCGCTACCACCGGATCGAGAACTTCTCCGCCCCGCTGGCGCTGAAGATCGGCTTCTGCCAGTGCCTGGCCCTGGTTCCGGGAGTCTCGCGGTCGGGTGCCAGCATCCTGGGGGCGCTGCTGATGGGGGTCGACCGCAAGGCGGCGGCGGAATTCTCCTTCTTCCTGGCGGTCCCGACCATGGCCGGCGCCACCGCCTACGACCTCTACAAGAACTGGTCGAGCATGAGCCTGGACAGCGGCCTGCTGATCGTCGTCGGCTTCGTCACCGCCTTCATCGCGGCGGCGCTGGTGGTGAAGACGCTGGTCGACTTCGTCGGCCGCTACGGCTTCACCCCCTTCGCCTGGTACCGCATCGCCATCGGGACCGGCATGCTGGCCTTCCTGTACCTGTAACCGCCGCCGTCGGCGGCCGTTCCCGCGCGTTCCCCCCTCAATGCCGCGGCGGCACGGCGCGTGCCGCCGCGGCGGCCTGGACCAGGGCCAGCAGGGCGATCAGCGCGAAGGCGGTGGCGAGGCTGGTCGCCTGGGCGATGAAGCCGACCAGCGGCGGTCCGGCCAGCACGCCCGCATAGCCCATCGTCGACACCGCGGCGACGGCATGGTCGGCCCGGCCGCCCTCGACGGCGCCGGCGGTGCTGAACAGCACCGGCACGACGTTCGACAGGCCGAGGCCGGTCACGCCGAACCCGATCATCGCCGCCAGCGGCGAGCCCCCCAGCAGGACCAGCCCGAGGCCGGCCGCGGCGACCACCGCGCCGCTGCGCATCAGCGTCGCGCCGCCGAACCGCTGGCGCAGCCGGTCGCCGCTGAAGCGGCCGGCGGCCATGGCGGCGCAGAACAGCCCGAATCCCAGCCCGGCCAGCGACTGCGGCGCGCCGAGATCGTCGCGCAGGTGGATGGCGCTCCAGTCGAGGATGGCGCCCTCGCTCATGAAGGACAGGGCGGCGAGCGTTCCCAGCAGCAGGGTCCGCCGGTCGGGCAGGACCAGCCCGCCGCCGCCGCCGCTGCGGTCCGGCAGCAGGCGTCCCTGAAGCGCCAGGAACAGCACCAGCAGGGCGGCCGACACCAGCCCGGCCTGGGCGGCGGCGGGCATCAGCGGCAGCAGCAGCCCGCCGAGGGCGGCGCCGGCCAGGCCGCCCAGGCTCCACATCCCGTGCAGGGACGACATGATCGGCCGGCCGAGCCGCCGTTCGACCAGGGCGCCCTGCGCGTTCATGGCGACGTCCATCGTCCCGCCGGCCGCCCCGAACAGCGCCAGCACCAGGCAGAGGGCCGGCACGTCGGGCACCAGCGCCGGCAGCGGCAGCAGTGCGGCGAACAGCAGTGCGGTCACCCGCGTCACCGGCGCGCTGCCCAGCCGCGACAGCAGCGGCCCGCTGGCCACCATCGCCGTCAGGGCGCCGGCCGCGAGGAAGAGCAGCGCCACTCCCAGCACGGCAGCGCTGAGGTCGAGCCGGTTCTTCAGCAGCGGGATCTGGGTCGCCCAGACGCCGAAGACCGTGCCGTTCAGGAAAAATGCCGCCACGGTGGCCCAGCGGGCGGCGTTGGCCGGGCCGGAGGCGGCGCGGCGGCGCTCCGTCCTCTCGGTCAGGGTGTCGTCGCTCATTCGTCGCGTCCTTCCGGGATGATCTCGTCCGATTGCCGCTCTCCAACAGCGCGGCCAAAGAAATAGCCCCGGCGGCGGCCGGGGCTCCCAGGCAGGGGTGCAGGATTTCCAGGCCCGGCCATCCGCGGGCGTGAGTCCGGAAATCCCGCTTGGGGGCCAGAGCCTGTCCGGTGCTTCAATAAGCACCGGACAGGCTCTGAGCGTTTGGTTTTCCGTGTGAGCCACGTTTCAAGCGCTACCGCTTGAAACGATCACACCCTAGCCGGCCGGCGGGGCAGACGCCCTTCTCAGTGGGCGGCGCCGGGCGTCCCGGTGCCGTTGGTCCCGGTATCGTTGGTCCCGGTGTCGTTGGTCAGGGTGCTGTACTTGCCGCCGACGATGAAGCGCGACAGGTAGGTCGGCAGGATCACCTCGCAGGTGGCGAGCGAGGTGATGCCGAGATCCTTGAAGCCGGGGGCGCCGGGAGCGGCGACGTTGTCGCGCTTGAGCATCTCCACCTGGTCGCGGGTCAGCGCCGGGGCCAGCACCGGCACCTTCTCCAGGAAGCCGGCCAGCCGCTCGGCGGTGCCCCAGGGCAGGGTGAGCAGGTGGCGGTGGCGGCGGATGTCCTTCTGGGTCAGCTCCAGCAGTTCCCTGAAGCTGTAGACGCGCGGGCCGCCCAGCTCGAAGGTCCGGCCCCTGGCGCTGTCGAGTTCGAGCGCCGCCACCACCGCCTCGGCGACGTCGCCGACATAGACCGGCTGGAAGCGGGTCTTGCCGCCGCCGATCAGCGGCAGGACGGGCGCCTTCTGCGCCATCGCCGCGAACTTGTTGAAGAAGTTGTCCTCCGGCCCGAAGACGATGCTGGGGCGCAGGATCGTTGCCGCGGGGAAGACGTCGCGCACCGCCTGCTCGCCGGCCGCCTTGGAGCGGCCATAGGCCGACGTGGAGGCGGCGTCGGCGCCGATGGCCGAGAGATGGACCAGCCGGCCGACCCCGGCGGCGGCGGCCAGCCGGGCGATGCGGCCGGCGGCCTCGACGTGCACGCCCTGGAAGCTCTGGCTGCCGCGCTCGTAGAGGACGCCCAGCAGGTTGATGGCGACGTCCGCCCCCTGCAGCGCGCGGGCGACGGAGTCGTCCTTGGAGCAGTCGGTGGCGAAGGGGATGATCTGGCCGACGGCGCCGGCCGTCTTCAGGAAGTTGGCCTTGGACGGGGTCCGGGTGGCAATGCGGATGACCGCGCCCGACTTGGCGAGCCGCCGGATCAGGTGACGGCCGATGAAACCCGAACCGCCGAACACCGTGATAACCTGAGTGCGATAGGACATCGACCGTCTCCCGTGTCGTTGCGCGTCCGGAGGACCCTGCCGGCTGGAGCGCCGGCGGTTGCGGCCTTTCACCGTCCCGCGGTGCTCCGGCGCGTCTTCCGACTGTGTCGCCATGAAATCTGCGGGCACGCTTATAGCGAATGCGCAGGGGGCAAGCTAGGGGGCAAGCTGGAAGGGCAGGCGCGAGACGTGGGATCACGGCCCGGAGTGGCCGCAGGCCGGCGGGAGCGGCCAGGCGGGATGGGGGCCGGAAAAAGCGAAGGGGCGAAAAAAAGCTGTTGACGGCATCCGGCCGGATCATTAAACAACCGCCCACACACCGAGCACCGAGCCCAGGTGGCGGAATTGGTAGACGCGCAGGTTTCAGGTACCTGTGGCAGAAATGTCGTGGAAGTTCGAGTCTTCTCCTGGGCACCATTTCTTCTACCCGGCTGCGCCGCATGCACAAATCCCCGGCTGGGGAGATCGTGCAGAGCGGCGTTCGTCGTTTCTAGGGTCCATGGCCGGGGGCCTTACCACCCGGGAAGCGACCATGCCCATCGACCTTCATGACGGCGATCTCCCCGACGGCCTCGATCTCGCCGCCGGCGCGCGTGACAACTGCATCGCCATCGACACCGAGACGATGGGGCTCAATCCCCACCGCGACCGCCTGTGCCTGGTCCAGCTTTCCGCCGGCGACGGCGCCGTCCACCTGGTGCAGTTCCGCCAGGGGCAGTATGCCGCGCCCAACCTGAAGCGGCTGCTGGCCGATCCGGCCGTCACCAAGCTGTTCCATTTCGCCCGTTTCGACGTCGCGGTGATGAAGGCCTATCTCGGCGTCGACTGCCGGCCGGTCTACTGCACCAAGGTGGCGTCCAAGCTGGTCCGCACCTTCACCGACCGGCATGGCCTGAAGGACCTGTGCAAGGACCTGCTGGGCGTCGAGATCTCCAAGCAGCAGCAGTCCTCCGACTGGGGGGCGGCCGAACTGACCACCGACCAGATGAAGTACGCCGCCTCCGACGTGCTGCATCTGCACGACCTGAAGGCGAAGCTGGACGGCATGCTGGCGCGCGAGGGGCGCACCCATCTGGCCCAGGCATGCTTCGACTTCCTTCCGGCGCGCGGCGAGCTCGACCTCGGCGGCTGGGAAACCCCCGACATCCTGGCCCATTGACCCGCTCCCCCGCCGCATCCTAAGTCCCGGCATCGACGGCCCGGGGATCCGGGGTGCGGCGGGCGGGCGTTTGACCCCGGATGCGCCGGTGGGCATACTGCAGCGGGCGGACCGCCGGCCGGCGGCCGGCAACCGTCCTCGCGACGCCGGCGGTGCCGGCCATGGCACGCGGCCTCCGGGGCATGGCCCCGCGGCCGCGCTTCGGAATGAAAGGCATCGACAGCCTTGACCAGCTTGATCTCGTCCGGTGCGATGGCCGCCGGCGTCCTGTCCCCCGGCCCGGCCGGGAACCGTGACCTCGCCTGCGCCGCCCGCGTGCTGCGGACCGAGGCGGAGGCGCTGGCGGCGCTCGCCGACAGCCTCGACGGCGCCTTCCTGCGGGCGCTGGACATCCTGCACGGCATCGCGGGCCGGGTGGTCGTCTCCGGCATGGGCAAGTCGGGCCACGTCGCCCGCAAGATCGCCGCGACCATGGCCTCGACCGGGACGCCGGCCCTCTTCGTCCATCCGGGCGAGGCGAGCCACGGCGACCTCGGCATGATCGCGAAGATCGACGCGGTGGTGGCGCTGTCCAATTCCGGCGAGACGCACGAGCTGGCGGACATCATCGCCTACACCCGGCGCTTCGGCATTCCGCTGATCGCGATGACGCGCAACGGCGCCTCCTCGCTGGCCGAGCAGTCGGACGTGGCGCTGGTCCTGCCGCCGGTTCCGGAGGCATGCCCGCTGGGCCTCGCCCCCACCACCTCGACCACGATGATGCTGGCGCTTGGCGACGCGCTGGCGGTGACCCTGCTGGAGCGGCGCGGCTTCTCCGCCGCCGATTTCCGGGAATTCCACCCGGGCGGCCAGCTCGGCCGCGCCCTGCTGAAGGTCACCGACATCATGCACAAGGGGGCGGATTTGCCCCTGTGCCGTCTTGACTCCCCGCTGTCCGACGTCATCTTCGAGATGACGGCCAAGCGGCTCGGCTGCGTCGGGGTGACCGACGAGGACGGCGCCCTGGCCGGGATCATCACCGACGGCGACCTGCGCCGTCACCTGACGCCGGAGCTTCTGGCCGAGCGGGCCGACAGCATCATGTCCCCGCGCCCCAAGACGATCCGCCCAAAGGCCCTGATCGTCGAGGCGCTGCGCGAGATGAACGACAAGCAGATCACCACCCTGTTCGTTGTGGAAGCCGACCGGCCGCTGGGCATCGTGCACATCCACGACTGCCTGCGTGCGGGTGCCGCCTGAGCAGCCGTCATCCCGGGCGCCGCACGACGCCGCCACGCCAACCGCCAAGCAGAACCAGCAAGCAAGGCCGAGCCGGAGGGACAGAGAGTTGAGCCTGGACGACCTGCGCACCCCCGAACGCACCGCAACCGGCGGCACCGGCCATCATCCGGCCGGCGGCGCGGAGTCGGGAGGGCCGACGGCGGAGCCGCCGGCGGCCATGCGCGCGCACCGGCGGCGCGACACCCGTCCGGTCAGCCGCTTCCACACCCGCTTCGTCTCGGCCATGAAGTTCACCCTGCCGGCCGCCGCGCTGGCGATGGTGGCGCTGCTCGCCGCCTGGCCGTCGCTGACCAGCCTGCCGACCCCGCACATCACCGCGGATTCCGGGCAGAGTGAGATGCTGAAGCCGCGCTACTTCAGCCTGGACGAGCATAACCAGCCCTTCTCGCTAGTGGCGGCCAAGGCCGACAAGTCGGCCGACCAGCCGGACATCGTCGTCCTCGACCAGCCGCAGGCCGAAATGACAGAGAACGCCGGCACCTGGGTGACCATGAGCTCCGACAAGGGCTGGTACAACCAGGACACCGGCATCCTGCTGATGCGGGGCAACGTCCATGTCCTGCGCGACGACGGCAACGAGTTCACCACCAGCGAGGCCGAGGCCGACATCCGCAAGGGCAACGCCTGGGGCGACAAGGCGGTGAGCGGCCAGGGCCCGCAGGGCGAGATCGACGCCAAGGGCTTCCGCATGTCGGACCGCGGCAAGACCATCGTTTTCCTCAACCAGTCGAAGGCCCAGGTCCAGGCCGCCGAGCGCCCCGGGAGCAAGAAGCCGTGACGTCCAGACGGTCGCCGTTCAGCACCGCCACCCCATCCGCAGGCCCAGCCCCGTCTGGCGCCCCTTCCGCGACGCGCCTCGCCGCGGCGCTGGCCACCGCCCTCCTGCTGGGCAGCACGGTCGTCGGCGCCGCCCTCGCGCCGGGGGCCGCCCTCGCCCAGGGGATCCCCGGACTGGGCGGCGGCAAGCAGCCGGTCGAGATCAACGCCGACCAGGCGATCGAGTGGCACCAGGACGTGCACGCCTATGTCGCGCGCGGCAACGCGTCGGCCAAGCGCAACGACTCGACGGTCTACGCCGACGTCCTGACCGCCTACTACCGCGAGGTGCCGGGCAAGGGGAACGAGGTGTTCCAGCTCGTCGCCGACGGCAGCGTGCGCATCGTCAGCCCGTCCCAGCAGGTGTTCGGCGACCACGCGGTCTACGACACCGACAAGCAGGTCGCCGTCGTCACCGGCAGGGACCTGCGGCTGGTCACCACCAAGGACGTCGTCACCGCCCGCGACAGCCTGGAATATTACGAGGCGCGCGACCTGACGGTGGCGCGCGGCGACGCCGTCGCGGTGCGCGGCGCCGACCGGCTGCGGGCCGACGTGCTGATCGGCCGGCTGAAGAAGGCCGCCGACGGCACCACCCAGATGGAGCGGATCGACGGCTCGGGGAACGTGGTGGTGACCACCCCGACGGATGTGGCGCTGGCCGAGAAGCTGGTCTATTCGGTGGCCGACAACGTCGCGGTGCTGATCGGCAACGTGAAGATCACCCGCGGCGACAACCAACTGAACGGCGAAGCCGCCGAGATGAACATGAACACCAAGATCAACCGAGTCATCGCCGGCCGCGACGCCGGCGGCCGCGTCAGCGGCCTGCTGATCCCCGGCGACAAGGCGGGTGTCCCGGGCCAGGCGCCGGGGCAGGGAGCAGGCCGGGCCGCGGGGCAGGGTGCGGGCCAGGGCGCGGCGGGCCAGCCGGCGGGCAAGCCGTGACCGTGCTGACCGCCAACGGGCCCGGCGCCGCCGGGGCGCCCCACTCCCCCGGTGCCGCCGCCGCGGCGGAGGGGCTGGTGGCCCAGCATCTCGGCAAGTCCTTCAAGAAGCGGCCGGTGGTGCGCGACGTCTCGCTCAGCGTCCAGCGCGGCGAGGCGGTCGGGCTGCTCGGCCCGAACGGCGCCGGCAAGACCACCTGCTTCTACATGATCACCGGCCTGATCGCCGCCGATTCCGGCATGATCACGCTGGACGGCCAGGACATCACCGCCCTGCCGATGTACCGGCGCGCCCGGCTCGGCATCGGCTACCTGCCGCAGGAGGCGTCGATCTTCCGCGGCATGACGGTGGAGAACAACATCCGCTCGGTGCTGGAGGTGGTGGAGAGCGACCGCGACGCGCGCGAGGCGATGCTGGACGAGCTGCTGGCCGAATTCTCGGTGACGCACCTGCGGCGGTCGCCGGCGCTGGCGCTGTCCGGCGGCGAGCGGCGGCGCGTCGAGATTGCCCGCGCGTTGGCCGGCCAGCCGCACTTCATCCTGCTGGACGAGCCGCTGGCCGGCATCGACCCCATCGCGGTGAGCGATATCCGCGAACTGGTCGGACACCTGCGCGACCGCGGCATCGGCGTGCTGATCACCGACCACAATGTGCGGGAAACCCTGGACCTCGTCGATCGGGCATACATTTTGCACGATGGTGTGGTACTAATGGAGGGACGGCCGGACGAGATCGTCGCGCACGAGGGCGTGCGCAAGGTCTATCTCGGCGACCGGTTCAGTCTGTAGCCTTCCGTTCCACTGGTCCCGGTTTCCAGCCATGGCGCTTGCTCAACGTCTCGACCTTCGACAAGCCCAAACCCTGGTGATGACGCCGCAGTTGCAGCAGGCCATCAAGCTGCTGCAACTGTCGAACATCGAACTGTCGGACTTCGTCGACCGCGAGATCGAGCAGAACCCGCTGCTGGAGCGTGACGGCGGTCCCGGAGAGGGCGGCGAGGCCGGCGGCGACGCGGAGGCGGGGCGTCTCGACGGGCGGCTGGAGGCCAGCGGCGTCGACGCCGAGATGCCGGCGGCCCCGCCGGCCGACGGCCGCACCCGCGACACGGTGGAGATGACCTCGTCGGACACGATGGGGTCCTCCGCGGAGGCGCCGCTCGACACCGACTACGAGAATGTCTACAGCGACGACCGCTTCTCCGACGGCTCCGACGGCGGCAGCGAGGTCTACGGCTCCTACGGCGAGCGCGGCGGCCGCAGCGGCTTCGAGGATGACGACGGCAACCTCGAAGCGACGCTGACCAGCGAAAAGAACCTGCGCGACCACCTGACCGAGCAGTTGAAGATCGACCTGCCCGACCATGGCGACCAGCTCATAGGGCTGGCGCTGATCGACATGCTGGACGAGGCCGGCTGGCTTGCCGGCTTCGACGGGCCGGCGCTCGCCGAGCAGCTCGGCTGCGGCCTCGACCGGGTGGAGCGGGTGCTGGCCGCCTGCCAGCGCTTCGATCCGCCCGGCATCTTCGCCCGCTCGCTGAAGGAATGCCTGGCCATCCAGTTGCGCGAGAAGAACCGGCTCGACCCGGCGATGGCGGCGCTGCTCGACAACCTGGAACTGCTGGCCGCGCGCAACCTGCCGGCCATCATGAAGGTCTGCGGCGTCGATGCCGAGGACGTCGCCGACATGGTCGCCGACATCCGCAAGCTGAACCCGAAGCCGGCGCTGGCCTTCGACCACACGCCGGCGCAGCTCGTCACCCCCGACATCCTGATGCGGCCCAATCCCGGCGGCGGCTGGCTGATCGACCTCAACCCCGACACCCTGCCGCGGGTGCTGGTGAACCACCGCTATTTCGCCCGCATCTCCGACGGCGCCAAGTCGAAGGCCGACAAGGACTACATCTCCGAGCGCTTCCAGTCGGCCAACTGGCTGGTCAAGTCGCTGCACCAGCGCGCCACCACCATCCTGAAGGTGGCGGGCGAGATCATCCGCCAGCAGGACGCCTTCTTCATCCACGGCGTCTCGCACCTGCGGCCGCTGATCCTGCGCGACATCGCCGAGGCGATCGGCATGCACGAAAGCACCGTCAGCCGCGTCACCACCAACAAGTTCATGGCGACGCAGCGCGGCGTTTTCGAGCTGAAATACTTCTTCACCTCCGCCATCCAGAGCGCCGACGGGCAGGCCGCGCATTCCGCGGAAGCGGTTCGGCACCGCATCAAGACGATGATCGATGCCGAAAAGCCCTCCGACGTGCTGTCGGACGACAAACTGGTGGAGATTCTTCGGGATGAGGGGATCGACATTGCGCGAAGGACGGTCGCGAAGTATCGTGAGGCGATGAAAATACCGTCATCGGTGCAGCGACGACGCGCCAAGATGTCACGCATGTAGCCGGATGGCCAGGAGGCGGTTGCATTGACAGCCGCCTTTTCCCTGACCTATCGTCCCGGCCCGCAAGCGGTGGACCGCACATCTCCACACGCCGTCGCTACACCGTCCCCAGCGGACCAATTTGGAAACGTTCCACCATGCAACTCTCCGTTAAAGGCAAGCAGCTCGACGTGGGCGACGCTCTGCGCACCCATGTGGCCGACAGCCTGAACGCCGTGGTCGGCAAGTACTTCGACAAGCCCATCGAAGCGACGGTGATCCTGACCAAGGACGCCCATCTCTACAAGGCCGACATCCAGGTCCATGTGGGCCGCGGGATCATGCTCCAGAGCGGCGCCGACGCCACCGAGCCCTACCCCGCCTTCGATCTCGCCGCCGAGAAGCTGGCCAAGCGCCTGCGCCGCTACAAGCGCCGCCTGCGCGACCACCATTCCGCCGAGAACGGCGGCGCCATGCCCGCCCGCTACCAGATCCTGGAAGCCGAGCGCGAGGATAGCCAGGACGAGGCCGAGGCGCAGGTCGACGGCGCGCATCAGCCGATGGTGGTGGCGGAGATGGAGACCAGCATCCCGACCCTTTCGGTCAGCGAGGCGGTGATGCGCCTGGAGCTGGCGCAGGCGCCCGCCATGATGTTCCACAACGGTGCGCATGGCCGCCTGAACATGGTCTACCGCCGCGCCGACGGGAACATCGGCTGGGTCGATCCGGCGGGGAAGGCCGGCGCCTGACCGGCGCCGACCCCCTTCCGCGGTCCGAAGCGTCATGCTCGACCTCATCTCCCCGCGCGCCATCCTCCCGAACCTGAAGGCCGGCAACAAGAAGCAGGCCCTGCAGGAGATGGCGCGCAAAGCGTCCGAACTGACCGGCCAGCATGAGCGGGCGATCTTCGACGTGCTCCTGGAGCGCGAGCGGCTGGGCACGACCGGCGTGGGCCATGGCATCGCCATCCCGCACGGCAAGCTGTCCAGCCTCGACCGCGTCCACGGCGTGTTCGCCCGCCTGGAGCGGCCCATCGATTTCGATGCGATCGATGAGCAGCCGGTCGACCTGATCTTCCTCCTCCTCGCTCCCGAGCAGGCGGGGGCCGATCACCTGAAGGCGCTGGCCCGTGTGTCGCGCCTGCTGCGCGACCAGTCCATGTGTGAGAAGCTGCGCGGTGCCGAGTCCGGCGACGCGATGTATGCGCTCCTGACCCAGCACGAGCCGAGCCCGTCGAACTGACGGACGGCCCGTCCAGGGGGCGCCAGGGCGAAGGGGCCGCCGCACGGATCGTGCGCGGCCCTTTTTCTTGTTCGCGTCCGGCACACCGATTGGTGTGGGGCCGTGCAGGCTGGTACACTTGAGCCAAGCCGATCCACCGACCGGGGGCAGGGCCATGGCCGACGCGCAGCGCAAAGCCTGGATTTCGCCGCAGGACTATCTTGCCGGCGAGCGGGTCGCCGAGGTGCGCCACGAATATGTCGACGGCGAGATCTTCGCCATGGTCGGGGCGGGCCGGCGTCACGCGACCATCGTCGGCAATCTGTTCGTCGTCCTGCGGCAGGCCGCCCGCGCCAACGGAGGCCGGGCTTACGCCAACGACGTGAAGGTCCGGGTCGAGGCGGCGAACGCCTTCTACTACCCCGACCTCATCGCGACCTGTGCCGACGGCGACGACGATCCCTATGTGGTCAAGCACCCGGTCCTGATTGTCGAGGTGCTGTCCGACAGCACGGAGGCGATCGACCGTCGCGAAAAGCGCACCAATTACCAGAGGATCCCGTCCCTGCGGGAGATCGTCCTGGTGTCGCAGGCCGACCGCCGGGTGGAGATCTACCGCCGCGACCACGGCGGCTGGGTGACGGATGTGGTGACCGAGGGAACAGTACACCTAGCGTCGGTCGCCATGTCCGTTCCCCTCGATGCGCTTTACGAGGATTGACAGAGGCCTACACCCTCTCCGCCCAGCCCATGTAGTTGACGTCGAGGTCGCGCGGGGCCAGCCGGAACTCGTCGCTCAGCGGGCTGTACGTGATGCCGGTGAGGTCGCGCATCGACAGCCCGTACGCGCGTACGGCGGCGCTCAGCTCGGACGGGCGGAGGAACTGGCGCCAGTTGTGGGTGCCGCGGGGCAGCCAGCGCAGGATGTATTCCGCCCCGACGATGGCGAGCGCGAAGGACTTCGGCGTCCGGTTCAGCGTCGCCAGGAACAGGACGCCGCCAGGGGCCAGCAGGTCGGCCAGCGACTTCACGAACAGCGGCACGTCGGCGACATGCTCGATCACCTCCATCGCCAGCACCACGTCGAACCTCTCGCCCGAGGCGGCCAGCGCCTCCGCGGTGGTGGCGCGGTAGTCGACCGCGACGCCGCTCTCCGCCGCGTGGGCGGCGGCCGTCCCGACGTTGCGCTCCGAGGCGTCGACGCCGACCACCGTGGCGCCCATGCGGGCGAGCGGCTCGGCCAGCAGGCCGCCGCCGCAGCCGATGTCGACCACGCGCAGGCCCGCCAGCGGGCTGGGCGCCAGCGGGTCGCGGCCCAGCCGCCGGCACACGCTGTCGCGGATGTAGGCGAGGCGCAGCGGGTTCAGCCGGTGGAGCGGCCGGAACTTGCCCGCCGGGTCCCACCATTCGGCGGCGATGGCGGAGAAGCGCGCGACGTCCTCCGCATCCACGGTCCCTCCTGCCGGGGCGGTGGCGGTCGCGTGGGGGTGGGCCGAGGCGGAGGCGGTCATGGCTGAAAATCCGTAAACAGTGAGGCGGGACGGGTGCGGGCAACTTGCCTCGCTTCCAGCGACGGAGTATGGATACGCCGCCCCGCGCCGGCAACGGTGGAGCGGGGGTGCGCTTCGCCGCGCCCGACCGATCGGATGCGGCCAGACATGGTGTGAGGTATGGCGCGGATCGTCCTGAAGTTCGGAGGCACGTCGGTCGGCGACATCGACCGCATCAAGAACGTGGCCCGGAAGGTCGAGCAGGAAGTCAAGGCGGGGCATCAGGTCGCCGTCGTCGTGTCGGCGATGTCCGGCGTGACCAACCAGCTCGTCAAGTACTGCAACGACATCGACAAGCTGCACGACGCGCGCGAATACGACGCGGTCGTGGCGTCCGGCGAGCAGGTGACCTCGGGCCTGCTGGCCATCGCGCTGCAGTCGCTCGGCATCCCCGCCCGCTCCTGGGCCGGCTGGCAGGTGCCGCTCCGCACCGACGACACCCACGGCAAGGCGCGCATCGTCTCCATCGACACCACCGAGATGGAAAAGTCCCTGCAGACCGGCGAGGTCGCCGTGGTCGCGGGCTTCCAGGGCGTGTCCGAGCAGGGGCGCATCACCACGCTGGGCCGCGGCGGCTCCGACACCTCGGCGGTGGCGCTGGCGGCGGCGGTCAAGGCCGACCGCTGCGACATCTACACCGACGTGGACGGCGTCTACACCACCGACCCGCGTATCGTCTCCAAGGCCCGCAAGCTCGACAAGATCACCTACGAGGAGATGCTGGAGCTGGCCTCGCAGGGGGCCAAGGTGCTTCAGACCCGCTCGGTCGAGATGGCGATGAACCACCGCGTGCGCGTGCAGGTGCTGTCCAGCTTCGAGGCTGCGGCCGGCAGCTCGCTTCCCGGAACCCTGGTTGTTGACGAGGACGAGATCGTGGAAAAGGAAGTTGTGAGCGGCATCGCCTACAGCCGCGACGAGGCGAAGATCACCCTGGTCGGCGTCGCCGACCGTCCGGGCGTGGCCGCCGCCATCTTCGGCCCGCTGACCGACAACGCCGTCAACGTCGACATGATCGTCCAGAACGTGTCGGAGGACGGCAAGTCGACCGACATGACCTTCACCGTCGGCAAGGCGGACCTCGCCCGCGCCGTCAAGGTGCTGGAGGACGCGCAGTCCACCCTGAACTACAAGCGCATCGTGTCCGACGCCAACGTGGTCAAGGTGTCGGTCATCGGCGTCGGCATGCGCAGCCATGCCGGCGTCGCCCAGCGCATGTTCAAGGCGCTTGCCGACAAGGGCATCAACATCCAGGTCATCTCGACCTCCGAGATCAAGATCTCCGTCCTGATCGCCGAGGAGTATGCGGAGCTGGCGCTGCGCGCGCTGCACACCGCGTACGGCCTGGACGCCGCCTGAGCACCGGTGGGAACCCGCTTGCCGGGGACCGCAACAGCAGGGGAGGGCCGGTGATGACCGACGCCATTTCGTACGCGGCGGCTCCGGCTCCGGCCCCGGCCCCAACCCCGTTGGCCGGCAGGGCAGCGCGGGCGCGCCTCGACCGGCTCTGGCAGCGGGGGTGCGATTTCCTCGGCACCCCCACCGCCATCATGGGCGGGGCGATGAGCTGGGTGTCGGAACGGCGCCTCGTCGCCGCCATTTCCGATGCCGGCGGCTTCGGCGTGCTGGCCTGCGGCTCGATGGGGCCGGACCAGCTCGCCGAGGAGATCGCCGCCACCAGGGCGCTGACCGCCCGGCCGTTCGGCGTCAACCTGATCAACATGCATCCGGCGCTCGACCGCCTGCTCGACGTCTGCCGCGAGCAGGCGGTCGGGCATGTGGTGATCGCCGGCGGCCTGCCGTCTGGCGCCACCCTGCGCCGCATCAAGGACGGCGGGGCCAAGGCGCTGGCCTTCGCCCCCACCCTGATCGCCGGCCGGCGGCTGGTGAAGCAGGGCGCCGACGCGCTGGTGATCGAGGGGACCGAGGCCGGCGGGCATATCGGCCCGGTATCCACCACGGTGCTGGCGCAGGAGATCCTGCCGGACCTGCGCGAGGTGCCGGTCTTCGTCGCCGGCGGCATCGGCCGCGGCGAGACCATCCTCTCCTACCTGGAGCTGGGAGCCTCCGGGGTGCAGATCGGCACCCGCTTCGTCTGCGCCACCGAGTGCATCGCCCATCCCAGCTTCAAGCAGGCCTTCATCCGGGCCTCGGCCCGCGACGCCCAGCCGTCGGTGCAGATCGACCCGCGCTTTCCCGTCATCCCGGTGCGGGCGCTGGCGAACGAGGCGTCCAAGCGCTTCATGGAGTTCCAGCGCGAGGTCATCGCCAAGGTCGACGCCGGGGCCATGGGCCGCGACGAGGGCATCCTGGAGATCGAGCATTTCTGGGCCGGCGCCCTGCGCCGGGCGGTCATCGACGGCGACGTGGAAAGCGGCTCGCTGATGGCCGGCCAGAGCGTCGGGCTGGTCACCCGCGAGCAGCCGGTGGCGGAAATCCTGGCCGAATTGACCGCCCAGGCGGAAACGGCCCTGGCACGGCGGGCAGGCGATGAGGCATCGTTGGGCATGATGGCGGACCAGGCCGTGGGAGCCCTGTAGCGATGACCGAGACCCTCGAGACGGCAGCCGGCGACGGGGGGGCGGGTCCCCGCTTCGACGGCACCTCGTCGCGCCGGCTGCTGGCCCGCCTGCGCGACATCATGGCCGGCTCGGGGTCCGGGCAGGAGCGGCTGGACAAGATCGTCACGCTGATCGCGGCGGAGATGAAGGCCGACGTCTGCTCCTGCTACGTCATGCGGGCCGGCGAGGTGCTGGAGCTGTTCTCCACCGAGGGCCTGAACAAGACCGCCGTCCACAACACCCGCCTGCGGGTGGGCGAGGGCATCGTCGGCTACATCGCCGGCCACGCCCGCTCGGTCGCGCTGGACAACGCGCCCTCCCATCCCAGCTTCGCCTACCGCCCGGAGACCGGCGAGGATCCCTTCCAGTCGCTGGCCGGCGTGCCGATCCTGCGCGGCAGCAAGGTGCGCGGCGTGCTGGTGATCCAACACAAGGACCGCCGCCGCTACGTCGAGGAGGAGGTCGAGACCCTCCAGACCATCGCCATGGTCGTCGCCGAACTGGTGGCCCAGAGCGAGCTGGTCAACCCGGTGGAGGTCACCACCACCGGCGATCCCGTGCTGCTGCCGGCCCGCCTGTCGGGCACGGCGATGAGCGCCGGGCTGGCCATGGGGCTCGCCGTCATCCACCGGCCGCAACTGACCGTGCGCCAGATGGTGGCGGAGGACGCCGATGCCGAGCTGGAGCGCTTCAATGCCGCGCTGCAGACCATGCACAGCGCCATCGACGACCTGCTGGAGGCGGCGTCGCTGGCGGGCCTCAGCGAACCGCGCGACATCCTGGAGACCTACCGGATGTTCGCCGAGGACCGCGGCTGGCTGTCGCGCATCCGCGAGGCGATCCGCGTCGGCCTGACGGCCGAGGCGGCGGTTCAGCAGGTGCAGAACGACACCCGCGCCCGCATGAGCCATCTGACCGATCCCTACATCCGGGAACGGCTGATGGATTTCGAGGACCTGACCAACAGGTTGCTGCAACATCTGGCCGGCAAGACCAGCGGGACCGACGGCGCCACCCTGCCCGACGACATGATCCTGGTCGCCCGCTCGATGGGGCCGGCGGAGCTGCTGGATTACGACCGCACCCGCCTGCGCGGCCTGCTGCTGGAGGAGGGCTCGCCGGCCAGCCATGTCTGCATCGTCGCCCGCGCCCTCAACATCCCGGTGGTGCAGGCCGGCGACGCGCTCAACCGGATCGAGGCGCTCGACCAGTTGATCGTCGACGGCGACCATGGGCAGGTCTTCATCCGCCCGGCCGAAGACATCCAGATGGCCTTCGCCGAGGCGGTGGCGCTGCAGCACCGCAAGGAGCAGATGTATGCGGAGATCCGCAACCTGCCCTCGGTGACGCGCGACGGGGTGCCGATCTCGATCCAGCTCAACTGCGGCCTGCTGATCGACCTGCCGCACCTGAAGGCCAGCGGCGCCGAGGGGGTGGGGCTCTACCGCACCGAAATTCCCTTCATGGTCCGCGCCTCCTACCCGGACGTGAAGGCGCAGACCGACCTCTACGGGCGGATCATGGACGAGGTCGGCGACCGGCCGATCGTCTTCCGCACGCTGGACGTCGGCGGCGACAAGATGCTGCCCTACATGACCGGTGGCGAGGAGGAGAACCCGGCGCTGGGCTGGCGCGCCGTGCGCATCGGGCTCGACCACCCGTCGCTGCTGCGCCAGCAGTTGCGCGCCCTGCTGCTGGCGGCGGCCGGGAGGCCGCTGTCGGTGATGTTCCCGATGATCGCCGAGGTGGCGGAGTTCGACGGCGCCCGCCGGCTGGTCGACCTGGAGCTGAGGCGTCTGTCCTCCCAGGGCATCGCGCCGCCCAGCAGCCTGCGCGTCGGCACGATGCTGGAGGTGCCGTCGCTGCTCTGGCAGTTGCCGGCCCTGCTGCCGAAGCTGGATTTCCTGTCGGTCGGCTCCAACGACCTGACCCAGTACCTGTTCGCCGCCGACCGCGGCAACCCGCGCACCTCGACCCGCTACGACCCGCTGTCGCCGGCGATGCTGTGCGTCATGCGCCGGCTGGTCGACGAGTGCGGCAGGCACAAGGTGTCGCTGTCGATCTGCGGCGAGATGGCCGGCCGGCCGCTCGACGCCATGGCCCTGATCGGCGTCGGCTTCCGCACCCTGTCGATGTCGCCGCCCTCGGTCGGCCCGGTGAAGACCATGCTGCGCTCGCTCGACGTCGCGGCGCTGCGCCAGTACATGAGCGGGCTCTACACCGGCGCCGACCACAGCCTGCGCGACAAGCTGAGGACCTTCGCCAAGGACCATGGCGTGATCATCTGACGGGCTGCCGGCGGGCTGCGGGCGGGCCGTCGACCGGCCTGCGGCGGTGCCCGCACGCCACTTGTCACGGCCCGGCTCCCGTCGGCGGGTGGTCATTGCGGTTGCGCCGCGGGGGCGGCATGTCGTACGCATTCCGTCGAGCGCATCCCCGAGGATGCCCCGGTGCGCGGCCCCGCGGGCGCGCCCCCCGTTGCGAGCAGATGGCGAGCCCATGGCCAAGCGCAAGGTTTTCGACGATTTCGATCCGGCCCCCGCCGGTCCCTCCATCTCCGAGACACTGCGCGCGACGCGCATGGCGCACGGCTACGACCTGCGCGAAGTCGCCGCGATGCTGCGCATCCGCTATCCCTACCTGCTGGCGATCGAGGAGGGCCGGTTCCAGGACCTGCCGGGCAGCACCTACGCCATCGGCTTCCTGCGCTCCTACGCCGAGGCCCTGGGGCTGGACCCCGACGCGGTCGTCGCCCGCTACAAGGAGGAGGCGGCCGGCACCGTCCGCCGCCAGGAACTGTACCTGCCGACCCCGGCGGCGGAAGGACGGGCGTCCGGCGGCACCCTGCTGCTGGGCACGCTGGTGCTGGCCGGTATCGTCTATGGCGGCTGGTACTATCTGTCGGCCACCGACCGTTCGGTCGCAGACTTCGTGCCGACGCTGCCCGACCGGCTGGTCTCGCTGCTCGACGGCGTGCCGACGAAGCCGGAAACCGCGGGCGGCACCGCGCCGTCGGACCAGCAGCAGACGGTCGCCGGCGTCCAGCCGCCGGCCCAGGCTCCGACACAGCCTCCTGCCCAGGCCCCGGCACAGACATCGGTGCAGTCGCCGGCCGGGGGATCGCCGGCGGCGCTGACCCCGCCGGCCGACCAACCGCCCTCCGCCTCCCAGCAGACGGCGGCCGGGACGCCCCCCGCGACCACCGCCGCGCCGGCCGGGCAGGCTTCCGGGACCGTTCCCGCCGCCAGGCCGCCGGCCGGCTCCGCCGTACCGGGCAGGCCGGCGACCGTCGCCGCACTGCCACCCGCCGCGCCGTCCGCTTCCCCATCCGCCGCGTCCTCCGGGATGACCAACGTTCCGCCGCCGCCGTCCGAGGATGACGAGGACGATGCGCCGGAGGCGCCGACACCGCTGAACGCCGCCGCGCCGCCGCCGGCCGCTCCGGCCGCGCCACCGGCGCCGGCCGCCGAGACGGTGCCGGCGAACGGCAAGGTCTACGGCACGCTGAACACCAACGCGAAGCTGATCCTGAAGGCGACGCAGGATAGCTGGCTGCAGGTGCGGGACGGCAGCGAGATCGTCTTCACGCGCGTGCTCAAGCCGGGCGACACCTTCCGCGTTCCCGACAAGCCCAACGTGAAGATCCGCACCGGCAACGCCGGCGGCCTGGTGGTGATGGCCGACGGCGCCGAAAGCCCGCCGCTCGGCTCCACCGGCCAGGTGCTGCGCGACGTCAGCATCGACTCGCACGGGCTGGTACGCCGCTGAGCACACCCGCTGAGCGTACCCGTTGAGTGCACGGCCGCCGCCGGGACGGGGGCCTTCACCGGGGGGAGCCGGTCACAAGGCTCCTATGACTTGAATCGGGGGCGGCGGAGCGCACTTCTGGCCTGACGCCGGCTGCGCTAGGATGCGCCCCCGGCACCGTTCTGCTGTCCAGAGGCTTTCCGTCATGACCGTGCGCGCCTATCGCCAGATCCTCCGCCGCAAATCGCGCCAGATTCGCGTCGGCAACGTGCTTGTCGGCGGCGACGCGCCGATCTCGGTCCAGACGATGACCAACACGCCGACCACCGACGTGAAGGCGACGGTCGAGCAGATCCAGGCGGCCGAGCGGGTGGGGGCCGACATCGTCCGCGTCTCCTGCCCCGACCGCGAGTCGGCGCTGGCGCTGAAGGAGATCGTGCGGCAGGTGAAGGTGCCGATCGTCGCCGACATCCATTTCCACTACAAGCGCGCCATCGAGGCGGCGGAGAGCGGGGCGGCCTGCCTGCGCATCAACCCCGGCAACATCGGCTCGGCCGAGCGGGTGCGCGAGGTGGTGAAGGCGGCCAAGGACCACGGCTGCTCGATGCGCATCGGCGTCAATGCCGGCTCGCTGGAGCAGGACCTGCTGGAGAAATACGGCGAGCCCTGCCCCGAGGCGATGGTCGAGAGCGCGCTGAACCATGCGAAGATCCTGGAAGACAACGACTTCCGCGAGTTCAAGATCTCGGTGAAGGCCTCCGACGCCTTCCTGGCGGTCGCCGCCTACCAGGGGCTGGCCGAGGCCTGCGACTATCCGCTGCACATCGGCATCACCGAGGCCGGCGGCCTGCGCGCCGGCACGGTGAAGTCGTCGATCGGGCTCGGCATGCTGCTGTGGTCGGGCATCGGCGACACCCTGCGCGTCTCGCTGTCGGCCGACCCGACGGAAGAGGTCCTGGTCGGCTACGACATCCTGAAATCGCTGGGGCTGCGCCGCCGCGGCGTGACGGTGATCTCCTGCCCGAGCTGCGCCCGCCAGAACTTCAACGTCATCAAGACGGTGGAACTGCTGGAGCAGCGGCTGGCCCACATCACCACGCCGCTGACCCTGTCGGTGATCGGCTGCGTCGTCAACGGCCCGGGCGAGGCGCGGGAGACCGACATCGGCCTGACCGGCGGCGGCAACAACACCCACCAGGTCTACCTGTCGGGCGTCACCGACCACCGGCTGAAGGACCAGGACATCGTCGACCACCTGGTCGGGCTGGTCGAGAAGAAGGCCGCCGAGATCGAGGCGGCGAAGGCCGAGAGCGCCCGAAACCAGACCGGCCAAGACCAGACCGGCCAAGACCAGACTGGCCAAGACCAGACCGCCCGAGACGTGGCGCCGGCCGCGGAGTAAGCTGCCCTCGAATTGGGCAGGGACAGCGACCAGCGGCGTGACCACCTCCTCCTATCTCGTCATCGGCGCCAGCCACCGGACCTGTGCCGGAGCCGTCCGGGACCGCCTCTCCACCGAGGAGGCGGAGACCGCGGGCATGCTGGAGCGGCTGCGGGCCGCCGGGCTGGGCCAGGCCTTGTGGCTCAGCACCTGCGACCGGGTGGAGGTGCAGGCGGTCCATGACCGCCCCAACGAGGCGGCGCTGGCGGTGGCCGAGGTGATGGCCGATCGTGTCGGCCTGTCCACCGCCGACCTGGCGCCGCAGCTCTACACCCGCACCGGCATCGACGCCGTGCGCCACCTGTTCGCGGTCGCCTGCTCCCTCGACAGCCAGATCGTCGGCGAGCCGCACATCCTGGGCCAGGTCAAGGCCGCGCACCGCAGCGCCGCCGGTGCCGGCCTGACCGGGCCGGAGCTGGAGGCGGTCCTGCAGGCGGCCTATGCCGCCGCCAAGCGGGTCCGCAGCGAAACCCCGATCGCCGAGGGCGCCACCTCGCTCGCCGCCGCCGCCATCCAGGTGGCGCGCGACCTGCACGGCGACATCAGGCGCTGCGGCGCCCTGCTGGTCGGGCTGGGCGACATGGGAACGCTGGTGCTGGAGGGGCTGCGCGAGGCCGGCCTGCCGCGGCTGACCGTCGCGGCCCCGGTCGACCGCCGGGCGGAGGCGGCGGCGCGGCGGCTGGACGGTCATTTCGCCCCCTGGGCCGAGCTGGAGGCGGCGATGGCCGGCGCCGATATCCTGGTGACCGCGGCCGGTCTGGGGCGCTATATCCTGACCGCGCCGATGATGGAGGCGGTGCTGAAGCGCCGCCGCCGCCGGCCGGTCTTCGTGGTCGACGCCGCCATCCCGGCCGACGTCGACCCCGAGGTCGCCGGCATGGACGGCGCCTTCGTCTACGACCTGGCGGACCTGGAGCGGGTGGCGCTGCAGGGCCGCGTCGGGCGCGAGGCGGCGACCCAGGCGGCCTGGATGATCGTGGACGAGGCGGTGGCCGCCTTCGCCCGCGACCGCGCCGAACGGGCGGCGGTGCCGGCGGTGGCCGCCCTGCGCAGCCATTTCGAGACGGAGCGCGGGCGCCTGCTGGCCGGGCATGCCGATCTCGACGCGGCGTCGGCGACGCGGCTGCTGGTCAACCGCCTGCTGCACGCCCCGTCGGAGGCGCTGCGGGCGCTGGCCGCCGACGGCAGTGGCGAGGGGCTGGCCGAGCGGGCTTCGGCCGAGCGGCTGCTGTTCCGGCTGTTCGGGCTGGACCGGGCGACCGGCCCGGCCCCTGGCCGGCAGGATGAGACTGAACCGGATAAGGACGAGCGACGTGAGCCTGGACGAGAAGTTCGATAAGGTGATGGCCCGCTACGACGAGCTGCGCGACACGCTGGCGGCCGGCCTTGCCGACTCGGGCGACTTCGCCCGGCTGTCCAAGGAGTATGCCGACCTCACCCCGATCGCCGAGGCGATCGCCGAGCTGAAGAAGGCGCGCAGCGAGGCCGGCGACCTGGCGGAGATGATCGCCGACCCCGGCGCCGACGCCGAGATGAAGGCGATGGCGGAGGAGGAGTTCCACGACCTGACCAAGCGCATCCCCGACCTGGAGCGCAAGGTGCAGGTCTCGCTGCTGCCCAAGGACGAGGCGGACGAGAAGAACGCCATCCTGGAGGTGCGCGCCGGCACCGGCGGCGACGAGGCGGCGCTGTTCGCCGCCGAGCTGTTCGAGATGTACCGCCGCTACGCCGGCCTGCATGGCTGGCGCTTCGAGGCGATGGACGTCAGCGAGACCGGGATCGGCGGCTACAAGGAGGCGACCGCCAACATCACCGGCCGCGGCGTCTTCGCCCGGCTGAAGTTCGAGTCGGGCGTCCACCGCGTCCAGCGCGTGCCGGCGACCGAGGCGCAGGGCCGCATCCACACCTCCGCCGCCACCGTCGCCGTGCTGCCGGAGGCGGAGGAGGTGGACATCCACATCGACGAGAAGGACCTGCGGATCGACGTCTTCCGCTCGTCCGGTCCCGGCGGCCAGTCTGTCAACACCACCGACAGCGCCGTGCGGATCACCCACCTGCCGACCGGGCTGGTGGTGAGCCAGCAGGACGAGAAGTCGCAGCACAAGAACAAGGCCAAGGCGCTGAAGGTGCTGCGCGCCCGCCTCTACGACCGCGAGCGCGCCGAGAAGGACGCCGCCCGCGCCGCCGACCGCAAGAGCCAGGTCGGCAGCGGCGACCGCTCGGAGCGCATCCGCACCTACAACTTCCCCCAGGGCCGCGTCACCGACCACCGCATCAACCTGACGCTCTACAAGATCGACAAGGTGATGGCGGGAGAAGCGCTGGACGAGATGATCGACGCGCTGATCGCCGAGGACGAAGCGGCAAGGCTGGCCGAACTGGGGTGAGAGGGCTATCCAGCGCCGCCTCTTTCTCCCTCTCCCGCCGAAGGCGGGGGAGGGTCGGGGAGGGGGCCGGGAGCCTGGAGGGGACCGAGAGCCTCCCAGATCATGCGCGCCACCCCTTCCGGATTGCTCAGCACGTCGGTGTTCCAGAAGCGCAGCACCCGCCAGCCGGCGGCCTCCATCCGCTGGTCGCGTGCGGCGTCGTATGAAGACTCCGCATGCTGCCCGCCATCGACCTCGACGACCAGCATTGCCTCGACGCAGGCGAAGTCCGCGATAAAGGGATGAATGGGATGCTGGCGCCTGAAGTACCATCCGCCGATCTGGCGGCGGCGCAGAACGCTCCAGAGTTTGCGTTCCGCATCGGTGGGAACGCGGCGCATTCCGCGCGCGCGGGCAAGCTCGGTCTTTCTGGCGTGCGGCATGGTGCGGCGGCGTCTGCCCCCTCCCTAACCCTCCCCCGCTTCGCGGGAGAGGGGATCAGTGCAGAGTTTGAAGACGTCCGTCCGGTTGAGAAAGATGTAGAATGGTCGCATCCATGACCCTCCGCGCCCTGCGTGCGCAGGCCGAGGCGCGCCTGCGGGAGGCCGGCGTCGAGACGCCGGATCTCGACGTCCGCTACCTGCTGGAGCATGCGCTCGGTCTCACCCGGACCGACTTCGTGATGAAGGCCGATCAGGCCGTTCCGGCCGAGGACGCCGCCCATGCCCTGGCGCTGGTCGAGCGCCGGGCCGCCCGCGAGCCGGTGGGGCGCATCCTTGGCCATCGCGAGTTCTGGACCATCGATCTCGTCCTCACCCCCGACACGCTGGAGCCGCGGCCCGATACCGAGACGGTGGTGGAGGCGGTGCTGGCCGCCATCCCCGACCGCAAGGCCGCCCTGCGGCTGCTCGACCTCGGGACGGGCACGGGGTGCATCCTGCTGGCGCTGCTGTCGGAACTGCCGAACGCCACCGGCCTCGGCGTCGATCTCAGCCCGGGAGCGGCCGCCGCCGCCGCCGGCAACGCGGAGCGCAACGGGCTGGCGGAGCGCGCCCGCTTCCGCACCGGCGACTGGGCAAGGGGCGTCGACGAGCGGTTCGACGTCGTCGTCTCCAATCCCCCCTACATCCCGAGCGCCGACATCGCCACGCTCGATCCTGAGGTCCGGGAGCATGACCCGCTGCGTGCGCTGGATGGCGGTCCGGACGGGCTGGAGCCCTACCGCATCATCGCCGTGGAGCTGCCGCGCCTGCTGCGGCCGGGTGGGCTGGCGGCCTTCGAGGTCGGGCAGGGCCAGGCCGAGGACGTCGCCGCCCTGGTCGAGGCGCAAGGCTTGGGCGAGACCGCGATCCTGTGTGACCTTGGCGGGATAAAACGATGCGTCCGGGCACGAAACGGCCGGTGAGGCGCCGGTCCGGCAAAAAAACGGTTGGATCGACGGGCTTTGCCGGTTAGTGTGCGGTACACGACCGCGAACCTATGGCCTGCGGAGCATGAATCTCGGATGTTGTCTGCCGAGTGCTGACCGCGAGGCCCTGCCGCACCTGATGCGGACGCGTCGTTTTGAACCCCGTGACCGGTCCATGGAAAACGTCCATGGCGGCCCGGCAGGCCGGATGGCCTCCGGAGCGATCCGGGGACTGCGCTTCTCTTGCATGGGGCCTTAAGAGCCGAATGAGACAGGGACCGAACTCCAGGCGTTCGCGTGGTCGTGGCAACAGCGGTGGCGGCGGTGGTGGTGGCGGCGGGGGCGGGGGCGGCAGTGCCGGCCGTCGCCAGAATGTGCCGCTGCGTCACCAGACCTTCGACAGCAACGGCCCGGACGTCCGCATCCGCGGCAATGCCTGGCAAGTCCAGGAGAAGTACCAGGCGCTGGCCCGCGACGCGATGGCGTCCGGCGACCGGGTGCAGGCCGAGAACTACCTGCAGCATGCGGAGCATTACCTCCGCATCATCAACCAGATCCAGGAATCGGAAAACCGCCAGCGCGGCGGCCAGCCGGTGAACGGCCACGGGCATCAGCCGCAGGGCAGCGCCCTGTCGGCCGGCGACGACGACGAGTCGGCCGGCGAGGACGAGACCGATGGCGAGGAACGGGCCGCCGTCAACGCCTGACGGCAGGCTCCGGGGACGGCGTCACCGGATCGCCCACGGCGATCCGGCCGGCGCCGGTCACGCGGGCGCGCAACAGGATCTGTCCGTGGCCCAGGCCACGCTCCAGGATCGTCGGCAGGCTGAGATCGGCGACGCCGGTGTCGGGGTTCACGTCGTTGCCGGGGGCACAGTCCAGCGCCTCCACCACCTCCAGGGTCGCCGCGCCGACGGCGATGGTCCGGCCGATCCAGGCGCGTTCGGCCCAGGGATCGATGCCGTCGACCAGCAGGTTGGCGCGCAGCCGGCGCGGATCGACCGGCTGCTTGGCGATGCGCTCCTCCAGGTCGCGCAGGCTGGCGAGGTTCAGCAGCGTGACCGACGGTTCCTCGCAGGCGCCGAAGGCGCCGGAGGCCGCCTCCACCAGCCGCGGCATGCCGGGAACGACGCCGGCCAGATAGGCTGCGAAGAACTGTTCCAGCAGCGTGCGGCCCATCGGCTGGTCCAGCCGGCCCCGCGACACCTGGCGGCCGCCGCGACGGACCAGCAGTGTCCGCGTCGCTTCGTCGAACTCCGTCTCCAGCGCGGCCAGCTTTTCCGTGCGGTCCAGGGTGACGAAATCCGACGGCAGGCGCCATCCAGCGGTGTCCGCATCGATGGCGGCGGGACCGTGCAGCAGCCCGTAGCGGCGGTCGAGCGGAAGCGCCTGCCCGGCGGTCAGGTCGGTGGCGGGGAGATCCTGGCCACTCAGGCCCTTCACGGGATAGCGGCGGATGGCGGCGAGCGTGGTGTTCATTGCACTGCACAATGAAAGGGCCGGAGCGTCCCTGTCAACCGATGCCGTGCCTGGATTTCATGCTGCGGCAGAGGTCGCGGCGGGACCGCCGCGGCAGTCGCGGTCCGGTCCCCTGCTCCCTTCCCCATCAGATGGGGCGGTCACCAGCGTTCGGCGATGGGCTGCCGGCCGAGAAACTCCCGCAGCCGCCGCCCGGTGGCCGGCGACAGCTCCGCCGGCAGGCGGTCGAGGGGAAAGAAGCGGGCTTCCAGGATCTCCACCCCGTCCGCCTTGGGGGTGCCGCTCCAACCGCGGACGGCGAAGACCGCGACATGGTCGCTGGCCCCGTTGCGGAAGCGGGCATAGATGCCGAAGGGCTGGATCTGCCGGTCGGCCAGCAGCCCGACCTCCTCCCGCACCTCGCGCCGCATCGCCTCGCCCAGCGTTTCCCCCCGCCCGACGCCGCCGCCGGGCAGGTGCCAGCCGTCGACATAGCTGTGGCGGATCAGCAGCACCTGCGGGGAGGCCGGATCCGATTCGTCGAGGATGATCGCGCGCACCCCCATGGTCAGCGGCCGCGCCACGAGGTGCCAGACGCCGCGCAGATACCAGGCGAGGCGCAACAGGCGGCCCAGCCTGGTCCGCGGCGCCGGCCCGACGGAGGCCGGGTGGTCGGTGCCGGTGCGGCTTCTCTGGACGGCGAGATCGGTCATGGCGGAATCCGGAGTTTGGCTTGCGGGGGGCGGGCGGCAGTCTAGCTGCGGCTTTCCGGAGCCGGTAAGTGGGGCAATCGGCGGGTACCGGGCTACCCCCTTCACACTGGCGCGCGGCGCCCCTGCGCCAAGCCGCGGCGGCTTGCCTCTCCCGATAACCTTTCCCCTCCGATGGTCTTGTATGACCGGCGGGTCCGCCTACATCTCCGGCAGCATCCTTGCGGATCGCACTGTCATGTGGATCGGATCGACCGGGCTGCCTCGCGGACGGTCGACGGGAGAAGGAGGAGCATCATGGACTTCGAGAAATACACCGAGCGCAGCCGCGGCTTCGTGCAGTCGGCGCAGACGCTTGCCGTGCGCCGCGGCCACCAGCGCCTGACGCCGGAACACCTGCTGAAGACCCTGCTGGACGACAAGGAGGGGTTGGCCGCCAACCTGATCCGGTCGGCCGGCGGCGACCCCAAGGCCGCCCTGGCGGCGGTCGACGCCGACCTGGACAAGCTGCCGAAGGTCGAGGGCAGCGGCGCCGGCCAGCTCTACCTCACCCCCGAACTCTCGCGCGTGTTCGAGCAGGCGGAGAAGGTCGCCGAGAAGGCCGGCGACAGCTTCGTCACCGCCGAACGCCTCCTGCTGGCGCTGGCGATGGCCGACGGCACGCCGTCGGGCAAGGCGCTGAAGTCCGCCGGCGTGACGCCGCAGGCGCTGAACACCGCCATCAACGACATCCGCAAGGGCCGCACCGCCGACAGCGCCAGCGCCGAGCAGGGCTATGACGCGCTGAAGAAGTACGCCCGCGACCTGACCGCGGCGGCGCGCGACGGTAAGCTCGACCCGGTGATCGGCCGCGACGAGGAGATCCGCCGCACCATCCAGGTGCTGGCCCGCCGCACCAAGAACAATCCCGTGCTGATCGGCGAGCCCGGCGTCGGCAAGACCGCCATCGTCGAGGGGCTGGCCCAGCGCATCGTCAAGGGCGACGTGCCGGAGGGACTGAAGAACAAGCAGTTGCTGTCGCTCGACCTCGGCGCGCTGGTGGCCGGCGCCAAGTACCGCGGCGAGTTCGAGGAGCGGCTGAAGGCGGTGCTGTCGGAGATCCAGGCGGCGGCCGGCGAGATCGTCGTCTTCATCGACGAGCTGCACACGCTGGTCGGCGCCGGCAAGTCCGACGGCGCCATGGACGCCTCCAACATGCTGAAGCCCGCGCTGGCGCGCGGCGAGCTGCACTGCGTCGGCGCCACCACGCTCGACGAGTTCCGCAAGTACATCGAGAAGGACGCGGCGCTGGCCCGGCGCTTCCAGCCGGTGTTCGTGTCGGAGCCGACGGTGGAGGACACCATCTCGATCCTGCGCGGCCTGAAGGAGCGCTACGAGGTCCACCACGGCGTGCGCATCACCGACGGCGCCATCGTCGCGGCGGCGACGCTGTCCAACCGCTACATCACCGACCGCTTCCTGCCCGACAAGGCGATCGACCTGATCGACGAGGCGGCGAGCCGCCTGCGCATGGCGGTGGACAGCAAGCCGGAGGCGATCGACGAGCTCGACCGCCGCATCATCCAGCTCAAGATCGAGCGCGAGGCGCTGAAGCGCGAATCCGACGAGGGATCGCGCACGCGGCTGGTCAACCTCGAGGACGAGCTGGCCAACCTGGAACAGGAGTCGGCCGAGCTGACCGCCAAGTGGCAGGCCGAGAAGGACCAGCTCCAGGGCGCGCAGAAGATCAAGGAGGATCTTGAGAAGGCCCGCACCGAGCTGGAGACGGCGCAGCGCGACGGCAACTGGGGACGTGCCGGCGAGCTGGCCTACGGCGTCATCCCCGGCCTGGAGAAGGCCTTGAAGGAAGCCGAGGAGCATGCCAGCAGCCGCATGCTGAACGAGGAGGTCCGCGACGGCGACATCGCCGCGGTGGTCAGCCGCTGGACCGGCGTGCCGGTCGACAAGATGCTGGCCGGCGAGCGCGAGAAGCTGCTGGCCATGGAGGACAAGCTGCGCAGCCGGGTCATCGGCCAGGACGAGGCGATCGTCGCCGTGTCCAACGCCGTGCGCCGGGCGCGGGCAGGGCTTCAGGATCCGAACCGGCCGATCGGCTCCTTCCTGTTCCTGGGCCCCACCGGCGTCGGCAAGACCGAGCTGACCAAGGCGCTGGCCGAGTTCCTGTTCGACGACGAAACCGCCATGGTGCGGCTCGACATGTCGGAATACATGGAGAAGCACTCCGTCGCCCGCATGATCGGCGCGCCTCCGGGCTATGTCGGCTATGAGGAGGGCGGGGCGCTGACCGAGGCGGTGCGCCGCCGGCCCTACCAGGTCGTGCTGTTCGACGAGGTGGAGAAGGCGCATCCCGACGTCTTCAACGTGCTGCTCCAGGTGCTGGACGACGGCCGCCTGACCGACGGGCAGGGGCGCACGGTGGACTTCCGCAACGTCGTCATCATCATGACCTCGAACCTCGGCTCGCAGGCGCTGGCCGAGCAGCCGGAAGGCGAGGACAGCAACGCGGTCCGCGAGGAGGTGATGGAGGCCGTCCGCGCCCATTTCCGGCCGGAGTTCCTGAACCGCCTGGACGAAATCCTGCTGTTCCACCGGCTCGACCGCCGGCATATGGGCGGCATCGTCAGGATCCAGCTCGGCCGCCTGACCAGGATGCTCGCCGAGCGCGAGATCACGCTGACGGTGGACGATGCGGCGACCGCATGGCTGGCCGAGGCCGGCTACGACCCGGTCTACGGCGCGCGGCCGTTGAAGCGGGTGATCCAGCGCGAACTGCAGAACCCGCTGGCCACCCTGATCCTGGAGGGCCGCGTCACGGACGGCCAGACGGTGACGGTCGGGGCGGAAGGCGGCTCGCTGACCATCGACGGCCAGCCGGTGGGCGGGCTGGTGCGGGCGGCGTGAGGCGCGCGCCCTGATGCGGACAGCGTGACCACCATGGCTTCGCCCGCCTCCCCGCGAGGCGGGCGAAGCCATGTCCGGGACCGGGAGGGCCGGTCCGGCCCCGCCGAACAGGTGCTGCGTGCATGGCACGATTGACGGCGATGCAGGTTTGTCGACAGGTCTGACTGTGCGTATTATCGTCGCAGGTGTTTAACAAATCGAACATCTCCCGCCATCCCGGTTTCCGGCCATTGGGCCGGCGGACCGGGAAGCCACGGTGGCGGGCGGACGTCCCGACAAGATCGAACAGGAAGACCTCTCCATGACCGCTCCGGGCAGCACCGCCGGCAACTCCGCCGCGAGCCGCGACAAGGCCTTCGTCCTCCACCCCTACACCAACCTCGACCTGCACGAGACGCAGGGGCCGCTGATCATCGATCGCGGCGAAGGCGTCCGCGTCTTCGACGACGGCGGCAAGGACTACATCGAAGGCATGGCGAGCCTGTGGTGCGTCTCGCTCGGCTGGGGCGAGGAGCGGCTGGTGCAGGCGGCGGCCAAGCAGATGCGGCAGCTTTCCAGCTACCACATCTTCGGCCACAAGTCGCACGAGCCCGGCATCGACCTGGCGGAAAAGCTGATCGGGCTGGCGCCGGTGCCGATGTCCAAGGTCTTCTTCGCCAATTCCGGCTCGGAGGCCAACGACACCGCGATCAAGCTGATCTGGTACTACAGCAACGCCCTCGGCCGGCCGGAGAAGAAGAAGATCCTCTCGCGGCAGCGTGCCTACCATGGCGTGACCGTGGCGACCGCCAGCCTGACCGGGCTGCCGAACAACCACCGCGACTTCGACCTGCCGATCGCCCGCATCATCCACGGCGACTGTCCGCACCACTACCGCAACGCCCATCAGGGCGAGAGCGAGGAGGCCTTCGCCACGCGGCTGGCCGAGCAGCTCGAGGCGCTGATCCTGGCCGAGGGGCCCGACACCATCGCCGCCATGTTCGCCGAGCCGATCATGGGGGCGGGCGGCGTCGTGGTGCCGCCGGCGACCTACTTCGCCAAGATCCAGCCGGTGTTGAAGAAATACGACATCCTGCTGGTCGCCGACGAGGTGATCTGCGGCTTCGGCCGTACCGGCAACTTCTGGGGCAGCCAGACCATGGGGATGCAGCCGGACATCCTGACCTGCGCCAAGCAGCTCTCGTCGGGTTACCTGCCGATCTCCGCCGTCATGGTGTCGGACGCGGTCTACCGGGCCTGCGTCGACGAGAGCAAGAAGATCGGCACCTTCGGCCACGGCTATACCTACTCCGCCCATCCGGTGGCGGCGGCGGTGGCGCTGGAGACGCTGAAGATCTACGAGGAGCGCGACATCGTCGGCCATGTCCGCGACGTCGCCCCGGCCTTCCAGAGCCGTCTGAAGGCGCTGGCCGGGCACCCGCTGGTCGGCGAGGCCCGCGGCACCGGCCTGATCGGCGCGGTGGAGCTGGTGGCCGACAAGGCGACCAAGGCGTCGTTCGACCCGGTCGGCCGCGCCGGCGCGGTGGTGAACGGCCTGACCCAGGAGAACGGCCTGATCGTCCGCGCCATGGGCGACTCGATCGCGCTGTGCCCGCCGCTGGTCATCACCGAGGCGGAGATCCACGAGACCTTCGACCGCCTGACCAAGGCGCTCGACGCCGCGGTGCCGGTGCTGCGGGGGTAGGGTAAATCCCTCTCCCGCCCCGGGAGAGGGTGCCGCCATGCGCGGCGGGCGAGGGGAGCCCGGCAATCCCAGGTCCAAGTGCTGGTTTACTGGATCGTCCCTCCCCCTCCCCAACCCTCCCCCGCTCATGCGGGAGAGGGGGCAAGCGCTTGTTCGGAAAGGCGGCGGTAGTCCCTCTCCCGCGAAGCGGGGGAGGTTAGGAGGGGGGTAGCGTCAGCGCCTATGCGCCTTCGGGGATGACGGGAGCCTACTCCCGCCGCAGGTGCATCTTGCCCAGGCCGCCCAGCGCGTGGAAAAGCTGGCGGAACTGGGTGAGGAACTGGTCCCAGGTCACCTTCGCCGTCGGCTCGATCGCCGCATGCAGGGCGCCCAGGCTGGTCCTGCCGTCGATCCGCGCCAGGATCGGGCCGGCCAACCGCGGCATCGGCAGGGCCACCACGCTGCCCATCAGGTCGAATTCCAGGCTGCCGCCGGGGGGAAGGCCCTTGGCGACCGTCGGGCCGTCGACGTCGCGCAGCACCGGAACGACCTCCGGGTCGTCCGGCCCGATGCGCGCGGCCTCCAGGTCGGCCGGGCGCAGCAGGTAGGCGATGTGCTTGGTGAAGGCGCCGGTGATGCGCTCGGTCCAGGCGGCGCGCTCCAGCCGGTCCATGCCTTCCAGCCGCTTCAGCAGCTTGGCATCCTTGATCCACAGCGACGGCTCGTAGCGCAGCGGGTCGATCAGCGACGCCACCGCCAAGCCGGCGCTGTCCGCCAGTTCGGCAAGCTGCGGCACGCTGTAGGGGCGGTCGCAACTGTGCAGCAGCAGGTCGTAGAGGTTGGCGTCGGCCAGCCGGTGGTCGCTGATGTGCGGGTTGTTCAGCAGCCAGTTCGATGGCGGCAGCGCCTGGATCAGCCGGCGGGCCAGCGCCACCTTCTCGGCCGGCGGCAGCCCCTCGGTCATGCCGCGCAGCGCCTCCTGCATCGGATAGACGCCGGTGCGGCCGAGCGGGGCGTAGACCATGATGCCGATGCCGCCCCCGGGCGCCAGCGCCTCGGCCAGCGAGCGCAGGCCCGCCGACGGCTCGTCCAGATGGTGCAGCACGCCGCAGCAGTCGATGTAGTCGAACGGCCCGGCTTCCGCCGTTGCCTCATCCAATTCCAGCAGCGAGCCGCGGCGGAAGTCGATGTTGGTCAGGCCGCGCGCCTCGGCGCGCGCCTGCGCGACGGCGCGGCTGGCGTCGGACAGGTCGATGTAGGTGATGCGGCCGGGGTTGCCGGCGTCGGCCATCTGCTGCGCCAGCATGATGGCGCCGTCGCCGGTGCCGCCGCCGGCCACCAGCACGCGCAGCGGCCTGGCATGGTCGATCCGCCCGCCGAACACATGCTGGACCAACTCATCCAGGTGGCTGGGAGACCCGGTGATCAGGCGCTTCGACTCGTCGGCCGGATTGCGCGCGGGATAGGGATAGGCCTCGTACTGGGCGCGCAGGTCGTCGACACTCATCGGGCAATGCTCTTGATAAGGCAGCGGAAGCGGACGCGGCGACCATAGCACCGCGCCCGCCCGATGACAGCCTTTCGCCGGCCTATCGCAGTGGAGCGGTGATCCGCGTCAGCCAGTCCGCCGGCGGCAGGCTCCGCGGATCGTTGAGATACTCCTCGCAACAGGGACGGCCGGGATCGGGCCGGTGGCCGCTGCCGGGGAACCAGGTGCCGTAGAGCCAGCGGTGGACGCCCTCCAGCTCCCTGTAGTCGCCCTGGTGGACCAGCACCGCGCAGGGTCCGCCGGGGACGTCGATGGTCTCGGCGTCGTCCTGCGGCGGTTCGGCGGGCTGTGGTTTGGCGGGCAACGGCACGGGAGTGGGGAGGACCAGGCCGGCGAAGGCGCGCAGATCCTCGGGCGCCACCAGATTCGGGTTGCCGTAATAGACGCCGAAGCAGCGGGCGCCGGACCCGAGCAGGCCGCGCGGCGCTGCCCAGGCGGCCAGACGGTCGAAGGTGGCACCGATGCCGTGGTAGGGGCCGCGGTGTTCGAAGCCGGTCAGGCGGACATCCGGCCGTTCCCCGATGGTGACGTCGTGCATGTGACCTCTCCCGTGTTGCCTGGGGGGTGATCAGCGCGGCCAGCCGGCCGCCGGCCGCAGCTCGCCGACGCGGGTGCCGGCGCGGTTCAGCAGCGGGACGGTCAGCAGGTCGGGCACGCGCGCCCATTGGGCATCGCTCAGCGCACCGGTGGCGCGGATCAGCGCGGCCATCGCCACCTCGCGGGCGCGGGCGGCACCATCCTCGATCTTGAGCGCGATGCCGATGCCCTGGTCGGGGATGACGGCGCAGCCCACCCCCTCGGCCCCGCCCTTGACCAGCACGGCGCCCTCCGCCGCCTCCATCACCGCGGTGTCGAAGGTGCCGGTGCCGGCGATCAGGAAGGGGTGTCCGCCCCAGGCGCGGGCGATCCGCGTCACCGCTTCGGCCCGGGCGTCCGGCAGGTCGATCGGGTCAGCGATGCGGGCCATGGCATAGGCGATGGCGCCCAGCGGGATGCCGATGGTGGGGATGGAGCAGCCGTCGATGCCCCAGGGGGCGCCGGACAGGTCCTGGCCGGTCATCTGTTCCAGCACGCCGAGGATGCGCTGCTGGACCGGATGCCCGTAGCGGACATAGCCCTTCAGCCGTTCGCCCTTGTGCATCGCCGTGGTCAGGAAGCCGGTGTGCTTGCCGGAGCAGTTGTTGTGGAAGGCGGTCGGCGCCTCGCCGCGGCGGAGCAGGTCGGCGGCGGTCTCCGGGTCGTAGGGGACCTGCGCCCCACACTCGTAGTCGCCTACCGACAGCCCGACCCGCTCGGCCCAGGCGCGCGCCAGCCCGGTGTGGCGCGCCTCACCGTTGTGGGAGGAGCAGGCGAGCGCCAGTTCCTCGTCGCCGAGGGCGAAGGCGTCGAGGGCGCCGGTCTCCACCAGCGGGATCGCCTGCAGCGACTTGATGGCGGAGCGGGCGTAGACCGGCGCCTCGATGTCGCCCCAGCGGGCCAGGACATGGCCGGCGGCGTCGACGATGCAGGCGCGGGCGCGGTGGATCGATTCGACCATGGTGCCGCGCGTCACCTCGACAGTGATCGGGCTGTCCGCCGGGCCGCCCAGATCGGCGCCGCCCTCACCCGGCCGGAGCTTGCCGCCGCCAGCCGGGTGGTGATGGCCGCCGCAGCAGGAGGAGTGGCCGTGGCTGTCTTGGTTATCCTGGCTCATGGCGGCAAGCTTGCCTCGGACGGCCGGCGGCGGCAAGCTCCGGCCGGCGTTGCGCACCAACGGCCATCCTTACCTTTACCTCTGTCCTACGGGTTCTTCGTCCATGCGTGGTTATTTCGGCATCGGGGTGGAGCGGATCAGCAAGCCGGGCAATGTCGGCAACCTGATGCGCACCGCCCACGCCTTCGGCGCCTCCTTCTTCTTCGCCATCGATCCGGAACCGGACCTGCGGGAGACCAGGCTGGTCGACACGTCGGGCGCCACGCTGCACCTGCCGCTCTACATCCACGACCGGGTCGCCGACATGTCCCTGCCGAAGGATTGCGCGCTGGTCGGCGTCGAGCTGACCGACGACGCGATCGAGCTGCCCAGCTTCCGCCATCCCTCCCGTGCAGCCTATGTGCTGGGGCCGGAACGCGAGAGCCTGTCGCCGGCGCTGCTGGAGCGCTGCGACTTCGTGGTGAAGATCCCGATGTCCTTCTGCATCAATGTCGGGGTGGCCGGGGCGCTGGTGATGTACGACCGCATGATCTCGCTCGGCCGTTTCGCCGAGCGGCCGGTCCGCCCCGGCGGCCCGCTGGAGGCCCCGGCCCAGCACCGCCACGGCCGCCAGATCATGCGCAATGCCGAGCGCCGCCGACGCATCCGCGGCGTGCAGAAGCCGATGGACGATGCGGACGAGTGACGACGGCGGGTGACGGCGGCGGGTGACGGCCCGGTCCCCTACCGCCCGTCCTGCGTCAGCCGCAGCCACGCCATCGCCGCGGCCAGTGCGGTGCCGAAGGCGTCGTCGGCGCGGACGGGCAGGTCGAGGTCGCGGATCAGGCTGTCGAGCCGGAGGTCGACGGCCTGTTTCGACGCCGTGCGGATCTTGCGGGCGTAGTAGAGGGCGGACACCTCCACCCGCTCGTTGGCGAGCGGCCGGCCGTTCAGCCGCTCCGCCATGGCGGCGGAAAAGTCGAGGAAATAGCCGACCAGCGGCCGGTCGCCGATGAAGGCGCGCAGGAGGTCGCCGGCCTCGCCGAGGCCGCAGTCGCTGCCGGGATGGAGCCGCAGCGCGCTGCCGGTCAGGATGCGGTTGCCGCGGATGCGGATGGCGGCGACGGCCAGCGGCTGGGCGACGGCCGGGTCGTAGCTGGTCGCCTCGCAATGGATCGCCACGCGCTCGCGGGAATCGGGGTTGGGCATCGCCGCCGCCTCAGTGGTTGCCGCCGCCTCAATGGTTCAGGCGGAAATGGTGGGCGATCAGCTCCTTGAAGCTCTTCACCAGGGCGAGGCAGTCCTTGAACTGGTCGCGGTCGAGCTTGCCGAGCCGGTCCGGGTGCACGAGGTTGTCGATGGCGAGCTCGCTCTCCTCCTCCGGCGCATCGACCCGCGCCTTCAGGCGGATGGTCGACAGGATGGTGAAGGCCTCCGCCAGGTCGGCCGCCATCTTGCGGTCCAGCGCCCCGACCTCGGCGAGGAGCTGGATGCGCTCCACCGTGTTGGTCTCGGCCAGGTGGCGTTCCAGCGCCAGCGCGCGCACGCCGTGGACGATGGGGAAGATGCCGGCCTTCTTGATGTCCACCGGTTCGGCGCGGCGCCGCTCGAACAGGGCGGCGAACAGGCCGGACGGCGTGTCGAAGGACAGCGTCGGGCGGGCGAAGTGGCTGAAGAACATCTGGTTGTCCTGCAGCCGGCCCAGCAGGTAGCCCTTGGCCGCGGCCAGCAGCGACGGGTCGCCGGCCACCGGGGCGGCGTCGTAGAAGATGGCGAGGTTCATCTGCGCCGCCTCGTCCGGGCGGTGGATCCAGCCGAAGATGGCGTCCTTGTAGCCGGCCAGCGGCCGGGTCCAGTCCGGATTGGACAGCATGATGCCGCCGGGGCAGGGGGGATAGCCGAAGCTGATCAGGTGGCGGCTGAAGTCGGCGGCGATGCGCGGCAGCTCGGGGAAGTCGAAGCCGTCGCGCAGGATCAGGCCGTTGTCCTGGTCGGTCTTCAGCAACTGCTCGCCGCGTCCCTCGCTGCCCATGACGATCAGGCAGGAGTTGGCCAGCAGCTCCGGCGGGGCCAGCAGCTCGTACAGCTTGCGGAAGATGCGGCGGTTCAGCTCCGTCACCAGGTCGGCGATGAAGGAGACGCGGACGCCGGTGGCGTGCAGCGTGCGGATCAGCGCGACGATGGAGCGGCTGGCGCGGGCGAGATCCTCCGGGGCCGCCGCATGCTCCACCTGGACGCCGATGACCTGGGAGTGGTTGGACAGCACGGCCAGCAGGTCGCTCTGCCCGAGCAGGCCGACGATCGCGCCGTCCTCCGTCACCACGATGCGGCGGACGGCATGGCGGGTCATCAGCACCAGCGCGTTGAACAGCAGGTCGTCGCGGTCGAGCGCGAGCAGGTCGTAGCGGGCGAGCGGCCCCACCGGGGCGCCGGCCGGGTGGCCGTCCAGCACCACCCGGTCGCGCAGGTCGGTGCCGGTCAGGATGCCGGTGCGGCCGTCGCCGCCGCGGACCAGGACGCTGCCCGCCCGGTTGCGCCGCATCGCCTCGGCCGCCTCGCGCAGGCTGGCCGTGCCCTCGACGAACAGCGGCGGGTGCAGGTAGGCCTGGCGGATGCGCGCCATGGTCAGGGCCGCCATCTCGCGGTCCGACCGCTCCGCGGCGAGGTCCCGCATGCGCTGGGCGAAGTCGCCGAGGACGGCGGCGCCGAAGGCGGGGTTGTCGGCGGCCAGCGCCTCCAGGGCGGCACGGGGGATCAGGTGGCAGGCGCAGTCCTCCGCGGCGATGAAGCGCCGGATCCGGCCGGTCCCGCCCCCACCGGTGCCGCCCCCACCGGTGCTGCCAGCGCTTTCTCCCCTGCCGCCCCCCCGGCTGCTGCCGTAAAGCGCCTGCAGGCCGAAGCGGTCGCCGGGGCCGTGGACGGCCGCCACCTCGCCGCCGCGCCGCTCCTGCACCGAGCCGCGCAGCACGACGAACAGCGCGTCGACGGGCTCCTCGCGGCTGAGGATCGCCGTGTCTCGCGGATAGAGGCCGATGTCGAGGGCGTCGGCCAGCGCCTCGCGCTGTGCCGCCGTCAGCAGGTCGAAGGGGGCGCGGGCGAAGTCGAAGCCGGCGGGATCGGTGCCCTGGGAGGGCGGGGAGGGGGGCGGCGAGGCGTGCTGCACGGGCGGGCTCCGTCGCGGCGGGACTGGATGGAAGGCGGCGGGCAAAAAAAGACGCCCCCGGGACCGTGCCGGGGGCGTTTCCAGGATACACCCGACGGGCCGTGGCCCGGAAGCGGGTGCGACATTCGGCGTGGGAGCGGTTCCCGGCGGACGCCGGAGGGCGGTGCGAGGCGCCCCCCGGTCTTCCGTCCCGTCAAACGGGTCCCCCAGTAGGCCGACCTCAGTGGGCCGACCTCAGTGAGCCGACGCCCCCTCGGCACCCAGGCCGGTCTGCGACCGGACATACTGGTCCTCGAAGTCGCGGCGCTCCTTCTGGGCCTGCGCGCTGTTGTCGGTGATCGAGAAGAACCAGATGCCGACGAAGGCCAGGATGATCGAGAACACGCCCGGGTTGGCGTAGCCGATGATCGCCTCCGGGTGACCCAGCACGGCCTTCCACACGGTCGGGCCGAGGAGGATCATGACGCAGGCGGAGATCAGGCCGATCGAGCCGCCCAGCACCGCGCCGCGGGTGGTCATCTTGCCCCAGAACATCGACATCAGCAGGACCGGGAAGTTGGTCGAGGCGGCGATGGCGAAGGCCAGACCCACCATGAAGGCGACGTTCTGGTTCTCGAAGGCGATGCCGAGAATGATCGAGACGATGCCGATGATGACCGTGGTGATCTTCGACACGCGGATCTCGTCCGCCTCGTTGGCACGGCCGCGGGCGAAGACCGAGGCGTAGAGGTCGTGGGACACCGCCGAGGCGCCGGCCAGCGTCAGGCCGGCGACCACCGCCAGGATGGTGGCGAAGGCGACGGCCGAGATGAAGCCGTAGAACAGGTCGCCGCCGACCGCGTGGGCGGTGTGGATGGCCGCCATGTTGGTGCCGCCGATGACCGAGGCGACGGCCGCCTTGACGCCTTCCGCCGGGGCGGCGGTCAGGAAGGGATAGGCACCGTTGGCGTCCTTGCCGAGGATCAGCACGATGGCGCCGAAGCCGATGATGAAGGTCAGGATGTAGAAGTAGCCGATGAAGCCGGTGGCGTAGAAGACCGACTTGCGGGCCTCCTTGGCGTCGGACACCGTGAAGAAGCGCATCAGGATGTGCGGCAGGCCGGCGGTGCCGAACATCAGGGTCAGGCCGAGCGAGATGGTGTCGACCGAGTCGGAGACGAAGGCGCCCGGCGACATGATGGCCACGCCCTTCGGATGGACGTCGACGGCGGCCTTGAACATCGCCTCGGGGCTGAAGCCGAACTTGGCCATGATCATGAAGGCCATGAAGGAGGCGCCCGACAGCAGCAGCACCGCCTTGATGATCTGCACCCAGGTGGTGGCCAGCATGCCGCCGAAGGTGACGTAGCCGATCATCAGGATGCCGACGACGACGACGGCGATCGCATAGTCGAGGCCGAACAGGAGCTGGATCAGCTTGCCGGCGCCGACCATCTGGGCGATCAGGTAGAAGGTGACGGTGGCCAGCGAGCCGCAGGCGGACAGCGTGCGGATCGGCGTCTGCTGGAAGCGGTAGGAGGCGACGTCGGCGAAGGTGTACTTGCCGAGGTTGCGCAGCCGCTCGGCGATCAGGAACAGCACCAGCGGCCAGCCGACCAGGAAGCCGACCGAGTAGATCAGGCCGTCGAAGCCGTTGGCGTAGACCAGGCCGGCGATGCCGAGGAAGGAGGCCGCCGACATGTAGTCGCCGGCGATGGCCAAGCCGTTCTGGAAGCCGGTGATGCCGCCGCCGGCGGCGTAGAAGTCCTTGGCCGACTTGGTGCGCCGCGCCGCCCAGTAGGTGATGCCGAGCGTGAACAGCACGAACACCAGGAACATGACGATGGCGGAGTAGTTCGTCGCCTGCTTCTGCACCGCGCCGTCGACCGCCCCCGCGGCATGGACGGCGGCGGGAAGCAGCGTGCCGGCCGCGGCGGCCGAGGCGGCGACCGTGGCGGCGATGCGGGTGGTGGCGGCGCGCATCACTTGGTCTCCTCCAGGATCTGGCGGTTCAGCTCGTCGAACTCGCCGTTCGCCCGCCGGACATAGATGCCGGTCAGGACGAAGGCCGACAGGATGGTGAAGACGCCGATGGGCATGCCCCAGGTCGTCACGCCCGAACCGATCGGCGTGCCCAGGAATTCCTTGCCGAAAGCAACCAGGAGGATGAAACCGAAATAGATGACGAGCATGGCGATCGACAGGGTCCAGGCAAAGGCGGACCGCTTGGCCACCAGCTCCTGGAACTTCGGATTGCTCAGGATCCGTTGTGCGTTTTGACTCATGTGCGTCCCCTCATCGAGTGCCGGCGATTGTTCGACGGTCTTGAGACACTCGGGCATTTGCCGTCCGGGCGGTCTGGTCCCGGGGGCCTTCCCGGAATTCCTACGCCCTTGACCTCCCCAATTGTTTGATACAGATCATTGTTGGGTGCACCCCCTACCTTGGTCGATAGGGGCCGCACACGGGACGCGCGCATGAGAAAAGGCGCGCCCGTTGCCGGACGCGCCTTTCAAGCCATTCAGGGCAAGCCGCCCGGAGGTCCGGGCGCCGGCACCGCGATCACGAGTCGGTGCGGGGAACCCAGGGGAGGCGGTGGAAGGTCACGCCCTCCTCGTGGAGTTCGGCGACCTCCTCGTCCGACGCCTGGCCGTAGATGCCGCGCGGGTCGGTTTCGCCGTAATGGATCCGCCGCGCCTCCTCGGCGAAGCGGTCGCCGACATAGTCGCAGTTCTTCTCGACGGTGCGGCGCACTTCCGTCAGGTGGCGCATCACCTCCGCCACCGCCTCGCGCTGGGCGTCGTTCAGGCTGGACGGCAGCGAAGCCATCATGTCGGCCGGGGCGGGCAGGGCGCCGGACAGCGGGGCCGGCAGGTTGGCCGCGGCCGGCGCGGGGGACGAGGCGGCGGCCGGCGCGGGCTCGGCCGCGGGGGACGATGCCGCCGACGATTCGGCGCGCTCGCGGGCGCGGTCGGCGGCCCTGGCCACGCCCTTGGCGATGCGGGGTGCCATCGGTGCCTTGGCGACACCGGTGTCGCCGCAGATCGGGCAGGAGATCTGGTGCGCCGCCGCCTGTTCGTCGAAAGCGGCGCCGTTGCGGAACCATGCCTCGAACCGGTGGTCGGCCGGGCATCTCAACGCGAAGAGGATCATATCCCCACAAACCCCAAACTAACCCGCGGCAGGAAAGGTCCGGCCCGGCCTGCCGATCCGGGTTGCGGCACGACTCGGGAACCGGCTTAATTCAGCATGGCGGCGGCGCCGCGTCAAACGCCGCCGCGTCGGGTCAGCCAACCGGATGCCGGCCCGCAGCGCCGGCCGCATCCACTGCCTCATCCACTGCCTCATCCACTGCCGCATCCTTCCGCCACCATTCCCAAGAGGGGACGATGCCGTCCACGCCCTGCCAGCCTTCGCCGCCGTCGTCCTGGGTGCAGCGCTTCGCGCCGCTGGTCCGGCCGGGCGGACCGGTGCTCGACGTCGCCTGCGGCGGCGGGCGGCATCTGCGGCTGTTCCATGGGCGCGGCCATCCGGTGGTCGGGCTCGACCGCGACCTCGGCGGCGTCGGCGACCTGGACGGCCGCGACGGGGTGACGCTGGTCCGGGTGGACCTGGAGGCGCCGGTGGAGGCCGGTGGCCCCGTTCCCCTCGGCACGCTGCCGCCAGGCCGGCGCTTCGCCGGGATCGTCGTCACCAACTACCTGCACCGGCCGCTGTTCCCCGCCATCCTGGCGGCGCTGGAGCCGGGCGGCGTCCTGATCTACGAGACCTTCGCCGACGGCAACGCCCGTTTCGGCCGCCCGTCCTCGCCCGACTTCCTGCTGCGCCGCGGCGAGCTGCTGGAGGCCGTGCGCGGCCGGCTCCAGGTGGTGGCCTTCGAGCAGGGCGAGGTGGCGGTGCCGAAGCCGGCGGTGGTGCAGCGCCTCTGCGCGGTCGCCGGGGAGGAGCCGGTGGCGCTCGCCGGCTGAGGGCGGGGCCGGACCGCCGCTTAGAGTCTGCCTGGTGCTTATTGAAGCACCAGACAGACTCTAGAATTTTGATTTTCCGTGTGATTCACGTTTCAAGCGATACCGCTTGAAACGTGAATCACACTCTAGGAGGCGGAGGCTTCCATCACCGTCATCGCGTCCATTGCGGCATCGCCCAGGCCGCCCGGCTGCGGCGGAGCCTGCAGGTCCGCCTCCATCCGCGCCTTGGCGGCGGCGGCCATCGCATCGTCGGTGCGGAGCTGGGCCATGTCGTCGGCGGTGACCGCGCCGGCGGCGATCACCAGTTCGGCGAAGTCGGACAGATAGACGCTGCCCTTCACCGTGCGCTGGACCAGGACGTTGCGCTTGTCCTCCGCGTCGCGCTTGCGCTTGACGAAGCCCAGCACCGACAGCCGGTCGAGCGCCCGGGTGACCGCCGGCTTGGAGATGTTCAGCAGGGATGCGAGGCCGCGGACGGTGTGCGGCGGGTCGGTCAGGTAGACCTGCAGCAGGATCGCCAACTGGCGCGCCGACAGGTCCGGCCCATCCTGGCGGACGCTGGCGACCAGGGCGGTGCGCCACAACCCGAGTGCCTTGAGGTTCCGTGCCATCGTCTCCCCCCAGCAAGCCGCGTCCGGTTCCGCAACCGGCACACGCGGTGCGAAGTGTCGCCTACCGGAACGGTGCAGGCAAGACTTTCAATTCCCCCCGCAATTCCGCCCGCAATCCTCCCGGCGATCCGTCAGCGATCCGTCGGTGCCTGGGGCCGGCGCAGCCCGCGGGGCACGCAGACGCTGAGGCCGGTCGCGCCGACCGGCAGCACCTCCACCTCGGCGCCGTAGACCTCGCGCATCATCTCCGCGGTGATGACCTCGGCGGGAGAGCCGAGCCGGGCCAGCCGCCCGTCATGCAGCAGGGCGACGCGGTCGGCGACGGCGAAGGCCTGCTCGGGGTGGTGGGTGGAGAAGACCACCGCCAGCCCGTCGCCGTCGGCCAGGCGGCGCACCTGCTCCATCACCCGGATCTGGTTGCCGAAATCCAGGCTGGCGGTCGGCTCGTCGAGCACCAGCATCCGCGGCGCCTGGGCCAGCGGGCGGGCGATCAGCGCGAGCTGCCGCTCGCCGCCGCTGATGCGCAGCCACTCGCGCTCCGCCAGATGGCCGATTCCCAGCCGGTCGAGGGCGGCGTCGGCCGCGTCGAGGTCGGCCGCGCCGGCGGCGCTGAAGGGACCGCGATGGGCGGTGCGGCCCATCAGCACCATCTCGCGCACGGTGAAGGGGAACTGGCCGGCACCCGCCTGCGGGACATAGCCGATGGCCAGCGCGCGGCGGCGCGGCGCCCAGCCGCCGGCATCCTCGCGGTCGACCAGGATGCGGGCCGCCAGCGGCGGCAGCAGGCCGAGGATGGTCTTGAACAGCATCGTCTTGCCGCCGCCGTTGGGGCCGAGCAGGCCGGAAGCGCGCCGATCCGCCGCCTGACCTCCGACAGCGTCTCCTCGGCGTAGCGGGCCAGCCGTTACCCCTGGTCCGGCGTCCCGAGAAGCCTGCCGACGGTGCGGAAGGCGTCGGGAGAGCGGTCGAGGTGGCCGTCGACCAGCACCGTCGGCACCCGCGTCTGCTCCCGCACGCGGTCGGCCAGCGAGACGAAGGTCGGCGCCGTGCTGCCGATGTCGATGACCAGGTCCGGCCGCCGGGCGACCACCGCCTCCAGGTTCACGCTGTTGCCGCGTCCGGTCAGCCGGCCGAGTTCCGGCAACTCGGCGTAGCGGTCGGGCAGGAAGGGACGTTCGTCGGGGCTGATGGCCCGCGTCCAGCCCAGCAGCGCGTCGGGCGCCAGCATGTAGACGATGACGGAGGCGGGCGGTCCGGCCGGAAACACCCGGTCGATGCGGTCGGGCAGCTCGACCCTGCGGCCGGCCGAGTCGGTGAAGCCGGCCGCCGCAGCGGGGCGGGCCGCCGGCAGGAGGCCGAGGCCGGCGGCGAAGCCTGCCGCGAGGAGAACGGCCGCAGGGGTGATCGAGACATGCCGCCCGTTCATTTCCCCTCCCGCTTCAGCACCGCCGGCTTGCCGTAGCTCGTCACCAGGACCCTGCCGTCGGCGAGCGGTGCCGCGGTGAAGCTGCTGCCCGACGCCGAGGTCAGGCTGACCGCCTGCTTCGCCGCCCCCGGCGCCGGCGCGACGCCTGCGGCCTTGGCCGCCTTCGGATCGAACCCCGCCTCCTCTCCCTGCCCGGTCACGTCGTAGCCGGTGCAGTCGGCACCGACGCAGATCGCCTTGTCCTCGATGCGGGCCTTGCCCCCGGCGGCGGCGAAGGGGGTGTCCTCGGCGCCGCCGCTCCAGCTCCAGGAACCGCGCAGCCAGTCGGGAAGGCGGCTGTCCTTCTGCAGCTCCAGATTGTCGGTGATCAGCCCGACGCTGCCGCTCAGCCCCTGTGCCGCCACCGCCTCGGCGATGCGGCGCGCCTCGGGGGTGCCGATGCGGTAGCGGGCCGCCAGCCCCGGCGTCCAGTCGGCCACCGCCGCCTCGACCGCGCCGCGCAGGCGGTCGCCCCAGCCGGGCTCCACCCAGCGCGGGTTGCTCCATGCCGCCGCCTCGGCCACCAGCGGGGCGAGCGCCGGCGCCTCGCCGACGAACAGGCGCGGATCGACCGCCGACTTCAGGCGGTCCATCCCCATCTGGCGATAGGTGGCGTAGCGTATGGTGCCGGTACGGTTGGCGGCCGCCTCCAGCATCGGTGCCAGCAGGGCGTCCACCGCCTGCCAGGGCGGCGAGGCGAGCAGCGCCCGGTCGTCGGGACAGTCGGGACGGGCGCCGAAATTGTCGCGGGTGCTGCCGTAGAGCGGCTCCATCGCCTTCCAGGCCGGCTGGCCCCGCCGCTCCATCACCGAGCAGGGCCATGCCATCTCGACTTCGTCGCCGATCAGGCGCAGCGCGGTCAGGAAGCCCTCGTCGGTCGCGAGGTCGGTGCCCTCCGCCATCTCGCGGGCCAGCGAATCCTGGATGCCGCCGGCTGCCTCGCGCAGCAGCGCCTCGGCCTTCTTCGGGTCGGGGGACGGGCCGAAGCGCAGCAGGTAGGCGGTCCACCCCTTGCCCAGCGGACCGCGAAGGTCGGCCAGCCGCCGCCCGGCGGCGGCCGGGTCGGCGGGAATGCCGTCGACGATGCGGGCCAGCGCGGCGACCGCCGCCGGCACCGCGTCCGCCAGCGCCTTGCGGCGCGCATCCATCACCGGCGTCAGGCAGTCGGCGACCGACGCCGCGGAGGCGCACTGGTTGCGCTGGGCGAGCCACGCCTTCTGTTCGGCCCGCAGGCGGTCCCGGTCGGCGGTCGCGGAGAGGTCCAGCAGGGACTTGTAGCCGTCGGCGATCTCCTGGTCGGCATCGCCGAGCGCCGGCACCGCGCAGATCGCCTTCTCCACCGGCGTCGACGCGGCCTTGCAGTCGAAGGATGCATCGGCCCATGCCGGCGTCGCCGGCATCGGTGCCGCCAGAGCCATCAGGAGACCGGCCAGCGCCGTGGCGGGCACCGGGAATCGGATCGATCTTCGCATCGTCTCTCTACGGGATTTGACGGGCGGGATTTGACGGGCGGGATGTGAGGAGCGGGATGTGATGGCCGGAGGATAGGGCTTCCGGTGCCGCTTGTCGCGCCTCGCCGGTGTGGCGGCGGCCTTTGGACATGGTTCCCGCACCTGTCCTTCTTCCTCGGCGACCTCTCCGAACGGGCGGCGGCGGATGCGGCGGAGACGGCCTTATGCTCGCATGCGGATCAGCAACTGCTGGTTTTCGTCAGTCGCGAAAGCAGTGGGAGGTTGGCATGACAATGGTCCAGCGCACTTCGGCCGAATGCCTCGGGACATTCTGGCTGGTCTTCGGGGGGTGCGGCAGCGCCGTGCTCGCCGCCGCCTTTCCGCAGGTCGGCATCGGCCTGCTCGGCGTTTCCCTGGCCTTCGGCCTCACGGTCCTGACGATGGCCTATTCCATCGGCCACATCTCGGGATGCCACCTCAACCCGGCGGTGACCGTCGGTCTGTGGGCGGGCGGGCGATTCCCGGCCAAGGACATCCTGCCCTACGTGCTGGCCCAGCTCGTCGGCGCCTTCGCGGCGGCGATGCTGCTCTATGCCATCGCCGCCGGCAAGGCGGACTACAGCCTCGCCGTCAACGGGCTGGCGGCCAACGGCTACGGCGATCATTCCCCCGGCCAGTATGCCGTGACCTCCGGACTGGCGATCGAACTGGTGCTGTCCTTCTTCTTCATCCTGATCGTGCTGGGCGCCACCGACCGCCGCGCCCCGGCCGGCTTCGCGCCGCTGGCGATCGGGCTGGCGCTGGCGCTCATCCACCTGATCAGCATCCCGGTCACCAACACCTCGGTGAACCCGGCGCGCAGCACCGGCCCGGCGCTGGTCGTCGGCGGCTGGGCGCTGCAGCAGCTCTGGCTGTTCTGGGTCGCCCCGCTGGCCGGCGGCCTGGCAGGCGGCCTGGCCTACCGGGCATTGGGCGAGGATTTGCCGGCCAAGCCGGCGATCACCGGCGAGCCGAAACCATCGGTCTGAGTCCTGTGCCCGCATCGCCCCCTCCCTAACCCTCCCCCACCTTTGGTGGGAGAGGGGACTGCCGCCGTGTCGGGGCGCGCTCCCATGGGCATCGGGGAGGATGCCGAGAGGGGACGGTCCAGGACAGAAAAAGGCGGGCCAAGGCCCGCCTTTTCCGTCCGCCTGTGCTTTTCCGCCGTCTACTCGTCGCCCATCTTGAGCGCGGCGATGAAGGCGCTCTGCGGGATTTCGACTTGGCCGAACTGCCGCATGCGCTTCTTGCCTTCCTTCTGCTTGTCCAGCAGCTTGCGCTTGCGGCTGATGTCGCCGCCGTAGCACTTGGCCAGCACGTCCTTGCGCATCGCGCTGATGGTCTCGCGGGCGATGACGCGGCCGCCGATCGCGGCCTGGACGGCGATCTTGAAGAGCTGGCGCGGGATCAGCTCCTTCAGCCGCTCGCAGAACTGGCGGCCGCGGCGCTCGGCCTGGCTGCGGTGGACGATCATCGACAGGGCGTCCACCGGCTCGGCGTTGACCAGGATCGACATCTTGACGAGGTCGCCCTCCTCGTAGCCGTCCATCTGGTAGTCGAAGCTGGCATAGCCGCGGCTGATCGACTTCAGCCGGTCGTAGAAGTCGAACACCACCTCGTTCAGCGGCAGGCGGTAGACCAGCATGGCGCGGGCGCCGGCATAGGTCAGCTCGATCTGCTGGCCGCGCCGCTCGGTGCAGAGCTGCAGCACGCCGCCGAGATACTCGTCGGGCAGCATGATGGTGGCCTTGATCCACGGCTCCTCGATGCGGTCGATCTTGACCACGTCGGGCATGTCGGCCGGGTTGTGCAGGTCCTGCACCGTGCCGTCGGTCATGTGGAGCTTGTAGACCACCGAGGGGGCGGTGGTGATCAGGTCGAGGTTGAACTCGCGCTCCAGCCGCTCCTGGATGATCTCCAGGTGCAGCAGGCCGAGGAAGCCGCAGCGGAAGCCGAAGCCCAGCGCCGCCGAGGTTTCCGCCTCGTAGTGGAAGCTGGCGTCGTTCAGCTTCAGCTTGCCCAGCGATTCGCGCAGCCGTTCGAAGTCGGCGGCGTCCACCGGGAACAGGCCGCACCACACCACCGGAATGGACGGCTTGAAGCCGGCCAGCGGCTCGGTCGCCGGCTTGCGCTCGTCGGTGATGGTGTCGCCGACCCGGGTCTGGGTGATGTCCTTGATGGCGGCGGTGATGAAGCCCATCTCGCCCGGCCCGAGCTCGCCGGTCAGCAGCGCCTTCGGCGTGAACACGCCGACGCGGTCGACGTCGTGGGACGAGCCGGTCGCCATGAAGCGCACCTTCTGCCCGACCTTCAGCACGCCGTCGACGACGCGCACCAGGATGACGACGCCGAGGTACGGGTCGTACCAGGAATCGACCAGCAGCGCCTTCAGCGGGGTGTCGGCCTCGCCCTTGGGCGGCGGCAGGCGCTGGACGATCGCCTCCAGCACGGCGCCGATGTTGAGGCCGGTCTTGGCCGAGATCTCCACCGCATCCGAGGCGTCGAGCCCGATCACGTCCTCGATCTGCTGCTTGACCCGCTCGGGCTCGGCGGCGGGCAGGTCGATCTTGTTGAGGACCGGGATGATCTCGTGGTTGTTGTCGATCGCCTGGTAGACGTTGGCGAGGGTCTGCGCCTCGACGCCCTGCGAGGCGTCGACCACCAGGATCGAGCCCTCGCAGGCGGACAGGCTGCGGCTGACCTCGTAGGCGAAGTCGACGTGGCCGGGGGTGTCCATCAGGTTCAGCGTGTACTGCCGGCCGTCCTCGGCCTTGTAGAGCAGGCGGACGGTCTGCGCCTTGATGGTGATGCCGCGCTCGCGCTCGATGTCCATGCTGTCGAGCACCTGCTCGCGCATCTCGCGCGCGTCGAGGCCGCCGCACTGCTGGATCAACCGGTCGGCAAGCGTCGACTTGCCGTGGTCGATGTGGGCGATGATCGAGAAATTGCGGATGTGCGAGAGGTCAGTCATCGGGGCCCGGACAAACGAGAGTTTGCCGGGAACATAGGGCGGACGGAGGGTGGGCGCAATGATGGCGTGGATGGCCGGAGCGGAGGGCGGCGCAATGAGCAGCGTCAGTCCTGCCCGGCGATCCCCCGATACAGCTCCATATACTCCTCCGCCGGGACGCGCCAGCCGAAGTCGCGGGTCATGGCGCGGCGCTGCATCGCCTGCCAGCGCTCGGGCTTGCGGTAGGTGGCCATGGCGCGGCGCAGCGCCCACAGCAGCTCCTGCGCCGTGGCGTTGACGAACTGGAAGCCGGTGGCGCTGCCGTCGGCGCTCGCCGCCGGGTTGGCGTCGACCACCGTGTCGGCCAGCCCGCCGGTGCGGCGGACCAGCGGCAGGGTGCCGTACTTCAGCGCGTAGAGCTGGGTCAGGCCGCAGGGCTCCGAGCGGGACGGCACAAGGAACAGGTCGGACCCGGCCTGGATGCGGTGGGACAGCGGCTCGTCGTAGCCGATGCGCACGCCGACCGACTGCGGGTGCCATTGCGCGAGCTGCTTGAAGCCTGCCTCGCTGCTGGCGTCGCCGCTGCCCAGCACCGCCAACTGGCCGCCCCAGGCCACCCATTGGCCGGCGGCTTCCAGCACCAGGTCCAGGCCCTTGTGCCAGGTCAGGCGGCTGACCACCGCGGCCAGCGGCGCGTCAGGGCGGCGGTCGAGGCCGAAGGCCGATTGCAGGTCGGCCTTGCAGATGTCCTTGCCGCCGAGATCGTCGGGGCCGTAGTGCGAGGGGATGTGCGGGTCGGTCGCCGGGTCCCAGATGCCGTAATCGACGCCGTTCAGGATGCCGGTCAGCACGTCGGAGCGGGTGGCGAGCAGGCCCTGCAGCCCGGTGCCGTGCTCGGCCGTCTGGATTTCGTTGGCGTAGGTCGGGCTGACCGTGGTCAGGCGGTCGGCGTAGTAGCAGCCGGCCTTCAGGAAGCTGATGTTGCCGTAATACTCCACCCCGTCGATGCGGAAGCTGGAGGAGGGCAGGCCGATGTCGCCGAGCATCCAGGGGCCGAAATTGCCTTGGTAGGCGATGTTGTGGATGGTCAGCACGGTGCCCGGCCGGAACGGGCCGGCGAAGCGGTCGGGACGCAGCGCCAGATAGGCCGGGATCAGGCCGGCCTGCCAGTCGTGGCCATGCAGCACGTCGGGCCGCCACCAGGGGTCGTAGGACTTGGCGGCGGCGAAGCCGGCCGCAGCCCAGGCCAGTGCCGCGAAGCGCAGCGCGTTGTCGGGCCAATCCCGGCCGTCCGGCCCGAGATAGGGGTTGCCCGGCCGGTCGTAGAGGGAGGGGGCGTCCAGCACATAGGACAGCACGCCGTCGGCGGTGCGGCCGATCAGCAGCCGGGCGCGGTCGCATCCGGGCAGGTCGGTGATCAGGTCGCCGACCTCGTGCAGGTTCTGCAGCCCGTTCAGCACCGCCGGATAGCCCGGCATCAGCAGGCGGACATCGGCCCCGGCGGCGTTCAGCGCCGGCGGCAAGGCGGCGGACACGTCCGCCAGCCCTCCCGTCTTGACCAGCGGGAAGCATTCGGACGTGACGTAGAGGACGCGCATCGGACGGGCACTCGGCAGGAAACGGTGGAGCAGGAAGCGGAAGCTCTGCCTTTTACCCCCGATCCGGCCGCGATGCCCAGGAGCAGAACGTCACGGCAGAACGTCACGGCAGAACGTCAGGGGGGATATGCAGCCGCCCTCGCGCCCCGCCCGGCCGTCCGGCCCGCGGTGGCGGGGGGCGGCCGGAGCAGGGCGGGGGCCGGCTCCGGTCGGACGGCGAAAGGACCGCTCCCTACTCCTGAGGCAGCTTCTCGATCATCTCGCGGGTGATCAGGACGACGCCGTTCTCGGTGCGGTGGAAGCGACGGGCATCCAGCTCCGCGTCCTCGCCGACGACGAGGCCGTTGGGGATGCTGACGCCGCGGTCGATGACCACCTTCTTCAGCCGGCAATGGCGGCCGATGTCGCACTCCGGCAGCACCACCGCCTCGTACAGCTCGCTGTAGGAGTTGACGCGCACCGAGCTGAACAGCAGCGAACGCCGCACGGTGGAGCCGGAGATGATGCAGCCGCCGGAGACGAGGCTGTCCACCGCCATGCCGCGGCGGTTGTTGTCGTCGAAGACGAACTTCGCCGGCGGGAGCTGCTCCTGGTAGGTGAAGATCGGCCAGTCGCGGTTGTACAGGTTGAGCTGCGGCGTGACGTGGCAGAGGTCGAGGTTGGCCTCCCAGTAGGCGTCGATGGTGCCGACGTCGCGCCAGTAGGGGGTGTTGTCGGGGGCGTCGATCACCGCGCTGTCGGCATAGTCGTGGGCGATGATCCTGGCACCGGTCTTCACCAGGTGAGGGATGATGTCCTTGCCGAAGTCGCGGCTGGAGCCGGGGGTGGCGACGTCGCGCTCCAGCTCCCGGTAGAGGAACTGGGCGTTGAACACGTAGATGCCCATGCTGGCCAGCGCCATGTCGGGGCGGCCCGGCATCGGCGGCGGGTCGGCCGGCTTCTCCACGAAATCGATGATCCGGCGCTCCTCGTCGATGTGCATCACGCCGAAGCCGGTGGCCTGCTCGCGCGGCACGGCGATGCAGGGGACGGTGACGTCGGCCTTGCGGTCGATGTGGTCGAGCAGCAGCGCGCCGTAGTCCATCTTGTAGATGTGGTCGCCGGCCAGGATCAGGACGTATTCCGGCTCGTGGTCGCGCAGGATGTCGAGGTTCTGGTACACGGCGTCGGCGGTGCCCTGGTACCACTCCGTCTCGCTGACCCGCTGCTGGGCCGGCAGGAGGTCGCAGAACTCGTTCATCTCGCCGCGGAAGACGTTCCAGCCGCGCTGGAGATGGCGCAGAAGGCTGTGGGACTTGTACTGGGTGAGCACGCCGATCCGGCGGAAGCCGGAGTTGACGCAGTTGGACAGGGCGAAATCGATGATGCGGTACTTGCCGCCGAAATACGTCGCCGGCTTCGCCCGTCGGTCGGTCAGCTGCTTCAGCCGGCTGCCGCGTCCGCCCGCCAGCACCAGCGCCACCGCGCGCCGCGGCGCCAGGCGCAGATCCCGTTTGTCGAGCATGGCCGTTACCCCCTTTGCCTTCTTATCGTGGCTGCCCGGAGGCAGCCCTTCCGTAGAGGCGTTGACGGTGCCACATCTCGCCGCCATGTCCAATAGGCCCGGCGGACGGTTCATCCTCGGCTGACCCGCCGTCCTGCCGCCTCCGGTTCCGCCAGCGGGCCTAGGCGCAATGGGAGGCGCGACGGCGGGCGTATGCGGGACGGACGGTGCCGCTTCGCCGCGGCCCTTCGCCATGCCCGCGCGGCGCCTCGCTCTGCACAAATTTTCATCATGTGCCGGAACGGCAGCCATTCCGCCGCGCCGATCCCGGCGTCTTAGCGGGGCGATCTCTCGAAAGCGCGAAAATTGTCCATGAGTCCTCGCCCTGTCGCCGCCGGGAGTGCCGGCGGACGGGGGCCGAAATTCTGCCTAAATCCTGTGCAGCCGGTCGGCCGACTCGTCGGGGGCTGCCCGTTCGGGGGCGGTCTGGCGCGACAACCCTGACGATTCCAAGCCGTTTTCGGCTGGCACGCTTCTTGTAGGGATGAAGGCGTCCTTGGTCCCGTCCGCCGTCCCGTCTTTGCCGGGGACGGGGCGACCGGGACGGGGTCGCCCCCGGCGGCACCCGCCGGGCTCCGCCGGGAGCCGGGCGGTCCAATTACCCGGGGGCGGGAGCGATTTTGGAGAAAGAGGAGCCTCGATGAACCGTCTGTTCCTTCTGGCCGCGCCGATGCTGGCGGTTGCGCTGGGCGTCGCCGGCCTGCCGGTGGCAGCCCTTGCCCAGGACGCTGCGGCCGCCGCAGCACCGGCTCCGACACCGACGCTCAGTGCGGGCGACACCGCCTGGATGCTGACGGCGACGGCCCTGGTGCTGTTCATGACCATCCCCGGCCTGGCGCTGTTCTACGGCGGCATGGTCCGCAAGATGAACGTCCTGGCCACGGTCATGCAGAGCTTCGCGATCTGCTGCCTGGTGTCGATCCTGTGGGTCGTCCTCGGCTACAGCCTGGCCTTCAGCGAGGGAAGCCCCTATATCGGCGGCCTCAGCAAGGCCCTGCTGTCCGACCTGACCAAGGACAGCCTGTCCGGCGTCATTCCGGAGTCGGTCTTCATCGTCTTCCAGATGACCTTCGCGATCATCACCCCGGCCCTGATCACCGGCGCCTTCGCCGACCGCATGAAGTTCTCCTCCATGCTGGTCTTCACCGCCCTGTGGTCGATCATCATCTACGCTCCGATCACCCACTGGGTCTGGGGCCCCGGCGGCTATCTGGCGGGTGACGGCGTGCTGGACTATGCCGGCGGCACCGTCGTCCACATCAACGCCGGCGTGGCCGGACTGGTCGCCGCCCTGGTGCTCGGCAAGCGCAAGGGCTACCCGAACGAGAACTTCGCCCCGCACAACCTGGTGCTGAGCCTGGTCGGCGCTGCCATGCTGTGGGTGGGCTGGTTCGGCTTCAACGCCGGTTCGGCGGTCGCCGCCGACGGCCGTGCGGGCATGGCCATGCTGGTCACGCAGATCGCCGCCGCCGCCGCCGCCATGGCCTGGATGTTCGCGGAGTGGGTCCTGAAGGGCAAGCCGTCGGTTCTCGGCATCATCTCCGGCGCGGTCGGCGGCCTGGTCGCCATCACCCCGGCCTCGGGCTTCGTCGGCCCGATGGGCGCGCTGGTCATCGGCGTGGTCGCCGGCGTCGTCTGCTACTGGGGCGCCACCGGCCTGAAGCATGCGCTGGGCTACGACGACTCGCTGGACGCCTTCGGCGTGCACGGCATCGGCGGCATCGTCGGCGCCATCCTGACCGGCGTCTTCGCCCAGCAGGGCATCGGCGGCACCGCCGGCCTGCTGGAAGGCAACGCCGGCCAGGTCGTCACCCAGCTCTACGGCATCGTCGCCACCATCGTCTACTCGGGCATCGGCTCCTTCATCCTGCTGAAGGTCGTCGACGTGGTGATGGGCCTGCGCGTCGAGGAGGATGTCGAGCGCGACGGCCTCGACCTCGCCCTGCACGGCGAGAGCATCCACTGAGACGGGGCTCTTTCCCGCAACGTCCAGAGAAAGGCCGCCGGGCTCCCGGCGGCCTTTTTTCCTGCCCGCCCGGTTTCCAGACCCGGCTCCGTGCCTGAAGACCGGGCCGATTGTTGTGTGTACGGCAACGCTGTTGCGCCGCCCGCCCGGCTTCACGGCGGCGGCGAGAACGACTAGATCCGGTCCACCGCCACAGCGCAGCAGGAGAATTCCCATGGCCACCCCGTCCGATCGCCCCGCCGTCCGTCCGGTGCTCGCCGCCGTCGAGGGCATGGCCGCCTCCGACGGGGCCGGCGTGCGGATGACGCGCATGCTGGGCACGCCGCGCCTGCGCACCCTCGATCCCTTCCTGATGCTCGACCTGTTCGGGTCGGACGAGCCGACCGACTATCTGGCCGGCTTCCCCGACCACCCGCACCGCGGGTTCGAGACGGTGACCTACATGCTGGCCGGGCGCATGCGCCATTTCGACAACCATGGCCACGAGGGGGTGATCGAGACCGGCGGCGTGCAGTGGATGACCGCCGGCCGCGGCCTGATCCATTCCGAGATGCCGGAACAGACCGAAGGGCTGATGAGGGGCTTCCAGCTCTGGATCAACCTGCCGGCCCGGCTGAAGATGAGCGAGCCGCGCTACCAGGAGTTCCCCGCCGCCGCCATCCCGGTCGAATCGCGGGAAGGCGGGGTGACGGTCACCGTGATCGCCGGCGACACCGCCCGCGGCACCGCCGGCCCGGTGCGCGCCGAGGCGACCGACGCCCGCTATTTCGACGTGACGCTGCCGCCGTCCGCCTCCTTCTCGGAAGCGCTGCCGGCCGGCCACACCGCCTTCCTGGTGCTGTTCGAGGGAAGCCTGGCGGTCGGCGGCGACGCTCCGCTGGCCGGGCCGCGGGTGATCGTGCTGGGCGACGGCGAGCGGGTCGAGGCGTCGGCCGGCCCCGACGGCGCCCGTTTCCTCCTGCTGGCCGGGCAGCCGCTCGGCGAGCCGATCGCCTGGGGCGGGCCGTTCGTGATGAACACGCGCGAGGAGGTGATGCAGGCCTTCCGCGATTTCGAAGAGGGACGGTTCTGAGCCGTCCCGCGCGTCATCTCGCTCCTTGCGCCCCCACCGGCCACGGGTATCATGGGCGCCATTGTGGATTAACACCAACGATGGCGGGGAGCCGGGGCCGATGCGCGGGATTGGGCTGATGGGCGGGAGGGCGGCTGGCGTCCTCAGGGCGGCGTTCGCCGCGGCAGGGCTGGCCCTCGGCCTTGCCGCGGCACCCGCCGCCGCCGTCGACTACTCCAAGGCCGCCGAGACCTTCGGCCCGGAAGGCGCCTGGACCAACCAGTGCGACATCGACCGGATGACCGACAGCAAGTCCTGCCGGCTGATGATCTACCGCCTGTTCGACGACGGCAAGGACGTCGGCTTCATCGCGCTCAGCGTCATCCCGACCGGCAACGACTTCCACCTGTTCCTGACCACCAGCCAGGGAATGGTCGACCGCTGCGCCATCCGCGTCGACCGCCAGCCGCGGATCGAATCGCACATCGCCACGCTGAACATGTGCATGTTCCCGAACTTCGTGTCGGGCAAGGTGGCCGACCAGTTCCGCAACGGCTCGACCGTTCTGGTCCGCGTCAGCTCGCCGCACTCGGGCAAGCACGACATCGACTTCCCCCTGAACGGCTTCTCCCGCACCTTCGAAGAGATGCAGCGCGGCATGCAGTGAGGGGTGTTGCGCCTCCGCGCGAAGGCGGCGGCGGTCAGCCCGGCAGGCGGTAGCCGGCGGCCGGCTCCCGGTGTGGCAGGCCGTTGCGTCCGGTGCGGAACGCTGCCGAGCGCTGGTAGGCGAGCCGGCGGGCGCGCATGATGGAACCGAGCGGCCGGTGCGCCGCCAGCCCGTGCCAGGGGCTGAAGGACAGGCGGTCGTCGCCGGCCTGCGCCCGCTCCTTGCTCCAGGCCGTCTGCGGTGCGACGACGAGGCGGGCGACGGTGCGGTAGGGGCTGAGCTCCTCCGGCCACGGCACGCTCGCATCCTCCACCGGCATCCGCTCGGCGTCGGTGCGCAACTGGACGCGCAGTTCCCAGGTGGCGCCCTGCTCGCGGAAGAACTCGACCACCGCCTCGCGCAGGGCGTCGGGCTTGCCGCTGGCGGACAGCGGCGCGCCGGCCAGCGCCGCCAGCTCCGGCGAGACCGGGACCGCCGACAGCTTGGCGACATAGTCGCCGTAGCGCAGCGGCGCCTGGCTGTAGAAGGTCTCGCCGAGGATGTGGGTCTCGGGATGGCCGCCCAGCGTTTTCAGGGTGGCGCTCTCGCCGCCGAAGGCCTCGACGACCCGTTCGGCGGCACGCAGGGTGGCCGACAGCGCCTTCTTCGCCGTTTCCGCCCGGTCGGTCGTGGCCGCCAGCAGCTTCAGCGTCTTCAGGAAGGAACGGGCATCGGGCGCGGAGAAGGCCGGGGCGTTCGCCATGACGAAATCCTGGGTCGGCTCGCCCTCCGAACCGGGCATCCGCTCGCCGGATACGCCCAGCACCTTGACGGCGAGGCCGCGGGGCGTGGAGACGCTGTCCGGCAGCATGTCGCCCGGCGTCGTCGACAGGCGCAGCACAGCGGGATAGTTCTCCGCCCGCGCGAACAGGCCCTGCGCCAGTTCAGGCGACAGGTCGTCCAGCACCTCCAGCCTGCCGACCAGCAGCCCGTGGCTCTTGGCATGGACGCTGCGAAGCGCGTGGCCGCCGTCCTCGTAGGTCTTGCGGCTGATCGACAGCATCGTCTCGGACAACTCGTCGAAGAGCGCGGCCTCGTCGGGAGCGGGGGTTTCGACCGACGGGGAATAGGGCAGGGGCTGGCGGAAGTCCGTTGGCACGGGCGGCGTCTCCGGTCTTGCGGAATGGCGGGGTGCCGCAGGACAACGGGTGCCGGCCCGCCCTGTTCCGTGCCGGGGGCAAGGCGGGCGGGCGCATGAAAAACGCCCCGCAGGCGGCCTGCGGGGCGTCGCGGTCCGGACGGTGCGCGCGTCCGGACGATGGATTCCGAGCGGTCGGGCCGGCGGGATGGGCTCAGTGGCGGGTGCGGGCCGGGGTGACGTAGACGCCGTCCCAGTCGACGCCGAACAGGGCGTCGTCGCCGGCCTCCTCCACGAGGTCGTCATACTCGCCGGCCTCGATCAGGCCGAAGATCGACGCGGTGCCGGAGGCATCCAGGTCGCAGGTCACCACGCGTCCGCCCACCTCGACCGAGGTGAAGAAAATCTCCGGCAGCTCCATGCTGTCCAGGTCGGCGGTCACGGCGGTCTCGATCTCGTGGATGGCGCGGGCCGACAGCGAAACCCGCAGCTTGGCGGCCTGGGAGGCCCAGACGATGCGCTTCACATGGGCGGGGGCGGACATCTCGGCGGCGGCGGGCGCCTCGTCGCCGTGGGCGGCCATCGCGATCATACGGGAAACCAGGGTCGAGGTGCTGCTGGGTGCGCGCATCAAAGCCTCCGCTCGTGTGATGGCCACAGATTTGCGCGTAGGCAGTTAACGGGGTCTTAAGCCGGTCACAGGGCGTAAGCCTTACCTCCCATGAGGTACGGCCTATCCGGTTGGGTCTAACTGGTCCTTTCGCCCCTGGCATAGGCCGCCGCGACCTCCGCCGCGACCCTGGCATTGTTGCGGATCAGCGCGATGTTGGCGGCCAGGCTGCGGCCGCCGGTGATGCGCTCCAGGGCCGCCAGCAGGTGCGGGGTGATGTCCTTCCCTTTGATTCCCTTGGAGTCGGCGTCCGCCAGCGCCTGCGCGACGGCCTGCTCCATCGTGCCGGCGTCGAGTTCGTCGGCGGCGCCGATCGGGTTGGCCAGCAGCACGCCGCCCTCCAGCCCGAGCCGCCATTTGGCGCGCAGGATTTCCGCCACCTCCTGTACGTTGTCACAGCGGTGGTCGACCGGCAGGCCGCTGCGGCGGCTGTAGAAGGCGGGGAATTCGGCGGTGCCGAATCCCAGGACCGGCACGCCGCGCGTCTCCAGCACCTCCAGCGTCTTGGGCAGGTCGAGAATCGACTTGGCGCCGGCGCAGACCACGCAGACCGAGCTGCGGGCCAGCTCGTCGAGGTCGGCCGAGACGTCGAAGCTGGTCTCGGCGCCGCGGTGGACGCCGCCGATGCCGCCGGTGGCGAAGACGGCGATGCCGGCCAGCCGGGCGGCGATCATCGTCGCCGCCACCGTCGTCGCGCCGGGCGCGCCGGTGGCCAGCGCAATGGGCAGGTCGCGGCGGCTCAGCTTGCGCACCGCGGTGCCGCCGGCCGCCAGCCGCTCCAGCGCCGCGTCGTCCAGCCCGATGCGGATGAGCCCGTCCATCACCGCGACGGTGGCGGGGACGGCGCCGGCCGCCCGCACCTCGGCCTCCAGCGCGCGGGCGGTCTCCAGGTTGCGGGGATAGGGCATGCCGTGGGAGATCACGGTGGATTCCAGCGCCACCACCGGGCGGCCGGCGGTCAGCGCGTCGGCGATCTCGGCTGTCGGCAGCAGGGCGTCATGCATGCGCTGTCTCTCCGGAAAGGGAGCCCTATATTAGGACGCATGTCCGCTGCGCTCCACACAGAACGCCCGCATCCCGACCGATGGATCAAGGTCCTGCCCGAGGGACTCTTCGTCGAGCCGGGAGGCTTCTTCATCGATCCGGTGCGTCCGGTCGACCGGGCCGTGGTCACCCACGGCCATTCCGACCATGCCCGCCCCGGCAACCGCCATGTGCTGGCCACCCCCGCCACGCTGGCGATCATGCGCCGGCGGATGGGCGAGGCGGTGGGCGGCAGCCTGCAGCCGCTGGACTACGGCGAGACCCTGCGCATCGGCGACACCAGCGTCCGGCTGGCGCCGGCCGGCCATGTGCTGGGCAGCGCCCAGGTGGTGGTGGAGCACCGCGGGTCTCGCGTCGTGGTGTCGGGCGACTACAAGCGGCGGTTCGACCGCACCTGCGCGCCGTTCGAGCCGGTCCCCTGCGACGTCTTCGTCACCGAGGCGACCTTCGGCCTGCCGGTGTTCCGCCACCCGCCCGACCTGGCCGAGGTGGGCAAGCTGCTGCATTCGCTGGCGCTGTTCCCCGAGCGCAGCCATGTGGTCGGCACCTACGCGCTCGGCAAATGCCAGCGCCTGATCACGCTGCTGCGTGCCGCCGGCTACGACCGGCCGATCTGGCTGCACGGCGCGCTGGAGCCTCTGTGCCGGCTCTATGCCGAGTTCGGCGTCGAGCTGGGCGAGCTGCGCCAGGCCACCGTCGCCGCGCGGGACGAGCTGAAGGGCGCCCTGGTGCTGGCACCGCCGGGGGCGGTGGCCGACCGCTGGGCGCGGCGGCTGGCCGACCCGGTGGTCGCCATGGCGTCGGGCTGGATGCGGGTGCGCCAGCGTGCGCGCCAGCGCGGGGTGGAGCTGCCGCTGGTCATCTCCGACCACGCCGACTGGGACGAGCTGTGCCGGACGCTGGAGGATGTCGGGGCGCCCGAGATCTGGGTCACCCACGGCCGGGAGGAGGCGCTGGTCCATTACGCCACGCAGCGCGGCATCCGCGCCCGGGCGCTGGCCCTGATCGGCTTCGAGGACGAGGATTCGGACGAGGTTCCAGGACAGGAAGCGGGCGGGACTGGGGGGGAGGGGGCGTGAACCGGTTCGCTGCGCTGATCGACGCGCTGGTCTTCATGCCGTCGCGCAACGGCAAGATCCGCCTGCTGGCCGAGCATTTCGCCACCGCTCCCGACCCGGAGCGCGGCTGGGCGCTGGCGGCGCTGACCGGGGCGCTGAGCTTCCGCGAGGCCAAGCCGGCCGCCATCCGCGAACTGGCGGCCGGCCGCGTCGACCCGGAGCTGCTCGCGCTGTCCTACGACTATGTCGGCGACCTGGCGGAGACGGTGGCCCTGATCTGGCCCGAGCGGCCGGAGCATCTGCGCGACCGCGCCAACAGCCTGCCGCCCAGCCTGGACGAGGTGGTGGAGGGCCTGCGCACCGCCAAGCGCGGGCAGGTGCTGGAGCGGGTGGAGGGCTGGCTCGACAGCCTCGACTCGTCGGGCCGTTTCGCCCTGCTGAAGCTGATCACCGGGGCGCTGCGCATCGGTGTCTCGGCGCGGCTGGCCAAGACGGCGCTGGCGGAGTGGGGGAAGCTGGCGCGGCCGGAGGTGACGGTGGACGATGTCGAGGAGGTCTGGCACGGGCTGACCGCCCCCTATCCCGACCTCTTCGCCTGGCTGGAGGGGCGCGCCGAACGGCCGGCGGCCGGGCATGGCGCCGGCTTCCGCCCGATGATGCTGTCGCACCCGCTGGAGGAGGAGGACCGCGCGGCGCTCGACCCCGCCGCCTACGCCGCCGAATGGAAGTGGGACGGCATCCGCGTGCAGCTCGTGGCGCGCGACGGCCAGCGCCGGCTCTACAGCCGCACCGGCGACGACGTCTCCGCCGCCTTTCCGGACGTCGTCGACCATATGAGCTTCGACGCGGTTCTGGACGGCGAGCTGCTGGTGGCGCGCGACGGGGTGGTGGCGCCCTTCAACGACCTGCAGCAGCGGCTGAACCGCAAGACGGTGACGGCGCAGATGCTGCGCGACGGGCCGGCCTGGGTGCGGCTCTACGACATCCTGTTCGACGGTGACGAGGACCTGCGCGGCCTGTCCTTCGTCGAGCGCCGGGCCCGGCTGGAGCGCTGGTACGAGGCGGTGCGGCCGCTGCGGATGGACCTGTCGCCGCTGGTGCCCTTCGCCGGCTGGGACGAGCTGGCGGCGATGCGCGAGGGCGCGCGGGAGAACGGCATCGAGGGGCTGATGCTGAAGCGCCGCGACAGCGCCTATCTGGCCGGGCGGCCGAAGGGGCCATGGTTCAAGTGGAAGCGCGGGGCGCTGACGCTGGACACCGTGATGATGTACGCGCAGCGCGGCCACGGCAAACGCTCCAGCTTCTATTCCGACTACACCTTCGGCGTCTGGCGGGGCGAGGAGCTGGTGCCGGTCGGCAAGGCCTATTCCGGCTTCACCGATGCCGAGTTGGCCGAGCTCGACCGCTGGGTGCGCAACCACACCACGCGCCGCTACGGCCCGGTGCGGGAGGTCGAGCCGGGGCTGGTGCTGGAGGTTGCCTTCGACAGCGTCCACCCGTCCAACCGCCACAAGAGCGGGCTGGCCATGCGCTTTCCCCGCGTCCACCGCATCCGCTGGGACAAGCCGGCGCACGAGGCCGACCGGCTGGAGACGCTGGCGGCGATGGTGGCGGGGTAGGGGGGACCCGCGGCGGTGCCGCGGGAGGACGGGGGCGGCCGGGAAGCCCCCCTTGCGTCGCCCGTGCCGCCAGTCCCCTTCCGCCCGGCGACCGCGTGGCCGAAGCCCGGCCGCTGCGCGAAGATCCCGGGCGGGATGGCGCGGGGCTTGCCGCGATCCTTATGCGACAGGATTGTCGGGGAAGCACAGCTCATGCCGAGCCCGCCATTCCGGCCCGACATAGTTGACGATGATCGACTTGCGCACCCCGTCGATCGGCCGCTTCTCGAAGCCGTGCCAGGTGTCCGTGCCGGGGATGAAGATCAGTCCCTCGTTGAAGGCGTAGGGGGCGCGGGCGACCACGCGCTTGTCGGCGTCCAGCACGTCGGTGCCCCAGCCGGCGCAGTTCGGCCCCTTCGAGAGGTAGATCAGCATCGTGAACTTCTTGACGCCGATGTCGGTGTGCGGCTCCAGCCAGAAGCCGTCGGTGTCCTGGCAGTATTCGATGCGCAGGCTGGTGCCGGCGAGGTCGACCCCGCAGGTCCGCTGGATGGCCTCGACGACGCCGCGGCCCTGGAAGGCGCGCGCCACCGTCCCGCACACCGCGTGCTCCGCCTGGGCGGCGGCACCGAAATAGGTGCGCGAGGCGTTGTTGGTCTCGCGCTTGCCGTAGGTGTCGGACACCGCCGGCGGCGTCCAGGGCAGCCTCGCGATGGCGTCACCGGTCTGCTCCGGCAGGGCATCGGACAGCAGCCAGTGGGCGTAGGGGCTGTCGGCCCGCCGGCTGCGCGCCAGGCAGCGCAGGAAGGAGGCGGCGACGGCGTCGGCGTCGGGAGTGGCGGCGGCGGCAACGGCGGTTGCAGTGGTCATGGCGGCGTTCCGGAATGGCGACGGCTCTCGCCGCGCTTATGACATGGCCGGCGCCGCGACACCGCGGCAATCAGGCGGGGTGCGCGCATTGGTCGCGCGGCCCCGCCGATCGCCCCTCAAGCCAGGCCGTGCCGGCGCCGGTGGGCGGGAAGGAGCCGGCGCACCGCGTCGGCGACGTCCTCGGTCTCGCGCAGAGGCGGGTAGCTCCAGCTTTCGAGCGAGCCGTCGAAGGGACGGGTGATGCCGTCGCGGTACAGCCCGTCGTGGAAGGCGCGGAACTTGGGCGAACCGCCCTCCAGCTCGATCACATAGACCGGCTTGCCGGTGGAGCAGGCCTCCGTGGTCATCGACACGCTGTCGCAGGTCACCACCACCGCGTCGGCGAGGCCGAGATAGGCGAAGTACGGGTTCTCGCCGGTGCCGTCCCACACCTCGGCCGGCAGGCCGGACAGGCGGGCGCGCAGGATCGCCTCGTTGTCGGTGCCGGTGCGGCGCGACGGGGTGACCATCAGCCCGGCGCCATGGCTGCGCGTCAGCTTGGCGAGGTGCTCGGCGACATCGCCCATGATGGTCGGCGTCAGCCGGTAGACGCCGTTGTCGCCACCGATCAGCACGGCGATGCGCGGGTGTGGCAGGTGGGCGAGCCTGGGCGCGAAGCGCTCCGCCGCATCGGCCAGCAGTGCCGGCGTCACCCGGTGCAGGGCGCCGCGCGTCACCATGACGTTGTCGCCGCGCAGCTTGTCGTGCCGAGGGACCACCACGATGTCGAAGCGCCGCGGGTCCATCTTCGGGTCCTGGATCTGGACCGTGAAGGTCCTGCCGCGCGACTGGGCCTTCACCGCCAGCGAGACGGCGACGCTCTGCCGGCCGGTGCCGAACAGCAGGTCGGGCCAGGGCGGGTCGACCGGGTCGCCCTCCGGCCCGGCGGCGAAGCGGTTGCCGATCCGCCAGTAGGGGGTGAGCTGGCGCCACGGCGTGCGCAGGCGGACGCGCTTGACAACTGGGGTCAGCCCCAGCGCCTCGGCCAGGCCGATGCACTGGTTCTCCATGCCGGCGCTGCCGTCGGACACCACCCAGCAGGTCAGGCCGGGGGTCAGGGAGTGCATGAGAGCCCGGATTGTTGGGTCCGCGAAGGGGACGCATTAAACGGTCGCATCCGGGTTGCTCGCCCTTGCAGGGGTTTCGGTCTTGGCGTAGACACCATGCCCGTGTAATATCCTTTCTTCAAACCATCCCCGGAGCGACCGAGTAAAACCATGCGGCGGGTCAAACTCGACCGAATTGACCGGCGGATTCTGCGCGACCTGCAGAACGACGGCCGAATGACCAACGTGGAGCTTGCCCGGCGTGCCGGCATCTCCGCTCCGCCCTGCCTGCGCCGCGTCCGCGCGTTGGAGGAGGCGGGATTCATCCGCGGCTATCACGCCGACGTCAACCCCGACGCGCTCGGGTTCGGCGTCACCGTGTTCGCCCAGGTCGGCCTCAGCAGCCAGGCCGAAGCGGACCTAAAGAAATTCGAGGAGCTCGTCAACAGTTGGCCGCTGGTGCGCGAGTGCAACATGCTGGCCGGCGAGTACGACTTCATCCTGAAGATCGTGGCGGAGGACTGGGACGACTACCAGCGCTTCCTGACGCAGAAGCTGACGTCGGCACCCAACGTCGCCCACGTGAAGTCGGCGTTGTCGATCCGCACCTCCAAGCACACCCCCGGCGTTCCGATCGACGTCGACTCGCCCGACATCCCGGAAGGGACCGAGGACGACGAGGACGAGGACTTTGTCGAGGACGAGGCCCCCGCCCGCGCCACCCGGCGCTGAGCCCGGCACCGGACGGAGCGGTTACTAGAGGGACGATGCGGCGAGCGCCTTGAGCAGGCCCGCCGCGGCGCCCCCCAGCACCACCCAGTGGATCGCCGCGCCGCGGCGGGTCAGGGCGTAGAGTGCGGCCAGCATGATCGCCCAGGCCCAGGCCGTATCCCATGGGCTGCCGCCCGGCAGCAGCACCGCCACCCCCAGATAGACCCCCAGGTTCATGATCACCCCGACCACCGCGGCGGCGATGGCGGCCAGTGCGCCGGCGGCCAAGCGGTTGTGGATCAGCCGCTCGACGTAGGGCGCGCCGGCGAAGATGAACAGGAAGCAGGGCAGGAAGGTGACGTAGGTGGTCAGGGCCGCCCCCAGCAGCCCCGCCAGCTCCGGCGCCAGCGCGCCCGGCCGGTTCCAGCCGGCGAAGAAGCCGACATACTGCGTCACCAGGATCAGCGGCCCCGGCGTCGTCTCCGCCAGCGCCAGCCCGTCGACCATCCGTCCGGGGTCGAGCCAGCCATAGACCTCGACCGCCTGCCGGGCGATGTAGGGCAGCACGGCGTAGGCGCCGCCGAAGGTGACGAAGGCCGCCTTGGTGAACAGCGCCGCCACGCCGAGCCAGGGATCGGTGCCGACGGCCAGCAGCACCGCCGCGACCGGCACCGTCCACAGCAGCATGAACAGCCCGACCAGCGCCAGCAACCGCCGCAGCCGCACCGGCGGCGCCTCCGGCGCGTTCCCGTCCCCCTCCCCGGCCCCCTCCCCGGCCCCCTCCCCGGCCCCGTCGCCTGCCACCGGGTGGGGATGGGCGAACCAGTGGCGGCCGGCGCGGGCGGCCAGCCCGCCGACCAGTGCGGCGGCCGCGATGACCAGCGGGAAGGGCAGGTGCAGCACGAACAGCGCCAGGAAGGCGGCGCCGGCCAGCGCGACGGCCGCCGGCCCCTTCAGCGTGCGCCGTCCCATCCGCCACACCGCGGCGGCGACGATCGCCACCACCGCCGGCTTGATGCCGTCGAACAGTGCGCCGACCGGGCCGGCGTCGCCGTGGGCGGCCGCCAGCCAGGACAGCGCCAGCAGCACCAGGGCGCCCGGCAGCACGAACAGTCCGCCGGCCGCCAGGCCGCCCCGCACCCCGTGCAGCCGCCAGCCGATGTAGGTGGCGAGCTGCTGCGCCTCCGGTCCAGGCAGCAGCATGCAGAAGTTCAGCGCGTGCAGGAACCGCGTCTGGTCGATCCAGCGCCGGCGGTCGACCAGCTCGCCCTGCATCATGGCGATCTGCCCCGCCGGCCCGCCGAAGCTGGTCAGCCCCAGCCTCAGCCAGTAGAGGCAGAAGGCGCCGAAGGGGGGGACGGCAGGCGGGGCCATCGTGGGGGGGGCGGGAGGCGGCTGTGGCATGGCCGGCAGTCTAGCGCAAACGCGGCGGCCGGGCATTGCCCCGCGCGAGGGAGCGACGACGAGAACAATTGCGGGGCGGCCATGGCCTTCCGCGCCGCCACGGACTAATATTGCAACCGCGAGCGCCGCCGCCGTGGCGGCGCCGGGAGTCGGGGACGCTGCAGAATGAAGGCTTCCGCCCGCGATCGCGCGGCTGTGTTGGGTGCGGTGCTGTTTGCCGGCATCGGGATCGCCGCTGCGGCCGTCCCGGTCCTGTCGGCGCGGCCGGCCCATGCCGCCGTCGGTGTCCATGCCGAGGAGATCGTGCGCTTTCCGTCGGCCGACGGCGACCTGACCGGCGGGGCGCCGACGATGCTGTCGGGCCGCCTGCTGCGCCCGTCGGGCAGCGGACCGCATCCGGCGGTCGTGATGCTGCACGGCTGCGGCGGCCTCTATGCACGCAGCGGCCGGGTGTCGCCGCGTCATGTCTGGTGGGCGACCCACCTGCAGCGGCAGGGCTACGAGGTGCTGATGGTCGACAGCTTCGGGCCGCGCGACGTCGAGGAGGTCTGCACCACCGCGCTGAAGGACCGCACCGTCCGCGCCACGGTGGAGCGCAAGCTCGACGCCTGGGGCGCCCTGGCCTTCCTGCGCCGCCGTCCGGAGGTCGACCATGGCCGCATCGGTCTGATCGGCTGGTCGCAGGGGGCCGGCACCGTGCTGGCCGCCTACGGCGCCGGCGAGGACGGGCCGGCCGGCACGGACGAGGGCGGCTTCCGCGCCGCCGTCGCCTTCTATCCCGGCTGCCGGACCTCGCTGAGCGACGAGGACTGGCAGCCCGACGGGCCGCTGCTGCTGCTGGTCGGCGACAAGGACGACTGGACGCCGCCGCAGTCCTGCATCGATCTGGCCGCCCGCGACGGCGTGAAGGACAAGATCGACCTGGTGGTCTATCCCGACACCTACCACGGCTTCGACGCGCCCGACGCCCCGGTGCGCACGCGCGACGACGTCGCCTCGGCGCCCGACGGGAAGGCCCATGTCGGGACGAACGAAGACGCCCGCTCGGACGCGATCCGGCGGGTGACCAACTTCTTCAGGGAAAAGCTCGGGGGATGAGACGCCCGGTTTTCCCTCTCCCGGAGGAGAGGGAAAACAATCCTCAGCGGTACTCGACCGTCACGATCTCGTAAAGCTTGGAGCCGCCGGGGGTCGAAACCTCGACGCTGTCGCCGACCGACTTGTTGATCAGGGCGCGGGCCAGCGGCGACTGGATCGACAGCAGGCGGTTCTTGATGTCGCTCTCGTCCTGACCGACGATCTGGTAGGTCGTCTCCTCGTCCGTGTCCTGGTCGGCGAGCGTCACGGTCGCACCGAACTTCACGGTGTCGCCCGACAGCTTGGCCGGGTCGATGACCTCCGCCCGGCTGATCTTGTCCTCAAGCTCCAGAACGCGGCCTTCGATGAAGCTCTGGCGCTCGCGGGCCGCGTGGTATTCGGCGTTTTCCGAAAGGTCGCCATGTTCGCGGGCTTCCGCGATGGCTTTGATGACCGCCGGGCGTTCGGTGATCTTAAGGTGCTTCAATTCCTCCTGGAGGCGGTTGAAGCCCGCCGCTGTCATCGGAACTTTTTCCATGTTCGGTCCATCACCGCTTGCAGTCGTTCGACCTGTCCAAAGCGACATTAAGGACAGAGACGGCGCGGAGGAGGTCCGCCGCGCCGTCGTCCGTCCTTAATACGATCCGCTAAGGTACGACTGCAACGGAGCGACTTCAAGGCTGCCGTTCCGGAGTGCGGCAATCGCTTCCACCGCCGCGCGTGCACCCGCCACGGTGGTGTAGTACGGAATGTTGTAGGTCAGCGCGGTCCGCCGCAGGCTGAAGCTGTCGGCCAGCGCCTGGGCGCCTTCCGTGGTGTTGATGACCAGGTGCACGTCGCCGTTGATCATGGCGTCGACGATGTGCGGCTGGCCTTCCACCACCTTGTTGATGGTCTCCGCCTCGACCCCGGCGTCCTTCAGCACCTTGGCGGTGCCCGACGTGGCGAGGATGCGGAAGCCCATCTCGTGCAGCTTCTTGGAAATCACCGCCAGCGCCGGCTTGTCGTGGTCCTTGACCGAGACGAAGACGCTGCCCTTGACCGGCAGGGTGACGCCGGCGCCGAGCTGCGCCTTGGCGAAGGCGAGAGCGAAGTTGTGGTCGAGGCCCATGACCTCGCCCGTCGACTTCATCTCCGGACCCAGCACGATGTCGACGCCGGGGAAGCGGGCGAAGGGGAAGACCGCTTCCTTGACCGCGGTGTGCGGCGGGGTCGGGCCGTTCAGGGTGAAGGAGGACAGCTTCTCGCCGGCCATGACGCGGGCGGCGATCTTGGCGATGGCGGTGCCGGTGGCCTTGGCGACGAAGGGCACCGTGCGGCTGGCGCGCGGGTTGACCTCCAGGATGTAGACGGTGCCGGCCTTGACCGCGAACTGGACGTTCATCAGCCCGACCACCTTGAGCGCGTGGGCGAGCGCGTCCGACTGGCGGTTGATCTCGGCGATGGTGTCTGCCGGCAGCGTGTAGGGCGGCAGGGCGCAGGCGCTGTCGCCGGAATGGATGCCGGCCTCCTCGATATGCTCCATCACGCCGGCGACATAGACCTGCTCGCCGTCGCAGACGACGTCCACATCGACCTCGATGGCGTCCTGCAGGTAGCTGTCGATCAGCACCGGGTTCTTGCCCGACACCTGGACGGCGGTGCCCATGTAGCGCTGCAGCCCGGCCATGTCGTGGACGATCTCCATCGCCCGGCCGCCCAGCACATAGGACGGACGGATGACGACCGGGAAGCCGATCTTGGCCGCGACCGCCTCGGCCTCTTCCAGCGAGCGGGCGAGGCCGTTGGCGGGCTGCTTCAGGTTCAGATCGACCAGGAGCTTCTGGAAGCGCTCACGGTCCTCGGCCAGGTCGATGGCGTCGGGCGAGGTGCCCAGGATCGGGATGCCGGCGGCCTCAAGGGCGGCGGCGAGCTTCAGCGGGGTCTGGCCGCCGAACTGCACGATGCAGCCCAGCACCGTGCCGTTGCGCTGCTCGACTCGCACCAGCTCCACCACATCCTCGGCCGTCAGCGGCTCGAAATACAGGCGGTCGGCGGTGTCGTAGTCGGTGGAGACCGTCTCCGGGTTGCAGTTGACCATGATGGTCTCGATGCCGGCCTCCTGCAGGGCGTAGACGGCATGGACGCAGCAATAGTCGAACTCGATGCCCTGGCCGATGCGGTTGGGACCGCCGCCGAGAATGACGACCTTGCGCTTGTCGGTCGGCTCGGACTCGCACTCCGCCTCGCCGGTCCCGTCGGTCTCGTAGGTCGAGTACATGTAGGGGGTGGCCGACGCGAACTCGGCGGCGCAGGTGTCGATGCGCTTGTAGACCGGGGTGACGCCGGCCATGCGGCGCGCCGCCGCGACCGCCGCCTCGGTGGTCTTGGCCAGCTCGGCGAGGCGGGCGTCGGAGAAGCCCATCTGCTTCAGCTTCAGCCAGCCGGCCTTCTCGGTCGGCAGGCCGCCGGTGCGGATCGCCGCCTCGCGGTCGACGATCTCCTTGATCTGCTCCAGGAACCAGGGATCGTACTTGGAGACGGCCTGGACCTCGTCCACCGAGAAGCCGTGGCGGAAGGCCTGGGCGATCACCAGCAGGCGGTCGGGCGTCGGGGTGGCGAGCGCGCCGCGGATGGCGATGCGGTCGGGATCGCCGCTGCCGATCTTGACCTCGTTGAAGCCGGTCAGGCCGGTCTCCATCGAGCGCAGCGCCTTCTGCACCGACTCCTGGAAGGTGCGGCCGATCGACATCGCCTCGCCCACCGACTTCATCGAGGTGGTCAGCAGCGGCTCCGACCCCTTGAACTTCTCGAAGGTGAAGCGCGGCATCTTGGTGACGACATAGTCGATCGTCGGCTCGAAGCTCGCCGGCGTGGTGCCGGTGATGTCGTTGGTCAGCTCGTCCAGGCGGTAGCCGACGGCCAGCTTGGCGGCGATCTTGGCGATCGGGAAGCCGGTGGCCTTGGAGGCCAGCGCCGAGGAGCGCGACACGCGCGGGTTCATCTCGATGACGATCAGGCGGCCGTTGGCCGGGTTGACCGCGAACTGCACGTTGGAGCCGCCGGTGTCGACGCCGATCTCGCGCAGCACCGCGATCGAGGCGTTGCGCATGATCTGGTATTCCTTGTCCGTCAGCGTCAGCGCCGGCGCGACCGTGATGCTGTCGCCGGTGTGGACGCCCATCGGGTCGATGTTCTCGATGGCGCAGACGATGATGCAGTTGTCGGCGCCGTCGCGCACGACCTCCATCTCGTATTCCTTCCAGCCCAGCACCGACTCCTCGATCAGCACCTCGCCGACCGGGCTGGCGCGCAGGCCGCCGCGCACGATGTCCTCGAACTCCGCCCGGTTGTAGGCGATGCCGCCGCCGGTGCCGGCCAGCGTGAAGCTGGGGCGGATGATGGCGGGCAGGCCAACCAGCTCCAGCGCCTCCATGCCCTCGTCCAGCGTGCGGACCATGCGCGAACGCGGGCTCTCCAGCCCCAGCTTGTCCATGGCGTCGCGGAACAGGATGCGATCCTCGGCCTTGGCGATGACGTCGCGCTTGGCGCCGATCATCTCCACGCCCAGCCGCTCCAGCGTGCCGTCGTCGGACAGCGCCATCGCCGTGTTCAGCGCGGTCTGGCCGCCCATGGTCGGCAGCAGGGCGTCGGGACGCTCCTTCTCCAGGATCTTGGCGACGACGGCCGGGGTGATCGGCTCGATGTAGGTGGCGTCGGCCAGACCGGGGTCGGTCATGATGGTGGCCGGGTTGGAGTTGACGAGGATGACCCGGTAGCCTTCCTCGCGCAGCGCCTTGCACGCCTGGACGCCGGAATAGTCGAACTCGCAAGCCTGTCCGATGACGATCGGACCCGCGCCGATGATGCAGATGGATTTGATGTCGGTGCGTTTGGGCATGGGTCCGCTTCTCTGGAATGTGGTCAGCCGAAAGCCCCCCGGCGCCGGGATGACCGGAGACGGAGAGCGCGGGGTGGTATGTCGTGCAAGGCCCCCTTATAGGGGGTTCGGGTCCGGGGGGGAAGGGGTGGCATGGATGCCACCCTCGCATGACAGTGTCTCGGGCAGGGCAGCGCCGCCCACCGCCGCCCTTGAACCGGACCGGAAAGGCAGGCATCAATTCCCACGCCCCCCTTTGGAGTACGCCCCGATGAGCCACGCCTTCGCCAAGGACAGCCGCGCCTGCGCCGCCTGCGTCTCGTGGGGCGGCGAGCGTGCGCTGTCGGAGGACAACACGCTGGTCTATGTGGCCCGCCACGGGGTGGAGGGCGAGTGCCGCACCGCCAGCAGCCAGGACTACCGGCGCATCACCAAGGGCTATCACACCTGCCAGGCCTGGGCGCCGCTGCCGCTGCTGAAGAAGCATGGCGGGCGGATCGGGCACACGCCGGCCGGGCATGGCGGCGGCCAGCCGGTGACCGCGGCCGCCGCGCATCCTGTGGCCGCCTCGCAGCCGGTGCCGGCCACCGCCGCCTTCGCCGCGGCACCGCTCGACACGCCGGTGATCGACGCGCCGCCGCCGCCCTGCCGCGCCGACCCGATCGACGTCGAGCAGTCGCCGCAGGTCCGCAGCCTCTACACCCACTGGCTGCGCCTGAAGCGCAAGCGCCGGATGCCGCTGGCGGTGGAGATCGACACCGCGCAGGTGCGCGAGAGCGTGCCGCGCATCGCCCTGATGGAGCCGACCGCCGACGGCGGCGACTTCGTCTACAAATCCTGCGGCCGCGCCCTGCAGCGGCGGCTGGAGGGGCGGCCGGTCACCCGCCGCGTCAGCGAATGCCATCCGGAACAGGCGGCGCGGCGCTGGCTGTCCGACCTGCGCGCCTGCCTGGAGAGCGGCGAGCCGCGCTGCCTGCTGGTGCGCGACGACCCGATGCTGCCAGGGGCGAAGTTCGTGGAGCTGCTGCTGCCGCTGGCCGACGAGGAAGGCGGCCCTGCCACCCGCGTGCTGGCCTACCGCCACGTGCCCGGCGGCTGAGAGGGGCGGGCCATGGCGGGCGGCGGCGAGGGAGCGGGCGCGGGTGGGCCGCACAGGATCGACCCGGGGCCGGAGATCGTCGGCGTCTGGCCGGCGGCGGTGTGGATCATCGTCGGCACCGGCCATTACCTGAACGATCCGGAGCTGTTCGCCGGCTGGAAGGGCGCGCTCTATTTCGTGCTGGGCACCGGCCTGGTGGCGCTGGGCGGCGGCATCGCCAGCCTGTCCGCCCGGCGCACCGTCGCCGGCATCCAGGACCGTCTGCTGACGGAGGTCCGCCACCGCCGCAGCCTCGCCACCCGGGCCATCGCCTTGGCCTTGCGCGGGCTGGTCGGGCTGGGCGAGGCGGTGCTGGTGACGCTGCTGGCGCTCTGGGTGCTGGCGCTGCTGGGATGAGGCCGGGGAGGCATCGGCTTGCGGGTGCTCCCACCCCGGCCTTTCCCCGCCGGCGGGCCACCTGATGCACAGATGTTGCGACACCGGAGAGAATTCCCTCTCCCTGGGGGACGAGGGCCTCTCTCGCCGCTCCGCAACATCCGTGCACCAGGGTGCGCGTGCCGCGGGGGAGTGGCGGGGAGGGGGCATCCGTCATGACACGCCGTTTCCCGTGAAACGCGAAAGCCCCCGCGTCCAGGGGAAGCGGGGGCTTTCGACGGCGTATCCTTACTTCTGGCTGGTCTTCATGCTCCAGCCCGGTTCGATGCCGTGCATGTCGGGCAGACGGTGGGCGATGCCCTTGTGGCAGTCGATGCAGGTGTTCTCGCCGGTGAACAGGTAGGTCTCGTGCATCTTCGCCGCGCGCGGGTTCTGCTTGGTGATGTCCATCGACTCGGCGCTGTGGCAGTTGCGGCATTCCAGCGAGTTGTTGTTCTTCAGCCGGGCCCATTCGTGCTCGGCCAGTTCGCGGCGCTTGTCCAGGAACTTCTCGCGGGTGTCGATGGTGCCGAATATCTTGCCCCAGACCTCCTTGGACGCCTGCATCTTGCGGGCGATCTTGTCGGTCCACTGGTGGGGGACATGGCAGTCGGGGCAGGTCGCCCGCACGCCGGACCGGTTGGTGAAGTGGATGGTCTGCTTCAGCTCCTCATAGGGATTGTCGCGCATCTCGTGGCAACTGATGCAGAAGGCTTCCTTGTTGGTGGCCTCCAGCGCGGTGTTGAAGCCACCCCAGAAGACGACGCCGGCGATGAAGCCGCCCAGCGTCAGGAAACCCAGGCCGAAATGGACGCTGGGGCGGGCGAACAGCCGCCACAGGCCCAGCACTGCGCCGCGGATCGTCATTTGGCGCCGCCCTGGCCCAGGCCCTGGGTCGGGCTATGGCCGAGAACCGCGTCGAAGTCGCGGAAGCTGTTGGGGACGATCGGCTGGGCGTCGCTCTGCGGCACGTGGCACTGGGTGCAGAAGTAGCGGCGCGCCGCCACCGTGCCCAGCGTCTGGCCGTCGCGGTCCTGGAAGTGGGTGACCGAGATCATCGGCGCCTGCGAGCCCTCGGTGTTCCGCCGGTCGTGGCAGGTCAGGCACTTGTTGATGTTCAGGTCGATCTGGTAGTCGCGGATGGCGTGCGGGATCAGCGGCGGCTGGTCGGCGTAGTTGCGGGCGCGGCGCTGGTCGTCGGTGATCTCGCGATGCGTCGCCTCGGCCGGGTCGTCGCGGGTGATCGGGTGGTTGGCGGAGGGGACCTTGATCCCCCCGACGGTGCCGGTGCCGGCCAGCTCCTGCGGGCTGTCGGCGGCGCTGGCGTCGGCGGCCCTGGCCGCGGTGACGCCCGTGGCGATGCCGACGGTGGCGATGCCGGCGGTCAGGGCCGGCGCGCCGGCGAGCAGGGCCAGCGCGGCGATCAGGAAACGGGTCTTCATGCCGGCTCTCCTCAGGCGTTCGCGACGGGCGTGATCTTGACCGCGCATTTCTTGTAGTCGGTCTGCTTGCTGATGGGGTCGGTGGCGTCGAGCGTCACCTTGTTGATGAGCACCGTCTGGTCGAAGAAGGGCACGAAGACCAGGCCGCGCGGCGGCTTGTTGCGCCCGCGCGTCTCGACCCGCGCCCGCACCTCGCCCCGGCGGGAGGTGACGCGCACCTCCTGGCCGCGGCGGACGTTGAGCTGCTTGGCGTCGTCGGGGTGCATGAAGACCACGGCGTTGGGGAACGCCTTGCGCAGTTCCGGCACCCGCATGGTCATCGAGCCGCTGTGCCAGTGCTCGATCACGCGGCCGGTCGACAGCCAGAACGGGTAGTCGGCATCGGGCATCTCGGCCGGCGGTTCGTAGGGCAGGGCGAAGACGTTGGCCTTGCCGTCCTTGTTGCCGTAGAAGCGCATGCCTTCGCCGGCCTTCACGTACGGGTCGGAGCCCTCGCGGTAGCGCCACTTGGTCTCCTTGCCGTCGACCACCGGCCAGCGCAGGCCGCGCTCCTGGTGGTACTGCTCGAAGGGCGCCAGATCGTGGCCATGGCCGCGGCCGAAGGAGGCATATTCCTCGAACAGGCCCTTCTGGACGTAGAAGCCGGCCTGCTTGGCCTCGAAGTTGTTGTAGTTCGGGTCGAGGTCGGACAGCGGGAAGCGGTCGACCTGGCCGTTGCGGAACAGCACCTCGTACAGCGTCTTGCCGCGCAGCTCCGGCTTCTTGTTCAGCAGCTCCTCCGGCCACACCTCCTCGATCTGGAAGCGCTTGGAGAACTCCATGATCTGCCAGAGGTCGGAGCGGGCGCCGTCCGGCGCGTCGACGAGCTGGCGCCAGAGCTGGGTGCGGCGTTCGGCGTTGCCGTAGCCGCCCTCCTTCTCCACCCACATGGCGGTGGGCAGGATCAGGTCGGCGGCCAGCGCCGTCACCGTCGGGTAGGGATCGGAGACGACGACGAAGTTCTCCGGGTTGCGGTAGCCGGGGAAGGTCTCCTTCGCCGTGTTGGGGGCCGTCTGCATGTTGTTGTTGCACATGACCCAGTAGGCGTTGAGCTTGCCGTCCTTGAGCATGCGGTCCTGCTGGACGGCGTGGTAGCCGACCTTCTCGGGGATGGTCCCCTCCGGCAGCTTCCAGATCTCCTCGGCGTGGCGGCGGTGCTCGGGGTTGGTCACCACCATGTCGGCCGGCAGGCGGTGCGAGAAGGTGCCGACCTCGCGCGCGGTGCCGCAGGCCGACGGCTGGCCGGTCAGCGAGAAGGGGCCGCAGCCGGGCTGCGAGATCTTACCCGTCAGCAGGTGGATGTTGTAGACGAGGTTGTTCGCCCAGACGCCGCGGACATGCTGGTTGAAGCCCATGGTCCAGAAGGACACGACCTTCACCTTGGGATCGGCGTAGAGCTCGGCCAGCGCTTCCAGCCGGTTCTTCGGCACGCCCGACAGCTCGTGCGCCTTGTCCAGCGTGTAGGGCTCGACGAACCTGGCGAACTCGTCGAAGCTGATCGGGTCGGAGTCGTTGGCGCTGGCGGCGTTCTTCGCCTTCATCTCCAGCGGGTTGTCGGGGCGCAGGCCGTAGCCGATGTCGTCGCGCCCGCGCTTGAAGTTGCAGTGCTTCTCGACGAACTCCTTGTTCACCCGGCCGGTCTTGATGATGTGGTTGGCGATGTAGTTGAGGATCGCCAGGTCGGAGCCGGGGGTGAAGACCAGGCCGATGTCGGCGAGGTCGAAGCTGCGGTGCTCGTAGGTCGACAGGACGGCGACCTTGCAGCCGGGATGGCTGAGCCGGCGGTCGGTGACGCGCGTCCACAGGATGGGGTGCATCTCCGCCATGTTGGAGCCCCACAGCACGAAGGCGTCGGTCTGCTCCATGTCGTCGTAGCAGCCCATCGGCTCGTCCATGCCGAAGGTGCGCATGAAGCCGGCCACCGCCGACGCCATGCAGTGGCGGGCATTGGGATCGAGGTTGTTGGAGCGCAGGCCGGCCTTCATCAGCTTGGAGGCGGCATAGCCCTCGTAGATGGTCCACTGTCCCGAGCCGAACATGCCGACGGCGGTCGGACCCTTCTTCTTCAGGGTCTCCTTCCACTTCTCGGCCATGATGTCGAAGGCGGCATCCCAGCCGATCGGGGTGAACTCGCCTTCCTTGTCGTAGCGGCCGTCCTTCATGCGCAGCAGCGGCTGGTTCAGCCGGTCCTCGCCGTACATGATCTTCGACAGGAAATAGCCCTTCACGCAGTTCAGGCCGCGGTTCACCTCGGCCTTCACGTCGCCGTGGGTGGCGACCACGCGGCCGTCCTTGACGCCGACCATCACGCCGCAGCCGGTGCCGCAGAAGCGGCAGGGGGCCTTGGACCAGGTCAGCTTGGCGCCTTCGCCGGTCAGCAGATTGGCGGCCGAGGCCGGCAGGCTGATTCCGGCCGCCGCGGCGGCGGCAGCGGCGGCTTGCGCCTTCAGGTAATCGCGGCGGGTCAGGAACATTCGGAGGACTCCAGTCTTGGAGAAAGTGCGTCTTGCAATGGCGGAGGCGGAGGCGGCGGCGCGCCAGCCAAGTGGTGCCGGCGGGGCGGTACCGGTCAGGCCGCGTCGATCGCGTCCGCGGGTTCGTAGTGGTGGTAGACCATGGTGGTGCCGTGGACGCCGGGGACGGCGTTGAGCTGCGCAATGCGGTCCACCACCTCGGCGGCGCTCGCGGTGACCAGCGTCACCACCGCCTTGCCGTTCTCCGCCGCGCACCATTCCAGCCCGGCGACGGCGGCTGCCGCCGCGCGCACGGCATCCGTGCGGTCGGGGCTGTGCTGGATGACGAGGCTGGAGATGTGGACTTCGAGGGAGCGGGGCATGGCGTGGAACTCAATGGGTGAGAAGCTGGTACATCCAGATCGAGAAGCCGTAGGCGGCGACGCTGCCGACGGCGATCAACGGCCACACCAGCACCGCCAGCCACAGGAACATCAGCCCCTCGGCCCGGCGGGTCGGCGCGATGTCGCCCTGGCTGCCGGATTGCCGGGTCTGGTCGGGGAAGGAGGGGGTGTACCTCATGGCGGCACTCTCGGTCGGAGCGGGGGTGGTCTTGGAGCGGCACCAAAGTCTCATACCAAGGTGCCGGTTTTCGGCCCTTAGTATCGGTACCTTCGCTCCGGGATGAATTGATGCAGGTCAAGAGGCGGCGGTATCCCCCTGTGACCGAATGGCACTTCACCGCGAAAAAGCATTTCCGGCCCGAGGGCTGTAGGATCGGGGCGCGGGAAGCGCGGGCTTCGACGGAAGGGGGCGGGGAGAGGCATGGAGCTGTTGCAGTCCTACTGGTCGCCGGCCGAACTGGCGACCAACGGCCTGATCCTGCTGCATCTGCTGGGGGCGCTGGCGGTCGGCCTCCTGCTGGGCTACGAGCGCAGCTATCACGGGCGGGCGGCGGGAATGCGGACCTATGGGCTGGTCTGCCTCGCCTCGGCGGCGCTGACGGTGGTGAATGCCTATCCCGGCATGTGGTACGGCGGCATCGGGCCGCAGGGCGCTGCGGGGGCGGGCGACCCGACTCGCGTGATCCAGGGCATCGTCACCGGCATCGGCTTTCTCGGCGCAGGCGTGATCATGCGCGAGGGGCTGTCGATCCGCGGCCTGTCCACGGCGGCGTCCATCTGGGCGACCTCGGCGATCGGCATCACCATCGGCCTTGGCTTCTACGCGGTCGCCATCGCCGCTGCCTTGCTGACCATCCTGGTCATGAGCCTGCTCCGGCCGCTGGAGCGGTTGCTTCCCCACCGTTCGGTGATCCACCTGACGCTGGTCTTCAGCCGCGACAAGGCGCCGCCGCCGGAGAGCCTGCGGGCGGCGGCCAAGCAGCACGGCTTCGACGTGGTCGACTGGGCCTTCCACCTGACCGGCGGCAGCGGCCATTTCGAATGCCAGCTCGTGCTGCAGGCGAAGGGCGACCCCGATCCGATGTCGCTGGTCGCGGCGCTGGCCTCCACCGACTCGGTGGTGGAGTTCAAGCTGTCGCCGTCGCGCATCTGATGCCGGTCCCCGTTATCGCGACGTGCCGGTTCCTACGGCCATCTCCCGCGGCCGTCCGGTGCCAGGGTAGGGGCCCGCGATCACATACGCGCTTAATCATTTCCTAAAACTTTAGCTTTATTCGAACTTTATGATGGCGAAGGACAGGATCATCAGCCGGTGCGGCGACCGGCCGGCCGACCCGAGCGCAGCCGGTGGCGGCGCAACCGGACGGACAGGGCGGCGGACCGCAGGGGCCGTTCCGCAGCCGATCCTCCCTTCCCTTTTCCCGTCCGGCCTTTTCCCGTCCGGCCTTTTCCCGTCCGGCCTCTCTCCTTCTGGCCGCTTCGCGTCCTTCCGCCTCATGGCGCGGCTTGCCGTCCTCATCGCCTGCCTCGCTCTGGCGGTCCTGCCGTTCGCCGGGCCGGCGCTGGCCGATGCGCCGCCGGCCGAGTCGCCTGTCGAGCCGCTGCGGCTCGAAGCCGCCACCAGCCGGGCGACGCTGGCCGGCCATTTCGCCCGGCTGATCGACCCGGAGCGCAGGCTCGACCTTGCGGACGTCCTGCAGGCCGATGCCCAGGGCCGGATGGAGCCGGGCGGCGATTTCCGCGGGGCCGGGCAGACCCGCGACATCCACTGGTACCGGTTCGACCTGCTGCGCCCCCCCGGCGCCCCGGCGGATTGGATCCTGGAAATGGGCGAGCCCTACATCGACCATCTCGACCTGTTCATTCCCCGGACGGCGGAGGTCCGGAACGGCGTGGCGGCCGGGGCGACGCGCCCCGTCGCCCGCGACTACCGGCTGGTGCGCCTCGGCGACTTCGTCCCGCGCAGCGAGCGCCCGATGAACACCCGCATGCACGCGCTGCCGCTCAGCCTGCCGGAAGGCGAACCGGTGTCGCTCTATCTTCGGGTGGATTCGGTCAGCGCCATCCGGCTGTCGGCCCGGCTGTGGTCGCCGGTCGCCTATGCCGGCCACCAGACGACCGACCTGCTGTTCCAGGGCCTGTTCTTCGGCGTGCTCGGCGTCCTGTCGCTGGGCTACTTCGCGCTGGGGCTCCTGCTGCGCGACGAGGCGCTGCTGGCCTATACCAGCTACGTGGCGACGGTCTTCACCTACTACCTGTTCGCCAACGGCATCGCGGGGGTCCTGCTGCCGGACCTGCCGGGCTGGGTGATGAACATGGCGGTGGGCGGCAGCGGCTTCCTCGGCTTTTCCGCCGCGCTGCTCATGTGGGTCTACATCCTCGACCTGCGCACCCACGCGCCGCTGTTGCGGCGCTGCTACCAGGGGCTGGCGCTGCTGGCGCTGCTGGCCCTGCCGACCACGGTGACGCCGCTCTACGCGATCAGCAACCCGGTGGTGACGGTGTCGGCCCTGGTGGTGGTGGTGATCGCGCTGGTCCTGACCGCGCGCATGACCTGGCTCTATCCCGGCGACCTGAGCCCGCGCTTCTACCTGGCCAGCACGCTGGTGTCGCTGGCCGGCCTCCTGCTGGCGCAGCTTGCGCTGCGCGGCCTGCTGCCGGCCGACGCCTTCGTCGCCGACCCCTACCAGACCGCCTCCCTGCTGGCGGTGCTGATCCTGGGCATCGGGCTTGCCCTTCGCATCGGCCGCCTGCAGGCCGAGCGGCTGCGCGCCCGCGAGGAAACCGCCTTCGCCACCAAGCGGGCGGAGGAGCAGCGGACCTTCGTCGCCATGCTGTCGCACGAGTTCCGGACCCCGCTCGCCTCGATCGACAGCGCCGCGCAGATGATCGAGCTGTCCGGCGCCGTCCAGGCGCCGTCGGCCTTGAACCGGTTGCAGCGCGTCCGCGACATCACCCGCAAGATGGCGGAACTGGTCGACCTGTTCCTGTCGGCCGACGCGCTGGACCAGGGCGCGCTCGCGCTCAATCCGGAGCCGGTGACGCTCGGCCGGATGTTGGAGGAGGCGCTGGACGGCCTGGCGGGGCTGGTGGCGGAAAGCCGCCTGGCGGTGGAGGTGGAGCGGCCCGACCGGCTGCTCATGGTCGACACCCCCTTCATGGCGGTGGCGATCGGCAACCTGGTGCAGAACGCGCTGCGCTACTCGCCGCCGGAGTCGCCGGTGCGGGTGAGCGCCGCCGTCGTCGATATCGACGAGGCCGCCGACGCGCGCGATCCGGGCGGCCGGGACAACGACGCCGATGAGGTGGTGATCCGGGTCTCCGACCGCGGGCTGGGGATGAGCCTCGAAGAGGTCGAGCGCATCGGCTCGATCTATTTCCGCGCCTCCTCGTCGCGCGGGACCAAGGGATCGGGGCTCGGCCTCTACATGACGCAGAAGATCATCAGCGCCCATGGCGGCGTCCTGACGGTCGAGAGCACGCCCGGCGCGGGGTCGGTCTTCACCATCCGGCTGCCGGCCGCCCCGGCGGAGACGGTGGGCGACCGCCTCGCCGCGCAGTGACCGGCCGCCGGTAGAACGGCCGCGAATAAGGCGTCCGTCAGTAAAGCGTCCGTCAGTAAAGCGTCTTGGGGATCCGCTCGGCCAGGGAGCGGTCGTAATCCTCGCCGCCCTCGCGACCGGCGCTGGCCTCGGCCAGCAGGGTGCCGACGGAAGGGAAGCGGTCGCGTGGCAGTTGCGCCGCCGGATCCCACAGGCGGGACCGCAGCAGGGCGCGGGCGCACTGGAAGAACACCGATTCGATGGTGACCACCAGCACCGTCTTCGGCGCCTTGCCGTCGACGGCGAAGCCGTCGCACAGGGCCGGATCGGCGTCGATGACGGCGCGGCCGTTGACGCGCAGCGTCTCGTTCAGCCCCGGCACCAGGAACAGCAGCCCGACCCGCGGATCCGCCAGGATGTTGCGCAGGCTGTCGATACGGTTGTTGCCGCGGCGGTCCGGAACCAGCAGCGTGCGGTCGTCCGCCACCCGGACGAAGCCCGGGCCGTCGCCGCGCGGCGAGACGTCCAGCCCGTCCGGCCCGGCGGTGGCGAGCACGAAGAAGGGAGAGGACTCGATGAGCTGGCGGTAGCCGGGCGTGAGCCGCGGCACCTCTTTGGCGATCGAGGGGCCGGCGGGCTCGCCGTACAGCGCCGCCAGGGCTGCGGCATCGGTGATCGGATGGCTCATCGCGACTCCAGCAGGAAATAGACGAAGTCGAGCACCGGGGTCTTCAGCCCGAACTGGCCGAGCAGCGTGTGCGCCTGGCCACGATGATGGGTCTGGTGGTTGAAGACGTGGGTCAGGACCTGGGCGAAGGGCAGCTCGTAATGCTCGCCCTCGGTGCTGCGGTAGGCGAGCGTCGAGCCGAAGCGCTCGGCCGGCGTTTGCGAGGCGACGCGCAGAAGGCGCTCGTCCTCCGCCTCGCGGGCGGCGCGCAGCCCGGCGAAGCCGTCATGGAGGATCCCGTCGAGCGACGACGGCTTCGGGCCGGAGCCCTCGATCCGCTCCAGCCACAGCCGGTCGACGGCCAGGATGTGGTTCAGCGTGCCGCGCAGCGAGCCGAAGAAGGCGCCGCGGTCCTCGCGGTACTGCGCGTCGGACACCTGCGCCGCCACATCGCAGAGCTGCCGGTTGGCCCAGCGGTTGTAACGGGCGAGGGTTTCGAAATGGGATCTGGCGTCCATGGAGGTCTCGTCTGCTGCCGGAGGGCTCGCGCGCCGGTCAGACCCCGGCGCGCTTGGCCGACAGGCCGGCATGGGACAGCAGGACCTCGCGCTTGCCCTGATGGTTGGCAGGGCCGACCACGCGTTCGGTCTCCATCCGCTCGACCAGGCGGGCGGCGCGGTTGTAGCCGATCTGCAACTGCCGCTGGATGAAGCTGACCGACACCTTGCCCTCGCGCACCACCAGGTTGACGGCCTGCATGTAGAGGTCGTCGCCGGACGAACCGCCGCCGCCCTCCTCGTCCTCCACCGTGGCGGCCTCCTCCTCCTCCTCGGTGATGGCGGTGACGTAGTTGGGCGCACCCTGGGCCTTCACGTACTGGACGATCTCCTCGACCTCCGAATCGGAGACGAAGGGGCCGTGGACGCGGGTGATGCGGCCGCCGCCCTGCATGTAGAGCATGTCGCCCTGGCCGAGAAGCTGCTCCGCCCCGGCCTCGCCGAGGATGGTGCGGCTGTCGATCTTGCTGGTGACCTGGAAGCTGATGCGGGTGGGGAAGTTGGCCTTGATGGTGCCGGTGATGACGTCGACCGACGGGCGCTGGGTCGCCATGATCAGGTGGATGCCGGCGGCGCGCGCCATCTGGGCCAGCCGCTGGATCGCCGCCTCGATCTCCTTGCCGGCCACCAGCATCAGGTCGGCCATCTCGTCGACGATCACCACGATGTAGGGCAGCGGCGCCGGGTCCTGCGGCGTCAGGTCGAAGACATTCTCCGGCTCGCCGGGCGGGGTGGCGCGGCGCGGCATCTTCTCGCCGGCGGCGATCATCTCCGTCATGCGGGCGTTGTAGCCCTCGATGTTGCGCACGCCGAGCTTGGACATCGCCTCGTAGCGGCTTTCCATCTCGCGCACGGCCCAGCGCAGCGCGACCACCGCCTTCTTCGGGTCGGTGACCACAGGGGTCAGCAGGTGCGGGATGCCGTCATAGACCGACAGCTCCAGCATCTTGGGATCGACCATGATGAAGCGGCAGCGCTCCGGCGGCAGCCGGTAGAGCAGCGACAGGATCATGGTGTTGATCGCCACCGACTTGCCCGAGCCGGTGGTGCCGGCGACCAGCAGGTGCGGCATGCGGGCGAGGTCGGCCACCACCGGCTCGCCGCTGATGTCCTTGCCGAGCGCGATGGCGAGCTGCGCGGTGGTGTTGCGGAAGGCGTCGTGGTCGAAGCTCTCGCGCAGGTAGACCATCTCGCGCACCGGGTTCGGCAGCTCGACGCCGATGACGCTGCGGCCGGGGACGATGGCGATGCGGGCGGTGACCACGCTCATCGAGCGGGCGATGTCGTCGGTGAGGTTGATGACGGTGGCCGACTTGGTGCCGGGCGCCGGCTCGAACTCGTAGAGCGTCACCACCGGTCCGGGGCGGACGTCCATGATCTCGCCGCGGACGCGGAAGTTCTTCAGGACGGTTTCCAGCATCCGGGCGTTGCGGGCCAGCACCGCCTCGTCATGCTGCTGCACCGGGCGCGGCGGCGGGTTCTGCAGGAGCGACACCGCCGGCAGCGAATAGACCGCCGGATAGTGGGGCGGCTCCGAGGCCGGCTCCGAAACCGGGTCCGCCGCCGGGGAGGCCGGCGCGCAGGGGGCCTCCGCCGGGACGGCCGCGGGCACGCCGCCGCCATCGGTGGCCGGTTCGCCCGGCGCCGGGGCGGACGCCGCCTCGCAGGGGGCTGCCGCCTCTTCCGCGGGGTCACGCGCCTCGTAGGCCCACTCGACGCCCGACAGGAAGGCGAAGCCGGCGACCACCGCCAGCGCCTCGTCCGACAGGTTGGTGGAGTAGACGGTGCCGGCGCGCGGCGTGCCGGGCAGCACCTCCACGTCCCACATCAGGCGGCCGTCGGTGCGCGGGTTGGGCACGAGGTTGAAGGGGCGGCCGTTGAGCGCGCACCACAGATTGAACTCGTCGGCGGTGACCACGCCCGCCTGGGTCGGCGGGGCGGCGAGGTGCGGCATACGCGGCGTCATGCCGAGGCTCCCGGCTTCGAAACGATGAGGGAAAGGTGACCGGGGGTCGGGCCGGGCTTGCGGTCGGATTTGGCGTCGGATTCGGGGCCGGCGACAGGGGCAGGGCCGCAGGCGGCCGGGCCGGCGCCGATCCCGCCGGGGGTCGGCTTGCCGGCGGCGAGGTCGCGCGGCGTCGTCTCGTAGGCGGCGACCAGCAGCTTGTCGATGGTGTCGCCGTCGCTCGACATCGGCAGCACCAGGCGCTCGAAACTGCGGGTGCGCTCGCCGAAGACGGCGGTGTGGACGCGGGCCAGCGGCTGCCGCTCGCGCCGCACCGTCTCGTATTCCGGCTGCAGCACCGCGCGCTGTTCCGGCGGCAGGTCGTCCAGCGTGGCGCCCAGCCGCGACTGGCCGAAGGCGGCGGCCAGGGCCTTGCCGTAATAGGAATAGACGAAGGTGCCGGACTCCTCGCCCATCACCTCGAACACGACGATGTTGTCCTTCCACGGCCGCAGGTCGGCCGGGGAGATGCTGGCGGGGACCGGCGGGCGGCCGGCGACGGATTTGGTGAGCCAGAATTCGAGCAGGCCGCTGAGATACGGCGTCGCCAGCTCGGTTCTTTCCTTGGTCATGACAATCGCGGCTGGACGGGCGGCGCTCCCGCGGCTGGAGCGCCGCCGGAGCTTTCAAGAGCCGCCCGAACCATACCCGGAAGGGCCGGTGCGGCGCAACCGCGAGGGCTGGACCGCCGGGGAGCGCGCGCCGGCCGGCCCGGACGGACGGTTCAGGCCGCCCAACTCATGCGGCGCAGGTCACGCCGGTTCCGCCCAGGCCGCAGTAGCCGTTGGGGTTCTTGGCCAGATACTGCTGGTGATAGCCTTCGGCGAAATAGAAGGGCGGAGCGTCCCGGATCTCGGTGGTGATCGGGCCGTAGCCGGCGTCGGCGAGCCGCTGCTGGTAGGCGGCCAGCGTGGACTCGGCGGCGGCCTTCTGCGCCGCCGTATGGGTGTAGACGGCGGAGCGGTACTGGGTGCCGACGTCGTTGCCCTGGCGCATGCCCTGGGTGGGGTCGTGCGACTCCCAGAAGACGCGCAACAGATCCTCGGTCTTGACCATGGCGGGGTCGTAGACGATCCGCACCGCCTCGGTGTGGCCGGTGCGGCCGCTGCAGACCTCCTCGTAGGTCGGGTTCTCGGTATGGCCGCCCTGGTAGCCGACCGCGGTCACCCAGACGCCGGGAAGCTGCCAGAACTTGCGCTCCGCCCCCCAGAAGCAGCCGAGGCCGACGTCGAGCACCTCCATCCCCGCGGGATAGGGCGGCGTCAGCGGATGGCCGTTGACGTGGTGGCTTTCGGGCACCGGGATCGGCGTGCTGCGGCCGGGCAGTGCCTCCTCCGGCGTCGGCAGGGCTGCCGGCTTGCGCAGAAAATGCCCCAGCATGGTCGGATCTCCCATCAGTGACGGTGCGTTCGAGGGACCACTTATGTCGGATGTCCGCCCGTCTGCGGCAAGGTGGCGCAGGCCCGCGACGGCGGAATGGACCCTTGGGGCGTCCGCCGGTGTTGCCCATGTGAACACTGTCACTAAGGATCCCCGGAAAGGAGACAGCACCCATGGCCAGCACCGTCAACGACACCGCCGTCCAGTCCCTGATCGACCAGGGCCGGCGCAACGGCAACCGGCTGAGCGCCGAGGCTCTGGGCGCGGCCCTGCCGGTCGACATGATGACGCCGGAGGAGACGGCCGCGGTGGTCGAGCGGATCGAGGCGGCGGGTGTGGAGGTCGAACTGGACGATGCCGGCTTGGTGCGCGGCCGTCCCAACCCGGCGCTGGCCCGCCAGACCGGCGACTACCATCGCGGCGACGGCGTCGTCGACATGGCCAGCCCGGCCGCCCCGGCGGTGTCGGCGCCGGGGGCGAAGCCGTCGGTCCATGGCTGGCTCGACGATGCTCCCGCCGCCCACGGCCATGGCGGCGCCCCGACCTGGATCCGCGACGGCGTGGAGATGCTGCCGCTCGCCTCGATGGTGCTGGTCGCGCTGGTGCTGATCCTCGCCCTGGGCTGACCGGCGCCGGGCCTCGGGCTGGGGGGCTCCCCCCTCAGCCGGCCCCCTCAGCCGGCCCCCTCAGCCGGTCGCCAGCGCGTGGATGAGGATGGCGGCGGTCGCGGCGACGTTCAGCGACTGGACGCGGCCGCTGCCGGGAATGGTCAGCACCGCGTCGCAGGCGGCCAGCGTCGCCGGCGGGATGCCGTCCTCCTCGTTGCCCAGCACCAGGACCGGCGGCTTGCCGCCCGACTGGCGCCAGCCGGACAGCGCCCCGGCATCCACCGTCGGACGGGTCTGGTCCAGTGCCGTGCCGATGATGCGGTGGCCGGCGCGCAGGCGCTTCAGCAGCGCCGGAAGTGCCGGCGCCCGCTCCAGCGCCACCCATTCGAAGCCGCCCTCGGCGACGCGGTAGGCGGCCTCCGACGGCAGGGCCTGGCCGGGATGGTCGGACAGCAGCACGCGCGGCAACCCGAAGAAGGCGGCGGTGCGCAGGATGGCGCCGAGATTGTGCGGGTTGCCGACCCCGTCGAGGACCAGCAGCGGAGCGGGTGCCCGGCGGGCCGGCTCGGGATCGAAGGCCGGCAGGGTCCGCGGCGCCATCAGCGCCACCACCCCGCCGTGCAGCACGGTGCCGGCCACCTTGGCGAGCTCGTCGGCCTCGACCATGCGGTACGGCTTGCGCGCGGCGGCCATCGCCTTGCAGAAGGCGCCGACCGCCGGCTTCATCCGCTCCTCGTAGAACAGCCGCTCCACCCGCTCCGGTTCATGGTCGAACAGGGCGGAGACGGCGGCGAGCCCGGCGACGCGGAACAGCTTGCGCGGCTCATCGGCGGCGGCCTCCCGCGGGGAGCCCTTCGGAGAAGCGGACGGGGAGGCGGTCCGGCCGGCCGGCGGGCGGGCGCGGTTGGGATGGGGCGGGCGCCCGCGCGCAGGCATGGAACGGCGGTCTCGTCGTGCAGGAGGCGTTGTCGTGAAAAGGCGGCCGGCTACAGCAGCTTCACCACCAGGAAGCCGCCGATCAGCGCCACCGCGAACACGCTGGTCACCAGGGTCAGCCGCTTCTCGATGAAGGCGCGGATCGGCGGGCCGAAGAAGTAGAGCAGGGCGGCCACCAGATAGAAGCGGATCGCGCGCGAGATGATGGAGGCGCCGATGAACACCCACAGCGGCAGGTGGGCGACGCCGGCGGTGATGGTCAGCAGCTTGTAGGGGATCGGCGTCATCCCCTTGATGATCAGGATCTCCGCCCCGTACTCGACGAAGGTCAGCCGTAGCTGCTCGAACTTTTCGGTCAGGTGGTAGAAGTCGATGACCCAGCGGCCGATCGTCTCGTAGAGGAAATAGCCGATCATGTAGCCGGCGATGCCGCCGACCACCGAGGCCAGCGTGCAGATCGTCGCCAGCTTCCACGCCGCCTTGCGGTTGGCGATGACCATCGGCACCAGCAGAAGGTCGGGCGGCAGCGGGAAGAAGGAGCTTTCGGCGAAGGACACCCCGGCCAGCCAGCCGGTCGCATCCTTCGACGCGGCCTTGGCCATGGTCCACTCGTAGAGACGCTTCAGCATGGATGGCCCGCCCTTCGTCGTTGCTCTTGCCGTGCAGGCGAACTTTTAGGCGTGCCGGCAGCCGCGCGCCAGTGCCCAATTCGTCCGCCCCCGGACTGGGTGGCCTCATCCGGGGGCGTTAGCCCGTCCAGGGGCGGGGGCTACATCCGCACCGCCGGCGAGTCGACGGCCTCCAGATTGAGCGCGGCGGCGAGCAGGGCGCGGGTGTAGTCCTGCTGCGGCTGCTCGAAGATGCGCTGGGTCGGCCCCTGCTCGACCACCTTGCCGTCCTTCATCACCATGACGTGGCTGGACAGCGCCCGCACCACCCGCAGGTCGTGGCTGATGAACAGGTAGGCGAGGTTGTGGCGGGCCTGGAGGTCGCGCAGCAGGTCGACGATCTGCGCCTGCACCGACATGTCGAGCGCCGAAGTCGGCTCGTCGAGCACGACGAATTTCGGCTTCAGCACCAGGGCACGGGCGATGGCGATGCGCTGGCGCTGGCCGCCGGAGAACTCGTGCGGGTAGCGGTTGCGGGCATCGGGCGGCAGCCCGACCTCCTCCAGGGCGCGGGCGACCATCGCCTCGCGCTCCGCCCGGTCGCCGATGCCGTGGATGCCCAGACCCTCGCCGATGATCTGGCCGATCGACAGGCGGGGCGACAGGCTGCCGTAGGGATCCTGGAAGACGATCTGCATCTCGCGCCGCAGCGGGCGCAGGCGTTTGGGCTGCCAGCCCTGGATGTCGGTGCCGTCGAAGCGGATGGCGCCCTCGCTGGCATGCAGCCGCAGCAGAGCCAGCCCCAGCGTCGTCTTGCCCGACCCCGATTCGCCGACCACCCCGACGGTGTGGCCGCGGCGCACCGCGACGTCGACGCCGTCCACCGCCTTCACATGGCCGACGGTGCGGCGCAGCAGACCCTTCTTGATCGGGAAATGCACCTTCAGCCGGTCGGCGGTCATCACCTCCTCGGCGTCCTCGGGCGGGGCCAGCGGGTTGCCGCGCGGCTCGGCCGACAGCAGCTTGCGGGTGTAGGGGTGGCGGGGCCGGATGAACAGGTCGTCGACCTTGGCCTGCTCGACGATCTCGCCCTGGTTCATCACGCAGACCCGGTCGGCCATCTTGCGCACCACGCCGAGGTCGTGGGTGATCAGCAGCAGCGCCATGCCGAAGCGGCTCTGCAGGTCCTTCAGCAGCGCCAGGATCTGCGCCTGGATGGTGACGTCGAGCGCGGTAGTCGGCTCGTCGGCGATCAGCAGGTCGGGCTCGTTGGCCAGCGCCATGGCGATCATCACCCGCTGGCGCTGGCCGCCCGACAGTTCGTGCGGGTAGGCGGTCAGCCGCTTCTCCGGGTCGGGGATGCCGACGAGGCGCAGCAGCTCCAGCGTGCGGGCGCGGGCGGCGCCGCGCGACAGCCGCTTGTGCAGGACCAGCGTCTCGTTGATCTGCCGCTCGATGCTGTGGAGCGGATTCAGCGAGGTCATCGGCTCCTGGAAGATCATGGCGATGCGGTTGCCGCGCACCCCGCGCAGCACCCTCTCGTCGGCGCCCAGCAGCTCGGTGTCGCGGAAGCGGATCGAGCCGGCGGGATGGTGCGCCATCGGATAGGGCAGCAGTTGCAGGATCGACAGCGCCGTCACCGACTTGCCGGAGCCCGATTCGCCGACGAGCGCCACCGTCTCGCCCTTCTGGATGTCGAAGGACACGCCCTTCACCGCCTGCATGGCGCCGGCGCCCGAACGGAACTCGACGCGCAGGCCGCGCACGGACAGGAGGTCGGGGTTGGGGGGCATCAGGGTCATGGCGGGCTCACGGGCTGTCGGGCCTTCTTCGTTGGCGGAAGGCGCGTGCCGGGTGCCCCCTCCCTAACCCTCCCCCGCCTTTGGCGGTGGAGGGAATTTTCTCCCTCTCCCGCGAAGCGGGGGAGGGCCGGGGAGGGGGCATCCGGCGCCGTCACTCCGCCGCTTCCTTCTTGCTCAGCGCCTCGGCGGCCGATTCGCCGGGGATGGCGCTGGACATCTGGGCGATGGTCTTGCGCGGGTCGAAGGCGTCGCGCACCGCCTCGCCGATGAAGATCAGCAGGCTCAGCATGATCGCCAGCACGAAGAAGGCGGTCAGCCCCAGCCAGGGCGCCTGCAGGTTGGCCTTGCCCTGGGCCAGCAGCTCGCCCAGCGACGGCGAGCCGGGCGGCAGGCCGAAGCCGAGGAAGTCGAGCGCCGTCAGGGTGGTGATCGAGCCGTTGAGGATGAAGGGCAGGAAGGTCAGCGTCGCCACCATGGCGTTGGGCAGGACGTGGCGCACCATGATGGTGACGTCGCCTGCCCCCAGCGCCTTGGCGGCGCGCACGTAGTCGAGGTTGCGCGCCCGCAGGAACTCCGCCCGCACCACATGGACCAGCGCCGTCCAGGAGAACAGCAGCAGCAGCCCCAGCAGCCACCAGAAGGTCGGCGTCACCACGCTGGCCAGGATGATCAGCAGGAACAGGGTCGGCAGGCCCTGCCAGATCTCGATGAAGCGCTGGAACAGCAGGTCGGTCAGCCCGCCGAAATAGCCCTGGACCGCGCCGGCCGCCACGCCGACCACCGAGGAGAAGGCGGTCAGCACCAGCCCGAACAGCACCGAGATGCGGAAGCCGTAGATCAGCCGCGCCACCACGTCGCGGCCCTGGTCGTCGGTGCCGAGCCAGTTGTCGGCCGATGGCGGCGCGGGGGCGGGGACCGGCAGGTTGTAGTTGATGGTGCGGTAGCTGTAGGGGATCGGCGGCCAGACCATCCAGCCCTTGGCGTTGATCAGGTCGCGCACGTAGGGGTCGCGGTAGTCGGTCTCGGTCTCGAACTCGCCGCCGAAGGTCGTCTCGGGATAGGCGTTGAAGACCGGCCAGTAGTAGTGGTTCTCGTACTCGATCACCAGCGGCTTGTCGTTGGCGATGAACTCCGCCCCCAGCGAGACGAAGAACAGCACCAGGAAGATCCAGAAGGACCAGAAGCCGCGGCGGTTCGCCCGGAAGTTGGCCAGCCGGCGCCGGGTCAGCGGCGTCATCACACCCTCCGCGAATCGAAGTCGATGCGGGGATCGACCATCACATAGGTGATGTCGCCGACCAGGTTCATGATCAGCCCCAGCAGCGTGAAGAAGTAGAGGGTGCCGAACATCACCGGGTAGTCGCGGTTGATCGCCGCCTCGAAGCCCAGCAGCCCCAGCCCGTCGAGCGAGAAGATCACCTCGATCAGCAGGGCGCCGGTGAACAGGATGCCGATGAAGGCGCCGGGGAAGCCGGCGATGACGATCAGCATGGCGTTGCGGAAGACGTGGCCGTAGAGCACGCGGTTCTCGCTCAGCCCCTTGGCGCGGGCGGTGACGACATACTGCTTGCCGACCTCCTCCAGGAAGGAGTTCTTGGTCAGCATGGTCAGGCCGGCGAAGCCGCCGATCACCATCGACAGCACCGGCAGCGCCATGTGCCAGAAATAGTCGAGGATCTGCTTGTACCAGGGCAGCGACGACCAGTTGTCCGACACCAGCCCGCGCAGCGGGAACCAGTCGAGGTAGCGGCCGCCGGCGAACACGACGATCAGCAGCACCGCGAACAGGAAGCTGGGGATGGCATAGCCGACGATCACCACGCCGGAGGTCCAGACGTCGAAGGGCTGGCCGTCGCGCACCGCCTTGGCGATGCCCAGCGGGATGGAGACCAGATAGACGATCAGCGTCGTCCAGATGCCGAGCGAGATCGATACCGGCATCTTCTCAAGCACCAGGTCGACGACCCGGCGGTCGCGGAAGTAGCTGGTGCCGAAATCGAACATGACGTAGTTCGACATCATGTGGATGAAGCGTTCGTGCAGCGGCTTGTCGAAGCCGAACTCCTTCTCCAACTGCTTGATGAAGGCAGGGTCGAGGCCCTGGGCGCCGCGGTACTTGCCGCCGCTCTCATTGCCGGCCTGGGCCTGGCGCTGGGCGTTGGCGGCACCGCTGTCGCCGCCGGCGCTGCCGCCGATGCGTGACGTCGCCTCCACCGCGGTGCCCTGGACGCGGGCGATCATCTGCTCGATCGGGCCGCCGGGGGCGATCTGCACGATCAGGAAATTGATCACCATGATCCCGAACAGGGTGGGGATGATCAGCAGCAGGCGGCGGATGATGTAGGCCAGCATCGCGGGTGTCCCGATCCTCCCTGATCCGGTGAAGCGTAAGTCTGGAACCGAAGCTTACTGACCCGTCCGGCGCGGGCTGCCGGCGAGCTTGGCGTCCTTGTCCGCATCGACCCACCAGGTGTCGGAGAAGCCCAGCCCGTATTTTGGAGCAACGGCGGGATGGGAGAAACGGTTCCAATAGGCCACCCGGTAGACGGTGTCGTGCCAGTGCGGGATGACGTACCAGTTCCACAGCAGCACGCGGTCGAGCGCGCGGGTGGCGGCGATCAGCGAGTCGCGGTCGGGCGCGGCGATCAGCGCCTCCACCAGCTTGTCGACCACCGGGTTCTTGATGCCGATGCTGTTGCGGCTGCCCGGCAGGTCGGCACGCGAGGATTCCCAGTAGTCGCGCTGCTCGTTGCCGGGCGACAACGACTGCGGGAAGCGCTCGATGATCATATCGTAATCGAAATTGTCGGTCCGGTTCTGGTACTGCGCGCTGTCGACCACGCGGATCTGCGCCTGGATGCCGGCGCGTTCCAGGTTGCGGACGAAGGGCTGGACGATGCGCTCCATGTCGGCCTGGACCAGCAGGATCTCGAAGCGGAAGGGCTGGCCCTGGCCGTTGACCAGCTTGCCATCCTTCAGGTCCCAGCCGGCCTCCTTCAGCAGGCCGAGCGCCGTGCGCAGGTTGGCGCGGATGTTGCCGCTGCCGTCGGTCTTGGGCGGCTCGTAGGGCTTGGTGAAGACCTCGTCGGGGATCTGGCCGCGGAAGGGCTCCAGCAGCTTCAGTTCGGCGGGCGAGGGCAGGCCGGTGGAGGCCAGCTCGGTGTTGGCGAAGTAGCTCTTGGTGCGCTGGTAGAGACCGTAGGACAGGTTCGCCCGCGTCCATTCATAGTCGAACAGGTTGTTCAGTGCCTCGCGCACCCGGAGATCAGCGAAGATCGGCCGGCGGATGTTGAAGACGAAGGCCTGCATGCCCTGCGGGTCCTGGTGCTTCAGCTCCTCCTTGACGATCTGGCCGCTCTGCACCGCCGGGACGTTGTAGCCGGTGGTCCAGTTCTTCGAGGAGTTCTCCTGCCGGAAATCATAGGCGCCGGCCTTGAACGCCTCGAACGCGACGTCGAGGTCGCGGTAGTAGTCGTAGCGGATGCGGTCGAAATTGTAGCGGCCGCGGTTGATCGGCAGATCCTTGGCCCACCAGTCCTTCACGCGCTCGTAGGTGATGGAGCGGCCGGGCTGCACGTCGACCACCTTGTAGGGGCCGCTGCCGACCATCGGCTCCAGCGTGGTGGCGGCGAAGTCGCGGCCGGCGAAGGCATGCTGCGGCAACACCGGGAGCTGGCCCATGATCACCGGCAGCTCGGGATTGTTGCCGTTCCGGAACGAGAACTTGATGGTGCGCTCCCCGGTCTTCTCCGCCTTCACCACGTCGGCGTAGTAGGTACGGTAGAGTGGATGCCCCTTCTCCTTCAGCGTCTCGAAGCTCCAGATCACGTCGTCGACGGTGACCGGCTTGCCGTCGTGGAAGCGCGCCTGGGGCCGCAGGGTGAAGGACACCCAACTGCGGTCGTCGGCGACCTGGATGCTTTCGGCCAGCAGGCCGTACTCGGTGATCGCCTCGTCGCCGTTGCTGGTGGTCAGCGTCTCGAACGCCAGCCCGGACCCGGCCGCCGCCTGTCCGCGCAGGATGAAGGGGTTGAGGTTGTCATAGCCGCCGAAGGCCATGAGCTTGACCTCGCCCCCCTTCGGCGCCTCGGGGTTCACATAGTCGAGATGCTGGAAGTCGGGGCCGTATTTCGGCGTGCCGTGAAGGGCGATGGCATGGGAGCCGCCGCCCTCCTGCGCCGCCAGCGGCGTGGCCAGCAGAAGCAGGCCGGCCACCGCCGGGATCAGGGCCGCCATCAGGCCGGCGGTCCGGCGTCCGTCTTGCCTCCGCATCCGACTGGTCATTCCCGGTTCATCCCTTGCCGTTCGTTCATTCTGGTTCGGTCTGCCGGAGGTAGCCCGGCATCGGGGCGCGATCAAGGCTGCGCGCCCGCCTTCTTCGCCGCGTCCACCCACCAGGTGGCCGGGAAGTTGGTGCTGCGGTAGTCCTGGTCGTATTTCGGCCAGACCGCGGGGTGGGCCAGCCAGGCCCGGTGGGCGATCCAGTTCTCCGGATTGTACCAGTGCGGCACCATGTAGAAGCCCCACAGCAGCACCCGGTCGAGCGCGCGGGTCGCCGCCTCCACCGCGGGAAGGTCCTTCGCCGCCAGCGCCTTGTCGATCAGCGCGTCGGCCACCGGGTCATGGATGCCGGAATAGTTCGACGATCCCTTGATGCCGGCGGCGGCGGAGCCGAAATAGCCGCGCAGCTCGGTGCCCGGCGGCGTGAAGAAGTTCATGTTGACGATGATCGCGTCGAAGTCGAACTCGTCGGTGCGGGCCTGGAACTGCGCGGTGTCGACGATGCGCAGGGTGGCGTCGATGCCGACCCGGCGCAGCGTCTCGACATAGGGCTGGATGACGCGGGTCAGGGCGCCGGTGCCGTCGAGGAACTCGATCGCCATCCCCTCGCCGGTCTTCACGTTGGTCAGCCTGCCGTTGCGGACCTCCCAGCCGGCCTCCTTGAACAGGCGCGTCGCCTCGCGCACCTGGGCCCGGTTGTTGCCGCTGCCGTCGCCGGCGGGCAGGGTGAAGGGCTGGGTCAGCACGCGCTCGGCCAGGCGGTCGCGGTAGGGCTCCAGCAGCGCCAGCTCGTCCGGGCCGGGCTTCCCCGCCGCACCGAACTCGGAGTTGGGGAAGTTGCTGAGCGTCCGCTTGTACTGGCCGTACAGGATGTTCTTCTGGATCCAGTCGAAGTCGAACAGCAGCGCCAGCGCCTCGCGGACGCGGACGTCGGCGAACTTGTCGCGCCGGGTGTTGAGGCGGAAGCCCTGGGCGCCCAGCGGCAGCTCGCTCGGCACCGCCAGCTTGAGCACGCGTCCGTCCCTGGCCGCGGGGAAATCATAGCCGGTGGTCCAGCGCTGCGCCCGGTACTCGCCGCGGAAATCATAGGCGCCGGCCTTGAAGGCCTCGAACATCACGTCGTCGTCGCGGTAGAAGTCGTCCTTCACCGTGTCGAAATTGTAGAAGCCGCGGGCGGTCGGCAGATCCTTGGCCCACCAGTCCTTCACCCGCTCGTAGGTGATGGAGCGGCCGGGATCGACCGCCGCGATCCGGTAGGGGCCGCTGCCCAGCGGCGCCTCCAGCGTGGTCTTGGAGATGTCGCGGCCCTGGGCGGTCCACCAATGCCTTGGCTGGGGCGCCAGGGTGACGGCGAAGTCGATGATCGGCTTGATCTCGCCGGCGCCGTTCAGGGTGATCCTGACCCGGCGCTCGTCGAGTGCCTCGACCTTGGCGATGCGGTCGAGGAAGGACTTGATGAAGGGGGCGCCGTGGGCCTGGATCGCGTCCCAGGTGAAGACCACGTCCGCGGCGGTGACCGGCACGCCGTCGTGCCAGCGGGCACCCTGGCGCAGCGTGAAGACCGCCCAGCCGTAATCGTCGGCCACCTCGACGCTCTCGGCGAGATGGGCGTAGGCGGCATCCAGTTCCCAGCCCGAGCCGACCATCAGCGTGTCGGAGATCAGCCCCAGCGTGCGCGGCCGCACGCCGCGCAGGATCAGCGTGTTCAGGCTGTCATAGGTGCCGGGCTGCGATTCGGCCAGCGTCACCGTCCCGCCCTTGGGGGCGTCCGGGTTGACGTGGGGGAAGTGGGTGAAGCCCGGCTTGAACTCCGGCTCGCCGAACTGCTTCAGGGCGGTGACCGTCACGCTGGCGAAGGCCGGTCCGGTGACCGTCACGATGGTCGGGGGAGCGGCAAGCGTCAGCAGCGTGGCGGCAACGGCGAGAAGGCGGCGCATCGGCGGTCCTGCGTCGGAGAAGGCTTTCGTTAGATTGCCACAGCCGCGCCGTGGTCAAGCCGGAAACCCCTCATTCCGTGAAGTTTCCGGCACTTCCGGCCTTTTGCGCCCGCCAGTGCTCGGCCATGCGGTCCATGAGCTGGCGGTAGCGGCGGTCGCTCCGCATCAGCCTGCGCACCGCCTTGCCGTGGCGCGGGTCGGCCAGCATCCAGGCCTCCGCCGCCGCCTGGTGTTCGGGATGGATCGACAGCAGGTAGATCGCCGCCTGCTCCGGCGAGGACAGCTCGGTCTCCCCCAGCCCTTCCAGGATGGCGCCGACATAGAGCGGCAGCACCTTGCGGAAATCCTCCGGGCCGCCCGCCTGGTCGGAGTCGTCCACCGGGGCGCCGCTCCCGGAGGCGCCCCCGGCCATCATCGCCTGGCGCTCGGCCGCCGGCAGCGCGAAGAAGGCGTCCAGCCCCAGCAGCAGGTCGCAGATGGTCTTCTTGCGCACCATCCAGTTCGACCCGCCGGCCACCCGCGCCGCCAGCCCCTCCAGGAAGGGCCGCAGGCGCTCCGGCGAGGTTTCGAAGACGGAGCGGGCGGGCGGGGAAACGGCGGTCATTTCGGCTTCCGGTTGAAACGGGTGCGAACGAGACGGATGACGAGGCGGGATCAGCCGGCCAGCACGGCCATGGCTTCCGCGTGGGTGCGCGGATCGCCGGCGGCGATCACCCGGCCCGACGAGCTGGCGTCGAGCGGCTTGCCCTCCCAGTCGGTCATCAGCCCGCCGGCCCCGGTCACCACCGGCACCAGGGCGGCGAAGTCGTAGAGCTTCAGCCCCGATTCGACGACGAGGTCGTAATAGCCCGAGGCCAGCAGCCCGTAGGTGTAGCAGTCGCCGCCATAGGCCGAGGTCTTCACCTGACCGGCCAGCCGGCGGTAGGCGTCGTAGTCGCCGCCGGGGAACAGGTCGGGGGAGGTGGTGCCGAACATCGCCGCCCCCAGCCCGCCCGGACAGGGGCGCACGCGCACCGGCTGGCCGTTGTGGGTGGTCGGCCGGCCCTCGACGCCGACCCAGCGGTCGCCGACGATCGGCTGGTCGATGATGCCCAGCACCGGGCGGCCGTGGTGCAGCAGCGCGATCAGCGTGCCGAAGATCGGCCGGCCGGCGATGAAGGATTTGGTGCCGTCGATCGGGTCGATCACCCACACCCATTCGGCATCCAGGTTCTTGGTGCCGTGCTCCTCGCCGTAGATGCCGTCGTCGGGGCGCCGGCTCTCGATCAGCGTGCGGATCATGTGCTCGGCCTCGCGGTCGGCGACGGTGACCGGCGAGTGGTCGGCCTTGTCGTCGATGGCCACGGGGGTGCGGAAATAACGCCGGACGACGCTGGCCCCGGAGTCGGCCAACCGCTGGGCGAGCGCCACCATCGGGGCGGGGCAGGGTTCGGTCATGGTCGCTCCTTGGTCATGGGGGCCGGTATGGCTGCCGCATCCTAACGGCGCAGGTCCCGCCCGGAAACCCGAAAGCACCCGGCCTGGACATCAGGCGGATGCGGCGGGACTTTCCGGCCGGCGCGGCTTGTGGCAGCCTTTGCTCCACCATGATGAACCGACCCAACATCTATGCCGCCACCCCGCTCGACCGCGCGTCGCTCCGCCGCAAGGACGAGGACTGGCTGACGCAGGCCTGGCTGGCACCGTCGGCCCGCGTCCTTCCGGTCTGGCAGAGCCGGAACCTCGTCTCCGGGCCGCCGGAGGCGCCGCGTGCCGTCATGCTGGCCGGCGAGGGGCTGGAGGCGGTACCGATCTTCCTCGGCCTGATGGACGGCACCCCGATCTTCGCCCTCGACCTGTCGATGGTCGAGGCGCCGGAGTCGCTGCCGGCGCTTCGGGAGCCGATGCAGGGCGGCGCCCGGTTCGAGGATCTGCGCAGCACCGGCCCGCAGATGCCGGAGGGCGAGGCGGCGCTGTGCGCCTACGCCCGCGGCATGGTCTGGTGGAACGCCCGCCACCGCTTCTGCGGCGTCTGCGGCTCCCCCGCGGCGTCGGCCGAGGGCGGGCATGTGCGGATCTGCACCAACCCGGACTGCGCAACCCACCATTTCCCGCGCACCGACCCGGCGGTGATCATGCTGGTGCATGACGGCGGCGACCGGGTGGTGCTGGGCCGCCAGGCCCGCTTCGCCCCCGGCATGCATTCGGTGCTGGCCGGCTTCCTCGAACCGGGCGAGAGCCTGGAGGACACGGTGGCCCGCGAGGTGTTCGAGGAGGTCGGGCTGACCGTGACCGACATCCGCTACCGCTCGTCGCAGCCCTGGCCCTTCCCGTCCTCGCTGATGCTGGGCTTCACTGCGCGCGCCACCAGCTTCGACATCGACACCGGCAGCGACGAGCTGGAAAGCGCCGCCTGGTTCGACCGCGCCTTCCTGCGCGACCATGTCCCGGACGAGACCTTCCGCTTTCCCCGCTCCGACTCGATCGCCCACCGCCTGATCAGCGAGTGGCTCGACGAAGGGTGAGCCGTCCCCGGCGCAGCCGGCGTCAGTCCTCGCCCACCCGCTGGCTTTCCTGGTAGCGGAAGGGGTTGGCGGGATAGACGCCGAGGATCTTCACCTCGTGGGCGAAGAAGTCCAGCTCCTCCAGGGCGAGGCGCAGGGGGCGCTCGTCGGGGTGGCCCTCGACGTCGGCATAGAACTGGGTCTGGGTGAAGCGGCCGCCGACCATGTAGCTTTCCAGCTTGGTCATGTTGACGCCGTTGGTGGCGAAGCCGCCCAGCGCCTTGTAGAGCGCCGCCGGCACGCTGCGGACGCGGAACACGAAGGTCGTGATGGTCTTGCAGGACCCCAGCGCCGGCAGCTTCGGCTCGCGCGCCAGGATCAGGAAGCGGGTCGTGTTGTGCTCGGCGTCCTCGATGCCGCTCTTCAGGGTGTCGAGTCCGTAGATCTCGGCGGCCAGGGAGGAGGCGATGGCGGCGTGCTGCGGGTCGTTCAGCGCCGCGATCTCCTTCGCGGCCCCGGCGGTGTCGGCATGGTTGATCGTCTGCAGGCCCAGGCCGCGGATCGCGGTCTGGCACTGGGACAGCGCCTGGATGTGGCTGCGCACCGTCTTCAGCCCCTCCAGCGTGGCGCCCCGCGGCGCCAGGAGCTGGTGGTTCACCCGCTGGAAATGCTCGCCGATGATGTGCAGCCGGCCTTCCGGCAGCAGATAGTGGTTGTCGGCGACCCGGCCGGCGATGGAGTTCTCCACCGGGATCATCGCCAGCGACGCCCGCCCGTCGCGCACGGCGGCGAAGGCGTCCTCGAAGGTCGCGCAGGGCATCGTCGTCATGGTCGGCCGGGCGTTGCGGCAGGCCAGGTCGGAATAGGCGCCGGGGAAACCCTGGAAGGCGATGATGTTGGCGGTGGCCATTGACGGGGATCCTTCGGCGACTGGGCGAAGCGGAAGCTGCGGTCGGCCGGCCTTGGGGCCGGCGTGGTTGGCCGGCCTCGCGGCCGGCGTGGTGCGGTCAGCCGGCCTTGCCGGCGAGCAGGGCGCGGGCGCGCTCCAGGTCGGCCGGAGTATCGACACCCAGCGGAACCGCGTCAACGACCGCCGCGTCGATTCGCATGCCGTTGGCCAGCGCGCGGAGCTGCTCCAGCTTCTCGCGCTGCTCCAGCACCGCGGGCGGCAGAGCCACGAAGCGCTCCAGCGCCGCCCGGCGGTAGGCGTACAGCCCGATGTGGTGGTAGAGCGGGCCGTCCCCGTGCGGGGCGGTGGTGCGGGTGAAGTAGAGCGCGCGGCCCCGGGCGGCGCCGGGCGGCAGTTCCAGCACCGCCTTGACCACGTTGGGGTCGGTCCGTTCCTCCTCCCGCGTGATCTCCACCACCAGGGTGGCGATGTCGACCGACGGGTCCTCCAGCGGGGCGAAGGCGGCGCGCACCGCCTCCGGCTCCACCGTCGGCAGGTCGCCCTGGACGTTGACCACGGCGTCGTGCCGGCCCTCGGGGTCGACCAGCCGCAGCGCCTCGAAGATGCGGTCGGAGCCCGACGGGTGGTCGGGGCGGGTCAGCACCGCGGTGCCGCCGGCCGCCTCCACCGCGCGGGCGATCTCCGGCTCGGCGCAGGCGACGACCACCGGGCCGATGGCCGCCTCCTGGGCGCGGCGCATCACATGGACGATCATCGGCGCCCCCAGGATGTCGGCCAGCGGCTTGCCCGGCAGGCGGGTGGAGGCCATCCGGGCCGGGATCACCACGATCGGGTTGGCGGGGCGGGCGGCGGCAGTCGTCATGGCAAGGGCTCCGATGGGCCACGAGCGTGGCGTTTCGCGGGATTGCGGGGGTGAACCATGGGCGGCCACACGCCGTCAAGGGGGGCCGTCGCATGCTCCGCCCCTGGCCGCCGGCAGCCGGTGGAGCGCCCCGCCGCCGGGGCGGCCGGCCTGTTGCGGTGCAGCGTGCCTCGCAAGCAATTTAAGAGGCTGATGACTGCGGCAAATTTGTATGCGACCTTTTTTCGCGGTCCGGCGGGCTATGACCCGTCGGGACCGCAGGCTATGGTGGCCGCGGCGCCTGGAGCCGCGGGCGGGGGAAACGCCGAGTGCACTGAAATTAGGGAACAAGGGGCTCATCAATGAGCATGGAGTGGAACAAGATTTTCGGCGCCGTGCTGCTGGCCGGGCTGATCGCCATGTTGACGGGTTTCGCGGCCAAGGTGCTGGTCCATTCGAAGCCGCTGGAAAAAAGCGTCTATGCCATCGCCGCACCCGAGGGGTCGGGAGCCCCGGCGGGCAAGGCGGCGGAGCCGACCGGCCCGGCACCGATCGCTCCCCTGCTCGCCGCCGCCGATCCGGCCGCCGGCCAGAAGGTCGCCAAGGCCTGCGCCGCCTGCCACAGCTTCGACAAGGGCGGCGCCGCCAAGGTCGGCCCTAACCTGTACGGCATCATCGGTGGGCCGAAGGGCCACATGCAGGGCTTCGCCTATTCCGACGCCTTGGTGAAGACCGGCGGGACCTGGACCTACGACGAGCTGAACAAGTTCCTCTACAACCCGAAGGACTATGCGCCGGGCACCAAGATGACCTTCGCCGGCCTGAAGAAGGATGACGAGCGGGCGGCGGTCATCGCCTACCTGCGATCGCTGGCCGACAGCCCGCAGCCGCTGCCGCAATAACGGTCCCGGCAACCTACCCGGACCGCGCATGCGGAAAGCCCCGCCTTCGCTGGAAGGCGGGGCTTTTCGTTGTGGGATGAGCGTTACGGTCGTTCCGGGGGCGGACGGTCAGCGCCGCAGCCCGCAGGCGATCTCCAGATAGTCGGGTTCGTTCTCCGCCGTCAGCCAGCCGTGGCGGATCAGGAAGTCGGTCACCACGAGGTTCACGTTGAACTTCCAGTCGTCCGTGCCCCGTACCGACGCGGCGACCCTGTCCAGCGGCCACAGCTCGAACGACTCCACCTCCCCGTCGGTGTTGACCGGCGTGATGCCGGCCGGCAGTTCCAGGTCGTAGACGAACAGGCGGTCGCGCTTCAGCCCGACCGCGGTTTCCAGGCTGTAGCTGATGGCGCCGACCGGCTTGGCCAGTCGCGCGGTGGCGGCGTCGAGGCCGGCCTCTTCCGCCGCCTCCTTCTCCAGGTTCTCGGCCAGCGACAGGCCGATGGGCTGGCCGCCGGCGACCATGTTGTCGAGCAGGCCCGGCGCCACGTCGCGGTCGCCGGCCCGGCGGCCGATCCAGAGCGACAGGCCGTCATCCCCGCGGACATAGCCGTTGACGTGCAGGCCGAAGGCTTCGATGCCGAAGGCGGCGACCGCTGCACGGTCGAGCCGGGCGAGCGGCTCCGCTCCCCAGCGCGGCAGCACCGGATAATACTCCCCGCGCAGCGCCTTCACCGTGCCGCGTTCCACCAGATAGGCGGCGGCATGGTCGAGCAGGGTGGATCGCGCCTCGAAATCCCTGATCTCGGCGGCGATCCCGACCCGGTCGGCGGTGACGACGAAGCCGGGATCCACGCCGGGCAGCGCCTCGGCCAGCTCATGGCGCACCCAGCCGACGAAGTGGCCGTCCAGCTCGAATCGGCGGAAGCCGGACAGGTCATGCGCGTTGCACGCGCGGATATGATCGAGGAAGCTCATGCCTCCATCTAAGCTGCGCCGCGTTCCCGGCGCAACCGCCCATCCAGGGCATGGCCCCCTCCGCACCGGGCATCTTGTGTCCCCTCGGTTGCCTGCATACACCCGCACACCGGGACATCACCACGGACGGCGTGAAAGGCGGAGCCATGGAGTCGGCGGGGATCGGGCAGGGGATGGTGCAGGGGCAGGGGCAGGGGATGGGGATGGGGCAGGAGGCGGTGGTCTTCGGCGTCCTGTCCGTCCTTGTCGTCGAGGACGACCCCTTCACCCGCATGGTGCTGGCCAAGATGCTCGGCGGGCTCGGCGTCGGGACGGTGATCCAGGCCGCCGACGGCGAGACGGCGCTGGCCGCCGTCGCCGACCGGACGCCCGACGTCATCCTGTGCGATGTCGAGATGCAGCCGCTGGACGGCTTCGGGTTCGTCCGTGCCTTGCGCGCCGGCACCCCGTCCGGCCGGGACCGGCCGCCCGTCGTCTTCATGAGCGGTCGCGTGGACCAGGAGCGGCGCGATTCGGCCGGGGCGGTCGGCGTCGACGCGCTGTTGGCCAAGCCGGTCGCGCCGGCGGCCCTGCGTGGGGTTCTGGCCGCCTGCCTCAAGGCGGAGAGCGTGGTCGCGCCGCATTGAGGCGGCTGGGGCGGCGACCGGGGCGGCGACCGGGAAAGGCGGGCTCCGGACCGGGGCAGCCGGGATGCCCGGTGCCGCCCGATACCCGACCGCGCGCAGGCGCGCGCCTCAGGCTTCCGCCCAAAAAGATTTCCCGCCCTGTGGGAGAGGAAGCAAGGGCTTGAATTCACTGCATAAACGAATGGGACTCGCCGTCCGTGCCGAACCGGTGCCGAACCCTTACCCAATTTCCGCCTTGTTGATGGAGACGATTGGGACGCAACATGATCTCTAAGAGGTGTTGCGGCGCCCGCCGCGGCGAGGTGTTGCGACCCCCGCCGCGAGCGACGGCAACGGCCCCTGCGAGATTTTGTTAAGGTTTGAAGTCCAGCATCGACGATAAGATCCAGCGCCGTGCTTCGTCGAGGCGGCGCGCAAGTCTCTGGAGGGCGATGGCGTGATCAAGGGCGCCCAGTCGAACCGTACCGGGCAACATACCCTGACTGGAGGGGCCACCCGTTCGGCCGCCGGTCCCACGCCGTCCACCCTTGGCACCGCAAGCCTCTCCCGTCCGTACCTTCCGCAAGCGCGGGATGCATCGGCGCGCTCGCCGCGCCAGCTCCTGCCAAGGGGCCTAGACCCTATGGCAAAGGGCGACCCCACCGCGGGCTTTCAGGCTATGGAGCCTGAGTGCCTGGAAAGCTCAAGGTGGGGCATTACATTCAAAAATGACTTGTTCGGGAGACGGAGCGTCACAGGACGTACGGCCCCCGGCCTCTGCAGGACCGTTCCTTACACCAGACCGCTGGCTTCTACCGCTGAGCGGGGGTGTGGCGGGACCACCGGTTCCGTTCCATCCCTTGGAGTGCCCCATGGATCGCGGCATGCGCCGCGCGCCGCCGCCGGATAGACCGGCAGCGGCCTCCGGCGCATCGGACCAGATAAGACGGAGCGACGAATGTTCCCGGCCGACGAACTGTTCACGCGCTACACGCAGACGTACGAGACCCGCCGCGAAACCGAGATGTCCCTGATGGACTATCTCCAACTGTGCCGCGACGACCCCATGGCCTTCGCTTCGGCCGCCGAGCGCATCCTGGCCGCCATCGGCGAGCCGGAGGTGGTCGATACGGCCCGCGACCCGCGCCTGGGCCGCATCTTCATGAACCGGACGATCAAGGTCTATCCGGCCTTCTCCGAGTTCTACGGCATGGAGGAGACGATCGAGCGGATCGTCGGCTTCTTCCGCCATGCCGCCCAGGGGCTGGAGGAGCGCAAGCAGATCCTCTACCTGCTGGGACCGGTCGGCGGCGGCAAGTCCTCGCTCGCCGAGCGGCTGAAGTCGCTGGTGGAGAAGTGCCCGATCTACGTCCTCAAGGCCGGCAAGGAGATCAGCCCGACCTTCGAGAGCCCGCTCGGCCTGTTCAACCCCGACGAGATTGGCGACGAGCTGGAGGAGCGCTTCGGCATTCCCAAGCGCCGCCTGACCGGGCTGATGAGCCCGTGGGCGGTGAAGCGCCTCGACGAGTTCGGCGGCGACATCACCCGCTTCAAGGTGGTGAAGCTGCACCCGAGCAAGCTGCGCCAGATCGGCGTCACCAAGACCGAGCCGGGCGACGAGAACAACCAGGACATCTCGTCGCTGGTCGGCAAGGTCGACATCCGCAAGCTGGAGATCTACAGCCAGAACGATCCCGACGCCTACAGCTTCTCCGGCGGCCTGAACCGGGCGACCCAGGGCATGCTCGAATTTGTCGAGATGTTCAAGGCGCCGATCAAGATGCTGCATCCCCTGCTGACCGCGACGCAGGAGGGCAACTATGTCGGCTCGGAGAACATCGGCGCCATCCCCTTCCAGGGCGTGATCCTGGCCCACTCCAACGAGGCGGAGTGGCAGACCTTCAAGAACAACAAGAACAACGAAGCCTTCATCGACCGCATCTGCGTGATCAAGGTCCCCTACTGCCTGCGCGTGGCGGAGGAGCAGAAGATCTACGAGAAGCTGGTCCGCGGCTCCGACCTGGCCACCGCCCCCTGCGCGCCGGCGACGCTGGAGATGCTGGCCCGCTTCTCGGTGCTGTCGCGCCTGCGCGAGCACCCCAACAGCAGCTTCTACAGCAAGATGCGGGTCTATGACGGCGAGAGCGTCAAGGAGACCGACCCCAAGGCCAAGTCGATGCAGGAGTACAAGGACCAGGGCGGCGTCGACGAGGGCATGGGCGGCATCTCCACCCGCTTCGCCTTCAAGGTGCTGGCCTCGACCTTCAACTACGACTCGACCGAGATCGCGGCCGACCCGGTGCACCTGATGTATGTGCTGGAGCAGGCGATCAAGCGCGAGCAGTTCCCGGAAGAGACGGAGAAGAAGTACGTCGAGTTCATCAAGGCCGAACTCGCCCCGCGCTATGCCGAGTTCATCGGCAACGAGATCCAGAAGGCCTACCTGGAATCCTACTCCGATTACGGCCAGAACCTGTTCGACCGCTACGTCGACTACGCCGACGCCTGGATCGAGGACCAGGACTTCAAGGATCCCGACACCGGCCAACTGATGAACCGCGAGCTGCTGAACCAGGAGCTGACGAAGATCGAGAAGCCGGCGGGCATCGCCAACCCGAAGGACTTCCGCAACGAGGTGGTGAAGTTCGCCCTGCGCGCCCGTGCCGCCAACGCCGGCCGCAACCCGTCCTGGACCTCCTACGAGAAGATCCGCGAGGTGATCGAGAAGCGGATGTTCAGCCAGGTCGAGGATCTGCTGCCGGTGATCAGCTTCGGCTCGAAGAAGGACGGCGAGACCGAGAAGAAGCACACCGAGTTCGTCTCGCGCATGATGTCGCGCGGCTACACCGAGCGGCAGGTCCGCCGGCTGGTCGAGTGGTACATGCGGGTCAAGCAGGCGGGCTGAGGCCGGCGGGCTGATTGGCAGGCAGACCGACGAGGCACGGAATTGCCGCGGGGCAGGGTGTTGCAACGCCCCGCGGCGATCCCACTGTCATAGGAAGCTGTCAAAGTCTGAAGGCCGCGTGACGAAACGGGTGGGAGGGCCAGCCCCTTGATGAACATCATCGACCGTCGCCTGAACCCGCAGGGCAAGAGCCTGGCCAACCGCCAGCGCTTCCTTCGCCGCGCCAAGGAACAGGTGGTCAAGGCGGTCCGCGACGCCTCGGGCAAACGGGGCATCCAGGATATCGAGAACGGCGAGAAGGTGACGATCGCCGCCGGCGGGGTGCGCGAGCCTTCCTTCCACCGCGCGTCCCAGGGCGGGGTGCGCGACTATGTCGTGCCCGGCAACAAGGAGTATGTGGAAGGCGACACCATCCAGCGCCCGGACGGCGGCGGCGGCGGTCGCGGCAGCGAGGGCAGCGCCGACGGCGAGGGCGAGGACGAGTTCCGCTTCGTCCTGTCGCGCGACGAGTTCCTCGACATCTTCCTGGAGGATCTGGAGCTTCCCGATCTGGTGAAGCAGAAGGTCAAGCAGTCGGAATCGCACACGCTGACGCGGGCCGGCTATTCGGTGTCGGGGTCGCCCGCCAACCTGAACCTGGTCCGCACCATGCGGAACAGCCTGTCGCGCCGCATCGCGCTGAAGCGCCCCAAGCGCGACGAGATCCGCGAGATGGAGGAGCTGCTCCGCGAGGCGGAGGAATCGGGCGAGGACGCCGAGCAGATCCAGGCGCTGCGCGAGCAGCTCGAACGCATCGTCCTGCGCTCCAAGCGCATCCCCTTCATCGACCCGATCGACGTCCGCTACAACCGCTTCGAGACGGTGCCGAAGCCGATCGCCCAGGCGGTGATGTTCTGCCTGATGGACGTGTCCGGCTCGATGACCGAGCACATGAAGGACCTGGCGAAGCGCTTCTTCATGCTGCTCTACCTGTTCCTGAAGCGGCGCTACCGCTCGGTCGACATCGTCTTCATCCGCCACACCCACGAGGCCAAGGAGGTCGACGAGGAAACCTTCTTCTACTCCACCGAGACCGGCGGCACCGTGGTGTCGACGGCGCTGGAGGAGATGCAGAAGGTGGTGCAGGAGCGCTACCCGCACAACGAGTGGAACATCTATGCCGCCCAGGCGTCGGACGGCGACAACATGTCCTCGGACAACGCCAAGTCGGCGGCCTTGCTGCGCGACGCCATCCTGCCGATGTGCCAGTACTTCGCCTACATCGAGGTGGCGGCCGAGCACAACATGGGGCTGTCGGCGCTGGGGCGCGAGACCGAGCTTTGGCGCACCTACAAGCAGGTGCAGAGCCCGGAGCGCCCGCTGGCGATGCGCCGCGTCCGGTCCCGCCGGGAGATCTTCCCGGTCTTCCGCGAGCTGTTCGCCCGCGAGAAGGCGGGGGCTTGATCTCCCTCTCCCGTCCCGGGAGAGGGCGTGGAGCCGACGGCCGTAAGCCGGACGAGCGCCGAAAGGCGATCGTAGGCGGAATGCAGTCGCGAGGCTTGCGAGCGACTTCGGGGCCCATGCGCAGCATGGGAAGGGTGAGGGGTGATCCAAGGAACCATGCGCTTCTGGCCCTTTGGATCACCCCTCACCCTCCCGCCTGCGGCGGGCCCCTTCCTCTCCCGGGGCGGGAGAGGGGAGTTTTTGAATTCCTTCCATGAATGGAAGGCAGGGGGAGATCGAGAATGACCGCTGTGATCACCAGGCCCGAGGCGCTGCTGTACGACGGCGTCGAATGGGATTACGACAAGATCAAGCGCGTCTATGACGCCGTCGAGCACATCGCGCTGAAGGAGATGGGCCTCGACGTCTATCCCAACCAGATCGAGGTCATCACGGCCGAGCAGATGCTCGACGCCTATTCCTCCATCGGCATGCCGCTGATGTACAAGCACTGGTCCTTCGGCAAGCATTTCGCCCGTGACGAGATGATGTACCGCAAGGGCTATCGCGGCCTCGCCTACGAGATCGTCATCAACTCCAGTCCCTGCATCAGCTACATCATGGAAGAGAACACCATGACGATGCAGACGCTGGTGATCGCCCACGCCGCCTTCGGCCACAACCACTTCTTCAAGAACAACCAGCTTTTCCAGCAGTGGACCGACGCCGAAGGTATCCTCGATTATCTGGAATTCGCCAAGACCTACATCTCCCACTGCGAGGAGCGCTACGGCCATGCCGCGGTGGAGCGGGTGCTGGATGCCGCCCACGCGCTGATGAGCCAGGGGGTGCACAAGTACCCGAAGAAGCGCTCCGACCTGCGCACCGAGCAGCGGCGCGAGCGCGAGCGGCAGGAATACCAGGACCAGACCTTCAACGACCTGTGGCGCACGGTGCCCAAGCCGGCCGCCGGCCAGCGGCCTTCCAAGTCGGTGTCGGAGCGCAAGAAGCTGCTCGGCCTGCCTGAGGAGAACATCCTCTATTTCCTGGAGAAGAAGGCGCCGCGGCTGGAGCACTGGCAGCGCGAGCTCCTGCGCATCGTCCGCCACATCTCGCAGTATTTCTATCCGCAGAAGCAGACCAAGGTGATGAACGAGGGCTGCGCCACCTACGTCCATTACCAGATCATGAGCCGCCTGCATGAGACCGGCCAGATCAGCGAGGGCGCCTTCCTGGAGTTCCTGCACTCGCACACGTCGGTGGTGTTCCAGCCGGAATTCGACGACAAGCGTTTCTCCGGCCTGAACCCCTATGCGCTGGGCTTCGCGATGATGCAGGACATCGCCCGCATCGCGGAGACGCCGACCGACGAGGACCGCCAGTGGTTCCCCGACCTCGCCGGGCGCGGCGACGGCATGGCGGCGGTCCGCGAGGCCTGGGCCAACTTCCGCGACGAGAGCTTCGTGCTGCAGTATCTCAGCCCGCACCTGATGCGGAAGCTGAAGCTGTTCAGCGTGCGCGACGATGCGGAGGACCCCTATCTGCTGGTCGATCACATCCACAACGAGCGGGGCTATCGCGACATCCGCAAGAAGCTGGCCCGCCAGTACGACCTCGGCTACCTGGAGCCGGACATCCAGATCGTCGACGTCGACCTCGCCGGCGACCGCAAGCTGATCCTGCAGCACCGCGTCACCAACGGGGTGCTGCTCGACGAAGGCGACGCCAAGGCGGTCTTGCGCCACATTGCCAACCTCTGGGGCTACGAGGTGCAGCTCATCGAGGTGTCGGCGATCTCCGAGGCGATCCTGAAGGAGCACGCGGTCACCGCGCCCAGCGGGATCGGCGTGGTCTAGAGCGTGATCGTTTCAAGCGGTATCGCTTGAAACGCGACTCACACGGGAACCAAAAGCTTAGGGTCTGTCGGGTGCTTCAATAAGCACCAGACAGACCCTAAGCAGGTTTTCCGACCTCCGCCCACACTCCGCCCATACAAAGGGGGCGGGCTCGGTCACCGCTCCGGTTCGGGCCTGATGCCGGCCTCCTTCATGGCGTGCATCAGGTCCAGCACCACGGTGCTGATGTCGGGAAAGGACAGCGCCACCGCACGCCGGTCGGGATCCAGGCGGACGACATGGGCGACTTGCCGCCCGCCGGACCCCGGTGCCTCCGGACACTGCAGGTCCAGCCGCAGCCGGTCGCCGACGGCGTGCGGAAGCTCGCCCGGCGGCACCGCGACCAGCAGGCCGCGGGTCGACCAGTTGAGGGTCGTGCAACTCCGCCCGTCCGCCTCGACCGCCAGCGGCGGGTCGACGTAGCGGATGGCGCGGCGGCGCTCGACGCCGTTCGGCGGTCTGGCGCCGGCGGCATCCCGGTCCAGCCTGCGCTTGGCCGCTTGCTTGGTGCGGTCGTCCACCCCGTCCCTGCTGGTCAGCAGCACCGCCTGCACACGCCGCTCGACCCCATGGCGGAACTCGTCGTCGGCACCGAAGCGCAGCGCCTTGGCGAACCGCTCCTTCGCCTGGGTGAGCAGGGCGTTGCGTCCCTTGTCGTCGCCGCGGTGGCCGCAGCGTTCGGCCTGCACCAGCAGCGTATCGACGCTGCGCTGGTAGGCGCCGCGCTGGATGGCGCGGCCGGTCTCACGGAACTCGGCGGCGCGCAGGCTGGGGAACTCGCGGGCTTTCAGTTGTGCGGCCAATCCGTCCGCCAGGGCGTCGACGCGGGCCGGATCACCGGTTTCCGCCTCCCGCCGCATCTGGCGCACCGTCTCTTCCGCCTTGCGGAGACACTGGTCCTCGAGCTTCCGGCGCTGGCCGGCATCGATCACGGGCATGGCGACGCCTCCCGCAGTGGCACATCCAGCAGCATACAGCAGACACCCGTATCCCGATAGCGGCGCCGGCCCCGCACCCCTCCGGCTGCTGCGGTCCCAGGGTGCGCCATCTTGTCCGTCTTCCGGTTGGCGATCCGGACCGCGAGCGTGGTTAACGGTGGAACTGCGGCCGGCCCCGCTGGGAGAAGACCCGATTTCCTCCCTGCTCAAAGGCTGCCATCTGATCGGGGGAGCCGGGTGGTCGATGATTGGGGCGAGAGAGCAATGGATAGCGGATTTGAGACGGTGGTGGCCGCGCTTGCCGGCCTGCTGGAGGAGGAGAGCGACAGCCCGGCACCGGCCGGGACGGCACTGGTCGCCGTCATCCGCGGAGCGGGGGCTGCGGCGGCACCGGTGCACAGCTTCACCCTGCACCGTGGCAAGGGGACCGGCGGGAATGGCGCAGGCGGGTTGCCGGTCCCCGTCCACCGCCGCGCCCCCGTCCACCGGCGCGCCCTCGTCTACAGCCTGACCAAGACCATCCTGGCCGCCGCCGCCCTGCGGCTCGCGGCCCGCGGCGTGGTGGACCTGGACGGGCCGGCGGAGCGATGGCTGCCGGAACTGGCCGGGCGCGCCGTCCGCGCCAGCGTGGCGGATCTGCTCGCCCACCGTGCCGGTTTGCCCGATTACGGCGGCCGGGCCGACTACCACGCGGCGGTCGCCGGCGGCGGCGACCCCTGGAGCGGCGACGAGTTCCTGGCGCGTTGCGGGGTCGACGGCCCGCCGGCCGGAACCTTCGCCTATTCCAACATCGGCTACCTGCTGGTCGGCCGGCTGCTGGAGCGGGCGGGCGACGCCCCGCTGGCGGACATGCTGGCACGGGAGGTGTTCCACCCGCTCGGGCTGGCGAGTGCGGCGCTCCTGTCGACCCGTGCCGGGCTGGAGGGGTTGTTCTTCGGTCCTGGCCAACCCTTCGGCACGGCGGCGGTCGCGGAGCGCTATCACCCGGGCTGGGTTTCCCATGGCGTGGTGGCGATGGAGGATGCCGATGCCGCACGCTTCCTCCATGGCCTGTCCGTGCATGGTGCCGGACGGTGGGGACATGAGCCGGATGGTGCCTATCTGCCCGAAGCGCTGCTGCGGCGGATGCGCGACGGGCTGCCGGTCGGCGGCCCGATGGCCGGGCGGCCCTGGGTCGAGCCGTCATACGGGCTGGGGATGATGGTGGAGCGTGATCCCGCCGCCGGTCCCTATTGGGGGCACACCGGCGGCGGGCCGGGGGTGACGCCGGCCGCCTACCATGCACCGGGACCGGTCCCCGTCTCCGTCGCGGTCTTCCTCGATGGCGAGGATGGGGCGCTCGCCGAATGGATGGCGGTGGAGGTGCTGCACCGGCTGCGCAAGGCGGCCTGATCGCGGGGCGGGTCCGGGCGGCGGCCGGTCCCGGGCCGCCGGCGAACCCATGCCTGTCAAACTATGCTTGTCCACTGCCCGCGCATGCCCATCTCCACCTCAGGCGACCGATCGCGCTTCGGCAACCAGCGGTTCCGGAGCCGGGATCGTCGACCGGACGCCGGCACGGCATCCGGAAAAGAAGAAACAGAGGGGAGGAAGACCTTCATGGGAGATGCCGCCCATACCGCGCCCGCCTATCCCTGGCTGGCCTCCTATCCACCCGGAGTCGATTGGGCGATGCAGATCCCGGTCCGTCCGCTGACCGCCCTGCTGGACGAGGCGGTGGCGGCCAACGGCGACCGGACCTGCCTGAACTTCCTCGGCAAGCGCACCAGCTATCGCGAGGTGGGGCGGCTGGTCGATGCCGCTGCCCATGGTTTCCAGCAGCTCGGGGTGGGGAAGGGGAGCCGGGTCGGTCTGTTCCTGCCCAACACGCCCTACTACGTCATCTGCTTCTTCGCCATCCTGAAGGCCGGCGGCACGGTGGTGAACTTCAACCCGCTCTATGCCGAACGCGAACTGGTCCATCAGATCGGCGACAGCGACATCGACCTGATGGTCACGCTCGACCTGAAGCTGCTTTACGGCAAGATGGCGCGGATGCTGGCGGAGACCGGGCTCAAGCGGCTGGTGGTCTGCAGCATGGCCGACATCCTGCCCTTTCCGAAGAACTGGCTGTTTCCCATCGCGAAGAGGGCGGAGATCGCGGCGATCCCGCGTGACGACCGGCACATTCCCTTCGCCCGGCTGATCGCCGGCGGCGCCCGGCCGGAGCCGGTCGCCATCGATGCCCGCGAGGACGTGGCGGTGCTGCAATACACCGGCGGCACCACGGGCGTGCCCAAGGGCGCCATGCTGACCCACGCCAACCTCCATGCCAACACGATCCAGTGCGCGACCTGGTACGCGGCGAAGGAGCGCCGGCCGGGCGAAGGGGCTGCGGATGGTCCGGGCGACGGGCAGGAGCGCATGCTCGGCGTGCTGCCGCTGTTCCATGTCTTCGCCATGACCGCCGTGATGAATTTCGGCCTGCATCTGGGGGCGGAGATCGTCCTGCTGCCGCGCTTCGAGCTGGAGCAGGTGATGCGCACGCTGCAGAAGGAGCGGATCACCCTGTTCCCCGCCGTGCCGACCATCTACACCGCGATCAACCACCATAAACGCCTGAAGGACTTCGACCTGTCCTCCATCCGCTTCTGCATGTCGGGCGGGGCGCCGCTTCCCCTGGAGGTGAAGGAGGCGTTCGAGCGCACGACCGGCTGCACGCTGGTGGAGGGCTACGGCCTCTCCGAAAGCTCTCCCGTCGCGACCGTGAACCCGGTGGTGCTCCATGCGGACAAGAAGGGCTCGATCGGCCTGCCGCTGCCCGGCACCGTCATCGAGATCGTCAGCCTGGAGGAGCCGCGCCGTGTCCTGGCCCCCGGCGAGAAGGGGGAGGTCTGCATCCGCGGGCCGCAGGTGATGAAGGGCTATTGGCGCCGCCCGGCCGAGACGGCGCAGACGCTGGTCGATGGCCGGCTGCACACCGGCGACGTCGGGGTGATGGACGAGGACGGCTACACCACCATCGTCGACCGCATCAAGGACATGATCCTGTGCAGCGGCTTCAACGTCTATCCGCGCAACGTCGAGGAGGCGATCTACCTGCACCCGGCGGTCGCCGAGTGCGTGGTGGCCGGCCTGCCCGACGAGTATCGCGGGCAGACGGTGAAGGCCTATGTGCGGCTTAGCGAGGGGCAGAGCTTGACCGCCGAGGAACTCACCGCATTTCTGAAGGACAAGCTGTCGCCCATCGAGATGCCGAAGGTCGTGGAATTCCGCGCGGAGCTGCCCAAGACGATGATCGGGAAACTGTCCCGCAAGGCGCTGGTCGACGAGGAGGAGCGCAAGAGGACCGCGGCCGTCCAGCAGGCCGTGGTCCGGGATGGCGCCCAGGGTTCTGGCCGAGATTCTGGCCGGGAGTCCGGCCGGGGGGCCGCATGACCGCCGTTGCCCCGCGCAAGGTGGTCCGTGCCCGCATCCTCGGCAAGGTCCAGGGGGTCTGGTATCGCGGCTGGACCGTCGATACCGCGACGCGGCTGGGCCTGACCGGCTGGGTGCGCAACCGCTCCGACGGCACGGTGGAGGCGCTGTTCGCCGGCCCTGCCGCGGCGGTGGACCACATGCTGGACGCCTGCCGCCGCGGCCCGTCGGCGGCGATCGTCCGCGACGTGGTGGCCGAACCCGAGCAGGATCCCCGTCTTGCCGATTTCAGGCAGTTGCCGAGCCAGTGACCCGGCCGTTCCTGGCGCCGGATGCGCGGGATTAGCACTCCGCTAACCAAGACGGCGTCATGCTGGCCGGCGGTAGGCAGCGGAAGGCAACCGGGATGCCAAACGACGTCGCAGGCATGAAGGCGATGCTGGCCGGTGTCTTCGCCAGGGCGGCGGAGGCGAAGGGGAAGGCCGCCCGCAAGCAGGGTGCCGCCGCCGCCGCAACGCCGGCCTCCCGCAAGGCGCCGGCCCCCAGGGGGAACGATGATCCGGCGGTGCGCGTCACCGCGGGGTTCGACGCGGCGGAGGATGCGCCGGGCCGGCAACCCGATGGACCGCCTGGCCTCGCCGACCGTCTCGACCCGGCGGTCCGGACGCTGGCCCGCGACCTGGGACGGCTGCTCGCCGCCTTCGGCCTGGAGGACGAGGGGGCCGCGGCGGTCGAGCAGGCGATTGCCCGCCGTTTCGGCCCACAGGACCTGAGGCATGCGGCATCGACGCTCGACGCCGCGCCGCCGGCGCGGGAAGCGGCAGGGGAAGTGGAAGGGGAGATCGAGATCACGCTGTCAGGCGTCGTGCTGCGGGTGACGGACGGACCTCCGGCGCTGTCGGCCGACGAGGCCCGGCTCGACCTGTCGCGCCGCCCGGCGGAGGAGCGCTCCGCAGGTGGCGGCCTTGCCGGTGCTTTCGCCCGCCTGCGATCCGGCGCCCGCCCCTCCGCCGCGCTGACGGTCGCTGCCGGCGATCTGGCGGGCGACGCGCTGGAGAGCGTCATGGCGGTGCTGGGCCGGAGCATGACGGCGGAGCCCGAGGGACTGGAAGGGCGGGTGACGCTGTCGCCCCGCGCTGTCGCGGCCGAGGACGCGGGGGTGGAACTGTCGGTCACGCTCGCGGGACCGCTGGACCGCCTCGCCGCGGCGGAGCCGCCGGCCGCGCCGGCCGGCAGGGAGATCAGGGAGCAGGGGTTCGATGTGCGGATTTGACACGCGCCGCCATGGGGAGGCAGCGCTTTGCCTGTTCTTCTGCCTGGCGCTGCTTCCGGCCGGGCCGGCGCTGGCCGGCGCCCTGGAGCGGACGGAGCCCGGCCATGTGGCGCCGCCACAGCCGGGCACCAGCCTGCCGATCGCCCCGCCGATCGTGCAGTATGCCCTGCCGCCGCAATGGATGACCATCCGGTCCAAGGAGGACTGGCGCAAGGCCGGCAAGTTCGAGAAGGATCTGAGCCGGGAGTGCGCGGCCCTGCGCTTCAACGAGATCGCGCCGATGCGTTTCCGCGCCTATTTCAACGGACAGGTGATGGGCGTCGCCTTCGGCCACGGCCTGAACCTGCGCGATCCCGGCCGGAAGGCGGATCCCAAGAAGATCTATCTGTTCCGCAACGGCGATTCCACCGGCTGCACCGTGCAGTCGATGGACAACCAGGACCCGCGGGTGAATCCCGCCGGCGCCCAGGGGGGCGCCCCGGCCGCCGGCGGCTTCAAGAAATATTAGAGTCGTCCGTGTGATTCACGGCAACGCGCTTGGCGGAGTCCAGGCTGCTTCGCCGCCGCGCATGGGGCCGCCGAACACCTCCGGCCAAGTCGCGATCAGGGCGGAATCGACATCCTCCATCGTCACGAGCTGGCCGAGCGCCACGATGGAGGTGACGCCGTGCTCGGAGATGCCGCAGGGCACGATGCCGCCGAAATGCGACAGGTCCGGCTCGACGTTGAGCGCGATGCCGTGGAAGCTGACCCAGCGCCGCACCCGCACGCCGATGGCGGCGATCTTGTCCTCCTGCCCCCTCAGCCCGCCGTAGGGCTGCTTGTCGACCCAGATGCCGACCCGGCCCTCGCGCCGCTCGCCCCTGATGTTGAAGGAGGCGAGGGTGCGGATGATCCACTCCTCCAGGTCGCGGACGAAACCGCGGATGTCGGCACCGCGCGCCTTCAGGTCCAGCATCACGTAGGCCACGCGCTGGCCCGGCCCGTGATAGGTGTACTGGCCGCCGCGGCCGCTGCGGTAGACCGGGAAGCGGTCGGCCTCCAGCAGATCCTCGTCGCGGGCGCTGGTGCCGGCGGTGTAGAGCGGCGGATGCTCCAGCAGCCAGACCATTTCCGGCGCGGTGCCGGCGCGGATCGCCTCGACGCGCGCCTCCATCTCGGCGATCGCGTCGGGGTAGGGCACCGGCTCGTCGGAGATGCGCCACTCGATCGGGCGGTCGGCGGAGGCGGGCGGCGTCTGACTGGCGGGAGGGCTGGTCACGGTGGTCATTCGATCTGGTCTCGGCGGATGGGTCTGGTGCCGGTCGGCAAAATTCTTCGCGAAGGATGATTGTAACGCTTGATCACCCGTCGGGAAGCTGATATCTACCCGCTCCACCCGATGAGGCGCGCAAGCGCGGGTCGGGAACTACCAGCCTGATGCGGTCGTGGCGGAATTGGTAGACGCGCAGCGTTGAGGTCGCTGTGGGGCAACCCGTGGAAGTTCGAGTCTTCTCGACCGCACCACTCCCATGCAGATGGGACCATCCCGGGGATACGGGAGCGAACGAAAGGCCCGCAGGTCGCAAGACCGAGCGGGCTTTTTCGTGTCCGGCTTCAGGACAGCAGTGGGCGCAGCAGCTTCAGCGATCCGCCGCCGACGCGGCGGATGTCCTCGAACAGCACCATCATCTCGTAGATCAGCAGGAAGGCGCCGGCGTAGAACCAGGGCCTCCAATGCTCCTCGGCCCGTTCGGCCAACCGGTAGGCCCATGCCATCGGCGGCAGCCGGCCGGTGCCGAGGCGGGTAACGGCGATCGCCGCGGCGATGCCGATCAGGGCGCCGCCGGTCACGTCGCCTGGATAATGCAGGCCCAGATAGACGCGCGGCAGGCTGATCACCACCGCCGCCCACAGGCAGGCCAGCGCCCCCCACAGCCGGGAGGCGCGGACGAAGGTCGCCGCCAGCGCAAAGGCCAGCGCGGCGTTGTCGCTGGGGAACGAGCTCCAGTTCTTCAGGGCCTCGCGGTCCTGGCCGAGAGGCGGGACGAAGGCGATCGCGGCGTCGTGCAGCGGCCGTGGTCGCTCCGGCATCGCCGCCTGGATGAGGATGGAGGCCAGGACGGCCAGCGCCACGGCGGCCATGGCGTCCACCACCAGCCGCCGGGCGGCGGCGGTTTCCTCCCGGCGGAACCACAGCCACCACAGTCCGGCGCAGAACAGCCCCAGCTTGACCATGTAGATGTTGGCGATGCCGCGCACCGCCATGTCGAACGCGGCGCTGTGGCCGGCGAACCGGTTCAGCGACAGCAGCAGCGTCCGGTCCAGATGCAGCAGGGCTTCCACGGCGACTCCGCTGGTGGGGAGGGGAGCGGCCAGTGTTGCGGTTTTGTGACTGGACAGGTCAACGGCGCATCGGAAGGCGCCATCCGGGTTCCGGCACCTCAGCGGAACTCGATGTAGCGTTCCAGGGTGGCGCGGCGGAGCGCACGGACGACGTGGGGGGCCGCACCGCTGGCGACGATGTGGCCGCCGGCCTCGCGGCAGCGGTTGGCCAGGATGAACAGCATGCCGATGGCCGCGGAGTCGATGAAGGAGACGAAACGCAGGTCGAGCGGAACCACCGGCTTCGCCGCGAAGTCCCAGTGCCCGAGCATGTCGTGGAAGCGGGTCCCGTCCTCGTAGGTGCAGCGGCCGGACAGCAGGATGCCGTCGCGATCCCCGACGGTGGTGAAGGCATACTCCATCGGCGCTTCCGGCCCCTTTCTCTCCAAGATGCGACTCGGCCGCATGGGAGCACGAAGGATTGCTGCGGTGCAAGAGCATGGTGTGAAAGCAGCCCCGCCAGCCCGATCCGGACTGGACAAACGCGGGCGGCGCCTCTATGTCGGGGTCGTTCCCGGCACCGGGCCAGACCCGTGCCGCATGGGGGCTTCCACAAACCGCCAACGCCCGACGCCGATGTCCGGTGCCGATCTTCGGCACCCGTTCCCGGCGATGCCGGCCGACCGCCCGCAGGTCGTCCGGGATCCCGGAGCCGCGCCGCCGCAGCGGTGCCGGGCGTTCGCGCGTCGCCACCGTCGAAGGGAGGGTGCCGGCATGCACACCGATCCCCATGCGCCGCCGCCGCGGCCGGAAAAGGCTCCCCATCCCCCGTCCGGCCCCGAGCCCGACGACGAGCGCCCCTACGGCGTCGAGCCGGACTTCGTCGAGGAGATCGCCTCGCTGCTGCGCGCGCGCGAACGCGACGCCGTGCTGGCGCGGCTGGCGGAGCTGCATGCCGCCGATATCGCCGACCTGATCGAGCAGGCCGAGCCGGCCGAGCGCGCCGAGCTGATCGACCTGCTGCCGGCCGAACTGGACGGCGAGGTCCTGTCCTACCTGAACCCCGACCTGCGCGAGGCGCTGATCGGGCGGTTCGAACCGCAGGAACTGGCCGCCGCCGTCGCCGACCTCGACACCGACGACGCCGTCGAGCTGATCGAGGATCTGGACGCCGAGACGCGCGCCCAGATCCTGGCGAGCCTGCCGGAGGCCGAACGGGCACTGGTCCAGGAGAACCTGACCTACGACGAGGACAGCGCCGGCCGCATGATGCAGCGCGAGCTGGTCGCGGTGCCGGAGTTCTGGACGGTCGGCAAGACCATCGACTATGTCCGCGCGGCGACCGACGAACTGCCGGAGGACTTCTACGACATCTTCATCGTCGATCCGATGCACCGGGTGGTGGGGGCGGTGCCGCTGTCGCGCCTGCTGCGCCAGCGCCGCGCCGTGCGCATCGCCGACCTGGTGACCGGCGAGGTCGACGCCATTCCCGCCACCATGGAGCGGGCCGAGGTCGCCAACCTGTTCCGGCAATACGCCCTGGTCTCCGCCCCGGTGGTCGATGCCGCCGGACGGCTGATCGGCGTCATCACGGTGGACGACGTCGTCCGCATCATCGACCAGGAGGCGGAGGACGACCTGCGCAAGCTGAGCGGCTCCGGCGACACCGGCGTGTTCAGCGGCATCGCCGACATCGCCCGCGGCCGGGTCGGTTGGCTGACCGTCAACCTCGGCACCGCCTTCCTGGCCTCGGGCGTCATCTCGCTGTTCGAGGGGACCATCGAGCAGATCGTGGCGCTGGCGGTGCTGATGCCGATCGTCGCTTCGATGGGCGGCAACGCCGGCACCCAGACGCTGACCGTGGTGGTCCGCGCGCTGGCCACCCACGAGCTGTCCTCGGCCAACGCCCTGCGGGTGGTCGGCAAGGAGTTGCTGGTCGGGGTGATCAACGGCGGCATCTTCGCCCTGATGGTCGGGGTGATCGCGCTGGTGTGGTACGGGCCGCTGATCGGCATCGTCATCGCGCTCGCCATGATCATCAACCTGGTGGTGGCGGCGCTCAGCGGTGCGCTGATCCCGCTCGGGCTGGAGCGGATCGGCGTCGATCCGGCGGTGTCGAGCGCCGTGTTCCTCACCACGGTCACCGACGTGGTCGGGTTCCTGGCCTTCCTCGGGCTGGCGTCGATGTTCCTGCTGTAAGGGGGCCTCGGCCCGGCGCCCGTTGCCGGCCCCCCTTCGCCGGCCCCCGTCGCCGACCTCAGCCGGCGCGGTCGAGCCGTTTGAGGAAGCCGATGTAGTGGTTGATGTCCTCCATCCGCCGCGCGTGACCGTCCAGGTCGGCCAGGCGTTCCTCGATGATCCGCTGCGCGCCCCCCACCTCGGCGATCACCGCGTGGATGTCGGCCTGCAGCGCCTGGGACGCCTGCGCGGCCTTGTCCATGCGGGCGCTGGTGTCGTCGAGCTGGCCGCCGACCGCGCGCACCGACGACCCGATCCGGTCGATGGCCCGCCGGGTGTCGCCGAGCGTCTGCTTGGTGTCGTTGGCGAGCTTGCGCACCTCCGCCGCGACGACGGCGAAGCCCTTTCCCGCCTCGCCGGCGCGCGCCGCCTCGATGGTGGCGTTCAGCGCCAGCAGGTTGGTCTGGCTGGCGATGCCGTCGATGACCGCCAGGACCTTCTCGATGCTCGCCACCACCGACGAGAGCTGGCCGAACTCCCGGACCAGTTCCTCCCGGCGCTCGGCGTGGCCGTCGAACAGGCTGGCGTGGCGGTTCAGCGTCGCCTCGATGGTGGCCATGGAGCTGCCGATGCGCGTGGCATAGCCCGCGGTTTCCTGCACGCCGCCCGTCAGGGTGACCATGGCGTCGAGATAGCCGTGCATCCGCTCGATGATGCCGTTGCGGATGCGGCTCAGCAGGTCCAGGCGGTTGTAGCGGGTGGCGATGAAGTAGCTCTGGAACCGGGCGTAATGCACCGGGAAGCGGTCGACCATGTCGTCGGCGAAGGGAGTGCCGGCCGGCACCTCGAAGAACATCAGCGCCGACAGGGTCTGGTTGATGTTGATGCCCAGCAGCTCGCCGAAGGTGGAGAAGCCGGCGGCGGCGAGGCCGTCGAAGGCCCGCACCCGTGCCAGTTGGTCCGGGTTGTTCAGCCGGCGCAGGATGCAGTCGTTCAGGATGGCGCCCACCGGCCGCGGCTTGCCGCGCAGGTAGGCGGCGAGGTCGTCCTCGGTCTGGCGCACGAAATCGGTGGCCTCGACCAGGCACAGCGAATCGCCGGGATTGACGTCGCAGTAGAAGCTGACCTCGCCCTTGTCGAAGTCGAAGCCGGAAACCGAGCGAACGAACAGTTCGCCCTCCATCTCGACGGCGAAGGTGTTCCTGCCGAGCCGTGCCGGCAACTCCGCGGGCTGGCAGCGGAGCGTCCCGGCCAGCGCGTCGATGAAGCCGACCGCCTCGAAGCTGTCGCGGTCGATCACGCTGCGGACGATGCGGCGCATCGGGTCGGCGTCGACCACCGCGAACCGCGTCTGGGTGGGGCGGAAGTTCTGCGACTTGAAGACGCCGTAGCGGAAGCCCGGCGCCACCTTCAGGAAGATGGCGAGCGCGGTGTTCTGCATCACGCGCTGGCCGTCGAACAGCCACGTGTTGCGGAAGTCCAGCGTGCCGCCGGCCGAGCCGCCGATGAACAGGCAGGGGAAATGGCCGGAGCGGTAGATCGCCTCCATCAGCCAGCTTTCGCTGGCGGACAGCCCGTCGACGAAGGTCAGGGCCACGGTGTCGTGGCTGTCGATGGCGAACGGGACGCGGATGCGGTCCAGCTCTCCCCGGATGGCCTCGACCCTTGCGGCCACGGTGCCGTCCGCGCGGCCGGCGCGCAGATCCTCGCAATGCAGCGGGATGGCGTGGATGCTGACGCCGGCGAACAGCCGCGGGCTGAAGGATTGCAGGACCACGCTGTCCCAGCGGTCGCCGGCCTCGCGGTAGAGCGGCCGGTCCGCGGCGGCGCACAGCTCGCCGGCGGTGGAAACCAGCACCACCGGCGTGCCGGCCGGCAGCGCGTCGCGGACCTTGCGGGCGACGGCGGCGAAATCGGTATGGGGAGACACGAAGCCGACGACCAGGGCGGGCGCGCCGGCGGCGAAGCCCAGGCCACCGAGCGCCGCGGCGTCCAGTCGGCCGGCCGGCAGGCACAGGCTGCGGATCGGCGGCTCCGCCGTGGCGGGCGGCGGAACGGCGACCGGCGCCTGCGCGGCGGCCGTGCCGGGTCCTGCCTGGGCGGGAGCGGAGGCGGCCGGGCGGAAGAGTGACGGCATACAGGTGGACCCTCTCGTCATGTCGTTGCTTCCCGCACTCTTGTAGGGCCGGATCCTGTCCCTGGATCCGCATCGCGGGATGCTTTGCTGCATTTTAGTCCCTGCGCCTGGGAGGGGCACATCGGGGCCGGCCCTTATCCGGTGGCAGGCATCCGGCGGCATGCCGCCATGGTCCGCCCCTCCCTGCCGCGCCGGTCCGGCAAGGAAGCGTCCGGGCGATTCCGCTTGTGGGCGCAGCGGAATATTGGCATAAGGCAAGGACATAGGCCTGGGGTGCCGCGCGGTGGTCGTGCGGCTGAGAACACACCCATCGAACCTGTCTGGGTAATGCCAGCGAAGGGAGCCGCCGCATGATCCATGCGCCAGCATCGCATCCATTTTCCGTTTCCCAATCGGGGGCGCGCCCCTCCGTCGCCATCATCGGCGCCGGCTGCATCGGTCTGGCCGTCGCCTGGCGGCTGGCGTCCGCCGGCTGCCGGGTGGATGTGTTCGAACGGGGGGAGGCCGGGCGCGGCGCCACCCACGCCGCCGGCGGCATGCTGGCCGCCTGCGTGGAAACCGAGCCGGGCGAGGAGGGGTTGCTGCCGCTGACCCGTGCGTCGCAGGCGCTCTGGCCGGGCTTCGCGCGAGATCTGGAGGCGGCGAGCGGCCTGCCGGTCGACCTGCGTACCGACGGAACCATGGTCATCGCGCTGACGGCGGACGACGCGGCGAAGCTGCGGTTCCTGCACGGCTTCCAGCGCGACCTCGGGCTGCCGGTGGAGTGGCTGGGCGGCGCCGAGGTGCGGCGGCGCGAGCCCTTCCTGCAGCCCGGCGTTGCCGGCGCCCTGTTCTGCGCCGACGACCATCAGGTCGACAACCGCAAGCTCGCGGCGTCCCTGCGCCGCGCCGCCGGGGCCGCGGGCGTGCGGCTGCACGAGCATTGCGGCGAGGTGGCGCTGGCGGTGGAGGGGGGCCGGGCCGCCGGCCTGCTCGTCGGCGATGTCCTGCACCGGGCGGACTGCGTGGTACTGGCCGCCGGTGCCTGGGCGGCCGGTGTGCCCGGCCTGCCGGACGCCGCCCGACCTCCGGTACGGCCGGTGAAAGGGCAGATGATCTGCGTGCGCATGGACCCGCGGCTGCCGCTGCTGCGCCATGTGGTGTGGACCCCCGGCACCTACCTGATCCCGCGGCTTGACGGCCGGCTGCTGATCGGCGCCACCACCGAGGAGCGCGGCTTCGACGAGCGCCTCACCGCCGGCGGGCAGCTCGCCCTGCTGGACGGTGCCTGGCGGGCGCTTCCCGGCATCGCCGAGCTGCCGATCGAGGAGGCCTGGGCCGGCTTCCGGCCGGGCAGCCGCGACGACGCGCCGATCCTCGGGGAGTCCGGCCTTCCCGGCCTGATCCACGCCACGGGCCACCACCGCAACGGCATCCTGCTGACGCCGGTGACCGCCGACGGCATCGCCCGGCTGGTGCTGACCGGCGAAACCGATCCTCTTCTGCGTCCGTTCGGCCCCGGCCGCTTCGCCCGGCGTCCGGCCGAAACGGGAGCCGCAGCATGAGCGCGCTCCTGCACGTCAACGGCAGGGCGGAGCCGCTGGCCGCCGTCTCGGTCGCCGACCTGCTCGCCGCCCGCGGGATCGCCGCCGACGCCCGCGGCGTCGCCGTCGCGCTGAACGGTGCCCTCCTGCCGCGCGGCCGCTGGGCCGACACCAGGCTGCAGGACGGCGACTCGCTGGAAATCGTCCGCCCCATCCAGGGCGGCTGACGCCCCCGCCGCCCTCTTTCCCCTTCGGTGCCGGCCACGATAGGCGCCCATCGATGGATGTTGGACACTCACTGGACGATCGGGCCATGACGGCAAGGGAAAGCTCGTCCAGCCCAGTGGGCACGCCAACGCCGGGATGCATGCCGTGTCGCGCACCGGGAGGAGGAGGGGGGATCATCAGAAGGCTGTTCCCCATGTCCCATAGCTCCCAATCACCCACCTCTCAGTCACCCGCCCATCAGTCACCCGCTTCCCATTCCGGCGATCTTCTCGTCATCGCCGGGCGCGGTTTCTCGTCGCGCCTGTTCCTCGGCACCGCCGGCTATCCCAACCAGCAGGTCATGCTGGACGCGCTGGCGGCGAGCGGCAGCGAACTCGTCACCCTGGCGATCCGCCGCATCAGCCTCGACGGCTATTCGGAAAGCCTGGTCGACGTGCTGGCCCGCGCCACGGGCGGGCGGGCGGGCGGGCCGGTCGGGTTGCTGCCCAACACGGCCGGCTGCCTGACGGCGAAGGAGGCGGTGCTGACCGCCCAGCTCTCGCGCGAGGCACTGGAGACGCCCTGGATCAAGCTTGAGGTGATCGGCGACCGCGACCTGCTCTACCCCGACGTCGAGGAGCTGCTGCGCGCGACCGAGGAGTTGGTGAACGACGGTTTCGTCGTTCTGCCCTACTGCAACGACGATCCGGTGACCTGCCGCAAACTGGCCGATCTGGGAGCCGCGGCGGTGATGCCGCTCGGCGCCTTCATCGGGTCGGGCATGGGCATCCGCAACCCTCACGCCATCGAGACGATCTGTGCCCGCAGCCCGGTCCCGGTGGTGCTGGACGCCGGCATCGGCACCGCTTCCGATGCCGCCCGCGCCATGGAGCTCGGTTGCTCGGCGGTGCTGCTCAACACCGCGGTGTCGAAGGCGCGCGATCCGGTGCGGATGGCGGCTGCGATGCGCGACGCGGTGGCGGCGGGCCGCGCCGCCCGGCAGGCCGGCCGCATGCCGATGCGCGCCTTCGCCGAGCCGTCCAGCCCGCAGCTCGGCCTGATCGGGAGCTGAGGCACGGACCCCACCGCAGCCACCCCGCCGCATCGTGTCGGCCGTTCTTTGTCTTCGGCCGTTCTTTGTTTGTTGATCGGGCGGGACCTCTGCCGCAGGCTGTCGCCAGTGCAACCTTGCCGGAGGCTCCGTTCCGTGCCCGCCACTTTCGACCCGCGCGACCCAGACTGGAAGGCGCGCTGCCTTGCCTCATACGAACAGCAGCCCGTCTGCCGGACGCTCGGCATCGAGCTGACGGTGCTGGAGCCGGGCTTCTGCGAGATGCGCATGCCGTTCCGGGCCGACCTGACCCAGCAGCACGGCTATTTCCATGCCGGCGTCGTCACCACGCTGGCCGACAACGCCGGCGGGTTCGCCGCCTACACCCTGATGCCGGCGGGAGCCGAGGTGCTGGCGGCCGAATTCAAGATCAACCTGCTGGCTCCGGCCAAGGGCGAGGTGATGATCGCCCGCGCCCGCGTGGTGAAGCCCGGCCGCACCCTGGTCATCACCCAGGTCGAGGTGGCGATGCTGGAGGAGGGCCGCGAGCGCGACTGCGCCCTGATGCAGCAGACCGCCATCTGCGTGTTTCCGAAGTGATCCGCCATCCAGTTCGAAAGGGACCCCTGATGATGCCGTTGCTCAACCGGCCTGCGGCCGCATCCGTAACCCTGCCGGCCGCCTTCCTGCTGGCCGTCGGCCTCGCGGCGCTCGCCGCTCCGGCCGAGGCCAAGGACCCGCCCGCCTGCGCGGCCATCTCCTTCCGTCCGCTCGCCGCCGGCGGTCCCGACGGCGAGCAGGATGCCGGGCTGTACAAGTCCCGCTTCGGCAAGATCGAGGTGAAGGCGGACGTGAAGGGCGGACAGGCCACCAACTACTACATGGTGTTGAACGGCAAGAAGGTGGACGGTTCGACCACCCCGCCGAAGCTGTCCGACGCCTGCCTGAAATCCAAGCACGTCAAGCTGCCCTTCGCCAAGCAGGCGTCGGGTGCCTGCACCGGCAGCCGCTTCCGTGTGGTCGTCGACCGGTCCAGCGGCAAGCCGGTGGCGGCCTTCTTCGGGCTGCAGGGCGAGGACTGGGCCTATTGCAGCGCGACGGCGCTGTAGGCCCAGTCCCCTCGCGGCGCCGTCCGCGCTCCTGGCCCGTCAGATCGACAGGGTGCGGATGCGCTCGCGCAGGGCCCGCTGGGCCGCCTCGGACTCGCTGCGCGCGGTGGCGAGGTCACGGGCCAGCGTGTCCAGGCGGCTTTCCGCCTCGGTCATCTTGGCCAGCGTGCGCTTCTGCAGGTCGCTGCCGGCGGGCAGGGCCTTCAGGTTCTCGCGCAGGCGCTCCTGGTCGGCGACGCGCTCGTCCCGTTCGCGCTCCAGGTCGGCGATGCGGCGCTCCTTCTCGGCGACGGCGGCGCGCATGCCGGCCAGCATGTTCAAGGCCTGGCGCAGCTCGGCCGGCAGTTCCGCCGAGGCGGCCTGCGCGGCCAGTTCCTCGGGGTCGAGGTCGCCGAGCAGGATGCTCTCCTGGCGCGGCTGCTCCAGGGTGGCGGTCAAGGTCGCCGTCCCGCCGGCCGGAACGGTCAGCGGCAGCCGGTAGGCGCTGGCCGTGGCATCGGGTCCGGCACCCTGCTTCTCACGCGGCCGGCTGTCCTGCTGGCCGTCCGGTTTCGCGATGGCGGGTTCGACGAGGGTCCAGCCCGGACGGCGGGGATGCTCGATCACCACCTTGCGCTCCTGGTCGGGAGCGCCGGCGACGCGGTAGACCGTGGTCTGGCGGTCGGTGACCGACAGGGTCAGCACGCCGTCGGCGATGGTGGCGCGGGTGAGGCTGCGACCCGGCTTCTCCTCGCGGTCCACGGTGACGGCCTGGTCGACGGCGAAGGACAGAAGCCGGCTGTCACCCGCCGGCAGGGTCGCCATGCGGGCGTCGCCGACATAGGCGGCGCTGCCGTTCGCACGGTCGTAGAGGGCCAGCAGGCCCGGCGGCAGCGCCGTGCCGCCGTCATTGCCGAGGCGGAGCGACGCAAGGGGGTGGCGCGGATTGGTGGCCGGCTGGTAGAGCGCCACGCGCTCCACCGGCATGTCGCGCACCGCGATCGGCATCATCAGCGTGCCGCCGTCCGGCACCGTCACCGGCTGCGGATAGTGGAACAGAACCTGGGCGCCTTCGGCGGCGCCGGCATCGGCGCTCTGCAGCGCCGCCGCCTGGGGAGTCGCGGCCGGCGCGTAGGGGGGAGGGGCAGCCTTGGCCAGCGGCTCCTCCCTCGGGTCCGGTGCGATGGGGGCCGGGGCGGGAGCGGGGGCGGCACGCATCGCCTCGGCGCGCAGGGCCGGGCGGGGGGCGTCCATCGTGACGGTGCCCTCGTCGGCGCGGGGCAGGACGCGGCCGAGCACCTCGACCGGGATCTCCGGCCGCTCGACGAAGTAGGGGGTGTAGAGCGACTGGCGCAGGGTGACGGGGTTGCCCGAAACCACCGTGAGGTCGACGTCGCGCCAGTCCTCGCCGCTGAGATTCTCCAGCACCGCCCATCCCTGCAGCGCCCCCTTGCCGCCCTCGGGCGGCAGGCTCAGCCGGTAGGTCGCCTTCCACAGCGGCATCGGCGCGACGAAGCCGACATGCACGCGGCGGGTGCCGCCATCCTGCGTGCCATTGTCCTGCGTGCTCCCGCCCTGCGCGCCCCCGCCCTGCGCGCCGGCATGGACCGTCAGCCGCCGCCGTTCGCGGCGCGCGTTTTCCGCCACGGCCGACAACGCCCCGTCGATCCGCGCCTGCACCGCCGGATCGGTGAAACGCAGCGAATCGGCCTCCTCCAGCACAAGTTGCCGCAACCCGTCGGCCGTCATCAGCGTCACGCGGTGGCGGGTGGTGGTGGCGCCGTCGTTGCCGGGCAGGCGGACCGTCTCCTCGGTCACCGACATCAGCCGGCCGGTGAGCTGGCGTGGCCCGCCGGCGGTCACCTCGGCCCCCGTCATGGCGTTGAGCAGGGAAGCGGGGGAGGTGAGGTCGCCCTGCGAGAAGGGCAGCTCGCGGAAGGCGGTCTCCAGCGGCTCGGCCCCGGGAAGGCCGATGGTGCCGACGCCGCCCTTGTCGTCATAGACCACGATGCTCTTCAGCACGTCGTCGACCTGGTCGCGCCGCACCTCCAGCGTCAGGTCGGCGTTGCCGGTGACCGTCGCCTCATATTCGAAATAGCCGACGCCGCCGGTGGACAGCAGCACCCGGGTCAACGTCAGGCCGCCAGCCGCCGCCCCGCCTCCGTCGGCCGCCCAGGCGGAAGGGGCGATGAGCAGAAGCGCGGTGGAGGCGAGAAGGGTGACGCGGGGCATGGTGTGTCTCTCCGTTCCTGTGAATCCCGAACTGCCGGAATAACGGCGAATTCGGGCGGGAATAGGGAGAGTCATGGAACGGACGGATGGGGAGCGGACGGATGGGCGCCGTCCGTCCGCGACGGCGCCGCCAGCCAATGCTCCATCATGCGGTGCCACAGCCCGGTCGATGGCAGGCCGACCGGCATGACGGCGGGAATCAGGGGGGCGGGAAGCAGGAGGGCGGTGGCGGGGACGGCCGCCCCCGGCCTGCCGCACCGGGCCGGGCGGCGGTGGCCGTCGACGGCTGCCGGCCGCGCCCCGCCGCGCCGGAGCGGCAGGGAGCACGGCACCCGCACCGCCGTGGCATTGCCCTGGCGATTGTTCATGTCGTTCTGCGCGGCATCGGTCAGCGCGGGCGGCCGACCGCGCGGGCCGAGTCGAGATGACGCCGGGCTTCGCCCAGCAGCAGCCTCTGTTCCGCCAGCATCTCCCTGACCGATCCATGCGATGAATAGACCCGGACCTCGTTCAGCAGCCGGTCGGCGCGGTCGAGGAGGTTCAGTCGCTCCAGGCAGTGATCAATGTTCGACATGGCGGTTGTGCTCCTTTTTTTGGTCTTACCCCTGCACAGGTAGTCACGGCGGGCCGCGACCGTGGACGTGGCGATGGAGGAATCGGGCGGTCCGCTTGGCTTACCCTTTCCGTCTTGGGTCATCCCCTGTCCAATGGTCGAGATTTAAAGCACAAGTTGTTTCCGGTTAATGTCGGTCGTACGGAAATTTGATGTCGCCGGCGGGTCCAACGTTTCAGGCCTTTCACGAACCGGGGAAAGGCTGACACAAGGTTACGAAGTTGTAACGCGTTGCACACTGCTCGCGCGTGGGATAAGAAGGGCGGGGGAGGTACCAGGCATGCACATTCTCGCGGTCGACGATGATGAGCCGATTCGGGAGCTGTTGGCCTCCTACCTGGCGGGTGAAGGCTACCGGGTGACCACGGCGCACGACACCAGTTCGGCCAAGCAGGCGCTCGATGGCGATCCGGTCGATCTCGTGGTCTGCGACCTGCGGCTGCCGGACGGCGACGGCCTGGGGCTGGTTCGCCAGATCCGTACGGAATCGCACATTCCCGTCATCATCCTGTCGTCCAAGGACCAGGATGTCGACCGCATCGTCGGGCTGGAACTGGGGGCCGACGACTATCTGACCAAGCCCTTCAACCCGCGCGAACTGCTGGCGCGCATCAAGGCGGTCCTCCGCCGCGTGTCGGGCGACGGGCGGCCGCCGCGCAACCCGGACGAACTGCGCGCGGTGGTGCAGTTCGCCAACTGGGAACTCGATCTCACCGCGCAGCGCCTGCGCGGCCATGAGGGACGCGAGGTGGAGCTGACCAAGGCGGAGTTCGGACTGCTCGCCGCGTTCGTCAAGCGGCCGCAGCGTGTGCTGACCCGCGACCAGCTCCTCGACCTCACGCGGGTGGACGGGGCCGAGGTGTTCGATCGGTCGATCGACGTGCTGATCCTGCGGCTGCGCCGCAAGATCGAGGCGAATCCCAAGGAGCCGCGCATCATCAAGACCGAGCGCGGCGCCGGTTACGTCTTCGACGCCAAGGTCCGCACCGTCTGACAGCGTCTGGTCATTCCGGATGGCGGCGGTCGTCGACGGTGCGGATGTCCTGTGCCCGGCGGCTGCCGCAAACTGCTCCGGGAGCGCCCTGGACGCTCCCCGCCGCCCGCGTTAGCCTGTCTTCCAAATAGCTGGCGCACGGCCAGCTGACGCAGTGGACGGGAGGATGCGCGCGTGCCGGAGCCCATCGACTTCTATTTCGACTTCGCTTCGCCCTACGGGTATTTCGCCAGCCTGCGCATCGACGAGCTGGCTGCCCGTCATGGCCGCACCGTCACTTGGCGTCCGGTGCTGCTCGGCGCGATCTTCAAGGTGACGGGCATGAAGCCGAACCTGGAGCAGCCCTTGCGCGGCGAGTACCTGACCCACGACGTCGGCCGAATCGCCCGGCTGATCGATGCCCCCTTCACCTTCCCTGATTCGGCGCCGGTCAACGGCGTCGCGGCCTCGCGCGCCGTCTACTGGCTCGCCGACGAACATCCCGAACAGGCGAAGCTGCTGGCCCGCGCCCTCTACCATGCCCACTTCGCGGAGGGGCGCGACATTGGGCCGGCCGACACGGTGGCGGAGATCGCGGCCCGGACGCTGGGCAGCCTGGGGATCGACCGGGCCGGGGTGTCGGCGGCACTGCAGGATCCCGCCGTCAAGGACCGGCTGCGGGTCGAGAACGACGACGCGGTCGAGCGCGGCGTCTTCGGCTCCCCCTTCGTCATCGTCGACGGCGAACCATTCTGGGGCTGGGACCGGCTCGACATGGTCGATCGCTGGCTCGCCACCGGCGGGTGGTGACCGGATGAGGCGTCGAAGGGGCCGGACGTTCCGCGGACGCCGAGGCGCGCCGTGGAATCCCTGCAGGGCCTGCGGAAATCTCTGACGGTCCGGAGCGGCAAGCCGGTATAAGTGCGGATCAAGCGTCGCGCCGGTGCCGTACCGCCGCCGCTGCCTGCCCCCCCATACGGTTTGCCGCCCCATGGACCAGATCGTTCCCGACCGCCTTCCCCGGACGGCCAGCCCGCCTTCGTCCCTCCATGGCGGACGCGGTTCGTCCGGGCGGTCATGGCTGGGGGGAGCGCTGCTGACGGCCCTGCTGCTCGGGTTGATCGCCCTGTCGATCCGCTCGGTGTCGGGAAACCTGACCTTCGTGCTGCTGGGATCGGTCGGGCTGGTGGTCGGCGCCTTCCATTACCTGTTTCCGGGCAGCCAGTTCTTCACGCTGGCGCTCACCAATTTCATCGGCGTCTATGCCTGCATCTTCGTCTTCTTCCTGGAAAGCAACTTCCACAACATCAACCCGCTGGCGCAGGCGGTCGCCTTCGTCCTGCCGCTGATCGCCTTCCTCGGCGGCGCCTGGTGGCGGGCGGACGACATCCGCCGGATCGTCATGTCGCGCCGCCTGCGCGAAGGCGGGCATTTCGACCGCATCTTCCTGTGGATGGCGCCGGTCTGGGGCATCGGCGCCCTGACGTTCCTGGTGCCGTCGCAGGACATCGACGTCTGGACGGCGGGGGCGATCTTCCTGCTGGCGATGTCGGCCATCGCGGCCATCGTGGCGCTGGTCGCCCGCGACATCGCCGTCTTCCTGCTCGATGCCGGGCTGCTGTTCGAGGGATTCTTCCAGCAATCGGCCCGCCTCGTCCTGCCGGCCTTCGCCTTCCTGACCTTCTATTCGCTCTGCATCATCCTGTTCGGGGCGATCTACACGATCATGGACCGCTTCATGGCGGAGCCGAATTTCGTGATCGAGGGCGTGCGGCGCGACCTGACCTTCGCGGAGGGCATCTATTTCTCCATAGTGACCTTCGCCACCGTCGGCTACGGCGACATCCATCCGGTGTCCGGTCCGGTCCGGCTGGTCTGCGGCATCGAAATCATCATGGGCGTGCTGCTGCTGCTGTTCGGCTTCAGCGCCATCATCGGCCACGCCCGGCCGTCGTCGCGGTCGGACCGCAACGATCCGCTTTGATCATGGACGCTGTGATCGAAGGCAGCCGCCCGGCGACAACGCCATCCGCCGTCCTATGTTAGGAACGGTTCCGTCCCTTCAACGCAGCGATCATGCCTCTTCACCTCATCAAGCTCGCCGTCGGCGTCCGTGACCTCGACCATCTGGCCGAACTCCAGGGCAACCGCGCCATCACCAATGGCGCGGAAACCCGGATCCCCGTCTATACCCGCCGCCTGCCCAAGCGCGGCGACGAACTGCTGGCCGGTGGTTCGCTCTACTGGGTGGTCAAGGGCAGCGTCCTGGTGCGCCAGCCCATCCTCGCCATCGACACCGCAACCGACGCGGACGGGGAAAGCTACTGCACGCTCCACCTCGCCGCCGATCGGGTGCCGACGGTGCCGACAGCCCACCGCCCGTTCCAGGGCTGGCGCTACCTGACGGTCGAAGCGGCGCCGCCCGACCTGGCATCGGCCGGCGGCACCGGGGACGAACTGCCCGCCCATCTTGCCGCGGAGCTTCGCGAGCTTGGGCTTCTCTAGGAAAATCCGTCCGCCGATCGAACATAAAAATGCGCAAGGCGGCGAAAAAAGCGCTTGCGCGTCGGCGGGGGAGGCGCCTATAAACCGCTCCACCGATGGCGGGGCGCTGAACGAAGCGCGGCGCCGGCGGAGAAAACGGAAGCGATAACAGCAGGTTAGCGGTTACGGCTTCCGGGATCGACAGAAATTCCTCCGGCCATCGCGGCACACTCCCTGAAGAAGGGAGGCCGTTGACTGGCCGGTGCGGCGCGTCTCGGCGCTGCGGGTTCTTTGACAAGTTTATACCGTGTTGTGAGAAGGGATGCGCAGGCGGCGGCAGTTGGTAGCCGTTGCGGCCTGGGTGGTGCTGG
>NZ_JAGINO010000009.1 GCF_017876115.1 Azospirillum picis
CCGGCGAGCATCGACATCGACGCGGACGCCGCAGGTGCCGCGGTGCCGGCGAGCATCGACATCGACGCGGACGCCGCAGGTGCCGCGGTGCCGGCGAGCATCGACATCGACGCGGACGCCGCAGGTGCCGCGGTGCCGGCAAGCATCGACATCGACGCGGACGCCGCAGGTGCCGCGGTGCCGGCGAGCATCGACATCGACGCGGACGCCGCAGGTGCCGCGGTGCCGGCGAGCATCGACATCGACGCGGACGCCGCAGGTGCCGCGGTGCCGGCAAGCATCGACATCGACGCGGACGCCGCAGGTGCCGCGGTGCCGGCAAGCATCGACATCGACGCGGCGAATGCAACCGATTCGACAGCGTGATCGCTGCTTACACCAGTGTTGCCAGTCAGACCCGTGAATGCCTCGGCCGCGGCGCCACGGACATCCTCCGGCGTCATCCCGGAATAACCATTCTGAGCGAGAATAGCCTGCTTGTCGGCGGCGCTGGCCGAATTCAACGCATTACGAAAATCGTTGTCCGTAGCTAGGCGCGTAATTAGCTCAAGTGCCTTTTGTTTGGCCATGGTTGGCCTCCTCCGCCGGCATGCCAATGGGATTGCGACTAAAGGGGTGCTTTGGCATGACCGCTAGCATAGGCAATCACAGAAAATGCCAACAAAAAGTTAGGGATGCGACCAGCGGGAGAAATTTAATTCCCTGTGATGCCCAACATCCTCAGACGACGGACCTTCGCGAAGCCGCTCCATATCAGCGTCGCGGCAGGACGAACGTCAACGTCGAACGAGGGACGACAACAGGGGATTGGCCGGCTCGGACGCGACCGGATCGGCGTGAGAGCCGCCCGTCCACCGGTGCTGCCGCACTGGCGGTCGCGGGATCATCGGTCCGTCAGGCCGACCTGCCTGCCGACCGACGTGCACGCCATTCCTCACGGGTCTGGCGCCAGAATTCCGCCTCAGGCTGCGGCATCGGCTCGGGAAGCGGAGCCACGCCGGTCATACGGGCGCCGAGACGGCGCGCCACCGCCTTGGAGGCCAGGTTGCGGGGATTGATGGTATGAAGCACCTCATCCCATCCCAGCGTTTCGAACGCCCAGTCGATCGCGGCAGTCGCGGCCTCTACGGCATAGCCACGCCTCCACCGCTCGCGCATGATGGCCCATCCGACCTCGTTCCCCGGCCACCCATCAGGGATCCATGGGCCGACGCGCCCGACCCAGAGGCCGGTCTCCTTTTCGATGACCGAAAACATCGAGTGGCCATAAACCATCCAGGCTCCGGCCACGGCGACGAAGCCCCGCCAAGCGAGGGGCCGTGACTGGACGCCGCCGACATACTCCACGGACTGCGGGTCCGCCATCATCGACGCCCAGTTGTCGAAGTCTTCCGCCCTGGTGGGGCGAAGAATCAAGCGGGGCGTCTCCAGGACCGGCACTTCCATGGACACGATTGTGGACTGTCTCGACTCACTGTCAACAAGCGCGACCATCTACGAGAACACCTTCTGCTTCGCCCCCGCCCAGGAGCATTTTCAGCCCACCACGTCCGCAACCGAAGAGAAATGACGCCGGCCAATTCATCAACGGGCGGAGGTGCCATCATTCACAAGCATCCCGTCCCGGTCCAGAGCGATCTGTCGTTGCCTCCTTCTGGACATCCTTCCGGGTCTCCCTGCGGAACACCATAGGCTGTCTGGGGTAAGGCGACGGCCAAGCCTGCTTCCCATATAAGGCCTCTGCCTCCGGCCGCCGCCCGACGGGTGGCGGCCGGTCCGGCAAGAAGAACATCGACAAGAACGGAGTACAGCGATGTTGCGGTTTCGGATGGCGGCCCTTGCGCTGGCGGCGGTGAGCGGAGCGATGTTGGCTGGGTGGAGCGGCGGAGCCGCTGCCCAGTCGAAGCTGGACGCCAACGGCCAGCCGGTGTGGGACGACAGCCACAACCAGCGGCCGACGGCCGACAGCGACCGTGCCCTGCCGGCCGGCGTGGTGACCCTGCGCACCGCCACCTCCGCCCCCGGCATCCTCAGCGTCTACGCCCGCAACGGCCTGCCCTTCGACATCGTGCTGACCCGGGTCGACGCCACCCAGTGCATGAACGTCGTGCCGGAGGATTGCGGCCTGCTCGGCACCGACATCCGCGTCGCCTCCGGCGCCGAAGTGGTGGTGCGCAGCCTGCGCCAGGCCGACATGACCCGCACCTATGGCATCACCCCGGTCTACAACTGGCGCCCGGCCGTGACGGCAAAGTAAGGAACGGCGCGGGGGCTGTTCCACGCGGACGGCCCCCACCCCGCCTGCGCATGTCCTATTTCCTTGACTTCCCGCCGCCCGCGGGCTGAATGCCCCCTGGGAGCAGACGGGTTTCGCGTGATGATGTCCTTGTCCAAGATTCTGGTTCTGGCGCTGGTGATCGGCGTCGTCTGGTACGGCTGGCGCTGGATCAACCGCGTACAGGCGGTGGGCCGCGAACGCGGCGCCGCGCGTCGGCGCGCGGGCATGGCGGGCGGCGCCGGAAACGGTCCGGCCCGGCGCGACACCGGCTCCTCTCCCGTCGCCATGGAGGCGGAGGACATGGAGAAGTGCCCCGAATGCGGCGCCTATGTCGCCCCGCGTTCCGCGGTGTCCTGCGGCCGGCCGGCCTGCCCCTACGGCCGCTGACGCCACCGCGGTCCGCCGCCCCGCCGCCCCGAATTTGCCGCGCTGCGGCTTGATTTGACGAGTGCGCCCGCCTATCGTGCGGCGCGTTTCAACACTTCTCATTGTGGACCGTCCATGGCCTCCCAGATCGGGACTTCCGACGGCGGAACCTCCGCCGACCGCCGCGGCCTGTCGTTCCAGGCCCTGATCCTCAAGCTCCACCAGTTCTGGTCCGAGCAGGGTTGCGTCATCCTGCAGCCCTACGACATGGAGGTCGGCGCCGGCACCTTCCACCCGGCGACCACGCTGCGCGCGCTCGGCCCCGACGCCTGGAAGGCCGCCTATGTCCAGCCCTCGCGCCGCCCGAAGGACGGCCGCTACGGCGAGAACCCGAACCGCCTGCAGCACTATTACCAGTACCAGGTCATCATGAAGCCCTCGCCGGCCAACGCGCAGGAGCTGTACCTGGAAAGCCTGCGCGCGATCGGCATCGACCCGGCGCTGCACGACATCCGCTTCGTCGAGGACGACTGGGAAAGCCCCACGCTGGGCGCCTGGGGCCTCGGCTGGGAGGTCTGGTGCGACGGCATGGAAGTGACCCAGTACACCTATTTCCAGCAGGTCGGCGGCATCGAGTGCGATCCCGTCGCGGTCGAGCTGACCTACGGGCTGGAGCGGCTGGCCATGTACGTGCAGGGGGTCGAGAACGTCTACGACCTCGACTTCAACGGCCAGGGCGTGAAGTACGGCGACGTCTTCAAGCGCGCCGAGATCGAATATTCGAAGCATAATTTCGAGTTCGCCAACACCGACATGCTGCTCCAGCACTTCAAGGACGCCGAGGCCGAGTGCCAGGCGCTGGTGTCGCAGAATCTCGCCCTGCCCGCCTATGACCAGTGCATCAAGGCGTCGCATCTGTTCAACCTGCTGGACGCCCGCGGCGTGATCAGCGTCGTCGAGCGCGCCGCCTACATCGGCCGCGTGCGTGCGCTGGCCAAGGCCTGCTGCGAAGCCTGGACGGGGGCCAAGTGAGTCCGATGACCGAACTGCTGATCGAATTCTTCTCCGAAGAGATCCCCGCGCGCATGCAGGCGCGCGCCGCCGACGACCTGAAGCGCCTCGTCACCGACAAGCTGTCGGCCAACGGCCTGACCTTCACCGGCGCCCAGGCCCACTCCACCCCGCGCCGTCTGGCCCTGGTGGTCGACGGGCTGCCCGAGCGCACCGCCGACGTGCGCGAGGAGAAGAAGGGTCCGCGCGTCGGATCGCCGGAACAGGCGGTCGCCGGCTTCCTGAAGTCGGCCGGCCTCGACAGCCTCGACCAGTGCGAGCAGCGCGACACCGGCAAGGGCGTCTTCTATTTCGCGGTGACCGAGAAGAAGGGACGCGAGACCGCCGAGGTGCTGGCGGAGATCATTCCCGCCGCGATGGCCGAACTGCCCTGGCCGAAGTCGATGCGCTGGGGCACCGGCACCGTGCGCTGGGTGCGCCCGCTGCACTCGATCATCGCCGTCTTCGGCGGCCGGGTGCTCGACGGCGGCTATGACATCGGCGGCACCCAGGGCCGGATCGCCTTCGGCAACAGCACCCGCGGCCACCGTTTCCTGGCGCCCGACGCCATCACGGTCGAGAGCTTCGCCGACTACCAGGAGAAGCTGCGCGCCGCCAAGGTCATGCTCGACCGCGAGGAGCGCAAGGCCAAGATCAAGGCTGATGCCGAGGCGCTGGCGGCGGCCGAGGGGCTGACCCTCTCCCCCGACGACGCGCTGCTGGAGGAGGTCGCAGGCCTCGTCGAGTGGCCGGTCGTGCTGATGGGCGGCATCGACGAGAGCTTCATGGACGTGCCGTCGGAGGTGCTGATCACCTCGATGCGCACGCACCAGAAGTATTTCGCGGCGCTCGACGCCGCGGGCAGGATGGCGCCGCGCTTCATCGTCGTCGCCAACACCGAGACGCTGGACGGCGGCAAGGCGGTGGTCGCCGGCAACGAGCGCGTGCTGCGCGCCCGTCTGTCCGACGCCAAGTTCTTCTGGGACCAGGACCGCAAGACCAAGCTGGAGGCACGGGTCCCGGCGCTGGAGAAGATCACCTTCCACGCCAAGCTGGGCACGGTGGCCGAGAAGGTCGCCCGCGTGCAGGGTCTGGCCGCCGGGATCGCCCGCGCCATCGGTGCCGATGCCGACGCCGCCAGCCGCGCCGCCCTGCTGTGCAAGGCCGACCTGGTGACCGAGGTGGTCGGCGAGTTCCCCGAGGTGCAGGGGATCATGGGCCGCTACTACGCGCTCGGCCAGGGCGAGAGCGAGGCGGTGGCGAACGCCATCGCCGACCATTACAAGCCGCTCGGCCCCTCGGACGGCTGCCCGACCGCGCCGGTGTCGGTCGCCGTGGCGCTGGCCGACAAGATCGACACGCTGGTCGGCTTCTTCGCCATCGACGAGAAGCCGACAGGGTCCAAGGACCCGTACGCCCTGCGCCGCGCAGCACTGGGCGTGATCCGTCTGGTGCTGGAGAATCGGCTGCGGCTGTCGCTGTCGCAGGTGTTCGCGGCGGCCCATGGGGCCTACAAGGTCGGCGGCTTCGCGGCGGCCGACGCCGTCGGTGGCGACCTGATGGGCTTCTTCGCCGACCGCCTGAAGGTGGTGCTGCGCGAGCAGGGCGTCCGTCACGATCTGGTCGACGCGGTGTTCGCGCTGGGCGGCGAGGACGACCTGGTGCGGCTGCTGGCCCGCGTGAAGGCATTGCAGGCCTTCGTCGGCTCCGAGGAGGGCGCCAACCTTCTGGCGGCCTACAAGCGCGCCTCCAACATCGTCCGCATTGAGGAGAAGAAGGACGGCGCAAGCTTCGACCAGCCGGTCGACGCCGCCCGCCTGGTCCAGGACGAGGAGACGGCGCTGTTCGCCGCGCTGAACGAGGCGTCGGCCACGGCCAGGCCGCGGCTGGAGGCGGAGGACTTCACCGGCGCCATGGCGGCTCTGGCGAAGCTGCGCGGCCCGGTGGACGCCTTCTTCGACAAGGTCACGGTGAATGCCGACGACAGGGACCTGCGCGCCAACCGCCTGCGCCTGCTGACGCAGATCCGCACGACGCTGAACGCGGTGGCCGAGTTCTCAAAGATCGAAGGGTGATCGGTGGGGGGGCGTCGGCCCCCTCCCCGACCCTCCCCCGCTACGCGGGAGAGGGTGCCTCTTGCGAAGCGGCGGAGGGATAGAGGGGCCAACTCTCCCCTACAGCCCTGCCACCACCCGCCTGATCGCCTCGCGGAAGGCGTCGAGAGAGGCGATGTCCAGCAGGAACAGCGCATGCCCGCGGGCATCGCCGCCGGCAAGCGCCATGTCGATGCGCACGAACAGCACCGGGTCGGTGGCCGACCCGATCACCGCCGCCGGGGCGCCGGCGCCATAGCCCGGCACGGCGCCCGACAGCTCGCCGCCGATCAGGTTCGACAGGCTGGCGAGACACCCGTTCAGGATGATGTTGCCGATCTCCGTCAGCGCGTCCTGTTCCACCTCGCCCGGCGACTCGGCCGCCGGATCGACGGGGATCAGCCGGCCGACCAGCGCCAGCGTGCTGCGCTCGGGGAAGATCAGCATCGCCTCGCCGGTGAAGGGTCCGGTGAAGGCGCCGCGCACCGCACAGACCGGGGCATCGCCGTCGAGGTCCCCGCCGACCTCATCGGTGATGAGGGCGCGGGTCGACATCGCGAAGGACGGCACCGACAGGTGCACCTCCTCCCCCAACATGGAGCTGAGGGCCGCCGCCGACTCCCCCATACCGATGTTGAACAGCTCGGCGATGGCGTCGGCGTCGTCTGGATCGAGGCGGAGGGGGTCCCCCGGCGGTTCGGCGGGATCGGCCATCGGGGTCACCGCCCGGCTGCGGCTAGGAACTCGCGGATCTTGTCGGAGGTGATCGGCTTGGCGATGAAGCGGATGCCCAGCGCCTCGGCCTTGCGTTTCAGCACGTCCTGGACGTTGGCGGTCAGCAGGCCGATCGGCAGGCCGCCGAACCGCTCCTTGAGGCGTTCCGCCAGGACCAGCCCATCCATGCCCGGCATGTTGTAGTCGACGATGGCGGCGACCGGCGACACCTCGCCGACAATCTGCAATGCCTCGTCGCCGCTTGCCGCGGTGACGATGGTCCAGTCGGGCCGCAGGGCGGCGATGACGCTGGAAACCATGTTGCGCGCCAACCGGCTGTCGTCGACGACGAGGATGCTGGTCATGCCGTATTGTCCGTCTTAAAAAAACTTTCGACACCTTGGCGGCTTCTTACATCAAAGCGCCCGCTCCCACAACATACGCTCAACACCGTCGGAAAAGTTCCCAATCAGTGCCTTCAAGACCAACTTTGCCGGACATGCCGGCCGCCGCGCCGGACGCCGGGGATGCCGCTCCGACGCGCGCGGTCCTGGATACCAACATCCTCGTCGCCTATGCGTTGCTCGGGGCGGCCACGGCCAGGCGGCACGACGCCCTGCGCCGCTGCGTCGACCGGGTGCGCGGCAGCGGCGGGCTGGTAGGGACCCGCGCCACGCTGGCGGAACTGGACATGGTGCTGATGCGGTCCTGCTTCGATCGCTACGTCGCCCCCGCCGAGCGCCGCCGCTTCCTCGACGCGATCGCCCGCGAGACCACCCTGGTCGATCCCGCCCCGGTCGGGCGCCTGTGCCGCGACCCGGAGGACGACATGTTCCTGGCCGCCGCGGCCGGCGGTGCGGTTCCCTGGCTGGTGACCGTCGACCGCCAGCTCCTCTCCGTCCGCCGGGTTGGGGAAGCGCGGGTTCTCAGGCCGGAACGCTTCCTGGAGGCGGTAGGGCAATCCGGGGGACCTGGAGATTCCACTCGACAAACCGGGCGCGATTTCTAGAATGAAAAGAGAACACATCGCAAACCGCGAGTGAACGTAAACGTGGCCGTCCGCAGCCGAAAGGAGCGGCCACCATGGTGGAGCGCAGGGAGCATCTGCAGCGATGAGCGTCCAACGGCTTCTGTTCGACGATCTGCCGGAAACGGCGCCGACGCGCAAGCCGGCCCGCCGGTCCCGCGCCTCCAGCATCGCGGCGCCGGTCGCCGTGGACATGGTTCACGAGGCCGTACCGCCACGGCCGGACCCAGGGGTTGTGCCGCTGCCGCTGGCACCACCGGCCCCCCTCCCCCCGCCAGCGCCACCGCCCGCCTTCGACCCGGCGGCGCTGTCGAACCCGGAGCTGCGCGCGCTCGTACAGGCTCTGCCCGACCAGCGGCTGGCGCATCTGCTGATCGAGGCCGCGCGCGAGCTCAAGCGGCGGGCTGCCCCAGCGGGCGAGGATGGCGACGGTGGCGAAGAGGACGGGGATGCCCGCGAGCCCAACCCGGCGCTGCTGCGTGCGGCACGTCAAGCCGTGGGTGAATTGTCGGGCGAGGATTTCTGATCGGGGTCCCACAATCGGGCAGATTCTTCGCCAATAAAGTTTCCGAGACAAGCGTCCCGGCTTTATGTCATGATCGGTGCCAGCCCACGCCAATTATGCCGCAACGCACAATAATGCGGCGAAAAGGCGCCGCCGGGCCAGCCGAACCTGTTTGCGTCGTCTCCCGGAGGGGTCTTTGGACTGGATCAATTGGTTGCAGGAGTGGGGGAACGCCTTTTACCCGCTGGCCTTTGTCTGGGCCTTCTTTGAAGGTGAAACATTTGTAATCTTCGGCGGCATGGGCGCCAAGCTGGGGATCATCAATCTCTATTGGCTGGTCGGCACCGTCTGGATCGGCAGCTTCATGGGCGATCAGGTCTGGTTCTGGCTGGGCCGCCGCTGGGGCGCCAAGGCACTGGCCCGCTTCCCCTCCGCCGAGGTGCATGCCAGCCGCGTGCTGCGCTGGCTGGAGAAGTACGGCGTCGCCTTCATCCTGGTCTTCCGCTTCCTCTACGGCGTCCGGAACATCGCGTCGGTCGCCATCGGCACCTCGCGCATGCCGTGGTCGCGCTTCCTGTTCTGGAACTTCATCGCCGCCGGCCTGTGGGCCTGCTGCTTCGCCGGGGCCGGCTACCTGTTCGGTGAGGCCGCCGCCGCGATCGGCGAGGACGGCCCGAAGATCCTGCTGCTGACCGGCTTGGCGATCGGTGCCCTGTTCATCGCCGTCAAGAGCTTCCGCTGGGTCCGCCGCCGCGCGCTCGCCTCGGCGAACGCGGCCGAGTAACACCGCGGCGCTCCCAGGTTCCTGCCCGACCCCGACCCTCCCCCACCCACGGTGGGAGAGGGTGCCTTCTGCAACGCGGCGGCAGTCCCCTCCACCGCCAAAGACGAGGGAGGGTTGGGGAGGGGGCAGCCCCTCCCCGCGCCCCTTACAGCTCCGCCGACATGTAGGCGGGCAGCCAGCCCTCGTTGGCCTCGCGCAGGCGCTTCAGCGACACGATGTCGCCACCGCGGCCCGACAGTGCCGTGCCGCGGGTCTCGCCCAGCACGGAGACCGGAACACCGGCCGCCTTCGCCTTTTCCTGCACCGCAGCCACCGCATCCGGCCGCACCGCCAGGACGTAGCGGCCCTGGTCCTCGCCGAACAGCGTGCGGACATGCTGGCCGTCGAAGCCGGTCAGGTAGGCGCCGATGCCGCCGGCCAGCGCCATCTCGGCGATGGTGACGATCAGGCCGCCGTCGGCCGCGTCATGGCTCGACACCACCAGACCCTCATGGATCAGGCCGCGGACGAAATCGCCGTTGCGGCGCTCCACCGCCAGGTCGACCGGCGGAGGGGCACCCTCTTCCCGGCCCAGGATCTCGCGCAGGAAGATCGACTGGCCGATGTGGCCCTTCGTCTCGCCCACCGCGAGGATCACGTCGCCCTCATTCCGGAAGGCGATGCCGGCCGCGATCATGGCGTCCGGCATGATGCCGACGCCGCCGATGGCCGGGGTCGGCAGGATGGCCTCGCCGTTGGTCTCGTTGTAGAGCGAGACGTTGCCCGACACGACCGGGAAGTCCAGCGCCTTGCAGGCCTCGCCGATGCCCTGCACGGCGCCGACGAACTGGCCCATGATCCGCGGCTTTTCGGGATTGCCGAAGTTCATGTTGTCGGTGATGGCGAGCGGCAGGGCGCCCACCGCCGACAGGTTGCGCCACGCCTCGGCCACCGCTTGGCGGCCGCCTTCGACCGGGTCGGCCAGGCAGTAGCGCGGGGTGCAGTCGGTGGTGATCGCCACCGCCTTGGTCTGGCCCGGCACGCGGACGACCGCGGCGTCGGCCTGCCCCGACATGAAGCGGGTGTCCCCGCCGACGAGGCTGTCATACTGCTCCCAGATCCAGCGCTTGGAGGCCAGATCGGGGCAGCCGAACAGCTTGGTCAGGGTGTCGCCCAGGCTTTCGGAATAACCGTCGAACACGCTGTCGTCGACGTCCGATGCCTTCGGCGTCGGCTCCCACGGGCGGTTGTATTCCGGGGCGGCGTTCGACACCGGGGCGATCGGCATGTCGCACCAGGTCTCGCCATACATCTTGATGACGAGGTTGCCGGTGTCGGTCAGGTGGCCGATGACGGCGAAGTCCAGCTCCCACTTGTCGAAGATGGCCTTCGCCACCTCCTCGCGGCCGGGCTTCAGGATGATCAGCATGCGCTCCTGGCTTTCGGAGAGCATGATCTCGTAGGGCGTCATCGCCTCTTCGCGCATCGGCAGGCTGTCGAGCGTCAGCTCGATGCCCAGCCCGCCCTTGCCGGCCATCTCGACCGAGGAGGAGGTCAGGCCGGCGGCACCCATGTCCTGGATGGCGACGATGGCGTCCGTCTCCATCAGTTCCAGGCAGGCTTCGATCAGCAGCTTCTCGGTGAAGGGGTCGCCGACCTGCACGGTCGGGCGCTTCTCCTCCGAATCCTCGGTGAACTCGGCCGAGGCCATGGTGGCGCCGTGGATGCCGTCACGGCCGGTCTTGGATCCGACATAGACGACCGGGTTGCCGATGCCGGCGGCGGCCGAATAGAAGATCCTGTCGGTCTTGGCGACACCCACGGTCATGGCGTTGACCAGGATGTTGCCGTTGTAGGCCGGATGGAAGTTGGTCTCGCCGCCCACGGTCGGCACGCCGACGCAGTTGCCGTAGCCGCCGATGCCGGCGACCACGCCCGACACCAGATGGCGGGTCTTGGGATGGTCGGGCGAGCCGAAGCGCAGGGCGTTCATGTTGGCGATGGGGCGGGCGCCCATGGTGAACACGTCGCGCAGGATGCCGCCCACGCCCGTCGCGGCACCCTGGTAGGGCTCGATGTAGGACGGGTGGTTGTGGCTCTCCATCTTGAAGATGACGGCGTCGCCATCCCCGATGTCGACCACGCCGGCATTCTCGCCGGGGCCGCAGATCACCTGCGGGCCGGTGGTCGGCAGCGTCTTCAGCCAGACCTTGGACGACTTGTAGGAGCAGTGCTCCGACCACATGACCGAGATGATGCCCATCTCGGTGAAGGTCGGGGTGCGGCCCAGGATGTCCAGGGCGTTCTGGTATTCCTCGGCGGACAGGCCGAACTCCTTGGCGAGTTCGGCGGTGACCGGACGCTCCTGCGCCCTGGTAGCTTCAGCGCTCACGACAGGGCCTCCACCAGACCTTCGAACATGGGCTTGCCGTCGGTGTTGCCGTGCAGGGCCTCCACCGCGTCCTCGGGATGCGGCATCAGGCCCAGCACGGTGCGCTTGGCGTTGAAGATGCCGGCGATGTCGGACACCGAGCCGTTCGGGTTGCCGCGCGGATCGGTCCGCGCGTCGTCCCCGACGTAGCGGAAGGCCACCTGCCCCTCGCCGTCCAGCCGCTTCACCGTCTCGGCGTCGGTCCAGTAGTTGCCGTCGCCGTGCGCCACGGGGAAGCGGACGATCTGGCCCTTCGCGTATTTCTTCGTGAAGGGGCTGTCGGTGTTCTCCACCCGCAGATGCTGGACGCGGCAGACGAACTTCAGGTCGCCGTTGCGCATCAGCGCACCGGGCAGCAGCCCGGCCTCGGTGATGATCTGGAAGCCGTTGCAGACGCCGAGGACCCGGACGCCCTGGTCGGCCCGCGCCTTGACCTCGCGCATGATCGGCGAATGCGCCGCCATGGCGCCGGAGCGCAGGTAATCGCCATAGGAGAAGCCGCCGGGCACGACGATCAGGTCGACCTTGGGCAGTTCGGTGTCGCGGTGCCAGACCAGATGCGGCTTGGTCCCGCTGACGGCCTCCAGCGCGGCGACGGCGTCGCGTTCGCGGTTGGAGCCGGGGAAAACGACGATGGCGGCCTTCATGGGGCGGTCAAAATCCGGCGTCGTGAGGGGAAGGTGTTCGCGGCGGACACTAAAGCCGCCGCCCTGCCAAAGCAAGGGGCGGCGGTCCGCGAAAAAAGCACCTCAGGCCGTCGGCGCGTCCTCTTCCGGGTACGCGGTGATGTGGTGCAACGACAGGTCGGCGCCCTTGTACTCCTGCTCGGGATCGAGGCGGATTCCGACGGTGACCCGCAGCAGGCCGTAGACCGCGAGGCCGGAGGCGAAGCCGAAGGCCGCCCCACCCAGCGTGCCGGCGATCTGGCCGGCGACCGACACCCCGCCCAGCCCGCCCAGCGCCTCCTGCCCGAACACGCCGGCCAGCAGGCCGCCGGCCAGGCCGCACAGCCCGTGCAGCGGCCAGACGCCGAGCACGTCGTCGATCCTCCAGTCGATCTGGCACTTGTTGAAGGCCCAGACGAACAGCAGGCCGGCGACGCCGCCGGTGACCAGCGCCCCCAGCGGATGCATCACATCGGAGCCGGCGCAGACCGCGACCAGGCCGGCCAGCGCGCCGTTGTGGACGAAGCCCGGATCGGTGCGGCTGATGACCAGCGAGGTGAGGATGCCGCCGACCATCGCCATCAGCGAGTTCAGCGCGACCAGTCCCGACACGCCGTCGAGGAACTGCGCGCTCATGACGTTGAAGCCGAACCAGCCGACGCAGAGGATCCAGGCGCCGAGCGCCAGGAAGGGAATGTTCGACGGCGGGATGGCGACCAGCGACCCGTTGCTGCGGTAGCGGCCGCGGCGGTTGCCGAGGTTCAGCACCGCGCCGAGCGCCACCCAGCCGCCGAAGGCATGCACCACCACCGACCCGGCGAAGTCGTGGAAGGGCTGGCCGAAGGTCGCGGCCATCCAGCCCTGCAGCCCGAAGCGGGTGCCCCACACCGTGCCTTCCAGCAGCGGATAGAACAGGGCGATCAGCGCCAGCGTGGCGCCGGCCTGCGGCCAGAACCGGGCGCGCTCGGCGATGCCGCCCGAAACGATGGCCGGCACAGCGGCGGCGAACGTCGCCAGGAAGAAGAACTTGACGAGGTCGTAGCCGTAGGCGGCGAAACCGCCCGCACCCTTGCCGACCAGCGTGTGGGCATCGGCGAAGAAATCGATCCCATAGGCCACGGCATAGCCGACGAAGAAATAGGCGATCGTCGACATCGCGAAGTCCGACAGGATCTTCACCAGGGCGTTCACCTGGTTCTTGCGCCGGACCGTCCCGACCTCCAGCAGGGCGAAGCCGCAATGCATCGCCAGCACCATCACGGCGCCCATCAGCACGAAAAGGACGTCGCCACCCGTCTTCCCAGCGTCCATTTGCACAAACCTTCAGCATTGCGCTCAAAAAAGCGGCGAATTGCTAACAGATAAGGCAAATTTGCGCAATGGCTCGGCTGACGTTTGCACAGGCGGAGTGGCCGAAATGCAGCACAAAAAGCGGGCGGCCCCTGTCAGTGCCGCCCGCTATAAGCGCAAGAATGGTGCCAGCGAAGATGCGCCGACAAGGGTACGCCTATATGCCGCGGCCTACATGCCGGCGATGGTCATGCCGTCGATGCGGACGGTCGGCGCATCCATGCCGAAGCGGAGTTCGAGATCGTCGGCGGCTTCCATGTTCAGGAACATGTCCTTGAGGTTGCCGGCGATGGTGATCTCGTTGACGGGATAGGTGATCTCGCCGTTCTCGATCCAGAAGCCGCCGGCACCGCGGCTGTAATCGCCGGTGACCCCGTTGACGCCCATGCCCATCAGGTCGGTGACGTAGAAGCCGTCCTTGATCTCCGCCAGCATGTCGGCACGGCTGCGCGCACCGGCGGCCATGTAGACGTTGGCCGGGGCCGGGCCGGGCGGGCCGGAGGTGCCGCGGGCGGCGTGGCCGGTGGTCTGCAGGCCGAGCTGGCGGGCGGAGCGCAGGTCGAGCAGCCATGTCGTCAGCACTCCATCCTCGATCAGGGTGCGCCGCTTGACTTCGACGCCCTCCGCATCGAAGGGGCGGGAGCGCAGGCCGCGCTTGACGTGGGGGTCGTCGACGATGGTGATGGACGGCGCGAAGATGCGCTGCCCCATCCTGTCCTTCAGGAAGCTGGTGCCGCGGGCGATGCTGGGGCCGCTGATCGCACCGGTCAGATGCCCGAGCAGTCCGCGGGAAACCCGGGGATCGAACACCACCGGAACCTTGCAGCTCTTGACCCGGCGCGGGTTCAGCCGCCGCACGGCACGCTCGCCGGCCTCGCGGCCGATCGCCGCGGCGTCGCGCAGGTCCGCGCCGTAGACCTTGCTGTCATAGTCGTAGTCGCGCTCCATCCCCGTGCCGGTTCCGACGATGACGGAGGCGGAGAGCGACTGGCGCGACACGCCGTAGCTGCCGGCGAAGCCGTTGGAGGCGGCGATGGCGATGGTCGACCGGCTCCATCCGGCATCCGCCCCTTCGGAATTGGTGACGCCATCCACCGCCAGCGCCGCCTCCTCGGCGATTCGCGCGCGTTCGATCAGCGTTTCGGCCGCCGGCTCCTCAGGATCGCAAACATCGAGGTCGGGCCAGGTCCGGGCGAGCTGCGCCGGATCGGCGATGCCGGCAAAGCCGTCCTCCGGCACCACGCGGGCCATGGCGATGGCCCGCTCCACCAGCTCGTCGAGCGCCTTGGCGCTGCGGTCGGTGGAGGACACGATGGCCTGGCGCTTGCCGATGAACACCCGAAGCCCGAGATCGCCCGATTCCGACCGCTCCAGCTTCTCGGTCTTGCCCAGCCGCTGGGCGAGGGACACCGACGCGCTGTCGAACAGCACCGCATCGGCGGCATCCGCCCCGGCGGTGCGCGCCTTGGCGATGAGGTCGTCCAGCAGGTTCAGGACTCCGGACGGGTCCGTCCGGTGCTGGTCTTGCGGCGAAACGGTCATCAGGCTCTCCGGTTGGTCTCCGTTCTTGTCTATCAAATGGGGCGGCGACGCGGAACGGGGAAGAGACGAATTGCCCCTTCCCCTGCCCCACGCCACCGCGGAGGGCGATCGCCGCTTAGGCCGCTTCGTGCCGGGCCGCCGGGGCGTTCACCGCCGGGATCTTCAGGGCGAAGGCGCCGTCGCCCAGCAATGACTGCACGACGAGAAGCAGCGTCCAGAACAGCGGGAACTCCCAGCCGCCGCCGGGCGCGTTGAAGACCCAGCCGTTGCCGGCATGCTGCAGCGTGGCGCCGATCAGGATCGGCAGCAGGGCCAGCGCGATCCAGCGGGTATAGACGCCGGCGACCAGCAGCAGCCCGCCGCCGATCTCGCCGAGGATCACCAGATAGGCGAAGACGCCGGGATAGCCGATGCTCTCGAAATAGCCGACGGTGCCGGACACGGTGAAGGTCAGCACCTTCAGCACCAGGCCGTGGGCCAGGAACAGCAGGCCGAGGCCGACGCGCAGCAGGAAGGCGGCGTAAGAGGCGGTGTTGATGTCGATCATTGTCTGGATCTCCTCGATCAGGGTGGCCGGTGAGGGCCGCGTTTGTCTGAAGAGGAGATTAGACGGATCGGCGAGCGGGATAATCCGCGGAGATGGCGATGAATTGTTGCGTGTATATGGACAACGAAGAGCCCCTCCTTTCCCCCTCCCCGACCCTCCCCCGCTGGGCGGGAGAGGGGGCAAGTGCTTGTCGGGAAAAGCGGCGGCAGTCCCTCCCCCGCCCAGCGGAGGAGGTTAGGAGGGGGTAAAACCAGCCCTTTACGGGAACGGCCGATAAACCTATCCGCGCTTCCAGCTCGTGCCCTGCGGGCCGTCCTCAAGGATGATGCCCTGGTCGGCAAGTTCCTTGCGGATGCGATCGGCCTCGGCGAAGTTCTTCGCCGCGCGCGCCGCCTTGCGGCCAGCGATGAGCTGCTCGACCGCCTCGTCGCTCAACCCCTGCGTCCCGCCCTTCGGCGCCCAGCGGAACCAGGCCTCCGGCTCCTGCAGCAGCAGGCCGAGCTGGCGGCCGGCGGCGAGCAGCGCGCCCTTGGCCGCCGCCTTCTCCGCATCGCTCTTCGCCTTGTTCACGGCCGTCGCCAGCTCGTGCAGGTGGGAGATGGCGAGCGGGCTGTTCAGGTCGTCCTCCAGCGCCGCCAGCACGTCGAACGGCAGGTCCTGGTCGAGCGGCGCCGGGTCGCCCCGCAGCGCCTGGTACCAGCGGTCGAGCGTGCCCTTGGCCTGGCGGATGCCGTCGCGGGTGAAGTCCAGCGGCTGGCGGTAATGGGCGCTCAGCAGGGTCAGGCGGATCGCCTCGCCGGGGAACTCGTCGAGCAGTTCATGGACGGTGAAGAAGTTGCCGAGCGACTTCGACATCTTCTCGCCTTCGACGGTCACGAAGCCGTTGTGGACCCAGAAGCGGGCCAGCCGGTCGGTGCCGTTGGCGCAGCAGCTCTGCGCGATCTCGTTCTCATGATGCGGGAAGATCAGGTCCAGCCCGCCACCGTGGATGTCGAAGGTGACGCCGAGATGCTCCTTGGCCATGGCGGAGCACTCGATGTGCCAGCCGGGCCGCCCGCGGCCCCAGGGGCTGTCCCAGCCGGGCTGGTCTGGGCTGCTGGGCTTCCACAGCACGAAGTCCGACGCGTCGCGCTTGTAGGGCGCCACCTCGACCCGCGCGCCGGCGATCATGTCCTCCAGCGAGCGGCGGGAGAGCTGGCCGTAGCTGGGCATCGACGGCACCGAGAACATCACGTGCCCTTCGGCGGCGTAGGCGTTGCCGCGCTCGATCAGCGTCGCGATCAGCGCGATCATCTGCCCGATATGCTGGGTCGCCCGCGGCTCGATGGTCGGGCGCAGGGCGTTCAGCGCGTCCATGTCGGCATGGAACAGGCCGGTGGTGCGCGCGGTCAGCGCGTCGATCGGCTCCCCGCTGTCGCGGGCGCGGTCGATGATCTTGTCGTCGACGTCCGTGATGTTGCGGACATAGGTCACCGCCGGATGGAGCCGCGACAGCAGCCGGAACAGCAGGTCGAACACCACCACCGGCCGGGCGTTGCCGATATGGGCCGTGTCGTAGACCGTCGGGCCGCAGACATACATGCCGACATGGTCCGGACGAAGCGGCTCGAAGCGCTCCTTGCGGCGGGTCAGCGTGTTGTAGAGGTCCAACGGCACGATCCGAACTCCCGGGAAAAGAAGGATTACGCGGTCTCTCCGGCGAGGCGGCGAAGCGCCCGCGCGCGTCCGATCAGGGGTAGCAGGTTCTTCAACTCCGGTCCATGCTCGCGCCCGGTCAACGCACGGCGCAGCGGGAGGAACAGCTCCTTGCCCTTGCGGCCGGTGTCCGCCTTCACCGCATTGGTCCAGGCGCTCCAGGTGCCGAGGTCCCACGGCTCCTCCGGCAGCAGCGCCGCCGCCCGGGCGAGGAAGCCGGCGTCGCCGACCACCGGCGTCACCGGCGCATGGGTCACCGCCCACCAGTCGCGGACATCCGCCAGCCGCGCCAGATTTGGCCGGACCGCTTCCCAGAAGGCGTCGTCGGCGCCGGCCAGGCCCAGCGCCTCCAGCCGGCCGGCCACCGCCGCGAAGGGGGTCAGGTGCAGGATGCGGGCGTTCAGGCGGCCCAGTTCCTCCGGATCGAACTTGGGCGTGCCGCGGGCGATCTTCGACAGGTCGAACTCGGCCACCAGCTCGTCGAGCGTCAGCCGCGCCTCGATCGGGTCGGAGGTGCCGAGCTTCGCCAGCAGGCTGTTGACCGCCATCGGCTCGATGCCCTCCTCGTCGCGCAGGCTGCCGACCGACAGGCTGCCCAGCCGCTTCGACAGTCCCTGTCCGCCGGCATCGGTCAGCAGCGGCAGATGGGCGAAGGCCGGCACGGCGGCATCCAGCGCCTCGAAGATCTGGGCCTGCACCGCGGTGTTGGCGACATGGTCCTCGCCGCGGATGATGTGGGTGATCGCGAAGTCGGCGTCGTCCACCACGCTGGTGAGGGTGTAGAGCGGCCGGCCGTCCTCGCGGATCAGCACCGGGTCGCTCAGCGCCGTACCCTCGAAGCGCACCGGGCCGCGGACGAGGTCGGTCCATTCCACCGGCGTCGGGTCCAGCCTGAAGCGCCAATGCGGCTTGCGCCCTTCCCCTTCGAGCCGGGCGCGGTCGGCGTCGGTCAAACGCAGGGCGGCACGGTCGTAGATCGGCGGGCGGCCCTGCGACACCAGGCTGGCGCGCTTGAGGTTCAGCTCCTCGGCCGTCTCGTAGCAGGGATAGAGGCGCCCGGCCGCCTTCAGCGCCGACGCCGCCTCGTCATAGCGGGCATAGCGGTCGCTTTCCCGGGCGAAGCGGTCCCAGGTCAGGCCGAGCCAGGTCAGGTCCCGGGCGATGGCGTCGGCGAACTCCGGGGTCGAGCGCTCCTCGTCGGTGTCGTCCAGCCGGAACATGAAGCTGCCGCCGGTCTTGCGCGCGAACAGCCAGTTGACGAGCGCCTGGCGCACGTTGCCGACATGGATGCGGCCGGTCGGGCTGGGGGCGAAGCGGACGGCGGTGGACATGGCGGGACTCGCGTGGAGGACTGACGGGCGGCCAGTCCTAGCACGGCGGGTGCGCCTCCGAAAGCCGTGCGGAGGACCAGCGATGCATCGCGGCAACAGCGCGGATGCTGCGGCCGCAAGGCCCGTAGGCGAAGACGCCGGCCTGCGGTAGCTTGGCGGCAACCCTATTCCGGAGAGACATCCCATGGCGGAGAAGAGCTTGCGCATCGGCGTCGTCCTGTCGGGCTGCGGCGTTTACGACGGCACGGAGATCCACGAGGCGGTCTGCACGCTGCTGGCGATCGCCAAGGCCGGCGCCGAGGCGATCTGCTACGCCCCCGACATCCCCCAGGCCCACGTCATCAACCACCTGACCGGCCAGGAGGCCGGCGAGGGCCGCAACGTGCTGGTCGAATCGGCCCGCATCGCCCGCGGCAAGATCACGGCGCTGAGCGAGTTCTCGGCCGGCGACGTCGACGCGCTGATCTTCCCCGGCGGCTTCGGCGCCGCCAAGAACCTCAGCGACTTCGCCTTCAAGGGGGCGGACTGCTCGGTCAATCCGCAGGTCGTGGCTGCGGTCGCCGCGATGCGGGCGGCCGGCAAGCCGATCGGCGCCTTGTGCATCGCCCCGGCCATCCTCGCCAAGATCCTGGGCCAGCAGGGGGTCGAGCTGACCATCGGCAACGATCCCGGCACCGTGGCCGCGCTGGAGGCGATGGGGGCGGTGCACCGCACCACCGGCCATGGCGAGATCGTCGTCGACAGCGGGCTGAAGGTCGTCACCTCGCCCTGCTACATGCTGGACGCCACGCTGGTCCAGATCGCCGAGGGTGCGGAGAATACGGTCAAGGCTCTGGTCGACCTTGCACGCTGAGCAAGATGAGCCGGCGACGAAAGAGGTATTTCCACCTCTTTTGTCACCGGCCACGCTACAGCATGGTGAAAGAATTCATTAACCACCCTCCCACACCCTTGTCCCCGGTTTCTATTTTCAAGGGTGAGGGCTGGCGATGACCTGCATTGTGGGATTGGTGGATGGTGACCGCGTGTGGATGGGCGGCGACAGCGCCGGCGTCAACGGCCTGGACATCACCGTGCGTGCCGACACCAAGGTGTTCCGCAACGGCGACTGCCTGATCGGCTTCACCAGTTCCTTCCGCATGGGCCAGCTCCTTCATTACCGGCTGGACGTGCCGGAGCGCGAGCCGGACACCGACCTCTTCCGCTACATGGTCGTCGATTTCGTCGACTCCGTGCGAAACTGCCTGAAGGACGGCGGCTACGCCCACCGGTCCAACGAGGTCGAGACCGGCGGGACCTTCATGGTCGGCTGCGACGGCCGGCTGTTCACCGTGCAGTCCGACTATCAGGTCGGCGAGGCGGTCCGCGGCTTCCACGCGATCGGCTGCGGCTCGGATTACGCGCTCGGCTCGCTCGCCTCCACCGTCGGGCAGCCTCCGGAAGAGCGGGTGCTGAAGGCGCTGGAATGCGCCGAGCTGTTCAACGGCGGCGTCCGGGCCCCCTTCACCATCCAGTCGATCGTCCGTCGCCCGCATCTGGCGCTGACCGAGGCGGCGTAGGCCCGACACCCTCCGGGAACCGGCGGTCGCGCCGAAGGTCACGCCCGGCCACCAGCGGTCCCGGAGGTGCGCGGCGGCGTTGCGCCTCGGCGCCCAGGATCAGCCGCCAGACCTCGTCCATCGTCTCGGCCGCATGACCGCGGGCGGCGAGCTCCGTCGCCGACAGGTCCGACCCGAGCAGGCAGGCGAGCAGGTCGTCCAGCACCGGCAAGGGCGGAAGGTCCCGCCAGACCGGGCCGGTGCCGGCACGCGCCAGCACCCGGTCGGGCACCACCCGGCCGGCCGGCCCGCGCGATCCGGGCGGCTGGTGGATGTTGCGCCAGCGCGCCAATTCGAGGATCCCGCTCTTGGCGACGTCCTTCAGCGGCGCGTAGCCGCTTCCCGAATCGTCGTCGGCAAGGCCGAGCGCCAGGTCGCTGCGGTCGGCCGCCGAGAGCAGCAGCGCCCCCATCCGCTCCGCCAGCGCCGCCAGGGTGGCGGCGCGCACGCGCGCGTGCAGCCGGTCCTCCGTCACGCCCGCCTGCCGCCCGGCGAAGGCGGGGGCGAGCAGCGAGTCCACGGCCTTGACCACCGGTCCCAACGCCACGTTGTCGAGGCGGCATCCGAGAAGCCCGACGATCTCCGCCGTGTCGTCGAGCTCCTCGCCCAGCGCGTCGCCGCGCCGGCTGCCAGCCGGAAGCGGCGCCCGGACGGCCAGGACCCGGTCGGCTCCCAACGCATCCACGGCAAGGGCGGCGACCAGCGCAGACTCGGGGCCGCCGGTCAAGCCGACCACCACGCCCGGCAGGCGGCGCTTCGACACGACGTCGCGCAGCCCGAGCACCAGGGCGCAGTAGAGCGCCTCCGTTCCCTCGACTGGCGGCATCGTTTCGGCCTCGGAACATTCCCATTGCCCGCCGTCGCCGCACAGCCAGCGGGTCAGGAGCAGATGCTCCGCGAACAGCGGCGCCTGCGCCGCCAGCCGTCCACCCACGGCCAACGCGAGGCTGCCGCCGTCATGGACCAGTTCGTCCTGGCCACCGGCGGCATTGACGGCGATCAGCGGCAGCGCGCATTCGACCACCCGGCTGACCGCCGCCTGCAGGCGGCGGTCGTGGCTGCCCGGCGTGAAGGACTCGGCGAGCAGCGCGACCAGGAGTTCGGCCCCGCTCTCCGCCAGCGTTTCCGCCACGTCGGCGCTCGCGAGATCGCCGGCGATCAGGAGGCCGATGCGCACGCCGCGGACATTGACCGGCCCAGGCATCGGACCGCAGTCGAAACAATCGTCGTCGGGCGCGCCGTTCAGTTCGGCCTGGAAACGAACGGCGGCGATCCGTCCGGCATCCAGCAGCAGTCCGGCATTGTACCGTTGGCCGCCGTCCCGCCACGGGGCGCCGACCAGCAGCGCCGGCCCGCCGTCCGCCGTTTCGGCGGCCAGCATCCGCACCGCGGACTCCACGGCGTCGAGGAATGCCGGCTTGCGCAGCAGGTCGAGAGCGGGAACGCCCGGCAGTGCCCCGGCGGGAAAGACGACCAGATCGGCGCCGCGCGCCGCGGCCTCCGCACGGACGATGCGGATGCGGTCGGCGTTGGCGGCAGGATCGCCTGCCGTTGGGTTGATCTGGGCGAGCGCGATCGACAGGCGGTCGGCAGCCGGGTTTCCGGCATGGATGCTCTCGGTCATGGCGGCGGCTCCCTCTTCGGGGTGCTTCGGATCGGGCAAATCCCGCGCAACCGTATCAGGCCCCGGTCCACAGTCAAAGCCGCCACTCGCCGCAGATCGTCTCGTAAACGCAACGAGCAGGATACGAACTGGTGAAATGAAGGCGTCTGATTCGCCGTTTAGTAAGGTAACGAAGGAATCACAATCATTCTGAGAATGTCCCCGAATTAACAAATGGTAAAGGTTGCCGAGCCCATGCTTCCCTTGCACATAACGAAGCGATGCGGGGGCATCCATGTATTACGCGGAGCTCAGCGGCCCGAACGGCAAACCGTCGGTGCTGTCCACGGCGGTGCAGAGCGGTTCGTCAAAGACGGCCGGCACGGCGAAGGACGCGCTGGCGAAGACGGACGCGAAAGCGGCGGACGGCGGCAAGGCCGCCCAGTCGCCGGCCTACACGATGAGCCAGTCGATGGAGTCGCTGCTCGACAGCCTCACCGGCAAGGGCGGCAGCGCGGACCAGGGCTCCGCGGCAGGTGGTGGGGCCGCCGGAGGTGCCGGCCTCGACCGCGCACGTCAGGCGCAGTCGATCATGCAGTCGGCCCTCGACCACAGCAAGGGGCTGTCCGGCATGTTCGGCAAGGCGATCGACCAGCTCAAGCAGGGGCTGGGCGACGTACTCGGAGCGATCGGGGTGCCGCAGAACCGCATCTCCGACGCCGTTTCCGGCTTCGGCGACCATGTGAAGTCCAAGCTGGACGGCATGGACTTCAGCGAGCTGTCGGTGGACATGCAGTCGAGCCAGTCGCAATGGTCCATCGAATCCCACGGGATCGACCTGGAAATCCAGGACGGCGACCGCAGCGTCCGCATCTCCTTCGCCAAGTCGACCCTGGACTTCCGGCGTGACGACCAGCGGCTGCAGGCCACCCTCGGTCAAGGGGGGCAGACGCTCGGCGTCTCCGGCATGACCACCACCGCCACCGGCAAGTCCACGGGCATGATCGTCCGCGGCGACGGCTTCAGCGAGGATGAGATCAACGACATCCTGGGCAAGCTGAACGCCATCGCGGCCAAATCCGGCGGCGACGGAATGAAAGGCCTGGCGGTGCTCAAGCCCACCACCGGCAAGGATGGCGTCACCCACCTGTCGCTCGACCTCTCGGTCCCGGTCGACGGGCTGAGCGCCGGCAAGGCCACCTCCGCCCCCGCCCAGGTTCCCACCCAGGCTCCCGCGACCACCACCCAGGGCGGCGGCAAGCAGCCGAGCGTGAACCTGACGGCCTGAAACCCGGGCTGTGCGGGTCGATGTCACAGCGCCGGTCCAATATCCTCCGGACCGGCGCTTGCCCGCCCTCGATGGCTTCATTAAAAGCGGATTCTTCCCGGCCGGTCGATCCAGCAGACGGATCCGGCCGGACGGCCGTGCTCCGCAGCGAGCCGGAACCGCCAGGACCCCATCGAGCCGGACACGCCGCCATGACCGATCGCGACACGCTGCTGGCCCTGAACCAGGCCTTCTACCGGGCATTCACCGAACGCAACATGCCGGCGATGGAAGCCCTGTGGGCGGAAAGGCTGCCGATCTCCTGCATCCATCCGGGCTGGGCGGCGCTGTTCGGGCGCGAGGCCGTGCTGGCGAGCTGGCGCGACGTGCTGCGTGCGCCCAGTGGCATCGCCGTCCACGCCCGCAACGAGCGCGTGACCCTGCATTCCGACACGGCGCTCGTCCTGTGCGAGGAGATGCTGGGCGATGCCGTGCTGGCCGCCACCAACCTGTTCGCGCGGGAAAACGGCCAGTGGCGCCTCGCCCACCATCAGGCCGGGCCGATCGCCCACCAGCGTGCCGACGTCGAGATCCCGGTGCGGCAGAAGCCGCGCCTGCACTGAAGGCGGCGCCCGCGCCTACTGCGACAGGCTGGCCACCTCCGGCCGCGCCTCCAGCCGGCGGACCAGATCGACCACCACGCGGTCGGCGGTGACCTTGTCGGGGTCGCTGTTGGTGAGTGCCACCACGCCCCAGCGATGGGCGCGCGAGAAGGCGATGTAGGCGTTGAAGCCGCCGGTCGAGCCGGAATGCCAATGGATCGGCGTGCCGTCGTCGGCACGGGCAACGAACCAGCCGAGCGCCATGGCGCCGCCTCCCAGCGCCCCCGGATCGGCCAGGGACCTGCCTTCGACCTGCACCGCCTGGGCAAGGTCCAGCGTCGCCGCAACCCCCGGCTCGCAGCCGCGCCCGTCCGGACCGGCGGCGGCGCCCGCGCAATCCCCCAGGTTGGCCGCCATCCAGCCCAGCAGGTCGTCGGCGGTGGAGTAGAGGCCGAAGGCCGGCAGCATCGCCGGCGCCTCCCAGTCCGGCACGCCGACGCCGCGGGCGTGGCCGGACGCCTTGCGCGCCTGCTGCTCGGCCGTCGGGTGGAGGGTGGTGTCGCGCAGGTCGAAGCGCACGGTCACCACGCGCTTCAGCAGGGCCTCGTAGGATTGGCCGGCCGCAGCCGACAGCGCCTCGCCCAGCACCGCCATCCCGGTGTTGGAATAGCTGAAACGGGTGCCCGGCGGCACCGGCGGCTGGTAGGCGGCAAGCCACAACGCCAGTTCGCCACGCGACAGCGCCTTGTACGGGTTGCGGGGATCCTCCAGGCGGCTCCAGGAAAAGCGCGGCGTCTCCGGGACGTTGGGCAGCCCGGCGGTGTGGGTCGCGAGATCGCGCAGCCGCACCGGCCGGCCGTCGAACTGCGGCAGATGGCCGAGCGGCACCGGACCGATGCGCCGCAGGTGGCGCTCCAACGGGTCGGCGGGGTCGACGCGCCCCTCGCGCATCAGCTCGGCCATGATGGTGCCGGTGAAGGGCTTGGTCAGCGACGCGATCTGGAACAGGGTGCGGCCGTCGGGCGGGCCGCCGTCGGGCCGTCCCGGATCGCCCCGCCCGACCACGACGCGGTGGCCGTCGCGGATCACCCCGACCACCATGCCGCCCGGCCCGGCCGACGCCAGCCGGTCCTCCACGGTCCGCGCCACCTGGTCGCGCAGCGGGTCGAAGCCGATGGCTCCGGTCGGCCCGAGCGGCACGCTCCACAGCAGCAGACAGCAAACGATCAAGAGCAGCCCGCGCCGCATCCCCTTCTCCGCCCGGCCCCGAAACCGATACGGAGAGTGGGCCCGCGTCCGGCGGACCGACAGGTTCGCGAAGGGCGATGCGGCGAAAGGCCGGTCGGGTGCCGCCGTGGTACTCCCGGACGGCCACGCTCACGCCCCTTCCCGCCCGCGCCCTACTCGCTCGGGACTTCGGCCCTCGGCGGACGGCGGTCCTTGACGATCGACAGCGGCACGTCGTCGGCCGCGATCTCCAGGATCGGATGGCCGTCGAGGAGCGAGGGGCAGCGCTGGACCTGGGTGAAGGCCAGGAAGAAGTCGGCCTTGCGCCAGTCGGGCTCGATGCCGTTGACCAGCCGCAGCCAGGGCGGCAGCTCGAAGCGCACCGCCAGCGTGTTGCCGCAGACCGTCAGCGTGTATTGCCGCGGCGGGGCATGACCGTCGTTCTCGCGCTCGACATATTCGATCAGCTCCTGCAGCGCCTCGTGCAGCGAGTTGCCCCAATAGTCCAGTTCGAACCGCCCGTCGGCGCCGCGCACCCCCCCGGTGAACTGGTTGTAGTAGACATACTGGTTCGGATGCATGGCGCCGAGCTGCCAGGCGTACAGCACGCCGACCACGGTCATCGCCGCGGCGAATCCCTGCCCCAGCGCCCGGCCGCCACGCTGGCACAGCGCCCACACCCTGTCGGTGGCGATGGCCGCCAGCACGACGAAGGGCGGCGCCAGGAACAGGAAATGCCGGATGCCGTTGTAGACCGACGGGCGCATCAGCATGAACAGCAGGATCGGCAGGAACGCCGCCAGCGCCAGCGGCGTGTAGCGCACCAGGGTGAAGGCGCCGGTCCGCCGCCAGCCCCCGCGCGCCAGCCACACCGCCGCCATCGCCACCGCGACCCCGGCGCCGATCACCACCGCTTCCGGCAGCTTCACCGCCAGATAGACCGGCAGGTACAGCGCCGGCGGGTCGTTGGAGTGGACAAGCTGGCCCATGAACAGCGTCTGGATGTCGATGGGGAAGTGCGAGACGACGCGCAGCGCCTCCAACGGATTGCGGAACGGCCGCTGCACCACCCAGGGCCAGAACATCGCCATGATGGCGTAGGCGACGGGAATCGCGGGCCACAGCGACAGGAAGGCGTGGCGCGCGTCGGCAAGCACCCGGCGCCCCCCCTCCTGCCGCGCGACCAGCGCGAAATGCAGGGCCATGCCGGCGGCGAGGTAGAAGCCCGCGAGCACCGCCCCCACCCGGATCGCCAGCGTCATGCCGAGCACCAGCCCGAACTTCAGCACGGCGCTGCGGCTGGGGCGCGGCAACTGGAGCAGGATGCGCGTGGCGAAATAGAGCGTCCACACCATGCCGGCGGCGAAGGGGACGTCCTTGGTGTTGTTGAACATCGCGCCGTAATAGACGCCGCTCAGCGCCAGCAGGGCCGTGGCGATGAAGCCGGCGCGCGGCCCCGCCAGCAGCCTCGTGTAGCGCCAGGTTCCGGCGATGCCGAGCACGCCGACCAGGGCGCAGAGAAGATGGCGGGTCTCGTACTCCTCGAAGGGCGAGAAGGGGACGATGACCGCGGTGATCAGGTCGAACAGGCCGCCATAATAGGCGAGGTCCTTGAAATGGAAGGCCGACCGGTCCTGGAAGCCGCTGGTGTAGTAGGACAGCAGCTTCTTCCCGTAGATGTGCTGCACCTCCTCGTCGGTGCTGATGCCGTAGCTGAGGAAGGTGAGTGCCGCCAGGATCAGCAGGCCCAGGACCAGCGCGCGCGACAGCCCGTCCCACAGCGCGCCGTCGTGGCGCGGCGGCGTCCAGCCGGCGGGCATGCCGATGACGGGATCGGCCGGGGCGCGATGGGAGGCCGGAGGGGCCTCCCCCTCCGGACGGCGGCGGGCCTGGATGGTCATCGCTGCGGCTCCGCCCCGGTTTCGGACAGGGTCCCGGCCTCGACCGGACGCGCCGGCGGGGCGGCGGCTGGATCGAAGGGCACCGGGTCGTGGGTGCCGTCGAAGCCGTGGGCCGAGCGCACGATGAACAGCGGCCGGCCCTTCACCTCGGCGAAGACGCGGCCGAGATAGTCGCCGATGATGCCGAGCGTGATGAGCTGGATGCCGCCGAGGAACAGCACCGCGACCAGGAGCGATTCGTAGCCCGGCACGTCGATGCCGTGGAGCAGCGTGCGCACCAGGCGGATCAGGATATAGACGAAGGCCACCCCTGAGACGGCCATGCCGACCAGGCTCCACACCCGGAGCGGGAAGGTCGAGAAGGCGGTCAGCCCGTCGAGCGACAGGCGCAGGAGCTTGACGAACCCCCATTTGGTGTCGCCGCCGGCGCGCTCGCCCTGTTCGTAGGGGATGGCGGCCTGGCGGAACCCGACCCAGGCGAAGATGCCCTTCATGAAGCGCGTGCGCTCGGGCATCCGGTTGATGACCTCGACCACCCGGCGGTCCATCAGCCGGAAATCGCCGACCTCGCGGGGCAGCTTGATCTCCGACAGGTGGTCGAAGAACCAGTAGAACAGCCGCGCGAACAGCCGGTGCTTCAGGCTCTGCCCCACCCGGGCATGCCGCACGGCGACGACGACGTCGTAGCCCTCCCGCCATTTGGCGATGAAGGCCGGCAGCAGTTCGGGCGGATGCTGGAGGTCGGCGTCCATCGGCACCACCGCGTCGCCGGTGGTATGGCTGAGCCCGGCGGACAGGGCCAGCTCCTTGCCGAAGTTGCGCGACAGGTCGACCACCTTGATGCGCGGATCGCGGTCGTGGGCGTCGAGCAGGCGGTCGACGGTGTCGTCGCGGCTGCCGTCGTTGACGCAGACGACCTCCCAGTCCATGCCCAGCCCGTCGAGCACCGGCGTCAGCCGGGCGAACAGGGCGGCGACGTTGGGACCCTCGTTGTAGAAGGGGATCACGACCGAAAGGCGGCCGCGCGGCGGGCGGCCCGGTCGGCGTGCGGAAGCGGTGCGGTCGTCCAGAGAGGCCGCTGGAAGAGGCGCGTCGGTGATGGACATGGCCAGCCGTCGGGTCAGAGCATCGAAAGCCGGGAGAAGAGGATGATCGGCGACGACCCCGGCCGGCCGCTCCGCCCTTCGGCGTATACCACGATATGAGGGATGTTCAAAATGCCTCTCCTGTGACCGGCACGGCACAAAAAATGGCCGGTTCGCCACAGCCGTAGGCGCCCGATGACGGCGAACACCGGGCAAACATCCGCCGCGGCCTTTTATTCCGCAGCCGCGAAGCCGGAACGCACAACAGGGCGCCCGGCCACCCACAAAGCTGGCGGTCGTATGCGGGCATGTGGCACGGTTCCTGAAACGGGTCACAATGATTGACCCTTTCGACCCATCCTCCCGACAACCATCACCCCGACAGAAGCCGAGCCATGACCTTGTGCCGCCGGAGGCCTCTCACATGAGCCTTTTCAATCGCCTTTCCGTAAGGACCAAGATCACCGCCGGCAGCGCCGGTATCCTGGTGTTCCTCGTGCTGATCGGCGGCATCGGAATCGTCGCGCTGCGCGACGCCGGTGGCGCGGTGGAAACCTACAAGCGGCTCGGGCAGCAGACGAACGAGCTGGGCCGCATCCAGGCGCTGATGCTGGAGATGCGGCAGCAGGCGACCAGTTTCCTGCTGACCGGCGACGCCGAGGTCGGGGCGACGGTCCGCCGCCATGCCGAGGACGCGGCCCGGACCATCGCGGAGGCCCGCGGCCTCTTCACCGATCCGGCACTGCTCGGCACGGTCGACCACATGGCCGAGGAGATTGCCCAGTACCGGGAGGCGTTCGCCACGGCGATGGAGCTGCAGGCCCAGCGCACCAAGACGATCGGCGACCTGAACGAGCTCGGCCCGCGCCTGGAGAAGGCGCTGGACGGGATCATGGACAGCGCCGGTGCCGCCAACGACACCGAGGCGGCCTATCTGGCCGGCATGGCACTGCGCCACATGCTGTCGGCGCGCATCTCCGCCACCCGCTACAACGTCGACAGCTCGCCGACGCTGGCCGACGAGACGCTCGCGCAGTTCGCCGACGCCGCCAGCCGCGGCGGGGCGATGATGGCAAAGCTGGGAGACTTCGAGCGCCGCAAGATGGCGATGTCCTACACTGCGATGCTGCGCGTCTACATCACGGGCTTCAACGGCCTGGTCAAGACCACCGGCGAACGCGACAGGCTGGTGCGCGAGGTGCTGGTGCCGGTCGGCGAGTCCGTCGGCAAGCAGGCGGACGAATTGACGCAGGCGAGCGTGGCGAACCAGCAGGCGCTGGGTGTCCAGACCGGCACCTTCATCGGCAAGTCGCGCACGGTGATGGCCGGCGCCTCGCTGATCGCCGTGGTGCTGGGGGTGGCGGTGGCGCTCCTGATCGGGCGCGGGCTGTCGCGGCCGGTGGTGGCGATGACCGACCGCATGACCCGGCTTGCCGGCGGCGACCGCGCGGTCGACATCCCCGGTCTCGACCGCGCGGACGAGATCGGCGGCATGGCCAAGGCGCTCCAGGTCTTCAAGGACAGCCTGATCGAGAGCGACCGGCTGGCCGCCCTCCAGCAGGCGGAGCATGAGGCGGGGCGCATCCGCGGCGAGCGGATCGACCGGCTGACCCGGGAGTTCGACCAGCTTGTGCTGGCGGCGCTCGGCCGGGTGTCCCTGTCGGCGACCCAACTGCAGGCCACCGCCCAGGCCATGTCGGCCAACGCCGAACAGACGACCCGCCAGGCCGACGCGGTCGCCAGCGCCTCCCAGGAGGCGACCGGCAACGTCGAGACGGTGGCCGCGGCCACCGAGGAGCTGTCCGCCTCGATCGCCGAGATCGGCCGCCAGGTGGCGGAGAGCACCCGCATGGCCGGCCAGGCGGTGGCCGTCGCCGGGAAGACCGATACGACCGTGCGCGGGCTGGTGGATGCCGCCCAGCGCATCGGCGAGGTCGTCGGCCTGATCACCGACATCGCCAGCCAGACCAACCTGCTGGCGCTGAACGCCACCATCGAGGCGGCCCGCGCCGGCGAGGCCGGCAAGGGCTTCGCCGTGGTTGCGGGCGAGGTCAAGCAACTGGCCAGCCAGACCGCCAAGGCGACGGAGGAGATCGGCTCGCAGATCGCCGGCATCCAGGAGATCAGCCGACAGGCGGCAGGCGCGATCGCCGAGATCGGCCGGGTGATCGGCGAGATCAACCACATCTCCACCACCATCGCCGCCGCCGTCGAACAGCAGGGGGCGGCCACCGGGGAGATCAGCCGCAACGTCCAGCAGGCCGCCCGCGGCACCCAGCAGGTGTCCGGCACGATCGTCGGCGTGTCGGAGGCTGCGGCCTCCACCGGCGGCGCGTCGCGCGAGGTGCTGGCCGCGTCCGACGGGCTCAACCATGAGGCCGAGGGCCTCCGCGGCTTCGTGTCGCGCTTCCTCGCCGACATGCGGGCGGCCTGAGCGCAAAGGCCGGCTGCGGCCTGGGTTTCAAGGCTCCGGCGGCACCACGGGACCGCCGCCGGAGCCGCGCCATAAGCGAGGCGCCGGCCGGCCCAGCCTTTTTCGCACCGACAATCCCCTTGCACGGCGGGGTGCCCTTCGGCACATAGGCGCCATGATCCTGACCCCGATTGCCATCGACGACATGCCGAAGGCGCTTGCCGCCTTCGACGCCAACCTGGACGGCCATCCGCAGGCGCGGGCCGCCTTCCGCCGCATCGCCGCCACCTGGCCGGTCCGCCCCGACGGCGAGCCGAACGGCGGCGTCGACACCCCGGCGCACCGGGCCGAAGCGGTGCGGCTGGCCCACGCCCACGGCATCGGCACGCTGGACGAGCCGCCCAGCCGCTCCTTCATGTGGGACGGCCAGGTGATCCGCACCGAGGTCGAGGCGACAGTGATCGTGCATGAGGTGGCGCACTGGCTGTGCGCTGCGCCGGATCGCCGGCCGCTGATCGACTACGGCCTCGGTCCGGGCCCGGAAACCACCGCCCGGAAAGAGGCCCGCGCCGACAAGCGCCTGTGCTTCGAGGACTGCATGCACGAGGAGCAGCAGACCTCCCTGCTCGGCGTGCTGTGGGAGGCGGAGCTGGACCAGCCGGCCATCCTGGCCTTCATGGAACAGAACTGGATGGAGCACTGGGAGCGGCCGAGCACCGCCGCCTTCTTCATCCGCCACGCCGAGGAACTGTTCGGCCGCGGGCTGATCGACGCCGACGGGCGCCCGACCACCGCGCGCGGCTGGGCGGACGAACGCCGGGGCGTCCTGGCCGCCTGATCGGGTCGCTTGATTGGGCCGTCTGGCCGGGCGGCCCGAAGCGCGGGGGCCGGGCGTCACGTCAGCCGGCTCCGGACACCATGAAGGCGATGGAGATCGACACCGGCGACAGCAGGGTGGAGATCAGCAGCGACATCGACACCACCTCGCGTCCGGCGCCGTAGCGCTCGGCGAAGACATAGGCGTTGATGCCGGTCGGCAGGGCGGCTGCCGTGACCGCCGGCGCCACCCACAGCGGCGACAGATGGAAGACCTGGGTGGCCAGCAGCCAGGTCAGCAGCGGGTGCAGCCCGGTCTTCAGCACGGCCACCACCGCTCCCGGCAGGATCGCTCCCGACGCCGGGCTGAAGGCCAGCGTCGCCCCCAGCGAGAAGCAGGCACAGGGCAGCACCGCCTGCCCCAGCATGGTGAAGCCCTTCATCACCATGGCCGGGACCGGCGCATGCAGGAGATTGGCGCCCAGGCCCAGCGCCACGCCCAGCACCAGCGGACTGGTCAGCGTCGCCCAGGCGGCGGCCAGTGCCGCCCTGACCGGATGGCCCGCCACGCCGCCCGCCCGTTGCGCGCCGGCAGAGCGTTGCGCCTCGACCAGCATGGTGGCGGAGGTGAAAAGCAACGGCGACTGGAAGACGATCAGCAGCATCACCGGCACCGCCACGGCCGGGCCATAGGCCTGCATGACGATGGGAATGCCGAGCATGGCGATGTTGGAGAAGGAACTGGCCAGGCCGATCGTGGCGATCTGCTCCCGGCGGCCCGCCAGCCGCATCCACAGGGCGCCCACCAGGAAGACCGCGAAGGCGGCGAGGTAGAAGGACGCGATCAGCGCCCATTCGAGCGGATCGGGAATGTCGGCCTGCGCCATGCTGGCGAACAGCAGGGCCGGCAGCGCGTAAAGGCCCACGAACCGCGACAGCCCCTGCGCCATGGCACTGGTGAAGCCGCGCCACCGCGCGGCCCAGAAGCCGAGGCCGATCAGGCCGAACATCGGCAGGACGAGCTGGAAGATCAGGGACATGGGAAACGCCTGCCGGACGCTGCGATGCACGGCGCCCGAAGGCGGACGCCGGCCATTACAGCGCCCCGCCGCCGATGATGGAACGTCTTCGAACGATTGGCAGATCTGCGCGGCCGGCGCGGGCGCAGAACCGCCGGCCGACCCGGACCGCGGTCCGGCGAGGGGGGATAGAAGGGGAATGCCGACGGGAAAAAAGCAAAGGGCCAGCGCGTTTCCGCCCGGCCCCTGGAACTGCGGCAATTTGAAAACTGGAGCGGGCGAAGGGATTCGAACCCTCGACCCCAACCTTGGCAAGGTTGTGCTCTACCCCTGAGCTACGCCCGCGCTCCGCACCGTCTGGCGGTGTGCGGCGGACTATACTCATCGGCCGACGCAATGCAAGCGCCTTGTTCCGGTTTTTTCCACCGGCTGGACGATTTTCCACGGGATCGGTACAAAGATCGCCATGGACACCGCATCGCTCCCCCTGCCCGATCCCAACGCCCCGCTGCCGACCTCGCCGGAACAGCTTCTGGCACGGCTCGACGCGCTCGGCATCCCGGCCGCCACGCACAGCCACCCGCCGCTGCACACGGTGGAGGAAAGCAAGGCGCTGCGCGGCGCCCTGCCCGGCGGCCACTGCAAGAACCTGTTCCTGAAGGACAGGAAGGGCCAGCACTGGCTGGTCGTGGCGCTGGAGGATGCGCGGATCGAGCTGAACCGGCTGGACAAGGCCATCGGGTCCGCAAGGCTGTCCTTCGCCTCGCCCGAGCGGCTGTGGCACGTCCTCGGCATCCGTCCGGGGTCGGTCTCGCCCTTCGCCCTGGTGAACGACGCCGGCCACCAGGTGCGCGTGGTGCTGCAGAAGGCGATGATGGAGCACGAGCTGCTCAACTACCATCCGCTGCTGAACGACCGGACCACGGCGATTCGCTCCGAGGACCTGCTGCGCTTCATCCGCGCCTGCGGCCACGAGCCGGCGATCGTCGATTTCGGCGCCGAACCGGATGGCGGCGGCACAGTGGCCGGCTGAATCCCGGCGGCGGCACCCGGTGGCCGCACCCGACGGCGACGCAATGCTTGCTTGAGCCGACGCGCACACTCACATATCACGGCAAACAGACCGGCAACATGGCCCACCGGGCTGTCCTCCTGGGCCAGACACCACCAACGGGACCGAACCACGCCATGTTCTCCATGCCCCCCGCGAACGCGCCCAAGCCCGCAGCCAAGCCTGCCGCCGGCGGTGCCGCCGACCTCGTGAAGGACAGCTCCGACCGCGCCTTCATGGCCGACGTGATCGAGGCGTCGCGCGACGTGCCGGTGATCGTCGACTTCTGGGCGCCCTGGTGCGGCCCCTGCAAGCAGCTCGGCCCGATCATCGAGAAGGTGGTGCGCGCCGCCAAGGGTGCCGTCCGCCTGGTGAAGATCGACACCGACGCCAACCCGATGATCGCGTCGCAGCTTCGGGTGCAGTCGATCCCGGCGGTCTACGCCTTCTTCCAGGGTCGGCCGGTCGACGGCTTCATGGGCGCCCTGCCCGAATCCCAGGTCAAGGCGTTCGTCGACAAGCTGGTGGCGCTGGCCAAGCAGGCCGGGGTCGGCGGCGGCGACGACATGCTGGAGGAGGCGCTTGCCCAGGCCAAGGAGATGCTGGACGGCGGCGACCTGCAGGGTGCGCTGGACCTTTACGGCCAGATCCTCCAGGCCGAGCCCGAGCATGCCCAGGCCTTTGCCGGCATCGTCCGCTGCCTGATCGCGGCCGGCGAACTGGAGCAGGCCAAGGAGATGCTGGCCCAGGCCCCCGAGGCGATCGCCAAGGACAAGGAACTGGCCAACGTCCGCGCCGCGCTGGAGGTGGCGGAGCAGGCTTCCAACGCCGGCCCGATCCCGGAGCTGATGGAGAAGGTCGCGCATGATCCGGCCGACCACGCCGCCCGCTTCGATCTCGCCATGGCGCTGTTCGCCGCCGGCAAGCGCGAGGCCGCGGTGGACGAGCTTCTGGAGATCTTCAAGCGCGACCGGACCTGGAACGACGACGCGGCGCGCAAGCAGTTGGTAAAGTTCTTCGAGGCTTTCGGCCAGACCGATCCCTTGACGATCAAGACCCGCCGGCGCCTGTCGTCGATGATGTTCAGCTAAGGCTTTTCGGAACGGGCGGCTGTTCCGCGGTTCAAGGGGTTCTATGTGATTGGCATGACCAGGAACCCCTTCGACCCCGCTTTCGGTCAGCTCCCGACGATGCTGCCGATCTTTCCGCTGGCCGGCGTGCTGCTGCTGCCCCGCGCACGGCTGCCGCTGAACGTCTTCGAGCCGCGCTACCTCGCCATGGTCGAGGACGCGCTGGCGAGCGGCCGTATGATCGGCATGATCCAGCCGGTTGATTCGGCGTCCCGCGAACGCGATCCGGCGGTCTATCCCTGCGGCTGCGCCGGGCGCATCACCAGTTTCGGCGAGACCGACGACGGCCGCTTCCTCATCACCCTGACCGGTATCGCCCGCTTCGAGATCGCCCGGGAGGTCGAGGGCGCGCGCGGCTATCGCCGCATCGTTCCCGACTGGCGCCCGTTCAAGGGGGATATGGAACCGGAAGCCTGCGGCGACGTCGACCGCAGCCGCCTGCTGGGCGCACTGAAGACCTATTTCCGCGTCCAGGGGCTTTCGGTCGACTGGAAATCCATCGAGACGACGCTGGACGAACGGCTGATCAATTCACTGGCGATGATCTGTCCCTTCAGCCCGAGCGAAAAGCAGGCGCTGCTGGAGGCCCCGACGCTGGCGGAGCGAGGGAAGGTCTTGATCGGGCTGGTGGAGATGGCCATTCTCGACAGCCACGACGGGGACGGCCCGCCCCCCAGGCACTGACCGCCCCCTTCCCCATCGATTGTGAGACACGACATGGCGACGCCCGACGACAAGAGCAGCGAACCGAAGACCAGCGCCCGCGTCGACCCGAAGCTGCTGGAGATCCTGGTCTGCCCGCTGACCAAGGGTCCGCTGCGCTACGACGCCGAGCATGCCGAGCTGATCAGCGAGCGCGCCGGGCTGGCCTATCCCATCCGCGACGGCATCCCGATCATGCTGATCGACGAGGCGCGCAGCCTGGACAAGGCGGGGTCGGCGCGATGAGCGGCGATGCCGGCGGAAGCTTCGGCACCGTCCACTGGCCCACGGAAATCCGGCTGAAGACGCAGGAGAAGCGGCTGGAGGTCGATTTCGACGACGGCCGCCGCTTCTCCTATCCGGCGGAGTTCCTGCGCGTCGTAAGCCCGTCGGCCGAGGTGCAGGGCCACAATCCCAGCCAGAAGCAGACGGTCGCCGGCCGCCGCCACGTCGGCATCATGCGGCTGGAGCCGGTCGGCAACTATGCCGTCCGCATCGTCTTCGACGACCTGCACGACAGCGGCATCTATAGCTGGAAATACCTCTACGAGATCGGCACCGATCAGGACCGCCTGTGGGCCGAGTATCTGGAGGAGCTCCAGGCCAAGGGCCTGAGCCGGGAGCCGCGGCGCTGAGCCGGCGCGCCGCCCGCCCCCCTCCCCGGCCGGGAGAGGGGCGGCGCCGGCTTCCTCATTTCCAGATCGGTTTGCCGCTGCCCGGCAGGCCGTAAAGGTTCCATTTGCGGCTGACCTGGTCGACGACCTCGTCGCTCATGCGGATCTTCTGGCCCCACTCGCGCTTGGTTTCCGGCGGCCACTTGTTGGTGGCGTCCAGGCCGACCTTGCCGCCGAGGCCCGAATCGGGGCTGGCGAAGTCGAGATAGTCGATCGGCGTGCCTTCGATCACCGTGATGTCGCGGGCCGGATCCATGCGTGTGGAGATCGCCCACATCACGTCCTTCCAGTTCCGCGCGTCGATGTCGTCGTCCACGACGATCACCCACTTCGTGTACATGAACTGGCGCAGGAAGGACCAGACGCCCATCATCACCCGCTTGGCGTGGCCGGGATAGGCCTTCTTCATGCTGACCACGGCGATGCGGTAGGAGCAGCCCTCCGGCGGCAGCCAGAAATCGACGATCTCCGGGAACTGCTGGGTCAGCAGCGGGATGAACACCTCGTTCAGCGCTTCCCCCAGCACCGACGGCTCGTCGGGCGGCCGGCCGGTGAAGGTGGAGAGATAGATCGGTTTGCGCCGCATCGTCATGGCGGTGACGGTGAAGACCGGGAAGGATTCGACCGAGTTGTAATAGCCGGTATGGTCGCCGTAGGGTCCCTCGTCGGCGTACTCGTCGAGGCTGACATGGCCCTCCAGCACGATCTCCGCCTGGGCGGGGACCTTCAGCGGCACCGTCTTGCAGTCCACCAGCTCGACCTTCCTGCCGCGCAGCAGGCCGGCGAACTGGTATTCCGACAGGGTGTCGGGCACCGGCGTCACCGCGGCCAGGATGGTGCCGGGGTCGGCCCCGAGCACGACAGCGCAGGGCAGCGGCTCGCGCTTGCCGCCCATTTTTTCCTGATGAGCCTGCCAGCGGTGATGGTGCTGGGCGCCGCCGCGGTGCTTCAGCCAGCGCATAATGGTCTTGTTGCGGCCCAGCACCTGCATGCGGTAGATGCCGAGGTTGAAGTCGTCCTCGCGCTTGCCCGTCGGCCCCTTGGTCACCACCAGCGGCCAGGTGATAAGGGGCGCCGGCTCGCCCGGCCAGCAGCTCTGCACCGGCAGGCGGCCGAGATCGACGTCATCGCCGGTCAGCACCACCTCCTGGCAGGGAGCGGAGCCGACGGTCTTCGGCTTCATCGACAGCACGGTCTTGGCCAGCGGGATCAGCTCCAGTGCCTCGCGGAAGCCGCCGGGCGGCTCCGGCTGCTTGAGGAAGGCCAGCGTCTCGCCGACGGCGCGGAGCTGGTGCGGCTCGCGGTCCATGCCCCAGGTGACGCGCTCCACCGTGCCGAACAGGTTGACCAGGACCGGCATCTCGGACCGGGTGCCGTCGGCCTTGATGACGTTCTCGAACAGCACCGCCGGGCCGCCCTCCGCCAGCAGGCGCGTCTGGATCTCGGTCATCTCCAGCACGGTCGACACCGGCTCCTTCACCACCACCAGCCGACCATTCTTCTCCAGCCGGTCGATGAAGTCGCGCAACGAGGTGTAGGGCATCGCCGGGTGTCCGTGTGTTGAGGGGCGTTGAAAGCGGACGATACCCTTCCGCCCGGCGGCCGTTCCGTCAAGTGCGGCGGCGGAAGCAGCGAAAGAAAAGCCCCTCTCCCGCCGGCCGGCGGGAGAGGGGCTTGCAAGGACAGGATGGTGGCGTGGACGGATCCCGCGAGGATCAGTACATGTGCTGGCCGCCGTTGATCGACAGCGTCGAGCCGGTCATGAAGCCGTTGTCGTCGCTGACCAGGAACAGGACGGCGTTGGCAATCTCCGAGGCGCGGCCGAGGCGGCCGACCGGGACGCGGGCGACGATCTTCTCCAGCACGTTGGCCGGCACCGCGCGCACCATGTCGGTGTCGATGTAGCCGGGGGCGATGGCGTTGACGGTGATGCCCTTGGCCGCGCTTTCCTGGGCCAGCGCCTTGGTGAAGCCGTGGATGCCCGACTTGGCGGCGGCGTAGTTGACCTGGCCGTACTGGCCGGCCTGGCCGTTGATCGAGCCGATGTTGACGATGCGGCCGAAGCCGCGCTCGCGCATGCCGTCGATGACGTTGCGGCACATGTTGAAGCAGGAGGACAGGTTGGTGTGGATCACCGCCTCCCACTGCTGGTAGGTCATGCGGTGCATCACGCCGTCGCGGGTGATGCCGGCGTTGTTGATGAGCACCTCGACCGGGCCGAGGTCGCCCTCGATCGCCGCGATCCCCTTCTTGCAGGCGTCGAAATCCGCGACGTCGAACTTGTAGGTCGGGATGCCGGTGCGGGCGGTGAATTCCTCGGCCGCCTGGTCGTTGCCGGCGTAATTGGCGGCCACCTTGTAACCGGCATTCTTCAGGGCGATGCAGACCGCTTCGCCGATGCCGCGGGTGCCGCCCGTGACGACTGCAACTCGAGCCATTGTTTTTCTCCCCAGAAAAGTGATCGTTTGGTTGGTTTCTTGTGGTTGTTGTTTTTGGGCGAGCGCAGGCAATCCCGCGGGTGCGGGGTGCGTGCGAACACCTTGGACGGGTCGGGCCGCCCCCTCAGCGGGAGGGCGGCCCGTCCGATATCAGTCGCGCTGGACGCAGAGGGCGATGCCCATGCCGCCGCCGATGCACAGGGTGGCGAGGCCCTTCTTGGCGTCCCGCTTCTGCATTTCATACAGCAGCGTGGTCAGCACGCGGGCCCCCGAAGCACCGACCGGATGGCCGAGCGCGATGGCGCCGCCGTTGACGTTCACCTTGCCGGTGTCCCAGCCGAGGTCCTTGTTCACCGACAGCGCCTGGGCGGCGAACGCCTCGTTCGCCTCGATCAGGTCGAGGTCGTCGACGGTCCAGCCCGCCTTCTCCAGCGCCTTGCGCGAGGCCGGGATCGGGCCGGTGCCCATGATCGCCGGATCGACGCCGGCGGTCGCCCAGGAGACGATGCGGGCCAGCGGGGTCACGCCGCGCCGGGCGGCGTTCTCGGCGGTCATCAGCACCAGGGCGGCGGCGCCGTCATTGATGCCCGACGCGTTGCCGGCGGTCACCGTGCCGTCCTTCGAGAAGGCCGGGCGCAGCTTGGCCAGCGATTCCGGGGTGGTGCCGTGCTTGGGATACTCGTCGTCCGACACCACGGTGTCGCCCTTGCGGCCCTTGATGGTGACCGGGACGATCTCGTCCTTGAAGCGGCCGGCCTTCTGGGCGGCTTCCGCCTTCTGCTGCGAGGCGGCGGCGAAGGCGTCCTGCTCCTCGCGGGTCAGTTGCCACTTCTGGGCGACGTTCTCGGCGGTGTTGCCCATGTGGTAGCCATGGAAGGCATCGGTCAGGCCGTCGCGCAGCATGGTGTCGAGCATCTCCGCCGACCCCATCTTGGTGCCGTTGCGCAGGTGCATGACGTGCGGGGCCATGCTCATGCTCTCCTGGCCGCCGACGACCATGACGTCGGCATCGCCGTTCTTGATCGCTTGGTAGCCGAGGGCCACCGCGCGCAGGCCGGAGCCGCAGAGCTGGTTGATGCCGATGGCGGTTGCCTCGACCGGGATGCCGGCGTTGACGGCGGCCTGGCGGGCCGGGTTCTGCCCCTGGCCGGCGGTCAGGATCTGCCCCATGATCACTTCGTTGACTTCCGCAGCATCGGTCTTGGCGCGGGCCAGCGCTTCGCGGATCGCGACCTCGCCCAGGACATGGGCGGGAACGGCGCTGAGGGCACCGTTGAAGCTGCCGATAGGCGTACGGGCGGCACCGGCAATGACAACCTCGGTCATGGAACGCTCCTCGAATTAGGACAGTTTTATTATAGCGCTGGTGGGACGCTCGGAGTGGTTCTTACCTTAAGACGTGCAGACCAAAGGGCGCAAGATGGCCGAAGGTCGCTGGCCTAACCTGTCGCAGCAAGCCAATCGGCCAAAGGTTCCCATACCGCCGATTGTGCTCCGGCACTGACAACCATTCCGATATGGCCCAGCGGCGGGCGCAATGCGCGCGCTCCTGGCACGGCGGCGGCGAGTGCCAGCGCCGAGCCCGGCGGGACGATGCGGTCGCGCTCCGGGATCAGCGCCAGGGTCGGTACGCGGACGGCACGGGGGTCGACCGGCAGCCCGGCGACCAGCCAGTTACCGGCCACGGTGTCGTTGCGGCCGTACCAGCCGCCCAGCGCGTCGCGCGCCACCCCCGACACCAGGGGCACGCCGTCGTTCAGCCAGTCCTCCAGCGCCACGAAGGCCGTTGCCGCCCGCGACGCCGGATCCATGCGCGCGAACTGGCTGAACTTCTTCAGTGCCAGCAGCGGGTCGAGCTGGGCGAACAATGCCTGCAGCGCGTCGGTCGGCAGTTCGCCCCAGCGCTCCAGCGCCGGTCCCCACGGCTGCATGAAGGCGGCGACGCGCCGCGCGGTCGCCGCATCCTCCGCATGGAAGTCCCAGGGGGTCGCCATCAGCGCCAGGCCGGCGACGTCGCGCGGCCGGCGAAGCGCCAGCCCCAGCGCCAACAGGCCCCCCATGCAGTAGCCGACCACCGGAACCGTCCCGCCCTTTGGCCCGCCCTTTGGCCCGCCCTTTGGCCCATCCGCCGCCCGGAGCGCGGCGTCCAGCGCCCGGTCCAGCCGGCCGGCGATATAGTCGGTCAGGGTGAAGCGGCGCTCCAGCGGACCCGGCGTTCCCCAGTCGAGCAGCAGCGGCCGCAAGCCGCGCCCGGCCAGCCAGCGCATCAGGCTCTTGTCCCGCGACAGGTCCAGGATGTAGTGGCGGTTGACCAGCGAGGGAACGAACAGGACGGCCCGCCGCCCGCCGCCCGCCGCCCCGTCCTCCGCACCGTAATCGAGAAGGCGCGAACCGCCCTCCCGCCAGAGGACGGGTGGATCCGGCAGGTCGCGCCGGTAGGGATGGCGCCGGTAGCGATCGATCCCGGTCAGGACGGCATCGATGCGCCGCCTGATTTCGCGATCGACCTCACGGCCGAGGCGGTCGGCGCCGCCGGGGAGCCTTTCCGCTTGCAGCAACTCGCCCCTCAACGTCGCCGCCCGGTCCCGCAGCGCCGGACTCCAGGGCAGCAAGCCGTTCCTCAAGAGCGGCAATCCGGTCGAGGAGCTGAGCAGGCTGCCAAGCGCCGCCGCCAGATGCAGCCCCAGCGGCCGCGGCCCGAGGCGCATCGGCGTGCCGTCCGCCCGCCTCTTGTCCGCCAGACGCTCGCTCATCGGAAGGCTGTCCCTGCTGGGGAGTGACTGTGTGGGAAGGGGGCGGCCCGCCCGCCGCGGGGCCGCCGAAGCCGAAACCGCCGAACCCCGAACCCCCGAACCAGGGAGCGCCGGCTCCCGGCGCGAACGGCGACAGGACCGACATCCCCTGCCCCATCATCTGGAACAGGCGGGCCAGCATGTCCGCCGTCTCCGGATCGGCGGCCCCGGCCGTCCACTGGTCCTGCCACAGGTCCAGGTAACGGCGCGCCAATGCCTCATAGGACGGCGGATCGGTTTCGGGCGTATCGGCCATGGCGGGAGTATAGGCGGGACCTCCCCCCATTGACCAGCGCGGCATGGTCCCGCACCTCCCCGTCCGGGTAGGAACCGGGTAGGCGTCGGCACCCGTCCGAGCCGGGAAGCACGCCGATGCTGCGGCCGCATGCCGCGGCGCAACGCTGGACAAATTGCTATTCATTCGAGTAATCATAAGGGCGGAATAATTTCCGCCGCCCGTCCCGTGTCTTGAACACGTTCCTTCTTGAAAGAGTCCGCGATGGCCGACAAGGAAGACCAGAAGTCCGCTCCGATCACGATCAAGAAGTACGCCAACCGACGGCTCTACAACACCGCCACCAGCAGCTATGTCACGCTGGACCATCTCTGTCAGATGGTGAAGGACGGGCTCGATTTCGTGGTCTATGACGCCAAGACCGGCGAGGACATCACCCGCTCGGTCCTGACCCAGATCATCGTGGAGGAAGAGAACAAGGGCCAGAACCTGCTGCCCATCAGCTTCCTGCGCCAGCTCATCGGGTTCTACGGCGACAACATGCAGTCGGTCGTGCCGCGCTACCTGGAATATTCGATGCAGGCATTTTCCCGCAACCAGGAGCAGATGCGCGACTATTTCCAGAACACGCTGGGCGGGATGTTCCCCTTCGGCAGGCTGGACGAGGTCAGCAAGCAGAACATGGCGATGTTCGAGCGGGCCATGCGCATGTTCACGCCCTTCGGCACCGCCGGCGCCCCGGACGAGGCCGCGGGCAAGGGCCCGGCCGGCGTCGCCGGGACAGCCGGTGGCGGACAGCCCGGGGCCGGCGGCCCGGCCGCCCAGGCGGGCGCATCCTTCGACGAGCTGCAGAAACAGATCGACGAACTGCAAAAGCAGATCGCCAGCATCGCCCGGCCCGGCACCAAGACCGAGGCCAAGTAACGCGGCAGGTCGGAAAAGTTCCCGGCAAACGGACGGCACGGAAGGCGGGGTCATACCCCGCCTTTTTCATTGCGCCGGCGAGGGGTGAAGCGCACGCTGGCCGCGTGCATAGGGGGCACCTTCTCGTCCACCGCGCCGCGACCCGCTGAAACCGCGGGAGACCGCGCCAATCCGGCCTTGCCGCCGGACCAACCGGAAGGAACCGACCATGACCACCGAACTGACCGTGTCGATCACCCTGGCCAGCGACGACCCGCAGGAGGTTGTCCGCTTCGAGGACACGTTGCGCGACTGGCTCGACCGCCAGCCGGCCGTCGCCGGCATGGCGATCGCCGACCGCGGCAACGACGCAGCGGCGGAAACCATCTGGCGGGCAGCCCGCAAGGCGACCTTCGGCCCGGCCCTGCGCAACCCCTTCGCACCCTGATCGCCCGCAGCCGGCCCACCGGCCGGGCCGGAACCATATGGCCGCGGGGCTGACCGCGAGGCGCGCGCTTTCCCGGGCTTCGGCCTTGGAGGCGCCCCCCGGCGAGGGGGACTATCCCCGGAACAGGTGCGGGACCATCGACGAATCCGGGCCGAGGCGCGGATCGGTCGATTCCCGCACCCCCATGCCCAGGCATTTGTCCCCGATGATCCAGGCGTGGAGGACGGCGCGCGTCTCCTCCTCCCGGAAGCCGGGCGGGGTTTCCAGCCAGACGGCGCCCTGCGCCGCGACGTCGCCTCCGATGTCCGGCCCGTCGTCGGCAACAACCTCGCCCTGCTCGACGATCCGGGTCGGCGCGCCGTCCAGCCCGTGCAGCGCCCGCACCGTTACCGAATCCGCGCCGGCGACCCCGCTGGGGTCCAGTGCCGCCCGGCAGAGGTTCGGGTGGCGCGGGTAAAGGTGCGACAGCACCGCCAGCAGCCCGTGGTTCGACCACAGCCAGCACCAGAAGGGCGCCAGCACGCTCATCCCGCTGCTGCGCATCCGCTGCAGGAAGGTCCCGTCGGCCAGCCCGTCCCATGGATAGAGCTTCGCCAGCCAGCCGATCGGCTGGGCCTCGTCGTCGAGGAAGCGGCGGCCGTCCCAGGCGATGCTCTGCAGCGGCAGGAGCCGGCTGTCGATCCCGGCCTCGGCGGCGGTGGCGGCCAGATAGACCAGCTCGCCCTCGCGCGGCGGGTCGGGGGTGGCGCAGGTCGCATGGATGCGGGCGCGCCCCGGCAGGCCGGCCGCCAGCTCCTCCCAGCGCTCGACCAGCGCCTCGTGCAGGCCGTTGAACTGGTTGGCGTCCTTCGCCATCGCCTCAAGCCAGTTGCGCTGGATGATCGAGGCGGCGAACAGCCCTTCGGTGGTGTCGTAGTTGCAGCCGAGCAGCTTGACGCTGTCGCGCCCGTCATAGGCGAGCGTCAGCCGCCCAGCCAGCCCGCCGGCCCGGTCATTGCGCCGGCCGCCGGCCCAGTAATCGATCCAGGACGCCTCCAGCAGCCGCGCCAGGTCGCCGCGGATGCCGAGAGTCGCGAACAGCTTGTGCTCGACCACATGGCGGACGGCAACGCCGATCATGCTGTGCAGTTCGTCGGCGACGCTTTCGATCAGGTCGATCTGCGAGGCAGTGAATTCATAGACGGCATCCTCCCGCCAGCCGGTGCCGGCCGGCATGGCGCGCACGCCGTAGGGGTACCTGCGGAGGCCCGGGCGCCAATCCGCCCGCGGTTTCATCGTCGTCCTGCGCATGGCTCTTCCCTGTCGCCCCTGTCCGGATCAGTTCGCCGTTTCCCGGTTCCGGACCGGAGGCCGGGTCTGGAACCGGGTTTCGGTGCGAAATTTGGTCCGGGCCGATGCCCGGCTCCGGGGCGCCGGCGGATGGGTGGGCGGGGACAGGCGGCGGGGCGGGCGGCTCAACGCTCATACTCCGGAATGGACGGACCCGCCGGGCGGCCCGGCGACGGGCCCCGACCCGGAAACCGGGCGCTGGAGACGGTATGCTTGCGACGCGGTCGGCCCGACGCAAGACAGCGGCGACTTTTAGCCTGCCACGCGCCGCTGCGCCAGTGCGCATCCGCAATAACGCTCCCCCATCCACCCGGCCGAGGCCCGCAAACAAGCAGGCCCACCGGCGGGAGGAGACGCCGATGGGCCTGTAGGTTGGTGCACCAGGATGAAGTCGTCAGATGTGCCCCATGGGGCCGGCACTCCGCCGGCCCGGATCAGATCAGACCAGATCAGATCAGATCAGATCAGATCAGCGCCGCCGTCGGCGCCGGACCAAGGGAGCGCAATGCCCACAGGGCCAGCCGCCCACGACGCGGCTTCGCCGGCTCGGACGCCGACAGCAGGGGAGCCGCCATGGCGGCGTCCGCAGGGGCGTCGAGGACGATGGCAGCCAGGGGCGAACCCGCCGGAGACGGGACCACGACGCTCCCGGACAGGACGGGCGCGACCGGCAAGGCGGCAAGGCGGGGATCCGCACCGGCGGCGGTGCGGATCCGGCCCTGGGCGCGGCGGGCGTGCAGCACCGCGCCCAGCACCTCTTCTTCCGTCACCGGGCGGCGGGCTCGCGCCGACGCGAGGCTCGCGGTTTCGCGCAGCACGGCCAGGGCGCCAAGGCTGCCGGTCAGGCCCTTGGCCGCCGCCGTTATTGCGGCTTCCTCGTAGAGGGCGAGGACGAGCGTCCTCAACCCGAATTCCATCCTTGTGGACATGGCGGGCGCTCCGGAAATAATCGGAATGGCGTGCGGGATCGACAGACGCGATTATCCGTGCGCGGCACCCGTTCGGCCATGTACGCTAAGGGGGTAACGCCCTGTCTGCGCGCAACTGATGCGCGGAAGCCACAGGGGATCGGTCCGCAGTAATCTGCAAGACCCGCATCCGCCGGAATGGGCCGGCGGGAAGAAATGGTGGAGCCAAGGAGGATCGAACTCCTGACCTCTACAATGCCATTGTAGCGCTCTCCCAGCTGAGCTATGGCCCCACATTGGTGCGCTTGGAGGGAGTCGAACCCCCACGGCCTTTCAGCCACTAGGACCTGAACCTAGCGCGTCTACCAGTTCCGCCACAAGCGCGTCCGCGTGTCTTGGGGTCACGCGGGGCGCTCTATGTACCCAGAGCGGCCGCCGTGCTCAAGAGAAAAAATGCGTCCGCGCAAAAGTTTTTTCGGGCGCCCGTCCCTACTCCGCGGGCTTGATTGCGTAGAACCGGAACACCCGCATCCCGGCGTCGATGGCCGCGACCCGGCGCGCCCACAGCTCGACCTCCTCCATCACCGCCAGCTTGGTCGGCGTATCGAGCTGGTATTTCTCCAGATGGTCCACCAGCCCCTGGATGGCCGACAGGATCAGGCCGCGGTGGGTGTCGGTGATGTCTTCGGCGATGCGCAGGTCGAGGTTGCGCTGAGCGAAGGCGTTCGCCATCCGGTCCTTGGGCCACAGGTTGGGGGCGAGCGGCTCCTTGTCGCACCAGGTCTGCACCGCCTTCGCCGCCGTCACCGCGTCCTCGGCGATGTAGTCGGTGATCAGCAGGTGGCCCCGCGGCTTCAGCGCCAGTTCGATCCCGTCGAACATCTGCTCCTTGTCGCGGACGGCGAACATGCCCTCCTTGTAGACGATGGCGTCGACCCGCTTGGGATAGCTGAAGTTCTCGGGGTCGAAGGACTCGACCGGCGCCTTCTTCTCCAGCCCGTGCTTGAAGGAGCGGACCATCCCTTCCTTGGCCAGAAGCTCCGACGCCTCCAGCCCGGTGACCCAGCATCCGTACTTGCCGGCCATGGTGCGGCTGGTGCCGCCCAGCCCGGCGGCGAGATCCAGCACGCTCATCGCCGGGTTCAGCCCCAGCGGCTTGACCAGATAGGGAATGTGGTCGGCGCCGCCGGGCGTGTTGAAGCCCTCGCCCCACATCTTCTCCGCCACCTCGATCCGGGTTGCGCTCCAGAGCGGCTTGCCCCAGCGGTTCATCCCGGGGCCCGGAGCCGGGGCCGCCTGCTCCGAGGACGGAGGGGCCTCGCCCTCCTTCCTGGATTTGACGCCGGAGAGGTCATACCCCTCCCACCACGCATAGAGCCGCGTCTTCAGGCTCGGTCCGTGTCCGGACTGACCGTCCTTGTCCGCCATCGCCGCCGCCACCCCTTCTGGCCGTCACCCCGTCGACCGAACAGCGCCCCGGCGCATGCGGCGGGGTTGTCCCGCGCCTGCGCCGCGCAATCGGCACAAGAACCGTTCCTCTTTCAGGTTAAATCGGCGCTAAATGCATGCAAGCGAAAAAGTCTCCGGTCCCGCCGCCGCGCCCGCCCCTCTCGGGACCCGTCTCAGGGTATCGCCTTGACCGGCGTCGCGCCGAGTTCGGGCAACGCCGCCATGCGGGTTCCGGCCGCATTCAGCACCGGCCGGCAGGCGGCGGGCATCTTGCGGACCACCCGCGGCTCGGGCTTGTAGCCGGGCGGATGCTCGATGGCCGGGGACGCGCTGTCCAGCCAGGACATCAGCTCCTCGCCGCAGCCGTCGCCCTCCGGCTGCGCCGCCTGCGCCTCGCACATCGGGCTGCCGGGGGGGCAGGACAGGCGGACGTGCATGTGGCCGTCATGGCCATGCCAGGGCCGCAGCTTGTTGAGGAAGCCGCGGTCGGGCCAGTTCCGGCCACACATCGCCAGCTTGATGGCGGGGCTGACGAAGATGCGGGCGACCCGTGGGTCGCTGGCGGCGATCTGGACCAGCCGCGCCTGGCGGTCCGACCAGTCGGCGGTGACGCGCATCCGGTCGTAATCGACGTATTTGACCTCTTCCACCCGCTCGCGGCCGGCCCGCCCCATCGGCGGCAGGTCGAGCCGCAGCCAGATGTCGGCGTCGAGGCCGACCTGATGGCTGGCGTGGCCCGACGGCATCGGCCCGCCGCGCGCCTGTCCCATGTCGCCGACCAGCACCGTCCCCAGCCCGGCGGCGGCGACATGGCGGCCGAAATCGCGGAGCATGTCGATCAGGACGGGATGGCCGTAGTTGCGCTGGCGCGACAGGCGGATCACCTGATAGCCGACGCCCTCCGGCGGCAGGGCGCGGGCGCCGGCGATGCAACCGGCGGCATAGCCGCCGATCGACTGCGCCGCCCCCAGCGAGGGTCCGGTCACCCCGGCCCAGGCGACGCTGGTGGCGTAGGCCGGCACCGGCTGCGGCTTCTTCCGGCGCGGCTGGGCATCGGCGCCCCCCGCCCAGAGGGTGCCCGCCGCCAGCAGGACCGCAAGCCCGCCCGCCGCGATCCGCCGGCAGGCCCGCCGCAACGACGACCGCTTAGATGATTGCCCCGACAGCCGCTGCGCAATCCGTTCCGAAACCCGATGCCCCATGGCCATTCCCCCATCCGCGGCATCCTCGCCGATTCGGCTATAGCGGACCCCGGTTAAGGAATGATGGAGGGCACCGCCGCCGCTCAATCGAGCGTACGGCGATACCGCTTCAGTGCAACCACCGTCACCACGGCCAGGAACAGCGCGAGCGCCAGCACCTCCGCCGCGATCTCGGCCACTCCGTTGCCCTTCAGCAGGACGCCGCGGACGATGCGCAGGAAGTGCGTCAGGGGAAGCAGCTCCCCCACCGCCTGCGCCCAGCCGGGCATGCCGCGGAAGGGGAACATGAAGCCCGACAGCAGCATCGACGGCAAAAAGAAGAAGAAGGACATCTGGATCGCCTGGAGCTGGTTGCGCGCCAGGGTGGAGAAGGTGAAGCCGACGGCGAGATTGGCCGCGATGAACAGGATCAGCACCGCCGACAGCAGGCCGAGGCTGCCGACGACCGGCACGTCGAACAGCAGCCGCGCCGCGACGACGATCAGCAGCACCTGGACATAGCCGACGAGGATGAACGGCACGATCTTGCCCAGCATCACCTCGAAGGGGCGGACCGGCATGGCCAGCAGCGTCTCCATGGTGCCGCGCTCGCGCTCGCGGGTGACGGCCAGCGAGGTCATCATCACCATGGTCATGGTCAGCACGACCCCTATCAGGCCGGGCACGACGTTGTACTGGGTGATGCCTTCCGGGTTGTAGCGGCGGTGGACGCGCAGTTCGACCGGCTCCGGCCCGGCGCGCAGGGCCGAAAGCGGCCCGGTCAGGTCGGCGTTCAAAGCCTGCCGCGCGATGGTGGTCAGCGCCGACAGCGCGTTGCTGGTCGCCGCGGGATCGGTGGCGTCGGCCTCCACCAGCAGCACCGGGCGGCTGCCGCGCTGCAGGTCGCGGGAAAAGCCAGCCGGGATGGTGACGGCGAACTGCACCTCGCCTTCCGCCAGCAGGCGGTCGATCTCGGCCTCCGAGACGGCATGGCGGACGACGGCGAAATAGCCGGAATTCCCCATCGCCGCGACCAGCGTGCGGGCGAACGGGCTGGAATCGGCGGACAGCACGGCCGTCGGCAGGCTCTTGGGGTCGGAGTTGATGGCGAAGCCGAACAGCACAAGCTGGACGATCGGCACCCCCACCATCATGGCGAAGGTCAGCCGGTCGCGGCGCATCTGGATGAATTCCTTGACCATCACCGCCATCAGGCGGCCTGCGGAGAACCACGCCATCGCAGCACCTCGTCGGCTTGGGAAGGGTCGCGAGGGTAGCGCGGCCGCGGCCGTGGGGCGATGAGGCGTTCGGGCGCGGGGCGAGGCGAGCGTGTGGTGCGGGGCTAGGCCCCCTGCACCGCCGCGTCCGCCCGGTCGAACTGCAGGGCGGCCAGCCGCGCGTAGAGCCCGCCCTTCGCCACCAGCTCGCCGTGGGTTCCGCTCTCCACGACCCGGCCATGGTCCATCACCACGATGCGGTCAGCGTTCAGCACGGTGGCCAGCCGATGGGCGACGATCAGGGTGGTGCGGCCGTGCATCAGCCGGTCCAGCGCATCCTGCACCATGCGTTCGCTCTCGGCGTCCAACGCGCTGGTCGCCTCGTCCAGCAGCAGCACCGGCGGGTCGCGCAGGATGGCGCGGGCAATGGCCAGGCGCTGGCGCTGGCCGCCGGACAGGCGCACGCCCTTCTCGCCCAGGAAGGTGTCCAGCCCCTCCGGCAGCGCGTCCAGGAAGTCCAGGGCGTGGGCGGCCTCGGCGGCCGTGCGCACCTCGGCGTCGGTCGCCTCCGGGCGGCCGTAGCGGATGTTTTCCCAGGCATTGGCGGAGAACACGACCGGGTCCTGCGCCACGAGGCCGAGGCGGCGGCGCACGTCCCGCGGATCGGCCTCGCGCAGCTCGACGCCGTCGAGACGCACCGAGCCGGCCTGCGGGTCGTAGTAGCGCAGCAGGAGCTGGAACACCGTCGACTTGCCGGCACCCGACGGGCCGACCAGGGCCACGCGCTCGCCCGGCCGGATGTCGAGCGAGAACTCCTCCAGCGCCGCCCAGTCCGGGCGCGACGGGTAGTGGAAGCGCACCCGGTCGAAGGACAGCGCGCCCGCCGGCGGGGTCGGCAACGGCACCGGCACGGCCGGGGCGCGGATCTCCGGCTGGACGGACAGCAGGTCGAACAGCCGCTCGGTGGCGCCGGCGGCCCGCTGGAGGTCGCCGATCACCTCGCTGATGGCGCCGACCGACCCGGCGACCACGACCGAATAGATCACGAAGGCCGACAGCTCGCCCGGCGACAGCCGGCCGGCCACCACGTCGTGCCCGCCGATCCACAGGATGATGCCGACGGCACCGAACACCAGGACGATGACGATCACCGTCATCAGCGCCCGCACCCGCACCCTGCGGATGGCGACGTCGAAGGCGTCCTCCACCCGGCGGCCGAACAGGGTGCGGTCGATCGCCTCATGGGTGAATGCCTGGACGGTGCGGATGGCGGCCAGCGTTTCCTCGACGAAGGAGCCGATGTCGGCCACCCGGTCCTGGCTGTCGCGCGACAGCCTGCGCACCCGCCGGCCGAAGAAGACGATGGGCGCCACCACCAGCGGCACCACCAGCGCTACCAGCCCGGTCATCTTGGGCGAGGTGACCAGCAGCATGCCGGCGCCGCCGAGGAACAGCAGCGCATTGCGCAGCGCGATCGACGCCGACGACCCCACGACCACCTGAAGCAACGTGGTGTCGGTGGTGAGGCGCGACAGGATCTCGCCGGTCTTGGTCGTCTCGAAGAAGCCGGGCGACAGGGTGAGCACATGGTCGTAGACGGCGCGCCGGATGTCGGCCACCACCCGCTCGCCGATCCAGCTCACCAGATAGAAGCGGCTGTAGGTGGCGGCAGCCATCAGCGCGATCACCCCGAGCAGCACCAGCAGCGCGCGGTCGAGGAGCGTGGTGTCGCCGCCGGCGAAGCCCTGGTCGACCAGCACGCGCATCCCCTGCCCCAGCCCGAGCACGGTCCCCGCGGCCACGGTCAGCGCCACCATCGCCCCCAGGATCCGCCACTTGTAGGGCATCAGGAACGGGACGAGCCGGCGGAGCGGGCCGAGATCGCGGCGGCGGCCGGCGTCGCCGCGGGCGTCGGCGGCGAGCATGTCGGGGGAGGGTTGGCGTGCCACGCTGTTCCCACTTGGCTGTTGGGGGTATCGCTGGGGTTGGCTGGCATATAGCGCGGGCGGGAGGCGGCAACAAGGCGCCGGCCGAAGGACAGGGGGCGGCACGGCGCGGGCTGGCGGGCGCGAGCCGGCACCCGGCTGGCAAAGGCCGGCGAAATGGGGGAAAAGCCCGCCGTTGGACGCTGAAACGCGACCGTTTCAGGGGTTGCGCCGGCGAGGGTGTTTTGGTATAGACGCCGCTCGCTTTGCAGGAACCCCGGCCATGAAGACTGACATCCATCCCGAATATCACGAGATCACCGTGGTCATGACCGACGGCAGCTCGTTCACGACCCGCTCCACCATGGGCAAGCCGGGCGACACGCTGCGCCTCGACATCGACCCGAAGTCGCACCCGGCCTGGACCGGCGTGCAGAAGCTGCTGGACACCGGTGGGCAGATCGCCAAGTTCAACAAGCGCTTCGCGAACTTCGGCCTCAAGAAGTAAGCGGCTCTCGCGCTTCTCGACCGCCACACGAAAAGGGCGCCCGACCGGATCGGGCGCCCTTTTCGCGTCTGGATGCCCGCCGATCCCGCGGTGCGGGACCCGGCGGCAGCATGGTCACGGCGGTCAGCCGACCGCCATCTCGGCCGCCGCGCGCTCGACATCGGCGCGGACCATGGCGTCGAGCCGGTGGACACGCATGTAAAGGCTGTGGCTGCGCTCCAGCAGGCTGCGCAGGCCGGACGGCAACTCCTCGTTTTCCGGGCCGCTGGGATCGGAACAGATCTCGCCGCCGGACAGGGAGAAGTCCTCACTCGCGGCCTGCTCCTTCGTCATCTCCCCGGCATGGACCGCCTTCTGCGCCAGCAGCCACGCCATCACCTGGGTCAGGCGGCTGGTCACGCGCATGGATTCATAGGAAACCTGCAGACGAGCCTGCGGCGGGAGCTTCCGGTGTTCCGACGCATCCTGGTACGCGATGTAATTCCTGGCCTCGATCAAGAGAGCCATGGTTTCATCGTAGGGACCGTTGAAGAAGAAGCTTTGCGAAGTCATGGTCGTCGGACCCCTCCCGCGGCTGCGCGGCCCTAGCGTGAGCCTTGCCGCAACTGATTAACAATTGGTGACCGCAGGCTACCGGGCAACCCCGGGGGATTTTTCACATGATCCCCGGACGGCCGTTGCGACCCCCTTGAACAGGAAAACGCGTCCCCTATCTCTCGCTCGTCCGGCGGATGCCCATCAGGGGTCCGCCATTCAACCCCGCCCCAGAGGACCGACCAAGACGTGGTCCTCGACGGCCGTATCGCTCTTTCGGAGGATATGTCATGCGCAGCTACGACCTCTCGCCCCTGTTCCGGTCCACCGTCGGTTTCGACCGCCTGTCGCGTCTGCTGGAGACTGCGACGACCGGCGAGGAGGCGGCGTCCTACCCGCCCTACAACATCGAGAAGATGAACGAGGACTCGTACCGGATCACCATGGCCGTTGCCGGGTTCGGTCTCGATGACCTCGCGATCACCGCCCACCAGAACTCCCTCACCGTCACTGGTAAAGCTAAGAAGGACGAGCCGAGCGGCCAATTCCTCTACCGGGGTATCGCCGGCCGCGCGTTCGAGCGCCGCTTCCAGCTTGCCGACTTCATCAAAGTGACGGGGGCGTCACTTCAGAATGGCCTTCTGTACATCGAGTTGGCGCGCGAGGTACCCGAAGCGATGAAGCCCCGCTCCATCGCGATCACCACCGCCGACCGGCGTGACCAGGTCGAGGTGGGGGCTCCCGCCCCGGCCCCGGCGCTGACCCAGCAGGCGGCCTGACCACCCGTCCGGGCCCTCGCGGGCTGACGGACGGCCGATATGGCAACGGCGCCCCGGACAGGCCGGGGCGCCGCTTTTCTTTTCGTTCCGATCTCTTTGCTTGGCCGATCTCTTTGCTTGGCCGGTTTCGCTTGGCCGGTTTCTCCTGCCGGCAGGTTTCCTTGCCTGCCCGCTTGCCGGCTCAGCGGGCGAGCTTGCCCGTGTCGAGCACGATCATCGCCACGCCGATCGTCTGCTTGCCGGCCGGATCGACCAGCGGGACGCTGGTTTCGGCCAGCATCGCGCCGGACTTGTCGTCCTTCTCGGGCTCGGCCATGTAGACATCCGCCCCGCCGGTGAAGACCTTCTGCCATTTCGGCTCGTCGCCCTGCCAGTAGTCGGAGGTGCCGTCGGTCTGGGCGACGTTGAGGCCGCGGTCGTCCATCACCAGGATCTCGGCGATCCGCCCGCCGCTGCCGGCCACCACCTCCTTCAGCCTCCTCGACAGCTCGCTGGAGGCGATGGCGTCATAGGCCGGGTTGGCGCCGCCGCCCTTGACCGCCGCCTTCCACTGCGCGTCCATTTCATCGATCCTGCCCTGGGTGATGCCGGCGTTCCTGGCGTTCTGGGCCTTGACCGCGCCCAATACGGCCGAATCCGAAAGCCAGGGCTGGGCTTCCTGGCCGACCGCCTTGCGGACCGCGGCCTCCAGCGCCGGGTCGGCGGCGGAGGCCGCGACCGGCAGGGCGATGGCGGACAGCGCGGCCATCGCGCCTCCGATGATCCCGTATCGACTCAGCATCATATGGATTCCTCCCATTGACGGCGCCTTGTTCGGCCCGACCTTTCCGGGCATGGCGGCGGTGGAAGGAATGGTGGAAGCGGTGATGCCGGAGAGGTGCGGGGTCCGCGTTGTTTTTCCGTCCAGCGGCGTATCCGCAATACCAGCGCCCATGTGGAGCCAACGGGAGAATCCGATGGGTGACTCCGAGAATCGCCCCCGGCACGCGCGGGCCGCGTCAGCGGCGCGGTTGGTCGGGCGGCGCCAGCACCCATTGCGCGTAGCCCGCCCGCATCAGCTCGTAGGCCGCCACGAGGCCGCCGGCGGCGGCATAGGCGGTGACCAGCACCTGTTCCGGCGACACCCGCGCGCCCAGCAGCACCAGCAACGCCCCCAGGAAGGGTCCGCCCAGCAGGAACGCCGCCAGCCACAACGGCTCGGCCGACAGCCAGGCGCTCAGCACCTCCCGCGTGCGCTGCGACAGCCGCAGCAGCGATCCGGCCTTGGCATCGAGCGCGGTCAGGCTGCCGGCACGGAGTTCGGCGACGCGCCGGCCGTCGCCGTCGATGAACACCACCGCCACGGTCAGGCCATGCCGCCGGACCGTGGCCCGCACCGAGTCGCCGAGATGCGTGTCGAGCAGGAGCGTGTTGCCGCCCAGGGACGGCAGGGCGTCCAGCACCTCGGCGGGCGGCTCGCCCCACTCGCGCAACGCCTCCAGGATGACGCGGGGATCGTCGCAGGGGATCGCATCCATATGGATCACCCGCCCACGCGCCGCCGTCACCCGCAGGACCAGGACCTGCTGCGCCGCATCCTGCGACCCTTCCACCCGCAGGCCGCCTTCAGCCACATAGGAGAATCGCAGGCATCCATCGCGACGGCTGAGCGTGTTCATGACGGCGGCAACCCTTCCGGTGGCATCCCGCGCCGGGCGGTCCGGCGGCGATCGTTGGGAGCGGGATCTGGGCGTTGGTGATGGAATGACCAACAAACCAGCCGGGCGAACGGCCATCGGGCCGTCCGGGCGCAAAAGGGGAGGACCGGAAGGCGAACAGAAAAAAAGCGCCGAACCCTTCGGGCTGGCGCTTCATGCCTCGTCTCTCGCCTTGCGTCTCATGCGCTCAGGAGAGAGAATGGCGGATGGGGGGAGATTCGAACTCCCGATACCCGTGAAGGTATGCCGCATTTCGAGTGCGGTGCATTCAACCGCTCTGCCACCCATCCGCTGCCCCGTCTGGCGGGGTGCGGCGGAACCTATCGAAAGGCTTTGGAGCGCGCAAGCCTTTTTTGCGGAAAAATGCGCACCGTCCGGCCTGCTTGGCTGTTGACTTCCGACCCCTCGTGAGTATAGATCGTCGCTCCCATGAACGGGCTTGCGCATCGAACGGTGGGCGAGAAGCCCGCCGTTTGTTTTGACATAGGCAGTGACGACAATGTTTGCAGTGATCCGCACCGGCGGCAAGCAGTACAAGGTCGCCAATGGCGACGTGATCCGTGTTGAGAAGCTCGACGCCGAAGCTGGCGCCTCCATCACGCTCGAAGACGTGCTGATGGTCGGCGACGCCGGCAACACCACCATCGGCACCCCGACCGTCGCGGGCGCCAACGTGGTGGCTGAGGTCGTCGCCCAGGATCGCGGCCCGAAGATCATCGTCTTCAAGAAGAAGCGTCGCCAGAACTACCGCCGTAAGAACGGCCACCGCCAGGACCTGACCGTCCTGCGCATCACCGGCATCAACGGCGCGGCCTGATCCGCATCGCGGATCGGTTCGGCACCTCTTCTCAGCATTAGGAGCAACACCCCATGGCACACAAAAAGGCAGGCGGCTCGTCCCGCAACGGCCGTGACTCCGCCGGCCGCCGTCTCGGCGTGAAGCGCTTCGGCGGCGAGGCCGTCATCTCCGGCAACATCATCGTTCGCCAGCGTGGCACCAAGTTCCACCCGGGCGAGAATGTCGGCATCGGCCGCGACCACACCCTGTTCGCGATGGCCGACGGCCAGGTCTTCTTCAAGCACAGCTCGAACGGCCGCACTTTCGTGAACGTCGTTCCGGCCAATGACCAGGCCCCGGCGGTCGCCGCGGAGTAAACCTGAGGTCGTTGCGCGGCCTGTGTCTCAGGCCAGCACGCTTGTGGGATAAGTCGGGGGACCGGGCGACCGGCCCCCGATTTTCGTTTTGATTCCGGTGCTGTCCCGCTGCCGGTTTTCCTTCCGTTTACGGGCAGGGTTCCCCGATGAAGTTCCTCGATCAGGCCAAGGTGTTCTTGAAGAGCGGTGACGGCGGCCCCGGCGCCGTGGCGTTCCGTCGCGAAAAGTTCATCGAGTTCGGCGGCCCCGACGGCGGCGACGGCGGCCGCGGCGGCGACGTGATCATCGAGGCGGCGGAAGGCCTGAACACGCTGATCGACTATCGCTACAAGCAGCATTTCAAGGCGCAGCGCGGCCATCACGGCATGGGCAGCAACCGCAACGGCGCGCGCGGCGAGGATGTCGTCCTGCGCGTGCCGGTGGGAACCCAGATCCTCGACGAGAACCAGGAAACCGTGCTGTGCGACCTGACGGAAGCCGGCCAGCGCCGCGTCTTCCTGCGTGGCGGCGACGGCGGACACGGCAACGCCCACTTCAAGACGCCGACCAACCGCGCGCCCCGCAAATTCCACCCCGGCTGGCCGGGGCAGGAGCAGTGGGTGTGGCTGCGGCTGAAGCTGATCGCCGACGCCGGGCTGCTCGGGTTGCCGAACGCCGGCAAGTCGACCTTCCTGGCCGCCACCACCGCCGCGAAGCCGAAGATCGCCGACTACCCCTTCACCACGCTGGCCCCCAACCTGGGCGTCGTCCGCGCCGGTGACGAGGAGTTCGTCATCGCCGACATTCCCGGCCTGATCGAAGGCGCGCATGAAGGCCATGGGCTGGGCGACCGCTTCCTCGGCCATGTCGAGCGCTCGCGCATCCTGCTGCACCTGATCGACGGCACCGCGGACGATGTCGTCGCGTCCTACCGGACGATCCGGAACGAACTGGAAGCCTATGGCGGCAACCTCGCCGACAAGCTGGAGGTGATCGGGCTGAACAAGGCCGACGCCCTGCTCGACGAGGAGATCGAGGAGAAGAAGGCGGCATTGGAGGCGGCGTCGGGCGCCGAGGTCATGGTGCTGTCGGGCGCCACCGGCCAGGGCGTGAAGCAGGTGCTCTACCGGTTGCTGACGGTCATCAAGGAGTCGAAGGCGGAAGAGCCGGAGGTCATCCACGCCCCCGCCACCCGTTCCATCCCGCGCCCGCCGGTCGGCCAGAAGCTGCCCGACGACGGCGAGATGCGGTGGGACGACGAGACCGGCGAATGGGTCGGCGGCGAGGACGAAGACCTCTATGACGAGGAACCGGAGGGCGACTCCGACGACGGCCTTGACGGGGATGAGCCGGAGGACGAAGAGGACGGCTCGGACGACGATACGGACGGAACCTCCCGCCATGGCGCCTGACGCCCCAACCCTTCTCGAATCCCGCCGGCTGGTCGTGAAGATCGGCTCGGCCCTCCTAGTCGACGGGGAAACCCGGCAGATCCGCCGCGACTGGCTCGACGCCCTGGCCGACGACGTCGCCGCCTGCCGCAAGCGCGGCCAGGAGGTGGTGATCGTCACCTCCGGCGCCGTCGCCTGCGGGCGCGAGCACCTCGGCCTGGTCGGCCGAGCGCTGAAGCTGGAGGAGAAGCAGGCGGCCGCCGCCACCGGGCAGATCAGGCTCGCCCACGCCTACCAGGAGACGCTGGCCCGCCACGACGTCACCGTCGCGCAGGTGCTGGTGACGCTGGAGGACACCGAGGAGCGGCGGCGCCACCTGAACGCCCGCAGCACCATCGACACCCTGCTGAAGCTGGGCGCCGTCCCGGTCATCAATGAGAACGACACCGTCGCCACCGCGGAGATCCGCTTCGGCGACAACGACCGGCTGGCCGCCCGGGTGGCGCAGATGGTCAGCGCCGACACGCTGGTCCTGCTGTCGGACATCGACGGCCTCTACACCGCCGACCCGCGCAAGGACCCCGAGGCCCGCCATATCCCCACCGTGCGCGAACTGACGCCGGAGATCGAGGGCATGGCCGGCGAGCCGCCGCCCGGCTACAGCAGCGGCGGCATGGTGACCAAGATCGCCGCCGCCCGCGTCGCGCTGTCGGCCGGCTGCCGCATGGTCATCGCCAAGGGGAAGCGCATGAACCCGCTGGCGGCGCTGGAGAGGCGGCCGGAGGATGGCGGCGCGCCCTGCACCTGGTTCCTGCCCTCGGCCGAACCCAGCAGCGCCCGCAAGGCCTGGATCGCCGGGCACGTCAACGCCACCGGTGTTCTGGTGGTCGACGACGGCGCGCTGCGCGCGCTCTCCCATGGCGCCAGCCTGCTGCCGGCCGGCATCAGCGCCGTCCAGGGCGACTTCGACCGCGGCGACGTGGTGATCGTCCGCGCCCAGGACGGGCGCGAGCTGGCGCGTGGGCTGGTCGCCTACAGCGCCGAGGACGCCCGCCGCATCCTGCGCCACAAGAGCACCGAGATCGAGGAGATCCTGGGCTATCGCGGCCGGGACGAGATGATCCATCGTGACGATCTGGTGATGCGGTGAGCATGGCCCCGAAACGCCTTCCGATCCGCGCCGTGCTGTGGGACATCGACGGCACGCTGATGGACAGCGAGCCCTGGCACCAGCGCATCACCGTCGACCTCTGCCGGGTCTACGGCCATGACCTGAGCGAAGAGGACTGCCAGGCGATGCACGGCGTCGCCTTCCGCGACATCTACGCAGCGCTCCACGCCCGCCGCCCCTTCCCCATCGACCTGCACAGCCTGACCGACGAGATCAACGCGCAGTACATCGCCCGCGTGGCCGAGGTGCAGCCGCGCGAGGGCGCCTTCGCGCTGGTCGAGGCCTTCGCGGCGCGCGGGCTGGCGCAGGCCTGCGTGTCGAACGGCGGCCGCATGATCGTCGACGCCAACATGCGCGCCATGGCGATCCCGCATTTCCGCTTCAGCATTGCCCGCGAGGACGTCGTCAACGGCAAGCCCCACCCGGAGCCCTACCTGCTGGCGGCCTCGATGCTGGGCCTGCCGCCGGAGGCCTGCGCGGTGATCGAGGACAGCCCCACCGGCGCCCGCAGCGCCAAGGCCGCCGGCATGCTGACCATCGCCTGGCCCCAGCACCCGGCGGTGGTCTTCGACGCCCTCGACCATCTGGTCGAGGATCCGGCCAGCCTGGACTGGGACGAGCTCTGCGGCTGAGGCGAGCTTCGCGCGCCGGCCCGAACCCAAGCCCTCCCCCGTCCAGCGGGGAGGGTTAGGGTGGAGGCGGGACAGCCTGCACCGGCCCCCTACTTCTGGATGTTCACCACCGCCGACACCGGCGCCAGCGCGATGCCGCGGTCGCCGAGTGCTGTCATCCACAGGTTGATGCGCTCGATCGTCGTCGGATAGGGCGAGGCGAAGCCGACGGCGGCGCCGTTGGTCTTGGCCAGTTCCTCAAGCTCGCGAAGCTGGTCGTCGATGGCGCCGCGCGACAGGTCGCGGTCGATGGTGCGGTCGGCCAACGCGCGCGGCACGCCGGCAAGGTTCGCCAGTGGGCCGGCGACGCTCCGCGGATTGGCGCGGGCGTCCACGAACAGCAACCCCCTCGCCTTCAGCGCGTCGATCACCGGCTGCATCGCCCCCGGATTGGCGGTGAACTTGCTGCCGGTGGTGCTGGTGATGCCGACATATCCCACCGCCTTGCCCAACGACCATTCCAGCCGCTCGACGTTGCGGTCGGGACCGAGCATCGTCAGCAGGGCGTTCGGTCCGGGATCGTCGCGCGGGTAGTTCTGCGGCTCCATCGGCACCGACAGCATCACCTCATGCCCGGCGCCGCGGGCGCGTTCGACCCAGTCGTCCAGACGCTCGGCATAGGGGACGAAGGCGAAGGTGACGCCGGCCGGCAGCTTGGCCAGCGCGTTGCCGGTGGTGACCCCGCTGAGGCCGAGGTCGGTCATCACGATGGCGATGCGCGGCCGCTTGTCGGCGGCCGGGAAGGGACGGGCATAGACCTGCCAGGGCTTGCGGCCGTCCTGGGCGATGCGCGGCAGGGGACCGTTGCGGCTGTCCTCCACCAGCCCCTGAACCGGAGCGGGCGTCAGCGACACCGCGGCCGCCGGCTGGCCCGGCAGGGGCAGCGGCGCGCCGTCGGTCGCCAGGGGAGCAGGCGCCGACGGCGCCTTCGCCTCCGGCGGCGGCTTCGGCGGTTCCGCAGGCGGAAGCGGCGCCACCGCCACCGTCGCCGCCGGGATCGCCGCCTGCCAGGCCCGCGTCGTCTCCTCGGCGTTCAGCGCCAGCCAGCCGGCCAGCGCCCCGCCCGCCACCGCCAGCGCGGCGACGGTGCCGAGCAGCGCCTTGGAGAGCGGCTTGCCCGGCTGGCGCCGGTACGGCTCACGCCCTGCCCCACCCCCTTTCCGGCGCAGCCGGGAGAGGCTGGGGCGCAGGCTGCGGATGTCGAAGCGCAGACGGCCGAGCAGAGCGGGAGCCTTCACGTCCCGGCCCCGGTCAGCGCGCTGCCGCGCGCTGCTGGAACAGGGCGACGCCGCGCAGCAGATCCAGCGCGCGGGCGAGCTGGAAGTCGAAGGGCTGCTGGTCGCCATCGGCCGCCGCGCCGTCGGTCGGAGCGGCGTTCGGAGCGGCGTTCGGCGCTGCACCCGGCGCCCCCCCCGGTGCCGCACCGGGGGCGCTGCTGTTCGCGTCGGGCGCGGCGCCCGGGTTGGGGGCCGACGGCGTGCCCGGGGCGGCAGGGTTGGTCGTCGCCGGCTTCGGCGGGCGGTTCTGGTTGGCGGCGTCGGGGTTGGCGAGCGCCCCCTTCAGGTCGGCCTCGCGGCGGCGGACGATGTTCTTGTCCAGATCCTCCACCTTGGCGACATGCACCTCGATGTCCGGGGTGATCCCGAGCTGCTGGATCGAGCGGCCCGACGGCGTGTAGTAGCGCGCCGTGGTCAGCCGCATGGCGCCGTGGCCGGGCAGCGGGATGATGGTCTGCACCGACCCCTTGCCGAAGGACTGGGTGCCCATGATGATGGCGCGCTTGTGGTCCTGCAGGGCGCCGGCGACGATCTCCGACGCCGAGGCCGAACCGCCGTTGATCAGCACCACCAGCGGCAGGCCCTTGATCAGGTCGCCGGGCTTGGCGTTGAAGCGGGTGCCCTCCTCGGCCTTGCGGCCGCGGGTCGACACGATCTCGCCCTTGTCGAGGAAGGTGTCGGACACCGACACCGCCTGGTCGAGCAGGCCGCCCGGATTGTTGCGCAGGTCGAGCACATAGCCCTTCAGCTTGTCGCCGACCTGCTGCTGGATGGAGGTGATCGCCTTCTCCAGCCCGCTCTGCGTCTGCTCGTTGAAGCTGGTGACGCGGATGTAGCCGATGTCGCCTTCGGTGCGGAAGCGGACCGACTGCACCTTGATGACGGCGCGGGTCAGCGACACGGTGAAGGGCTCGCCCGCCTCGCCTCGGCGGATGGTGACCTTCAATTCGCTGCCGACCGGCCCGCGCATCTTCTCGACCGCGTCGTTCAGGCTGAGGCCCATCACCGCCTCGCCGTTGAGCTGGACGATCAGGTCGCCCGGCTGCAGGCCGGCACGGAAGGCCGGGGTGTCGTCGATCGGCGAGACGACCTTGACCAGGCCGTTCTCCATCGTCACCTCGATGCCGAGCCCGCCGAACTCGCCGCGGGTCTGCACCTGCATGTCCTGGAAGTTCTTCTTGTTCAGGTAGCTGGAATGCGGGTCGAGCGAGGTCAGCATGCCGTTGATCGCCGACTCGATGAGCTGTTCGTCGGTCACCTGCTCGACATACTCCGCGCGCACGCGCTCGAAGACATCGCCGAACAGGTTGAGCTGCCGGTAGGTGTCCGACGAATTGCTGGATTGCGCGGTGACGGTGGCGACGCCGGCGCCCAGAAACACCAGAGCAGCCGCCGCGGCGGCTCGCTTGATCATCTTCATCTACCCTTGTCCTTTCCCCTCCGGGGCGCCGAACCCGCGCTGCGGGTTGATCGGGTGGCCGTTTCGTCGCAGCTCGAAATAGAGATCCGGTTCGCCGTCCGCCGGCATGACGGCCAGCGGCTCGCCGCCCGCCACCTTACGCCCGACGGCCGTTTCGATCCGGCCCAAACCCGCAATCAAACTATGATATCCGTTGCCGTGTTCCACGATCAAGATGAGGCCATACCCTTTGAACGGGCCGGCGAACACGATCGTGCCGCCGCGCGGCGCCACCACGGTGGCGCCGGCGCGGGCCTGCAGGGTGACGCCGCGGCTGGCGACGCCGTAGCGGTCGGTCTCGCCGTAGCGCGTCGTCAGCTTCCCGGCGACGGGCAGCAGCATGCCGTCCGCCTGCGAGGCGTTTCCCGTATCGCGGGAGGGCGCGCGCGCCGCCAGCTTGCGTTCCCGCTCCGCCTCCTCCTTCGCCTGGCGCTCGGCCATCGCCTTCTCTTCCGCCGCCTTCTGCTCGGCGGCGCGCAGTTCGGCCAGCTTGCGCTCGGCGTCCTTGCGCTCCGCCTCCTTGCGGGCGGCAAGCCGGCGTTCGGCCTCGCGCTGTTCGGCGAGGCGCCGTTCCGCTTCCCGGCGCTCCGCCTCGCGCCGCTCGGCTTCCTTGCGGGCGGCAGCCTCGGCGGCGGCGCGGCGTTCGGCCTCGATCCTCTCCATCAACTGGCGGAGATCGGCCGCCTGGCCGGACAGGTCGGCCATCCGGCGGGCCACCTGGACCCGCTCCTCCTCGGTCTGGCGCGACAATTCCTCGCGCCGGGCGATCAGGCGGTTCATCTCGCCCTGCTTCTCGGCCAGCGCCACCTGGGCGGCCAGCGCCTTGGCCCGGCGGTCGACCAGCTTGCCACGGGTGTCGGCCAGCGCCTCCAGCGCCTTCGCCAGCGCGTCGGAGCGCGCGCGCAGCGCCGGCACCGCGTCGCGCAGCAGCAGGGCGGAGCGCAAGGTGTCGACCGGGCTTTCCGGACGGGCCAGCGCCGCCTCCGGCGGGATGCGGGCCAACCTCTGGAGGGCGGCGAGCAGGGCGGCGATCTGCCGCCGTTCGGCGTCCAGGCTGGCCGAGCGCTCCCGCTCCTCCGCTTCCAGCGCGGTCAGCGACTCCTCCAGACCGCCCAGCGCCTGCTCCTGGTCACGCGCCTGGTCCGCCAGCCCGATCAGCCTGCCGCGCAGGTCGTCGAGCTCCGCCTGCAACGCCTGGGACTGGTGCTCCAGTTGCTGCTGGCGGTCCTTCCCGGTCTGCATCTGCTGCTCGACGCGCTTCAGCGCATCCTTGGGAGCATCCCCCTGCCCCTGGGCGTCCGCCGGCTGGGCGAGGCACAGCGCGGCGGCAAGAACGAAGCCGGCGGCCAATCCCTCGCCCGCCCGGGAAACCGCACCGCCCCCCGGTCCCCTTGCGCCGTCGCGCCACGCGCCCCTCTCGCCCCGGGGAAGAGAGGGGGCATCGAGCGCGCAGGGGACGGGCGCCATCCGTTACTCCGCCGCCGCGCGGGCGGCGGTGCGGACCAGCAGGTCGCGGCCGGTCATCTCGGCCGGTTGCGGCAGGCCCAGCAGGCCCAGCAGGGTCGGCGCGATGTCGGCGAGGCGGCCGCTGTCGATGCGGGCGCCGGCCGGGCCGTTGACCAGGACCAGCGGCACCTTGTCGAGCGTGTGGGCGGTGTGCGGCCCACCGGTCTCCGGGTCCTTCATCAGCTCGCAGTTGCCGTGGTCGGCGGTGACCAGCATGGTGCCGCCGGCGTGGCGCACCGCCGCCTCCAGGCGCCCGAGGCTGCCGTCGACCGCCTGCACCGCCTTGATCGCCGCCTCCAGGATGCCGCTGTGGCCGACCATGTCGGGGTTGGCGAAGTTGACGACGATCAGGTCGTATTTGCCGGACTCGACGGCGGCGACCAGCTTGTCGGTCACTTCGCCGGCCGACATCTCCGGCTGCAGGTCATAGGTGGCGACCTTCGGCGACGGCACCAGGATGCGGTCCTCGCCTTCGTAGACCCGCTCCTCGCCACCGTTGAAGAAGAAGGTGACGTGCGGGTACTTCTCCGTCTCGGCGATGCGAAGCTGCTTCAATCCGGCCTCGGAAACCACCTCGCCCAGCACCCTGGTCAGCGATTTGGGCGGAAAGATGGTGGTCATCTGCTTGGCCAGCGACGAGGAATACTCGACCATGCCGACAGCGGCGGCCAGCTTGGGCGCACCCTCCACCGGGAAACCGTCGAAGGCCGGATCGACATAGGCCGCCAGGATCTCGCGGGCGCGGTCGGCGCGGAAATTCGCCATCAGGATGGCATCGCCGTCCTTCATGCCGGCATAGTCGCCGATGATGGTCGGCAGGATGAACTCGTCGTGCTTGTCGGCGGCGTAGCTCTGCTCGATCGCCTGGATCGGGTCGGCGGCGCGCTCGCCCTCGCCCCTGGTCATGGCGGCATAGGCCTTGGCGACGCGGTCCCAGCGCTTGTCGCGGTCCATGGCGTAGTAGCGGCCGATGACGGTCGCCACCTCGACGCCCGGCATCTCGTAGACGTCCGCCATGAACTCGGCGACCTGGTCCTTTGCGCTCTGCGGCGGCACGTCGCGGCCGTCGGTGAAGGCGTGGACGGCGACCGGGATGCCTTCGCGCGACAGCACGCCGGCGAGCGCGGCGATGTGGTCCTGGTGGGAATGCACGCCGCCCGGCGACAGCAGCCCCATCAGGTGGGCACGGCCGCCGGTCTCCCGCAGCCGCTTGGCCAGACCGGTGAGGGCGGCGTTCCGCTCCAGCTCGCCCTCGACGATCGCATGGTCGATCATCACCAGGTCCTGCATGACGACCCGGCCGGCGCCGAGATTCATGTGCCCGACCTCGGAGTTGCCCATCTGGCCCTTGGGCAGCCCGACCTCCTCCTCGCTGGCGTTGAGGAAGGCGGTCGGCTCACCCGACCACAGCCGGTCCCAGTTCGGGGTCTGGCCCAGCGCGATGGCGTTGTCGGACCGCTCCTCGCGATAGCCCCAGCCATCCAGGATGCACAGGACGACGGGGCGGGGTCGGGTGGTCTCGGTCATCGCGCTTACCTTTCTCGAAAGGTTGTGGTCTCGGAGTTTCGTCTTTATTCGCTCCGGCGCGTTCCGGCGCCGGCCCGGTAACGCTCACGCTCTGTGATAGGGATGGCCGGCCAGGATTTGTTGGGCGCGATAGAGTTGCTCCGCAAGCATGCCGCGCACCAGCATGTGGGGCCAGGTCATCGGCCCGAAGGCCAGCAGGAAGTCGGCCCGCGCACGCACCGTCTCGCCATGGCCATCGGCGCCGCCGATCAGGAAGGCGAGGTCGCCGGTGCCGCGGTCGCGCCAGTCGCCGACCTTCGCGGCGAACGCCTCGCTGGGCAGAGCCTTGCCGCGCTCGTCCAGTGCGACGACGACGGCGCCGGCGGGAATGGCGCCGAGCAGCAGCTCGGCCTCCTGCCGCTTCAATTCGTCGGAGGGGAGGCGCTTCTTCACCTCCACCTCCTTCAAGGTGAACGGCCAGCTCAGCCGGCCGACATACTCGTCGAACAGGTCGCGGGTGGGTCCGCCCCGCGACCGCCCGACGGCGGCGAGCCACAGTCGCATGGTGCGGCCCTCCGCCTCCGGTCCGTCAGGCGCTCAGCCGCGCCGCATCGGACGGCTTCGGCAGGTCCAGACCCCACATCTTCTCGATGTTGTAGAAGGTCCGGACCTCCGGCTTGAACAGATGGACGATCACGTCGCCGGCATCGACCAGCACCCAGTCGCACTGGGTCAGGCCTTCCATCTCGACGCCGCGGACGCCGGCCTGCTTCAGCTTGTCGGCCAGCTTCACCGCCATGGCGGCGATGTGCCGCGTGTTGCGGCCCGACGCCACGATCATGTAATCGGCGAAGGTGGTTTTCCCGGCGAGATCGATGACGGTCACGTCATCCGCCTGGTCGGCGTCGAGCGACGCCTGGATGAGCGCCTTCAGGTCCTGCGGTTCCAGGATCTGGGGAACGGCGGCTGGCCGCGGAGCGGTCGCGGCCGTTTCGGTGTGCGTGGTGATGGCTCCAACCTCTTGCAACGGTTTCACGACCCGGAGGCCCGTGCCAGCCGGATCGCCGTCGCCGAGGCCGGATGCAAGGGGTTGCGTAAGAACGCCCAGGCCGGCCGCCTGCGGCGCGCCAGCCCTTTCACCCCCGACACGGACACCCGCCGACGGGTGTAGCGCCGGGCGGCCTGGCCGCTCAGCGCACTAAGAGAATAGGTGGGCCGGGCGAAAACCGCAACGGCCACCGAGTCGAAGATTCGTGTCCAAAGCTTCCAGCGCGGAATTTGTCGCAGATTGTCCGCTCCCATCAGCCAGACGAAGCGGGTTTTCGGGAAGCGGCGCTGAAGCTTGGCCAGCGTGTCGGCGGTGAAGCGGGTGTGCAACTCCGTCTCGATCGCCGTCACCTCGATCCGCGGATGGGCGGCGACCGCCCGCGCCTCCGCCAGCCGCTCGCGCAGGGAGGCCATGCCGGACGCCGGCTTCAACGGGTTCTGCGGGCTGACCATCCACCAGACGCGGTCGAGCCCCAGCGCCTTGAGGGCGAACAGGCTGATGTGCCGGTGCCCGGCATGGGCCGGGTTGAAGGACCCGCCGAGGATGCCGACGGTGAGGCCCGCATAGAGCGGACCGGAATAGAGGTGGGGGGCGCGGAGTCCCTCTCCCGCCCCGGGAGAGGGAAGGGGCCCATGCGCAGCATGGGAAGGGTGAGGGGTGATGCAAGGATCAGGGGCTCCATGTCCAGATCGCCCCTCACCCTCCCCGCCTGCGGCGGGTCCCCTCCCTCTCCCGGGACGGGAGAGGGCTTCCCGCTTAGGGGCGCGTCTGGCCATCGCCGCGCACGACATACTTGTAGCTGGTCAACTGCTCGGCCCCCACCGGGCCACGGGCGTGGAACTTGTCGGTGGAGATGCCGATCTCCGCCCCCATGCCGAACTCGCCGCCGTCGGCGAACTGGGTGGAGGCGTTCCACAGCACGATGCCGCTGTCGACGCGGGCCAGGAAGCGTTCCGCCGTTTCCGGATCCTCGGTCAGGATCGATTCGGTGTGGTGGGAGCCGTGGAGGTTGATGTGGTCGATCGCCGCATCCACCCCGTCCACCACGCCGCAGGCGATCACCGCGTCGAGATACTCGGTGTCCCAGTCCTCCGGCGCCACCGGCGTCACGCGCGGGTCGGCCGCCTGGGCCGCCGCGTCGCCCCGCACTGCGCAGCCGGCGTCCAGCAGGTCCCTGACCAGCACCGGCAGCACCGTGCCGGCGACGGCGCGGTCGACCAGCAGGGTCTCGGCGGCGCCGCAGATCGAGGTGCGGCGCATCTTGGCGTTCAGCACCACCTTGCGCGCCTTCTCCAGATCGGCGGCGGCATCGACATAGACGTGGCAGTTGCCGTCCAGATGCTTGATCACCGGCACCCGGCTCTCGTCGGCGATGCGCTGGATCAGCGACTTGCCGCCGCGCGGGATGATGACGTCGATATGGTCGCGCATCTTCAGCATATGGCCGACGGCGGCGCGGTCGGTGGTGGGAACCAGTTGGATCGCCGCCTCCGGCAATCCCGCCTCGCGCAGGCCCTGGACCAGGCAGTCCGCGATGGCGCGCGACGAGCGGATGCTCTCCGACCCGCCGCGCAGGATGGCGGCGTTGCCCGACTTCAGGCAGATGCCGCCGGCGTCCGCCGTCACGTTGGGCCGGCTTTCATAGATGATGCCGACGACACCCAGCGGCACGCGGACACGCTGGATGCGCAGGCCGTTGGGACGCGTCCATTCGGCGAGCACCCCGCCGATGGGATCGGGGAAGTCGGCGATGTCCTCCAGCCCCTTGGCCATTGCCTCGATGCGCTTGTCGTCCAGCATCAGCCGCTCGCGCATCGGGCCGGACAGGTCGCGGGCCGTCGCCATGTCCTCGGCATTCGCGGCCTTGATCTCGCCGGCGCGGGCGCGGATGGCCGCCGCCGCCGCCCGCAACGCCCGGTCCTTCGACGGCCCTGGCACGGTCGCCAGCGCGGCCGCGGCGGCGCGCGCCTTGCTGCCGAGGGACAGCATCTGGTCGTGCAGGGCGTCTGTGGTGTCGAGCAGGGCGGACATGGGTGCCTCCGGGCACACTCTGCGTGAAAGGGATGAAGACCTTAACGGATCGTTTCCGGCTGCGGAAGTGGTGCGGTTATGAAACAGGTCCGGCCCGACGAAGGCGGGCGGGGGAAATCGTGATGGGCGATCGGCCGCCCGCCGGGCAAACTCCGGCCGCCACCGTTCACTCCATTCCGATACGACGCCGGGACCGCGCCCTCCATGCTGACGCTGCTGCTGATCGTCTCCGCCTTCTTCGCCGGCGTCCTCAACGCCGTGGCTGGAGGCGGCAGCTTCCTGACCTTCCCGGCGCTGATCATGGCCGGGGTGCCGCCGCTGAACGCCAACGCCACCAGCACGGTTGCCGTCTCTCCCGGCGCGCTGGCCAGCGCCTTCGGCTACCGGCGCGAGCTGGGACGGATCCGCGGCATCCACCTGCCCTCCTTCCTGGGCATCAGCCTGGTCGGCGGCCTGCTGGGTGCGCTGCTGCTGCTGTGGACGCCGCAACGGGTCTTCGAGGCGATCGTGCCGTGGCTGCTGCTGTTCGCGACGCTGCTGTTCGCGGTCGGCCCGAAGGCATCCGCCTGGATCCGCCGCCACTGCACCGTCGGCCATGGCGCCGTGCTGGCCATCCAATTCTTCATCGCCGTCTATGGCGGCTATTTCGGGGGCGGCATCGGCATCCTGATCCTGGCGACGCTCGGCGTCTTCGGCCTGACCGACCTGCATGCGATGAACGGCCTGAAGTCGCTGGTCTCCGGCTGCCTCAACGCGGTGGCGGTCTGCGCCTTCGTCGCCGGCGGCGCCGTCTATTGGACCGAGGCGCTGATCATGCTGGCGGCGGCGATGGCCGGGGGCTATGCCGGCGCCTCGATCGCCCGCCGCATCCCGCCGCCGCACCTGCGCCGGTTCGTCATCCTGGTGGGGGCGGCGATGAGCGTCTATTTCTTCGCCACCAAGACCTGATCCCGACGGAGCCCCCGACCATGACCACCCCCATCGACCGCGGTGCCCTGCCCTACCGTCCCTGCGTCGGCATCATGCTGCTGAACGGCCGCAGCGAGGTCTTCGTGGCGAAGCGGCACGGCTCCGCGGCCGACTGGCAGATGCCCCAGGGCGGCATCGACGAGGGCGAGGATGCCCGCACCGCCGCCTTCCGCGAACTGGAGGAGGAGATCGGCACCGCCAAGGCGGAGTTCATCGCGATGAGCGCCGCCCCCCACCGCTACGACCTGCCCGACGACCTGCTCGGCAAGGTGTGGAAGGGCCGCTGGCGCGGGCAGGAGCAGATGTGGATGCTGGCGCGCTTCACCGGTACCGAGGCCGACATCCGGCTCGACACCGCGCATCCGGAGTTCGACGCCTGGAAATGGATCGACGCCGAGGCGTTGCCTGGCCTGATCGTCGCCTTCAAGCGCCCGGTCTACGAATCGGTCCTGGCGGAGTTCCGTCCGCTGATCGCCCGGCTGAAGGGAGCCTGACCGCCGGAGGCGGGAGCCGGCCCGCCCCGTCCCAGCCCCCTTGCGCCCCGGCATCGCCGGCCGATCGCTCATGTCCCAAAAATGATTGCGGTTATCCCCAAGTTCCAAAAGCCGGGCCTCCCGATGGAGAGTGCGGTTTAACGAATCTTTGAGGGGGCTCTGGCAACGTCGCTGCTGCAACCGGAATGCGCAAGAAGCGGCACGGCTTTGACGGAGGGGTGGCATGTCGCTGATCAGATGGAGCGAACTGGACGGCCGGGTCGGCCTGGACCTGCCGGGCGATCTCGACCTGCCGATGGCCCAGCCGCTGGTCGACAGCCTGCGGGCCGCCTTCAAGGCGTCGGGCGACGTCACCGTCCGGGCTGATTCGGTGGAGCGCGTCAGCGCCGCCTGCATCCAGGCGCTGGTCGTCGCATCGCGCGACGCGGCCGAGCGGGGGGCCGCCTTCGCCCTCGCCGCCCCGTCGCAAACCCTGTTGGACGCGTGCGAAGACCTCGGGCTCGCCGCCTGGTTGAATCGATGGAGCCGAGCGTGAAGAAGAAAGTGATGACGGTGGATGACTCGCGCACCATGCGCGACATGGTGTCCTTCACGCTGCGTGGCGCCGGCTACGAGGTGATCGAGGCGGCGGATGGCCAGCAGGCCATGAGCGCCATCGCCACCGCCAAGGTCGACCTGGTCATCACCGACCTGAACATGCCGGTGATGGACGGTCTGACGCTGATCCGCAAGCTGCGCGCCATCCCGGCGCACCGCACCCTGCCGATCCTGATGCTGACGACCGAAGCCGACGAAAGCAAGAAGGCGGAAGGCCGCTCGGCCGGCGCCACCGGCTGGATCGTCAAGCCCTTCAACCCCGACAAGCTGGTGTCGGTGGTCCAGAAGGTTTGCGGCTGACCGCGAGCAAGGCAGCGAAAGAGGAAAGGCCCGTGGACGATCTCAGCCGCTTCAAGCAGACCTATTTCGACGAAAGCGCCGAACTGCTGGCCGTCGCCGAGTCCGGCCTGCTGCGCCTTGCCCCCGGCGAGGTCGACATGGACGAGGTGAACGCGATCTTCCGCGCCGTCCATTCGATCAAGGGCGGCGGCGGCGCCTTCGGCTTCAACGACCTCGTCGCCTTTGCGCACGAGTTCGAGACGGTGATGGACGGGGTGCGCAACGGCGACATCCCGGTTACGACCATACTGGTCGACACCTTGATCCGCGCCAACGACGTGCTGGCCCGCATGCTCGCCCATGCCGCCGACGGCACCGACGCGCCGGCAGGCACCACCGACGACACCGTCGCGGCGTTGCGGCGCGTCCTGGTCCAGGCCGACGCCGCGCCCGGCACGGCAGTCCCCGCCGCCCCGCCGGCCGCGGCGCCCCCCACCCACTACGCCGACGACGAGGATGACGAGGCCGGCATCTTCGGCGACGCGCTGGCCGCCATCCAGGCCGCCCGCGACGACGCGGCGCCCGCCGGGACGGTGCCCGCCGGAACAGTGCCCGAAGGCAAGCTGCGCTGGACCGTCGTCTTCCGTCCCAAGGCGGACCTGCTTCTGTCGGGCAACGAGCCGACCTACATGCTGCGCGCCCTGCGCCGGCTGGGGGACGCGGAGGTGGTCTGCCACCTGGACAGCTTGCCCGGTCTGGCCGCCCTCGACGCCGAACTGCTTCACATGTCCTGGACGGTGACGCTGCTGGCCGGGCCGGAGGTGGGCCGCCCGCAGATCGACGACGTGTTCGAATTCGTCGCCGACGACTGCGACATCCAGATCAGCGTCGAGGCACCGCCGCCGGCCGTCCTGCCCGCCGGCCGGGCCGACGCCGGCACGGCGTCGCCTGGCGTCGGCCCGGCGGCACCGGCCGAGCCGGCCCTTCCGGCGGTGCAGGCCGCACCGGCCGCCCCGCCCGTTCCGTCCGCCCCGACCCAGGCCGCCCCCGGCACCGCGGCCGGGAACGGCGGCAAGCCGCGCACCGGCGGACCGGCGGGCGACCATGCCGGCCCGGCCGCCCACACCATCCGCGTCGACCTCGACAAGATCGACCGTCTGGTCAACATGGTCGGGGAGATGGTGATCACGCAGGCGATGATCGCCGAGCACCTGCGCGACCTGCCGCCCGGACAGTTCCAGGAGTTGCTGGAGGGGCTGGAAGGCCTGGCGCAGCACACCCGCGAGCTGCGGGAGAGCGTGATGTCGATCCGCGCCCAGCCGGTGTCCAGCGTCTTCTCGCGCATGCCGCGGCTGGTGCGCGAATGCGCCGCCATGACCGGCAAGGAGGTGGTGCTGGTCACCTCCGGCGAGACGACCGAGGTCGACAAGACGGTGGTGGAGAACCTCGTCGACCCGCTGACCCACATGATCCGCAACTCGATCGACCATGGGCTGGAAGGCCCGGAGGAACGCGAGCGGACCGGCAAGCCCCGCGCCGGCACCGTGCACCTGTCGGCCGCCCACCGGTCAGGCCGCATCGTCATCGAGGTGACCGACGACGGGCGCGGCATCAACCGCGCCAAGGTGCTGTCCAAGGCCATCGAGAAGGGGCTGGTCCAGCCGGGAGCCACCCTGACGGACGAGGAGATCGACAACCTGATCTTCCTGCCCGGCTTCACCACCGCGGACCAGGTGTCGAACCTGTCCGGCCGCGGCGTCGGCATGGACGTGGTGCGGCGGAACATCTCCAGCCTGGGCGGGCGCATCGGCGTCTATTCGACGCCCGGCGAGGGTTCGCGCTTCGTGCTGTCGCTGCCGCTGACGCTGGCCGTGCTGGACGGCATGGTGATCTCGGTGGGCGAGGAGCGCTTCGTGCTGCCGCTGACCAACATCGTCGAAAGCCTGCGGCCCAAGCCCGCCGACCTGCACGGGCTGGTCAACAAGTGCGACGTCATCATGGCGCGCGGTGAATATGTCCGGCTGGTCCACCTGCACCGGCTGTTCGGCATCCCGAAGGCCATCGACGACGCCACCCGCGGGCTGGTCGTCCTGGTGGAGACGGAGGACGGCGCCCGCCTCGGCCTCGTCGTCGACGAGGTGCTGGGCCAGCAGCAGGTCGTCATCAAGAGCCTGGAAGCCAATTTCCGCCGGCTGGACGGCGTCGCCGCCGCCACCATCCTCGGCGACGGACGGGTCGCCCTGATCCTGGACGTCGCCGGCCTGCGCGAGATGAGCCGCCACGGCGCCGGCACCGCTCCGGGCGGCCCGGCATCCGCCAACTCCCTTTCCGGATCCCTGCCGCCCCCGCAGACCACGCCACGGCCGACGGCCCGGCCGGTGCTGGCGGAGCGGCCGGAATCGCATCAACGCCAACCGGTTTGAGGTCAAAGCGATGAGCAGTTCAACGGCAATCGCCTCCGTCGGCCCCCGCTCCGACCTTCAGCCGATGGGCGGAACCGCCAACGGCACCGACGAGCAGTATGTCACCTTCACCGTCGGCAACGAGGAGTATGGCGTCAACATCCTCGCCGTCCGGGAAATCCGCGGCTGGACGCCGGAAAGCCGACTGCCCAACCTGCCGGACTATGTCCGCGGCGTGATAAACCTGCGCGGCATCATCATCCCGATCTTCGACCTCCGCGCGCGCTTCGGCGGTGGACCGACCCAGGTGTCCAAGCGCCACGTGGTGGTGGTGATGCAGGTCGGCGAACGCACGCGCGGCATCCTGGTCGACGCCATCTCCGACATCCTCGCGATCGGTCACGAGGAGATCAAGCCGCCGCCCGACGTCGACAACGGCCTGGTCGACGCCGAGTATCTCAGCGGCCTCTACACCGCGGAGAACCGGATGGTGACGCTGCTCAGCGTCGACAGGCTGTTCGCCGGGGAGCATGGCGAGCCGGAGACGGCTCTGCGCGCGGCCTCCGCGGCAGCCCCCGCCCCCTAACGAACCTGACCGTCGCGGTGCCCCGGCTTCCCGGCGGACCGCCGGCGGAACAAGAATAATATCGGGAGACGAATGCCATGAGCCAGCACCGCTCGACCATCCTGTCGGGATCCTTCCTGCGCGACATGGGCATTTCCAAAAGGCTGTGGCTCGGCTTCGGACTTCTTCTGCTGCTGATCGCCGCCCAGACCGCGGCCGGCATGTTCGGGCTGGACGGCCTGAGCCGTCACGTCGACGCGGTGATGCGCACCGGAAACCTCGCGGTCTTCGCCAAGGATCTGGAAAGCCGCCTCGGCGCCGAGCGGCTGAGCGCACGCGAGTATGTCGACCTCGGCACTCCGGAGGCGCTGGCACGGCTGCAGCAGCAGCGTGCCCAGTTCGACGCCGTTCTGGCGGAGCGGAAGACCGGCCTGTCCTCCTCGCCCCATGCCGCCGCCTTCAACGAGCTGGCGGCGCTGCACGGCGTCTACCATGACCGGTTCGAAGCCGTGCGCGAGTCCCGCACCCAGGCCGCCAAAGCGCTGCACGAACGGATGGACCCGCTCGGCGCCAGGGTGACCAGGGCGATCGAGACCGTCGCCGCCGCGGCTGCGGCCTCCGGCGACAAGGACGCCGCGATCAGCGCCCAGGAGGCGGAGAAGCACTGGACCATGGTCCGCTTCGCCGCCAACCGCGCGCTCGGCCTGCGCGATCCGGCCGCGGCGCCTCAGGTCGACGACCAGGGCAAGGAACTGAGCGGGCATCTGGCGGAGCTGACGGCCGCCTTCCGTGGCAACCCGGCGCTGATGGCCACGCTGCGCGACATCGACGCACAGGCGACCGACTATCGCGCCGCCTTCCGCGACGCGGTGGCCGCCAACCGGCTGGCCGACGAGCGCATCGCCGAGGTGGGTTCGGTGGCCGCCGGGCTGGTCCAGGCCATCGACGGCATCGTCGCCGCCGTGCAGGGTTCGGCGGCCGCGATCGACACCGAGGCGGAGCGCCAGGCCGCCTTCACCAGCCGGCTGGTGCTGGGCATCGGCGTCCTGTCGCTGCTGGTCGGCGCCGTCGCCGCCAACCGCATCGCCGCCTCGATCATCGGGCCGGTGACCGGCATCCGCCGCGTGATGGCGGAACTGACCGGGGGCAAGCTGGCGGTGGCCGTTCCCCACACCGCGCAGCAGGACGAGCTGGGCGACATGGCCCGCGCCGTCGCCGCCTTCAAGGACGAGGCGGTGGAGGCGCTGCGGTCGCGCATCGCGCTGGAGCAGGTGTCCGCCAACATCATGATGGCCGATACCGACGCCAGGATCATTTACGCCAACGAGTCGATCCTGGCGATGTTCCGCCACGCCGAGGCGGACATCCGCAAGGCGATGCCGGATTTCGACAGCAGAATGCTGGTGGGCCGCAGCTTCGATTCCTTCCACCGCGACCCCGGCCACCAGCGCCACCTGCTGTCCGGCCTGACGCAGACCCATCGCGGCCTGGCGAAGACCGGCGGCCGCACCTTCCAGGTCATCGCAAACCCGGTGGTCAGCCGCCAGGGCGAGCGGCTGGGCACCGTCATCGAGTGGCGCGACCTGACCGAGGAACTGGCGGTCGAGGCCGAGATCGGCGCCGTGGTGGAGAACGCGGTGCGCGGCGACTTCAGCCACCGCATCGCGCTCGACGGCAAGACCGGCTTCTCCCGCCTGGTCAGCGAGGGCATCAACCGGCTGGCCGGCAACGTCGCCGCCGTCACCGAGGAACTGGCGACGGTGCTCGGGTCGCTGTCGCAGGGCGACCTGACGCGCCGCATCGACAAGCAGTACGAGGGCGTGTTCCAGCGCCTCAAGGACGATTTCAACGGCACGGTGGCGCACCTGTCGGAGATCGTGCGGCGCATCGACAAGGCGACCACCTCCATCGCCGTCGCCAGCCGCGAGGTGGCGGAGGGCAGCATGGACCTGTCGGAGAGGACCGAGCAGCAGGCCTCGTCGCTGGAGGAGACCGCGGCCAGCATGGAACAGCTCGCCGCCACCGTGCGCTCCAACGCCGACAACGCCCAGCAGGTCAACGGCTACGCCACCGAGGCGCGTGCCGCCGCGTCGCGCGGCGGCGAGGTGGCGACCAGCGCCGTCGAGGCGATGCGGCGGATCGAGAAGTCGTCGCAGAAGATCGCCGAGATCATCGGGGTGATCGACGAGATCGCCTTCCAGACCAACCTTCTGGCGCTGAACGCCGCGGTCGAGGCGGCGCGCGCCGGCGACGCAGGGCGCGGCTTCGCCGTGGTGGCGCAGGAGGTGCGGCAGCTCGCCCAGCGTTCGGCCCAGGCGTCGAAGGAGATCAAGACGCTGATCCTCGACAGCGGCGGACAGGTCCGCGAGGGCGTCGAGCTGGTGAGGTCGGCGGGCGGTGCGCTGACCGAGATCGTGACCGGCATCGGCCGCGTCGCCGACCTGGTGTCGGAGATCGCCCGGGCGACCACCGAGCAGGCCTCTGGCCTGGACGAGGTCAACATCGCCATCTCCCAGATGGACGAGATGACGCAGAAGAACGCCGCCCTGGTGGAGGAGAGCACCGCCGCCGCCCGGTCGCTGGAGGAGCAGGCCGACCAGTTGCGCGGCCAGATGACCTTCTTCACCCTCGACCGCAGCGGTGCCGCCGGCTCCCCCGGCCGGTCCGCTGCCGACCGCTCCGCTGCCGATCCCCGGCGGCTGGAGATCGCCTGATGCATCCGGTGCCGCGATGACCGCCCGTCCGCCCGCCTTGTCCGACGCCCCGGTGGCGACCCACCGCCCGATGGCGGCGGTGTTCGGCGGCACCCGCGAGTTCCACTTCGAACGGCATCATTTCGAGCTGATCGCCGGCCTGCTCCATCAGCTTGCCGGCATCGCGCTGGCCCCGCACAAGGCCGAGATGGTCTATGCGCGGCTGGCCCGGCGCCTGCGCGAGCTGCGGCTGTCGGATTTCGACGACTATTGCGCCATGCTGCAGAGCGAGGAGGGCGCGGGCGAGGTCGGCTATCTGGTCAACGCCCTGACCACCAACCTGACCAGCTTCTACCGCGAAGCCCACCATTTCGACTTCCTGTCCTCCGTGGTCGTGCCCGAGGCGCGGCAGCGCTGCGCCGGGGCGTCCCGGCCGCGGCTGCGGCTGTGGTCGGCCGGCTGCTCCTCGGGGCCGGAGCCCTACACGATGGCGATGGTCCTGGTGAGCAGCATGGGAGCCGATCTGCGCCGGTGGGACGCCCGCATCCTTGCCACCGACATCGACACCCACATGGTCGAGACGGCGCGGCGCGGCGTCTATCCGCTGTCGGGGGCGACCGGCATCCCACCGGCGATCCGGCAGCGCTTCACCCACGACGGCCTGCTGGACGGCGAGCCGGCGGTGGCGATGGGCGACGAGCTGAAGCGGCTCGTCACGGTCAAGCCGCTGAACCTGCTCGAGCGCTGGCCGATGTCCGGCCCCTTCGACGCCATCTTCTGCCGCAACGTCCTGATCTATTTCGACCGCGGCGGCCGGACGCAGGTGATCGAGAACTTCGCCCGGCTCCTGCGCTCCGGCGGGTATCTTTTCCTCGGGCACTCGGAAAGCCTGTACGGCGTGTCGACCCTGTTCCAGCAGGCCGGCCCAACCATCTACCGCAGGGTGTGACCGGTGACCCCCTCCTCTTCCGCCCACGCCCTCCAGGCCGCCCAACCGCCGTCCAAGGCCCATCCCATCGACGTGAACCGGGCCGGCAGGGTCTACTACAATCCCGAGTTCAAGACGGACACCATCAAGGTGGTGCTGGGGCAGCAGGCGGTCGGCGAGCGCCCCGACCTGATGATCGCCACGACGCTGGGCTCCTGCGTCGCCGCCTGCATCCATGATCCCGTCAGGGGCATCGGCGGCATGAACCATTTCATGCTGCCAGACCTGCCGGCCAGCGAAGCGGAGGATGCCGGCACCGGTCCCGCCGCGCGCTACGGCGCCGTCGCGATGGAGCGCCTGATCGAGGCGCTGCTCGCCGCCGGGGCGGAGCGCGGGCGCCTGCAGGTCAAGCTGTTCGGCGGCGCCAGCGTCATCGACTCCAGCTACGACATCGGCGGCCTGAACAGCCGGTTCGCCTTGGACTATGTCCGGATGGAGCGACTGAACCTGACCGGGCAGGATCTGGGCGGAACGCTGGCCCGCCGCATCCATTATTTCCCTCATGCCGGCCGCGCGCTGCGCCGCCTGCTGCGGCCGGAGGCAACGATCGAGACCGTGACCCGGGAACGCCACTTCATGTCGCAGTTCCGCCGGCAGGCCGCGGCGGGCAAGGTGGCGCCGTTCGCCGCCCCGGAAGGGACCTGACCCATGCCGAGACCCATCCGCGTCGTCATCGTCGACGACAGCGCCCTGATGCGCGAGATGCTGAAGGACGTCCTGAGCCGCGAGGCCGGGATGGAGGTGGCCGGGGTCGCCCGCGACGCCTTCGAGGCGCGCGCGGTGATCAAGGCCACCAACCCCGACGTCATCACGCTGGACGTCGAGATGCCGAAGATGGACGGGCTGTCCTTCCTGGAGAAGATCATGACCCTGCGCCCGACGCCGGTGGTGATGGTCTCCTCCCTCACCCGTGAAGGTTCCGACGCCGCCATCCGCGCGCTCGAACTGGGGGCGGTCGACTGCGTCGCCAAGCCGGATGGTTCCGAAGGATACGGGTTCGAGGCGGCGGCGATGGAGCTGGTCTCCAAGATCCGCGTCGCCGCCACCGCCCGCCTGGCCATGCGCCGGCCGGCCGCCGGCCAGGGCGTGCTGCCGTCGCCGCGCTTCGCCGGCTCGGGCAAGCGGCTGATCGCCATCGGCGCCTCGACCGGCGGCGTGGAGCGCATCCGCGACCTGCTGTCCGCCATGCCGGCCGACTGCCCGCCGATCGTCATCACCCAGCACATGGGTCCCAGCTACGTCCCCAGCTTCGCCGCGAGGCTCGACCGGCTGTCGGCCCCGGCGGTCCGCGTTGCCGCCCACGGCGACCGCCCGGCACAGGGGCTGGTGCTGGTGGCTCCCGGCGACCGCCACCTCGCCGTCGTCCGCGACACCGCCGGCTTCGTCTGCCACATCCAGGACACGCCGCCGGTCAGCGGCCACCGCCCGTCGGTCGACGTGCTGTTCGCCACCGTCGCCAAGGCCGCCGGCCCGAAGGCGGTGGGCGTCATCCTGTCCGGCATGGGACGCGACGGCGCCATCGGCATGAAGGCGATGCACGACGCCGGCGCCTTCACCATCGGCGAGCAGGAATCGAGCTGCGTCGTCTACGGAATGCCGCGCGCCGCCAAGGAGAACGGCGCCGTCGCGGTCGAACTGCCGCTCGCGCACATCCCCGCCGAGATGCTGCGCGCCTTCGACGCTGCGGGCGAACGCCCGCGCACCGCCTGAACGGGCCGGGTTTCCAGGAGTACGACAATGGCCTTTCCCGACGCCGCCAGCCGCCACACCGCGACGCCGAGCCCCTCGGCCCTTCCGGGCGCCAGCGAACCGGAGGCCGCCCATCCGGCGGACGGCGACAAGGTCGCCGTCACCGCCGACCTGCTGTCGACATGGCTCGGCTTCGCCGACGTACAGCGGCGCACGCTCGACATCCTGCGCGGCGAGCTGACCCGCACCTCCGACCATGTGGAAAGCTCCACTCTCGACCTGTCCGACCGGTTCCGCGAACTGGCGCAAAAGGCCCTGGACCAGTCGGAACGCGTTGCGGAGATCGTCGACAAGGCCGGATCGGTCGACATCGACGGCGAGCGCGTGCCGCTCGACACGCTGGTCGTCACCATGCAGGACGTGATCACCGACATGGTGACCAACATCGTCACCCTGTCGCGCCACGCCATGAGCATGGTCTATCTGCTGGACGACGTGCAGAAGGACGTCGCCGAACTGGAGAAGTCGATCGGCGACATCGACGGCATCAACCGCCAGACCAACTTCCTGGCGTTGAACGCCACCATCGAGGCCAGCCGTGCCGGCGACGCCGGGCGGACCTTCGCCGTGGTCGCGCAGGAGGTGCGCCACCTGTCCCGCTCGACCGGCGATCTCGCCGAACGGATGCGCAGCAAGGTGACCGCGGTGGTGAAGGGGGTGCGCAACGGCCACGACATCCTGCGCCAGATCGCCAACACCGACATGTCGCCGCAGATGCTGGCGAAGGAACGCATCGACAAGACGATGGAGAGCCTGGTCGAGCAGACCGCGCATTTCCAGTCGGTGCTGCAGACGGCCGCCGCCGTGTCCTCCGACATGTCCGCCACCATCGCGCATGTCGTCACCGGCATGCAGTTCCAGGACCTCACCAAGCAGCGGATCGAAGCGATCAACGACAGCCTCGTCATCATGGGCGCCGGCCTGGGCGAGCTGGAGGCGCGCATCCGCGCCGAGGTGCCTCCGGGCATCGGCGTGCGCGAGCCGCAGGAATGGCTGGACCAGCTTCTCGGCCGTTTCACCCTGAGCGAGATGCGCCAGCGCTTCGTGCGCAAGCTGCTGCTGGAAGGCACCGCACTGGACGAGAACGGCGTGCTCGACCTCGATGCCGGCAGCGACGGCACGGGCGGCGACATCGAACTCTTCTAGCACGTCACCGGGTCCGTTTGTAGGATCGGACCCAACCTTTCCGAAAGACCGGCACCATGGATTACGGCATCGAAGTGCGTGACCAGGAGGCGGTGGTCTGCCTGCGCGGCCGCCTCACCTTCAACGACCACGGCAAGCTGCGCACGCTGATCGGCGAGATGGGCCAGAACCGGGCAAGGCGCCAGGTGCTCGACCTGTCGTCGCTGGAATTCGTCGACTCCGCCGGGATCGGCATGCTGCTGATCGCGCGGGAGGAAATGGCCAATGCCGACAAGCAGCTCATCCTGCGTGCCGCCGGGGGGCAGGTGAAGCGGGTGCTGACCGTGGCGCAGATCGCGAAGATCGTCCCGATCGAGGACTGACCGGAGTGAGCGACGGCGCCACCCTCCAGCCCGGCCTGCGCACGCACTTCGCCGGCGTCCACGGTCCGTCGCTGCCGGACGGCGGCCTGCCGCGGCTGGCGCGGGCGCTGGGGCTGCCGCCGGCCGGACCGGAGGCGGGTGGCGGTCCGCTCGCCCTCCTGCTGGCGGGTCCGGCCGGTGCCGATGCCGATGCGCTGTGGCAGCCGCCCTTCGCCGCCTGGGTGGAGGTGGTTCCCTGCCGCGATGCCGCGGAGGATCCCGGCCCTTCGTTGCGGTCGCTGATGGACGCCGCCGCCGCCGCCGATCTCTACGTCAACGTGACCACCGCCACCGCCCACGACCTGCATCTCGGCGCCAGGCTGCTCACCGCCCTGACCGCCCGCTGCCCGCTGGCCGGCGAGCGGCGGGGCGACGTCGAACTCGCCTTGCACGAGGCGATCAGCAACGCGCTGGTCCACGGCAACCTCGGCGTTTCGGGCATGAAGGAACTGAGCGCCGCCGAGCTGGACCGGTTCTCGCGCGACCTTGAGACCCGGCTGGCCGATCCCGTCCTGGCGGCGCGGCGCATCGCCATCGCGGTGAGGCTGGAGGTCGGTGGGGACGGGCAGCGCGCCGCCTCGGTCGACATCGCCGACGAAGGCGCAGGGTTCGCCCCCGACCGCGGCCACCACCATGACCCGAGACCGGGCTCCGGCGCGTCCGGCCGCGGCCTCGACCTGATCGGGTCGATCGCCGACGGGCTGGAGATCGCCGACGGCGGCCGGCGCATCCGGCTGAGGTTCCACCTATGAGTCCGCCCATGAGCCCGCCCGTCAGCGCAACCGATCCCCCGCACGACTCCTCCCGGGCCGGCCTCGACAGCCCGGCCGCCGCGACCGCTGACGACGGGATATTGGATTGCCGCGTCCTTGTCGTCGACGACATCGCCATCAACCGGACGCTGATCGGGGCGCTTCTCGACGAGGCCGGGTTCCGTTTCGTGACCTTCGCCGAGGACGGCCCGCAGGCAATGGAGATGATCGCAGCCGGCACGCCGGACCTGCTGATCCTCGACATCATGATGCCGGGGATGGACGGGTTCGAGGTCTGCCGCCGCCTGCGCGCCATGCCGGAGACCGCCGACCTGCCGATCCTGGTGCAGACCGCCCTGTCGGCGGGCGAGGACCGCAACAGGGCCTTCGCCGCCGGAGCCACGGACCTGATTTCCAAGCCGCTTGAGCGGACGGAACTCCTGGCGCGCGTGCGCATCCACCTGGAGAGCGGCATGCTGATCCGGCGCCTCCAGTTCTATCGCTCCCGGGTGGAGGCCGAATTGGCCATCGCCCGCTCGATGCAGGAGCATCTGCTGCCGACGCCGGCCGGCTGCGCCGCCGTGGCCGGGTCGGCCGGCTGCAGCCTGCGCGCCCACAGCGCGGTTTCCCCGCTTCTGGGCGGCGACCTTTGGGGGCTCCTCCCGCTCGACCGCCGGCGCTTCGGCGTCTATCTGCTGAACGTACCCGGCCGCGGCGTGTCGGCGGCGCTGAATGCCTTCCGCCTGCATACCCTGCTCCACGAGCTTGGACCGGAAAAGGGCGGCGATCCGGCCGCCCTCCTGACGGCGCTGAACGACCGCGCCTGCCTGCTGCTGGAACAGGGCGAGCGGGCGACCATCACCTACGGCGTGGTCGACGGCGAGGCCGGACGGTTCGTCCACGCCTCGGCCGACAGCGCTCCGCCGATGATTTTGTGCGACGGCTCGCCACCGGCCCTCGGCTCCTCCACCGGCCTGCCGATCGGTGCCGCCGTCGGCACCCGCTACCATGCCGAGACGATGGAACTGCCGCCCGGGGCGGTGCTGGCCCTCTACTCCGTCGCCGTGCTGCAGGCGCTGGACGCCGGCGGCACCGGCATCGGGCTCGGCTGGCTGATCGCCTGCGCGGTCGCCGAAGGCGGCGGCTTCGACCATGTGGTCGGCGCCCTGGGGCTGGCCTTGGGCGAAGCCAGCAGCGACGACCACACGCTGGTATGGATCAGGCGGGACGGCGGACCATGAACGGTGACGGGCCGGAGTTGGAGCCACGGCAAAGGCCGCGGTCGGAACCGGGGAGGGAAACGGCCTCGCCGGCGGCGGAGGCCGACCAGCTTACCGACGGCATCGCCGGCGCGCGGGTCCTGATCGTCGACGACAACCGCATCAACCGCCACCTTCTGCTGGCGCTGCTGGAACGCGGGGGCATCACGTCGGTCGAACAGGCCGAGGACGGCGACGACGCGCTTGCCTGCATGGAACGCTTCAAGCCCGACCTTGTGCTTCTCGACCTGATGATGCCCCAGCTCGACGGCTTCGAGATGTGCCGGCGGCTGCGGGCCGACCCGCGCTGGCGGTCGCTGCCCGTCCTCGCGCAATCGAGCCTGAACCGGGTGGAAGACCGGATCCGCGCCTTCGCTGCCGGGGCGACAGACTATGTGACCAAGCCGATCAACGCGGTCGAGCTGCTGGCCCGCGTCCGCATCCATATCCGCAAGCACCTGATGCTGCGCGACCTGGAACGCTACCACAGCCGCACCCGGGCCGAGCTGATGCTGGCCCGCAGCATGCAGGAACGGCTGCTGCCCAGTCCATCGCGCCTGGCAGAGCTTGAGGCGGAAACCGGCGTCGCCGTGCAGGCCCATTTCGCCCCGTCCTCGGAGCTGGGCGGAGACTTCTGGGGCATCCAGACGCTGCCCGGCGGCCGCATCGCCGTCTATCTGGTCGATTTCTCCGGCCACGGCGTCGGCGCCGCACTCAACACCTTCCGTCTGGATGCCATCTGCCGGCAGGCCGACAGCACCGCCGACACCCCGGCGGCCTTCCTGGCCGCGGTGAACCGCCGGCTGTGCAGGCTGCTGCCGACCGGGCAGTTCGCCACGATGCTGGCCGGGCTCGTCGATCCGGTGGCCGGGGTGTTCCGCTACGCCTCGGCCGGCTCGACGGCGCCGATGCTCTGGCTGCCGGGCGACGAGGCGCCGCGGCTGGGGGACGGCAGCGGCCTGCCGCTGGGGCTCCTCGCCTCGGCATCCTATGAAGACAGGGAGCTTCCCCTGCCGCCCGGCGCCCGCCTGTTCCTCTATTCCGACGCCGCCATCGAGATCCCGACCGGCGGGCAGGAGGGCGGCCATCAGGTGCTGGACGATACCGGGCTCGCCGCCCTGCTGGCGGGCCGGATGCGGGACCCCGATGGTGCCCGCCTGCTGGCCGGACTGGTCGGGGACCTGCATGCCGCCGGCCCGATCGACGACGACCTGACGGCGCTGCTGCTGACGCGGCGGGGGTGAGCCGCCGGCCGCACGAAAGGGCCGCGCGCAAGGCCCGCGCGGCTCGCCGCAGGACGGCCAAACAAAAAGGCCGCTCCCGGAGGAGCGGCCTTTTCGCATGCGGCGGAAACCGACCGATCAGCGCGAGTAGAACTCGATGACCAGGTTCGGTTCCATCTGGACCGGGTACGGGACATCGGCCAGCAGCGGGGCGCGGACGAAGCGGCCCTTCAGGGCGCTGGTGTCGACGTCCAGGTAGTCGGGGATGTCACGCTCGTTGGAAGCGACCGACTCCAGGATCAGCGCCATCTGCTTGGACTTGGCGCGCACCTCGACGGTGTCGTTGTCCTTCAGGCGGGCCGACGCGACGTTCAGGCGGCGGCCGTTGACCAGGATGTGGCCGTGGTTGATGATCTGGCGCGCGGCGAACGGGGTCGGCGCGAACTTCATGCGGTAGACGACGGCGTCCAGGCGGCGCTCAAGCAGGCCGACCAGGTTCTCGCCGGTGTCGCCCTTGCGGCGGACGGCCTCGGCATAGATGCGGCGGAACTGCTTCTCGCCGATGTTGCCGTAGTAGCCCTTCAGCTTCTGCTTGGCCATCAACTGCAGGCCGTAGTCCGACGGCTTCTTGCGGCGCTGGCCGTGCTGGCCCGGGCCGTACTCGCGCTTGTTCAGCGGGCTCTTGGCGCGGCCCCAGAGGTTGACGCCGAGGCGGCGGTCGATCTTGTACTTGGACTCTTGACGCTTGCTCATAACTCTCACGCCTCGTTGGACACGAGTTGATGTTGTCCCGGTAGTTCCGTCGCCCGACCGGCGACGGACGGGGCGCTGAAGTCTGCGCGCGCCCGCTTTCCCAGGAGGTGAAGGCGCGCACAATATCCATTGACGCGGCGGAGTCAAGCGCGATGCGTGCGGCGCAGGCACGGCGGCCATGGGCGGCCCCGCGCGCCCTTTGCGGCTCCCCCTTGCGCGGGGGCGCCCTTTTGGGCTCCCCTGCAACGGCTGGACGTGAACGGGGCGAAACCGATGGAACGGGTCGAGTGCGTGGTGGTCGGTGCGGGCGTGGTGGGTCTGGCGGTGGCGCGCCGCCTGGCGCGGGCCGGGCGCGAGGTGATCGTGCTGGAGGCGGCGGATGCCATCGGCACCGGCACCAGCTCGCGCAACTCCGAGGTGATCCACGCCGGCATCTACTATCCGACCGGAAGCCTGCGCGCCCGGCTCTGCGTGGCGGGCCGCGACGCCCTCTACGCGTATTGCGCCAGCCACGGGGTGGAGCATCGCCGCCTCGGGAAGCTGATCGTCGCGACCGAAGAGGCGCAGTTGCCGAAGCTGGCGGCGATCCGCGCCCAGGCGGCGGCCAACGGCGTCGACGACCTGACCGAGATCGACGCCGCGACCGCCCGGTCATGGGAACCCAACCTGCGCACCGTCGGCGTGCTGCTGTCCCCCTCGACCGGCATCATCGACAGCCACGGGTTGATGCTGGCCCTGCTCGGCGATGCCGAGGACGCCGGGGCGATGCTGGCCCTGCTGAGCCCGCTGGAGCGCTCGCACAGGACGGCCGCCGGCTTCGAGCTGGAAGTCGGCGGCGCGGAGCCGATGCGCCTCGCCTGCTCCACCCTGGTCAACGCCGCCGGTCTCGGCGCCTGGGCGGTCGCCCGCGGCCTGGAGGGGATGGCCGCGGAGCATGTGCCGCCGCGGGTGCTCGCCAAGGGCAACTACTACGCGCTGGCGGCCGGCCGCTCGCCCTTCTCCCGGCTGGTCTATCCGGTGCCGGTGGATGGCGGGCTCGGCGTCCACCTGACGCTCGACCTCGCCGGGCAGGCCCGTTTCGGACCCGACGTCGAGTGGCTCGGCAGCGGGATCGGCAGCGGGATCGGCACCGATGAAATCGGCTATGCCGTCGACCCCGCCCGTGCCGACGCCTTCTACGGCGCGGTCCGCGCCTATTGGCCGGGGCTGCCGGACGGGGCGCTGGTGCCGGCCTATTCCGGCGTGCGGCCGAAGCTGAGCGGCCCCGGCGAGCCGCAGGCCGATTTCCTGATCCAGGGTCCGCAGACCCATGGGATCGACGGGCTGGTCAACCTGTTCGGCATCGAATCCCCCGGCCTGACCTCCTGCCTCGCCATCGCCGACGCGGTCGCCGCGACGCTGGACTAGCCCGTGTGCTTCGCGGTTCGAGCGAGGCCGCGCGAACCGGTCACGCTCCAGCCGCAGGAAATCCCGACCCGACCATGCCATCTCGGCGGCAAGGTTCTTGACCGCGACCCCGCATCTCCCAATCTATAGGCATGGCGGCGCCGGCATGGGCTGGGCCGCCGATCCGCCGGGCGCCGGAAACGGGCCCACCTTCCGCAACTCGCTCCCGTCGTGAGGAGGATGCGTCGTGACGACTCGCCTTTCGCTCTTCAACAGCCCGCTGCTGCTCGGGTTCGACCAGTTCGAACGGACACTCGACCGCATCGCCAAGAATTCGGCCGAGGGATACCCGCCCTACAACATCGAGCAGATCGGCGATGACGGCCTGCGCATCACGCTCGCCGTGGCCGGCTTCACCTCCGACGACCTGTCGGTGCAGATCGAGGACAATCAGCTCGTCATCCGCGGCCGGCAGACCGACGACAAGTCGCGGATCTACCTGCATCGCGGCATCGCTGCGCGCCAGTTCCAGCGCAGCTTCGTCCTGGCGGAAGGGATCGAGGTGGTGGGCTGCTCGCTCGACAACGGGCTGCTCAACATCGACCTGACCCGCCCGATGCCCGAGCCGAAGGTCCGCACCATCAAGATCGAGCAGCCCAAGAAGGCTGCGGGGGCCGGCATGCCCCGCACGATCGACATGTCGACCGACGGCAAGGGCGACTGACCGCGCCCGCCGGGACCGGTCCGCAGCAGTTTTCCAGACATTCCTTACGCGCGGCCGCCCATGCGGGGAGCCGCGGGGAGACGATGACCATGATCAACGACATCCACAGCCAGCTCCGCCAGATTTCGGCCCAGGACTTCGCCAGCTTCGGACTGGGCGACGTCGCCTATGTCCGTCCGGTCGAGGTCGACGGCGTGGCGGCCTTCGCCATCCATGCCGCCGACGGCACGCCGCTGAGCGTGGTCGACGGCCGTGAGCTGGCTTTCGCCGCCATCGTCCAGAATGACATGGAGCCGGTCAGCCTGCACTGACCGCCACGGCGCAAGGGCGGGTCCGGCGCGGGGCGCCGGCCGCCCGCTGCTGCCCCCATCGCGTTGCAGGACGCGGCATCTCGATCCTTGTCAGCCCTGACTCGTGCTGTAAGGTAGCGCCTGCAATACTTCGGACCGCAAGCGCTAAGGCATCGGGAGACGGACGGTTGGACGGCGGGGCGAACGATACCGCGCGGGAGTCGAAAGAGGCTCCGGCGGAGGGGGAAAAGCGCAGGACCTGGGACGACGAGGCCCGCGACGCGCTGCACATCCTCCCGCTTTCCTCGATCCCCCTGGAGACCCCGGGGCTCCAGCATGCCCGGCTGATCAAGAACGTCCGGCTGCAGACGGTGGTGGAGATGTTCCGCGATGCCCAGGCCGGCAGCGGGCAGGTCACGCCCCGACACCTCCCGGGCTATTTCGAATCCTACAAGGACGAGATCGAACGCGATCTCGTGAAGCTCGAGAAGATCGGCACCGCCTCAAGCTTCGACGTCTATTCCTCGCGCATCGAGTTGCGGCGGCTCAACATCGACGTCAACAACGTCGACTCGCTGACGCTGTCCGACCGCAAGAAGGCGGAGCTGACCAGCTACATGCGCATCTTCACGCGCCCGCTGATGGAATACGTCTACGGCACGGAAGAGGTCCAGGTGTCCGACGTCAGCGACATCATCCAGATGTTCGCCAACCCCAACCGGGACGAGGCGCTGCGCAATCTGCGCATGATGGCCGACCGGCTGGACATCGGCCTGACCGAGATCCCGCAGTTCCTGGAAGAGTATGGCGACATCTTCCTGTCGCTGGCCTATTTCCGCAAATGCCTGGACGAGATCGTTCCGGAAGTGCAGCGTTTCGTCACCTGGATGGGCGAGATCCGCAGCTCCGCCGAGGTGAAGCGTGATTCCCGGCAGATGCGGCTGCTCGACGACATCGCCCGCGACCTGACCGACATCTCGACCTCGATCACCGGCCGCTTCGAGAGCTTCGACAACCGCTCCAAGGATTTCTGGAGCGACATCAACGCCGACACCTTCCGCTCGATCCGCGAGCTGATCAGCTCCCACCACATCACCATCGGCGGCGTGCTGTGCGGCCTGGCGGTGAAGATGGACCTGTGGAAGCACCGCTTCGCCCGCGGCGGCGGCGGCCCCAACCGCCGCATGGAATTCGTGAAGTCGGAAATCCTCCCGGGCCTCTCGCACATCAAGGCGCTGGAACAGTCGGCACGCACCGGCGTGCTCTGACGCCGCTCCCGTCGGGCAACCGGGCGATACCGCCCAGCCGTCCTCGGCCATCACGCCGTCAGCCGACACGCCGTCAGCCGAGCGACAGCAGCCTCGCCCCGGTCCCGGCGTCGACCAGCATCGTCGCCACCAGTGTCAGGACCGGGATCAGGAACATCAGCCCGATGACGATGCGCACGATCAGGTCCTTGCGCCGGGCCGACCGGCACAACGGACAGTCATCCGGACCATGGCCGTAATCGGAACCGCAATAGGGACAGACGGTGGTGTCGCTCATGACGCGGGGGCTTTCGGGGCGGGCCGGCTGACCCGGTCTTCCATTGGCTTCACGGCCCCATTCTGGCCCCAAGGCCCCGCCCATCGTCATGAATTCGCTGTAATCCGCCTTGCGCCCGGCCTCCCGGCCGCTCCCGCGCGACGGCGGCCGGCGGCTGGCAGCCGATCAGGCGGCCTGGTCCAGCGGAACCAGTCCGGCGGCGAGGCGGCGGAAGCGGTCGACGAACCGGTCGCGCTCGACGTCCGGCACGATGAAGGTCACATGCAGGCGGCCACCGGCCGCCCGCTCCAGCGTGCGCACCGTCGCCGCGACGGGCTCCAGCCCAGGCAGGACGAGGTGCAGCGGCGTCCCCTCCGCCAGGCGGTCCCACACTCCCTGCGGCACGCCGCTTACCTGGGCTCCCCCTTCCGACGCGTTGTCGACGGTCACCGGCACCTCCTGACCGCCGACGGTGATGCGTCCCGCCCGGTTCAACGGGTAGCGTGGCGCCGCCCGCCGGTTGACCTCCGGCGTCGCGGTGCGGATCGCCGCGATCAGGACCCGGCGAAGCTGGTCGATCCCGGCGGCAACCCTGCCGGACAGGTCGTTCACCTCCCCCGCCCGCTCGCCGGCGGCCGCCGCCTCCCGCGACACGGCGGCGATGCGGGCGGCCACCTCGCGCGCCGCGGCCGAGGTCTGGCGACGTTGCGCGCGATCTCGCCGGTGGCGGCCTCCTGCTCCTCGATCGCGGCGGCGACGATGGCCGAGACGCCCTCCACCCCGCGCACCCGCTCGGCGATGGCGCGGACGGCGTTGACCGCCTGCGCGGTGGTCGACTTGATGGCATCGATCTGCCCTTCGATCTCGTCGGTCGCCCTGGCGGTCTGGCTTGCGAGCTGCTTCACCTCCCCGGCGACGACGGCGAACCCCTTTCCGGCCTCCCCGGCCCTGGCCGCCTCGATGGTGGCGTTCAGCGCCAGCAGGTTGGTCTGGCCGGCGATGTCGTTGATCAGGTCGGTGACCTCGCCGATGCGGGCCACCGCTTCGGCGAGGTGGCGGATCGTCTCTTCGGCACGAAGCGACGCCTCGACCGCCCCGGCGGTCATCGCCGTCGAGGCGCCGACCTGGCTGGCGATCTCGCGGATCGAGGCGCTGAGCTGCTCGGAGGCCGCGGCCACGGTCTGGGCGTTCGCCAACGCTTGGTCGGCGGCGGAAGCCACGGCCTGGCTGTTGTCCCCCACGGCCCGCGCCGAATCCGCCATCCGCGTGGCGTTGACCGCCATCTGGCTGGTCTGGCCGGCAACCGCGTCGACGGCGTTCGATGCCTCGGTCTCCACGGTCTGCGCCATGCGTAGCAGCGCCGCCTGCTTCTCGCGTCCGGCCCGCTCCCGCTCCTCGTCATGCCGGCGGCGCAGCCGGTCGGCCTCCTCGGCATTCTCCTTGAACACCCGCAGGGCCTGCGCCATGGCGCCGATCTCGTCGTTGCGCCCGGCCTCCGGGATCGTCACGGCGAGGTTGCCCTGGGCCAGGGTGCGCATGGCCGCGGTGAGTTCGCCGACCGGCCGCACGACGCGGCGCCTGATGCCGAGCACGCCCGCACTCACCACCACCAGCACCAGGGCCGAGACCGCCCACACCGCACCGACGAACCACGCCTCGCGATCATCGGCATAGACCTCCGTCCGGTTGTTGTAGCGCGTGGTCTCCGCCACGATCTCGTCGACGACGGCACGGTGGGCGGCATAGGCGTCGGCGATCACCTTGTAGGAGGCGGTGGCCGCCGCCACGTCCCGCCGGACCAGAGCCGGCAGGAAATTCGCTTCGATCTCCGTCCAGAAGCGCTGCACCGGCAGGTGGGAGGTCCGGGTCAGCTTGTCGCGGATCGCCGGCTCGAAGCTCTCCTGCAGCCAGTAGTCGTGGCGCTCGTCATAGTCCTTGCGCAGTTGCGCCAGACGCGCGCGGCGCCGATCCGCCGATGCCGGGTCCTGCAGGGCCAGCGTCGCCTCGAGATAGGCTTCGATGACATACTCCGGAGGTGGCAGGATATCGGCGATCAGATCCTTGCCGAGAACGATGCGCTGGTAGATCGGTCCCCCGACCTTCAGCTCCCGGATCGCCAGCATGCCTGTGACGGCCACCGCCAGGAACCCCAGGGCGACGGCCACGCCGAACAGGTTGGTGAGCGCAGCGATCCTGACATTCTTCAGCATGTTGCGACCCTGCCTGATGAGGACGGCCAAAAGCGGCGGCAGGGTTTGCTTCTCAAATTAGCAGATTTGTGACAAGAGCAAAAATTGCTCGGTTATCAGCCTTCCGGGAAATGATATTTCGTTGAGCGGTTTGAGCAAGAATTGTGCAGTCCATGGCGAACACAGCGTCACGCTGCCGGCAACATCCTCAGGTCAACGCCAGCGTGCCGACCCATCCGACCAGGGCGAGGATCACCAGCATCACGAGCAATGCCACGATCACCGCGTTGGAACGGCGGATTGACCGGCAGCGCGGGCAGCCCGGCTCACTGGCTGGATAGGGATTCGCGCAGCGCTCGCACCGGAGGGTGTGATCGGGTCCGGTCTGGTCCGTCATCGGGTGGTCTCGTCACTGTCTAAGCCAATGGGCGGCCATGGATAGCATGGACAGACCCGTTCCGCAGCGCCGCCGCCGGCCGTCGGCCGCCCATGGCCGGGACAAAATGCCGCAGGGACGTCACTCGGCCGCGCTGCCGCCGACGGCTTCCCGCAGCTCGGCCGCCTGCAGGCGGCGGGGGCTGTGATCGAGGGGTTCCAGCAACGGCATGTCCGCCGTTTCCGGCGTGGCATGCAGCTCGCGGAAGCGGCGGGCGCTCACCAGCACCCGGCTTTCGAGCGTGCCGACGGCGCTGTTGTAGCAGCCCACCGCCTTGTCGAGCTGGCCGCCCAGCCGCTCCATGTGGCCGCCGAGGTCGGACAGGCGCTTGTACAGCTCGGCCCCCAGGGCGCTGATCTCGCGGGCGTTGTCGGCCAGCCGCTCCTGCCGCCAGCCGTAGGCGACGGCGCGCAGCAGCGCGATCAGGGTCGTCGGGGTGGCCAGGATGACGCGGTGGTCGATGCCCGCCTCGATCAGCGCCGGATCCTGCTCCAAAGCCGCGGAGAAGAAATTCTCGCCCGGCAGGAAGAGCACGACGAATTCCGGGCTGTCGTCGAACTGGTCCCAATAGCCCTTGGTGCCGAGCTGCTTCATGTGCTCGCGCACATGGCGGGCATGGCGGTTGAGGCCCTCGCGCCGGGCCGTCTCCTCGGTCGCCTGGATGCCGTCGAGATAGCCCTCCAGCGGGGTCTTGGCGTCGACGACGATGGTCTTGCCGCCCGGCAGGGTGACGATCAGGTCGGGGCGCAGCCGGCCGGCGCCGCTGTCCACCGTCGCCTGCTCGACGAAGTCGCAGTGGTCGAGCATGCCCGCCATCTCGCAGACCCGGCGGAGCTGGATTTCGCCCCAGCGCCCGCGGGCCGCCGGCGTGCGCAGGGCGCGCACCAGGTTGCCGGTCTCCGCCCGCAACTGGGTCTGGGTTTCCGCCAGCGACAGCACCTGCTGCTTCAACCCTTCATAGGCACCGGCCCGCGCCGTCTCGAGGTCGCGGATCTGGCGGTCCATCGCCTCCAGCGACCGCCGCACCGGATCGACGACGGCCGCGATGGCGGTCTGCCGCTTGTCGAGGTCGCCCTTCGCCTGCTCCTGGAAGCCGGACAGCGTCTCGCGCGCCAGGTCGAGGAAACTGCGGTTGTTCTGGTGCAGCGCCTCGGCCGACAGCGCCTTGAAGCTGTCGGCCAGCGCCGCCTGCGCCCGCTCCAGCAGCGCCAGCTTGTCGGCCGCCGCCGTGCGTTCCGCCTCCAGCCGGGTGGCAAGCTGGGCGTGGCGCTCGCGCGCGGTGGCGATCTCGCCGTGCAGCCGGGCGATCTGGTGGTCGCGCGCCTCGATCTCCTCGCGCAGGTCGTCCTCGGCCCGTTCGGCGTGATCGAGGCGGACGGCGAACTCCGCCTGCAACGCGGCGGCGGCGGCCTCCGCCCGGCCGGCGACCGACCGCAGCACCGCCCAGGCGACGAGCGCGCCCAGCAGCAGCCCGGCCAGCAGCCCCAGGCCGAGGGACGGGCCGTCAACCGTCATCCCATAGGCCGTGACCCCATTCACCGCGACCCCATTCACCGCGATTTGCGTCAACACCCGTTCTCCCGCACCCGACCCGTTCAGCGGCTTCCCGCAAGGCCTGTCGCCCGGCACAGCCTATCGGAACGAAACACGAATTGGAACAAGGCGCGAACGGCCCCGCCCGGGCGCCGATGCCACGGCAAGGCCCCCGCTTTCCCCGCTTGCCGGGCGGAGGGGACCGCGCCATATCGGAAGCCATGCCCGACGAGACGCCCGAAGACACCCCCGCCACCGCTTCCCCGTCCTGTGCCCCGCCCTGCGGCGGGCCGCGTGTACGCGCCATCCCGCCCGGGGAGGACCGCGAACGGCTGATGTGCCCCGACTGCGGCTACATCGCCTACCAGAATCCGCTGATCGTCGTGGGAGCGGTCGCCACCTGGGAGGATGGCCGCATCCTGCTGTGCCGCCGCGCCATCGAGCCGCGCAAGGGCTTCTGGACCCTCCCTGCCGGCTTCATGGAGGAGCGCGAGAGCACCCGCGAGGGCGCTGCCCGCGAGGCGTGGGAGGAGGCGCGCGCCCGCATCGGGATCGACCACCTGCTGGCGATCTACGACATCCCGCGCATCAGCCAAGTGCAGATGATCTTCAGCGCCCGCCTGCTCTCCCCCGACGTCGCGCCCGGGCCGGAAAGCCTGGAGGTCGGCCTCTTCGCCTGGGAGGACATCCCCTGGGACGAGATCGCCTTCCCGACCGTGCACTGGGCGCTGCGGGAGCACCGCGAGCGCCGGGATCGCGGCACCGACTGCGCTCCGGCGGTCAACCCGACCCCCGAGGCGCTCGCGCGCTGGGAACGGATGCTGTAGCAGGACGGCCCGGCGCAGGAGCGGGCATCCGCCGTCAGCGCGCCTGAACCGGGAACTTCGCCACAAGCTCCTGCTCCGCCCCGTCGCGTCGGATGGTCAGCGGCAACCAGGTGCCGGGTGCCTGGCGGCGGATGATGGCGACGAGGTCGGCCGGCGCGCGCAACGAACTGCCGGCGGCATTCAGGATGCGGTCGCCCGCCCGGATGCCGGCCGCGGCGGCGACGCTGCCGTCGCTGACCGTCGACACCGCCACCCCGTCCGGCGCCGGACCGAGCTGCACGCCGAGCTTCGGCGGCGGCGGGGCGTTCTCCCGCGGCTCGACGCCCAGGCCGAAGACGGCGTCGGCGATGCGGCCGTCCAACTCGCCGCAATCGCGGTCGGCGTCCCAGGGCAGCAGCACCACGCTGTCGGCAACCCCCAGATCGGCGAGCTGATGGGGAATCCCGTCCCGGTGGGCGGCATGCCCCTCCCCCAGGATGCCGACGACGAGGCGGCCGGTGACCCTGCGGGTCTCGGCGATCTTCTCGGCCATCGCACGGTCCCAGACGGTCTGCGCCTCGATGAAGCGGGTGGACGGGTCCCCGGCGGACGAGGCCGGGTCGGCCTGCGATTCGCTGCGGTCATGGGCGGCGAGCGCCTCCCTCAGGCGGGCACGGTAGTCGGCGGAAGGAGCGGCCGGGGTGCCGACGCCCTCCCGCTCGGCCTCGGGGACGGCGCTCCAGCCGTTGCGGGCGGTGCGGCTGATCAACGACCGCTCGACGTTCAGCGCCACCACCGGCAGCCGGTGCAGCCGGGCGAATTGCAGGATCGGCAGGTAGAACTGCGGATCGAAGCCCCAGACCGTCCGCCAGTCGGTCTGCTGCAGGAACTCCTCCTCCGTAAGGTCGCCAGCCACCCAGCGGTCGAGCACCGGCTGGAGGCGGCGCGGCAGCATCTCCAGCCCGACCGCGACGTCGGGGTTGAGCGCATGCAGGCCGGCAAGGGTGTGGAGCTGCCAGCGGTGATGGTCCGGCCGGTCATGCTGTTCACCCAGCAGGACGACCGGGCTGTCGGCGATCCGGCGCAGCAGCGGCACCGGCTCCACGGCCGCGCCGGTGCCGTCGGCCCAGATTCCGGGCGGCACGCAGCCGGTCCGCTGGACCTCCTGCGCCAGGGCGCCGGCCGTGCACAGCGCCAGGGCGACCGCCGCCGGCAGGATGGTCCGCAGGCCGCCGGGCCGGACGGAAAGGAGGCGGGCTGGCAGGCTTCGCACAGGCTGGCTCCGTCGCTCTGGGTGCAGGCGGCAAGGTTGGGCGCCGCCGCCGCCGCGTCAATGGCGCAAAGGTCCCGTTGCGGCGTTCGGCCGCGCGCATCGGGGACCGCCCGAGCGGCGACGGATGACAGGTGCGGCGGCGGCGGGTAGGATCGCCGGCGGCGGAGGAGGGCCGGCAGGCGGAGCATGCCAAGCAGCGCACGCCCGCAGCCCGCGAGGCGCAGGCCAGGCCGTTCCCAGCGCGTCCGCCCCGCCGCCGACCGCAATCATTCGTGAAGCGCCCCCATGCCGCATCGCAAGACCGTCATCCTCACCGGCGCCAGCCGGGGTATCGGACACGCCACCGTCGCCCGTTTCAGCGCCGAAGGCTGGCGCGTCATCTCCTGCTCGCGCGAGGATGTGCCGGAGCACTGCCGGCGCGACCCCAACTGGACACACCATATCCCGGCCGACCTGTCCGACCCGGCCAGCCGCGCCGCCTTCGTGGAGGAGGCGAACAAGGCGCTGGACGGCGGCGCCCTGCATGCGCTGATCAACAATGCCGGCGTGTCGCCGAAAACCCCGATCAAGGAGCGGCTGGGCTGCCTTAACGGGTCGCTGGAAGGGTGGCACCGGGTGTTCGAACTGAACTTCTTCGCCGCCCTGGTGCTGGCGCGCGGCTTCGCCGCGCCGCTGTCGCGGGCGAAGGGGGCGATCGTCAACATCACCTCCATCGCCGGCCATTCCGTGCATCCCTTCGCCGGATCGGCCTATTCGACCTCGAAGGCCGCGCTGTCCGGCCTGACGCGCGAGATGGCGGTGGAGTTCGCCGAGATCGGCGTGCGCGTCAACGCCGTCGCCCCCGGCGAGATCGAGACGGCGATGACCGGCCCGGAATACGACGTGCTGATCCCGCGCATCCCGCTGAAGCGCATGGGCACGCCGGAGGACGTGGCCGCGGTGATCTTCTACCTCTGCGGCCCCGATTCCGCCTATGTGACGGGAACCGAAACCTTCGTCACCGGCGGCCAGCACCTGTTCTGAGGCAGCGTCTTTTCTGAGGCCACGTCCAGCCCCCTCCCCGACCCTCCCCCGCTCCGCAGGGGAGGGAGAAACCCTCTCTCCCGCGATCGGACCGGCCTATGGCCGGCCGAGAGCGGGGAGGGTTAGGGAGGGGGCAGGACCGCTCGCTACTTCCCGGCCCGCCAGGCGATCAGCCGGCGCGCCGCCTCGGCGATGGTGGCCTCCGATCCGGCGAAGCTGAAGCGCAGGAAGCGGCGGCCGCGGGCCGGGTCGAAGTCGATGCCGGGGGTGCAGGCGATGCCGGTCTCCTCCAGGATCCGCTTGGCCAGCGCCTCGCTGTCGTCGGTGAGGTCGGAGACGTCGGCGTAGATGTAGAAGGCGCCGTCGGCCGGGGCGAGCCTGGCGAACCCGGCCTTCGGCAGTTCCTCCAGCAGGAGCGCCCGGTTGCGGGCGTAGCGGGCGACGTGGCCGTCCAGCTCTTCGGTGCAGTCGAAGGCGGCGACCGCCGACACCTGGCTGAGGGTGGGGGCGGAGATGAACAGGTTCTGCGCCAGGCACTCGACCGACCGCAGCAGGTCGTCCGGCACGATCATCCAGCCCAGCCGCCAGCCGGTCATCGAGAAGTATTTGGAGAAGCTGTTGACCACCAGGGCGTCCTGGTTGACCTCGGCCGCGGTGACCGCGCCGGTGCCGTAGGTCAGGCCATGGTAGATCTCGTCCGACACCATGCGCACGCCGTTGCGCTCGCACCAGCCGGACAGGGCCGTCAGTTCCTCGCGACTCAGCATGGTGCCGGTCGGGTTGGCCGGGCTGGCGACGATCAGTCCCTGCACCGGCTGCTCCAGCGCGTCGAGCAGCTCGACCGTCGGCTGGAAGCGGTGCTCGGGGCCGGTCGGCAGCTCCACCGGGATGACGCCGGCGGCGGTCAGGGTGTGGCGATAGGCCGGATAGCTGGGCGAGGCCATCGCCACCCGGTCGCCCGGATCGAAGGCGGCGAGGAAGCCGAGCTGGAAGGCGCCCGACGAGCCGGTGGTGACGACCACCCGCCGTTCCGGCACCTCGACGCCGTAGCGGTCCTTGTACCATTTGGCAATCGCCGCCCGCAGCGGCGGGATGCCGAGCGCCCCGGTGTAGCCCAGCGGGTCGGTGCCGACCACCGCGGACGCCGCCGCGTCGACAACGCCCCTGGGCGCGCCGGTGGAGGGCTGGCCGACCTCCATGTGAAGGACCTCGAGCCCGGCCGCCTCGCGCTCGGCGGCGGCGCGCATGACTTCCATCACGAAAAAGGGCGGGATCGCGCCCCGCTTCGACACTTTGGGCTGCTTGCTCATCGTTTCCCGTCTCTCGAACCCTGCCAGCACGCCGGACCCGGCGGCGTCACTCGCGCTTGCGTTCACTCTCGGCGGTCAGCGCCAAGGCACCGGCCTTCGGGTCGGCCGCCGTCTGGCAATAGCGTACTCCATCCTCGCGCGACACCCGGCATCCGACAAAGCTGACCCGCCCCGGCAGCCCCTGGGGACGCGAGGACTGGATGTCCGCCGCCGTCACGCTGTCGTCCAATGCCGCCGGCAGGGCAGCCGACAGCAGGGCGGCAGGACCGGCGGCCGGGCCATCGTCGCCGGTGGCGGTGCCGGCGGCGGCGAACAGGGTGCGGCCGACGATGGAGTTGGCGATCAGCGCCGGCGTGCCGAAGCCGCCGCTCTCCACCCCCTGGGCCACCAGCATGCCGGTTCCGGGGATGGTGCGGCCGCTGCCGAACGGCGCCCCCTGGGTGAAGGTGCAAGCGGCCCCGTTCTCGTCCTGGTCGATCACCACCACCCCGGCACCGGCGGCGGCCGGACCGCTGCCGGTGGCGCCGAGAAGCTGGGCGGCGCGGGTGACGCGCTGGCCGGCGGGCAGGCCGGCCACCGCCTGCCACGTCTTCACCAGCGCGGCCCCGGCCTCCGGCACCGGAAGATCGGGGAGATGCAGGTTGGTGATGTCGAAGGGCACGGTCAGCGTGCCGGCGACCCGCGGCTGGTAGGCGCGCAGCGCCGCCGGGTCGAGGCCGAGACCCTGCGCCACCGTGGCCGACAGCGGCCCGGCATAGAAGGCGCCGACGCCCTCGCGGCGGATCAGCGACAGGGTGGCCGCCAGCTCCGGCTGCCCGACCACCGCACCGACCGACGGCACGCCGTTGCCGAGGAAGCGGCGGCGGGCCTCGGACTCCGGCGCCAGGCGCCCGCCGAAGCGCTCGAGGTCCTGCACCAGCGCACGGCTGAGACCGGGGGAGAACTGGGCGAGCTGTTCGGCGGGAGCGACGACCTGCTCCCAGCGCAGCACGCCGACCGACGCCTTGACGGCATAGAGGCCGCGCAGCATCGCCGGCATGGCCGCTCCGCCGGCGCTGGCCGGGCGCGGCAGGAAATCGACGGTGCGGGCCTGCTTGCTGGCACTGTCGAACAGGACGCAGACGCCGCCGCCGGACAGCCCGACGCGCGACGGCAGGCTGGCGGTCATCGCCAGCGCCATCGCGGCGACCGCGTCGCCGGCCCGGCCGCCCTGGGCGAGGATGTCGCGCCCGATCCCGGCGGCATAGGGTTCGTCGGCGGCGACGAAGCTCTGCACCATGGCGTCGGTCTTGAACTTGGTGTTGACGCAGCCGGTGAGCAGTGATGCCACTATGGCAACCGCGCCCAACCGTCGCCAGATTCGCAGGCGAGTGTGTCGCGGCCCGGAGTTCCGCCGGTCGCGCGCGGGATTCCGCTGTTCCAAGCCGGAGGTCGTCACGGTGCGCAAGCCCAGCAGGCTGGTTTCGGTCGTCGCCATCATGTCCATGTGTCTGATGTCGCTGGTGTGGGGAGCGCCACCGGCAAGCGCGCAGCGCCGCGCGGACATGCAGGTCCTCAGCGACGCCGAGACGGACCATATCATTCGAAAGATGGCACGGCCAATCTTCCAGGCGGCCGGCGTCGACCCCGACTCCGTGCAGATCCTGCTGATCAACGACCCTTCGGTGAACGCCTTCGTCGCCGGCGGGCAGAACATCTTCCTGCACACCGGACTGCTGCTGACCGTCGACAACGCCGAACAGCTCCTCGGCGTGATCGCCCACGAAACCGGCCACATCTCCGGCGGCCATCTGGTCCGCGGGACCGAGGCGATGGACAACGCCTTCCTCTCGTCGCTGATCGGCATCGGCCTCGGCATCGTCGGCGGCATCGCGTCCGGCAATGCCGGCGCCGGCGCCGCGGGCGTCATGCTGGGCCAGCATCTGGCGGAACGGAATTTCCTGTCCTTCTCGCGAACGCAGGAGGCCTCGGCCGACCAGGCCGGCCTGTCCTACCTGGAGCAGTCCGGCATCTCCTCGCGCGGGATGGAAACCTTCCTGGAAAAGCTGGGGGTCGGCGAGCCGCTGTTGAACGACCGCGATGCCGGCTACCGGTTGACCCACCCGCTGACCCGCGAGCGCATCGACGCCGTAAAGGCCTTCGTCGCCCGCTCCCGCTATTCCGACGCCCGGCTGCCGGCGGCGACGGAGGCCGACCTGCAGCGCATCCAGGCCAAGCTTTACGGCTATCTCGACCCGCGCGGCGCCCTGCAGCGCTACAAGGCGAGTGATCCGTCGGCGGCGGCGCGCTACGGCCGCGCCTACGCCTATTTCCGCCAGGGCGACGTCCGGCAGGCGACGCCCCTGGTCGACGGGCTGATCGCCCAGGAGCCGCGCAATCCCTATCTCTACGAGATGAAGGGCGACCTGATGCTGCAGACCGGCCGGGCGGTCGATGCCGTCGCCCCGTACCGGAAGGCGGTCGATCTGGCCGGCTCCGAGGCCGGAAGCATCCGCGTCTCGCTGGCCCATGCCCTGCTGGAGCAGCATGATCCGGGCGTCGCGGACGAGGCGTTGAAGAACCTGCAGATCGCCGCCAAGGGCAAGGCGCAGTCGGCCTTCCTGTGGCGGCTGACCGCCCAGGCCTGGAGCATGAAGAAGAACGACGGCATGGTCGCCTACGCCACCGCGGAGGAAGCGCTGGCGCGGGGCGACCTGCCGATGGCCAAGGCCCAGGCGGAACGGGCCGAACGGCTGCTCCCCGCCGGCTCGCCAGGCTGGATCCGCGCCCAGGACATCCGTGGCCAGACGGGCGGTGCCCAAGCGGGCGGAGGCCAGGCCGGAGGCACGCAGGCCGGCGGCAGGCCCTGACCGCGGCCCCGCACCGGCCCACCGGCCACCGAACCGCCCCCGCCGCACCGATCACGCGATCTTGTGGTCAACTTCCCTCGCTTTGCGCTTGTCGGGACGGGATTGTCGGTCCAGTGTGGGCGGCCTTCGGACCCATTGTTCCCGAGATTCGGAGACTGTTCCCATGCGTTCCGCCCTGCCCCTGCGTTCCGCCCTGCTTGCGCTGCCCGTCGCGGCGCTGGCGCTGTCCGCCGCCCTGCCGGCCCGCGCCCAGTCGGCGGCCTTCGACAGCAGCCAGAAGGCGGCCATCGAGAAGATCGTCCGCGACTACCTGATGGAGCATCCGGAGATCATCCTCCAGTCCGTCGACGCCATGCAGCAGCGCCAGAAGACGGCGGAGGCCGAAGAGGCCCGCCGGGCGCTGTCCGAGAACCGCGAGGCGCTGCTGCGCAGCCCGGCCGACCCGGTCGCCGGCAACCCGCAGGGCGACGTCACGGTGGTGGAGTTCTTCGACTACCAGTGCGGCTACTGCAAGGCGGTGCAGGCGGACACCCAGAAGCTGATCAAGGACGACCCGAAGCTGCGCTTCGTCCTGAAGGAATTCCCGATCCTGGGCCCGGCGTCGCTCGTCGCCTCCAAAGCGGCGCTCGCCGCCCGTGCGCAGGGCAAGTACATGGAGTTCCACAACGCCCTGATGGCCCAGCGCGGCCAGCTTGACGAGGGCGTGATCATGCGCCTCGCCAAGTCGGTCGGGCTCGACACCGACCGGCTGAAGAAGGACATGGACTCGCCCGACGTCCTGAAGGTGATCGCCGCCAACCAGGCCCTGGCCGAGAAGCTCAACATCCACGGTACCCCCGGCTTCGTCTTCGGCGACGAGCTGGTGCCGGGCGCCATCAAGCTCGACGAGATGAAGCGGCTGGTCGACGCCGCCCGCGCCAAGGGCTGAGGACGGCAATTCCATGACCGCATCGACCGAGGCACCGGCGGCGACCGCCGCCGGCACCCCCAGCATCGTCGTGTTCGACATCGGCCAGGTGCTGATCGAGTGGGACCCCCGCCACCTCTACCGCGAGCTGTTCGACGGCTACGAGGACCTGATGGAGGATTTCCTGGAGCGGGTGTGCACGCCCGCCTGGAACCTGGAGCAGGACCGCGGCCGGCCCTGGAGCGACGCGGTCGCGCTGCTGACCGCCGAGCATCCCGACTGCGCCGAGCTGATCCGCGCCTATGACGAGATGTGGGAGCGGATGGTGCCGGGCGCGATCCCCGGCACGCCGGAAATCCTCGCCGAGCTGAAGGCGCGCGGCGTTCCGGTCTATGCCATCACCAACTTCTCGGCCGAGAAGTTCGAGCTGACCCGCAGGCGCTTCGACTTCCTCAACGGCTTCGACGGCCTGATCGTCTCCGGAGAGGAACGGCTGGTGAAGCCAGACCCGGCGATCTACAGGCTGCTGGCGGACCGTTACGGGCTCGATATCAGGCAGTGCTTCTTCATCGACGACAACCCGGACAACGTCGAGGCCGCAAGGTCGACCGGCATGTCGGCGCACCTGTTCCTCGGCGCCGAGGCGCTGCGGCGCGACCTGACGGACTTGGGGCTGCTGTAAGGGGGGGCTGCTGTAAGAGGGGGGCTGCTGCAGCCGTCCCGCCTACTCCGCCGCCGCCTCGCGGTCGGTGGCGGAGTTGTAGGCGTAGGTCTTCCAGGTCGGCTCGTAGCTGTCGTCGGCCTGGTTGCCCCACACCGCCCATTGCGGACGGGCGCCGCGGGCGAACATCTCCAGATAGGGGCCGGGGCTGCACGCCTCGATCAGCTCATACTGCTCGTCGGGCTTGCGGCTGTGTTCGCGCTTGCGGCTTTCGATCAGGTTGACCTGGGTGCGGCCGGGCGGCAGCGTGCGCGCCTTCTTGCCGCGCACGCCGAACAGGATCAGCTCGGTCACATTGCGGAAATAGAATCCGACGCCGCGGCCGTCGGAACCGCCATCCTTGCGCACCTTGTGCCAGATCAGGTTGGTCTTGTACTCGAATCCCCAGCTCCGCATCACCTGCAGCCCTTCCGGCAGCAGGGCATTGGGAACCCACAGGTAGAGATGCGCGGTCGGGGCGGCGATGTCGGCGACCGGCAGGGCGCAGATGTCCTCCACGGTCATGGTGCCGTAGCGCGACAGGCGGCGATGCTCCGGCGCCATCTTGCCGGTGCGGTTGACGAAACGCCAGGGCGGGTCCGCCATCACCGTGGCGAAGCGCCGGTCACCGGCGAAGGCCACCAGATCCCGCGCCGGGTCCGATGCCGCCGCCACCGTCTTGCTGTCGCCCATCGCTGCCTCGAAATCCCTGTACCCGGAGCCGTCGGACGCTTCTCCCACCACCGAAAGGGAGGCGCCGAAGGGGTGCAAACTCGCACGGGGGACCAGCGCCGTCAACCGTCCCAGAACACCCGAGCCGCCGCTGTCACACCGCGGCGCCACCCCATCCCGGAGCCGTCCCGCGCTCCTCCCGACAGGCCATCCCGGCGGGGCCGGGCGTCACTCGTCCTCGGCCGCCTCGGCCATGGCGCGCAGGGCGGCGCGGTCGGCCACCGTCACGGCCAGCCCCTGCGTGTCCACGCCGGCCGGCCGCAGCTTGGCCAGGGCGCGGGACAGGGTTTCCGGCTGCATGCCCAGCCGGCGTGCGATCAGGGCCTTGTCGAAGGGAAGCTGGAACTGCGCCGGTCCGTCGCCCGGCGGGCAGAAGCGGAGCAGGAAGGCGGCGACCCGCTGCGGCGCCGGCTGGACCTGCAACTGCTCGATCTGGGTGACCAGATGGCGCAGCCGGATCGACAGCGAGCCCAGCATGCCGAAGGCGATGCGCTCGTCCTCGCGCAGGCAGCGGGCGAAGCCTTCCGCCGTCAGCGTCATGATGCGGGCGTCGGTGACCGCCTCGGCGCAGACCGGGAACCTGCCGTCGGCGAACATCGCGGCCTCGGCGAAACTCTCGCCCGGACCGATGACATGCACCACCGCCTCGGCACCGTCGCGGGTCAGGCGGAACAGCTTCACCCAGCCGTCGAACAGCACGAAGAAGCGGTCCGCCATCTCGTCCTGGAGGAACAGGGTGGAGCCGCGCACCACCGGGCGTACGATCGCGGCACCGCCCAGCAGCGACAGGGCGCGATCCGACAGCTTGCCGAATAGGGGAATGGCCCTCAGGGTGGCGGCGTCGTCCGCCGACAGATTGCCGAGAGTCTGGCTCATGACAGCTTCGCTTCCCTTGCCGCGGACCGTGCCGGCCCCCAAAGCGACCGTTAAGGGGCGACCCTTAAGGGGATAGCCCAGCGGTACCGTTGTGCACCAATCGGCGGGACAAAGCCACCGGCTTGCACACGGCCGTATGGTCGCGGGAACCGTTGGCTCCCACGGCGATCCGCCTGGAGAAGGCCGCGAGGGCGTAAGGACGCAGCGCCGGACGCCCCCGATCCGGCGTCAAAGCGGACCCGGGCGCGCGGGCAGACGAGTCCGACGGCATCCAAATCACCGACGCACCGATGATCCGTGCGAAGGCGTATAAAAAAGAAATGGCGCAGCACCCTCCCAGGAGGGCACCGCGCCAAAAATCCGGTATCGTATCGGCAAGCCTTGGGACGGATCGTCCCAGGCCGGTATCGCTCACCGAAGTACGGGCCAACCGATCCGGCGCGCTCCCGTAAGGGCAGGCGCCGGTCGGCCGAGGCGCGGAAAATCCGGCCTTAGAGGTACTCGACCTTGCCCGCTTCCGGACCCTTCTGGCCCTGGCGAACGGTGACGCGCACCTGATCGCCCTCCTGGAGGGTCTGCATGCCCGAGCGGCGCAGCACGTTGACATGGACGAACACGTCCTTGCCACCGGTGCTCGGGGTGATGAAGCCAAAGCCCTTGTCGGCGTTGAACCACTTCACGGTGCCGTCGACTTCCTCGCCGCCGCCGCCGCCGGCATCGTAGCCGCCGCGGTCGTAACCGCCACGGTCGAAGCCGCCGCCGCCGGTCCGCGGACGGGCCGAACGCTGAGCCGTCGAGGTGTCGACGGTGTGGATGGAAGCCACCTGCGGACCCTTCGGCCCACGGGCCAGGTCGCAAGTGATGGTGGTGCCTTCGTCCAGAGCGTCATAGCCGGCGGCCTGAACCGCCGAGACGTGGAGGAAAGCGTCGGGCGAACCGTCCTCAGGCGACACGAAGCCGAACCCCTTGGTGGGGTTGAACCACTTCACGGTGGCGGTGACGTTGGACTTGGTGATCTCGGGAGCGCGGAAGCCCTGGCGGGGCGGGCGGTCGAACATGTGTCTTCAAGCTCATAGAGGGTGCCGAATGTCTGTTGTCACAGGGATCCGGTCCCCCGTCAAGCCTTCCAAAGGAAAGATGGCCGAATCGCCGTTAATTGCCCCACCCCTGGCTCACGCTCGCCCCGCTTCGCCCGGCGGAGCGGCACCGAAGTGCCGCATGCGGCACAATGGCCCATGCCCGGCGTTGCGACTCGGGGGAGAATCACAAGCCGGACGTGCAGAACCCGGCCGCGGTCAGGCGGTCGACCGCTCCAGCGTCGGGTAGTCGGTATAGCCGTGGCGGTCGCCGCCGTAGAAGGTCGCCTGGTCGGGTTCGGCCAGCGGCGCGTCGATGCGCAGCCGCTCCACCAGGTCGGGATTGGCGATGAATGGGCGCCCGAAGGCGATCATGTCGGCGTGGCCGTTGGCGGTCGCCTCCAGCGCCATGTCGCGGGTGTAGACGTTGTTGGCGATGTAGCGGCCCTTGTAGAGCCCGCGCAGTTCCGAGAGCAGCCCGCCGAACCCCGGATGCGGCCCGCGGGTGACGCCCTCGATCATGTGCAGGTAGGCGAGGCCATAGTCGTTCAGCCGCTCGATGACCGGAGTGAAGGTGCCGCGCGGGTCGCTGTCCTGCGCGTCGTTCGCCGGGCTCAGCGGCGACAGGCGGATGCCGACGCGATCGCCTCCAGCCTCCGCCACCACGGCGTCGAGCACCTCGAACAGGAAGCGGGCGCGGTTCTCCACCGAACCGCCGTAGGAGTCGGTGCGCTTGTTGGTGCCGTCGCGCAGGAACTGGTCGATGAGGTAGCCGTTGGCCGCGTGCACCTCCACCATGTCGAAGCCGGCGGCGAGCGCGTTGCGGGTGGCCTTGCGGTAGTCCTCGACGATGCCCGGCAGTTCGGCGGCATCCAGGGCGCGCGGCGCCGGGATGTCCTTGAACCCGTCGACGGTGAACGCCTTCATGTTCGGCTTCACCGCCGACGGCGCAACCGGAAACGCCCCGCCCGGCTGGAGATCCGGGTGGGAGATGCGGCCGACGTGCCAGAGCTGGAGGCACATGTGCCCCCCCTTGGCATGGACGGCATCGGTGACCAGCCGCCAGCCGGCGACCTGCTCGGCGCTATGGATGCCGGGCGTGTAGGCGTAGCCCTTGCCCTGCGGCGAGATCTGCGTCGCCTCGGCGATGATCAGGCCGGCGCTCGCCCGCTGGGCGTAGTATTCCGCGTTCATCCCGGTCGGAACGCCGGTGGCGTTGTCGGTGCGGCTGCGCGTCAGGGGAGCCATCGCGATGCGGTTGGGCAAGTCGTACCGGCCGATCGTCACCGGCTGGAACAGGGGGGCCGCTGCCTTGCTGTCCGTCATGTCCGATCCATTCAGATGGTGAAAGGGCGTGGCAAGAGTGTGGCCCGCGACCGGCCCCCGGCAATGGCCGGATCGGGCGGCAGCGCGATCCGGACAGCATGGCTGCCATACCTTCCCGCCGCCCGGCAGCCGCCCGGCCGGGCCACCCGGAACGGCCGCCCTGCCCTCCGTCCGGCACCACGGGACCTTTCGCCGCGCCCGACGGTTATTCCCGGCAGTCCCGCCCGGCGGCGGACGCCGGGGCGGGGATTTCCGAGGCTTGGGACTGGGAGGCGACCGGGAATGCAGCAGCGCTGGCCCGACCGACTATGGATCGTCCGGCATGGCGAGAGCGCCGGCAACGTCGCGCGCGACGCGGCGCACGCGGCCGGGCTCGGCCGGATCGACATCGCCGACCGCGACGTCGACGTGCCGCTGAGCCCGCTTGGCGAACGCCAGTCCGACGCGCTCGGGCGCTGGTTCGCGGCGATGCCGGCGGTCGAGCGGCCGGACGTGGTGCTGACGTCGCCCTACCGCCGCGCCATGCGCACGGCGGAGCGGCTGCACCAGGCCGGCGGCCTGCCGGTCGATCCCGCCGACTTCGTGATCGACGAGCGGCTGCGCGAGAAGGAGTTCGGTGTGCTCGACCGGCTGACCCGCAGCGGCATCGAGCAGGAATACCCCGAGCAGGCCGAGTTCCGCCGCCTGCTCGGCAAGTTCTACCACCGGCCGCCCGGCGGCGAGAGCTGGTGCGACGTGATCCTGCGCCTGCGCAGCGCGCTCGACACGATCAGCCTGCACCATGGCGGCCGGCGGGTGCTGGTGGTGGGGCACCAGGTGGTGGTGCTGTGCCTGCGCTACCTGCTGGAGAACATGACCGAATCGGAAATCCTGGCCGTGGATGCCGCGGGCGACGTCGCCAACTGCTCGGTCACCGAATACCGCTTCGATCCGAAATCGGGGCCGCGCGGCGGCTTGCGCCTGCACCGCTACAATTTCGTCGCCCCGCTGGAGGAGGCGGGCGCCGCCGTCACCGCGGAGCCGGACGTCGCCGTGGCCGCGCGCTAGGGAGGATCGGCCGTGAACGACAGCCAGGAGATAGCGGTCACCCCCGACCTGCTCCGCAGCATGCCGCTGCCGCAGCCGGACGGCGACGGCGACAAGGAGGCGCGCGGGCGCGTGCTGGTGGTCGCCGGCAGCGTTCCTGTTCCCGGCGGGGCGCTGCTGGCCGGGATCGGCGCACTCAGGGCCGGCGCCGGCAAGCTGCAGGTCGCGACCGCCGCCAGCGTCGCCCCGCATCTCGGCCTCGTCCTGCCGGAAGCGCTGGTGGTCGGCCTGCCGGAGACGCCGGACGGTGCCATCGCGGCCGAGGCGGCGGCGGTCCTCGCCGACCGTGCCGGACGGTGCGAGACGGTGCTGATCGGTCCGGGCATGATCGACGAAGAGGAGGTCGCGGCACTGACCGGCGCCCTGCTGCGGCGCCTCGACCCCGCGGAAGCCGGCCCGCGCCTCGTGCTCGACGCCGTCGCCCTCGCCGGCCTGGGCCGCGACCCGGCGCCGCTGCTGCGCCATCCGGGCCGCGCGGTCGCCACCCCTCATGCCGGCGAGATGGCCGCCCTGCTCGGCTGCACCCGCGACGAGGTCGCCGCCGACCCGCTGGCCGCCGCCCGGGCGGCGGCGGCCAGGCTGCAGACCGTGGTGGCGCTGAAAGGGGGCTGCACCCGCATCGTCACGCCGGGCGGCACCTGCTGGGCCTATCGCGGCGGCACGGTCGGCCTGGCGACTTCCGGTTCGGGCGACACGCTGGCGGGAATCGTCGCCGGCCTGATGGCCCGCGGCGCCAGCCCCGAGCAGGCCGCCATCTGGGGCGTCTTCCTGCATGGCGAGGCCGGCAACCGCCTGAGCCGGCGCATCGGGCCGCTCGGCTTCCTCGCCCGCGAGCTTCTGGCCGAGGTGCCGGGGGTGATGGCCGAGCTGGCGGCCGGGTGACGCCAATCCGCCAGCGCGTCTGCCCGTTCAGCGCGTCTGCCCGTTCAGCGCATGGGCGCCGACAGCGGGACCGGGGCCGGGGCCGGCGGCAAAGCCGACGCGGCAGGCGCCGCGGCGCGTCCGCGGGGCTGCGGAGACTGGGACACCTCGGGCGACAGAGCGGCATCGCGGTCCCGGCAGCGGTCGACCACCTTCTGGCCGCAGGGCATGAACCCCAGGTCCTTGTCCAGGCAGACCCGCACCTCCGAAACGTCGCGGCGCGAACACATCACCGCCACGCCCTCCGGCGTCAGGCCCGGGTTGGCATCGAGGAACAGGCGCTCCACCTGCAGAGCCGGCACCGTCGGGCCGGGCGCCTTCAGCGTGTCGGGGATCGCCACCTTGGCGGCGGCGGCACGCAGCTTGGCGAAATAGTCGCCGGCGTCCAGGCCGGAACAGGTCCCATGCTTGCGCCACTCATGCATCATCAGGCCGACGCTGGGCATCACCGCCATCGTCTGGTCGACCGCGGCCTTGGGGACGTTGCGGTCGCGCGAGCAGGTCGCCGGATAGCTGCCGTCAGTGTATTGCGGCCACAGGCCATGGACGACGAAACCGTATTTCTTCTCGCCGCACTGGTCGGGATCGGGACCGGACCTGTCGCGGGCGCAGTAGGTCGGCGTCCAGGACAGCGACAGGACGTAGTAATCGAAGGCCCCCGGTTCCGCCTTCCGCTGCGCCCAAGACGGGCTTGAGAGGAAAAGACCGGCAACCATGACGGACAATGCGGCGGCTATCGCGTTGCGCATGACGATTTTCCCCAAGATTTCTCTTCCTTTCGTTGCATACCATGGAAGGAGGTTGCTGTCGCGGGGTCTCGATACCAGAATCACTCAGCCGCCCGTCGCCCGGCGGCGCATCAGCGGGTATAATGACCGGCATGTTCACCCTGTCCGCCCCGGTTCTGCTGCGCGCCTACGCCGCCGGGATCTTCCCTATGGCGGAAAGTGCCGAATCGCGGGAGCTTCATTGGTTCGATCCGGAACGCCGCGGCATCCTGCCGCTGGACGCTTTCCATGTGCCGCGCAGCCTGCGCAAGGTCCTGCGCCGCCGGCCGTTCGACCTGCGGTTCGACAGCGCCTTCCAGGCGGTGATCGAGGGTTGCGCCGAGGCGACGGAAGACAGGCCGAAGACCTGGATCAACGACGACATCGTCCGGCTGTACACCGACCTTTACGAGACCGGCTTCGCCCACAGCGTCGAATGCTGGAAGGACGGCCGGCTGGTCGGCGGACTCTACGGGGTGTCGATCGGCGGCGCCTATTTCGGGGAAAGCATGTTCAGCCGCGAGACCGGCGCCAGCAAGGTGGCTCTGGTCCACCTGGTCGCCCGGCTGCGCGCCGCCGGCTTCGCGCTGCTCGACACCCAGTTCGTGACCGAGCATCTGAGCCGGTTCGGGGCTGTCGAGATCCCGCGCAACGAGTATCGCCGCCGCCTCGCGGCAGCGATGGAGCGCAAGACCGACTTCGCCGCGGTGGACCAGGATGCGGCCCTGTCGGCCCTGCTGGCGGATGGCTTGGCGGAATGCGGCCCCGAAGAGGGCGGGCTCGCAGCCGGACGATGACCCCTGCGGCCCCGGCACGGCCCCGCGGCGGAGCCGGCCCGCAAGGGCCCGGTTCATGCCCGGCATCACCGGCATCACTCTCCCTTATCGCGCCGGACTATCGCACCGGATGGAACCGGCCGCCGGTCATCGGCGACGGCACCCCGGTCGTCGCCGGCAGGCTCAACGGCAGGCCCAGGCGGCTGCGCACCGCCAGATAGCCGAAGGCCTGCGCCTCCAGCGCGTCGCCGTCCCAGCCGACGCCGTCGGCCGACTCGACCGCCACGCCCAGGCGGTCGGCCAGCATCGCCATCAGGGTGGCATTGCGCCGCCCGCCGCCGCACACCAGCCAGCGCACCGGCGGCGCCGGCAGGTGGCGGACCACGCGGACGACGGCTTCGGCGGTGAAGGCGGTCAGCGTGGCCGCACCGTCCGCCGTGGACAGGCCGGTGACCGGCGCCGGGTCGAAGGCGTCGCGGTCGAGCGACTTCGGTGCCGGCCGGTCGAAATAGGGATGGGCCAGCAGCGCCGCGAGGGCCGCCTCGTCGACCCGCCCGGCGGCGGCCAGCGCGCCGCCGGCATCGAAGCGGCCGAGCCCGTGGCGAAGCATCCAATCGTCGATCAGCGCATTGCCCGGCCCGGTGTCGCAGGCCACCACCGCAGCTTCGCCCAGGCCGTCTTGCGGTTCCGGACCGATCCAGGTGACGTTGGCGACGCCGCCGATGTTGAGGATGCCGAGCGGGCGCGGCAGGCCGTGGGCCAGCGCGCGGTGGAACAGCGGCACCAGCGGCGCCCCCTGTCCGCCGGCGGCGACGTCGGCGCTGCGGAAATCATTGACCACGGCGATGCCGGTGGCGCCGGCAAGCCTGGCGCCATCGCCGATCTGCAAGGTCCGCCGCTCCTCCGGCGCATGATGGATGGTCTGGCCGTGGAAGCCGATCAGGTCGACGTCCGCGGCGGCGCACCCGGCCTCCGCCAGCAGGCGCCGCACCGCGCCGGCATGGGCATCGGTCAGCTCGCGCTCGACCTGATGCACTGCCTGATCCGCTGCCTGTTCCACTGCCCCCTTCCCGCCGAGGCAGCCGCGCAGGCGCGCGCGGAAGCCGTCGTCGTAGGGGACGGTGACGAAGGCGAGCGGCTCTACCCGTTCCCGGCCGTCGGTGCGCAGAAGGGCGGCATCGATGCCGTCCATCGAGGTGCCGCTCATCAGCCCGACGACGGTGCGCAGGCCGTCCCGGCCCTGCCTGCCGCCGCCTTGAGCCTCCCCGCGCTCTCCGCCCCAGTTCCCCATGCCGTCCGCTCCGCAATCGCGTGGTCGCAATGCGGCGCAGTCTACGCAGGTTTTTCCAGATCGGGCCACAGGCCAGGCCTGGAAAAACCTGCCTGGGAAAACCTGCCTGGAAAACCCGCTTGGCCTAGCTCATCCAGAGCTGCAGCATCAGCCGCTCGCGCGTGGTCGGCGGCATCGCCCGGTGATAGCAGGAGGTATCCTCGATGAAGCCGGTGCCGGCCGGTCCCTCCACCACCAGGATGCGGTCGCGGGCGAAGCGGGTGAACAGCTCCTCGTCGCGGGCGTTCGCGGACCCCAGCAGCATGCGCAGCGACTTGCCATGGTGGCTGCCGCGGACCAGCGCGTGCTCGCCCGATCCCGGCCCGACGTCCGTCAGGTAGAACTGGGCCGAGCAGAAATGGAAGTCGTGGACGTCGTAATGCCAGTCGATGGTCTGGCCGAGCTGGCGCCGCTCGTCATCGGTCGCGTCGGTTACGAAGCTCCAGAACAGCCGCGGGATGATCTTGGTGACCCCGAAGCCGAGGAAGGCGGAGGCGCACTCCATCAGCACCGGATCCCGGCAGACCCGGCGCACGGCGGGGCAGTCCAGCGGATCGGGGACGATGCCCATCACCGCCGGGGACCCATCCGGCAGCCGGCCCTTGCGGACCTCGTGGTGGTAAAAGACCCGTTCGCCGCGCAGCCGGCGCTGAAGCGGCGAATGGGTGGCGAACTCCACCATCTCCTCGACCATCGCCCAGGGAAGATCGAACCCGAGCGCGATCGAGTCGCGCCGCAGGTCGGCCAGGGCACTCTCCGCCGTCCGGCTTTCGAACAGGCTGACCGGCAGGGCCGGAAGCTGGACCGGTGGGCCGGCAGGCTGCCGCTGCCGTGACCGCGGCGACAGGCGCCGCCAGGCGCTGTAGCCCCGCCGCACGGTTTCGAAGCGGCCGAGCGCATAGTGAAGCTCCCCGGCGACGAGGCGCCGGGCGATGTTCGCGACATTCATGTGCGTTGCATCCCAGGAGAAGCCGGACTCTGCGGGCCGGTTGCCAGGAAGGGACCAGAACCGCGTTGGTTGCGCGGCATGTGGTGTGGGAATGCTCGCAGTGTATGCAGTTTTGGTTGATTCTAAGAAGCGTTCTTCCGGCGTACGCCGACGCGCCCGGGAAATAGCCGGTCCGGCGCAGCACATTCCCCAACCGGGCCTTGGCCGGAACGGAGGCGCCATCCCGGACCGACTGGAGGTAGCAGCCGGTGTTATGACGAGGCCGTCGCGCCCTGCCTTGCCAGGTGGATCATCTGGGCGGCCAGGCCGGCCACGAGGAGGACAGCCAGCCCGCCCTGTGCGCCGAGAAGCAGCGGAGATTTGAGGTCGGTGACCAGGGGATGGCCATCCGGGACACGGCGCAGGATTTCGCTGACGGTCGGGACCATCAGGAGAAACGCGCTCACGCTCAGGCAGATGGTTTCGATGTACCGGGCCGGGCGCCCAGCCCCCGGGAGCCGCCCGACCCCGTAGCCGGCGAGCACCAGCAGGATCGTCGCCGCGCCGATTCCGTAGCTGACCGGCTGATGCGCCACGGGAAAGACGGTCGAGGCGCCGACCAGCATCGAAACGAGATAGACGGCGCCCAGCCCGGATCGGGGAACGATCCGGCCATGGCGGACAAACATGTAGAAGGCCACCGGAATGGCCGGCAGGCTGCCGAGCGTATGGAGCCAGCCGAGCGGGGAAATTCCGAACATGGGGAGAGTTCCTTTCCGATCACGGGTCTGATCACGATGCGAAGGCCGGTCGGGCAAACAAGGTTTCGAAGGGGAGCAAGGGACGGGGAGCAAGGGACGGGGAGCAAGGCGCGAGCGCCCTACCTATTAGTCGATAGGCTCTGTGGGCACGCGTCGGGCCGTATCGGGAGCGCGGCTCCAGCCTCCGCCTCGGTGCGCCGACGTCAGACGGCGAGGCGGTCCAGCAAGGGACGGGTCACCGTGCCGAAGATCGCAGCATCACCGTAGGCACGGGCTGAAAGCATCGCGCCATGCACCGCGGCCAGGAACATCTCGGCATCGCTCCTGGCGGTTCCGCTCAGTCGAAGACGGCCTTGTGTGGCGCCACGCTCGAAGACGGACGTCAGCCAGTCCGAAAGGCTGCGGAAATGCGCCCGCACCTCAAGGACGACCGCTTCGGGAAGAACCGGGATCTCCCCCGCCAGCAGGGCGCAGACACAGAAGGGAGCCGCCATATCGGCATAACAGCGCTCCCAGTAGCCGGTATAGGCGCGAAGCTGTTCGAGCGGGTCGGGGACATTCCGCTCCAGTTCGGCGATCCCGGCTTCGGCCTCCATCCGGTACTGCGCGACGAGCGTGCGGACCAACTCCGCCTTGCTGGGAAAATGATGGTGGATGCTTGCCGTACGGATACCGACGACTTCGGAGATGTCGGCATAGCTGAAGCTGTTGTATCCCCCCCTGACGATCAGGGAGCGCGCGCAGCGGAGGATGTCGTCAGCCTTGGTCGATGTGTTGCTCATGCCCCTATCTACCAACTAGTAGGGAGGCAGTCAACCCAGGGAATGACCATCCGGACAAACGGCATTGCCGGCGATCGCGGAGCGCGCGGGGGCGGAGCGGAGTCCGCCCCTCCCCGCCCGGCTCCGGGCCGCCGGGTTCAGAGCGCCTGGACCGCCTTCAGCACGGCGGCGACATGTCCGGTGACCTTCACCTTGCGCCAGACGTTGCGGACCACGCCGTCCTTGTCGATCAGGAAGGTGGCGCGGTCGATGCCCATGTACTTGCGCCCGTACATGCTCTTCTCGACCCAGGTGCCGTAGGCTTCGCAGACGCTGCCGTCGGTGTCGGAGGCCAGCATGAAGGTCAGCCCGTGCTTGGCCTTGAACTTGTCGTGGCTGGCGACGCTGTCCTTGGAGATGCCGATCACCACCGCGTCGACGGCGGAGAAGTCTGGAAGCTGGTCGCGGAAGCCGCAGGCCTCAGACGTGCAGCCCGACGTGTCGTCCTTCGGGTAGAAATAGAGCACCACCGGCTTGCCGCGCAGCGCGGACAGCGTGACGCTGCCGCCGCCATCGGTCGGCAGGGTGAAGTCCGGGGCGGGCGATCCGGTATCGACGGCGGTCGCAACAGCGGTCATGACGGTTTCGGGTCCTCTTTGTCGGCGCTGGGCGCCAGGTGGCTGGCCGGCTCCTCGACCAGGGCCACATAGTGGCCGTGGGCGCGGGCGGCGATCGCCCGGATTCTGCGGTCAAGCTCGGGGAAGTCAATCGCCGCGGCGTCCTCCTCCGGAAAGGCGGCCCGCACCAGACCGGCCAGCAGGCTCGGCGACACCTGCCGCGGATCGAGCACGCCGGCGGTGGTCAGCCGCAGGAAGCCCTGGACCCGCCGCCAAAGCCGCAGCGTCGATTCGAGTTCCTCGGCGACCTCCGGCGCCAGCGCGCCGGTGCGGGCGGCGCAGCGCAGCGCCTTGGCGGTGCCGACATGCAGGATGTCCGGCGTGTCGTGGCCATGGCGGAGCTGCAGGTACTGCGTGATGAACTCGATGTCGATCAGGCCGCCGCGGGCATATTTGACGTTCCAGGGATTGGCGGTGCCGAATTCCTTGTCGATCCGCCGGCGCATGTCGGCGACGTCCCGCAGCAGCCGCTCGGGATCGCGGGGCGCCGTCAGGACGGTGCGGACCGCCTCCGCCACCCGGCCGGCGAGCTGCGGATCGCCGCCGATCACCCTGGCCCGGGTCAGCGCCATGTGCTCCCAGGTCCAGGCGTCCGACGCCTGGTACTTCACGAACGCGCCGAGCGCGGTGGCCAGCGGCCCGGCATTGCCCGACGGGCGCAGCCGCATGTCGACCTCGTAGAGCCTGCCGTCGCCCATCGGCGCGGTGATGGCGTTGGTCAGGCGCTGGGTCAGCTTGATGTAATATTCGTTTGGCGACAACGGCTTGGCGCCGTCGGACAGGCTGGCCCCGCCATCGGCCGCCGCCGGCACGTCGTAGATGACGATCAGGTCGATGTCCGAGGTCACGGTGAGCTGGCGGCTGCCCAGCTTGCCCATCGCGACCACCACCCAGGCCGCGCCGGGAATGCGGCCGTGGCGCTGGACGAACTCCTCCTCGACCCTGGCCGCGAGGTCGGGGACCACGATGTCGGCAAGGTCGGCCAGGAAGGCGCCGCACCGGTCGCCATCGGTGATCCCGCGCAGGATGTGCACGCCGGCCCGGAACCGCTGGTCGTTGGTCCAGCGCCGGGCCAGCGTCAGCGCGTCCTCGAAGTCGCGGGCGGCACCCATCACGCGGGCGTGGTCGGCGGCCAGCCCCTCCTCCTTGCCCGGCAGCGGATCGAAGAAGTCCGGGGACAGCACGGCGTCAAGCAGCGACGGGTTGCGCGACAGCGTGGCGGACAATTGCGGCGCCGTCCCCATGATCTCGGCCACCAGTTCCAGCAGCCAGGGATTGGCGACGAACAGCGAGAACAGCCCGACGCCGGCCGGCAGCTTGCCGAGGAAGTCGTCGAACTTCATCAGCGCGGTGTCGGGCGCCGGGGTCTTGGCCAGCGCGCTGAGCAGCGCCGGCGTCAGCTCGGTCAGCAGCTCGCGCGCGCGGCCCGACCGGGTGGCGCGGTAACGGCCGCGGTGCCAGGCCGACACCACGCTGATGACGCGCGGCGGATCGGCGTAGCCCATGCCGGCCAGCGTCTCCACCGTGCCGGGGTCGGGGTCGGTGCCGGTGAAGACCAGGTTGCCGGGGCCGGACAGCGACGGCGCCTCCTCGAACAGCTCGGCATAGCGGTCCTCGACCTGCCCCAGCTTGGCCAGCAGCTCGGCGCGGAAGGCGGCGGTGTCGTCGTAGCCGAGGAAGGTCGCCAGATGCGCCACCCCGTCGTCGTCGGCGGGGATGCGGTGGGTCTGCTGGTCGTCGATCATCTGGATGCGGTGCTCGACCCGGCGCAGGAAATGATAGGCCTCCGCCAGCTCCTCCACCGTCTGCTGCGGCACCCGCCCGACCTCGCACAGCGCCTGGTTGGCACGCAGCGTCGGCGCGACGCGCAGCCGCGGGTCGCGGCCGCCGAAGATCAACTGCTGGGTCTGGGCGAAGAACTCGATCTCGCGGATACCGCCGCGGCCGACCTTGATGTCGTGGCCGTTGACCGTCACCTCGCGGTGGCCCTTGTGGGCGTTGATCTGGCGCTTGATCGAATGGATGTCCTGGATGGCGGCGAAATCCAGGTGGCGCCGCCAGACGAACGGTTCGAGGAAGCGCAGGAAGGCGGCGCCGGCCTCGGGGTCGCCGGCGACCGGCCGCGCCTTGATCATCGCAGCGCGTTCCCAGTTCTGGCCGACGCTGCCGTAATAAATTTCGGCTGCCGAAACGGAAACCGCCAGCGGCGTGGCTCCCGGGTCCGGCCTAAGCCGAAGGTCTGTTCGGAAGACGTAGCCGTCCCTGGTCCGTTCATCCATAATGCGGACGAGATCGCGTGCGAGCCTGATGAAGGTTCGCGCGAGGTTGTCCGGCTGGGGCGTCTGCACAACGGCGTCGTCGTACAGGACGATCAGGTCGATGTCGCTGGAATAGTTGAGTTCGCGCCCGCCAAGTTTGCCCATGCCCAAGATGATAAGGCCCGAACCGATCCACGGTCGCTGCGGATCCGGCAGCGTCAGCGTCCCCGCCTCCCCGGCGCGGCGCAGCAGGAAATTCGCGGCCAGTTGCACCCCCGTCTCCGCCATGTCCGACAGGGCGCCGGTCACCCGGTCGAGCGGCCAGGCCCCGGCGATGTCGGCCAGCGCGATCAGCAGCGCCGCCCGGCGCTTGGCGACGCGCAGGCCCGCCATCAGCCGGTCCATCGACCGCTCCTCGCCATGGTCGGCGCGCAGGGAAGCGATCAGCGCGGCGAAGGCTGCATCGAACCCCTCCCGCATCACCCCGGCCACGAAGGACAGCTCGCGCGTCAGCGTGTGGCTGAGGTACGGGCTGTTGCCGCACACCGCCTCGATCAGCGCCCGGCCGTCTGCGGAGCCGGCGAAGCCCTCCGCCCAGGCCCGCGTCTCGGGCTCCGCCATGGCGGCCTGCTGGCGCCAGCGCTCCATCCCCAGCGCCGCCTGCGCGGAATCGAAAGGCTTCGGCAAGGGGGTGGAAAACGGGAGGGGGCTGGCCATGGCGACGCTCTTTCCTGCTCAAAACATGTGCAGAAAGCTGCACGCGTCGCGGCCCGCGGTCAATCCGGCCGATACACCGGCCAACTCACCGGCCAACTCACCGATGGAATTGCGCGGGGCGGATGCCCCCGCCCGCCCGCAGCGACGCAGGCGGCGGCCGGCGGGTGCCCCATGATTCGCCGCACCACGAAGATCGTCGCCGTCGCCCTGACCGGCGTGGCGGCGACGGCGGTGGCCGCGGGCGGGCTGCTGGCCTGGCGGCTGTCGCAGGGACCGATCGAGCTCGATCCGCTGATCCCCTACATCGAGCAGGCGCTGAGCGATTCCGACGGACGGTTCCGCGTCGATATCGGCGAACTGGTGCTGTCGCTGGAGGATGAGCGGGGACTGGACGGCCGGTCGTCCGGCGGCGCGCGCCGGCTCGACCTGCGGGCGCGGCGGGTCCAGGCGCTGAACGCCGAAGGGGGGGAACTGGCGGCCGTGCCGGAGATGGGCATCGGCCTGTCCATTCCGGCGCTGCTCCGCGGCACCCTGTCGCCGACGCGGCTCGACCTGGTGCGCCCGCGCCTGACCGTGCTGCGGCGCGCGGACGGCAGCCTGGCCTTCGACGTGCGGGCAGACGGCAACGCCACCGCCCGGAGGAGCGAGACCGAGCCCGACCCGCTGGAGGAGGTGCTCGCCAGCCTGCGCCAGCCGCCTGCCATCGACCGGCCGCTGGGCCTGCTGCGCCGGCTTTCGGTGCTCGGTGCCGACCTGACGGTCGAGAACCGCATGCTCGACCTGTCCTGGCACGCCAAGCGGGCCGACGTCATCCTGGACCGCGACGCCCTCGGCACGCAGGCCCAGGCCCGGCTGACGCTCGACCTCGCCCGCGGCGGAACCGACCCTGCCCGTCCGGGGTCCCAGGCCGACGTGACGGTCGCCGCCACCGGGCGCTACGACAATGCCGCCGGCACCTCGGAGCTGTCGCTGGCGGTGGACGGTCTGGAGCCGGCCGCGCTGTCGCGCATCGGCCCGGCGATGGCGCCGCTGGCCGCGGTCAGGCTGCCGCTGTCCGGCACCGTCACCGCACGGCTCGACCAGCGCTTCGACCCGTCATGGCTGACGGTAGACCTGCGGGGCGGGACCGGGACCCTCGACCTGCCGCAACTGCGCCCGGAGCCGGTCGACGTGCGCGGGCTGGACCTGCGGGGCAGCCTGGATGTCGCGGCGCGCCGCCTCGCCGTCGAGTCGCTGTCGCTGCGGGCGCTGGGACCCGACCCGGCCTCGCCGGTCGCCCTGACCGCGAAGGGCGAGCTGACCGAGGACGGCGACGGCCGCCGCCATGCCCGGGCCGACCTGTCGCTGACGGCGGGCGGGCAAACCGCCGGCCTGTCCCTGTCGGGCGAGCAGGCGGCGGGCGGCGGCGGGCGGGCGGCGGCGCGGCTGGCGGAGGTCGTTCCGTCGGCGCTTGCCGGCCTGGCGCCGGCGCTGGCCCCGCTGGCGGCGGCGGCGCTGCCGCTGTCCGGCACGCTGGACGTCGCCTTCGACCCGTCGCTGCAGCCCACCGGCGGCCGCGCCGACCTGACCGCCGGCCGCGGCCTGCTGCGCCTGCCGGCGCAGTTCGAGGCGCCGGTGCCGGTCGCCTCCGCCAGCCTGCGCCTCCAGGGCGACCGCGACCTCGTCAGGCTCGACGGGCTGTCTCTGGTGCTCGGCGACGACGGCGGCCCGCAGCCGCGCGTCGAGGCCACCGCCACCGCCAGGCGCCAGGGCGACGGCATGGCGGTGGAGGCCCAGGCGACGGCCCGCGGCGTGCCGGTCGACGGCCTGCGCCGCTACTGGCCGGTGACCGCCGGGCCCAACGCGCGGGAATGGGTGACCAGCAACCTGTCGCACGGCACGGTGACCGAGGCGCGGGCGGAGGTGGCGCTCACCGTGCCGGTGGCCTCGCCGGTGAAGCCCGAGCTGACGCGCTTCGGGGCCAGCATCGCCGGCGAGGACGTCACGGTCCGCTACTTCCATGACCTGACGCCGGTGACCGGCGCCGGGGTGGAGGCGGCGACCGACGGCAAGACCTTCACCATCACCACCAAGGGCGGGCGGATCCCCAACCCCAAGTCGGGCGACATCGAACTGGGCGCCGGCAAGGTGGTGATCGGCGGCCTCGACGTCGGCAAGGAGACGATGGACATCCGGCTGCCGGTCCAGGGGCCGGTGCGCTCCATCCTGACCCTGATCGACATGCCGCCGCTGGGCTATCCGACCAAGCTGGAGATGGATCCGGCGCGGACGCAGGGCACCGCCGAGGCGCAGCTCCATTTCGCCTTCCCGCTGCTGGTCGACCTGAAGACCGAACAGCTCGACCTGGAGGTCGCCGGCAAGCTGCACAAGGTGGGGGTCGAGAAGGTGGCGGCGGGGCTGACCGCCACCGAGGGGGAGCTGTCGCTGGCGCTCGACCTCAAGGCGATGGAGATCAAGGGCAACGCCAAGCTGGACGGCATCCCCGTCGCCATCGAGTGGAAGGAGTCCTTCGACAGCGCCGCCAAGGGCCCGCGCACCCGCATCGCGGTGAAGGGGGAGGCCGGCGCCGACGACCTGCGCGCCCACGGCATCGACCTGGAGGACCGGGTCCAGGGTCCGTTCGGCGCCGACGTCCTGTTCACGGTCGATCGCCGCCACAAGCTGCTGCTGACCGCCGGCCTGAACCTGGAAAAGACCCGGCTGTCGATCGACGAGCTGGCTTGGCGCAAGCCGGCCGGCCGGCCGGGCACCGGCAAGCTGACGCTGGAGTTCGACAAGGACCGCCCGGCCCGCATCAGCAACCTGACCGTCGACGCGGGGGACCTGCACGCGGTCGCCAACCTGGAGCTGGCCGACGGCGGCAAGCGGGTGGCGCGGGTGCAGGCGCCGGTGTTCAAGCTGGGCGAGACCGACCTGCGCGCCGACGTGACCGTGCTGCCGCCGGCGGCGCCGGGCGGCCCCGCCGGCGGCTATTCCGGCACCATCGCCGGCACCAGCCTCGATGCCCGCGGCCTGACCGGCAAGGCGCAGCCGGACGCCCCGCCCGGCGCCGCCAAGCCGCCGCCGAAGGTCGAGGCGGGGGACGGCCGCAAGACGCCGCTGGACCTCGCCATCAAGTTCGACTCCGTGGTGTTCGGCGAAGGACGGCGGCTGCGGCAGGTCGCCGGCACCATGCGCCGCAACAGCACGGCCTGGACCCTGCTCGACCTGGCCGGGCGTAGCGGCATCCCCGGCGACGCCGGCAGCGGCGTGTCGTTGAGCTGGCGGCCGGGTGCCCAGGGCCAGTTCGATCTGGCCATCACCGCCGACGACCTCGGTGCCGCGCTGCGCTCGATGGACCTGAACGACCGCATGCGCGGCGGCCGCCTGCGCCTGACCGGCCGCTCGGTCGAGCCGCGCCCCGACGCGGCGATCGCCGGCAAGGCCGAGATCCGCGACTATACGCTGATCGACGTGCCGGCCCTGGCCCGCATCCTGAACGCCATCTCGCCGTCGGGCTTCGCCGAGCTGCTGGGCGGCGGCAAGGGGGTCAATTTCGGCCGGATGTCGGCGGAGTTCCGCAAGGAGGGGCGGCTTCTGACCCTGAAGGACCTGCGCACCTCGGGCTCGGCGCTCGGCCTGACGCTGGAGGGCCAGATCGACCTGGAGACCGACACCGCCAACCTGAAGGGCACCATCGTGCCGATCTACGGCCTGAACCGGCTGATCGGGCAGATCCCGCTGCTGGGCGACGCGCTCAGCGGCGGCGAGGGCCAGGGCATCTTTTCCGCCACCTGGCACGTCCAGGGACCGCTGTCGAACCCCGACGTCTCGGTCAACCCGCTGGCGGTCCTGGCGCCGGGCTTCCTGCGCAACCTGTTCTTCCTGGGCGGCGACGGCGTGGCGGCGCCGGACACGGCGCCGCCGCCGGAATCGCACATGCGGTAGGGCGGCGCCCCCTGCCCGCTCAGCCCACCTTCACCAGCGCGTGGCGCTTCTTGCCGGCGCTGAGCTTCACCACGCCGTCGGCGTTCAGGTCGGCGGCGGTCGCCTTGGCCGCCTCGTCGGCGATCGGGCCGTCGTTCAGCTTGGCGCCGCCGCCCTTGATCAGGCGGCGCGCCTCGCCCTTCGACGCCGCCAGCCCGGCGGCGACCAGCAGGTCGACCACCGGCAGGCCGGCATCGAGATCGGCGCGCGCGACCTCGATGCTGGGCAGCCCCTCGGCGGCGGCCCCTTCCTCGAAGGCGCGGCGCGCGGTCTCGGCGGCCTCCTGCGCGGCCTCCTCGCCGTGGGCCAGCCGGGTGACCTCGTTGGCCAGCACCTTCTTGGCCTCGTTGATCCCGGCGCCCTCAAGGCTCTCCAGCCGGGCGATCTCGTCGAGCGGCAGCTCGGTGTACAGGCGCAGGAAGCGGCCGACGTCGGCATCCTCGGTGTTGCGCCAGTACTGCCAGAAATCATAGGCGCCGAGCTTGTCGGCGGTCAGCCACACCGCGCCCGCCGCGGTCTTGCCCATCTTGGCGCCGGACGAGGTGGTGAGCAGCGGCGTGGTAAGGCCGAACAGTTCCGCCCCGTCGGTGCGGCGGCCGAGCTCGACGCCGTTGACGATGTTGCCCCACTGGTCCGACCCGCCCATCTGCAGCACGCAGCCGTGGCGCCGCTTCAGCTCGACGAAGTCGTAGGCCTGGAGGATCATGTAGTTGAATTCCAGGAAGGTCAGCGGCTGCTCGCGGTCGAGGCGCAGCTTGACCGACTCGAAGCTCATCATGCGGTTGATGGTGAAATGGCGCCCGATGTCGCGCAGCAGCGGGATGTATTTCAGCTCGTCCAGCCAATCGGCGTTGTTGGCCATCACCGCGTCGGTCGGGCCGTCGCCGAAGGTGAGATAGCGGCCGAAGATGCGCTTGATGCCGGCCATGTTGGCGGCGATGACCTCGTCGGTCAGCAATTGCCGCGCCTCGTCCTTGCCCGACGGGTCGCCGATCTTGGTGGTGCCGCCGCCCATCAGCACGATCGGCTTGTGACCGGTCTTCTGCAGCCAGCGCAGCATCATGATCGGCAGCAGGCTGCCGACATGCAAGGAATCGGCGGTGCAGTCGAAGCCGATATAGGCGACGATCGGCCCCTTCTGCGCCCGCTCGTCCAGCGTGGCGAGGTCGGTGCACTGGTGGATGAATCCGCGCTCCTGGAGCGTACGCAGAAACGCCGAGGAGGGGACCGGGGAGTTGGTCGTCGTCATGGCCGCGATCCGGCTGTCGTTGGAACTGAAGGGCGGAAAGGAAGGCGGTCTGTTAGCACGGAACGGCCCCTGCCTCAATGCGGCGTCCCGGGACGCGGCCGCATGCCGGAGTGTCGAGGTGGCGGAACGCCACCGCCCGATCGCAGGCGGGATTGGCAAGTCAAGCCGGCCGCCCCGGGCCCGAAATCGGAGCCGGAACGATTGCAACGCAATTGACTTTGATTCGCAAAACAGTCGGCTACAACAAGCGGGGTGCCTTGACTATATTCCAGGCAGACCCACTCTCCCGAATTGATACTGACTATCAACTCCATTAGTGCATTCGCGCGAATTTTTTATTGTCGGAGTCCTTTCCTTGTGCGAAGGTGCGGCCAATTGACTATTCTGGAGCATCGAGCATGCAAGGCGATCAAGGGGTTTTGGACCGTCTGAACAAACTCCTCACCGGGGAGTTGAGCGCGGCCGATCAGTATCTGGCTCACGCCCGCACGATGGAGGACATGGGCCTCAAGGCGATCGCCGAGCGCATCTCGCACGAGCGGACCGAGGAACTGGAGCATGCCGACAAGCTGATCCGCCGCATCCTGTTCCTGGAAGGCACCCCCGACGTCTCCAGCCGCGACCCGCTGCGCATCGGCAAGACCGTGCCGGACATGCTGCGCAACGACCTGACGCTGGAATACGAGGTCGTCGCCGCGCTGAAGGACGTCATCGCCTATTGCGAGCAGGTGAAGGACTACGACACCCGCCGCATCCTGGTCGAACTGCTGTACGACACCGAGGAAGACCACGCCCACTGGCTGGAGCAGCAGCTCAACCTGATCGACCTCATGGGCGTGCAGAACTACCTGCAATCGGCCATGGGCGGCCTGTCGGGCTGAGGGAGGACGCGACCATGAAGGGCAACAGCGACGTCATCGTCCAGCTTCAGATCGTCCTCAAGGACCAACTGACGCAGATCAACCAGTATTTCCTGCACGCCCGCATGCTGAAGAACTGGGGCGTCAGGGCGCTGGGCAAGTGGGAGTACCACGCCTCCATCGAGGTGATGAAGAGCGCCGACGAGATCATCGAGCGCATCCTGTTCATCGAGGCGATCCCCAACCTCCAGGATCTCGGCAAGCTGCGCATCGGCGAGGACGTGCCGGAAATCCTGGCGAGCGACCTCACCGCCGAGCGCGAGGCCCGCGACCGCATCGCCGCCGCCATCGCCGTCTGCGAGGAGAAGGCCGACTACGTGTCGCGCGACGAGCTGTCGGAGATCCTCGAGGAGTCCGAGGAGCGCATCGACTACCTCGAAACCCAGCTCAGCCTGATCGACGACATCGGCCTGCCGAACTACATCCAGTCGGCGATGGGCGAGTTCAAGGACTGAAGCCACCTCCGGGGATTACCCCCCTCCCCCGCCCGGCTCCCGCACAAAGCTCCGCTTTGTGCTGACGCCGCAGGCGGACCGCAGGTCCGCCGAGAGCGGGGGAAGGGTCGGGGTGGGGGCAACGGCAACAGACCCGCCCCCTTCACACCCGCCCGAGAATCTCTTCCGCCAGCGCCTGCATCTCCGCCGCCGCCTGGGTCTTGCGTGCGGCCTCCGTCACCGACAGCCCGGTCATCAGGGTGCCGGCATAGGCGGTGCGGTTGCCGACCTGGGCCGCGGCCAACTCCACCGCCGGCGGGGCCACCAGGTCGTGCACCTTGCCGATCAGCTCGTCGGCGATGCGGGCGCGCGGCGGCACCCGGTTCAGCACCAGCAGCAGGCGGCGCTTTTCCTGCGCGGCCAGTTCGATCGTCGGGTGCACGGCCCACAGGTCCATCGGGCTCGGCTGCACCGGCGCCACCACCAGCGACGCGGCGCGAACGGCGATCCGCGCCTCGGTCTGCGCGTGGGGCGGGCTGTCCACCACCACGATGTCATGGCCGCGCGCCAGCTTCTCGACCTCCGCCTGGGTGCGCCAGCCGGTGATCTGGATGTGGGTGAAGCCGGGCTGGCCGCCCGTCGCCTCGGCGCGGACGGCGTGCCAGCGGGTCAGGCTGCCCTGCGGGTCGATGTCGACGGTGGCGACGCGGTGGCCGAGCTGCGCCCAGGCGATCGCCAAATGGGCGGCCAGCGTGGTCTTGCCGGCGCCGCCCTTCTGCTGCGCCACGGTGAAGACCTTGCCCGCCATGCCCGCACCCATCATGTTGTGACCGGAGATTCCGCGGCTCCCTCAATAACCTTCGGCATGGCACCGGTGCAACCGCGCGAATTGACACTCCGCACCCGATGCCGGATTTGAGATGCGTGAATTGAAAGAGGGGCGCCGGAGCCTCTAGAAAGACGCCGTGACCGACCATACCGCACCCGATACCGGCGAGAAGCGCCCGGCGCTGATCCCGACCACCCCCGCCGGGCTTGCCCGCGCGGGCGAATTGCTGCGCGCCGGCCGTCTGGTCGCCTTCCCGACCGAAACGGTCTACGGGCTGGGCGCCGATGCCACCGACGACCGCGCGGTCGCGGCGATCTTCGCCGCCAAGGGCCGGCCGCAGTTCAACCCGCTGATCGCCCATGTCCCCGACCTGGCCGCCGCCCAGTCCTGGGGCATGTTCGACGACCGCGCCTACGAGCTGGCCCAGCAGTTCTGGCCCGGCCCGCTGACCATGGTGCTGCCGCGCCCGGCCAACTCCGCCCTGTCGCTGCTGGTCAGCGCCGGGCTCGACAGCATCGCCATCCGCGTGCCGGGCCACCCGGTGGCGCAGGCCATCCTGCGCGCCGCCGGCCGGCCGATCGCCGCCCCCAGCGCCAACCGCTCCGGCGCCGTCAGCCCGACCACGCCGCAGCATGTGCTGGAGAGCCTGGGCGACCGGGTCGACGCGATCGTCACCGGCGGCAAATGCCTGGTCGGCGTGGAATCGACCGTCATCGACCTGACCGGACCGGAGGCGGTGCTGCTGCGCCCCGGCGCCGTGCTGCCCGACGAGATGGAGCGGCTGATCGGCCCGGTCCGCATCTCGGCCGGCGATCCCAACGCCCCGAAGTCGCCTGGCCAGTTGGAAAGCCACTACGCCCCCAGCGCTGCGGTGCGCCTGAACGCCGCCTCGGCGGAAGAGGATGAGGCCTTCCTGACCTTCGGCCCCGACCGCTTCGTCTTCGGCGGCACCACCCGGCTGAACCTGAGCCTGGAGGGCGACCTCGACGAGGCGGCGGCCAACCTGTTCTCGCACCTGCGCACGCTCGACGAGAGCGGCGCGAACCGCATCGCCGTGATGCCGGTCCCCGAGGTCGGGCTCGGCATCGCCATCAACGACCGGCTGCGCCGGGCGGCGGCGCCGCGGGGATGAGGGCATCGCCGGCCTCCGCCCTGATCCAGCGGAGAAAGGCGGCCACCGCCGGCTTCTCCTCCGCCCCGCCCGGATAGACGAGGTGATAGGCGAGGCCGTTCGACAGACGTTGGTCGAACGGGACGATAAGCCGCCCCGCCGCGAGATCGTCCGCGGCAAAACGGTGCCGGACCAGCGCTATTCCCAATCCGGCCTTGGCAGCCTCCATCACGCCGTTGCCATCGGCGAAGACCGGCCCGCGATCTGCCCCCCCATCCGGCACGCCGGCGGCTCGGAACCAGAGCGCCCAGTCCCCGCGGTGCTCGTCATGCAGAAGCCGGTGAGCCGCCGGCTCCCCCGCTGGACCGGCTGCCAGATCGGCCGGCTGCCGGACCGGCGGTGCGGTGCGCAGATAGTCGGGGCTGCACACCGGAACCAACTCGTCGTCGATCAACCGCTCGGCACATAGGCCTTCGTAGGCGCCCAGCCCATGACGCACGGCGACGTCGACACGGTCCTGCGCGAAATCGACAAGCCGGTTGGTGACTCCGATCCGGACATCGATCCCAGGCGCGGCCGCCTCGAACCGCGGCAGACGCGGAACCAGCCATTGCACGGCGAAAGCCGGAGTGCAGGACAGCGCCAGTTCCGGCCTGCGGAGCCCTGCCGTGAGTTCGGCGGTCGCATCCCGGATCAGGCGGAAGGCGGTCCGGATGGCCGCACGATAGGCCGCCCCCTCGGCGGTCAAGGCGAGGCTGCGCGGCTTGCGTTCGAACAGCCGCAAGCCGAGCGCCGTTTCCAGCTCCTTGACCTGGAGGCTGACCGCGCCCGGCGTGACGTTCAACTCCCGCGCGGCAAGCGTCATGCTGAGATGACGCGCGGTCGCTTCGAAGGCGCGCAGGCCGGCTAGCGGGGGCAAGGACAGCGTCATGATTTAGAAAATCTCAATGGCATGCGGAAAAGGACTCCTTTGCCCAATAGTGGGACCGGGCACTAATTTTAGCCCAGCTCGATTGAGCAGGAAAGGCCGGGCAATGGCGGGTTCGCGTGGGCCAAGCCCGATCATGGGCACGGGCACCCAAACATCCGTTTCGGCGACAGTGGCAATTCCACCGCAAGACGCGGATCGCCGCCGGCCGACACCGCCGGGCAGGATGCCGGACCCCGGCATATCCAGCCCCGGACACACACCCGAACACGCATAAGCCATCAATGGAGGCCACCCGATGACCCCACCGAACCACAAGCCGATGGACCTGACCGACTGGAGCCTGCTGGTCGCGCTTTCGATCCTGTGGGGCGGGTCCTTCTTCTTCGTCGGCATCGCCGTGCGGGAATTGCCGCCCTTCACCATCGTCGCCATGCGGGTCGCCCTGGCGGCCCTGGCACTCGGCGGGCTGTTGCGGATCCTGGGACTGCCGATGCCGCGCGACCGCCGGACCTGGATCGCCTTCTTCGGCATGGGGGCGTTGAACAACCTCATTCCCTTCTGCCTGATCGTCTGGGGACAGACCCAGATCGCCAGCGGCGTCGCCTCGGTCCTCAACGCCACCACGCCGCTGTTCGGCGTGATGGTCGCGCATGTCCTGACCCGGGACGAGAAGATGACCGGCAACCGGCTGGCGGGGGTCCTCGTCGGCTTCGCCGGCGTGGCGGTGATGATCGGACCGTCGGCATTGGACGGGCTTGCCGGAGCCGGGCCGGGAAGCGGGGTGCTGCCGCAGCTTGCGGTGCTGGGCGCCGCCCTCTCCTATTCCTTCGCCGGCATCTTCGGCCGGCGGTTCAAGGGCATGGGCGTATCGCCCCTGGTCACCGCGACGGGGCAGGTCACCGCCTCCACCCTGATGCTGGTGCCGGTGGCCCTGCTGGCCGATCGTCCCTGGACCCTGCCGATGCCCAGCGCGGCCGCCTGGGGCGCCGTCATCGGCATCGCCCTGCTGTCCACCGCCCTGGCCTACGTCATCTTCTTCCGCGTCCTGGCTTCGGCCGGCGCGACCAACCTGATGCTGGTCACGTTCCTGATCCCGGTCAGTGCCATCCTGCTGGGCGGCCTGTTTCTCGGCGAACGGCTGGCGGTCAGGCATGGGGTCGGGATGGCGCTGATCGCCGGCGGCCTCGCCGCCATCGACGGAAGACTGTCCGCATGGCTGGGACAACGCAGATCCGCATCGGTCGCCAAGGGATAGAAAATGGTCGGCGAAGACGTTAGAAGGGATCGATTGCAAGCCACTTAACCTGCCTCGGACGCCTTGCCATGACCGTCGCCGCCGCTCTCGACCAGATCCGCGCCATCGTCGGCCCGTCCGGCATTCTCACCGACGCGGCCGACATGGCCTCTTACCTCGCGGAGTGGCGCGGCCGCTTCAAGGGCAACAGCCCGGCGGTGGTCCGCCCGGCCAGCACCGAAGAGGTGGCGGCGGTGGTCAAGATCTGCGCCGCGGCCGGCATCCCCATCGTGCCGCAGGGCGGCAACACCAGCCTGGTCGGCGGCTCCATCCCCTACGAGGAGGGGCGCGAGATCGTGCTCAGCCTGTCGCGCATGAACCGCATCCGCGACATCGACACGCTGAACTACACCATGACGGTGGAGGCCGGCGTGGTGCTGACCAGCATCCAGGACGCCGCCGCCGAGGCCGACCGCCTGTTCCCGCTGAGCCTCGGCGCCGAGGGCACCGCGCAGATCGGCGGCCTGATCTCCACCAACGCCGGCGGCATCAACGTGCTGCGCTACGGCAACACCCGCGACCTCGTGCTCGGGCTCGAGGTGGTGCTGGCCGACGGCCGGGTGTGGGACGGCATGCGCCGGCTGCGCAAGAACAACACCGGCTACGACCTGAAGAACCTGTTCGTCGGGGCGGAAGGGACGCTCGGCATCATCACCGCGGCGGTGCTGAAGCTGTTCCCGCGCCCGCGCCAGTCGGTCACCGCCTTCGTCGCCGTGCCCAGCCCGGCCGCCGCCATCGAGTTGCTGGCCCGCCTGCGCGCCGCCTCGGGCGACGCGGTGTCGGCCTTCGAGCTGATGTCCCGCCGCTGCCTGGACTTCGCCCTCCGCCATGTCGCCGGCACCATCGACCCGCTGTCGGAGCCGTCGCCCTGGTACGTCCTGACCGAGCTGACCGCCGGCACCCGGTCCGATGCCTTCCAGGAGACGGTGGAGACGGCGCTCGGCGAGGCCTTCGAGGCGGAGTTGGCGACTGACGCCACGCTGGCCCAGTCGGACGCCCAGGCCAAGCAGCTCTGGTTCATCCGCGAGGCGATCGTCGAAGCCCAGAAGTTCGAGGGCGGGTCGATCAAGAACGACGTGTCGATCCCCGTCTCCCGCGTCGCCGAGTTCATCGAGCTGGCCGAGGCGGCGGTGGCCAAGGCCTGCCCCGGCATCCGCCCGACCCCCTTCGGCCATGTCGGCGACGGCAACATCCACTTCAACCTCAGCCAGCCCGAGGGGGCCGACACCAAGGCCTATCTCGAACGCTGGGACGAGATTTGCCACGTCGTCAACGAGGTGATCTTCAAGCTGGACGGCTCGATCTCCGCCGAGCACGGCGTCGGCCGCTTCAAGAAGGACGAGATGCCGGTCATCAAGAGCCCGGTGGAATTCGACCTGCTGCGCGCCGTCAAGGCGACCCTCGATCCGAAGGGCCTGCTCAATCCCGGCAAGATGCTGCCGTAAGGAGCAGGCACGTCATAAAATTGCGGGGGACAGGCTTGCGGCGCAAGACACCATGCCGCCCTTGTTCCCGCCGCGACACAAGGCTATGGTGCCGCCTCCGATTCTTCTGCGCCTGTCGTACCGCGAGAGAGAGTTTTTCCGATGTCCAAGCCGCGCACTCTGTTCGACAAGATCTGGGACAGCCACGTCGTGCACCGCCAGGATGACGGCACCTGCATCCTCTACATCGACCGCCACCTGGTCCACGAGGTGACCAGCCCGCAGGCGTTCGAAGGGCTGCGCGCCGCCGGCCGCCAGGTGCGGCGCCCGGAAGCCACTCTCGCCGTGCCGGACCACAACGTCCCCACCACCGACCGCTCCAAGGGCATCACCGAGGAGGAGAGCCGGATCCAGGTGGAGACGCTGGACAAGAACGCCCGTGACTTCGGCGTGCGCTATTTCCCGATGGACGACGTGCGCCAGGGCATCGTCCACATCGTCGGGCCGGAGCAGGGCTTCACCCTGCCGGGCGCCACCATCGTCTGCGGCGACAGCCACACCGCCACCCACGGCGCCTTCGGTGCGCTGGCCTTCGGCATCGGCACGTCCGAGGTGGAGCATGTGCTGGCCACCCAGACCCTGCTGCAGAAGCCGGCCAAGAACATGCTGGTGCGCGTCGACGGCAAGGTGAACCCGGGCGTCACCGCCAAGGACATCGTGCTGGCGATCATCGGGAAGATCGGCACCGCCGGCGGCACCGGCCACGTCATCGAGTTCGCCGGCGAGGCGATCCGCGACCTGACGATGGAAGGCCGCATGACCGTCTGCAACATGGCGATCGAAGCCGGCGCCCGCGCCGGCCTGGTCGCCCCGGACGAGAAGACCTTCGAGTACGTCAAGGGCCGCGCCCTGGCGCCGAAGGCCGGCGCCTACGAGCAGGCCGTCGCCTACTGGAAGACGCTGCCGTCGGACGAGGGTGCGGTCTATGACACCACCGTCGTGCTGAACGCCGCCGAGATCGCGCCGCAGGTCACCTGGGGCACCAGCCCGGAGGACGTGCTGCCGATCACCGCCACGGTGCCGAACCCGGCCGACATCGCCGACGCCGGCAAGCGCGCCGCCGTCGAGCGGTCGCTGGCCTACATGGGCCTGACCCCCGGCCAGCCGCTGACCGAGGTGAAGGTCGACACCGTCTTCATCGGCTCCTGCACCAACGGCCGCATCGAGGATCTGCGCGCCGCCGCCGACCTCGCCAAGGGCCGCAAGGTCGCCGAGGGCGTGCGCGCGCTGGTGGTCCCCGGCTCCGGCCTGGTCAAGGAGCAGGCCGAGGAAGAGGGTCTGGACAAGATCTTCGTCGAGGCCGGCTTCGAGTGGCGCGAGCCCGGCTGCTCGATGTGCCTGGCGATGAACGCCGACCGGCTGGAGCCGGGCGAGCGCAGCGCCTCGACCTCCAACCGCAACTTCGAAGGCCGCCAGGGCCGCGGCGGCCGCACCCACCTGGTCAGCCCGGGCATGGCCGTGGCGGCGGCGGTGACCGGCCACCTGGCCGACGTCCGCAGCCTCGCCTGAACCGGCACCGGCTCGGCAGCACGCGACGAAAAGGCCCCGGCGGACAGGCTGTCCGCCGGGGCCTTTGCTTTGTCTGCTGCTGACATGGCGGCGCGGCAGGGCGGAGGGGCCGGTCAGGCTTTCCTGACGAACTCCGACTTCAGGTCCATCGCGCCGATGCCGTCGATCTTGCAGGAAATGTTGTGGCCGTTGGCGCCGTCGGTCAGGCGGATGCCCTTGACCTTCGTGCCGCCCTTAATGACCAGCGAGGAGCCCTTGACCTTCAGGTCCTTGATGACGGTCACGCTGTCACCGTCGGCCAGGATGTTGCCGTTGGCATCGCGCACCGCCGACTCATCCACCGCAGCGGCGCCCGCCGCCGCGTCCGGGTTCCATTCATGGGCGCATTCCGGGCAGATCCACAGGCTGCCGTCCTGGTAGACATGTTCGGAATTGCACTGCGGGCATCGCAAATCGGCGTCCATCATCATTCCTCGTCGTAGGGGAGCGACACCCTAGTCGAAGTGTGGATTAATGGAAACCGCGTCGGCCGGGGCGGATCGCGGCCGGCCTGCCCCGTCCGTTCAGTCCCCCCTGCCCCGCGCCTGCCCCAGCAGTCCCTGCGGGCGGTAGATCAGGAACAGCGCCAGCAGCCCGAAGGCGACGATGTCCTTGTAGGCCAGCGCGAAATAGGCCGACCAGAAGGTCTCTACCACGCCGAGCAGGGCGCCGCCGAGCATCGCCCCCGGCACCGACCCGATGCCTCCGACCACCGCGGCGGCCAGCGCCTTGAAGCCGATCAGGTAGCCGGTGAAGAAGTTCACCCCACCATAATAGAGCGCGATCACCGCCCCCGCCGCCGCCGCCAGGCCGCCGCCGATGGCGAAGGTCGCCGCCACCGTGCGGTTGACGTCCACCCCCACCAGCTCGGCCGCGGCGACGTCGTCGGTGCAGGCGCGATGCGCGCGACCGAAGGCGGTGCGCTGGATGATCCCCCACAACAGGGCGTAGAGCCCGGCGGTCAAGGCCAGGATCGCGAACTGCGCCGACAGCGCGGTGACGGTGAAGGCGCCGTCGCTCAAGAGCTCGTGGCGTCCGGTCAGAACCGGAGCCGGCCACCAGTCGCGGGCGCCGTGCAGCAGGCGCATGCCCTCCTGGTAGGCGATCGACAGGCCGACGGCGATGATCAGCGGCGTGTGGCTGCGCACCCCGCGCAGGCGGCGGAAGACCAGGCGGTCCATCGCCCAGCCCTGGACTGCAGTGAATCCCATCACCAGCGCCAGCACGCCCAGCAGCGCCGGCGGCCAGCCCGCCCATCCGGCCATGCCGAGGCCGGCGGCGGCCATCGCCGTCATCATGGCGCCGAGCATGGTCAGCTCGCCCATCGCCAGGTTGATCTGGCCGAGGATGGCGTAGACCAGCGTGTAGCCCAGCGCCAGCAACCCGTAGACGCAGGCCACGGTGGCGGCGTTGATCACCTGCTGCAGCAGGAACAGCACCGGGGTCCAGCGGGTCGGCCCGGCACGCTCCGGCCGGTCCCCGGCGACGGCGGCATCGGCCGGCTTGATGCGCAGCCACTGCATCAGCATCGCGAACCGCATCTCGCGCAGCCAGCCGGTGCGGTCGGTCGCGACGGCGGCCAGCGTCCGCCGCCCTTCCTCCATCGCCGTCCCGGCAAAGCGGCAGGCGATCCAGTGCGCCTGCCCGCCGGCCCGGTAGTCGATGCGCACCACGCGCCGGTCCTCGGCGATGGCCTGGGCCGACAGGCCGGTGACCGGGCCGCCGTCGAAGGCCGGGATCAGCCGGCGGCACAGCATCTCCTGGTCGGCATCGACGCCGCAGCCGGAGAGCAGCAGGACCAGCGCAAGGAACGGCAGGATGCGGAGCACGGGACCGCCCGGTCAGGTGGGACGGGTCAGCCTACCGGCAATCGCAAAAGGTGGGAAGGCGGCGCCGACTTCGGCACGTCGGCCCCACCCTTCACTTCGCCAGATAGTCCCGCGCCAGCAGTTCGGCGATCTGCACGGCGTTCAGCGCCGCGCCCTTGCGCAGATTGTCGGCGACGCACCAGAAGGACAGGCCGTTCTCCACCGAGATGTCCTCGCGGATGCGGCTGACGAAGACGGGGTTCTCGCCGGCGACGTCGACCGGGGTGATGTACCCTTCCGGCGACTGCTGGTCGACGACCGAGAGGCCGGGGGACGCCCGCAGGATCTGGCGGACCTCGCCGGCGGTGATCGGCTCCTCCGTCTCGATGTTGATCGACTCGGCATGGCCGATGAAGGACGGCACCCGCACGCAGGTGGCGGCGACCTTGATCTTGGGATCGAGGATCTTCTTCGTCTCCACCATCATCTTCCACTCTTCCTTGGTGGAGCCGTCCTCCATGAAGACGTCGATCTGCGGGATGACGTTGAAGGCGATCTGCTTGGGGAAGACGCTCTTGGTGATCGGGTCGTTGACGAAGATGGCGCGGGTCTGGGTGAACAGCTCGTCCATCGCCTCCTTGCCGGCGCCCGACACCGACTGGTAGGTCGACACCACGACGCGGCGGATCCGGAAGCGGTCGTGCAGCGGCTTCAGCGCCACCACCATCTGGATGGTCGAGCAGTTGGGATTGGCGACGATGTTGCGCTTGCGGAAGCCGGCCAGCGCCTGCGGGTTCACCTCCGGCACCACCAGCGGCACGTCGGGGTCCATGCGGAACTGCGAGGTATTGTCGATGACGACGCAGCCCGCCGCCGCCGCGCGCGGCGCATGGACCGCCGACACCTTGGCGCCCGGCGACGACAGCGCGATGTCCACGCCCTTGAAGTCGAACTTGTTGAGGTCCTGGACCTTGAGGATGTCGTCCTCGCCGAAGGAGACCTCCTGCCCGATCGACTTCTCGGAGGCCAGGGCGATGACCTTGTCGGCCGGGAACTTCCGCTCGGCCAGCGTTTGCAGGATCTCGCGCCCGACATTGCCGGTGGCGCCGATGACCGCGACGGTATAGCCCATGACGGGGTGTCCTTCTGCCGAAACTGCACGAATGCGGGGAAACGCTAGGAGCTAGGCACTTTCCGGCCGAAAAGCAACCCATGCCGTCACGGCCGCCATACCGGCGGTACTGACCCCTGGCCGGCTTGACAGCCCCCGAAACACGGCGGGAAGATTCCGGGACGAACGGTGCCCGGCCACACGGCCAGGGTGACTTCTTGGGAGACTTCAGGGATGACCAGCTTCAAGCGCGGCCTGTTCGCTGCCGCTGCTCTCGCGCTCGCCAGCATCGCCGCTCCCGCCGCCGCCGACACGCCGAAGGACGCGCTGGTGATGGCATGGCAGTTCGACGACATCGTCAGCCTCGATCCGGCCGAGATCTTCGAGCTGTCGGGTGCGGAATTCAGCGCCCAGGTCTACGACCGCCTGATCCATTTCGACGTCGAGGACGTCAGCAAGATCGAGGGCGAGGTCGCCGAAAGCTGGACCGTGTCGCCCGACGGCAAGACCTTCACATTCAGGATCCGCGACGGCATCACCTTCCACTCCGGCAACCCGCTGACGGCCGAGGACGTCGCCTGGTCCTTCGTCCGTGCGGTGAAGATGAACAAGGGACCGGCCTTCATCCTGACCCAGTTCGGCCTGACGCCCGACAACGTCGACCAGATGGTCCGCGCGACCGACCCGCGCACGCTGGTCTTCACCACCGACAAATCCTATGCCCCGACCTTCGTGCTCTACTGCCTGACCGCCGACGTCGCCTCGGTCGTCGATTCCAAGCTGGTGAAGAGCAAGGAGAAGGACGGCGATTTCGGTGCCGGCTGGCTGAAGACCGCTTCCGCCGGCTCCGGCCCCTTCGTCCTGAAGCAGTGGAAGCCGAGCGAGCTGCTGGCCTTCGACGCCAACGCCAAATACTGGCGGGGGGCGCCGAAGATGAAGCGCGTTCTGATCCGCCACATCGCCGAGCCGGCGACCCAGCGCCTGCTGCTGGAGAAGGGCGACGTCGACGTCGCGCGCAACCTGAAGCCCGAGCAGTTCGAGCCGCTGAAGGCCAGCGACACCATCCGGCTGGTCCAGGCGCCCAAGGGCACGCTGTGGTACCTCAGCCTGAACCAGAAGGTGCCGGCGCTGGCCAAACCCGAGGTCCGCGAGGCGTTCAAGTATCTCGTCGACTATGACGCCATGGCCGGCAGCATGATGAACGGCATCGGCACCGTCCATCAGGCTTTCCTCCCCAAGGGCTTCCTCGGCGCGGTCAACGAAAACCCGTACAGGTACGATCCCGCCAAGGCGAAGGAGCTGCTGGCCAAGGCCGGCTATCCCGACGGCTTCACCGTGTCGATGGACGTCCGCAACACCAGCCCGACCCAGGACATGGCGCAGGCGATCCAGGCCAGCGCCGCCAAGGCCGGCGTGAAGATCGAGATCATCCCCGGCGACGGCAAGCAGGTGCTGACCAAGTACCGTGCCCGCAACCACGAGCTGATGATCCAGCAGTGGGGCGCCGACTACCAGGATCCGAACTCCAACGCCGACACCTTCGCCTCCAACCCGGACAACGGCGACAACGCCAAGGCCAAGCCGCTGGCCTGGCGCAACGCCTGGGACATCCCTGAGCTGACGAAGAAGACCGCCGCCGCGGTCGAGGAGCGCGACGGCGCCAAGCGCGCCAGGATGTACGAGGAGCTGCAGCGCAGCGTGCTCGCCGATTCTCCCTTCGTCATCATGTTCCAGCAGACGGAGATGGTGGCGGAACGCAAGACCGTCTCCGGCCTGGTATGGGGGCCGAGCTTCGACACCAACTACTACTGGAAGGCCGAGAAGAAGTAGAGGCGCGCCGGCTGCCCCCTCCCTAACCCTCCCCCGCTGTCGGCCGACCGAAGGTCGGTCCGATTGCGGGAGAGGGAACTCCGCTGAACGCTGACAAGGGTCCTGCCCCCTCTCCCGCCGCAGGCGGGGGAGGGATGGGGAGGGGGCAACCGGCGCACACCCTCCCCGCCCCTCTCACCCCCAGGCGCCGGCGTCCTCCACCACGACCGTCAGGCTGTCGCCCAGCCCTGCCAGCACGCCCCGCTGGATCTCGGCCGCCGGCACCACGCCGCCGCGGCCGTCGGGCAGGTCCCGGGTGGCGGTGGCCGACGCCACCACCGTCACCCGCCAGCCATGGTCGACGGCGCTGCGCGCGGTGCTGCTGACGCAGTTGTGGGTCATGAAGCCGGCGATGATCATCTCGCTGCGCCCGGTGTCGCGCGCCGCCGTCTCCAGGCTGGTGCCGGCGAAGGCGTTGGCCAGCCGCTTGACGATTACCGGCTCGCCACCCTGCGGAGCCACGTCCGGAATGATCTGCGCCGTCGGGCCGGCCGGATCGAACAGCGGCGCTCCGGGCGCCGTATGATGCACGATGTGGATCACCGGAACGCCGTTGGCGCGGGCGAGTGCCAGCAGGCGCACCGCCTGCTCCACCGCGGCATCGACGCCGGACAGCCGCAGCGCGCCGTCGGCGTATTCGCGCTGCAGGTCGATCAGCACCAGGACGGCCTTGTCGAGCGGGCTCGGGTGCGTGGGTGCGCCGACGATGTGGCGCAGGGTCAGGGCTTCGCTCATGTTCTGGAACTCCAGGGAATTGGGTGGGATCGGTGGCGGCGATGCTGCCCGGTTCACCGATGGACCGCCATCCGCTATCTTCGCGCCATGACTGTTCAGAAATTCACAGGCGCCGGTCCGCTGGACTGGGACGACCTGCGCGTGTTCCTGGAACTGGCGCGTGCCGGCAGCCTGTCGGCGGCGGCCCGCCGCCTGCGGCTGAGCCACGCCACCGTCGGACGCCGGCTGGCGGCGCTGGAGGAGTCGCTCGGCCGGACGCTGATGGAGCGGCGGCCGGATGGCTATGTGCTGACCGAGGAGGGCGAAGGCGTCCGCGCGCTCGCCGAGGCGATGGACGAGCGGGCGCAGGCGATCCGCCGGCGGGAGGGCGGGCAAGCCGGTGCGGAAGCCGGGCTGGGCGGAACCGTCCGGCTGACCATGACCCAGGCGCTGGCCGACCGCTTCGTCATCCCGCGCCTCGGGGCGCTGCGCCGCGCCCATCCGGGACTGGACCTGGAGGTCATCGCCGACAACCGCACCCTCAGCCTGGCGCGCCGCGAGGCCGATCTGGCGATCCGGCTGGCCCGGCCGCAGCGTGGCGACCTGGTGGGGCGGCGGCTCGCCACGCTGGCCTACGGGCTCTATGCGGCGCCCGACGCGTCCGACGCGCTGGTCGCCTATGACGAAACGATGGCGGAGCTGCCGGAGGCACTGTGGCTGGCCCGCCATTGCGCCGGCCGGCGGGTGGCGTTCCGCTCCAACAGCGTCCAGGGACAACTGGCGGCGGCGGTCGCCGGCTTCGGCGCCGCGCTGCTGCCCTGCCTGCTGGCGGACGGGGTCCTGGGCTTGGAACGTTGCCCCCAACCCGGCCCGCCGCTGAACCGCGAAGCGTGGCTGCTGGTCCATCGCGACCGCTGCGAGGTGCCGCGGGTGCGGGCGGTGATCGAGCATCTGGTGGCGATCTTCACCGACGAACGGCCACGACTGGAGGGTGACCGGCCATGAACCGCAACATCGGCATGCGGCTCCACCGCCTCGTCCTCGCCTGCGCCGTCCTCCCGGCAACCATCATGGCCGGGCTTCCTGCCTGCGGCCAGTCCCTGCCGAACGACGAGCGGTTCTCCAACGCCGCCGTCGCCGCGGGCAGGACGATCAGCTGTCGGCAGTGCGCCGAGTTGGAAGCGCGGGAAACCGCCAGTTGGGTGGTGGTGGATGGCCGGGGCGAATGCCTGCGCTACTACGCGGCCGGGCTGCGCCCCGCCCCCGGCCCCAATCCCGTCGCGGCGGCCTGGATGCACGGGGACATCATGGGCTCCCGGCCGCACCAGATCGGGCATCAGGAGGGCTTGAGCGTCGCCGCGATGATCGACCAGGAGCGGGCGCTGGCGCAGCGGTTCGGCGTCCCCTTCCTCTTCCTGGCCCGTCCGGGGGCCTACGGCAGTTCCGGCCGGTTCTGGGACCTCCGCCACTCCCCACGCGAGGCGGCGCTGATGAACGCCCACCTCGACCTGCTCAAGCGGCGCTATGGCATCGGCCAATGGGCGCTCGGCGGGCACAGCGCTGGCGGAACGCTGGCGGCCGAGTTCCTCGCCCGCCGCAACGATCTCAGATGCGCCGTCCTCTCGTCGGCCGCCCCTGCCTACCGGGCCTATCTGGAGGCCCATGACGCCAAGGCGAGGCTGGCCAGGCCGGAGACATGGTTCGACCCCTACCGCTCGCTCGACCGCATCCCGACGGATCCGGCCCGCCGCATCTTCGTCATCGGCGACCCGCGGGAGACGAACGTGCTGTTCCGGACCCAGCGTCTTTACTTCGACGGGCTGGTCGCCCGTGGCCATGCCGCCTGGCTGGTTCCGCTCGAACGTGCCCGGCCGCCCCGCTTCCACGGTCTGGTGGATTTCGGCGAAACCGCCACCGGGCTGTGCGCCCAAGGCGCCGACACGGACACGCTGCTGCGGACGCTCGACGCCATGCCCGTCCAGACCGAGCGGATCAGCAACTGACCCGGTTCAGTAGCTGGCGGCCAGGAAATACAGCCCGTCGGGCGGGCAGGTCGGCCCGGCCTTGGCGCGGTCGCGGGCGTCCAACGCGCGGCGGACGTCGGCGGCAGTCCATTTGCCGGCCCCCACCAATTCCAGGGTGCCGACCATGTTGCGGACCTGGTGATGCAGGAAGGAGCGCGCGGCGGCGTGGATCCGCACCTCCTCGCCCTGGCGCTCCACCGCCAGCCGGTCGAGCGTCTTGACCGGTGACTTCGCCTGGCAGAGCGAGGCGCGGAAGCTGGAGAAATCGTGCTGGCCGACCAGCACCTGCGCCGCCTCGTGCATCGCCTCGGCATCCAGCGGGCGGGCGACATGCCAGGCCCGCCCGGCGTCGAGCGCCAGCGGCGCCCGCCGGTTGACGATCCGGTAGAGATAGGACCGCCCGGTGGAGGTCAGCCGCGCATGGAATTCCTGGTCCGCCGCCTCGACCTCGCGCACCGCGATCGGCGCCGGCTTCAGGTGGAAGTTCAGCGCGTCGCGCAGCTTCAGGCCGGTGAAGGGCTTCTCCAGGTCGAAATGGCAGACCTGCCCCAGGGCATGCACCCCGGCGTCGGTGCGGCCGGAGCCGTGGACGCGCACCACCTCGCCCGACAGGCGCTGCACCGCCTCCTCCAGGCTCTGCTGCACCGAGGGGCCGTTGTCCTGGCGCTGCCAGCCGACGAAGGGACGGCCGTCATACTCGACGGTCAGTTTCCAGCGCTGCACGGCAGTCAGTCCGCGACGGCTTCGGACGAGACCGGCTGGCCGACGGCGAGCGGGAAGCCGCGCAGGAAGGCCGCGCCATCCACAGGCGCCTTGCCCGGCCGCTGCACCTTGGTGAGGCGCACCGCCCCGTCGGCGCAGGCGACGGTCAGCCGGTCGTCGAGCAGGGTGCCGGGGACGCCCCCGCCGGCCGCCAGCTCGGCCGCCAGCACCTTGATGCGCTCGCCGCCGGCACCGGTGGCGGCGCCAGCGGCCGTGTCGAACCAGCAGCCGGGCCAGGGGGTCAGCGCCCGGACCTGCCGTTCGACCTGGGCAGCCGGCCGGCTCCAGTCGAGCCGGCCGTCCTCGCGCGTCAGCTTGGCGGCGTAGGTGACGCCCTCGTCCGGCTGCGCCTCGGCCCTCAGCGTGCCGGCGGCCAACCCGTCCAGGGCCGGGACGATCATGCGGGCGCCGAGCGCCGCCAGCTCGTCATGCAGGCTGCTGGCGGTGGTGTCCGGGGTGATCGCCACCGCCTCCTTCGACAGCATGGCGCCGGTGTCGAGCCCGACGTCCATCTGCATGATGGTGATGCCGGTCTCGCCGTCGCCGGCCAGGATGGAGCGCTGGATCGGCGCCGCCCCGCGCCAGCGCGGCAGCAGCGAGCCATGGACGTTGACGCAGCCGAGCCGCGGGGCGTCGAGCACCGGCTGCGGCAGGATCAGCCCATAGGCCGCGACCACCGCGGCGTCGGCGCCGAGCGCGGCGAACTCCGCCTGCGCCTCGGCGTTGCGCAGGCTCTTGGGCGTGCGCACGGGGATGCCGTGCTCCTCGGCGAAGCGGTGCACCGGCGACTTCTGCACCTGCTGGCCGCGGCCGGCCGGGCGCGGCGGCTGGCTGTAGACGCAGACGACCTGATGCCCCGCCCCGACCAGCGCGGCAAGGCTGGGCACGGCGAAGTCGGGCGTGCCCATGAAGACGAGGCGGAGCGGGGTCATGGTCGGGCCGATCGGATCAGGCAGTGGCCTTCTGGAGCTTCTGGACCTTCTTCAGCAGCATGTTGCGCTTCAGCATCGACAGGTAGTCGACGAACAGCACGCCGTTCAGGTGGTCGATCTCATGCTGGATGCAGGTGGCGAGCAGGCCGTCGGCCTCCATCTCCTGCGTCTGGTTCTTCTCGTCGAGGTAGCGGACGCGCACCTGCTTGGGCCGCGTCACCTCGGCATACTGTTCCGGGATCGACAGGCATCCCTCCTCGCAGATCGCCTTCTCCTCCGACGACCAGACGATCTCGGGGTTGGCCATGCGGATCGGGTTGGCCGGCTCGTCCTTCTCGTGGACGTCGATGACGATGACGCGGTCGAGCACGCCGACCTGCGGAGCGGCAAGGCCGATGCCCTTGGCGTCGTACATGGTCTCGACCATGTCGTCCATCAGCTTGGCGACGCACGCATCCACTTCGGCGACGGGCTGCGCCTTGCGCTTCAGGACGGGATGCGGGGCGACGAGAATCGGAAGACGGGCCATGGGTGCTCGACGATGATGAAGAGGATGGGGGAGTACAAACGGACAAAGTAGGCAAACCGAGCGTTTCGGTCAAGGAATCGGACCTGCCGTTTGCGGCAAGGACAGGGTTGCGCATGCCGCGCCTTGGGCGTAGGTCGATGCGACCATGACAGACGCCATGTCCGACGCCATGCCAGACACCATCCCCGCCCCTCCCGACCCCGGCCCCCGTCCGCACTGGCTGCAGGACGCCGCGCTGGCGCTGATGTTCCTGACGCGGCTGCCCGTCCCGGCGAAGGGGCCGCTGGCCAACCCGTTGTCGGGTCCCCTGGCGGATGGCGCCGCGGCACGGGCGATGGCCTGGTTCCCGCTGGTGGGGGCGCTGGTCGGCCTGGCCGGCGGCGCGGCCCTCGCCCTGGCCGGCGCCCTCGCCCTGCCGCCGCTGGCGGGCGCGCTGCTGGCGCTGGCGGCGACCGCCTGGCTGACCGGAGCCCTGCACGAGGATGGGGCGGCCGACGTCGCCGACGGCTTCGGCGGTGGACGCGACCTCGCCCGCAAGCTGGAGATCATGCGCGACAGCCGCGTCGGCAGTTACGGGGTGCTGGCGCTGGTCTTCTCGGTCGGGATCCGCGCCGCGGCGCTGGCGGCCCTGCCGGTGCCGGCCGGCGTCGCGGCGCTGGTTGCCGCGGGGGCGTTGTCGCGCTGCGGGCTGGCGACCCTCGCCCGCGCCCTGCCGCCGGCCCGGCGCGACGGGCTGGCGGCGGCGCAGGGGCGGCCGGCGACGTCGACCACCCTGCTGTCGCTCGCCCTCGGCATCGCCGCCGCGGCCATCGCGTTGAAGGCGGCCGCCCTTCCGGCGATGCTTGCCGCCATGGCGGCGGTCCTGGCGGTTGCGGCGCTCGCCCGCCGGCAGATCGGCGGCCATACCGGCGACGTGTTCGGCGCCGCCCAGCAGGTGGCGGAAGCCGCCGTGCTGCTGACGCTGGCGGCGCTGCGATGAGCGGCGGCATCACGGCGATGGCGGTGACCCGCTGGTGGCTGATCCGCCACGCCCCGGCCCGCACGGCCCCCGGCATCATCTGCGGGTCGAGCGATCCCGACGCCGATACCGGCGACCGGGCCGCAACCGCCGCGCTGGCCGGCGCCCTGCCCGCCGGCGCGCTGTGGCTGACCAGCCCATTGCGCCGCAGCCGCCAGACGGCGCAGGCGCTCTGGCACCGCTCGCCGCGCCTGGCCGACACCGCGGTGGTGGAGCCCGCGCTGGCGGAGCAGGATTTCGGCGACTGGGAAGGCATCAGCCACGATCGCGCGGCGGCCCGCGACCCCGGGGCCGCGGCGCTGTTCTGGAGCAACCCGGCGCGCCACGCCCCGCCGGCGGGCGAGAGCTTCGCCGCGGTGATGGAACGCAGCGGGTCCGCCCTGCGGCGCCTGACCGGCCTGCATGGCGGACGCGACGTCGTGGCGGTGATCCATGCCGGCCCGATCCGGGCGGCCCTGGCGCTGGCGCTCGACCTGACGCCGGAAGCGGCGCTGCGGCTGCGCATCGACCCCTGGTCGCTCAGCCGCATCGACCATTACGCCGCCCTTGAGGGGGATGGCACCGCCGGGGAGGGCTCCTGGTCGGTTGGGGGAATGAACGTCCGGCCCGGAACCTTTTGATCGTCGCGGGCGTTCCCCAGTCTCCGTTGGGCTACCGAACGAGAGGCAGACCATGGTCCGCAATACAACCGCCGGCACTCACCAGGCTGAGCAGGACGATGCGAAAAAGCTCTGGGAAATGATCAAGAGCGTCCAGGTCACGATGATGACGACCCTGGACGACAACGGCCGGCTGAATTCCCGCCCGATGGCGACGCTGTCCCATGCAGGATTCGAGGACGGCAGCTTGTGGTTCTTCACCCGCGCCGATTCCGAGAAGGTGTCGGAAATCGACCGCCACTGGCGGGTCAACCTCGCCTACGCCAACCCGGACAAGCAGGACTACGTGTCCGTCTCCGGTGTCGCGGAGGTGGTGCGGGACCGCGACAAGATCCGGTTCCTGTGGCGCGACATCATGTCCACCTGGTTTCCCAAGGGGCCGGATGATCCGGAGGTCGCGCTGCTCAAGGTTTCCGTCGACCAGGCCGAATATTGGGACAGCCCGTCGAGCACGATGGTCTACGCCTACGGCTATTTGAAGGCCAAGCTGACCGGGCAGTCGCCCGATCCGGGCGATCACGCCAAGATCGCCTTCCAGTAAGGCTGTCGCCCCCACCCCGCCCCTCCCCCGCTTCCGCAGGGGAGGGTCAGGGAGGAGGCAATCAGCGCCAGTCGCTTACCAACTTACCAGTTCTACCGACTTACCAGCTCTTGGCGCGCGCATGAGCCGGCTTGCCGCCGCCATGGGCCTCGCGGCGGGCATGGTCCGGACGACCTTCACCGCGATGGTTGTCGTTGCGGGCGAAGTCCGGACGCGGACCGCGCGGGCCCTTGCCCTCGCCCCGGCCCTCGCCACGGGCGCCGTCGTTGCGGTGCCAGGGCTTCGGGCCGTTGCCGTAACCGCCGCCGGGGCGGCCGTTGCGGGCCGGCGGGCGGCCGCCGGCGGTGAAGGGACGCGTCGGCTCCAGGCCCGGCACCACGTGAACGGCCAGCGTGGCCTTCGTGTAGCGCTCGATGCGGAACAGCGTGTCGCGGTCGGCGCGGGCGGCGAAGGAGATCGCCACGCCGCTGGCGCCGGCGCGACCGGTGCGGCCGATGCGGTGGACATAGTCCTCCGCCGAACGCGGCAGGTCGAAGTTGATGACGTGGGTGATGTCGCGCACGTCGATGCCGCGCGCCGCCACGTCGGTCGCCACCAGCAGGCGGACCTGGCCGGTGCGCAGGCGCTGGAGCGTGCGGTTGCGCTTGGTCTGGTCCATGTCGCCGTGCAGGGCGGCGGCGGCATGGCCGGCGGCGCTCAGCTCCTCGGCCAGCGTGTCGGCGTCGCGCTTGGTGGCGGCGAAGATGATCGCCTTGCCGACCTCGGGCTGGGCGGCGAAATGCTGCAGCAGGCGGCGCTTGTGGTCGAGGTCGTCGGCATGGTGCAGGCGCTGTTCCACGTTGATCGCGGTGGCCTGGCTCTCGACCGCGACGCGGACCGGGTCGCGCAGCAGCTTGCCGGCGAGCTGGGCCATGCGGCGGTCCAGCGTGGCGGTGAACAGCAGCGTCTGGCGGCTGGCCGGGCAGCAGCGGGCGATGGTCTCGACGTCGTCGAGGAAGCCCATGTCCAGCATGCGGTCGGCCTCGTCGAGGATCAGCACCTCGACCTCGTCGAGCGAGATGCGGCGACGGGCGACATGGTCCAGCAGGCGGCCGGGGGTGGCGACCAGCACGTCGACCGGGCGCGACAGCAGGCGGAGCTGCTCGCGGTAGGGCATGCCGCCGACCACGTCCACGATGTTCAGCTTCATGAACTTCGCGTACTTGCGGGCGGCGTCGGTAACCTGCTTGGCCAGCTCGCGGGTCGGGGCCAGCACGAGAACGCGCGGGGTGGCCTCGCCGTTCAGCGGCAGCTCGGCGGTGCGGGTCAGGGCCGGCAGCATGAAGGCGGCGGTCTTGCCGGTGCCGGTCTCGGCGGTGGCGAGGATGTCACGGCCCTGCAGGGCCGGCGGGATCGCCTCGGACTGGACCGGGGTGGGGGTGGTGTATTCGAACGCCTCGAGAGCCTTCAGGACAAGCGGATGCAGGCCGAGTTCGGAAAACGTCAAGTCGGATCAACCTTCTCAAAGCAGGACGGCACGGCCCCGCGCGCCCCGATGGCGGGCGTGGGACATACCGGCGGACTCGCCGGGAGGAGGTCGGTAGAGGGAGAGGCGTCTATCCGATGCAGCGGCCGGCCGGTCCCATACCATCGGGACGGCCCCCACTGCGCAATCACAAGCGCGTCTCGCTCAAGAGACGCGCGAGCCTCCAGCGATCAGGGGGCCTTACATAGGCTATTGCGTCGCACAACACAAGGACCTTGCCCCGGCGGCAGCCCCGCGCGCCTTGCCTGTCCACCATGCGTTCCCGCCATGCGGCCTCACTGCACGCAGTCGTCCAGCCCGTCCCGGCGCACCACGGCCATCCGGCGCTCGATCACCCCGGCCCGCCGGGCGACATAGGCGCCGGGGCGCGACGGCGACCAGTTGCGCGGGTTGGGCAGCACCACCGCCAGCAGCGCCGCCTCATGCCGGGTGAGCGCCGCCGCCGGCTTGTGGAAATGGTGCCGCGCCGCCGCCTCGGCGCCATAGACGCCGTCGTCCCATTCGACGATGTTCAGGTAGACCTCCATGATGCGGCGCTTCGGCCAGAGGCTCTCGATCAGCAGGGTGAACCAGGTCTCCGCCCCCTTGCGGGTCCAACTCCGGTCGGGCCACAGGAAGGCGTTCTTGGCGGTCTGCTGGCTGATGGTGCTGCCGCCGCGCAGGCGCTTGCCGGTCTCGTTCTCCTCGAAGGCATCCTCGATGGCGGCCCAGTCGAACCCGCCATGGCCGCAGAAGCCGGTGTCCTCCGAGGCGAGCACCGCCTGGACCAGCAACGGCGAGATGCGGTCCAGCGGCTCCCAGTCGCGGTCGAGCCCGGCACCGCCGGCGGCGCGGATCAGCATCAACGGCGTCGCCGGCGGCGGCACGACACGGTAGAGCGCCGCCCACAGCACCGAAAAGGCGACCAGCCCCGCCACCCCGGCCAGCAGCCACCGCAGCCATCTGCGCATACCGTCAAGTCCCCGCTCCGCCGCCCCGGACTTCCCTCAATGGGGACGCGCCGTTGCCGCGTCAACAAGCGATGCTCGCTTTGCCATGCCCCGCCGACCTATAGTGCCGGCAATGGACATGACCGCCGATCCCACGCCGCTTTACCGCCTCGACGACGCGCCCGCCATGGTGGCCGGCGCGCGCCGCGTCGTGTCGCTGACCCTCGACGGCGAGGTGGAGGACCTGTCGCTGGCCGAGGCCGCGTCGCGGGTGCGCCGCCAGCCGCCGCTGGTCTGCCACGGCCGCGCCTTCGCCCGCCGTCTCGGCATCGACAGCGTGCCGACCTTCGACGTGCTGGAGCTGTTCGCCTTCGTCCACCCCGCCCGCTTCTGCGTCCCCACCCCGCGCGGCCTTGCCGAGGCGCTCGACCTGCCCATCCCCGACGGCCACGAGGCCGACGCCCTGGCGCTGCAGCGCGCGGTGCGCCGGCTGCTCGGCGACCTGGGGGCACCCCAGCTCCCCGGGGGCCGCGAGGAGTCCTCCGACCCGGTCGCCTTCGCCTGGGAGATGGGGCGCGCCGGCTGGCCCTGGGCACCGGCGGTGCTGGCGGCGCTGGGCAAGCCGGACGGACCCGAGAAGGGCGCGGCCCGTTCCGGCCTGCGCGTCTGGGCCCGCATCAAGGAGTGGGAAGAAGGGGCGCCCCCTCCCCCGCCGGCCCAGAATCCGGTCGATCCGGAAGAGGCGCGCCGCCGCCTCGCCGTCATGCTGTCGGCAAGCGTGCTCGGCAAGGTGGCGGAGCCGCGGCCGCAGCAGGCCGACTATTCCAGCGCGGTGTCCGCCGCCTTCGCGCCGCGCCAGCTTCCCGACACGCCGAACGTCGTGCTGGCGGAGGCCGGCACCGGCGTCGGCAAGACGCTCGGCTACCTCGCCCCGGCGACGGTGTGGGCGGAGAAGAACGGCGGGACCGTCTGGATCTCCACCTACACCCGCAACCTCCAGCACCAGATCGACAGCGAGCTGGACCGGCTCTATCCCGACCCGGCGACCAAGGCGCGCAAGGTGGTGCTGCGCAAGGGGCGCGAGAACTACCTGTGCCTGCTGAACCTGGAGGAGGCGGTGCGCGCCATGCCCTTCCAGCCGCACAACGCGGTCGGCGTCGGGCTGATGGCGCGCTGGGCGGCGGCGACGCGCGACGGCGACATGACCGGCGGCGACTTCCCCGGCTGGCTGGTCGACATCGCCGGACGCGGCCCGACCATGGGGATGGCCGACCGCCGCGGCGAGTGCATCTATTCCGCCTGCGACCATTACGCCCGCTGCTACATCGAGAAGAGCGTGCGCCGCGCCCGGCGCGCCGACATCGTCATCGCCAACCACGCGTTGGTGATGGTGCAGGCGGCGCTCGGCGGCGGCGAGGAGCCGACCCTGCCCAGCCGCTACGTCTTCGACGAGGGGCACCATGTCTTCGACGCCGCCGACAGCGCCTTCGCCGGCCACCTGACCGGTCGCGAGACGCAGGAGCTGCGGCGCTGGCTGCTGGGCGCGGAGGAGACCGGGCGCAGCCGTGCCCGCGGCCTGAAGCGCCGGCTGGAGGACATCGTCGCCGGCGACGAGGAGGCGTTGCGCCATCTCGACGACATCCTGATCGGCGCCCGCGTCCTGCCGGGCGACGGCTGGTCGGCGCGGCTGGCCGCCGACAGCCCCCAGGGGCCGACCGAGCGTTTCCTGCTGCTGGCGCGCCAGCAGGTCTATGCCCGCACCGCCGGGCAGGGCGGCCCCTACAGCCTGGAGGCCGACAAGGCCTATCCGGTCGAGGGCCTGCCGGAGGCCGCCGCCGAACTGGAGCAGGCGCTGGTCCGCCTGTCGGAGCCGGTGGAGGCGCTGGCCCGCCGGCTGGCGCAGCGGCTGGAGGACGAGAGCGCCGAGCTCGATTCCGACCAGCGCCGCCGCATCGACGCGCTGTCGCGCAGCCTGCACCGCCGCGGCACCCTGACGGTCGAGGCGTGGCGGGCCATGCTGCGCACCCTGCCGACGGAGACGCCGTCGCATTTCGTCGACTGGTTCGCGGTGGAACGCATCGACGGCCGTGACGTCGACGTCGGACTCTACCGCCACTGGGTCGACCCGACGGTGCCTTTCGCCGAGGCGCTGGCCGGCCCGGCCCACGGCATGGTGGTGACCTCGGCGACGCTGACCGACGGCACCGGCGACGTCGGCCAGGACTGGCGCGCGGCGGAGGACCGCTGCGGCGCCAGCCACCTGCCGGCCCCGGCGATCCGCGCCCAGGTCCCCTCCCCCTTCGACTACCCGAACCGCACCCGCGTCTTCGTCGTCAACGACGTGCGCAAGGACGACCTCGGCCAGGTGGCGGCGGCCTACAAGTCGCTGTTCCTGGCGGCGGGCGGCGGCGGGCTCGGGCTGTTCACCGCGATCAGCCGGCTGCGCGCGGTGCGCGACCGCATCGCCGAGCCGCTCGACGCGGTGGGCATCCCGCTCTACGCCCAGCATGTCGACCCGCTGGACGTGTCGACCCTGATCGACATCTTCCGCGGCGAGGAGCATGCCTGCCTGCTCGGCACCGACGCGGTGCGCGACGGGGTGGACGTGCCGGGCCGGAGCCTGCGCCTGATCGTCTTCGACCGCGTGCCCTGGCCGCGCCCCGACATCCTGCACCGCGCGCGGCGCGACGCCTTCGGCCGTCGCCGCTACGAGGACATGATCACCCGGCTGCGGCTGAAGCAGGCCTTCGGCCGTCTGGTCCGCCGCGCCGACGACACCGGCGTCTTCGTGCTGCTCGACCCGATGATGCCGAGCCGGCTGGCCGGCGCCTTCCCCGAGGGCGTGGAGATGCGGCGCGTCGGCCTGAAGCAGGCGGTGGAGGAGACGGCGGAGTTCCTGCGGGGCTGGTGACGGCGGGACGCCGGCCCGGCCAGCAGGTCAGGCGGCGCGCAGCTCGCGCAGGAAGCCATCCATCGCCTGCTTGAGCAGCGCCGACTGCCGGGCGAGGTCGTCCGACGCGTGCTTGACGCTGTTGGTCGCGGCCCCCGTCTCGTTCTCCGCCTGCTGGATGCCCAGGACGTTGCGCGACACCTCGGTGGTCCCGACCGCCGCCTGCTGGGCGTTGCGGCTGATCTCGGCGGTGGCGCCGCTCTGCTGGTTCACCGACTGCGCCATGTCCGCCGTGGAGGTGCTGATCTCCTCGACCTGGCCGATGATGCCGCGCATGGCGCCGACCGTCCGGTCCGACGCCGCCTTCACCGCACCGATCTGGTTGGTGATCTGCTCGGTCATCGCATGGGTCTGGTTGGCCAGGTTCTTCACCTCGCTGGCGACGACGGCGAAGCCCTTGCCTGCCTCGCCGGCACGGGCGGCCTCGATGGTCGCGTTCAGCGCCAGCAGGTTGGTCTGGCTGGCCACCGCGCTGATCGAGGCGACGATCTGGTCGACCTGCTCGATGGAAGCGGAAAGCACATCCAGTTGGCGCTGGGCCTCGCCGGCCCCCTCGGCCGCCAGGCGGGAGCGGTCGGCGGCACGGCCGACACGGTCGGACAGCTCGCCGATCGACGCCGACAGCTCCTCGGAGGCGGCGGCCACGGTCTGCACATTGGCGCTGGCCTGCTCGGACGCGGCGGCCACGGCGGTGCACTGGGCGCCGACCTCCTCGACGGCGGCGGCAAGCTGCGACGAGGTCGCCTGCAGCTCGGTCGCGGAGCTGCCGACCGCGTTGACGATGGAGCCGACCCGCTCCTCGAAGGTCCGGGCAAGGTCCAGGGTCGCCCGGCGCTTCTCGGCGGCGGCCTGGGCTTCGGCCTCCTTGGCCTCCTGCTCCAGCCGACGGGTGCGGACCATGCTCTCCTTGAACACCTCCACCGTCCGCGCCATGGCGCCGACCTCGTCGCCGCGGTCGGTGCCGGCGATCTCCGTGGCGGTTTCTCCGGTCGCCAGGCGCCCCATCGCGGCGTTCAGGGCGGAGATCGGGCGGCGGATGCCGACCACCACCACCAGCACCGACGCCATGGCGCCGACGACGAGCAGGGTCACCGCGATCGACAGCGAGTTCAGCACCGTCCGGTTCGTCTGGGCGGTCAGGTCGTCCGACGAGCGGTAGACCGCGGCGAACACCTCGTCCGACAGCTTTGCGGCCATGTTGAAGGCCTCCACCATCAGCGGGCGGCCTTCCTTGCCATAGACCGCTGCCGCCCCGGCGTGATCGGCCTTCTCCTTCGCGGCATACATCTTGGGCAGCGCCGCCTTCATCGACGCCACCAGTTCCATGATCCGGGCCACCCTGTCCTTGTGTTCGGGCCTGACGAGGCGGGTCACCACCGCGCTTGACTCGGCGATGGCGGCCTGAAGCTCATCCATCGACTTGACCAGGGACGGCAGGCCGGCGGGATCCTGAAGCAGCAGGACGTTGTTGGCCTGACGCCCCAGGTTGGCGAGGTCGCCGCGCATCCGTTCCAGCTTCAGCGAGAAGGCCACGTCGGTGTCGAGCAGCCGGCTGTAGCGATCGTCGATCTCACCGATCCTGTTGCCCAGGTATATCGACAATCCCAGCGTAATCACGCTGAGAAGGGCAACAACTGCATAGATTTTCGTACCAACCCGCAGATTCTGGATGAGCTTCACGAAGGCACCTCACTGAAAATCCCCACGGGGACGCGAATTCCGCCATCTTCCGCGCAAATGCCGAAGAGGGTTTCTCGGGCATAGGTCTTGCGGAGTAAAAGATTTCTTAAATGCGGACTGCGGGGTACCGGAACATCTTCAGGTCCGGGCTGGAAACGGCAACGATATCAACGCCTCATCCACCCGGTGCATACACCGCCAGCAGCGCCGACAGCGTCACCACGCTCAGCACCGTCGAGACCAGGATGGCAGACGACGTGCGTTCCACGTAGATCTGGTACTGCGAGGCGACGACGAAGGTCAGCGCGCCGGTCGGCAGGGCCGCCAGGATGACGGCACTGGCGGTCCAGAAGGGGTCCATCGGGAACAGCGTGCGGGTCAGCAGCCAGGCCAGCGCCGGATGGGCCAGCAGCTTGAAGGCGCTGATCCAGCCCGCCTCCGCAAGGCCCGCGGTCAGGCGCTGCGAGGCGAGGAACAGGCCGATGGCGAACAGCGCGCAGGGACCGGCGGGCGACCCCATCAGCTCGCAGAAGGTGGCGATCGGCTTCGGCACCGCCACGCCGGGCAGCAGGGCCGACCACAGGACGCCGACGCCGGTCGACAGGATCAGCGGGTTCCTGGCCAGCGCCCGGCCGACGTCCTTCAACGCCTTTCCCAGCCCGGCGCCGTGGCTGTTGGCGAACTCCAGCCAGATCACCGCGATGCCGACCATGACGACGCTCATGAGGATGGTCGCCAGGATGGTCGGGGCCAGATGGTCCGGGCCGAAGGCGGCCAGGAACAACGGGATGCCCATGTAGCCGGTGTTGGAGAAGGCGGCGTTCAGCCCCTGCATGCAGTGGACCTGCGTGCGGTCGCGCCGCAGCAGCCGGCCGACGACCGCCCCCAGCGCATAGACCAGCAGCATCGAGCCGAGGAAGGCACCGATGAACGGCCCGTTGAAGATCTCCGGGATCGATCGCCTGGCGGTGCCGAGGAACAGCACCGGCGGCAAGGCCATCCAGTAGACGAACTTGTTGAGCGCCTCGGACGAGGATGGCCCCAGCAACTTCGACTTTCCCGACAGAAAGCCGGCCAGGATGATGGCGAAGACGGGAAAGGCGACGTTGAGCACGACAGTCATGACGCGCGACAATAGGGGGCACGAACCCTGCCGTCGAGCGGCCGATGCCACCGCCGGGGGCATGGCACCCTTGACGCGGGGGATATGGCGTTCAACAGTGCGCGGACCGGCCGCGCCGCCCGCCACTTCCAGCCCGCCACTTCCAGCCCGCCACTTCCAGCCCGCCGCCCCCAGCCCGCCGCCCGGCGCCGCTCACGCCTGTCAGGAAAGCCCATGATCGACCACCACAGCGCGCTCATCTACGTCATGGTCCTGGTGTCGGCCTGCGACGCCGACATGACCGACGCCGAACTGGAAGCCATCGGCGAGAATGTCCGCTACCTGCCGATCTTCCGCGACTTCAGCAGCGACCAGGTGATGGCCGCCACGCGGGAATGCACGGCCATCCTGTCGGATGCCGACGGGCTCGACACCGTGCTGACGATCATCGAGCAGGCGCTGCCGTCCAAGCTGCGCGAGACCGCCTATGCAGTCGCCTGCGACATCGCGGCGGCCGATCCGAAGGCATCGCAGGAGGAGTTGCGCATGCTGGAGATGATCCGCCACCGCCTGGGCATCGACCGGCTGTGCGCCGCCGCCATCGAGCGCGGCGCCCGCGCCCGCCACATGCGCCTCTGACGCGCCCCCGCCGCCCCCGTCCCTCCGACCCGTCCCGCCGAACCTGCCCGAAAGACGCACCATGACCGACGAAACCGTCCGCCCCGACCTGTCAGGACAGCGCCTGGGCTTCATCGGCCTCGGCCTGATGGGCAAGCCGATGGCCCGCGCGCTCGCCCGGCAGGGCGCCGGCCTGGTGGTGGCGAGCCGCAGCGCCGGTCCGGTCGCCGAGATGGCGGCCGAAGGCATGATCGCCGCCACCGGGCCGGCCGCCGTCGCCGGACAGGCCGACACGATCATCCTGATGCTGACCGACACCCCGGCGGTGGAGGCGGTGGCCGCGGCGCTGCTGCCGGGCCTGCGCCCCGGACATCTGGTGATCGACATGGGCACCACCGCAGTCGCCGCCACCCGCGCCCTGGCCGGCCGGGTCGCCGCGGCCGGTGCCGAGTGGCTCGACGCCCCGGTCTCCGGCGGGACGGTGGCGGCCGAGGCGGCGACGCTGACCATCATGGCCGGCGGAACGGAGGCGGCCTTCGCCCGCGCCCTGCCGCTGCTGCAGGCGATGGGCCGCCGGATCACCCATGTCGGGGCCAGCGGCGCCGGCCAGATCGCCAAGTCCGCCAACCAGGTCATCGTCGCCCTGACCATCGGCGCCGTGGCCGAGGCGCTGGCCCTGGCCAAGGCCGCCGGCGCCGATCCGGCGAAGGTCCGCGACGCCATCCGCGGCGGCTTCGCGGAATCCCGCATCCTCGACCTGCATGGCGGCCGCATGGTGGCCGGCGACTTCACGCCGGGCGGGCGCGTCACCACCCAGGTCAAGGACCTCCGCCAGGCGGAGGAGCTGGCCCAGCAGTCCGGCATCGACCTGCCGACGCTCGGCCTGTCGCTGGAGCTGTTCGAGATGCTGGTGGAACAGGGTGACGGCGCGCTGGACCATTCGGCACTCTACCGGCTGTTCGCGCGCTGATCCGGCGGCGCCCTCCCGCCATTCCCTCCGTTGCGTCAACGCACGCCTTCCAGCAAGTTTCTTGTCAAGACGGTTGAGGAACGGTGCCGTTTCGTCCATTCTCCGGCCTTTCCACGGAGCGGAAAGCCCACGGGCCTTCCCTTCAGGCCAGGTGTCAGGTCAGGCGGCAATGACGGGCGAACGCATCTATCTCTACGACACCACGCTGCGCGACGGGGCACAGACCCAGGGTGTGGATTTCTCGGTCACCGACAAGGTCGCGATCGCCCGCGACCTCGACCGGATCGGCGTCGACTACATCGAGGGCGGCTGGCCGGGCGCCAACCCGACCGACGACCAGTTCTTCGCCGAAGCACCGGATCTCGACCGCGCCACCTTCACCGCCTTCGGCATGACCCGGCGCCCCGGACGCAGCGCCGCCAACGATCCGCAGTTGACGGCGCTGGCCCAGTCGCGGGCCAAGGCGGTCTGCATGGTCGGCAAGACCTGGGACTTCCACGTCGACGTGGCGCTGAACATCCCGCGCGACGAGAACCTGGATCTGATCCGTGACAGCATCGCGGCGCTGCGCGCCGCCAAGGGCGAGGCGCTGTTCGACGCAGAGCATTTCTTCGACGGCTACAAGCGCAACCCGGCCTATGCCGCGTCCTGCATCAGTGCCGCCTTCGAGGCCGGCGCCCGCTGGATCGTGCTGTGCGACACCAACGGCGGCACCCTGCCGCACGAGATCGACGCCATCGTCCGCGAGGTGGTGGAGAGGCACGGCATCCCGGGCGACCGGCTGGGCATCCACTGCCACAACGACACCGAGAACGCGGTCGCCAACTCGCTGGCGGCGGTGCGGGCCGGCGCGCGCATGGTCCAGGGCACGATCAACGGGCTGGGCGAGCGCTGCGGCAACGCCAACCTCGTCTCCCTGATCCCGACGCTGATGCTGAAGATGGGGTACGAGACCGGCGTCCGTCGCGAGGACCTGCCGCTGCTGACCCGGCTCAGCCGTGCCTTCGACGACCGCCTGAACCGCGCGCCGAACCGTCATGCCCCCTATGTCGGGGCCAGCGCCTTCGCCCATAAGGGCGGCCTGCACGTCTCGGCGGTGGAGAAGGACCCGTCCTCCTACGAGCATGTCGCACCCGAGCTGGTCGGCAACCGCCGCGAGATCGTGATGTCAGACCAGGCCGGCCGCTCCAACCTGGTGGCGCGCCTGCGCGACATCGGCATGGCCGTCGACGCGAAGGACGAGCGCCTCGCCGGCCTGCTCGACCTGGTGAAGCAGCGCGACGGCGACGGCTACGCCTACGACACCGCCGAGGCCAGCTTCGAGCTGCTGGTGCGGCGCGAGCTGGGCGACGTGCCGCGCTATTTCGAGCTGCTGCGCTTCCACGTCACCGACGAGCGCCGCTACAACGCGCTCGGCAGGATGGTGGTCGAATCGGAAGCGGTGGTGCGCGTGCGCATCGGCGGCGAGGTGCGGATGGAGGTCGCCGACGGCAACGGCCCGGTCCACGCGCTGGACGTCGCCATGCGCAAGGCGCTGGAGCCGGTCTATCCGGCCCTGGCGCGGGTCAGCCTGTCCGACTACCGCGTTCGCATCCTGGCGGCGAAGGACGGCACCGGCGCCATGCCGCGCGTCCTGATCCGCAGCGCCCGGTCCGACGGTACCGAATGGTCCACGCTCGGCGTGTCCACCAACATCATCGAGGCCTCGGTGGAGGCCCTGGCGGACAGCTACACCTTCGCGCTGATGAAGAGCGAGGCGAAGCCGGTGTGACGGGCAGGCGGCACCTTCCCGCCGGCGCGGTGATCTGTTAGCAAGGCGGTTTCGGGGCGCTCGCATTCACGCGGGGACGGCTCCGGTCACCAGCGCCCGTATTGCCGCGGGTCCGCATTCGGAGATCCATCGCCATGCTGTGGCTTGCCGCCTACATCGCCAGCATCCTGGCCATCAATTTCGCGTTCAGCCTGTTTCCGCACCTGGATCTGGTCTGGTCCTGCTGGGCCGGCCTGATCTTCATCCTGCGCGACATGGTGCAGGTCCGGTTCGGCCATTGGTCGCTCGCCGCCATGCTGGCGGGCACCGTGCTGTCCTACCTGCTGACCGACCCGTTCGTCGCCACCGCCAGCGTCGTCGCCTTCGCGGTGTCGGAAATGATCGATTGGGCGGTCTTCACCGTGACGCGCCGCCCGTTGCGCGACCGGCTGTGGATCAGCGCCGCCCTGTCGGTGCCGGTCGACACCGCGATCTTCTTCGGCATGCTCGACGTCTGGGACCCGTCGGTCTGGGCCGCGAGCTTCGCCTCCAAGCTGCTGGGCGTGTCGGCGGTGTGGCTGCTGATGCGCGCGCGTGGCGGACGGATGACGGTGGCGGCCTGAAGGCGCGGCCGCGCCGCCCCCTCCCTGACCCTCCCCCGCCTCCGGCGGCGGAGGGGGCTGCCGCCACCCTCAGAACCTGATGAACCGGTTGAGCAGCCGGCCCACCGGGCCGGTCAGCCTCAGGCCGCCGATGGTCGCGTTCAGGCACAGGCATCCTTCCGGATCCGACACCGGGGCGTGGTTCAGCGAGCAGTCGCCGACCGCGAGGTCGCCGGGGCCGAAGCTGCCGAACTCGTCGGAGAAGCCACCCTCCAGCACCACGGTCAGCTCGATGCCGCCATGGGTGTGGCGGGGGACCGCCACGCCCCCCCTCATGCGGACCAGCCGCGTCGTGCCGGCAGCCTCCGAGATCAGGTTGATGCCGCGCATGCCGGGCTGGATGAAGCGCCACCCCCCGGCACCCAACGTGCCGTCGGCGGCCAGCCGCCCGCGCAGGTAGCTGCGCAACGGCTCGGGGTAGCGCGGCGGCGGGAAAGGCGCCGCCCGGCAGGAGGGCGCCGGGCGCTCCGTCCTGGGGCCCTCCCTGTCGAGCCGCGCCATCAGCGCTTCCAGGCAACCGGGCGACAGCGGTTCCGGCTCCAGCTCGTCCAGCAGTGCGCCGCCGACCGCCTCCATTTCCGACACCGCGTGGCGGCAGGCCGGGCAATAGGCCATGTGGGTGGCGACCGCGAGCGACGCCCCCTCGCACAGGCCGCCGCCGGCGTAGTCGATCAGCAGCATGTCGCCGGGATGGTGGCTGGGCCTGGTCATTCGACGTCCCTCAGCGCCTTGCGCAGGCGCTCCACAGCCAGGCGGAGCCTCGACTTCACCGTACCGAGCGGAATGCCGTTCTCGATGGAGATCAGGCTGTGCGGCTTGTCCTCGAAATAGGCCATGCGCAGCAGCGCGGCCTGTTCCGGCGGCAGGTCCTTCAGCGCGGCGCGCAGGCGGCCGCTGCTCTCCTTCACCTCGATGCGGCGGTCGGCGGGCTGCTGCGGTTCCGGCACCAGGGCCGGGTCGTCCGGATCAATCTCCGGCCGCTGCTCGCGGCGAAGGGCGTCGATCCGCTTGTTGCGGGCGATGGTGAACACCCAGGTGCCGGCCGAGGCTTGGGCCGGATCGTAGGTTTCTGCACGTCGCCAGACCAAAAGCATGACCTCCTGAACAAGTTCCTCCGCGCCGCCGGACTCGCATCCCAGGCGGCGCAGATACGTCTTCAGCCGCGGCGCGAAATGGCCGAACAGCACGCCGAACGCCTGGCGGTCCCGCTCGCGCCCAACGGCGACGAGCAGGTCTTCCAGGCTGAGGTCGCTGTCGGCAGCGGGGGAGTTCTGGTCCTGCATGGTCCCATTCAAGGCGAACGGACGCCGCCGCACAAGCCGGGGATGTCCCCAAACCCGGATTTCACGGCACCGACCGCTCGCGAGACCCCCGCAAGGGAACACGCCCGCTACCGGCCTTCCCGCCGGTCTTCATGTCGCATCGTGACGTTCGGTACGCAACCGCCCGGCTGCCGGATCACAAAAAATCGCACACCGCGGCATTCCGCCCCGGCCTGCAAGCCCGGCGGGCCGGGCGTCACCGGAGGAAGCCCATCCCGCGCAACGCCTCCGCAACCTCATCCGTTCCCAAGGCCTCGACGAAGCGGCGGACCGCCGGCCGGTCGCGGCGGGCCGCCGGGATCACGAAGTCGTAGTGCTCCTCCTGCAGCGGCAGGAAGCCCAGCCCGTACAGCGTGGCGGCGGTGCCGATCGCCACGCCCCAGTCGGCACGGTTCTGCGCCACCGCCACCGCCACGGCGTTGTGCGACTTGGCCTGCGTCCAGTAGCCGGTCGGGCGGGCGCTCCCCAGCAGCCGGTCGGTCAGGATGCGGGTGCCGCTGCCGGCATTGCGGTTGATCAGGATGCAGTCGGGCAGCCCGGCGACCGCCGCCACCGCCTCCGCGGCGCTCCTTCCTTCGAAGCGCGGGTCGCCGCGGCGGAAGACGATGCCCTGCATGCGGCGATAACCGGTGACCAGCTCAAGCCCCGGCGCCAGGAACGGCGTGTTGTAGGCGCCGGTGGCCGGGTCCATCAGGTGGACTGGGGCGACATCGCACTCGCCGCGCCGCGCCGCCGCCAGCCCGCCCATCGACCCGACGTTGAGCGCCTTGACGGTCATCCCCTCGCCGATCAGGCGGCCGAGCACGGCGTTCAGGCCGATGCACTGGCTGCCCACCACGATCAGGTCGGCCGGCGCCACCGTCCTCCCCAGGAGCTGGACGGAAACCGCGCTCCCCGCCTCCACCCCTTCCGCCTGGGCGTCGATGGCGAGGAAGCCATCGGCATGGCTGAAGGCGGTGACCGCTCCCGATCCCTTCGACAGCGGATAGGCCGCAAGGTCGCCTTCGGCCGCGCCCTGGACCAGGGAAACCATGACGTACTCGGTGCGCCCGCGCTCCGAGCCGAGCCGCACCGGCAGGGTGGCGGGCACCTCCTCCACCGCGGCGGGCGGCAGGCCGGCCATCGCCCGGATCACCGGGGCGACGAAGCCATGGAAGGTGAACATGGCCGAGGTCGGAAAGCCCGGCAGGATCACCACCGGCTTGCCGCCGGTCACCGCGAGGCACAGCGGCTTACCGGGCTTCAGCGCCACGCCGTGGGCGACGATCCCCGGATCGGACAGTTGCGCCACGATGCGGTGCGAGCGGTCGCCCGCCCCCTTCGAGGTTCCCCCCGACAGCAGCAGGACATCGCATTCCAGCCCCTGCCGGACCAGCCGCTCCAGGGCCGCGTCCTCGTCCGGGGCGATGCCCATCGGCACCGCCTCTCCACCCAGCTCGGCGACGGCGGCGGCCAGGATGGCGCCGTTGCTGTCGTAGACCGCCCCCGGACGCATCGGCTGGCCGGGGGCGACGATCTCGTCGCCGGTCGACAGGATGGCGACGCGCGGCGGGCGCACCACGGCGACCGCGGCCAGCCCGATGGCGGCCAGCACGCCGATCTCGCGCGAGGTCAGCACCTGCCCGCGGCGCAGCACCACCTCGCCGCGGCCGATGTCGGAGCCGGCGGCGGCGACGAAGGCGCCCGGCGTGGCCGGCTTGGCCAGCATCACGAACAGGCCGTCGGGCCGGTCGTCCGTCTCCGTGGTCTCGACCATCACGACGGCGTCGGCCCCGCGCGGCAGCATGCCGCCGGTCGCGATCACCGTGGCGGTGCCCGGCTCCACCGTCAGCGCCGGGGCATGGCCGGCGGCCAGCACCTCCGCGTTCAGGCGCAGCGCGGCCGGCCGGTCCTCCGCGGCGCCGGCGGTGTCGGCGGCGCGCACCGCGAAGCCGTCGACCACCGAGCGGTCGAAGCCGGGGACGTCGACCTCCGCCACCACGTCGGCGGCCAGCACCCGGCCCAGCGCCTGCGACAGCGGCACCCTCACCTCCCCCCGCGGGGCGAGGTCGAGGTGTCGGTGGAAGCGGGCGCGCGCCTCCTCGCCGCTCACCACCTCCAGGAACTGGTCCTGGCGGGCGGCCTGGGCGACGAAGCGGCGGATGTCCTCGCGGCTGTGGTCGGATGTCTGCACGCGGAAAACCCTTCAGGCAGCGGAACTCAGTCGAAGCGGTAGATGGTGACCGAAGCGCCGTCCGGCACGCCCTCGCTTTCGGCGGGGATCAGGACGAAGCCGTCGGCCCGCGCCGCCGCCGCCAGCCCCGGCCAGCCCGGCGAGGCCACCGGCTCGGCGCGGCCGCCGGCATCCAGCCGGACCCGGTGCAGGTCGACGCAGCCGATCTCGGAGACCAGCTTGCGCGCGGTCACCGCCGTCACCGTGGCCTGCGGGAGCCCCGGCGGCCGGCCGGCGGCGAGCCGGACCGCACGCCCGGCCAGCAGCTCGTAGGCGGCGAGCGCCGCCATGGGCTCACCCGGCAGCAGCAGCACCGGAACCCCGCCGGCCAGGCCCAGCCCGGCGCTGCCGCCCGGACGCATGGCGATGCCGTGCAGGTCGAGCGACCCGGCGGCGGCCAGCGCCGGCGGCGCCGCATCGTCCAGGCCGGTGCCGCTGCGCCCGGCCGCCAGCATCAGATCGGCGCCGGGCCGGACGAAGGCCGCCGCCAGCCCCTCCCGGTCGGCCGGCAGCCGCTCGGGTCCCTCGACCAGCCCGCCGTCGCGGGCGACCAGCGCCGACAGCATCGGGCCGAGCAGGTCCGCTCCCCCGCCCTTCGGCCCGCCGGCCAGCAGCAGGCGCACCCGCGGCGGCGGGCTCACCGGCACCAGGGCCGGCCCGGCGGCGGCGAGCAGCCCGAGGTCGGAGGCGCGCAGCCGGCGCCCGGCCGGCAGCAGCGGGCTCCCCGCCCCGGCCCAGGCGCCGCGCCGCTCGATGCCGCTGCCGGGCGCCACCGGATCGATCGCCTCGACGATGGGGCCGACGGTCTGCACCGCCTCGAACGGAATCACCGCATCGCAGCCGGCCGGCAAGCGGTCCCCGGCCGCGACGGCCACGGCGGCCATCAGCGGAACCGGATTGTAGGACCCGGCGCCCAGCGTGTCCGACGACGCCACGGCGAACCCGTCGACGGCCGCAAGGTCGGCGGCCGGCCAGTCGCGCGCCGCCGGCACGTCCGCCGCCAGGCACAGGCCGGCGCAGCCGGCGGGGGCCAGCGGCTGCGGTGCCCCGGGTGCGACATGGCGGTCGATCCAGTCCCAGGCCGCCTGCAGCGCGGCGCGGCGGGAGAAGCCGCGGCCCCGGATGTCCCGGTCCGGCCCTGCGGTCACGGCACCAGGGCGTCCTGCACGCAATTCCGGCCGGCGCGCTTGGCTTGGTACAACAGGCGGTCGGCCGTCTGCGCCAGGATCTCGTGACCGTCGTCGGCGGTCGGCACGGTGGTGGCGACGCCCAGGCTGATGGTGACGTGGGGAGCGACCGGCGACTGCTGGTGCGGGATGCCGCGCTCGGCGACGCCGGCACGGAAACTCTCCGCGACCGCCGCGGCGCCGGCCCGGTCGGTCTCCGGCAGCAGGCAGACGAACTCCTCTCCGCCGTAGCGGGCCACCAGGTCGCCTGGGCGCCGTGCCCGCTCCGACAGCACCTCGGCCACCAGCCGCAGGCACTCGTCGCCGGCCTGATGCCCGTACTGGTCGTTGTAGGCCTTGAAATGGTCGACATCGAGGATGATGAGCGACAGCGGCAGGCAGGTCCGCCCGCAACGCCGCCATTCGCGCAGGATCGTCTCGTCGAAGCGGCGGCGGTTGGCGATGCCGGTCAACCCATCCAAAAAGGACAGGCTGCGCAGCAGGTCGGTTTGCCGCTTCAGCAGCAGGTGGTTGCGCACGCGCGCACGCACGATGGGCGGGCTGATCGGCTTGGTGATGAAGTCGATGGCACCGACCTCCAGGCCGCGGGTCTCGTCCTCCACCTCGCTCTTGGCGGAAATGAAGATGACGGGGATGTCGTGGACGGCGGGATCCGCCTTGATGCGGCTGCAGACCTCGTAGCCGTCCATGCCCGGCATCATGATGTCGAGCAGCACGAGGTCCGGCATGCGCGCCTGAACCAGATCCAACGCCCTCTCGCCGTCGGTGGCGAAATAGATGTCGTACTCGTCCCTGAGGATGCGGCTGAGGACATGGATGTTGGAGGGGATGTCGTCCACCACCAGGATCTTCGGGCGGGGTTCGGCCATGGGCGCTTTCAGACCGTGGGGAGCGAGAGGCCGAGGTCCCGTGCGATCCGCTGCACGATGCCGAGAGCCTTGTTGAAATCGAGGCCGTCGATGGCGGCGGACAGCCCCTTCATCCTCGAAGGCTCGATCCATTCCGCCAGAGACGGCGCCAGGATAGCGAACTCTTCCGCCGCTGCGAAGTTGCTGTCTTGTAACAGGGCGGCGAAATGCGGAAGCCGCTCGGCCAGGAGCCGGCGGCCCTGTTCCGACGGGGCGCGGTCGGCGACACCGCCCCCCGGGCGCACCGCATCGCCGGCCAGGATCCGCACGCTTTCCAGCACCAGCGCCAGTTCGCGCCGCAGCACCTCCACCTGCATCCCGACCACGGAGGAGTCGCCGCCGTCGGCGGCAATCTGCACCGTGTCGGCGGTGGCCGACAGGCGGCGGGCGCCGACGTTGCCGGCCACGCTCTTCAGCTCGTGGGCCACCGCCTTGACCCCCGGCAGGTCCCCCGATGCCTGCGCCGCGGCGATCCGTTCGGCGGCATCGGCATAGCCGTCGGCGAACTGCTCCAGAAGGCGGCGCAGCAGGGCCCCGTCGCCGTCCAGGCGCCCGAGCGCATCGGACATGTCTATGCCGGGCAGCATGTCCGGCAGCTCGCGGCCCACCCCATCAAGGTTCAGCCCGCCATGGTTCAGCCCGTCATGGCGGATCGCCGCGGCCGGATGCGCAGCCGGCACCGCCACCAAGCTCCCCGCCGGAGCCGCCGGGCCGGAGGCGGGCCGGGCCGGAGGCGGGCCGATCCAGCGCGCCAGCGTGGCGAAGAGCTGCGGCAGGTCGAGCGGCTTCGGGATGTGGTCGTCCATCCCGTTGTCCAGGCAGCGCCGACGGTCGGCCGGCAGAGCGCTGGCTGTCATCGCGATGATCGGCAGCCGCCCGCCCTCCGGCAGCGCCCGGATCGCCGCGGTCGCCTCGAACCCGTCCAGGTCGGGCATGTGCACGTCCAGCAACGCGGCGTCGAACGGCCGCTCGGCGAAACGCACGCAGTCCACGGCCTGACGCCCGGTGGCGGCGACGGTGACCACGGCGCCGGCCCGCTCCAGGATCTCGCGGGCCACTTCCTGGCTGATGGCGTTGTCGTCGGCGAGCAGCAGCCTGCAACCCTGCAGCGGCTGGTCCGGCGCCCGGCCCGGCGACCGCGCCTCTCCCTGGCCCGCGTCCCCGGCGACGGCCCGATCGGCCGGGCGCGGCGCGGGGTCCGGCGGGGGACCATCCCCCTCGTCGCCCCGCCCGTCCGGACCCGCATGGGCGTAGGCGACGGTGACGGCGTCCAGCAGCGTTGATGCCGTCACCGGCTTCACCAGGAAACCGGCGACACCGGCCTCCTCGAACCGCGTCCCGAGCCGCTCGCGGCCATAGCCGCTGATGACGATGATCATCGGGGTGCCCACACGCTCGTCGGCACGGATGCGGCGCGCCGCCTCGATGCCGTCCATCCCCGGCATCTTCCAGTCCATCAGCACGACGTCGTGGGCACGGCCGGCCGCTGCGGCCCGTTCCAGTTCGTCGATGGCGGCCTGCCCGTCGCGGCAGACGGTCACCGCCCAGCCGAAGGTGGCGGCGATCTCGCCCAGCACCTCCCGCGCGGTGGTGTTGTCGTCCACCACCAGGACAGACAGGTCGCGCGGCAGAGGTTGGGAATGCGGCTGGGCATCCGGGTGGGAAAGGCCGGCCTGCGGCGGCAGCTCCCCGGCCCCACGTCCGGGGCCGCGGCCGAATTCCGCATGGAACCGGAAGACGCTGCCCTGTCCGGGTTCGCTTTCCACCTCCATGGCACCGCCCATCAGCCGGACAAGGCGGGCGCAGATGGCCAGCCCGAGGCCGGTGCCGCCGAACCGCCGGGTGGTGGAGCTGTCGCCCTGGCTGAACGCCTGGAACAGCCGCTCACGCTGGTCCGGCGCGATGCCGATGCCGGTGTCGCGCACCGCGAAGTCGAGCACGGCACGGTCGTCGCCGAGCGAGCGGACCCTGGCCGAGACCACCACCTCTCCGGCATCGGTGAACTTGACGGCGTTGCCGGCGAGGTTGATCAGGATCTGCTGCAGGCGCAGCGGATCGCCCACGAGGTCGAGCGGCACGTCGGGGGCGACCGAGAACAGGACGTCGATGTCCTTCTCCTGCGCCGCCGAGCCGACGACCACCGCCAGCGTCTGCAGCAGATCGTCCAGGCGGAAGTCGACCCGTTCAAGCTCCAGCTTGCCCGCCTCGACCTTCGAGAAGTCCAGGATATCGTTGAGGATGCCCAGCAGCGACTGCGCCGACAGCCGCACCTTGCGGACGTAGTCGGACTGGCGCTGGGTCAGGTCGGTCTGTTGCAGCAGGTGGATCAGCCCGAGGATCGCGTTCATCGGCGTGCGGATCTCGTGGCTCATGTTGGCCAGGAACTCGCTCTTCGCCCGGCTCGCGGCTTCGGCGGCGAGACGGGCGCGCTGCATCGCCGCCTCCGCCCGCTTGCGTTCGGCGATCTCATGGAAGACGACCACCGCGCCCTCGACCTTGCCGTCGGCGAGCATCGGCGAGGCCGTGTATTCCACCGCGATGGGCCGGCCGTCCTTGGTCCAATAGGTGTCGTCCAGCCCGCGCCGGGTCTCGCCGCTCAGCAGCACCTCGGTCACCGGGCACTCGCGGGCCGGATAGGGCGACCCGTCCGCGCGGCGGGAATGGACCAGCGCATGCAGGCAGCCGCCCAGCAGTTCATGGTCGGCATAGCCGGTGAGGGCGGAGGTCGCCGGGTTGGCGAAGGTGATCCGCCCGTCGCGGTCGACGCCGCAGATGCTGTCGGAGGCCGACCTCAGGATCAGGGTCAGGCGGCGGTTGGCGCTGGCGAAGGCTTCGTTGGCGGTTTCCAGCTCGCGCTGCTTGGCGTCGAGCTCGCCGTTCGTCTCGGCAAGCCGGCGGCGCCCGGCGACCTCGCGTTCCAGGCTGCGCAGCGTCGCATAGGCCAGGCCGCCGCAGGCCGCCACCGCGAGGGCCACCAGGATGCTGCCGCGCAGCGTCCGTTCCCGCCAGGCAGCCAGTTCCGCCTTTTCCGACAGGCCGACCAGGACGACGAGCGGAAGGGTGGGCACCCGCTGGTAGGAGACGATGCGCCGCCCCTGCGGCCCGTCGCCCTCGAAGGTGCCGATGGCGGCATCGGCGCTCCGCCGCAGGGCCTCGCGGCCATCGGGACCATCCAGCGGCTCGCCGTCGGGAAAGCGCAGCACCGGCTTGCCGTCGTTGCGGTAGAGCGCGATGGCCGACCCCGGGCCGAGGTCGAGGCTTTCGTAGAGCTGCCGGTAATAGTCGATCTCGACGTTGGCGTGAACGACCCCCTGGAGCTGGCCGTCGGCGAGGATCGGGCGGCTGACGGTGAAGAGCTGAGCCCCGGTCAGCCGCCCGGTGATCCGCTCGCCGACGTGGAAATCCACGCCGTTCAGGTGCGCCTGGAAGAAGGCGCGGTCCATGACGTTGCCGGCGGGCGCCGGAAACTGCCGGCTGCTCAGGAGGTTGTCGCCGGTCGCGCCGTGGACCCACAGCGCGGCGATCTCCGGCAGGGCGTCCACCATGTCGCGGATCGGGATCCAGACGTTCCGGTTCGTTCCCAGCCCGGCCAGGCCTTGGCTATGGACGAGGTCGAGGGTACGGCCGATCGCCAGGTCGGCGGTCGCCACCGTCCGCCGCACATGCTCCTGCAGGAGGCGGGCGGTCGACTGGGCCTGTTCGCGGGAATGGCGCAGCGTCTCGGTCCGGTCGCTCCAGGCCACGACGCCCCAGAACCCCGACCCGAGGACCGCGATCAGCGCGAAGGCGGCCACCAGCAGCCGGCGCGTCCGCATCGGGGAGAGGGTCGGACCCACGGAGTCGATCGGGTGTCTGGTCATGATCGAAGGGTCGCCGCCGCGCTGCCGTCCCGAGGGTTTTCACCACTTTCGCGCGGAGTATGGTCCGGGGTGCGCGGCGTCCGCAAGCGACTTGATGGGGAAGGGAACGGTGCCGGCGACACGCGGCGCTTGCGGGGGACCCCTCAGGGACAGCCTCCCTTGCACCGCCTGCCTTTGCCGCCGGGAAGCGCCATTGTCTGACCAAAGATTGTCCGCATTTTAACCCGACCTTTCCTGTTCCGCGCCCGTGGGAGCGCCCAGACCGATGCCAGACCGCCGCACCGCGCGCCCGATTGCCACCCTGCTCGGCCTGCTGGCCCTCCTCGCCGCCGGCCCGGCGGCGGCACAGTCGGCCATGACCGGCGGACCGGTCCGCGCCGACCCGATGCAGACCGTCGGCGCCGAGCTTCATGTCCGCATGGAGGCCTTGCCCAAGCCCTACGCAACGCCGGCGGTGGCCAACCAGGCCAAACAGGTGGAGCGGCCGGCGAGCGAGCCCTTGCGGGCGCCGCGCGGCTTCACCGTCACGCTGTTCCGCGACCATGTGGAGAATGCGCGCAACCTGCTGGTCCTGCCCAACGGCGACGTTCTGGTGGCGCAGCAGCGGCCCGGCAGCCTGACCCTGCTGCGCGACGGCGACGGCGACGGCCAGGCGGAGACGGCGCGGGTGTGGGCGGAGGGATTCGACCGGCCCTTCGGCCTCGCCTATGTCGGGGGCAGCCGGGGCGGGACGGTGCTGGTCGGCGATCTCGACGGCGTGTGGCAGCTCCCATGGACCGCCGAGGGCGGAACGGCCGGCCAACGCCGGCGGCTGACGCCGCAGGGCGCATTCGGCCCGCGCGGCGGCCACAACACCCGCTCGGTGGCGGTGGCGCCCGACGGGCGGCATTTCTACGTCGGCATCGGCTCGGCCGGCAACATCGGGGTGGAGCCGGAGCCGCGCGCCACCATCCAGGAATTCCGCATCGACGGCACCGGCCAGCGCACCATCGCCAGCGGCCTGCGCAATCCCGTCGGCCTGGCCTTCAAGCCGGGCACCAACGATCTCTATACGGTGGTGAACGAGCGCGACGGGCTCGGCGACCAGCTCGTGCCCGACTACCTGACGCTGGTGACCGCGGGCGGCTTCTACGGCTGGCCCTACTCCTACATCGGTGCCAATCCGCAGCCCGACTTCGCCGACAAGCGCCCGGACCTGGTCAAGGCGGCGCTGGTGCCGGGACTTCTGTTCCAGGCCCATTCCGCCCCGCTCGGCCTCGTCTTCGGCGACGGGACGCATTTTCCGGAACGGTATCGCCAGGGCGCCTTCGTGGCACTGCACGGGTCGTGGAACCGCGCCAGGCCGACCGGCTATGCGGTGGTGTTCGCCCCCTTCGACAAGGGCCGGCCGACCGGCACCTACGAGACCTTCGTGACCGGCTTCCGGCTGGGCGCCGGACCGGACGCCGACCGCGAGGAGGACGAGACGCCGCAGGTCTGGGGCCGGCCGAGCGGGCTTGCGGTGGCCACCGACGGCGCCCTGCTGATCGCGGACGATTCCGGCACCGTCTGGCGCATCGCCTACGCGGCGGCCGGACGGACGGCGGAACCGGGGGAGACGGCGCCGGCGAAACCCTGACGGGTCAGCAGCACTCGTCCTCCAGTTGCCGCAGCATCGCCAGCCCGTCCTCGTCGTCATGCTCCTCGAAGAGGTCGGCGATGTAGTAGATGTTCGCGCAGAGCAGGCAAAGGCCGTCGGCCTGCCGCTTCAGGGGATCGTCGGCGACGCTGAGCTTGGCGCGGAAACGCTCCCAGAAGGCGTTGGTCTTGGCGGGATCGTCGATGTGCATGTAGAGCCGTTCGATGATGCGGCGGCTGTTGCCTTGGCAATCGATCCCCTTGAAGGAGACGTAGCGGTCGGGTGCGTCGATGCTGTCCACGGAAGTCGGCTCCTTGGTGCGGGGGAAGCGGGGGACTGGAACGCTGCACCGATGGAACCCCGGCCGCACCCGCCGCTTCAAGCCGCGCTGCACCAAGCGCACCGCCTATGCGCGAACGGTTGCGGGCGTGCACGAACGGTCCGTTACAGCGCCAGCCGCTTCTTCAGCGCCTCCGCCCGGTTGCGGCTGACCGGCACACGGGGATTGCCGGGGGCGTCCATGATGAAGACTGCCCGGCCGTCGCGCCGCTCCACCGCGCGGGCATGGCGCAGGTTGACGATGTAGCCGCGGTGGGTGCGGACGAAGGAGCGCGGGTCGAGGCGCACCTCAAGCTCCGACAGCGGCAGGCCGCAGAAATAGGCGCCGTCGGCGGTGTGGACCGTGGTGTAATGCCCGTCGGCCTGGAGATAGACGGCGTCGCGCGGGTCGACCAGGACGATGCCCTGCCCCTTCTCCACCGGCAGCTTCACCAGCGGCTCGACGGCGCGCGGGCCGGGGGCCGGCGCGGCGCCGGCCGGGGCTGCGGCCCGGATCGCGGCGGTGCCTGCGACCACGGGCCCGCCGGCGCGCGACGCCTCCATCAGCAGGAGCGCCGTCACCGCCCCGCCCGTCCCGCGGCCCGGTTCCGCCGCCAGGGCGCTGGCCTTCAGCACCAGCACCCGGCCGGGCAGCGCCACCATCATCGAACAGGCCGAGGCCGGCGCCGACGGGTCGCCGGCCGCCGCAAGGAGCAGCTCCACCTTGGCCCGGTGGGAGGGCGGGTGCAGGTCGTGCAGGTAGGCGCCAACCAGCCCGGCGGCACGCTCTCCCAGCAGGCGCACCGCCGCCGGGTTGAGCGCGAGCACCCGCCGCGCATCATCCAGCAGCACCAGCCCGACGTCCATGTTCTGCAAGGCATATTCCATGGACGCCCACTATAGCCGCGGTCGCGGCTTAACTCCCGCCTTTCCGCTTGCCCTGCACCAGCGCCGCGACCACGCCGTGGAGGGTGCGGACCTCCTGCTCGGTCATCTCCATCCGCTCGAAGGCGTTGCGCAGCGTGCGGACCATCGACGGCCGCTTCTCCTCGCTGGTGAAGAAGCCGGTCTGGTCGAGCGACGCCTCCAGCCGTTCGAAGAAGTTCACCCGCTCGGCCATGGTCGCCGGCCGGGTCTGGCCGGTGTGCAGGAAGCGGTCGGGCGTGCGGTCGCCGGCCTGGAACCACTCGTAGCCGACCAGCAGCACCGCCTGCGCCAGGTTCAGCGACGAGAAGGCCGGGTTCAGCGGCACGGTGACCAGGGTCTGGGCGAGGGTCAGGTCGTCGTTGACCAGCCCGGTGCGCTCCGGCCCGAACATCACGCCGATCTTCTGGCCGGCGGCGAAACGCTCGCGCATCTCTCCCGCCGCGACGCGCGGGGTGACGAAGCGCTGGATCATGTCCCGGGTGCGCACGGTGGTGGCGTAGACCGCCTCCAGGTCGGCCACCGCGTCGGCCGTGGTCTCGAACACCCTGGCGTTGTCGATCACCATGTCGGCGCCGGAGGCCGCCGCCGACGCCTTCGCGTTCGGCCAGCCGTCGCGCGGCTTGACGAGGCGCAGGTCGGTCAGCCCGCAATTCAGCATCGCGCGGGCGCAGGCGCCGATGTTCTCGCCGAGCTGCGGCTGCACCAGGATGACGGCGGGGCCGCCGAGGATGGACTCACGCGTGGGATTCTGGCCGGAGGTCATGGGACATGCGTTCGCTTGTGGTGACGTGCTGCGCCCCCTCTCCCGCGTCGGCGGAGGGGGGCTGGGGAATCCGGCAAACGCGCCTAGTCCTGCCGTTCCGCCGCCTCGGCCGTGACCGGGCCGCCGTCCAGGGCGGTCAGCCGCTTCTTCAGCTCGGCGACATCGGCGAACAGGCGCTTCAGGCGGGCGAGGCCCTTGTACTGCTCGAAGGCGCGGGTGCGCGGCACCGCGGGATAGCCCATCCACACCGACTTGGGCGGGATGTCGGTGCCGACGCCGGAATTGGCGGCGACCACCGCGTCGCTGCCGATCTTGACGTGGTCGGCCACCCCGACCTTGCCGGCCAGCACCACGCGGTCGCCGATCTCCGTGCTGCCGGCGATGCCGACATGGCCGCACAGCATGCAGTTGGTGCCGACCTGGACGTTGTGGCCGATCTGGACGAGGTTGTCGATCTTGGTGCCGTTGCCGATGCGGGTCGCGGTGACGGTGCCGCGGTCGATGGTGGCGCCGGCCCCGATCTCGACGTCGTCGCCGAGGACGACCGTCCCGATGGAGTTCACCCGGCGGATCAGCACGTTGGTGCCGACGACGCGCCCGGTGGTCTTGGCCGACTCGACGCTGCCCGGCTCGGGCGTGACGAAGCTGAAGCCGTCGTTGCCGACGGCGGCGTTGGGGTGGATGATGCAGCGCGCGCCCATCTCCACCCGCTCGCCGATGCGGGCGCCGGGATGCAGCAGGCAGCCCTCGCCGATCACCGCGTCGGCGCCGACGGTGACGTGCGGCAGGATGACCGCGCCGGCACCGATGCGGGCGCGCGGACCGATATAGGCGAAGGGCGCGATCGAGGCGTCGGGCGCCACCACCGCGTCGGGCGCCACATAGGCCTGCGGCGACACCCCGGGCTCGGCATGGACCGGTCGCTCGAACAGGTCGAGAAGCCCGGCCATCGCATAGCGCGGGCGTTTCACCACGATACGGCCGAGGGTCCCGCCGGCCACGCCGTCGGGCAGTTCCATTCCCTCCGACACCACGGCGGCGACCGCCTTGCTCCCCGGCAGCAGGGCCAGCAGATCCCTGTCCATGGCCAGCGCCAGATCCCCAGGCCCTTCCGCTTCGGACGGATGGACGGCGCGGCGGACGGTGATGGAACCGTCGCCCTCGATCGCGGCACCGAGGGCTTCGGCGATCGCGGACAGGGTCAGGGAAGGCGTGGTCATCGGTCGGGGCACCGCTGTCAGGGGTGAAAAAGGCGCACCCGTCGCCGTGCAGGCGCCGCGACGGGTGCGCGGACCCTAGCACGGGCGTCCGGCCGATGGCGAGGCATCAGCACCGCGGCGCCGGCATCCGGCGGTTCAGGCAACCACGATGAAGGCGATCGCCAGCTTCGCCGCGGTGGCGAGCCCGGCCGAACCGACGGCCGGCCGCAGCCAGTTCTTCGCGCGCACCTTCACCTGTGCCAGCAGCGACTGGCGCTTCTGCACCGCATAATGCTTGCGCACGGTCTCCTTGATGTCCCAGGTGCCGGTGAAGCCCTGCGGCAGCACCAGCGCGTCGCCCGCGACATATTCACGGGGGCTGCCCCCCTCCGGCGTGATGACGACCCGGCCCGCCAGCAGGACGCAGAACTCCTCGTAGGGCCAGTCCTTCATCGCCACCAGCCCGGGCGTGCATTGCCAGATCCCGACCTTGTAGCGGCCATGGTCACCGGTATAGAGCAGGGTGTCGGTCTCCAGCGGCCGGCCTTCCAGGACGGTGCCGAAGACGGCGGGCTTGGCGGCGCCCTCGTCCGGACGGTGGCGCTCGATCGGCAGACAGAAGGACGGCATCGGGTCTCCTTGGGCTGGGGACGGGCGGAACCGGACAGGCCGGCAGCCGCCGGCGGCCGTGAAGCTTCCTCCAGCCACCTGGAAAAATCAGCCGCTCAAAAGGGTCAGCCGCCCCGCCACCAGCCCGGATTTCGGCCACCACTATTTCAGCCACCGAGATTGATGATCTCCACCCGGCGGTTCGCCGCCGCCGCCGGCTGGTCGGGCAGCAGCAGCTCGCGGGCGCCCATGCCCGAGGCTTCCAGCCTTTCGCGCCCGATGTGGTGGTGGGTGGCCAGATAATCGACGACCGCCGCCGCCCGCCGCCGCGACAGGGTCAGGTTGACCGCGTCGCCACCGACCCTGTCGGTATGCCCGACCACGCGGAAGCGGGTGGTGCCCGCCGCGGGGGCGGTCATCACGGCCGCCACCTTGTCCAGGATCGCCCGCGATTCCGGGCGGATGTGGGCGGAGTTGAAGTCGAACTCCACGCGGAAGGCGGCACGCAGTTCCGGCACCGGCACCGCCACCGGGCCGGGAAGCGGGGGGAGTGCGACCGGCCCCGGAACTGGTCTTGAGGCCGGCGTCGGCTGTGCCGCTTCCGGTGACGCCGTGCCTGGCGGCAGCGCCGGCGGGCGCTGCAGCCGCATCGGCGGGCAGGACGGGTCGGTGACGCCGAGCAGTGCCGCCTGGATTTCGCACTCGCTGGGATTCGGCCCGAGCGGCACGGCCGGGGTTCCCACACCTTGGGCCACGGCCACCGACGCCGAGGCGAGCCACAGGCAAGACCCGGCGACCGCGGCACACCGCAAGGCCGCATTGTTCGCAAAACCGACAATCGGCCCGCTTTGCGTGTGGAACAGTCCTGCGTCCATCTGTACGATCCCGGTCCGCATCTTTCGTGTAGGGCGCTTGGGAGGAAACAACAATGAAATCGCTGAAAGCTCTGTTCGCCGGCCTGGCGCTGTCCGCGCTCGCGGTCCCGGCCCTGCTGGCGGGGACCGCCGCCGCCGCCGACTACAAGGCGGAGTACAAGCTTTCGACCGTTCTGGGCAAGCCCTTCCCCTGGGGGGTCGGCGGGGACCGGTGGGCGGAACTGATCAAGGAGAAGACCCAGGGCCGGATCGTCGTGAAGATGTATCCCGGCACCTCCCTGGTCAACGGCGACCAGACCAAGGAATTCACCGCGCTGCGCCAGGGCACCATCGACATGGCGATCGGGTCGACCATCAACTGGTCGCCGCAGGTGAAGGAGCTGAACCTCTTTTCCCTGCCCTTCCTGATGCCCGACCACAAGGCGCTGGACGCCCTGACCCAGGGCGAGGTCGGCAAGAAGCTGTTCGACCTGCTGTCGACCAAGGACGTCGTGCCGCTGGCCTGGGGCGAGAACGGCTTCCGCGAGATCTCCAACTCCAAGCATGCCATCAAGGCGCCGGAAGACCTGAAGGGCTTGAAGATCCGCGTCGTCGGCTCGCCGCTCTACCTCGACACCTTCACGGCCCTGGGCGCCAACCCGACGCAGATGAGCTGGGCCGACGCCCAGCCCGCCCTGTCGACCGGCGCCGTCGACGGGCAGGAGAACCCGCTGACCATCTTCGTCGCCGCCAAGCTGGCCACCCTTGGCCAGAAGCACCTGACCCTGTGGGGCTACGTCGCCGACCCGCTGGTCTTCGTGGTCAGCAAGGAGGTCTGGAATAGCTGGTCGAAGGAGGACCAGGAGGCGGTGCGCGCCGCGGCGGTGCAGGCGGCGGCCGAGGAGGTGGCGCTGTCGCGCAAGGGCATCACCGCCGACGACGACAGCCTGCTCAAGAGCATCGCCGACCAGGGCGTCGACGTGGTCCGGCTGACCGCGGACCAGCAGAAGGCCTTCCAGGCCGCGACCAAGCCGGTCTTCGACAAATGGACCAAGCAGATCGGTCCCGACCTGGTGAAGTCCGCCGAGACGGCCATCGCCGCCGGGAGGTGACGGGGCTGCTGCCGCACCGAGGGGCGTGACCGGGCGATGCGACCGGGCGTCCGGCCTGCCGGCCGGACGCCTTTTTCATGCCCGGCCGGCGCAGCGGCCTGATGCGCATCCGCCCGAAACGCGGTACGACTGTCGAATGAGACTTGCCGGCCCGCACAACCGCGGACGGCTGCCAGCGTGGAACGGGCGATGGGTGGGACCAGCAGGGGGAGCGGGCGCGCATGACGGCGGAGCTGCTGCTGGCCCTGTTCTGCATCGGCGCCACCCTGCTGTTCCTGGGCCTGCGCCGCGCCCTGATCCACCGGACCGAGCAGGCGGTCCGCCGGGCCGGCGTCACCCTGCTCGCCGAGCGCGACGCCCTGGAGGCCCGGGCCAACGAACTCGAAGCGATGCAGGCCGAGATCGAGGCGCTCAGGGCGAAGCTGGCCGAACTGTCGGCGCACAGGCTGGTCCTGTCGCGGCGCGGCAGCCGGCGCGTCACCGCCTCGCGCCGCTTCATCCACGAGATCGGCCGGCCGGAACCCGGCCGTCACCGATTCACCTTCCGCTTGAGGATGCTGCCCGGCTACGGCGACCGGGCGGAGGCGAAGGCGGTGCTTCATCCGGCCATCTGGCGCTTCGAGAACGAGGCGCTGGTCTGGTCGGCCGATTTCGCCGCCGCCCAGATGCTGACGCGCAGCATCTTCCACGAAGCGGTCGGCGTCGGCGTCACGGCACCGGCCCCGACAGGCAATGCCGCCGAGGCGGAGGCCGCGGCACCATGAGCGCCTTGTGGATGCTGGCGGCACTCGCCAGTCTCGGCACCGGAGTGATGGGGGAGCGGATCCTGCGCATCCGGGCCAGGCGGCAGTCCGACAAGCTGGCGGCCCTGACCGAGCGTCTCGAAATCTACGCCAACTACGGCAAGCTCGCCGCCGTCCGCCGTGCCGAGACCGAAGAGACGCTGACGGCCCTGGAGCGCGACATCGCCGCGGCGGAGAGCGAGATCCAGACGCTGCGGTCGGCGGCCGAGGACGCCGCGGCATCGCTGCCCGCGGAATTCCATTGCGTCGACCGCGTCGCCCGCAGCGGCGGGCCGCTGTGGTTCGTCGCGGTCGAGGCGCTCGACGCCTCGGCCCCCTGGTCGGGCGTGCGCCATTACGCGGTCGCCGCCGATAGTGCCGAGGAGGCGCGCAAGCGCGTCACCGAGCGGCACCCGTCGACCACGGCCTTCGCCATCGCCGCCGCAGCCCCCCTCGTCCTGCCGGAGCGGTGAGGCAGACGTGGAAAAGGCCCCGGCGGGATGCCGGGGCCTTTTCCTGGAAGCGTCATCGGGCGAGGCGCCCTGTCCGCTCTCCCGCTCAGGCGTTGTTCATGCGGTTGTCGATCAGGTCGGTGACCACGCCCGGATCGGCCAGCGTCGAGGTATCGCCCAGGCTGTCATGCTCGTTCGCGGCGATCTTGCGCAGGATGCGGCGCATGATCTTGCCGGACCGGGTCTTCGGCAGGCCGGGAGCCCACTGGATCAGGTCGGGCGAGGCGATCGGGCCGATCTCCTTGCGGACCCAGGCCACCAGTTCTTTGCGCAGTTCCTCAGTCGGCGCCTCGCCGGCGTTCAGCGTGACGTAGGCGTAGATGCCCTGGCCCTTCAGGTCGTGCGGATAACCGACGACCGCGGCCTCGGCGACCTTCGGGTGGGCGACCAGCGCGCTCTCGACCTCGGCGGTGCCCATGCGGTGGCCGGACACGTTGATGACGTCGTCGACGCGGCCGGTGATCCAGTAGTAGCCGTCGGCGTCGCGGCGGCAGCCGTCGCCGGTGAAGTACTTGCCCGGGAAGGTCGAGAAGTAGGTCTGCACGAAGCGCTCGTGGTCGCCGTAGACCGTGCGCATCATGCCGGGCCAGGCGTCGGCGATGCAGAGGTTGCCCTCGGTTTCGCCCTCCAGGATCTGGCCCTCGTTGTCGACGACGACCGGCTGGACGCCGAAGAACGGCTTGGTCGCGGAGCCCGGCTTCTGGCCGATGGCGCCGACCAGCGGGGTGATCAGGATGCCGCCGGTCTCGGTCTGCCACCAGGTGTCGACGATCGGGCAGCGGGCATCGCCGACCACGTTGTAGTACCACATCCAGGCTTCGGGATTGATCGGCTCGCCGACCGACCCCAGCACGCGGAGCGAGGCGCGCGAGGTCTTCTTCACCGGACCCTCGCCTTCGCGCATCAGCGAGCGGATGGCGGTCGGGGCGGTGTAGAAGATGTTGACCTTGTGCTTGTCGATGACCTGCCAGAAGCGCAAGACGTCCGGATAGGTGGGGATGCCTTCGAACATCAGCGTGGTGGCGCCGTTGGCGAGCGGGCCGTAGACGATGTAGCTGTGGCCGGTGACCCAGCCCACGTCGGCGGTGCACCAATAGACCTCGCCGTCCTTGTAGTCGAAGACGTACTGGTGGGTCATCGACGCGTAGACAAGATAGCCGCCGGTGGTGTGCAGTACGCCCTTCGGCTTGCCGGTCGAGCCGGAGGTGTAGAGGATGAACAGCGGATCCTCGGCGCTCATCTCCTCCGGCGGGCAGTCGGCGGAGACGCTCTCCATCTCCTCGTGGTACCAGAGGTCGCGGCCCGCGGTCCAGGCGACGTCGCCGCCGGTGTGCTTGACCACCAGCACATGCTTGACCATCGGCGCGCCGGCCACCGCCTTGTCGGCGTTGGCCTTCAGTGGGACCTTGCGGCCGCCGCGCAGGCCCTCGTCGGAGGTGATGACGAAGTGGCTGTCGCAGTCGACGATGCGGTCCTTCAGGCTGTCGGGCGAGAAGCCGCCGAAGACGATCGAATGGATGGCGCCGATGCGGGTGCAGGCCAGCATCGCATAGGCCGCCTCCGGGATCATCGGCAGGTAGATGGTGACGCGGTCGCCCTTCTTGACGCCGTTCTTCTTCAGGACGTTGGCGAGGCGGCTGACCTTCTCGTGCAGCTCCCGGTAGGTGATGGCCTTGGAAACGCCGGGGTCGTCGCCCTCGAACAGGATGGCGGTCTGGTCGCCGCGGGTCGCCAGGTGGCGGTCGATGCAGTTGGCCGACACGTTCAGCGTGCCGTCATGGAACCAGCGGATGTGGACGTCGTCGTGGAAGTTGACGTCCTTCACCTTGCTGTAGGGCTTGATCCAGTCCAGCCGCTTGCCCTGCTCGCCCCAGAAGCCCTCGGGGTCCTTGACCGACTGCTCGTACATGCGGGCGTAAGCGTCCGCATTCACGTGGGCGGTCGCCGCGATCTCGGGCTTCACCGGAAAGAAGCTGTTGTCGGTCATGAGTGCGATTCCCCCGTGGTGCTTCCGAATTGGCCGGAAGATGATTGGAGGGCGGCGGGCCGCCGCCCGGAATTGAGCGGCATTATCCACACAAGTTGCGGGACGAACAAGCAAATCGGCCCCCGCACGCCCCCCGACCAAAGGAGGATTGTGTCACTGATCTTGCAGCGCAAAACTGTTTCTTCGCCAAGCATAGCAATGCCGGCGTCGGGCATGCCGCAGGGTCCTTGCACCTGCCGTCAAGAGGACAGCACCGCCGCCGGCGCGACCATCCGCCGCGCCCCGGTGGCCGCAACGGCGCCGCGCCGTGATATCCGTCGGCCAACCCGGCCCCTGCTTGACCTGCCGCCTTGCTTAACCGGGCCTTAACCGGAACACCGATATAGAGTTGCGGCATCCCGGCAATGATCATCGGCGGCAAGGATCGCTATGCCCAGCACCACCAACGCGGACGATCTTCCCGACGCCGGCGACCGCGACGGACGCCTCGCCGCCCTGGCCGACCGCACCAGCCTGATGGCCATCGACGCCACGCTCCGCGCCCTGCCGCGTGACGGCCTGCCCTTCAGCAAGGCCTCGGTCACCAGCGTCGCCGACCTCGCGCGGCGCATGCTGCAGGCCACCAACGACGTCCGCGCCGCCATGCAGGAAGCGGCGGAGTAGGGCGCGCCTTCCCTCTCCGCCTCACGCCTGCGCTTACGCCGGCACCGCGATGCCGGCGAGATCGCACACCCTTGCCCACTCCTCGTCGCCGACGGGGCAGACGGACAGGCGCGACTGGCGGACCAGCGCCATGCCCTGCAACAGCGGGTCGAGCTTGATCTGCTTGAGGGTGACCGGCACCTTCACCGGCATCACCGGCGCCACGTCGACCATGCCGAAACGGCCGGACTCGTCGCTGGGGTCGGGATAGTAGGTGCGGACGATCTCGACGATGCCGACGATCTCCAGCCCCTCGTTGGAGTGGTAGAAGAAGGCGCGGTCGCCCGCCACCATGGCCTTCAGATTGTTGGACGCCTGGTAATTGCGCACGCCGTCCCAATGGGTCCGGCCGTCGGCGACCATGCGGTCCCACGAATACTTGAACGGCTCGGACTTCAGCAGCCAGTAGGCCATCGCCGACGCTCTCCCGCTCACGCCTTGGGATAAACGCGGCGCCACGGCCGGACCGTCACGCTCTCGAACAGGCCCGCCTTGGCGTACGGATCGCCGTCGGCGAAGTCCCGGGCCGCGGCGGCATCCGCGCACTCCACGACCAGCAGGCTGCCCACCATGCCGCTTTGGTCGTCGGACAGCAGCGGGCCGGCGGCGAAGATGCGGGCGGCGTTGGCCTCCAGATAGGCCAGATGCTCGGCGCGGTTGGCGGCGCGGACATCGGCGGCGCCCGCCTTGTCGACGCAATGGAACATGAACAGCATGGTTTTCCCTCCTCCGGTTCCGTGGGGCGGGAGCCTAGATCGGATCGCGTGAAATCGGAATCGATTTGAAGCGCGAGTCCGATCGGCAATCAAAAGCCACAGCGTCGTGCGCCTGATATTGAACGCGCGACGCTGCAGCGCAGCGCACCGCCCGGCGGACGCGCCGGCTATGCCGGTGCGCGCCGGCGGCGCGGCACGGCCTTGCCTCCCTTGCACGGGCTGTAGGCGCCGGGATCGATGCGGCCGAAGGTGATGCCGCTGCCGGCCAGTTCGGCCAGCGCCGCCAGTCCCAGGGCGCGCGCGGCGGCCAGCGCGATGCGGCCGCAGGCCTCGGCATCGCTTCCGGCATTGTGGTGGTCCAGCGCGATGCCGAGGAACTCGGCCAGATGGTTCAGCCGGTGCCCCGTAAGGTCGGGCCAGGCGCGCCGCGCCAGCACCACCGTGCAGAGATAGTCGCAGGCCGGCCAGTCCAGTTCGTAGGCGCTCAGGGTATGGCGCAGCACGCTGATGTCGAAGGCGGCGTTGTGGGCGAGGATCAGCCGTCCCTGCAGGCGCTCGCGCAGCGCCGCCCACACCTCCGGAAACTCCGGCGCGTCGGCCACGTCCTCCTTCCGGATGCCGTGGATGGCGCTGTTGAAGGGGTTGAAGCGCAGGTCGCGCGGCCGGATCAGGTGCTCTTCCGTCGCGGTGACCCGGCCGTCGTCGATCCAGGCCACGCCGATCGAGCAGGCGCTGGTCCGGGTTTCGTTGGCGGTCTCGAAATCGATGGCGACGGCGCGCTCGCCGCCGGGAGCAAACCCCGTGGGCAACATGGTCATTGGCACTCGGTACTCTTGAGGCACGGTGGGGCGGGCCCGCGGCCGGGCGCCGGTCAGAGCCGGATCAGGCGGGCGAGGTCGTCGGGCAGCGCCCCCTCGGCCGCCAGGACCCGCAGCCTCAGCAGGCTGGCAACGGCCATGGCGTCGGTGATGGCGCCAGCCATGACCATGTCCATGACCTCGGCGAAGGGAACGCGGCGCAGGGCCAGCACCTCGGTGTCGTCGGGCGCCGCCTCCCCCTCCTCCAGCCCCCAGGCGACGAAGGTGTGCGCCACCTCGTCGGTGAGGCAGTTGGACAGGTGCAGCGTTCCCAGCGGCATCCAGAAGCGCGCCGACAGGCCGGCCTCCTCCTTCAGTTCGCGCGCTGCGGAGATTTGGGGATCGACGTCCTTGCGCCCGCCGCCCTCCGGGATCTCCCAGCTATACTGCTTCAGCGGGAACCGGTACTGGCCGACCAGGGTGATGGTGCCGTCGTCATGGACGGGGACGACGCCGGTGGCGAGGCTGCGCGGATGCATGACGCCGTAGATGCCGGGAAGCCCCTTCGGAGTCAGGACCTTGTGCTCGATCACCTCCATCCAGGCATTTTCGTATTTCGTCGTGCTGGTCAGCACGGTCCAGGGATTGCCGGTGGACTCACCGGTATCGATCGGCACGCGAAGCCCTCCGTCGGTTGCGGAGGGAGTATAGGAAGGCGGGCCGACGCCCGCAACGGTCCCGGACCGGCCGGCACAGAGTCGAAATGGTCAAAATTTAGCGGCAATTGGCGGAAACCAAATAGAAATCCTTAAGCATTGGTTTCTTGACAGTCAAAACCGCGACACTTAATTCTAATTTGCGGCACGATTTTTCGCCGCCCCACCTCGAACGGGCGAGGCCCGTTCATGCCTTTCGATCCGGAAAGGACAGGCCCCGTGGTTGCGCAGCTCGGACCGCAGGAACTGGAGCGCTGGCGGAATGCCGACTGGCGCACCCGGCTCGCCGCCTGGTGGGAAGGCTACGACCTCTCGCGCCTGCCCCGCATCCCGAACGCCGCGCCCCCGCCGGGAACACCGGCTCGCCCCGTGCCGCACCCGGTGGAAGCGGTGGGCGCCGGGGCGCCGCGCGACGCCGGGCCGGTGGCGGCGGAGGCCGTCGCTTCCGACCTCGACCGGCTGGCGTTGATGCAGTTGGACCGCCACGGCGAACCGGTCTGGTCGCCGGCCCGCAGCGAGGGGGCGCAGCTCCTCTGGGGCCAGGACATGGTCGGCCCCTCCGGACCGCACTGGATGGTCGAACAGATGCGCTCCTTCGGCCTGAACCCGTCCAAGAGCGTGCTGGACCTGTCGGCCGGGCTGGGCGGCACCGCCCGCGCGCTGGTGGAGAGCTGCGACACCTGGGTGACCGGGCTGGAGCCGTCGCCGCTGCTGGCCAGGCTGGCGATGGACCGCTCGAAGACGCTGGGGATGTCGAAGAAGGCGCCGGTCGCGCATTACGACCCGGAGCACTTCAACCAGGCCGGCACCTTCGACCTGGTGATGGCCGACCGCATCGTCCACCGCGTCCGCGACAAGGAGCTGTTCCTCGACCGCGCCGGCGAGTGCATCAAGCCGAAGGGCGGAATCGTGCTGTTCGATTATGTGATCGACGGCGCTCCCGGCTCGTGGGACGCCTGGAATGGCTGGCGGGACGAGGAACCGATGGAGGTCTATCCCTGGACCGCCACCCGCATGGCCGACGAGCTGACCCAGCGCAACCTCGACCTGCGAATTTCCGAGGACCTGACCCAGCTCCACCGCCGCCACGTCATCGACCGGGTCCGTGGCCTGGCCGACGCCCTGGCTGCCGCCGCCGTTCCCGCCGGGCCGGTGCTGGCGGCGCTGAAGCGCGAGCTTGCGCTGTGGTGGGCGCGGCTGCGGGTTCTGGGCAGCGGCCTGCGCTTCGTCCGTTATGTCGCGATGAAGCCGGCGTGAAAAGCTGGGCGTCCCGCCCCATTCATATCCTGTAAGCCATAATATCAAAGTCTGTAATACCGCCGCACGCTGCCAGTAAGCGGCCGGGTGGCGTCATGATGCCCGCGGGGCGGGACTGTCGCCGCCCCGTTCCGCGGTGCCCGAAGGCGCGTTGATACCCCGGCGCCGCGCCCTACATCTTGGCAGTACGACCTGCCGGATGCCGGCGGGCCGCGGACCCGAACCCCGATGCGAAGCGCTCTTCCAAGCGCCACGAGGCGCAAGCCCGAGCCAAAAGCCCCAAGCCAGGAATCAAGGAGGCTTCCCGTGACCACCTTCACCGGTCAGGACTCGCTAAAGACCCGCCGTTCGCTCAGCGCGGGCGGCAAGAGCTACGACTATTTCAGCCTGAAGGCCGCCGAGCAGGCGGGATTGGGCGACCTGTCGCGGCTGCCGTTCTCGATGAAGGTGCTGCTGGAAAACCTGCTGCGGTTCGAGGATGGCCGCACCGTGTCCGTCGACGACGTCAAGGCGGTGGCCGAATGGCTGGTCGACAAGCGCTCCGACCGCGAGATCGCCTACCGCCCGGCGCGCGTGCTGATGCAGGACTTCACCGGCGTGCCGGCGGTCTGCGACCTGGCGGCGATGCGCGAGGCGATGGCGTCGCTGGGCGGCGACCCGGCCAGGATCAACCCGCTGGTACCGGTCGACCTCGTCATCGACCACTCGGTGATGGTCGACTATTTCGGCGGCAACGACGCCTTCCAGCGCAACGTCGACCTTGAGTTCGAGCGCAACCTGGAGCGCTACGCCTTCCTGCGCTGGGGGCAGAAGGCCTTCGACAATTTCCGCGTCGTGCCCCCCGGCACCGGCATCTGCCATCAGGTCAACACCGAATACCTGTCGCAGGTCGTCTGGACCGACAACGACCCGTCGGGCAAGCCGGTCGCCTATCCGGACACGCTGGTCGGCACCGACAGCCACACCACCATGGTCAACGGGCTGTCGGTGCTGGGCTGGGGCGTCGGCGGCATCGAGGCCGAGGCCGCCATGCTCGGCCAGCCGATCTCGATGCTGATCCCGGAGGTCGTCGGCTTCAGGCTGACCGGCAAGCTGAAGGAAGGCACCACCGCCACCGACCTGGTGCTGACCGTCACCCAGATGCTGCGCAAGAAGGGCGTGGTCGGCAAGTTCGTGGAGTTCTTCGGGCCGGGCCTGGACAGCATGACGCTGCCCGACCGCGCCACCATCGGCAACATGGCCCCCGAATACGGCGCCACCTGCGGCATCTTCCCGATCGACGCCGAGACCATCCGCTACCTGACCTTCACCGGCCGCGACCCCGACCGCGTGGCGCTGGTGGAAGCCTACGCCAAGGCGCAGGGCATGTGGCGCGAGCCGGGCAGCCCCGATCCGGTCTTCACCGACGTGCTGGAACTGGACATGGCCACGGTCGAGCCGTCGCTGGCCGGACCGAAGCGCCCGCAGGACCGCGTGCCGCTGTCGGGCGTCGCCCAGGGCTTCGCCAAGGACATGGCCGACGCCTACAAGGCCGACGACCCCAAGAAGGCGGTCGCGGTGAAGGGATCCGACTACAGCCTGGAGCAGGGCGCGGTGGTGATCGCCGCCATCACGTCGTGCACCAACACCTCCAACCCGGCGGTGCTGGTCGCCGCCGGCCTGCTGGCCAGGAAGGCGGTCGAGAAGGGCCTGAAGCAGAAGCCCTGGGTCAAGACCTCGCTGGCGCCGGGAAGCCAGGTCGTCACCGACTACCTCGCCAAGGCCGGGCTGCAACCCTACCTCGACCGGCTCGGCTTCAACATCGTCGGCTACGGCTGCACCACCTGCATCGGCAACTCCGGCCCGCTGCCCGAACCGATCGCCGCCGCGGTCGAGGAGGGCAACCTGGTGGTCGGCGCCGTGCTGTCGGGCAACCGCAACTTCGAGGGCCGCGTCAACCCGCACACCCGCGCCAACTACCTGGCCTCGCCGCCGCTGTGCGTCGCCTATGCGCTGGCCGGCAACCTGAACGTCGACCTGACCAAGGACCCGATCGGCACCGGCACCGACGGCGAGCCGGTCTACCTGAAGGACATCTGGCCCAGCAACCGCGAGGTGCAGGACGCCATCGACGCCTCGCTGACCGCCGAGATGTTCCGCAGCCGCTACTCCGACGTCTTCAAGGGACCGCAGCAGTGGCAGGCGATCGCCACCGCCGAGGGCCAGACCTACCAGTGGCAGGAGGGCTCCACCTACGTGAAGCTGCCGCCCTTCTTCAGCGGCCTGACCAAGACGCCGGACCCGGTGTCGGACGTGCGCGGCGCGCGGGCGCTTGCGGTGCTCGGCGACTCCATCACCACCGACCACATCTCCCCCGCCGGCTCGATCAAGAAGACCAGCCCGGCCGGCGAGTATCTGCTGAGCTACCAGGTGCGGCCGCAGGACTTCAACAGCTACGGCGCCCGCCGCGGCAACCATGAAGTCATGATGCGCGGCACCTTCGCCAACATCCGCATCCGCAACGAGCTGATCCCCGGCGTCGAGGGCGGCGAAACCAAGCATTACCCCTCGGGCGAGCGTCTGCCGATCTACACCGCCGCCATGCGCTACGCCGACGAGGGCGTGCCGCTGGTGGTGGTCGCCGGCAAGGAGTACGGCACCGGATCGAGCCGTGACTGGGCGGCGAAGGGCACCAAGCTGCTGGGCATCCGCGCGGTGATCGCCGAGAGCTTCGAGCGCATCCACCGCTCCAACCTGGTCGGCATGGGCATCCTGCCCCTGCAGTTCAAGGACGGCGTCACCCGTGCCGACCTGAAGCTGGACGGCTCCGAACGCTTCGACATCGCCGGCATCGAGCAGGACCTGCGCCCGCGCAAGGACGTGCAGCTCACCCTCACCGGCGCCGACGGCAAGACGGAGCAGTACAGCCTGCTGCTGCGCATCGATACGGTGGAAGAGGTCGAGTATTACAGGAACGGCGGCGTCCTGAACTTCGTGCTGCGGAACCTGGCCAAGTAGGCCACGGCCAACGCCCTGACCCTCCGAAGCTTGGCAACCTGGGAGGGTCAGGGCGTCGGAAGCGGCAGCCGTTCCGGGCTTCCCGCCTCGTTATCCCCAAGAAGCAAGGAACTGGGGATAACGAGATTGACGTGCTTGCCTTTCAGCGCCATCGTTATCCCCAAAAATTTCGTGACTGGGGATAACGATGGCCGATTTTGCCAGGCTGGCCACACCGATCCAGGCTACCTACAGCGAGATCAACAATCGGGCGCATGACGACGCCTTGGTGCCATTGACCCGCACTCCCGGCTCTTTCCACATGAAAACGGTGAAGGGACGCCGCTACTGGTATCAGCGAGTGGTGGAAGATGGAAAGCCGCGGGACCTGTCGTTGGGTCCCGATACGCCGGACATGGCCGAGCGCATCGAGCGCATGAAGGCGGATGCGGTGGTGACCCGTGAAGCTCTTGATGAGCGTCGGCGGCTGGTGCGCGCATTGAATGCCGCAGGGCTTCCGGCTCCCGATGCTCTGTCCGGGCGCGTGATGGCCAAGCTAGCTGATGTCGGCATCTTTCGCATGGGGGGCGTTCTGGGTGGCACCCATGCATTCCGGACCTATGGCCCGATGCTCGGTGTACGCCTGCCTGCCGAAACCGGCATTACCGGCGATGTGGACATCGTCAGCGTGACAATCGGATCCGAGGAGCGGACCGAGCCGCTGGACCATGTTCTGAAAGCGGTGGATGCACGGTTCAAAGGCATCGCATCGATGGTGGGCCAGGGAGGCACCTACCGCTGGCGCTTGGACGCCAATGGGCAGGTGGTCCTGGTGGAATTGCTCACGACGTTTGATGAGCGCGATCAGGAGGATCCGACACCGCAGCCGACATTTGGCGCCATGGCGAAGCCTCTGCGGTTCATGGAATTCTCAATGGAGGGAACGGTTACCTCAACCGTGCTCCATGACGCCGGCGTTCCGGTGATCGTACCGGACCCGGCGCGCTATGCCTGCCATAAGCTGATCGTGGCACAGGTTAGAGGCTCCGGTGCGCCCGAGAAGAGGCGCAAGGATCTTGACCAGTCACGGCAACTGTTCGAGGTCATGCTGCAGGATCGGCCAGCCGATGTGGACAGCGTTTTCTCCGACCTGCTTTCTCGCGGTCCGAAATGGCGCAGCCATGCGGCCGGGTCGGTCGCAACGCTCCCCGATGACATCCGTGAGACGCTGCTTGCATGGGCTGGCGACCACCCGGATTTCGTGGAGCGGGTCAGACGCCTGCGCCCGAAAACCATGTGATGGTCTTGCGTCAGCAGCCCCTCACGCCGCCCCGGCGCTGGCCATCATGCGGCGCAGGTCGTTGGGGAAGACCGGCTTGTGCAGGATGCGGAAGCCCTTGCTTTCGGCCTCCTGCTGGCGTTCGGGAGTGGTGTCGCCGGTCAGGATGATGCCGGGCACCGTACGGCCGATCATCGACTGGACGGCGACCAGCGCCTCCGGCCCCGTGCGGCCATGCTGGAGCTGGTAGTCGGCCAGCATGATCTCCGGGCAGCGCCCGTCGGCGCGCAGCCGCTCCAGCGCCTGGTCGCCCGACTTGGCGGTCACCACGTCGTAGCCCCAGCCCTCCAGGATCGCCTTCAGGCCGAGCAGGACGATGGCCTCGTCGTCGATCACCAGCACCATGCCCTTGCCGGCCGCCGGCTGTGCCGCCGGCGGCGGGGCGGGCGGCTTGGCCGCGGTCCTGCCGGCCAGCGCGCCGACCACCGCGCTCACCGCGGCACCGACCGCCGGGGCGCCGGCCGCCGGGCCGCGATCGTTGGCGACGGAACGCTGGGCCAGCGATGCGGCGGCGGCGGCGGTGCCGTTGGCCGGCCGCGGAGCGCCCAGGATCACCCGCGGGAGTTCCACCGCGAAGGCGGAGCCCTTGCCCTCCCAGGAGCGCACGGTCACCGGATGGCCGAGCAGCCGCGACAGGCGCTTGACGATGGCCAACCCCAGGCCCAGCCCGCGCTCGCTGCGCTCGCCGAGTTGGGTGAACTCCTCGAAGATGTCCTCCAGCCGGTCGGCGGGGATGCCGGCGCCAGTGTCCCACACCTCCACCCGCAGCCCGGACGGGGTGCGGCGGCACCCGATCAGGACCTTGCCCTTCGTGGTGTAGCGCAGGGCGTTCTCCACGAGGTTGCGCAGGATGCGCTCCAGATGGGCGGGATCGGTGTGCACCCAGGCGCGGGTCGGCACGGCACGCAGCTCCAGCCCCTTCTGGGCGGCGCGCGGCCCGTATTCGGCGACCAGCCGGCCGAGCAGCAGGTTCAGCCGGACATCGACCGGAGCCGCGACGATCTTGCCGGATTCCAGCCGCGACATGTCGAGCAGGCCGTCCAGCAGCGCCTTCAGCGTGTCCAGGCCCTGGCGGATGTTGTCGAGGATGGGCAGCGCCTGATGCCCCTGCAGCCGGTCGGTCAGCGCCGCGGTGAAGAGGTAAAGCGACTGGACCGGCTGGCGCAGGTCGTGGCTGGCGGCCGCCAGGAACTTCGACTTGCCCTCGTTGGCATGGTCGGCCTCCTCGCGCGCCCGGCGCAGTTCGGCCTCGGCGCGCTTGCGGTCGGTGACGTCGACGGCGGCGCAGGTGACGCCCTCCACCCGTCCGGCCGGGTCGCGCAGCGGGTCGACGGTCAGGTCGAAGAAGCGTTCCTCGCCCTTGCAGCGGATGCACACCTCCTCGCGGGCGGCGATGCCGCTCTCCATCACGCGGCGCTTCAGCGCCATCATGACGTCGGTGTCCTCGCCATGATCGAACAGGTCGGTGTCGGTGCAGCCGATCAGCGCCTCCGGAGCGACGCCGAGCCATTCGGAATGGGCCCAGGTGTAGCGCAGGTCGCGGTCCTGGTTGAACACCACGACGCCGGAGTTCCGCAGGCCGGTGCGCACGCGCTCCTCGGCCACGCGCAGCGCCTCCTCGGTGCGCTTGCGCTCGGTGATGTCGATCCCCGACGCGATCAGGTGGGTGACATGGCCGTCAGGATCGACCATCGGCGTCAGGTTGACGTCGACCGTCAGGTCCTGCCCGTCCGGCATCCGCAGGTCGACGTCGAAGCGCGAGGACCGGCCAGCGGCCCCCACGGCCAGCGCGTTGCGCAACTGCTCCCGTCCGGCCTGATCGCCGGCCTCGCTGGCCGCCAGCCAGCAGATCTCGTCGAAGGGACGGCCAAGGATGCGGGCCGGCGGCAGGCCGGCGGCGTCCGCCGCGGCCCGGTTGACCTGGGAGACCGCGCCGTCCGGCGTCAGCACGCCGACGAAGGCCGGCAGCGCGTCCAGAACCGCGCGGATGTGGCGCTCCGACTGGCGCAGAGCCGCCTCGCGCGCCTCAAGCCGGTCGGCCATGGTGTCGAAGGCGTGGCCGAGCTGGCCGATCTCGGACGAACGGTCCGACAGCTTGACCCGCGTGGCCGTCCGCCCCTCGCTCCAGTCGCGGGCGGCGGACACCAGGGCGTCGACCGGGCGGCGGATGAACAGGGTGCCGCCGATCCAGGCGGCGGCGGCGGCCACCAGGAAGCCGAGCAGGCTCATCAGCAGGCCGTCGCGGGTGGCACGGTCGACCGCGCCCATCGCGGCGCCGCGATCGACGCCGACGCTGATGAAGAGGTCGCGGATGCCGGTCGCGGCCGGCGAGAAGGCCAGGATGCGTGAGGTCCCGTCGGGGCCGGGAACCGTGGTCACCCCCGCCTCCATCCCGGAGAGCAGGGGCAGGTAGCCGTCGGGAAGCCGCTCCCCGGCGCGGCCGTTGCTTCCCGGCAGCCGGACGAGGATGGTGCCGGCCCGGTCGGCCACGGTCAGGGTGGCGTTGGCGGGAAGCGGCTGGGCGGCGAAGGCGGCGGTCAGCCATGGAACGTCCAGCGACAGCGCCACCACGCCGGCCTGCCGTCCGCTGGCATCCGCGTAGGGGCTCGCCACCGGCAGTTCGCCGCCGGCGGCGCCGGACCGGGTGATTGTCCACTCCCCGACCACAAAGCGGTTCTGCGCCATGGCGCGGCGGAAATGCGGCTGGGCGCCCAGCGTGCCGCCGACGCGCGACGGGTCGCCGCTGCACAGGATGCGGCCCTCGGCATCGGTGACCGACAGGGCGCGGTATTCGCTGGACCGGCTGGACAGCCGCTCGAGATAGGTCTGGCAGGAGGACACGTCGCCGCCGCGCAGGAAGGGCGCTTCGGCGATCGCCGTCACCATCAGCCGCGCATTGTCGATGATCCGGACATTCTCGGTCTCGACCCGGTGCAGCAGCCGCTCCGCCTGGCCGGTGACCTCGGCCTCACGCTCCGAGCGCTGCTCGAGCACGCTGTAAACCTGGATGCCGATCGCTGGAAGCACGGCAAGCAGGACCAGAATGAAGAGACGCGCCAGAAGAGTCATGATGCGGACACTGCTCCCATCACCAAGCCGACCGGATGGATCGCCGCATGCGTCCACCGTGTCGCCGCTCATAGGGCTAACGCATTCTTGGTTAAGCGCTGGTTAACCCTGAAAATTGGACAACAACAAGGAGGATAATCAGCAGACGAGAACACGGTCTCAGCCGAAATTGCGGCGGACCGCTGCGGGTTTGCACCAAGCTTTATATCATATTTCCCTGGTTACGCCTCCTTCGAACGGGGTACTCGGCTGCCGAAAGGGTGGGAGATGGTGCAAGTGATGCGCGATCATTATGGAAGCTCCTTCCCGTGCCCGCCGCGATCCCCGGCATCACGGATCGCGGCACAGCCGTGCGGGAACAGGGCGGGCACTGGCTTGTTGATGGCTTGCAATGACCGAACCCTTCCATATCCCCCCGCTCCGCACCGCCCCCGATGGCACGCCGCGCCGCGTCGGGGTGGAGCTTGAATTCGCAGACCTGGACGCGCCGTCGGCCGCCGCCTGCGTGCACGAGCTGTTCGGTGGCACCGTCACCCGCGAGAACCCACACCGCTGCACGGTGAGCGGGACGACGCTGGGCGATTTCACCGTCGAGCTGGACATGCGCTCCGCCCATCCCGGCAAGGGCGGGGCGGCGGTGCTCGATCCGCTGCGTCCGCTGTGGGGGAACATCGGCAGCCTGGTGATGCCCTTCGAGATCGCGGCGCCGCCGGTCTCCTTCGACCGGCTGCCCGATCTGGAGGCGCTGGTCGCCGCGCTGCGCGCCCGCGGCGCCGCCGGCACGGACGCCAGCCCGCTGTTCGCCTTCGGCCTGCACTTCAACCCCGAGGTCGCGCGGACCGACGGCAACTATGTCCTGGATCACCTGAAGGCGTTCCTGGTCCTGGCGCCCTGGCTCCGGCGCGAGATCCGCGTCGACCCGACCCGGCGCCTGTCCGGCTTCATCGCCGCCTTCCCGCCGGCCTATGCGGCGCGGGTGGCCGACCCCGGCTACCGCCCGGAACTCGGGGGCCTGATCGACGACTATCTGGCCGACAACCCGACCCGAAACCGCGAGCTCGACCTGTTCCCGCTGTTCGCCTTCCTCGACCGCGACCGCCTGGCCGCGGCGATGCAGGACCCGCACATCCGGCCGCGTCCCACCTTCCACTACCGGCTGCCCAACGCGCGGCTGAGTGATCCGGCCTGGTCGCTGGCCGCCGACTGGAACCGCTGGGTGACGGTGGAGCGGCTGGCTGCCGACCGCGGCCTGCTGGACCGGCTGGGCGCCGACTACCGCGCGGCGGTCGAAGCACAGGCGCTGGGCACCTGGCCCGAGGCCGTCGATGCCTTCCTGTCGGCCAATCCCGGCATCCATGGCCCTGTGCCCTATGATGGCGGCGACAGCCATGGCGGCGATGGGGACCATCCCCCGGCGTCGGCCCTCCGGACCGGCTGAGGAGGCGCCCATGGCCGCCATCGTCGGCAGGACCCGGCCGCTGGTCGGCATCACCGCATCCGTCCACGGCAGCCGCATCGCCGCGCTGGCGAACCGGCTGGCGCTCTGGCGTGCCGGCGCCTCGGCCGTCCGCATCACCGCGGAGGCCCCCTTCCCGATCGACCGGCTCGACGCGCTGGTGGTCGGGGGTGGCGACGACATCGACGCCTCCCTCTATGGCGAATCGGCCCGGCCGCACATCCGCATCGATCCCGAACGCGACCGGCTGGAGATGAGGGCGCTGGACTGCGCCGCCCGGCTCGGGCTGCCGGTGCTGGGCATCTGCCGGGGATCGCAGATGATCAACGTGCACCGCGGCGGCTCGCTCCACGTCGACATCCACGAGGTCTACGAGGAAGCCCCGCACATGCGCACGGTGCTGCCGCGCAAGCGCATCTGGATCGAGCCGGACAGCCGCCTCTACCACATCCTCGGCATTGCGGAATGCCGGGTGAACGCCCTGCACCACCAGTCGGTCGACCGGGTCGGCGAGGGGCTGCGCGTGGTCGCGCGTGAGCGGGCGGGCGTCGTCCAGGGCATTGAGGCCCCGGCTGAGCCCTTCCTGATCGGCGTGCAATGGCATCCGGAATATCTGGTCGGCGATTCGCGCCAGCAGGGCCTGTTCCGCCGTCTGGTCGCCACCGCCGCCGGAACCGCCCCAGGCGACGAGTTCGGGGGCGAGTTCGGCAACGCGTTTACCGAGGACGACGCCGGGCAGGCGGCACGCGACCGCATCCGCGTGTCCGGCTGAACAGCCGCGAGCACGCCACCGATACGCCACCGATACGACGGTTCTCCGCTGCGATGCCCCCAGCCCCCGACCCCCGCCCCCGGCGGCTGCGGATCGCGGCTGAAGGCCATGGGAACGGCATTGCACACTCCCGGAACGCGACAGGCGCCGCCGGAGGGATGGCTCCGGGGCGCCTGTTCGCTGAAGCGGTCGGCCGTCCTCCGTCTCCGGACCGATGACCCGGAGACGGAGGACGGCGACCCGATGGCGGTGCTTAGTTGCCGCCGCCGCCCGAGCCCTGGTCGGCACCGCAGTTCGGGGTGCCCGGCGGGCAGTGGGTGCCGGTCGCGGTCTGGTTGTCGCGCGGGATGTTGCTGCCGGTGTTGTTGCCCATGCCCGACGGGGCGGTGGTGACGCCCGGAACCGGCGAGGTCGTCGAGCTGCCGCTGTAGGTGCCGGTCGTGCCGCCGGTGGAGCCGGCCTGCGGCGAGGTGGTGGCGCCCGGAGCGGTGTGGACGACACCGTCCGGCCCCACGCGGGTGGTGCCGTCCATGGTGTTTCCGGTGGTCTGGGCCATGGCCGAACCTGCCATCAGGATCACGGCCGAAACGGCGCCGATCATCAGGTTACGCATCCTCGAACTCCTTCATGGTGGCAACGCCTGCAGATGGGCGTCTTTTCCGAACGGCACGGATCTGATGCCGATGACCGGCTCCGCACCCCGTTCGCCGATATTCAACAAAGCAATCCCGAGTTGGTTTCGTGTGAAGCGTTGACATTGCGCGGAAACCATGCAGGGGCGTTTGGCGAGGGGAAGTCCCCTTCGGCGTGACCCGGACGCCCCGCCGCCGCCGCGGGAACAACGTCGCGACGCATGGGTTCAAGGCCCGGGGCGAAAGGCCCGCCCGCCGGACAGCGTTCGCCGGTATGACAACGCCGCCCCAGACAGGCGCCCGACCACGATGAAGCCAGACCATCCCGCCCCCTTCCGCCGTTCGCCGAACCCCGCCGACCGGCGGGCCGAACCCGTGTTGCGCCCCGGCGCCACCTGCTGGCGGACCGAGCGCGCCGGGCGGGTGGCCGTGCTGGTCGACGGCGCCGACTATTTCACCGCCGCCCGCGCCGCGATGGAACGGGCGAGGCGCTCCATCCTGCTGATCGGCTGGGACATCGACCCGCGCATGCGGCTCGACCCGACCCGGCCGGAAACGCTCGGCCGTTTCCTGACCCGCCTGATGCGCTCGCGGCCGGAGCTTCACATCCGGGCGCTGAAATGGGACATGCCCTTTCCCATCGAGTTGGAGCATCCGCACGAGCCGCTGGAGCGCCTGGACCGCAGCACCGGCCGGCGGCTGAACGCCCGTCTCGATTCCGAGCTGCCGGTCGGTGCCGCCCAGCACCAGAAGCTGCTGATCGTCGATGACGCCCTGGCCTTCTGCGGCGGCATCGACCTGTCCTTCGACCGCTGGGACACCTCGGAGCACCGCGACGACGACCCGCGCCGCCTCTGCCCCAATGGCGAGCCCTACGGCCCGCGGCATGACGTGATGATGATGGTCGACGGCGACGCCGCCCGCGCGCTGGCCGAACTAGGGCGGGAACGCTGGCGCTGCGCCACCGGCGAGACGCTGGAGCCCTGCCCGGCGCCGGAACACGACCCGTGGCCGGACTGTCCGCTGCCCGACTGCAGCCATCCGGTGATGACCGACGTCATGGTCGGGGTGTCGCGCACCCTTCCCGCCACCGCCACGCTGGCGACCGTCCGCGAGGGCGAGGCGCTGACCTTCGCGGCGATCGCGGCGGCGGAACGGACGATCTATCTGGAGAACCAGTATTTCGCCTCCGCCCGCGTCGCCGAGGCGCTGGCCCGCCGGCTGGCGGAGCCCGACGGGCCGGAGGTGGTGCTGGTGGTGTCGATGGAAAGCCCGAGCTGGTTCGACCGCATGGCGATGGACACGCCGCGCTCGGTCGCCCTGCGCTGCCTGCGCGACGCCGACCGGCATGGCCGGCTGCGGGCCATGACCCCGGTCACCGAGGCCGGCAAGCCGGTGATCGTCCACTCCAAGGTGATGGTGGTGGACGGCCGGCTGCTGCGCATCGGGTCGTCGAACCTCAACAACCGCTCGATGGGGTACGACACCGAATGCGACCTCACGGTCGAGGCGCCGCTGCCGGAAGGACCGGAGCGGGTGGCGGTGGCCGACGCCATCGTCGGCGTGCGCAACCGGCTGCTGGCCGAGCATATGGGCATCGCCCCCGAGCGGCTGAGGGCCGCCGTCCGGGAAGCCGGCAGCCTGGTCGCCGCCATGGACCGCCTGCAAAAGCCGTCCGGCCGGCGGCTGGAGCCGCTGCCGGCCGACGACCCCAGCCTGACCGAGCAGGCCTTCGCTGCGCTGCGCATCGCCGATCCCGACGATCCGGAGGAGGCCTGGGCTCCCTGGAAACGCCTGCCGGCTCCTCCCCGCTCCGCCCTTCGCGCCGCGGGCGCGGCGCTGCTGACGGTCGGTCTGGCGGCCGGGCTCTGGGGGATGACGCGGGCGGCCAACGGCAGGCGGCCATCCAACTCCTGACCCCTGCCGCCCCCTTAATCCTGCGCCCGGCGGCCCGGCCGGCGGAACCGTCATGACCTGTCCGCCCGGCCGCCGGAACCTCGTCCGGGGGGCCGCCTTCACGACCAGCGGAAAGAAAAAAGCCCGGCTTCGTGGAGCCGGGCTCAAGGAGCGCAGGGTGGGGAACAGGGGGGCGCGGCGGGTTGCGGCGCCCCCCGGAACCGGATCGATCAGGGCCGGGTCTGTGCGACCGTGCCGTCGTCGGAGATGACGATCTCGACCCGGCGGTTCTGCTGGCGGCCGGCATCGTTGCTGTTACTGGCGACCGGCTGGGCCTCGCCCATGCCCTGGGTGACGATGCGCGACGGCGAGACGCCGCGGGCGGTCAGGGCATCGCGGACGGCCTGGGCGCGGGCCTCCGACAGGCGGAGGTTGGTGGCGTCGCTGCCGGTATTGTCGGTGTGGCCCTCGATCCGCACGGTGCGGGCCGGATGGGCCTGCAGGAACTGGGCAAGCCGGTCGACGCGGTCATAGGCGCCGGAGGTCAGCTCGGCCCGGCCGGTGGCGAACAGGATGTCCCCCAGCGTCATGACCAGGCCGCGCTCGGTGCGTTGCGCCTGCAGGTCGCGGAGCTGCTGTTCGAGTTCGGTGTTGCGGGCCTGGAGCCGGTAGGTGTCGGCGTTGGCGACCACGGTCTGGGCGCCCTTGACGCCGGCGGTCTCCTCGGCGATCCGCACGCGCTGGCTCACCAGATAGGCTTGGTGATCGACTTCGGAGGCGGCGGCGCCCTGGTCACGCATCGCCTCGGCCCGGCGCAGCGCCTGTTCGGCGTCGCGAAGCTGCAGCGGCGCGTTGGCCGCGACCTGCGGGTTCGCCGAGGCGAGGCTGTATTGCTGGCGGGCCTGCATCAGCGCGGCGCTGTCGGTCGGCTGGCTGGCGCAGCCGGCAAGGCCGAGCCCGAGGCCGGCCAGGACGAGAAGGGCACGGGCGGCGGTGGCCGTCCGGGGCGCTCCGTTGCGCATGGAATTGGCGATCATCGACGCACCTCCGGATAGGTGTAGCCCCAACTGTTGCCGGGCACGGCTGCACCCGGGGCGGCCGGCGCGGCGACCGACGGAGCCGGGGCGGCATAGCTGGAACCGCTCGGCATGGTGCCGTCGGCCGGCAGCGTGCCGAGCGAGCCGGTGGTGGTGCCGGTAGAGGAGCCGCTGTAGATGCCGGTGGCGGAGCCGGGGGTCATCGCCGTCTGCGGAAGGTTCGGGGTGGCCGACTGCCGCACGGCGGCGGCGGCCTGCTGGGTGACCGCCCGCTGGGAGGTGATGGTCGCCAGCTCGGCATCGACGCGGGCCTCCTCGGCGAGGCGGCGCGCTCGGGTGCGCTCGTCGGCGCGCATGGCGGAATCGGCGGCGGCCAGCTTGTCGCGGGCGCTCTGCAGCGCCACCGGCGCGTATTGCAGGGCGTTGGCCCGCTCGGCCTCCTGGACCGCCTGGGAAGCGGCGCCGAGCTGGGCGGTGGGCGGCGGCACGTCGGAAGCGCAGGCGGCCATGCCGAGCGCCGCCGACAGGACGGCGGCGGCACGCCACCGGATCGTCGTTGCGGAGGTACGGGTCATCGCGTCGGGTTCCCCTCAAGGACGGAAAGGACGGTGCATCGCTCCGAACGCTCCTGGCCGGATGACCATGCCCGTTCGGGTTGTTCAAGCGTCCAAACGCACAGGCCCGCGAGAAAGTTCCACCGCCCGCCTTCTCATCCGCCGCCTCACGCGCCGTTGCCCGGCACGCCGCCGCCCGTCAGACGGCTGGTGCGGCGGTGGCGGACCAAGCGGACCACGTAGGTGAAAAGCAGGGCGACGAACAGCACCAGCGTTCCCGGCACCAGCCAGTCGGCGATCCAGGGAAAACCGACCCGCACCAGATAGCCGGTGCCGGCCAGCACCAGCGACCACAGGGCTGCCCCCGCCGCGGCGTAGGCGAGGAACACCGCCACCGGCAGGCCGCAGGCGCCGGCGGGAACCGAGATCAGCGTGCGCAGACCGGGCAGCGGCTGGCACAGCAGCACCGCGATCCCGCCGCGCCTGGCGAACCACTCGGTGGCGCGGTGGACCTGCTCGGGCCGGACGGTCAGCCAATGTCCGTGGCGGCGCAGGAACGCCTCGAAGCGTTCGCGCCCCATCAGGTGCGACGGCAGGTACCAGACCAGTTCCCCCACCGCCGACCCCAGTCCGGCGGCCAGCGCCACCAGCAGCAGGTTGAACTCGCCGGTCGCCGCCCCCATCCCGGCCAGCGGGATCACCGTCTCCGCCGGGATCGGCGGCAGCACCCGTGCGAGGATCAGCATCAGGAAGATGCCGAGATAGCCGAACTGCTGCACGATCTGGATGATCCACTCGGTCATCTGGTCCACGACGGTGGGAGGGGCCTGTCTGGTGAACCGCCGGACCATCGCCTGCGTTCCGCCCGCCGTCATCGCCGCCGGCGCCTCCTTCGCACCGGATGGCATCCGCGCCGGCCATGCTTGACCGGCATGCTTGACCAACATCAAGGACCGGATCATTCGCCTACGGTTGACTGGCGCCATCATGACCATGTCCCTCGCCCTGTCCGCCGCCCTGCTGTTCCTCAGCCACGCCGTGCCCTCCTGGCCGGGGGTTCGGCCCGCGCTGATCGCCCGGCTCGGCCGCGGCGGCTTCGCCACGCTCCACTCCGCCGGCTCGCTGGCGACGCTGGCGCTGTTCATCCTGGCCTACCGCGCCGCCGACGGCGGCGAGATCGTCTTCACCCCCGCCGGCTGGGCGGCCCCGCTGGTGGTGGCGGTGATGCCGCTGGTCCTCGTGCTGCTGGTCGCCCGCGTCACCACCCGCTTCGGCAGCCAGGACGCCCCCAACCCGCCGTGCGGCATCTACCGGCTCACCCGCGCGCCCGGCAGCCTGGCGCTGCTGCTGTGGGCCATGGCCCACCTGAACGCCACCGGCGACGGGCGCCGCGTGCTGCTGTTCGCGACCATGGCGGCCATCGCCCTGTTCGCGCTGGTCAAGAACGAGGTCGTGCTCCGCCGCAGCCCCGGCGGCCGAGCCTACCGCGCCGAAACCGCGCTTCTGCCCTTCACCGCGCCGCAGGGGCTGCGCGGGGGCATGCGCGGGCTGGCGGAGATGGGCGCGGCACGGCTGGCCGGGGGCCTTGCCGCCTATGGCGCCATGTTGCTGCTGCACCCGTGGCTGTTCGGGGTGGATCCCCTCTACTGGATAGGTTGAGCGGGACGGCGGGCCGACGCATCTGTTGAAGGCGGGACAGGATTACCGCGCTTCACCGAAAACCGCGTCAGGAAGCCCCGCATGAAGATCCGCGACGTCATGACCCGCGACGTGCAGACGGTTCGGCCCGACGACAGCATCCGCCGGGCCGCACAATTGATGGACCAGTTGAACGTCGGCATCCTTCCCGTCTGCGAGGGACGGGATCTCGTCGGCGTGGTGACGGACCGCGACATCACCGTCCGCGCCATTTCGGCCGGCAAGCAGCCGGATCGCTGCAAGGTGGCGGAGGTGATGACCGCCAACCCGCGCTACTGCTACGAGGACGATCCGGTCGGCAGCGTGACCGAGTTGATGGCAGGCCAGCAAATCCGGCGCGTCCCGGTGGTCGACCGCAACGACCGGCTCGCCGGCATCGTCTCGCTGGGCGATCTCGCCACCGGCGCCAAGAACGACAGGGCGGTGCACGACACGCTGGAGCGCATCTCCTCCCCCTCCCAGCCGGACCGCAAGCAGGTCGGCCGGTAATTGCCGCCACCCCCAACAGCGGAGACGATCCCCATGGAACACACACTGGGTCCCGACGACCCGCGGGTCCGTGACCGGGCCTACGAGATCTGGGAACGCGAGGGGCGGCCCGACGACCGCCATCTCGACCACTGGACGCAGGCCGCCCGTGAGATCGGGGAGGAGGACCGGCACAACGCCGGCGGCCCCCATGCCAACGGCCCGGATGCCGGGCTTCAGGCGCCCGATGACGCCGCCGCCCGCAACCAGCGCGAAGCGGCGGACCATCTGGGGCAGTCCGGCGGCTGATGCCGGAGGGGGGCGGTCACTCCACGGTGACGGTGACCGCTTCCATGCCCTTTTCACCCTGGCGGACGGTCATGCGCACGCGCTGCCCGTCGTCGAGGCCGCGCAGGCCGGCACCTTCCAGCGCGCGGGCCGGCACGAAAACGTCGCGCCCGCCATCGTCAGGCTGCACGAACCCGTAGCCCTTGCCGCCGTTGAACCACTTGACCGTACCGCCCATCTCGCTGGTGGGGCCGGAGGCGGCGGGACGGCGGGGCCCCCGATCCTGGAAGCCCCGATCCTGGGGACCGCGCTCCTGGAAACCCCGCTCCTGGAAACCCCGCTCCTGGAAACCCCGGTCACCGCCACGGTTGCCGAAGCCCCGATCGCTGTTGAAGCCGCGGTCGTTGCCGAAGCCGCGATCGCGCGGACCGGCGGCGTCGCGGCGCCCCCCGAACCCGCGGTCGCCGCCAAACCCGCGGTCGCCGCCGAAATCACGGCGCTCCGGAGCACGCGGACGCGCCGGCGCGGCGGTCGACAGGTCGACGGAGTGCAGGACGCTGACCTGCTGGCCCTTGCGGTCCTCGACGATGTCGACGACGACCGTGGCGCCGTCCGGCAGCGTGGTATGGCCGGCGGGGACGACGATGGAGGCCGGCAGAAGGGCGTCCTTGCCGGAGTCACCGACCTTGACGAAGCCGTAGCCGCGTTCGGGGCTGAACCATTTGACGGTCGCCGTCACCTGGGTGGCGACGACGTTGGGTTGACGATAAACGTGACTGCGGGGCGGCTGATTGTGCATGGGAAAACCCGAACTCCGGCGTACAGAACAGCACCCGCCCGCCTGCCGGCTGCGGGGCGGCGGGTACCAACCCCTGAGACATCGCCTCTTCGGAGCCGCTTGGCAAGTCGGGATCGCTCCGAACCCGTGCCTGCAGTGGCGGAAGCGCCTGCAGGCTGCCGGGGGCGGCCCTCCCCGGGACCGCTCAGGGCTGGAAACACTCGGCCCTGGAACACTCGGCCCTGGAACACTCGGCCTTGGAACGCTCAGGCGGCCAGACGGTCAGGCACCGGCGGCGGTTCGCGCGGGGGCATCGGGATCGGGGCCGGCGGGTCGCCCATCGGCGGGCGGGCGGGGTCCCCCGGTACCGGCAACGGTTCGCCCGGCATGTCGACCGGCATATCCGGCGGCATGTCCGAAGGCACCCCCGGCTCATGGTGCGGCGCAGGCGGATAAGGACCGAAGACGATTGCCATGACGCGTGTCCCTCGCATGAATGTTCCTTTCATGTGGTGGGTCATGTGGCGGGCAGCTCAGCCGCCGCTGCCGCCGGGGGCCGTCCGGGACAGGCGCTTGGCATCGCTCAGGCTGTCCATGCAGCGGGTCTCGTCGCCCTCGCGGGCGGCGGCACGGGCGGCGGTGACCAGGGATTCGAGTTGGGCGTTGCGGGCCGCCCTGCCCATCAGGTCGCCGGTGCTGCCGGCACCGCCCGGCGCCGGGGCGGCATCGGCCCTGGAACCCGATGACAAGCCCGATGACGAGCCTGGCGCCGATCCCTGCGCCGAGCCTTGGGATGTCTGCGGCGCCATCGACGGGGCGGTGGGCATGTTGCTGCCGGTGGCCGGTGGCTCGATCACCGCACGGTCCCCGACGGACGGCGGCGCCACCGTGCCGCCGGACTGGGCGAGCCGGTCGCTGCTCGCACCCGAACCACCACTGCCCGTCTCGTCGCGGGGAGTAGAGCCCGACATGCCCGGCATGGCGGTGCCGGGCACCGCCGTCGGCGGCGGCTGCATCGACAGGCCCTGGTCGGCGGCGAACTGCTCCACCATGGCGGCGCAACCGGACGGGGTCGCCGACTGGGCTGCCGCCGGCTGGGCGGCAAACAGGCCGGCCGCGAGCGCACCGGCCGCCACGGCTGTGAGGGGGCGGGCGGAAATCTGCCGCCAGTTGGTTCCGGTCCGCATCGGTCGCGTCCTCCTCGGTTGGCGGTGCCCGCGCCGGGCTCCGTTCTCACGAGTCAACGGGATGGACGGGCGGCTGGTTCCGCCCTTCCACGCCCGCGAGGGGGCTCAGCGGCCGCACTGCGCCGGACTGCCGGTCACTGCGGCGGCATCCGGAACTGGGACGAGAGTCCACCCGTGTGTTTCTGGAGGTTCTTGAGCATGACCTTCTGTGCGTCGATCGCCTGCACCTTGTCCTTCGATTCGTCGATCTGCCCCTGGTAGAAGTCCTGGACCCGCAGGTTCAGCGCGTTCAGGGTCGACTGCAGCGGCGTCTTGTCCCCGGCGGCGATGGCCATGATGAAGACGTAGTTGAACATGACCCGGTTCAACGCTGTCATGTCGTCCTGCCACATCTCGCGGATGTCGCCCTTCTCGCCGACGTTGCCGGCGTTCTCGATCATCACCCGGTCGAGCTCCTCCTTGGCCTTGCGGGTTTCCTCCTCGATGTCGATGTCGTGGAGCGACTTGCGCCCCTTTTCCGCCCTCTCCTTCAGGCTTTCCCAGCCGCCTTGCTTCGTCAGCTCCCACTTCTTCTTCATCTCGAGAATATGCTGCTGCATCTCGAGCGAAACCTTGTTGTAGCTGTCACGGGCAAAGTAATTGACCCCATACCGGAATCCGGCATCGTTCCTGTATTTGTTGACCAGAACGACCGTGCCCATCGTTCCGAGGCCCTTCATCATCAAGCCCATGCCATCCATCCTCGTCGACCGGTTTGACCGCCGACCAGTGGAGCGCGTCTGTTCTTGACCGTCAAGCCAACGTTACTTGAAATATTTTCGCATACACGAGTATTCACCGGCTTTTGTGCAACGGCGTCGGCGAAATCTCGCTCCCGCCATGCATCCTGCACATTTCGCGGGCATTCGCAGGCTGGGGTAGAGTGCGGCCCCGCCTTATCACTCAATGGGCTCCGCCTCCACCATGATCGCCAACATGGCCGCGCTGGGCGCGGCGCTGTGCTGGGCCGCCGGCGGCCTGATCGCCATCGGCCCAGTGCGGGTGCTCGGCTCCATCGCCTTCAACCGGCTGCGGCTGACCATCGTCGGCAGCGGGCTCCTGCTCGCGGCGACCCTGATGGGCGGATGGCACACGCTCGACACCGGCGCCGTGCTGACGCTGGCGCTGTCCGGGCTTCTCGGCATCGTCATGGGCGACATGGCGCTGTTCTGGTCGCTCAGCCGGCTGGGGCCGCGGCGCAACGTCGTGATCTATGCCGCCAACGCGCCGCTGACGGCGCTTCTCGCCTATGCCCTGCTGGGCGAGGCGCTCGGCCCCTGGACCGTCATCGGGGTGGCCCTGGTGACGATGGGGGTCATGCTTGCGGTGGCCCTGCGTTCCGGCTCCACCCATAGCTGGGAGGCCGTCCAGGGCAGCCTGGTTGCCGGCGTGTCGGTCTGCCTGGTGGCGGCGGTGGGCCAGGCCGCCGGCTCGATCATCGCCAAGCCGGTGATGGCGGCCGGCGCCGATCCGGTGGCATCCGCCGCGGTGCGGGTCACGACGGCGGCCCTGATGTTCACCCTCATCGGCACCCTTTCGGCCCTACGCAGCGGCGGCGCGGCGGCGGCGGCGGGCCTGTTCCGCCTGCCGCCCGGCCTGACGCCGAGGCTGGCGCTCCAGGTCGCCGGCAACGGCCTGATCGGCGTCGGGCTGGGGATGACATTGCTGCTGGTCGGCTTGGCCAACGGCAACGCCGGGGTGGTCGCCACCCTGTCGGCGCTGAGCCCGGTCCTGATCCTGCCGATGATATGGATCCTGACCGGGCAGCGGCCCGCGGCCGGCGCCTGGATCGGTGCCGCCGTCGCGGTCGCCGGCGTCGCGCTGATCGTCAACCGGTGACGCCACCCGCCGGATCGGGCCATCTGGAACGGGAAGCCGGAAACCGGACAGGCCTCAGCGGGCCGGCTACGCCGCCGTCCCCAGGGTGGGCAGGGCCGTGCCCATGGTCGCGGCACCGCGGACGACCGCGTCGCGCAGTTCCGCCGTCAGCGCCGGCAGCTCCGGCTCCGCCTGCTCGCAGGCACGCTGGACCGACCGGGCGAGCCGCGAGAGCTCCTGAAGCCCGACGTTCCCGGCCAGCGACACCATCGCGTGGGCGTCGGCGGCGGCCTCCTGCGCGGATGCGGCGGTGCAGATCCGGTCGGCATGCAGAGCAAGCTCGCGCAACGTGCCGGCAACGAACCGGGGCAGCGCCTCCGCCCCCAGCGTCTCGAACAGGCCGGCCAGCGTGGTCAGGCTGAGCACGGGCAGCATGGCGGAGCCTGGGCCTGAGGCCGGGGCCGGTGCGGGAACCGGGGCCGCGTCCGCGGGAGCGGTCCCGGCGTCCGACTCCCGGAGGTCGAGCCAGCGGTCGACGGTGGCCAGGAGGGTGTCCCGCTCGATCGGCTTCGTCACATGGTCGTTCATGCCGATGTCCAGGCAGAGCTGCAACTGATCCGTCAATGCGTTGGCGGTCAGCGCGATGATGGGCACGGCCCCCCGCCGCCCGCCAAGCTGACGGATTGCCGCGGTCGCCTGGAGGCCGTCCATCCGCGGCATCTGCATGTCCATCAGGATCAGGTCGAAGTCGCCGGTCCGCGCCGCCTCCACCGCCATCGCCCCGTCCTCCACCACCTCGACGCCGTGGCCGGCCTTGCAGAGGATGGAGGAGGTGACGATCTGGTTCATCGGCACGTCCTCGGCCAGCAGGATGCGGCCGCTTCGGCGACCCGGCAGCCCGGCCGGGCTTCCCGCGCCGGCGGCGGCCGTCTCGGTCGTCGCCGGCAGCGGCAGCTCGAACCAGAAGGTGCTGCCGACGCCGGGGCTACTCTCCACGCCGATGCGCCCGCCCATCAGTTCCGACAGTTGCTTGGAGATGATGAGGCCGAGGCCGGTGCCGCCGTAGCGGCGGGTCGTCGAGCGGTCGCCCTGGCTGAAGCGCTGGAACAGGTTCGCCTGCTCGGCAGGGGCGATGCCGGGACCGGTGTCGCTGACCGCGAAACGCACCGGCGGCACGCTGCGGCCGTCATCGCCGCCGGTGCCATCCGGGGCTTCCGGGGCGGACAGCAGGGCCACCGACAGCAGCACCGACCCGCGTTCGGTGAACTTCACCGCGTTGCCGACGAGGTTCAGGATGATCTGGCGGATGCGCGCCTCGTCGCCGCGGACGAAGCGCGGCACCCTGCCGCCGAGCGAGAGCTGCAGCAGCAGGCCCTTCTGGGAGGCGGCATTGCTCATCAGGTCGCGGCAGTCGCGCACCAGGCGGTGGAGGTCGAAGGGACGCTCCTCCAGCTCCAGCTTTCCCGCCTCGATCTTGGAATAGTCCAGGATGTCGCCGATGATCGCCAGCAGCCCGCGCCCGGCCTCGCGCTGCAGCGAGACATACTTGCGCTGTTCGGGGGTGAGGTCGGTGCCCAGCAGCAGGTCGGCGAAACCGATGACGCCGTTCAGCGGCGTGCGGATCTCGTGGCTCATCGACGCAAGGAACTCCGACTTCACCCGGTTCGCCGCCTCCGCCTCGGCCCGCGCGTCGGACAGTTCCTCCTCGTAGCGCTTGCGCTCGGTCACGTCGCGGACGACGCCGATCACGACGAACTCGCCATCGGCCCCGACGGTCGGCCGCATGCTGGACTCCACCCACTGATAACCGCCGTTGCGGTGGCGCAGCCGGTGGGTGAAGGTGACCGGCGGCGAGCCGGGCTGCATGCCGGCGAAGGCCAGGCTCGCGCTTTCGCGGTCGTCGGGATGCAGCAGCGCGGCGGGGGCGCCGCCGACGATATCGGCCGGATCGTGCCCCAGGATGTCGCACACCGACGGCGACAGGTAGCGCACGGTGCCGTTCGCCCGCATCTCCAGGATCATGTCGGTCGCGTTGTCCGCCAGCAGGCGGTAGCGCGCCTCGCTCTCGCCGAGGCGCTGCTCGGCGGTGTGGTGGCGCTGCTCGCGCAGCAGCAGCCCGCCGAGGAACAGCGTGCCGAGCGGAATGGCGAGGAACATCGGCGGCGCCGTCCTGCCGAACACCTGCAGCGCCAGGGCGAGATCGGGCAGCAGGAACAGCGTCGGCAGGGCCATCGAGGTCAGCAGCAACCCGAAGGCGCACAGCGATCCCGCCCCCAACGGGCGGCGGCGGGCCCAGCGGGCGAAGGCGACCCCGGCCAGGCAGGACAGCAGCGTGTTGGCGACCCCCGCCTCCATGCCGACGCCGCCGATCCAGACGCGATAGGCCGCCGCCGCCGCGGCGGTCATTCCGGCGCTGATCGGCCCGCCGAACAGCGCCGCGAGCCCGATCAGCGGCGAGCGGGCGTCGATGAAGAGCCCCGGTCCCAGGTGGATCGGGTGGATCATCGAGAAAATGACGGTCAGGGCCATCACGAGGCCGAACACGAGCTGGCGGAGAATCGCGGGCCAGCCATCGGAGCGCCGGATCACGAACGTGTAGGCAAGCACCACGAAGGCGCTTGCCGCGACGTTCTCGGCAAGGTCATACGCCAACGCAGAGAAATCACCCAGCATGGCCAAGCCGCCCAGTGCCGCCTCGTTGATCCCCCCTCTTATAGCACCGCAAGGTAGCAGGAAACCGTTAACGCCCCCCGGGCCGGCGGTGTGACCTTGCATGGCCGCCGGGGCGCTTCACGCCTCCGCGTCGGGCTGGCGGTCGGGGGCGGCGGCGGCGAAGGCCGGCAGCGCCAGGCAGGCGTCGTCGATGCGCAGCAGCGTCGGATAGCCTTCCAGCGCACAGCCGAAGCGGCGGGCGTTCGCCATCTGCGGCACCAGCACGGCGTCGGCGAGGCCGGGCGCGTCGCCGTGGCAGAACCGGCCGGTGCGCGGGTCGCCGGCAAGCCGCGCCTCCAGCGCCCTCAGCCCGACGGCGATCCAGTGGCGGTACCAGCCGTCCACCTCCTCCTGGCTGTGCCCCATCCCCTTCAGGTGCTTCAGCACCCGGAGATTGTCGATGGGGTGGATGTCGCAGGCCACCGCCAGCGCCAGTGCCCGCACCCGCGCCCGGCCCAGCGGGTCGGCGGGCAGCAGCGGCGGTTCGCGGTGGGTTTCGTCGAGATACTCGATGATGGCGAGCGACTGGGTCAGGACATGGTGGCCGTCGGGTCCGTCGACCTCCAGCGCCGGGACCAGATGCTCGGGGTTGAGGTCGGCATAGGGCGGCTTCGCCTGCTCGCCCCGGCGCAGGTGGACGAAGGCCTGCTCGGGCGCCAGCCCCTTGAGGTTCAGGGCGATGCGCACCCGGTAGGCGGCGGAGGAGCGGAAGTAGGTATGGAGTTTCACGGGATCATATCCGTTGAAGTGTCGCCACGCGTCGTCGCCTTCGCCGTCCCCGGCGGGTCCGCCGGGAGCCGGGGACGGCCGGCACTCTACCAAAGCCTCACAGCCCCAGATACGCCTGCCGCACCCGCTCGTTGCTGAGCAGTGCCGCGCCGCTGTCGCTGAGCACGATCTCGCCGGTCTCGATGACGTAGCCGCGGTCGGCGATGGCGAGTGCTGCGTGGGCGTTCTGCTCGACCAGCAGGATGGTGGTGCCCTCGCGCTTGAGGCGCTGGATGGCGTCGAAGATCTCGGCGACCAGCAGCGGCGCCAGGCCCATGCTCGGCTCGTCCAGCAGCAGCAGGCGCGGCTTGGCCATCAGCGCGCGGGCCAACGCGACGATCTGCTGCTGGCCGCCCGACAGCGTGCCGGCCGGCTGGTCGCGCTTGACCTTCAGCACCGGGAACATCTCGTAGAGCCGGCCGATGTCCTCGTCCGGCCGGCCGCTGCCGCGGCGGAAGGCGCCGAGGCGCAAATTGTCCTCCACCGTCTGCGGTCCGAAGAGCTGGCGGCCCTCCGGCACCTGGACGATCCCCTCGGCGACGCGGCGCGACGCCTTCATGCGGGTGATGTCGCGGCCGTCGAAGGTGATGCGGCCGCTGCTGGCGGGATGGACGCCGGACAGGGTGCGCAGCAGCGTCGTCTTGCCGGCGCCGTTGGCGCCGACCAGCGCCACCAGCTCCCCCTCGCGCACCGTCAGGCCGGCCGACTTCAAGGCGTGGATGCGGCCGTAATGGCTGTTGAGGCCCTCGATCTCCAGAAGCATCGCCGGGGTTCCCTTACGGTGCGGCGCCGAGATAGGCGGCGACGACCTCCGGGTTGGTCGCCACCTCCTCCGGCGTGCCTTCGGCCAGCTTGCGGCCGTGGTTCAGGGCGGTGATCCGGTGCGAGATGCCCATCACCATCTTCATGTCGTGTTCCACCAGGATGACGGTGATGCCGCCGGCCGCCACCGTCTTGATGACCTCGTCGATCTCGCGGCTTTCGGTGGCGTTGAGGCCGGCCGCCGGCTCGTCGAGCAGCAGCAGCTTCGGCTCCGAGGCCAGCGCGCGGGCGATCTCCAGCCGTTTCAGCGCGCCGTAGGGCATCGCCGCGGCGTCGGCGTCGACGTAGCGGGAGAGCCCGACGTCGGCCATCAGCCGCGCCGCCCGGTCGCGCGCCTCGCGGTCCTTGCGCACCAGCGAGGGGAAGCGGAACAGCGCCGGCAGCAGCCGGGTGTTCAGGTGCAGGTGCCGCCCGACCATGACGTTCTCAAGCGCCGTCATGTTGAAGAAGATCTGCAGGTTCTGGAAGGTGCGCGACATGCCGCGCGCCGCCAGCTTGTAGGGCGCCATGCCCGACACGTCGGCGCCGTCGAACAGCACCCGTCCGCCGGACGGCTTGTAGACGCCGGTCACCAGGTTGAACAGCGTGGTCTTGCCCGCCCCGTTCGGCCCGATGATCGAATGGATGTCGCCGGCCGCCACCGTGAAGCTGAGGTCGCCGATGGCCAGCACCCCGCCGAACTCGCGGCTGAGATGCTCGACCTTCAGGATCGGCCGGCCGACCCGGCGGACTTGGGTGCTGGTGTCGGGGGCGATGTCGGTGCCGGTCAGCATCTTCATGCCCGCCTCCGCGCCGGGAGCAGCGCCGCCAGGGTGGGAAGCAGGCCCTTGGGCATGAACACCATGGTCGCCATCAGGATGCCGCCGAGAACGATCTGCTGGTAGTCCTGGAAAACCGTCAGCGCCTGCGGCAGCAGGGTCAGCACCACCGCCCCGACCACCGCGCCGAAGGTCGAGGCCATGCCGCCGAACACCACCATCGTCACCAGCTCGATCGACTTGAAGAAGTCGGCCTTGGCCGGGGTGATCAGCCCGGCATAATGGGCGAACAGGCTGCCGGCGACGCTGGCGAACACCGCCGACAGCGCGAAGACCAGCACCTTGAAGCGCGCGGTGTCGACGCCGACCACCTCGGCCGCCACCTCCGAGCCGTGGACGGCGCGCAGCGCGCGGCCCATCGGGCTGTCGATCAGGTTCAGCGACAGCCAGACCACGCCGACCAGCAGGACGCCGACCACCCAGTACCAGACCTTCTCGCCATACAGCTCGACGCCGAAGATGCGGAAGGGCTCGACCATCATGCCGTCGGGGCCGCCGGTCAGGCCGCTCTCGGTGCGCAGCACGATCGACACGATGATGCCGATGCCGAGCGTCGCCATGGCGAGGTAATGGCCCTTCAGCCGCAGGATCGGCTTGGCGACCAGGAAGGCCAGCAGCCCGACGGCGGCGGCGCCGGCCAGCAGCGCCAGCACCGGCGGCCAGCCGTAGGTCCCCACCAGCACCGCCGAGGCGTAGGCGCCGATGCCGAAGAAGCCGGCATGGCCGAGGCTGATCTGCCCGGCATAGCCGATCAGCAGGTTCAGCCCGACGCAGACCATGGCGTTGAAGCCGGCCAGGATGGCGATGTCGAGGTAGAAGTTGTTGGGCAGGAAAGCCGGCAGGATCGCGATCACCGCGCCCAGCACCAGAAGTCCGGTCAGCCGCCCGTGGAGGAGTGCGTTCATCGGGGTCGGATCCTTAAACCCGCTCGGTGCCGCGCTTGCCGAACAGCCCGTTCGGCATGAAGAGCAGGACGGCGAGGATGATGACGAAGGCGACGGCGTCCTTGTAGGCCGAGGAGATGTAGCCGGCGCCCAGCGCCTCGGCGACGCCGACGATCAGCCCGCCGGCCACCGCGCCAGGCCCGTGGCCCAAGCCCCCCAGCACGGCGGCGGTGAAGCCCTTCAGCCCGAGCATGATGCCCATCTCGGTGTAGGAGAAGGTGATCGGGGCCACCACCGCCCCGCCGACCGCCCCCAGCGCCGCCGACAGCGCGAAGGAGGCGAGCACCACCCGCTTCACGTCGATGCCGACCAGTTGGGCGGCCAGGCGGTTGTGCGAGGTGGCGAGGATCGCCTTGCCGGTCAAGGTCCGGCTGAAGAACAGGCCGATGGCGACGATCAGCACCGCGGCCGTGCCGACCACCCACAGCGACTGCGGCTGCATCGAGGCGCCCAGGATCTGGATCGGCGTCTCGCCCGAGAAGGCGTCGAGCCGCTTGAAGTCCTTGCCCCAGACCAGCTCGGCAACGCCGCGCAGGAAGATCGAGGCGCCGATGGTGATGATGATGAGGGTGACGGTCGAGGCGTTGCGCGCCCGCTCCACCGCGAATTTCGCCACCAGCACGCCGACCAGCATGGCGCCGCCGCAGCCGATCAGGATCGCCAGCGGCAGCGGCACCCCGGACGCCGTCAGGGTGGCCGACGCCATGCCGCCGATCATGATGAACTCGCCCTGGGCGAAGTTGATGACGTGGCTGGCGTTGTAGATGATCGAGAAGCCGAGCCCAGCCAGCGCGTAGATCGCGCCGATGGTCAGCCCGGACAGCAGATATTGCAGCAGTTCCGCGAACATCGTTGGGTTCCTGACGTTCCTCTCCCGCGCACATCTCCCCCTCTCCCCCCCGGGGAGAGGGGATAACAGGGGATCGGCGCCTCACTTCACCAGCGACCAGTCGCCCTGCTTGACCTCGACCATGTGGAAGGCGTCGAGCGTCAGGCCCATGTGGTCCTTCGGGCCCATCGTCACCGTGCCGCCGGTGCCGACATAGCCCTTGGTCTGCTCGATGGCGTCGCGCAGCTTGGCCTTGTCGGTGCCGCCGCTGCGCTTGACCGCGTCGAGCGCGATCATCAGCCCGTCATAGGCATGGCCGGCAAAGGTCGAGACCTCGGACTTGAAGGCGTCCTCGTAGGTCTTGGTGAAGTCGGTCACCACCGTCTTCTGCGGATCGCTCTCCGGAAGCTGGGCGGCAACGACCAGGCCCGCCGCCGGCAGCCGGACGCCCTCGGCCGCGCCGCCGGCCAGCCGGATATATTCCTTCGAGGCGACGCCGTGCGACTGGTAGAGCGGCAGCGCGATGCCGAGCTGGCGGTAGTTCTTGGTCACCACCGCCGGCCCCTGGCCGAGGCCGAACACCAGCACCGCCTGGGCGGCGGCGTTGTTCTTGATCTTGGTGAGCTGTGCGGTGACGTCGGTGTCCTTGGCGCCGTAGGTCTCGTCGGCGACCAGCTCGATGCCGCGCTCCTTGGCGACCGCCACGGTCTGCTCGCGGCCCGACTTGCCGAAGCCGGAATCCTCCGACAGCAGGGCGAGCTTGGTCAGCCCGCGCGCCTTCATGTCCTCCATCACCTTCTCGGCGGCCATGCGGTCGGTGTGCGGGGTCTTGAACACCCACTTCTTCACCGGCTCGACGATCACCACCGCGCCGGCCAGCGAGATGAAGGGCACGCCTGCCCGCTCCACCAGCGGCACCGCCGCCATCGTCGCCGCGGTCGTGGTGCCGCCGACGATCACGTCGACGCCGTCGCTCTCGATCAGGCGCTTGGTGAAGGAGGCCGCCTTGTCGGCCGCCCCGCCGTCGTCGTAGACGGTGAGCTGAACCGGCCGGCCGTCGACGCCGCCCGCCTTGTTGATGCGGTCGGCATAGAGTTCCAGGACCTTCTTTTCCGGATCGCCGAGGAAGGAGGCCGGCCCGGTCGCCGAAACGATGGCGCCGACCTTGATCGGCTCGGCGGCGGCGGCCGGACCCATCAACGCGCCCGAAACCGCGATCGCGGCTGTGACGGTGGCGGCGATGGTGGAAAGCAGGCTTTTGCGCATGACAACCCTCCCTGTTGGCCCCTCTTCCGCCGGTTCGTGGCCAATGCCCGCCCAGGCGCGAGGAGACGATTTGTCTGGCTTAATGTTTCAAACGAAATATTATCGGGATGCGATCTACTTCCGTCCGGCTTTCACGAACTTCCGAGAACGCCGACCGACGCCGCGGCTCCCGCACCCCTCCCGTCTCCATCCGTCATCGGCCGGCTATTCGGCTTATGACACAGTTTTTCTTTTCAGATCAGATCGTATTGTATCACATTAAAGATTGTCAAACGGAAAGTCCGTGTTGCGCAATGTCCGTGCCATTTCCCTCCCGCGGGGCTGCGGCGCACGGTCGCGGCACTGGCCCCGCCCCCGCCGGGTTGCGTATACAGTCCCTCCAGCCGCGCCCGTCCCGCCCAACCGTTCACAGGACAGACCGACCGCATGGCCCGCCCGCGCCGCCCTGAAGACCTCGCCGCCCAACTGACCGATGCGCTCGCGCCGCGGGCGAAGTCGCTGATCATCACCGTCTACGGCGACGCCGTGCTTCCCCACGGCGGTTCGCTCTGGCTCGGCAGCCTGATCGACCTGATGGCGCTGTTCGGCCTGAGCGAGCGCATCGTCCGCACCTCGGTCTTCCGGCTGTGCAAGGACGATTGGCTGACCAACACCCAGATCGGGCGGCGCAGCTTCTACCGCATCACCGACAGCGGGAAGGAGCGCTTCGCCGCCGCCGAACGCCGGATCTACGCGCCGCTCGCCCGGGAATGGGACCGCGGATGGGACCTGCTGCTGGTGCCGCCGAACGCCCTGGATGCCGAAACGCGGGATGCCCTGCGGCGGGAGTTGATCTGGCAGGGCTTCGGCGCGGCGTCGGCCACCGTCTATGCCCATCCCAACTGCGACGAGGCGGCGATGCACCGCCTGCTGGCCGAGTTGGGGATCGCCGACCGCATCGTCCATATGAAGGCCAGCCTGAACCGGGCGGAGGGGTTCGGAGCGCTGCGCGACCTGGTGCGCGGTTGCTGGGACATCGATCAGCTCGAACATGATTACGCGGCCTTCCTGGATCACTTCCGTCCGCTGTGGACGGCGATCGAGCTGTCCGAGCAGCCCGAGCCGGCGCTGTGCTTCGTCCTGCGCACCCTGCTGATCCATGACTTCCGCCGCATCCTGCTGCGCGACCCGATGCTGCCGCCCGACCTGCTGCCGGCCGACTGGCCGGGCCAGGAGGCGCGGATGCTGACCCGCAACCTCTACAGGCGCCTCGCGCCACCCTCGGAAGCCTTCGTGATGGGGGCCGCCACGACGGCCAACGGACCGCTTCCGGACGCCCAGCCGGCCTTCCATGGGCGGTTCGGCGGGCTGGAAAGCATGGCGGCGGGCTAGCCTTGTGACCAGTGGCGGATTGACCAAAAGCCACTGAGAGGTTCCATACAATTTGCGATAAGGTTGGCGCGATTTACACCGATCGCTCCGGACGTGCCGCCGATGCTGACCATCCTCTATCGCAGCGATGCCGTGGAGAAGCTTCCCTACACGGCCCTTGCCGACATCTGCCTGCGCAGTGCCCGCAAGAACCGCGACCTGGGCATCACCGGCTTCCTGGTGGAACTGGACGGCATCTTCCTGCAGGTGCTTGAAGGCGAGGCGGCGGCAACCGACGAGCTTTATGCCCGCATCGCCGCCGATCCCCGCCACCGCGGCGTCGAACTCCTGCTGCGCGAGGCGTCGGCCGGGCAGCCGAATTTCGGGTTCTGGGCGATGAATTTCGGGCCGCTCGATACCCCGACCTTCTGGCAGGCGGTGTTCGGCGGCTCGATCAGCCGGGGCGAGTTCAGGCGGCGGTCCCACGATGCCGACTTCGCCCTGACCGTCCTCTCCCGTGCCTACATGCATGCCAGCATCCTCGCCGATATCGACGAGGGAACCCGCACCCTGATCCGCGGCACCATTCCCTCGCTGCCGGTCTGCTGACGCCGGCCGGCGGAAACGATACAATCCAGGCCCGCACCGTCGGGTTTTTGCACGAATTGATCTGGATCAATTCGGCCCTTCCGTGTGCTCTCTTAGTGAAATCATAAGCTTGGAGGCAAACCCGCACGCTCCCATATGATACATATTTCATTGTTAGAGCGACGATTATGTGTCATATAAAGACCATAGGGCGCCGATGGACAAAGAGCGCCCGGTAGAACGACCCGGAGGAAACGCCCCATGTCCAAGGATTACACCCCCATCGCCAGGACGATGGAGTTCCCCCCCGCCACGCCGCAGCCCAACGTCTACCCGTTGTCCTGGGTATCGCAGACCAGGAAGCTGGAGGAGGTCTACGCGGCCGCCCAGCGCGAGACCTGGGATCCCGCGAAGCTGCCCTGGGACAGCTTCGATCCGTCGCGGTACCGCTGGGAGGAACGGGAGGCCATCGCCTACTGGTGGACGATCCTGTCGGTCTTCGACGCCTCCGCCCCGCCGGTCTTCGCCCATGCACTGATCAAGACCTACGAGGTGCATGAAGAGGATCCGGTCCGCCGCTGCTTCTTCTCCGTCACCCGCGACGAGCAGAACCACGAGCAGATGTGCGGACTGGCCATAACCAGGCTGCTGGAGGCCACCAGCCCGCTGACCCACGAGCCGAGGACGGAACTCGGCCGCCGCCTGCGGAGGAACGCCCACTGGCTCTACTACAACGGCGGGCGCTACTGGGACGGCTACAAGAAGGCGGTGCCGAAATACTCGCTGGCCGTCCTGTTCAGCTCCTTCCTGATGGGCGAGATCGCCGCGGCGACCATCTTCCACCAGATGGCCGCCGGCTGCACCGAGCCGGTGTTCAAGGAGGCGTTCCGCAACATCGGCCGCGACGAGGGCCGCCACATGGCGATCTGCCTGTCGCTGATGGAGCGCGACTACCCGCACCTCGCGGTGGAGGACCGGTCGATCATCACCAAGCAGATCCGCGCCGGCTACCTGTTCCTGTCGGCCGTCCTGTTCGAGCCGCCGCCGCAGTTCTGGGACCTGCCGGAGGACTTCATCGCCACCCAGCGCGAGGCGGAGGCGGTCGCGCGCAAGGCCGGCTTCCACATCCCCGACTACGAGGCGAAGAAGGAGAACTGGCGCAACGCCATGCTGAACCTGAAGGGCGTGCTCGACCGCTACGGCATCCCCTTCCCGGCGATCCCCGAAGTCGGGATCACCGGCGAGGAGGTCCGCGACGTCGACATGGACGAGATCATTCCCGTGTTCTGAGGCACCGGCCCGGTTTCCCCCACCCGACCCCTCCCGCACTTGCCCCTTCCCCCGCCCAGCGGGGGAGGGTCGGGGTGGGGGCAAGCGCCTTCCGATAAAGCCACCTCCCATCAAGGATCCCGCCGGTGAGCCGCATCCGCCTCCATCCCTCCGGCCGCACGGTCGAGTGCCGTGACGGCGAGACCGTCCTGTCGGCGCTGGAGCAGGCCGGCTACGCCCTTCCAAACAACTGCCGCGCCGGCGCCTGCGGCGAGTGCAAGGTCAAGGTGCTCGCCGGGCAGTTCGACCAGGGCATGGTGCTGGACATGGCGCTGTCCCGGGCCGAGCGGAAGGACGGCTACGGCCTGATGTGCATGGCCAAGCCGATCTCGGACGAGCTGATGATCGAATACGGCACCGCCGACGCCCAGCCCAAGCTGTTCCCGCCGCGCGAGACCGTCCCGTTCGTGGTCACCGACCGGATCCGGCGCACGCCCCGCATCGTGGAGCTGAGGCTGCGGCCGCTGGGACAGCCGCTGCGCTATTGGCCGGGCCAGTATGTGATGCTCGGCGACGCGCTGGCCGGCGCACCGCCGCGCTGCTACTCCATCGCCAACGCCCCGCGCCCGGACGGCGAGATCACGCTGCAGGTCACCCGGATCGACGGCGGACCGACCAGCGGCTGGATCCATGAACACCTGACGCCCGGCCGCGGGGTGACGCTGTCCGGACCCTATGGGACCTTCATCGGTGACCCGTCCGTCGACAGCCCGGTCCTGTGCATGGCCGCCGGCTCCGGCCTCGCCCCCATCCTGGCGTTGACCGAGGCGGCCCTGCGCCGCGGCTACCGGCCGCCGGTGACGCTGCTGGTCTCCGCCAGCACCAGGGCGGACGTCTATGAACAGGGGCTGCTGAGCTACTGGCAGGCGAAGTACCGCAACGTCGAGGTCAGGGTCACCCTGACCCGCGAGGACAGCCCGGATCATCTGAAGGGCCGCATCCCGGCCATACTGCCCGGAATCCTTCCCGACCTGTCCGGCCATGCCGTCTTCGCCGCCGGCAGCCCGGCCTTCGTCGCGGCCTGCGTCGCGGCCGCCCGTGCGCTGGGGGCGCGGGAGGACCGGATCCACAGCGAAGGCTACGTCTCTCAGCACATCCCCGAAGCCCCGCCGCCGGAGCGGCTGATGGCGGGCGCCCTGGGATAAGGCGACCCACGCCGGCAGCCTGGACAAGGCCGCAACCACCCGATGGCCCGCGTAGCGCGCCGCTCCTTGGCGGTCGCAACCAGGGAACGGGCCGTCTCCCCTGCCGCCGCCCGCCGGACCGGCGCTCCCGTTTCACCGGAAATTGTTGCAACCCGCAAATTCCCGGTCAGGATGGTGGCAGCCGCCACCCTGACCGGATGCCGTCCGCCGATGCCGCCCGCCCGACGCTCCCGCGCCTCCTCGTCGACGCCCGCCCCGGCCGGACAGCCGGTGCTGCACCTGACGCGCTTCCTGCCCTACCGCCTGTCGGTGCTGGCCAATACGGTCAGCCACACCCTGGCCAAGCTGTATGAGAAGCGGTTCGGCATCACCATCCCGGAATGGCGCGTCATCGCCGTGCTCGGCGGCGGCGAGACGCTGAGCGCCGGGGAGATCGCCCAACGCACCGCGATGGACAAGGTGCAGGTCAGCCGCGCCATCAGCCGCATGCTCGACTCCGGCCTGATCCTGCGCGAGTCGGGCGATACCGACCGGCGCAAGGCCCTGCTGACCCTGACGCCGAAGGCGATGGAGATCTATGGCGAGATCGTGCCGCTGGCGCTGACCTACCAGGCGGAGGTGACGGACGCCCTGTCGATCGAGGAACAGGCCCTGCTCGACCAGTTGCTGAGCAAGCTCCAGCTCCGCGCCGACCAGCTTGCGGCGGCGCGCGGTGCCGCCGGGACGCCGGCGGCGGGAACTGAAGGACGGCCGGCCGGGGAATAGGCGCGCGGGCGCCCCGCCGCCGGGCCGGAAGCAGGTTTCCCGAACCCCGCCCGCGGACGGGCGGACCCGGAAAACCTGCAAAACCTGCTCAGGCGCCCTTCACCTTGTGCAGCGGCTGGCTGGTGCCGGCATCGACGCGGCTGCGGCCCGGCTCCTCCGCCTCCAGCGGCGCGCAGGCGACCATGGTGGCCAGCGAGCGGCGGGCGAGGCGCTGGTACTCCTCCGTCCCCTCGCTCTTCCAGGCGATCTCGTCGGGGCGCAGGTCGCGGACGACCTTGGCCGGCAGGCCGGCGGCCAGCGTGCGCGGCGGCACGACGAAGCCCGCCTTGACGAAGGCCATGGCGGCGACGATCGCTTCCTCGCCGATCTCCGCCCCGTCCATCACCACGACGTTCATCCCGACCAGCGCGTTGCGGCGGACGACGCAGCCGTGCAGGACGGCGCCATGGCCGACATGCCCGTCCTCCTCGACGATCGCGTCATGGCCGGGAAAGGCGTGCAGGGTGCAGTTGTCCTGCACGTTGCTGCCGCGCCGCAGGACGATGCGGCCGAAATCGCCGCGCAAGCTGGCGCAGGGGCCGACATAGCATCCCGGCCCCACCACGACGTCGCCGATCAGCACCGCGGACGGATGCACGAAGGCGGTCGGGTCGATGACGGGAACCACGCCGTCGATGGCGTAGACGGTGGGACGCGGCAAGGCCGGTGCGGTTGGCGGCAAGGTCATGGACGGGCGTTCCCTGGAGTTGGTCCGGCGGCGGATTGATCCGCCTTTCCGGTGAGGCTACACCGCCGACGCGCCGTACGCGATACCGATCGTCCGCCCACGAAATCATATCTGTATCGCTTCCGCCTCCGTCTCCGCCGCGCTGCGGCGTGCCGCCGCCCGGAGCCTCATCCCGTCACGCCCGCGCTGACGCGGCCCATGCCGATGGCGTAAGCTGTCGCATCGTTTCGCTTTGGAAGACGCGTCCACCATGTCCATGCGCCGCCTTCTCTTCGTGGCCCTCCTGTTCCTCTGGCCCACCCCGGCACCGGCCGAGGGGCTGGTCCAGACGCCGCTGGCCATTCCGGCCCGCTTCCCCGACGGCGGCAAGGCATCGCTGGAAGCGATGCTGTTGCGCCCCGACGGTCCCGGCCCCTACCCGGTCGCCATCCTCAGCCACGGTGCGCCGCGCGATCCGGCTGAACGGGCGGAGATGACGCCGTTGCGCTACGTGCAGCAGGCACGGGAATTCGCCCGGCGCGGCTGGGCGGTGCTGGCGGTGATGCGGCGCGGCTATGGCGGCTCCGACGGTCCCTATGCCGAAAGCAACGGCGGCTGCGACAATCCCGACTATCTGCATGCCGCCGTCCAGAGCCGCGAGGACCTGCGGCAGGCGGTGCAGTACATGGCCCGGCAGCCCTTCGCCGATGCCGGCCGGGTCATCGCGGTCGGGGTGTCGGCGGGCGGCTTCGCAAGCCTGGCGCTCGCCGCCGACCCGCCGCCGGGGCTGAAGGCGGTGGTCAGCTTCGCCGGCGGCCGCGGCTCGCGCGGCGACAACGACGTCTGCAAGGAGGACCGGCTGGTCGCCGCCTTCGGCACGCTCGGCCGGACCTCCCGCCTGCCGACCCTGTGGATCTACGCCGAGAACGACCTGTTCTTCGGGCCGGGGCTGGCCCGCCGCTTCGTCGACGCCTACACCCGCGAGGGCGGCCGGGCGGAGTTCGTCGCCGCCCCCGCCAACGGCAAGGACGGCCATTTCTTCTTCAGCGCCGGCATCCCGCAATGGATCCCAGCGGTCGACGCCTTTCTGGCCAGGAACGGGCTGGTGCCGCGGGACGGCCTGATCGCGCTGTCCCTGCCGGCGCTGGAGCCGCCGTCCGAGCTGTCGGCCGCCAACCGCGCCAAGTTCCCGGCCTATGTCGAGGCCGGCGGCAACAAGGCCTTCGCGGTGGCCCCGGACGGCGCCTATGGCTGGAAGGCCGGCCTGCGCAGCACCGAGGACGCGCAGCGCAAGGCGCTCGATGCCTGCGCCAGCCACACCCGGCAGGCCTGCCGCATCGCCTACGTCAACGACCGGCCGGCCGGCACGGCGGCAGCGCCTGCCGTGACGCCGCAGCGCCAGGGGGCGACCGTCGTCCGGATGGAGCCGCCGGCGGAACTGTCGGCCGCCGGCCGCGGCAAGTTCGCCGCCTATGTCGAGGCGCCCGGCCACAAGGCCTTCGCGGTGTCGCCGGACGGCGCCTATGGCTGGAAGTCGGGCGTGGCGAGCGAGGACGCCGCGCGCCGGGCGGCGCTGGAGACCTGCGCCAAGTTCGCCAAGCAGGGCTGCCGGGTGGCGATCGTCGACGACCGGCCGGTGCGTTAGTACTACAGCCGGCTTTTATCGATTTGTATGCGTCGTTTCCAATGCGATTGCTTTGCTCGCTGTTGATGATGTCTTCGCCAAAGTGACCAAGC
>NZ_JAGINO010000010.1 GCF_017876115.1 Azospirillum picis
TCTTCAGGGAGTGTGCCGCGATGGCCGGAGGAATTTCTGTCGATCCCGGAAGCCGTAACCGCTAACCTGCTGTTATCGCTTCCGTTTTCTCCGCCAGCGCCGCGCTTCGTTCAGCGCCCCGCCGTCGGTGGAGCGGTTTATAGGCGCCTCCCCCGCCGACGCGCAAGCGCTTTTTTATCTTTCGATGAAAAATTCCTGACAGTTCGTTTTTCAACGGAGCCGGTGGCGGATTCAGTGTAAGGGATCGAACCCACCAACCGCGGCGCGGCCGGACTCCATCCCGGTCCGCCAATCCATAGTGTTTCCATGGGGTTCATCCCTGCGGCCTTCCGTCGGGTTGACAGGGTCGGACCGGTCCCGCACCGTCCGATCGATGGTCTTAACACCTTATGTTAGGACCGACCCGACGCCCCACGAGGCCCGCCCCATGGGTTACAGGAGGAGGACGACGGTGCGTTCGAGGCTATCCCGCCTTCCCACGCTCGCCTTGCTTGCCATCATGACGGCCGGAGCGCTGACACCGACCATTGCCGCCGCGCGGACGTCCGTCGCGCCGGAAGGCCGGGACGTTCATGCCCGCAAGCCGGCCGTGAAGCCGACGACGGGAGGGGAGGATGCCGCCGAGCACGCCGAAGAGACGGACGGCACCGATCCACAGGACGCCCCTGCCGGCCCGATCGACCGCCGGACCCTGTCGATCGGACGCGGCGACACGCTGATGGATCTGCTGGCCCAGGCCAAGGTCCCGGCCAACGACGCCCATGATGCCGTGGCCGCCCTGCGCGACGTCTACAACCCGCGCCGCCTGCAGGCCGGACAGCAGGTGACCGTGCTGTTCGAGCCGCGCCGCAGCGGGACCCGCAAGTTCGTCGGGCTGGAGTTCGCCCCCGACCCGCTGCGCTCGGTGTCGATCGCGCGCAAGGGAGCCTCGGGCTTCACCTCCACCCAGGTGGAGAAGACGGTGACCCGCAAGCCGGTGGCGGCGCAGGGCGTCATCCGCTCCAGCCTGTTCGAGGCCGCCGCCGAGGCCGGGGTGCCGGTCGGGGTGATGATGTCCTTCATCCAGGACTTCTCCTACGACGTCGACTTCCAGCGCGACCTGCAGCCGGGCGACCGTTTCGAGATCCTGTACGAGAAGCTGGTCACCAGCGACGGCGTCGCCGCCGGCGACGGCGACGTGCTCTACGCCTCGCTGACGCTGAGCGGCGAGGACATGCCGATCTACCGCTACAAGACCCGCGACGGCCGCGTCGACTATTACAACGGCGACGGCGAGAGCATCCGGCGCGCCCTGCTGCGCACCCCGGTCGACGGCGCCCGCATCACCTCCGGCTTCGGCATGCGCCGCCATCCGATCCTGGGCTTCAGCAAGATGCACCAAGGCGTCGATTTCGGCGCGCCGGCCGGAACGCCGATCTATGCCGCCGGCCGCGGCGTGGTGGAACTGGCGCAGCGCTCCAGCTCCTACGGCAACTATGTCCGCATCCGCCACAACACCGAGATCACCACCGCCTACGCCCATATGAGCCGCTTCGCCAAATCCATCAGCCGCGGCGGGCGGGTCGAGCAGGGCGACATCATCGGCTATGTCGGGTCCACCGGCCGCGCCACCGGCCCGCACCTGCACTACGAGGTGCTGAAGGGGGGCCGCCAGGTCAATCCGCGCTCCATCGACCTGCCGACCGGCGAGAAGCTGGACGGGCGCGAGCTTCAGGCATTCCAGCAGGCCCGCCGCTCCCTGGAGCGCCTGTTCGAGGAGTCGCGCGGCGGCCTGCAACTCGCCCGGACCCCCGCCGAGGACAAGACCTGCAACAAGGCGACGAGCTGCTGACCGCGGGACGGGTCGGCCGCAGGGGCCGCCGGCCCGTCACTCCTGCTTCATCATGTTGCGCAGCGCCCCGACGAACTGGCGGGCGGTGTTCTCGTCGCCAAGCATCTGCTGCAGCTTCTCGCGGATGATCATCGCCTTGGGCTTCTGCTGCAAGGCGCGTTCGATGGCGAGGTCGGCCTCGCCGGGCTTCAAGGGTTCGAGATCGGCCATGATGGTCTTGCCTCTCGGATCGGGAATTGCCGCGCAAGTAGGGACGCAAGTAAGGATAGCCTGATCCGGCAGGGCCATCGTCAGGCAGCGGGGGGATCAGCGGTATTGGCCGACGGTTTCCACCACCTCGCCGCCGGTGCCGAGCTTGAATTCGGTGACGCCGGGCGCGGCCTCCGGGTTGATGCCGCCGAGGTCGAGGACCCGCACGCCACGCTGCTTCAGCTCCTGCATGCCCCGCCACAGGACCAGCCGCATGGCGTGGGCCTGCCGTCCGGCGTCGCTGGCCCAGCCGATCTGGCTGGTGGCGGCAGCGCCGTGGCGGAGGAACAGGCAGCAGGCGACCGGCTGGCGGCCCGGCTGGCCGTCGGCGAGCGCCGTCACCATCACCGCCCCGTCGTTCGGGCTGCCGCCCTTGACCATGGCATTGCGAAGCCGCACGGCCAGCGGACCGGTCATCGGCCGGAACCCCTTGGCCTGGGCCTGGTCGTGCTCCTGCTTCATCAGCCAGGGCAGGTTGTTGGCCTGCCAGTCGACATCGAGCGTCAGCCCGGCCTTCTCCGCCCCGCGCAGGCGCTTGCGCCAGTCGCGGGCCAGGCCGGCGCGCATCGCCTCTTCGGTCCGGGTCAGGTCGAACCAGACGGTCTGGTAGCCCGGCCCGACCTTGCGGAAACCGCAGCGCGCCAGCAGCGCCTCGCTCTCCGCCCCGGCCGGAAGTTCCGGCAACAGGCTGGCGCGGCCGAGCGGCGAGCGCGGCACGGCGCGGCGCAGGCGGCGGAACACCGCCTCCAGCGTGTCGGCATCGGGAACCGCGCCGTCGAGCCACAGCGGGCCGCGGTGGCACTGGCGGTCGTGGAACAGCTTCATGATGCGGCGGTCGAGCGTCTGGACCACGCCGATCGGCCTGCCCTCCCGGCGGATCACCCCCAGCCGCGGGACATGGCCGTAGGTGCGGCCCATGGCGCGGCCGTAGGCGAAGCTCTGCAGCAGGGTCGAACGGGGAACGCGGGCGAACAGCGCATCCCAGTCGCCGACGGTACCCTCGTTCCAGGCGATGTCGATCTCGGGCATCGGCTCTTCCGGCGGATCAGGCGGGCGGATCAGGCGGGTGGCAGGGCGGAGGTCGCCTCTTCCACCTGGGCGAAGGACGGCCGGTATTCCGGTTCCAGCACGTTGCGGGCGTATTCCACCGAGATGGCCGGCGCATAGCCGGACAGATGGGCGATCAGGCCGGTCTTCATCGCCTGATAGTACTTGCCTTCGGCGTGGTAGATGCCCTTGAGGCCGCTGGCGATGGGGGCGAGGAAGCCATAGGCCACCAGAATGCCGGTGAAGGTGCCGACCAGCGCGCCGCCGATCAGCTTGCCCAGCACCTCCGGCGGCTCGGTGATCGATCCCATGGTGTGGATGACGCCCAGCACCGCCGCCACGATGCCCAGCGCCGGCACCGCGTCGGCCACCGCCTGGATGGCGTCGGCGATGCGCTGGTGTTCGTGATGCATCGTCTCGATGTCCTCGTCCATCAGGTCGACCAGCTCGTGCGGGTTGTCGGCGCCGAGCGACATCAGGCGAAGATAGGTGCAGAGGAAGGCGATGGCATGGTGGTCGCCGTAGAATTTCGGGAACTGCTGGAACAGCGGCGAGTCTTCCGGCTTCTCGATGTGCTGCTCCAGGGCCAGCAGGCCCTTGGTCTTCGCGATCTTGAAGACCTGGTACATCATGGTGAGGATCTCCAGGAAATCCTCTTTCTTGTATTTCGGCCCCTTGAAGAGGTGGCCGAGCTCCTTGCCGGTGTGCGTGACCACCGATTTCGGGTTGGCGATGAAGAACCCGCCGGCACCCGAGCCCAGGATGATCATGAACTCGAACGGCATCCACAGCACGCCCATATGGCCGCCACCCAGGATGTAGCCGCCGAACACGCTGAAAACCACGATGCCGAAGCCGACGATCACGAACATTCGGTCTCTCCCTTCCCCGCTACCGACCCCGGGCACCTTCGCCGCCCGGCCGACAGATGGCCGGACGCCGGTTTAGTTTCCGTGAATCACCCGAACGGCCTACCGCCTCCGCGACGGGGCGAGCGATCCTATCCGCTAGGGCGGGTTCGTGTCACGAAAGGACTGAAGAGTCAGGGTTTCCAGCCACGTCCCACCCCCGATGGGAACCGCGCGGCGCCGGGACACCCGGACGCCGGCGCAGAAAAAGCGGGCATGGGTCCCGGCAAGGACACAGGAAGGTTACAGGCCCCCGGCCGGGGGGACACGGCCATCGCATATGGCTCCCTCTCCCGCCCCGGGAGAGGGCATGGAACCGACGGCCGCAGGCCGGACGACTGCAAGGCAGTCGTAGGTGGAATGCGGTCGCGAGCCTTGCGAGCGACCTCGGGGCCCATGCGGAGCATGGGAAGGGTGAGGGGTGATGCAAGAAACCCTGCGGTTCTGGGGTCTTGGAACACCCCTCACCCTCCCCACTTCGTGGGTCCCCTCCCTCTCCCAGGGCGGGAGAGGGCGATTATTGCCATATGCGATTGCCGTGGCCGGGAGGAGGGACGTCGACCGGATGCGCGCTCAGCGGAGCGGGATGTTCATCTGGACGCTGACGCCCGGCGGCGGGGCCGGCGGGGCGTAGATGACGGCGGGCGGCGGGGCATAGACGACCGCCGGCGGCGGAACATGGACGACACGGGGCGGCGGCGCGGGAACGACCACCACGGGGGGCGGCGCCTCGTAGACGACGACCGGCGGCTGGTCGCGATCGTGATGCTTGTGATGGCCCCAGCCATGGCCGCGGCCATGGCCGCCGGGGTCGGCGGCCGCCGGTGCCGACAGCGCGGCGCCCAGCAGCAGAGCCGACAGGGCGATGCCCGCAGCCTTGCCAGCCAGGGAAACCATCCCATGCCGGCGGGTTGCGGCGAACGGAAGGTCCTGCATGGCGGAACCGGAGGTCATCGGCCTGTTCTCCTGAGGCTGGGTGGCGGCGGACTGCCGGACGCGGCCGGCCTGCCGGTACCCATATCGATCGTGCCGGCTCTTATGCTCAGGCTGACGCTGAACCGGGTGGGACATTTTTCGGGCGCTTTCGTCAGTTCGGACCGGGCGGCGGTGCCGGGTCGCCGGCCGCCTCCTCCTGAAACTGTTGATGCCAAGCCGCCAAGGCTATCCATCCGATGGGGGTAGGCCGGAAGCAGCCGCAAGCCTGCGGGGCAGGGATCCGGCCTGCCGCGGCATCGCTGATCCGAACGCCGCCGCAGGGCGTATCATCGGGGGAACGGTCGCGGTCCAGCCGCCGCCCACCGCCGCCATCAATCCCGCCCCCGGAGAGGAGCCGCCCGATGAGCCTGCGCAACCGATACATCGCAGCCGCCGCGGCGGCGGCCATCTCCATGATGGGCGCCGTCTCCGCCATGGCCGCCAGCGCCTACGACTTCACGTTCCAGGGCATCGACGGCAAGCCGCTGCCGCTGTCCCAGTTCAGGGGCCAGACGGTCCTGGTGGTCAACACCGCCTCGCAATGCGGCTTCACCCCGCAATACAAAGGCCTGGAGGCGCTGTGGCAGCGCTACCGCGACCGCGGGCTGGTCGTGCTGGGCGTGCCGTCGGACGATTTCGGCGGGCAGGAACCCGGCAACGCGTCCCAGATCAAGGATTTCTGCGAGGTCAACTACAGCATCGACTTCCCGATGGCCGACAAGACCGTGGTTTCCGGCAGCGGCGCCCACCCGTTCTACCGCTGGGCGGCCGACGAGCTGGGCGTCCTGGCCCAACCGCGCTGGAACTTCCACAAATACCTGATCGGCCCGGACGGACGGCTGGTCTCGTGGTTCTCGACCATCACCGACCCGGAAGCCGAGAGGGTGCGCGAGGCGATCGAGGAACTGCTGCCGCAGCCGGCGCCCCCGAAGTCCTGAGGCGGGGCATGCGCTCCCCCCTCGCCTACTCCACCGCCTGCCGCAGGGCCGCGGCACCGGCCCACGGGGCCAGCGGCAGGGCGCCGGCGAGGATGCAGGCCAGCAGCAGCAGGTGCGGGCGCGGGGTCAGCCCGTTCAGCGCCGCATCGATGGCGCCGGCGCCGAAGATCAGCACCGGGATGTAGAGCGGCAGGATCAGCAGCGACAGCAGAACCCCGCCCCGCCTGGCCCCCAGCGTCAGCGCGGCGCCGATGCCGCCGATCAGGCTGAGGATCGGGGTGCCGAGCGCCAGGGTCAGCACCAGCACGCCGAAGCCGGCGGCATCCATGTTCAGCAGCACGGCGAGCAACGGGGCGGCGACGATCAGCGGCACGCCGGTCACCAGCCAATGGGCGAGCGTCTTGGCCAGCACCGCCGCTTCCAGCGGCAGGGGCGACAGAGACAGCAGTTCCAGCGAGCCGTCCTCGTAGTCGGTCTGGAACAGCCGCTCCAGCGACAGCAGCGAGGCGAGCAGCGCCGCCACCCAGATCACGCCGGCGGCGATGCGAGCGAGGATGTTCGGCTCCGGCCCGACGCCGAAGGGGAACAGCACGACGCACAGCACGAAGAACATGACGGCGATGGTGGCGTCGGACCCCTGGCGCAGCGCCAGCCGCAGGTCGCGCCCGACCAGTCGCAGGAAACGGCTCATGGCGCGGCCCTCTCTCCAGCGGTATCCGGGGCAAGGTCCGGGGCGGTGTCCGGTTCGCCGCCCTCTGCCCCGTCATCCTCGGCGTAAGGTTCGCCGTAGGGCGCGAATTCGTCGAGATGGAGCTCGTCGCCGCCGGGGGTGGCGATGTCGGTGTGGGTGGACAGCACCACCATGCCGCCTTCGGCGCGGTGCTCGGCGATCAGCCCCTCGAACAGGGCGATGGCGGCACGATCGAGCGCCACCGTCGGCTCGTCGAGCAGCCAGAGCGCGGCCGGGGCCGCCAGCAGGCGCGCCAGGTTCAGCCGGCGCTTCTGCCCGGCCGACAGGTAGCGTCCGGGAACCCCGGCGATGTGCGGCACCCCCAGCCGGTCGAGCGCCGCCAGCGCGTTGGCGGCCGGATCCGCGGCACCGGCCAGCGCCGCCCAGAAGGCGAGGTTCTCCGCCGCCGTCAGCACCGGCTTCACCGCATCGAGATGGCCGACATACTGGACCTGGGCGCGGTGGCCGTCGGGATCCTCCGGCACCGGCACCCCGTCCCAGGCAAGCTGGCCGCGGATCGGCTTCAGCAGGCCGGCCATCACCCGCAGCAGGCTGGACTTGCCGCTGCCGTTGGGGCCGAGCAGCACCAGCGCGCCGCCGGGGCCGATGCGGAAGTCCAGCCCGGTGAAGACCAGGCGGTCCCCTCGCAGGCAGGTCAGCTCGGTTCCGGTGAAAACGGGCATGGCGGCAGGTCGCGATCCGGTTGAGGGAGGCGCTGCTATAGCACAAGGCGGCGGCGATGCCGGAACAAGAATGGCGGAGGCCGCGACCGAAGGTCGCGTAAGGAAGCGCCGAAGGTCGCGTAAGGAAAGCACCGAAGGCCGCGCGGCGGACAAAGAAAAGGCCACCGCGAGGGGGTTCTCGCGATGGCCTCTCGCTCAGCCGGGTCCGGCCGGACGATGCTCGGTCGAACGGCCCTTGTCCGTCGCGGCGTCGGCGCTAGGGGGGGCGCCGGCTGCGCGACCGGTGGGGCCGGTTGCTTGAGACCATGTATAGGAAACAAAAATGGCAAAATTTGGATGGAGTTCGCATCGGCCGCGCGCCGGGGCATTACCCGGGGCAGGTGGCCGGCCTTGGCCGCCGGCTCCATGAAAGGCGGCGGCAGGACCGCCGATGTCACGGCCTCGCGGTTGCCAGTTGTTCTGAATCAACGCGTTGTGCCGCGGCTTGCGGCAGTGTGGCACCACCTTCCCATGGGAAGGCGGGCGCGCCCTCCCCGGGCGTGCCGGTGATCTGCCCATGCTGTTCGGGAAATGTTCGTCATGTCGGCCTTTGCAGACGTCCTCCAGGCCATGCCGCCGATCGCGCGCGTGGTCCTCATGCTCGGCCTGGTCTCCGCGGCCGGGGTCGCGCTCGGTCACATCAAGATCCGCGGCGTCGGCCTCGGCATCGGCGGCGTGCTGTTCTCCGGCATCGCCGGCGGCCACGTCGCCCGCCAGTTGGGGATCGCCTTCAATCCCGAGATGATGGACTTCATCCGCGACTTCGGCCTGATCCTGTTCGTCTACACCATCGGCATCCAGGTCGGTCCCGGCTTCTTCGCCGCGCTGCGGCGCACCGGGCTGGCGCTGAACGCGCTGGCGCTGCTGATGGTGGTGTCGAGCATCCTGCTGACGGCGGCGCTGGTGTCGTCGGGGGCGGTGTCGCTGGGCTCCTCGCTGGGCGTCTTCGCCGGCGCCGTCACCAACGCGCCGGCGCTCGCCGCCACCCAGCAGGTGCTGACCGAGGTCGGCGCCGGCGCCGGGGTGATGGCGCTGCCCGGCCTCGCCTTCGCCGTCACCTATCCCTTCGGCATCGCCGGCAACCTGTTCGCCATGGCCGCCGTGCGCATCCTGTTCCGCATCGATCCGGAGGCCGAGGCCGCCCGTTTCGAGGCCTGCCGCCGCGCCGAGGTGCAGACGCTGGAGACCATGGACCTGGCGGTCCGCAACCCGGAGCTGGACGGCAAGGCGCTGGGGACCATCGCCCCGATGTGCGGCCTGGGCATCGTCGCGTCCCGCCTGCTGCGCGACGGCACGCTGTGCGTCCCGCACGACGACACCCTGCTGAAGCTGGGCGACGTCCTGCACGTCGTCGGGCCGCGGCCGAAGCTGGAGCAGGTGCGCGCCCTGCTCGGGCAGGAGTTCGACCGGCCGCTGACCACCAAGGGCACCGACCTGAAGTGGGAGCGCATCGTCGTCACCAGCAACGGGGTGCTGGGCAAGTCGATCGCCGCGCTGAACCTGCAGGACGTCCACGACGTGGTGGTCAGCCGCGTCAACCGCGCCGGCGTCGAGCTGGTGCCGACCCCGGCGCTGAAGCTGCAGTTCGGCGACATCCTGACCGTCATCGGCCGGCCGGAGAGCCTGATCGCCGTCGGCTGCATCCTCGGCAACTCCACCCGCCGCCTGCAGCAGGTCGAGATGATCCCGCTGTTCATCGGCATCGCGCTGGGCGCGGCGCTGGGCGCCATCCCCTTCTACCTGCCGGGCATGCCGGCGCCGCTGCGCCTGGGGCTGGCCGGCGGCCCGCTGATCGTGGCGCTGGTGCTCGGCCGCGTCGGCCATGTCGGGCCGCTGGTCTGGTTCATGCCGCCGGCCGCCAACCTGGCGCTGCGCGAGATCGGCATCGTGCTGTTCCTGGCGGTGCTGGGCATCGCGTCGGGCGACCGCTTCGTCGACACGCTGGCCAGCGGCGCCGGCTGGCCCTGGATGCTGTGGGGGGTGCTGGTGACGATGGTGCCGCTGCTGCTGACCGGCCTGGTCGCCCGCGGCGTCATGAAGCTGAACTTCCTGACCATCTGCGGCGTCCTGGCCGGCGCCCAGACCAACCCGCCCGGGCTGGCCTACGCCAACGCGCTGGTCGCGTCGGAGGCGCCGGCGCTCGCCTACGCCACCGTCTACCCGCTGGCGATGTGCCTGCGTATCCTGGGGCCGCAGATTCTGGTACTTTTGTTGTGGTAGGCGATTGCCCGCCGACACAACACGCACAACCGGCGCCGGCTGTGAAATCCGCGTTGCGGAACCCACACGCGCCGGTCTAGCCTGTGCCGCATCGGTCAGCCCACAACCCCCCGGTTTTCCCGCATGAATCGCCACCCGCCCGTCAGCGACACCGCCACCGCCGCCGTCGTCGTGGAGGATCTTCACAAGCGGTTCGGCGAGCTGGAGGTGCTGAAGGGGGTTTCGCTGACAGCGCGGGAAGGCGACGTCATCACCCTGATCGGCTCGTCCGGCTCGGGCAAGAGCACGCTCCTGCGCTGCATCAACATGCTGGAGATCCCGGACGACGGCCGCATCGTCATCGGCGGCGAGGCCATCGCGCTGAAGAAGAAGCGCGGCAACACGGTGCCGGCCGACGCCCGCCAGGTGGAGCGCCTGCGCACGCGGCTCGGCATGGTGTTCCAGAGCTTCAACCTGTGGACCCACATGACGATCCTGCAGAACGTCATCGAGGCGCCGGTCCACGTGCTGGGCGTGCCGAAGGCCGAGGCGGTGGACCGCGCCCGCATGCTGCTGGACAAGGTCGGCATCCTGGCCAAGGCCGACGCCTACCCGGTCCAGCTTTCGGGCGGCCAGCAGCAGCGCGCCGCCATCGCGCGGGCGCTGGCGATGCAGCCCAAGGTGATGCTGTTCGACGAGCCGACTTCGGCGCTCGACCCCGAGCTGGTCGGCGAGGTGCTGCGCGTCATCCGCCAGCTCGCCGACGAGGGCAGCACGATGATTCTGGTGACGCACGAGATGGGCTTCGCCCGCGAAGTGGCGTCCAAGGTGGTCTTCCTGCACCAGGGCCGGATCGAGGAGGAAGGGTCACCCGACAAGGTGCTGACCGATCCGGACTCCGACCGGGTGCGGCAGTTCCTCTCCCGCCACCTGTCCGGTGCGGCGTGAGGGGAAGCGGCAGGGAGCGGTACCGGACCCGTCCAAACCAGCCCGCCCCGCGCGAGGGTGCCAAAAGGGCAAACCGAACAGAGGAGTGTGTTCGTTGAAGAAGATCGTTTCGGCCCTGGCGCTCGGCGCCATGATGGCCGCCGCAGCCGTCGCGACCGCCGGCACCGCCGGTGCCAAGGAATGGAAGACGGTCCGCATCGCCAGCGAGGGCGCCTATCCTCCGTGGAACTCCACCGACACCTCGGGCAAGCTGACCGGTTTCGAGGTCGACTTCGCCAATGACCTGTGCAAGCGCATGAAGGTCACCTGCGAGTTCGTCGCCCAGGACTGGGACGGCATCATCCCGGCCCTGCAGCAGGGCAAGTACGATGCCATCATGTCGGCGATGACCATCACCGACGAGCGCAAGAAGGTCATCGCCTTCTCGGTCCCCTACGGCACCGAGCCGTCGGTCTTCGCGGTGCTGAACAGCTCGCCGCTGGGCAAGGCGCTCAACCTCGGCGCCGACCGCGTCGACCTGAACGACCAGGCCGCCGCCAAGCCGACGCTGGACAAGCTGGCAGACGCGCTGAAGGGCAAGACCGTCGGCGTCCAGGTGTCGACCATCCAGGCCGACTTCATGGACAAGCATCTGCCCAAGGTGGAGATGCGCACCTACGACAAGATCGACAACGCCGGCATCGACCTGACGTCCGGCCGCGTCGACGCCGTCCTGGGCGACCGGTCGGTGGTCGAGGCCATCGTCAAGAACGATGCCGGCAAGATGAGCGTCGTCGGCCCCAACTTCATCGGCGGGGTGATCGGCGAGGGCATGGGCGTCGGCCTGCGCCAGGACAACGCCGACCTGAAGGCGATGTTCGACAAGGCCATCGGCGAGGCGCTGGCCGACGGCACCGTCAAGAAGCTGAGCACGCAGCATTTCGGGTACGACATCTCCCCGAAGTGAGTGGAACGGCGGCCCGCCCCTGACCGGGCGGGCGCCGGTCTGAATGGATCCGGCCGGGTGCCTCGGCATCCGGCCGGCGCTTTTTCCGGGCGTGCCAATGCTGGAACTTCTTTCCTTCGGCCCCAACGGCTGGGGCGGCCAGCTTCTGCTGGGTACCGCGATGACCGTCGCGGTCGCCGTGTCGGCCTTCGCCTTCGGGATCGTCGTCGGGTCGCTCGGCGCCTCGGCCAAGCTGAGCCACAGCCTGGTCCTGAACACGATCGCCGACGTCTACACCACAGTGGTGCGCGGCGTGCCCGAGCTGCTGGTCATCTACCTGCTGTTCTTCGGCGGCAGCGGGGTCGCGACGGCGATCGCCCGCGCCTTCGGCTATGACGGGCGGGTGGATCTCGACGCCTTCACCATCGGCGTTCTGGCGGTCGGGCTGATCTCCGGCGCCTATTCGACCGAGGTGATCCGCGGCGCGGTGCAGTCGGTCCCCTTCGGCCAGATCGAGGCGGCCAAGGCCTGCGGCATGAGCCGCTGGCTGATCCTGCGCCGGGTGCTGGTGCCGCAGACGATGCGCTTCGCCCTGCCCGGCCTCGGCAACGTCTGGCAATTGACGCTGAAGGACACGGCGCTGGTCTCGGTGACGGCGCTCGCCGAGCTGATGCGCGTCACCCATCTGGCCGCCGGCGCCACGCGCGAGCCCTTCCTGTTCTACAGCGCCGCGGCGGCGCTGTACCTGCTGCTGACCACCATCTCGACGGCGCTGTTCAACCGCGCCGAACTGTCCGCCAACCGCGGCGTCCGGAGGGCCTGAGGCGATGAACTGGCAACTGATGTGGGACAGCCTGCCCCGGATGCTGGGCGGGCTGTCGCTGACGCTCCAGCTCATCGTCGGCTCGCTGGCGCTCGGCGCGGTGGTGGCCTTCGCCGTCGCCCTGCTGCGGCTGTCGGGCAACCGGGTGGCGGAATGGCTGTCGGCGGCCTACGTCTTCGTCTTCCGCGGCACGCCGCTGCTGGTGCAGATCTTCCTGATCTATTACGGGCTCGGCCAGTTCACGCTGATCCGCGACAGTTTCCTGTGGCCCTTCCTGCGCGAGCCCTACTGGTGCGCCATCCTGGCGCTGACGCTGAACACCGGCGCCTACACCAGCGAGGTGCTGCGCGGCGCCATCCTGTCGGTGCCGCTGGGGCAGGTCGAGGCGGCCCGCGCCTGCGGCATGTCGCGGCCCCTCGCCTTCCGCCGCATCGTGCTGCCGGTGGCGATCCGCCAGATGCTGCCGGCCTACGGCAACGAGGTGATCCTGATGGTCAAGGCGACCTCGCTCGCCAGCACCATCACGCTGATGGAGGTCACCGGCATCGCGCGGCGCATGATCGCCCAGACCTTCGCGGTCTTCGAGCTGTTCATCGTCGCCGGGGCGATCTACCTGGTGCTGAACTTCATCGCGTCCCGCCTGATCAAGTTCGCCGAATGGCGCCTGACCCCCTACCTGCGGGCGCGGGCGTAAGGACTCGGGCGCCCTACGGCGGGCGTGCGACCTGGGCAAGACGGCCCCCCACCTGACCTCCCCCGCCCAGCGGGGGAGGTCAGGTGGGGGCAATTCCGGCGCCTAGGCGTGGGCGCGGGGGCCCTTACTGGCCCAGCGTCTCGAAGGTCGGCGGGGCCGGGTCGACGACGCGGGCGCCGGCCGGGGTGATCTCCATCACCGCGAGGCGGCGCTCGACCTGGCCGTCGGCCCGCAGGCGGAACAGCCCGTCCAGCCCCTCGAAGCCGTTGGGGTTGGTCATCGCCATGCGGTCGAAGGGCACCGGCCCGCCCGTCCGCGCCAGCACCGCCGCGATCGAGGTGGCGTCATAGGCCAGCGTGGCGATGCGCGGCGGCTTGCGGCCGTAGACCTGCTCGAACTGCGACTCGAAGCGGGCGCGGTTCTGCGGCGCCGGGGCGGCGTACCAGGCGCCGACCAGCGCCGGCTCCTGCCCGAGGACCTGCGCCTGCGACGTGTCGTCCCACAGGCCGGTGCCCAGCAGCTTGACCTGCTGCGGCTGCAGGCCGCCGGCGGCCAGCGCCTGGGCGATCCCCTGGGCGCGCTGCCCGCCCTCGGCCAGCAGCACGGCCTGCGGCGCCGGCGCCGCCTGCGCCACCTGCCTGGCCGGCTGCGTCAGGTCGGTGACCGCCGGATCGTAGCGTTCGACCTGGGCGGTGGCGCCGCCGAGGGTCGGGGCGATCGACTGCATGGCGCCGACGACGGCGTCGCCATAGGGGGAGCGCGGCGCCAGGACGGTGAAGCGGGTGACGCCCTGCGAACGGGCGAAGCCGGCGACGCGGCCGACCTGGTCGCCGGGCACGAAGCCCATGACGTAGGTGCCGTCGCCGGCCTGGCTGCTGTCGTTGGTGAAGGCGAGGACGTCGACGCCAGCGTTCCGGGCGATCGGCCGCACCGCGGCGACGTCGGCGGCGAACAGCGGGCCGATGATCAGCCGCGCGCCCTCGGCCAGCGCCTGGCGCGCCGCGTCGGCGGCACCGTTGGGCGTGCCCTTGGTGTCGCGCGGCAGGAGCTGGAGCTGGTCGCCGGCCATATCGAACAGCGCCATCTGCGCGGCGTCCAGCATCGCCTGGCCGACGGGGGCCGCCTGGCCGCTGAGCGGCACCAGGACGGCGACCTTCACCGGGCCCTGCGCCTCGGGCATGGGCGCCACCGGAGCGGGGGCCGGTTGCGGGCCTTGTGCCGTCTGCTGCGGCGCGCTTACAGTCGAGCAGGCCGACAACAGGCCGGCGACCAGCAAGGCTGCCACGCCGTGACGTTTCAGACCCTGTGAGAAAGCTGTTGCCAAGCGTGCCACCAATCGTCTCCACATCTGCTGAAACAGCCGCCGGAACCGAAGGCGAGAGCCGGGACATGACCCAGGCCGGCCCGGCCCGGGGCGGCGCGGACCAAAGTGGCGCTCAAGGTAGCCCCCTCGCCGCGCCAAGTAAACTCGCGGCCGGCTTGTATGTGGTGGCTACTCCGATCGGAAATGCCGCGGACATCACGCTGCGCGCGCTCGACACGCTGAAGCGCGCCGACGCCATCGCCTGCGAGGACACGCGGGTCACCGCCAAGCTGATGGGCATCCACGCCATCCACACCCCCTTCGTCTCCTACCATGAGCACAACGCCGCACGGATGCGTCCGGTCCTGATCGACCGCATGAAAAAGGGCGAGGCCATCGCGCTGGTCACCGACGCCGGCACGCCGCTGGTCTCCGACCCCGGCTACAAGCTGGTGCGGGAGTGCGTGGCCGAGGGCGTGGCGGTGACCACCCTGCCCGGCGCCTCGGCGCCGCTGGCCGCCCTGGTGCTGTCCGGCCTGCCGACCGACCGCTTCCTGTTCGCGGGCTTCCTGCCGAACAGGAGCAGCGCGCGGCGCGCCGCCGCCGGCGAGCTGAAGGGCGTCCCCGCCACCCTGGTCTTCTTCGAATCGCCGCAGCGCCTGCCGGAGTCGCTGGCCGACCTCGCCGACATCCTCGGCCCGCGCGAGGCCGCGGTGGCGCGCGAGCTGACCAAGCTGTACGAGGAGGTGCGGCGCGGCACCCTGCCCGAGCTGGCCGCGCACTATGCCGAGTCCGGCCCGCCGCGGGGCGAGGTGGTGGTGGTCATCGGCCCGCCGGGGGAGGAGGCCACGCCCGGCGAGGCCGACGTCGACGCCCTGCTGCGCGAGGCGCTGGCCCGCCTGTCGGTGCGCGACGCCGCCGCCGACGTCGCCGCCCGCACCGGCCAGCACAAGCGCACCGTCTATGCCCGCGCGCTGGAGCTGTCGCGGGAGGAACGGGCCGGCCGGGAGGACGAGGGGCGATGACCGACCTGGATGCGCGGCGCCTGCGCGCCGAGAGCCTGGGCCGCCGCGCGGAGGCGCTGTGCCGCCTGTCGCTGCGGCTGCGCGGCTACCGCATTCTGGCCAGCCGCCTGCGCACGCCGATGGGCGAGATCGACATCGTCGCCCGCCGCCGCCGCACCATCGCCATCGTCGAGGTGAAGGCGCGGGGCGACTGGGACACCGCCAACGAGGCGGTCAGCGCCCGCCAGCGCGGACGGCTGGCGCGGGCGGCCCACGCCTTCCTGGCGGCCAACCCGCACTATGCCGGCTATGTCTTGCGCTTCGACGTGATGCTGGTTACCCCTTGGGCCTGGCCCCGCCACCTGGTCGACGCCTGGCGGATCTGAAGGGCGGATCCGAAGGTCGGACCTGAAAGGACCTGAGCAGTTGAGCAACCGTGCGGAAGCCCGCGAGATCCTCAGCCGGATCGGCGACCAGCCCGACGACGAGATCGACATGGCCGAGGCGGCGCTGGCGCTCGGCGCGCTGGAGCATCCGAACGCCGACCTCGCGCCCTACCGCGCCCATCTGCAGGCACTGAAGGACGACCTCGCCGCACGGGTCGCCGCAGGGGCAGGGGCCGATGCCGGCGCGGACGACGGCCTGGAGGCGCGCATCGCGCACCTGCACGCGGTGATCGGCGACCGCCACGGCTATTCCGGCGACCACGACACCTACGACGACCTGCAGAACGCCAACCTGCTGCGCGTGATCGACCGCCGGCGCGGCCTGCCGGTGGCGCTCGGCATCCTCTACATGCACCTGGCGCGGTCGCAGGACTGGCCGATGGTCGGGCTGAACTTCCCCGGCCACTTCCTGGTCCGCATCGAGAAGGACGGCGCCCGCGCCATCCTCGACCCCTTCAACGACGGCCAGACCCGCAGCGTCGTCGACCTGCGCGACCTGCTGAAGGCCACCGCCGGCAGCGCCGCCGAGCTGGAGCCCGGCCATTACCGGCCGGTGTCGAACCGCGACGTGCTGCTGCGCCTGCAGAACAACATCAAGTTGCGCCACCTCTCGGCGCACGAGGTGCCGAAGGCGCTGGAGGTGCTGGAGGCGATGCGCCTGTTCGCCCCGCACGAGCCGTCGCTGTGGCGGGAGACCGGCCTGCTGGAGGCCCATGCCGGCAAACTGAAGGACGCCGTCACCGCGCTGGAGACCTTCATGGCGCTGACCGGCGACGAGGGCCAGCGCCACCAGACCGCGGCGCTGATCCAGCAGTTGAAGAACCGCCTGAACTGAGTGCCCCGAACCGCCAGCTCCAGAACCGCAAAACCCTGAACTGCAAGCCCCTGAACTGCAAGCCCCTGAACCGAACGCCCTGTTGGAGGGCCGGAGACCCGCCATGAGCCTCGCCGTCGCGTTCCAGATGGACCCCATCGAGTCGATCAACATCGACACCGATTCCAGCTTCATGATGGCGCTGGAGGCGCAGAAGCGCGGCCATCGCCTGTACCACTACCACCCGCGCGACCTGATCCTGACCGGCAACCGCCTGACCGCCCGCGTCCGCGAGATGACGGTGGTGCGCCAGCGCGGCGCCCATTACACGCTGGGCGAACCGGTGGCGACCGACCTGTCGACGATGGACGTCATCCTGCTGCGGCAGGACCCGCCCTTCGACATGGCCTACATCACCTCCACCCACCTGCTGGAGCATGTCCAGCCCAAGGTGCTGGTGCTCAACGACCCGGCCGAGGTGCGCAACGCGCCGGAAAAGCTGTTCATCACCAAGTTCCCCGACCTGATGCCGCCGACGCTGATCACCAGCGACAGGCAGGCCATCCTGGACTTCCGCGCCGAGCACAAGGACATCATCGTCAAGCCGCTGTTCGGCAACGGCGGCGCCGGCGTCTTCCACCTGAAGCCGGACGACGAGAACCTCGGCTCGCTGCTGGAGCTGTTCACCCAGCTCTACCGCGAGCCGGTGATCGTCCAGCGCTACCTGCCGGAGATCCGCCAGGGCGACAAGCGCATCATCCTGATCGACGGCGAGCCGGCCGGCGCGGTCAGCCGCATGCCGATGGACGGCGAGGCCCGCGCCAACTTCCACGCCGGCGGCAGCGCGAAGAAGACCGAGCTGACGGCGCGCGAGCGCGAGATGTGCGCCGCCATCGGCCCGGTGCTGCGCGAGAAGGGCCTGGTCTTCGTGGGCATCGACGTGATCGGCGACTACATGACCGAGATCAACGTCACCTCCCCCACCGGCATCCAAGAGATCAACCGCCTGGACGGCGTGCAGCTTGAATCGCTGCTGTGGGATGCCATCGAGCGCCGCCGCGCGGGGAAATAAGAACCGGCGCCGCCGCGCGGGAAAATAAAAACCGGCGCCGCCGCGCGGGAGCGTGACGGGGGTTCTGCACTCCTTCCGGGAAAACGACCGCCGCCTGCCCTTGCGGGCGAGCAGGATCGGGCTTATCTTGAACCGTGGGAGCGACTGGCTGGTACCCCGCCGCTCCCTGGTCCAGCCTAACCGCGGAGGATATCAAGCAGCCGCTTGATGATCTCCAGGATCAGGACCAGAAGGGTAAGGATCTCTTTCATCCTTCATCACCTTCTTGTGTGGTTGGGAGGGGGCGGCCTGTCCGCCCCCTCCCAACCACACGATCGTGGCGGTAGCACACGGTCGCATTCAATACAACCAAACCACTTCATCCGCGACGATCCGCGCGGAACGCTCCGCCGTCGCCGATGCCGCGGGAATGGTCAGCCCGTCCGCCTGAGCCGGACGAAACCGTCGCGGAGGTGGCGGGCAAGTTCCGCCGCTGCCAGCGAGGGCGGGCGGGCCGGCTGGTGCAGGGTGACCGCGAAGGACGGCAGCTCGGGAAGGCCGCTGTCCGACGGCAGGATTTCCAGGTCGGGCGGCACGGTGAAGGCGAGCCACGCCGATACGGCGAGATCCATCCGCACCGTGGCGAAGGTGGCATCGAGCCCGCCATTCTCGAACATGCTGCGCCAGTCCCGCCCCTGCCGGTGCAAGGCCGCCGTCACTACCGGACGGAAGACGCAGGTCTCGACCACCAGCGACAGCGGCAGCGGCGTCGCGGCATGGGCGGTGCCGCCGCGGGCGCCGACCCAGACCAGGCGGTCGGTCATCAGATGCTCGCCGCGGGCCGCCTCCGCCGGCTCCTCCACCACCGCCAGGTCGAGGCTGCCGTCGGCGACGCGGGCCGCCAGTTCCGGCGAGGAGGCGCAGACCAGCGACAGCTCGACCTGCGGGCAGGCGGCGGCGAAGCTGCGCAGCAGCGGGGCGACGCAGGGGCCGACCAGGTCGTAGGGCACGCCGATGCGCACCGGCCCGTCGACGGCGCCGCCGGTGATGTCGGCCCAGATCTCGTCGTTCAGCGCCAGCAGCCGGCGGGATTTCCCGAGCAGCCGCTCGCCCAGCGCCGTCGGGCGCAGGCCGCTGCGGTCGCGCACGAACAGGGGGCCGCCGGCCAGCGCCTCCAGCCGCGCGATCTGCTGGCTGACCGCCCCCTGGGTGAGGTTCAGGACCTGGGCGGCCGCCGTCATGCTGGCGTGGTCGGCGACCGCAGCGAAGCTGCGCAGGAGGGTGGTGTCGAGGTTCCGGGCCATCCCTCCATTATCGATGCTAATCCGCGATATCTCCAGAATTAGGTTTCACGGGTCCCGCACCGGCGCTATCCCGGTCGGCACCGCAACGATCCCGACCGGAGAAACGCACCCATGATCCCCGCCATCAACATCGACGCGGCGCTCGCCGCCCTGACCGACCACTGGTCGCCCAAGGTGGTCGCCCGGGTGAACGACCAGTATGTGAAGGTCGCCAAGCTGAAGGGCGAGTTCGTCTGGCACCGCCACGACGACGAGGACGAGCTGTTCCAGGTCGTCCGCGGCCGGCTGCGCCTCCAGTTCGAGGATGGCGGCGAGACGGTGCTGGAGCCGGGCGAGCTGTGCGTGATCCCGCGCGGGGTGATGCACCGCCCGGTTGCCGAGGAGGAGTGTGCGATCCTGCTGGTCGAGACGGTGACCACCAAGCACACCGGCGACGTCGAGACGCCGAGGAGCCGGTCCATCGCCGAACAACTGGCCTGACGGCGGGCGCGGCTGCGGCGCGGCGTGCCTTGACCGGTGGGCGTGGGGGGGCGATAACTGCCGCCTCCCAGAGTTTTCGAGCGAGACCACCCGTGAACCGCATTTTCTCCGGCATGCAGCCGACCCGGCAGCTTCACCTCGGCAACTATCTGGGGGCGCTGCGCAACTGGGTGGACCTGCAGAACAGCTACGAGTGCATCTTCTGCGTCGTCGACCTGCACGCGCTGACCATCGACCAGGATTCGGAGGTCCTGCGCAACAACATCCGCGAGGTCGCCGCGGCCTACATCGCCGCCGGCATCGACCCGGACAAGAACATCCTGTTCAACCAGTCGGTCGTCCCCGGCCATGCCGAGCTGAGCTGGATCCTGTCCTGCCACACGCCGCTCGGCTGGCTGAACCGCATGACGCAGTTCAAGGAGAAGGCCGGCAAGCAGAAGGACATGGCCAACCTCGGCCTCTATGCCTACCCGACGCTGATGGCCGCCGACATCCTGCTCTACAAGGCGACCCACGTGCCGGTGGGCGAGGACCAGAAGCAGCATCTGGAGCTGGCGCGCGACATCGCCGGCGCCTTCAACCGCCGCTACGAGACCGAGTTCTTCCCGCTGCCCGAGCCGCAGATCCTGGGTGAGGCGACGCGGGTGATGAGCCTGCGCGACGGCAAGAAGAAGATGTCGAAGTCGGACGAGTCCGAATATTCGCGCATCAACATGACCGACGACGCCGACACCATCGCCCAGAAGATCCGCAAGGCGAAGACCGACCCGGAGCCGCTGCCGGAGACGGTGACCGAGCTGGAGGCGCGGCCCGAGGCCGACAACCTCGTCACCATCTACGGCGCGCTCGCCGGCCAGTCGCGCGAGCAGGTTCTGGCGCAGTTCGCCGGAGCCCAGTTCTCCGACTTCAAGAAGTCGCTGGTCGACCTGTCGGTGGACAAGCTGGCGCCCATCACCAGCCGCATGAAGGAACTGCTGGGCGACAAGGCCGAGATCGACCGGCTGCTGAAGAAGGGCGGCGAGCGCGCGGCCGCCATCGCCGAGAAGAACCTGAACGACGTCAAGGACATCATCGGCCTGCTGCGGCCGTAGGGACACGGCCGCAAGGATGCCCTGTCCGTGACGGCTCCCATCCTGCTCACCGGCTTCGCGCCGTTCGGGACCCTCCCGGACGGCGGGCCGGACCGGATGCCCGACCATCCCTGGGCAGGCGATCCCACCGCCCTGCTGATGGACCGGCTGGCCGGCGAGCCGGGGGTCGTCGCCGCCACCCTTCCCCCCCTCTACGACGCGTGCGGCGACGCGTTCGCCGAACTTCTGGAACGGCACCGGCCGAAGGCGGCGCTCGCCTTCGGCTATCTGGAGTCCAGCGATTCGATCCAGGTCGAACGGCTGGCCTGGAACCGCGACGAGAGCCCGCTGCCGGACGCCGCCGGCACGGTGCGCGACGCCGCCGACATCGTTCCCGGCGGGCCGGCCGCCCATGGCGGCACCCTGCCGGTGCCGCGGGTGATGCGCGAGCTGGCGATGGCCGGGCTGCCGGTGACCTTCGGCGATTTTTCCGGCGGCTATCTCGGCAACCACCTGTTCTACCGCGCCCGCCACCACATCGAGAGCGCCGGGCTGGACGTGCCCTTCGGCTTCTTCCACATGCCGCCGCTGCCCGAGCGGGCGCAAAGCCTGCGCAAGAGGGGCGGGCTGGCGCTGGAACGGCAGGAGCTGGCGGTGCGCACGCTGGTAAGGATGCTGCAGAACGCGCTGGACGGGATCGCCTGACGGCGCTCGACCGTCGCCGGCCGGTGATGGGCAGGTAAGGATGGCGCGTCTAGGCCGATCCGGTGGCGCGGCGCGGGGCGACCGGGGCCGCATCCTGCGGGGCCTGGGAAACCCGGGGAAGCTGGGTTTGGGCGGTTTGGGCGGCCGGATTGATGATGGCGCGCAGGTCTGCCAGGAACGCGTGGCCCTTGTCGGTCAGGGTGACGACCTTGCGGCGCCGTTCGCGCGGGTCTTCCTGCGCCTGCACCAGGTCGAGCCCTGCCTTGCCGAAGCTGTGCCAGCGGCTGAGCGCGGCGACGTTGCGCGATGCCGAGGATTGGGCGATGCCCAGGCGTTCCGCCAGTTCGCCGATGGAGATGCCTTCGCTCTGCGCGATGGTCATGAAACTCAGCGCATACTGGATGGGCAGGTCGGGGTCGAGCTTGCGGAACGCCTCAAGCACCTGGACGATGGTGAGCACCTCGTCGTGACGGACGCGGGCCGGCATTCAGCAGGTCTCCGCGGCGCCGCGCGCTATGCAGCGCGGGAAGGTGGTCCCCAGCGGGCCGGTGTGTAGATGATGTTCAGGCGTCCGAGCCATAGGATGATTTCCCCGTTTTCACGCCGCAGGTCGAAGGACCCGGCCGGCGAGGCCCAGCGGGCGTGTTCAACGAAGAGGCGATGACCGCAAAAGCCCAGAAAGACACACATGGGATCCTCTCCCTATCCGGAATTCACGTTCGAAAGATGCAGGACGGCCAAGATTCGGTTGGGCCGGGGTGCGATTGGCGGCCGGATGGCGGGCGGACATGGCCGGATCGCCCGATCGGCGAGTCCAGGCGGTGGCTACGATGGCTTTCATCGAAACTCTCCAGAATTGAAGTGAGCCGGCTTGGAAGCCGGCGGATCCGGTATCGCCGTTCAGCGATACGGTTGCAAGGTCAAAAATGTCCGCGCGTCCGATAGGTTCCGAAGGCGGATGTGTTCGGGTGACGGACGGTGCGACGGGCCGGACGGCCCTTCGGCCTCCTCCAGCCCGCCATCCAGCCCGATATCGCGCCGCAGACGGTCGCTCAGGCGATCCGGTCCGGTGCGCCCGCCGGCGTCGAGCCAGCGGCACCGCAGCGCGGTCCACAAGGTCGGCATGGGTCAGTGTCCTTTCTCCTCGGCCGGCCGGAATGGCCAAGCCTCCAGTGCCGAAATATTTCCGTATGCGGATGCGTTCCGTCAAGCCGCCGATCCGGATTTCCGCACCGGGTTCGCGTGAGTGCCGACGCCGAGCGTGGCGAAAGCCCAACATCTGTTGCAGATCGGCATCGGTCCCGCATGGTTTCGCCCGGAGGCCGGGCCGGCCCCGGCTGTTCTGGACAACCAGGGACGAGTCGGTCAAAGAAGGCCATCGGCGGTACTCCGCCCCTTTCTTCCGAGCACCCGTGCAGACTCCCTCCCACACCGCGCGGCCCCCGCGGGCGTCCCGTGCCCTCCTCCAGGCGCTGATGGCTGCGGGAGTGATGGCGGCCGGGCTGGTGACGGCCGGGCTGGCCGCGATGCCGGCCGCCGCCGCGGCGCGCTTCACCCCCGGCCCCTGCTGGTTCACCGTGCCGGAGGGCGAGGCCGCCCTGTGCGGCACGGTCGCGGTGCCGGAACGCCGCGACCGGGCGACCGGCCGCAGCCTGCGCCTCCCGGTCGCCGTGCTGCTGAGCACCGCGCGCCAGCCCGCGCCCGATCCCGTGCTGTTCCTGGAGGGCGGGCCGGGCGCCTCCTCGTTCGGCAGCGGCCCGGCGACGGAGGAGCGGATGGAGGTGTGGTGGGAGCTGTCGGCCCCCTTCCGCCGCACTCGCAACCTCATCCTCTTCGATCCGCGCGGAGTCGGGCGCGCCGAACCCGACACCGACTGCCCGGAGTTCGACGCCCTCGGCGCCGACCGCCAAGCCCGGCCGCCGACGCGCGACCAGCAGGCGGCGGCGGAAGGCGAGGCGGTCGCCGCCTGCGCCGCGAGGCTGGAAGCCGCCGGGCTGGACACCACCCAGTTCTCCACCCCCGTGGCGGCGGAGGACGCGGTCGACGTCGTCACGGCACTGGGTGCGGAGCGTTTCAACCTGTTCGCGGTGTCCTACGGCACGCGGGTCGGGCTGGAGATCCTGCACCGCCAGGGCAACCGGGTGCGCACCGCGGTGTTCGACAGCGTCTACCCGCCCGACGTGAACGCGCAGGAGGAGGCGGCCTGGCTGGCCCAGCGCGCCTATCGCCGCCTGTTCGACGATTGTGCCGCGAACCGCGCCTGCCGCGCCGCCTATCCCGACCTGGAAAAGCGCTTCCTGGACCTGGTCGAGCGGCTGGAGCGCAACCCGGTCAACATCGTGGTCGGCGACCACGAGACGCGCCGCCCCCTGCGCCTGACCGGGACCTCGGTCATCTCGGCCGGCCTGGAGGCGATGGCGGTGAGCGAGGCGGTCCCGGCGGTGCCGGCGCTGATCGACCGCGCCGCCCGCGGCCAATATGCCGCGCTGGCCGAGTGGGCGCCGGTGAGCTGGCTGGGCGATCCGGAGATCGCCGACGGGCTGGCCTTCTCCATCGAATGCCGCGAGTCGGTCAATCCGGCCGACCCGGCCAAGCGTGCCGACGGCGCCCGCCGGTTCCCCCCCTACGGCATGGTCTCCGCCGACGATCCCGGCCGGCGCATCTGCCGGCGCTGGCCGGCCGGCCGGCAGGAGCCGGCCGAACGCCTGCCGGTGGCGAGCCAGGCGCCGGTCCTGCTGCTGTCCGGTGCCTACGACCCGGTGACCCCGGCCGAATGGGGGGACCGCGCCGCCGCCACCCTGCCGAAGAGCCGCCACCTGGTCTTCCGCGCCGCCAGCCACATCGTCACCTCCAGCGAGGACTGCGCCATGGCCGCGGCGGTGAGCTTCGTGGAACAGGAAACGGTGCCGGTGACCGTCTGCCCGGGTGCGGCCAAGCCGCCGGTGTTCGAGGGACCGTGAGCGGGGGCCGGGAGCGGGGGCCGGGAGCGGGGGCCGTGAACGATGACGCTCTCCGCCTGAACGCTCATCGTCCCGGGGCGATCCGCCGGTAGCTCAGCGCCTCGGCGATGTGCCGGCGCCTCACCCCGTCCGCCCCGTCGAGGTCGGCCAGCGTGCGCCCGACGCGCATGACGCGGTGGTAGCCGCGCGCCGACAGCTTCAGCCGCTCCGCCGCCTCGGTCAGCAGCGCCCGGCCGGCGGCGTCGGGTGCGGCGACCCTTTCCAGCAGTTCGCCGTCGGCCTCGGCGTTGGTCCGCACCGGATGGCCGGGGGGCTGGCCGGAGGAGTGGTGGCCCGGCGCCGCGTAGCGTTCCGCCTGGATGGCGCGGGCGAGAGCGACACGGGCGGCGACGTCGGCGCTGCCCTCCGCCGGCGGCGGCAGGCTCAGGTCGGCGGGGCTGACCGCCGGCACGTCGATGTGCAGGTCGATGCGGTCGAACAGCGGGCCGCTGATCTTCGACTGGTAGTCCGCCGCGCATTTCGGCGCGCGGGCGCAGGCCAGCGCGGCGTCGTCGAGATGGCCGCAGCGGCAGGGGTTCATCGCCGCCACCAACTGCACCCGCGCCGGATAGGTGACGTGGTGGTTGGCGCGGCTGACCACCGACCTGCCGGTCTCCAGCGGCTGACGCAGCGCCTCCAGCAGGGCGCGGGGGAATTCCGGCAGCTCGTCGAGGAACAGGACCCCCTGGTGCGCCAGCGAGATCTCGCCGGGCCGGGCGCGGGAGCCGCCGCCGACCAGCGCCGGCAGGCTGGCCGACTGGTGCGGCGCCCGGAAGGGCCGCCGGCGCAGCAGCCGGCCGTCCTCCAGCAGGCCGCCGACGCTGTGGATCATCGACACCTCCAGCGCCTCCGCCGGGTCGAGCGGCGGCAGCAGGCCGGGCAGCCGGGCGGCCAGCATCGACTTGCCGGAGCCCGGCGGCCCGATCATCAGCAGGTTGTGCGACCCGGCGGCGGCGACCTCCAGCGCGCGCTTGGCGGTCTCGTTGCCCTTGACGTCGCGCAGGTCGGGCGGCGGCGCCTCCGGCTCCTGCATCCGCGGCCTGGGCGGGGTCAGCACCTGGGTGCCCTTGAAATGGTTGATCAGCGCCAGCAGGTTGACGGGCGCCAGCACCTCCAGCCCCGGTCCGGCCCAGGCGGCCTCGCCGCCGCAGGGTCCCGGACAGATCAGCCCGCGGTCCCGCGCCAGCGCGTCGATCGCCGCCGGCAGCACGCCGGCCACCGGGCTGAGCATCCCGTCGAGCGCCAGTTCGCCGAGCGCCACGTAGCGGGCGATCTCGGCATCCGGCAGCACGCCCATCACCGTCAGCAGGCCGAGCGCGATCGGCAGGTCGAAGTGGCTACCCTCCTTCAGCACGTCGGCCGGCGCGAGGTTGACGGTGATGCGCTTGGCCGGCAGGGCCAGCCCGAGCGCGTGCAGCGCCGCCCGCACCCGCTCCCGGCTTTCCGCCACCGCCTTGTCGGGCAGGCCGACGACGGTGAAGGCGACGAGTCCGCCGGACATCTGGACCTGGACGTCGATCCCCAGCACCTCGATGCCCTGGAACGCCACCGTGCTGACGCGTGCGACCACGAAGAACACCCCGGAACGGACAACGGAGAAGAAGAGATACACGCGATTGTAGTCATTGCCTCGCACCAGCGCCAGCCTGGGATGAGGCGTCCCGGCGCGGCGTCATGCCCGCCCGGCGCAGCGAGCGGTTGTCGGCGCCGGCGGGGCGCCTAACATGAAGGCCGGCCGGCGGGAGCGCCCGGACCATGCCGGCCCGGTCCCCTTGGCCGGCCCCCCGGCCCCAATCCTGTTTATCGAAGAGGATCCGCCACCGTGCAGCTTCACCTGAGCACCTGGCCCGAGGTCGAGACCTACCTGAAGTCCTCCAAGGGCGTCATCCTGCCGATCGGCTCGACCGAGCAGCACGGGCCGAACGGGCTGGTCGGCACCGACGCCATCTGCGCCGAGGTGATCGCGCGGGGCGTCGGCGACGCCACCGGCGCCCTGGTCGGCCCGACCATCCCGGTCGGCATGGCCGTCCACCACATGGAGTTCCCCGGCTCGATGACGCTGAAGCCGTCGACGCTGATCGCGCTGCTGCGCGACTATGTCGGCTCGCTGTCCGAGCACGGCTTCGAGCGCTTCTTCTTCGTCAACGGCCATGGCGGCAACATCGCCACCGTGCGCGCCGCCTTCTACGAGATCCATGCCGAGAACCGGGCGCTGCGCGGCCGCGACGCGCCGGACCTGCGCTGCGCCCTGGTGAGCTGGTGGGAGAACGCCGAGGTGGCCCGGCTGTCGCGCGAGCTGTACCAGGGCAAGGAGGGATCCCACGCCACCCCCAGCGAGGTGTCGCTGACCCAGTACGCCTATCCCGACCACATCAAGACGGCGGCGCTGGAGCCGGAGCAGGCCCCGGCCGGCGGCTTCCACGATGCCCGCGACTTCCGGCGCCGCTATCCCGACGGCCGCATCGGCTCCGCCCCCGGGCTGGCCCGGCCCGACCACGGCCAGCGCCTGTACGAGGCGGCGGTCGCCGCCATTTCCGCCCAGTACCGCAGCTTCCTGGCGGAACCGTAAGCAAGCGCGTCCCGGTCGCAGTCCGACCGGGCTTCTTCGCCCCGCACGTTGATTCGGCGGTTGGACCTGCCTAAATTCGGACCCGGCGGCGCGGTCACCCGACCGCGCCGGCCCAGTCAGAACCGGCCGCCAGTCCATGATCAACGAGCTGAACCAGCGATCGCGCGAGATTTTCCGGCTGATCGTCGATGCCTATGTGGCATCCGGCGAACCCATCGGTTCGCGCACGATCTCGCGGCGGCTTGGCATGGCCCTGTCGCCGGCGACCATCCGCAACGTGATGGCCGACCTGGAAGAACAGGGACTGCTCTACGCCCCGCACACCTCCGCCGGCCGCATCCCGACCGATGCCGGGCTGCGGATGTTCGTCGACGGCCTGCTGGAGATCGGGTCGCTGACCGAGGACGAGCGCGCCTCCATCGAGGCGAAATGCTCGGCGTCCGGCCGCGCCTTCTCCGACGTGCTGAGCGAGGCCTCGACCATGCTGTCCGGGCTGTCGCACTGCGCCGGGCTGGTGCTGGCGCCCAAGAGCGACCGGCCGCTCAAGCACATCGAGTTCGTGTCGCTCGGTCCCGGCCGGGCGCTGGTCGTGCTGGTCAACGAGACCGGGCTGGTCGAGAACCGGGTGATCGAGGTGCCGGTCGGCCTGCCGGCCTCGACCCTGCAGACGGTGTCCAACTTCCTCAGCGCCCGGCTGGCCGGCCGCACGCTGGAGGAGGCGCGCCAGGAGGTGCTGCAGGAGATCGAGGAGCAGCGCACCGAGCTGGACGAGCTGTCGCGCAAGGTCGTCTCCGCCGGCCTGGCCACCTGGGCCGGCAGCGCCGGGTCGAACGCCGGGCAACTGATCGTCCGCGGCCAGTCCAAGCTGCTGGAGGACGTCACCGCCCTGTCGGACCTGGAGCGCGTGCGCTCGCTGTTCGAGGCGCTGGAGACCAAGGAGACCATGCTGCGCATGCTGGACGCCACCGGCCGCGGCGACGGCGTGCAGATCTTCATCGGTGCCGAGAACGTCCTGTTCAGCCATTCGGGCTGCTCGATGATCATCTCCCCCTTCCAGAACAGCCGCGAGCAGGTCATCGGCGCCATCGGCGTCATCGGCCCGACCCGCATCAACTACGCCCGCATCATCCCTCTGGTGGACTACACCGCCAAGGTGGTCAGCCGCCTGATCGGCTGAGCGCCCTTCCCCCGCCTCAATCGACGAAGCAAGAATTGAGAAAGCCATGAGCGAAGAGCACAACAAGCCCGCCGACGCCACGGTGGAGCCGACTGAGGCCGCCACCCAGACGCCCAACCAGGCCGCCGATCAGGCCGCCGCCCCGGACGCCGCGTCCGGGGAGGACCGCGTCGCCAAGCTGGAAGCCGAGGTCGCCGGCCTGAAGGACCAGCTCCTGCGCGCGATGGCGGAGACCGAGAACACCCGCCGCCGCGCCCAGCGCGACCGCGAGGACGCCAGCAAATACGCCGTCTCCAGCTTCGCCAAGGAGCTGGTGTCGGTGGCCGACAACCTGCGCCGCGCGCTGGAGGCCGTCCCGGCCGAGGGCCGCGAGCAGGACGAGATGCTGAAGGGCCTCGCCGTCGGCGTCGAGGCGACCGAGCGCCAGCTCTTCGCCGCCTTCGACCGCGCCGGCATCAAGAAGATCGACCCGACCGGCGAGCCCTTCGACCCGAACTTCCACCAGGTGATGTTCGAGATCGAGAACACCGGCAAGGCCGCCGGGACCGTCGTCCAGGTGCTGCAGCCCGGCTACACCATCCACGGCCGCCTGCTGCGCGAGGCGATGGTCGGCGTCGCCAAGGGCGGCGGCGAGACGGGCGGCCAGCACGTCGATACGAAGGCGTAACGGTCTCTGACCGGCAACGCTCCCGGCCCCGCGCACAGCGGCAGGCCGGGAGCGTTGCCGATGCATCGCCTCAGGGTGGCCACCGGTTGACGCGCGACGGGAAAGCCCCTACGCCTTTGAAGCAATCCTTTCGGCCGAGCAACCGGAGCCGCCTGCCATGCCCAGAAGCATCCTGACCGTCGACGATTCCAAGACCATCCGCGACATGGTCGGCTTCACGCTGAAAAGCGCCGGCTACGACGTGGCGGAAGCGGCCGACGGCAATGCCGGACTGGCCCTGGTCAACCAGCGCAAGTTCGACTGCATCATCACCGACCTGAACATGCCCGGCCTGGACGGCCTGGCCCTGACCCGCGCCATCCGCGGCTCCGCCACCAACCGCAGCACCCCGATCCTGCTGCTGACCACCGAGGCCGACCCGAGCAAGAAGACCGCCGGCCGCGAAGCCGGAGCCACCGGCTGGCTGGTCAAGCCCTTCAACCCGGAAAAGCTGGTGGAGACGGTCCGCAAGGTCTGTCCGTAAGCCGTCCCGCAAGCCGCCGCTTGACAGCGCCCGGTCCGCTGCCGAAGCTGGGCGTGCCGTCCCGACCGGGACGGCAGCACATGCTTGTTCTCAGGGCAGGGTGAAACTCCCGACCGGCGGTATCCCTTCTGCGGAAGGGGAGCCCGCGAGCGCCCGCGGCCCATGCCGCGGGGACAGCAGACCCGGTGAGAGGCCGGGGCCGACGGTTACAGTCCGGATGGAAGAGAATGAGCCGGCCGCCACCAGCGTCCCCGCGACTGCGGGAACGCCGGCGTCGGCCTGCGCCGGTGCCGGGGGCTTCGCCGCCGCCGCGCCGCGGGATCTCTTTTGCGCCCTGATTCAGGCTCGCCCAATCCTTGGAGTGAGAACCGTGAATCAGACCGATACCCAGCACACCACCCAGCCCACCACCCAGGACAGCCTTCTTTCCCGCTTCGGCACGCCGGACGAGCGCGTCGCCCGGGCGCTGGACCGCATCCGCCAGGGCGGCGGGGTCATCGTCGTCGACGACGACGACCGCGAGAACGAGGGCGACATCATCTATCCGGCGGATGCCATCACCGTCGAGCAGATGGCCTTGATGATCCGCACCTGCAGCGGCATCGTCTGCCTGATCCTGCCGGACGACCGCCTCCGGCAGCTCGACCTGCCGCCGATGGTGGCGGCCAACAGCGCCCGCTTCGGCACCGCCTTCACGGTGTCGATCGAGGCGCGCGAGGGCGTCACCACCGGGGTGTCGGCGGCCGACCGCGTCACCACCATCCGCACCGCCATCGCCGACGGCTGCCGGCCGGAGGATCTGGCGCGGCCGGGCCATGTCTTCCCCATCCGCGCCAACCCCGGCGGGCTCGCCGTCCGCCGCGGCCACACCGAGGCCACCCTCGACCTGATGCGGCGGGCCGGCCGCAAGCCGGCGGGCGTCCTGTGCGAGGTGATGAACCCGGACGGCACCATGGCCCGCCTGCCGGAGCTGGTGGCGTTCGCCCTGGAACAGGGCATGCCGGTGGTCAGCATCGCCGACCTTGCCGGCGACCACCGGCTGCGCACCGTCGCCTGAGGCCGCCCGAGGCCAGCGGCCCGGCGAGGGGGGACGCCCGCCTCGCCGGACCGGAGCTCAGCGCTGCGGATGGCCGGGCCGCGCCACGAGGAATTCGCCCTCGGGGTCGTGGGCGGCGAAGCGGCGCTGCGCGGTGGCGCGGTCGGCCACGGCGTAGCAGTAGACGCAGCCGTGCGGGCAACTGTCGTAGTCGCCGATGTCGCGGCTTTCCGCGCACAGGCAGCCGGGACGGTTTCCCTTCTCCCGCGCCCCCACCGGCCGCCCGGCCACGTCGGACAGGCGGGCGGCGTCGATGCAGCGGGCCGGAGCGGTGCCGGGGATGCCGGCGAGTTCGGGCTGCGTGCACAGGGTCAGCGCCATCCCCTCCCCCGCCGCGACGGCGGCGAGGTCGGCCAGCAGGGCGCGCTTCTCCTCCGCCTCCGGGTCGCGCCAGCCGATGCCGGCGGCCGCGAGGTTGCGCGCCGTCTTGCGGTAGGGCTGGAGGAAGGACACCGCCACCTCGTCGGTCACGCCGCGCAGCGCGCGGGCGATCGCGGCGAAGGCCGCGAGGTGATGGCCGGGCGGGGTCGCGTCGGTGACGGCGATGGGGTCGTAGCGCCACACCGCGGCCCGCGGTCCCCAGCGGTCGCGGACCCGCGCCATGTGGCCGACCGCGGTCTCCCAGGCGGGGACCGAGCGTTCCAGCAGGGTGGGCAGCCCGGTGACGCTGTACTGCACGACGAAGGGATGGCCGCGGTCCGACACATGGTCGAGCGCGTCCAGGAAGGGACCCAGATTCTTGGTCCAGAACACGAAGCCGTCGACCGCCGGACGGCTCAGGTCGATGCGGTAGGTCTGGCCGCCATAGGGATTGACCATCCGGCAATGGCCGGCGGCGAGCCGGTTCAGGAACCAGCGCCCGTAGAAGGCGGGAATGTCGGTCTTGTAGCTGGCGGAGATGATCACCGCGCCCAGATGGGAACGCCGGCCCGCGCCATCAAGGGCGGGCCGGCGGGAACGGGCGTGTAAGGATGGCCGGCGAACAGCGGCGCGGGTTACTGGACCGCGCGGACCTCGACCACTTCCGGGATGTAGTGGCGCAGCATGTTCTCGATGCCGTGCTTCAGCGTGGCGGTGGAGCTGGGGCAGCCGGAGCAGGCCCCCTTCATCGCCAGATAGACCACCCCCTTCTCGAAGCCCTGGAAGGTGATGTCGCCGCCGTCCTGGGCGACCGACGGGCGGACGCGGGTGTCCAGCAGCTCCTTGATCTGCTCGACGATCTCCTCGTCGTCGGCGCTGGCGGCGGCGGCATGGCCGTCGCCGCCGTCCTCCAGCAGCACCGGGCGGCCGGCGGTGAAGTGCTCCATGATGACGCCGAGGATCGAGGGCTTCAGCAGGAACCAGTCGCGCGCGTCGGACTTGGTGATGGTGATGAAGTCGGCGCCGAGGAAGACGCCGGTCACGCCGTCGATCTCGAACAGGCGCTGGGCGAGCGGCGAGCGGGCGGCCTCCACCGCGCCGGTGAAGTCGGCGGTGCCGCGTCCGAGCACGTCACGCCCCGGCAGGAACTTGAGAGTCGCCGGGTTGGGCGTCTGCTCGGTCTGGATGAACATGGTCTGGTCCTCCATCGGCGCCGGCGGCGGATGCCCGCCTGCGGATATCGCTGCGGATACCCGTACGGGCATCCGCGGAACGGCCGGCGCGCCCGGGATTGGGCTTTTGCACGATTGAGCCAAATTTGGGCCGAAACGCCGGCCGGATCAAGGACCCGATCCGTGCGGGCATTCCACAGCGCGCAACTCAGGTAATCGCATTCCGGCGATCGCCGCTCAGGTGATGGCGTCCAGCTCCTCGTCGCCGAGGCCGCCCGGCACGATGGTGAGCGGGATGCGCAGCCGCCCAAGCCCGCGGCCGGTATAGTAGGAGATCAGCGGACCGGGTCCCTCGGGGTCGGTTCCGGCGGCCAGCACCAGGATGGAGATGCTCGGCTCCTCGGCGATCAGGCCCAGCACCTCCTCCGTCCGGTTGCCCTCGCGGACGTAGAGCGCCGGCAGGGTGCCGGTGATCTGGTTGACCTCGCGCGCCAGCTTCTGGAGCTTCTGCTCCACCTCGGCGCGCTGCTCCTCGCGGATCAGGTTCTCCACCGCCAGCCAGTGCTGCATCTCGCCCTTCTCCATGACCGACAGCAGCGCCACCTTGCCGCCGGACTTGCGGGCGCGCAGGCAGGCGTAGCGCAGGGCGACCTTCAGTTCCTCGCTGTCGTCGACCACCACCAGGAAGATGCGGACCGGCTTGGCCGGCTGGGAGTCTGGGATTTGCGTCGTGTCGGTCATCTCGGCCCCTTTCGGCTCGGCCGGCCGCGCGGGGGATCCCGGCGGCCTCTCAAACCCGGCGGAACGCTGCGCCGGCCGCCCAGCCGGCCGCGATGGCGCCGACGACGGCTGCCACCCCGTAGGTGATCGGGCGATTGCGGGCGAAGTCCGACAGCTCGGCGCTGAAGCCGATCTTGGACACCACCAGCGGCGTGGTCTGGGCGCTGACCACGTCGCCATCACGAATCAGCAAAGCTTCGACATTGTAAAGCCCCGTCGGTACGTTGGCGGGGAAATAGATGTTGGTGCGGAACAGCCGCTCGCCCAGGAAGGCCACCTGCCCCAGGCTGATGGCATAGAGTCCTTCGCGCTGCTTGTTGCGGATCAGGGCGGCGCGGAAGGCGGCCTGCTCCTCCGGCGGCAGGAGGCCGACGTCGGCCGGGAACTGGAGCTGCGGCAGGCCGAGCTGGTGGCGTTCCAGCACGCCGCGGCCGAGAAGCTGGTCGAGCGGCCGGCTGACCGCCACCGTGTAGAAGCTCGGCACCTGCTCGAAACGGACGTTGTCGGTGTTCATCCACATGCCGGCCACCCGCTGCTTGCGGCGGACGGTGGCCGTGCCGCGCGGACCGGTGACGACGATGGCGACGTCGCCCGGTCCGTCGGTGGTGCCGAACAGCACCACCTCGGTTCCGGTGAAGCCGGTGGTGATGGCGACCAGATGGCTGGACAGGTCGGCGACGAGCTGCTGCGCCCAGACCGTGGCGGCCAGCGTCCCACCGGCCAGCAGCCCGGCCAGCGCCGCGATTCCCTGCGCCAGCCGGCGCTTCGACGGCATCGCCATCACCGGAGCCCCATCGTCAGGGTGAACAGGTCGTCGGGACGGGAGAACAGGTCCCAGGCCAGCTTCAGCGCCACCGCCACCACGATCAGCGCCAGCGCCAGCCGCGCGGTCTCGCCGCGCAGCCGGCTGCCCGCCCTGGTGCCGAACTGGGCGCCGATCACCCCGCCGACCAGCAGCAGCAGCGCCAGCATGGCGTCGACGGTCTGGTTCGTCGCGGCCTGCAGCAGGGTGGCCGCCGCGGTGGTGAAGATGATCTGGAACAGCGAGGTGCCGGCCACCAGGCCGGCCGGCATGTTCAGCAGGTAGATCATCGCCGGCACCAGCAGGAAGCCGCCGCCGATGCCCATGATCGCCACCAGCATGCCGCCGACCGCGCCGATCCCCGCCGGCAGCAGGGCCGAGATGTAGAGCTTGGAGCGGTGGAACCGCATCTTGAAGGGCAGCCCGTGCAGCCAGATGTGGCGGTGCAGCTTGCCGCGCTTGGCGGTGGGTGCGCGTCGGCGCAGGATCGCGCGGCTGCTCTCGACCAGCATCAGGCCGCCGATGGTGCCCAGGAAGAAGACGTAGGACAGGGTGATGGCGATGTCGATCTGGCCCAGCCGCTGCAGGATGTTGAAGATCCACACGCCCACCGCCGTGCCGAGCACGCCGCCGCCCAGCATCACCACGCCCAGCTTGACGTCGACGTTGCCGCGGCGCCAGTGGGCGAGCACGCCCGACACGCTGGCGGCGACGAGCTGGTTCGCCTGGGTGCCGACGGCGATGGCCGGCGGAACCCCGATGAAGATCAGCAGGGGCGTCATCAGGAAGCCGCCGCCGACCCCGAACATCCCCGACAGGAAGCCGACCAGCCAGCCCATGCCGAGCACAAGCAGCGCGTTGACCGACATCTCGGCAATCGGCAGGTAGACTTGCATGGGAGGACGTGTCGTCGGCTGCGGCGGCGGGATGGCGGCGGGAGCGGCAGCTTACCCGAGCCACCGCAGCGGCGGAAGCCCGCAACCGCCCCGTCCGCGGTCAGTGGCCGGCCGGCCCGTGGAAATAGACGGTATAGCCGGCCTTCTGCGGGAAGATGTGGTCGGCCTCGCGCCGGGCGGCCGCCAGGTCCATCGCATGGACCGTCAGGCGGTTGGCGTAGCGCCAGGCCGGGTTGACGGGCCGCCCGGCGGCCCGCGCCGCCGTGGCGTCGAAGGCGACCTCGGCCCGGAAGCGGCGCTCGGCATTGCCGGCGGCGGCGAGCCGGTGATGGAAGACCGGCGGCGCCCGCTCCAGGGTGGCGATCTCCTTGCGGAGCTGCTCGATGCGCCTCTCGGCGGCGCCGAGCTTTTCCTTCGCCTCGTCCAGGCGGCAGGCGGCGTCGGCGAGGGCCTCCTCCTCCTGGCGCCGACGATCCTTCAGCGGCTGCATCGTCTTCTTCATCCGGTCGAGGCCGGTGAGGCTGCCCCAGCCGCGGCGGACGCCGACCCAGCAGAGGTGGAGCAGGACGGCCACCGCCCCGGCCAGGGGCACCGCCGATCCCAGAATGGCGTGAACCGACTCCATCACCCTCGTCTCCTCCCTTCACGTCCCCCGGCGGCCGGCACGCTGGCACGCTGGCACGCTGGCACGGCGGTTGCTCATCATCGACGCCTGCGATCCAGCAAGGACCATGCCGGATCACGCCATGGGGCGGCGCCATGGGGCGGCGTAATGACCGGGGGGACGGGGACAGCGTGACGATCATTCCGATGCCGACGAACAACCCGCTGCTGCTGCTGATCGAGCTGGTGATCCTGATCGCGCTCCTGAGCTGGACCGCGCTGTCGGCGATCCAGGCGGGCCGGCGCGTGGCGACGGTCGGCCGCTGCCGCCGGAAGCTGGACCGGGACCGCGCCGAGACGGCGACGGCCATCGAGTCGCTGCGCGGCGACCAACGCCGGATCGAAGGCGAGCTGCAGGAAACCGCGCAGTCGCTGGAGGTGCGCCAGGCCGAGGTCGCCGACCTGCAGGCGACGCTGAAAAAGCTCAAGCTCGACGGGCCGCGCGAGTACCGGCTGCTGAGCGAACGCTTCGGCGACGGCGACCGGCTGTTTCTGCTCACCATCCCGCGCACCGGCCCGCGCACCGGCCCGCAGGACGACCGGCCGGACTGCTGGGCGGTGGCGGCGGCCGACAGCGGGGCGGCTATGGCGCTTCTGGCCAAAACCGTCCCGTCACCGGAACGCCCGGCGCTGAACGGGCAGCTCGACTGACACCCCGTCCGGCCTGGCCGGTCGGGGAGGACGCCGTTGCAGAATGCGCCGGCGCCTCTCCGGTTTCGCAAATTGACGCGCGAAACGCGGTTACAGCACGCCCTTGGCGGCGACCAGCGCGCGCAGGTCCACCTCCGGGCGGGCGCCGACATGGCTGATGATCTCCGCCGCGGCGATGGCGCCGAGCCGGCCGCAGAGCGCCGGCTCCAGGCCGCGGGTGTGGCCGAACAGGAAGCCGGCGGCGTAGAGGTCGCCGGCGCCGGTGGTGTCGACCACCCGCTCGACCGGCTCGGCCGCCACCTCGACCACCGTGCCGCGGTCGACGATCACCGCCCCCTTCTCGCTGCGGGTCAGCGCCGCGGTCTTGCCCAGCCGCGTCACCGCCGCCAGCGCGTCCTCGAAGCGGTCGGTGCCGTAGAGCGCGCCGATCTCGTGCTCGTTGGCGAAGAGGATGTCGACGTGGGCCTCCACCAGCTCGACGAACTCGGCATGGTGGCGGTGGACGCAGAAGCTGTCCGACAGCGACAGCGACACCTTGCGGCCGGCGGCGTGGGCGATCTCCGCCGCCTTGCGGAAAGCCTCCTTGGCGCGCGGCGGATCCCAGAGGTAGCCCTCCAGGTAGGTCACCTGCGAGCCGGCGATCACCGCCTCGTCGATGTCCTCCGGACCGAGCTCGACGCAGGCGCCGAGATAGGTGTTCATCGAGCGCTGGGCGTCCGGCGTCACCAGGATCAGGCAGCGGGCGGTCGGGGCGCCGCCGGTCAGCGGCTGGCTGTCGAAGGCGACGCCGGCGGCCCGGATGTCGTGGCGGAAGACGTCGCCGAGCTGGTCCCTCGCCACCTTGCCGATGTAGGCGCCGCGCCCGCCGAGCATGGCGATGCCCGCCATGGTGTTGCCGGCCGAGCCGCCCGACATCTCCACGCCCGGCCCCATGCGGCCGTAGAGCTCCTCCGCCCGGGCGGCGTCGATCAGCGTCATCGCCCCCTTCTCGATGGCGTTGGCGGCGAGGAAGGCGTCGTCGGCGTGGGCGATCACGTCCACGATGGCATTGCCGATGCCGGTGACGTCGTAGGCGGCATCGTGGATGGACGTGGCCATGGGCTCTCCTGACAGGTCTGGCGGCGAGGGGATTGTCGCGGCGCGAGTATAGCCGCCGCCGGCCGCTTCACAAGCGCCGCCCCGGTGGGCAATCCGGATGCCCGCGCCGCAGTGACTTGGCAGCAGTGACTTGCATGATGGCAGTGGCTTGCATGATGAAAGTCACCGTGCGACAGTCGCCGCCATGCGACGCACCCGGCTGACCGACGCCCCCTGCCCGATCGCCCGCGGCCTGCACGAGGTCGCGGAATCCTGGTCGCTGCTGATCCTGCGCGATGCCATGCGCGGCCTGACCCGCTTCGACGAGTTCCAGCGCAGCATCGGGCTGGCCACCAACATGCTGGCCCGCCGGCTGCAGACGCTGGTGGAGGCCGGGCTGCTGGAGCGCCGGCCCTACCAGGAGCGGCCGCCGCGCCACGCCTATCACCTGACGGCCAAGGGCCGCGACTTCCTGCCGGTGCTGGTCGCCATGGCCGACTGGGGCAACCGCTGGCTGATGCCCGACGGCGCCTTCCGGCTGGTCGACCGCGAGACCGGCAGGACCGTCGACCCGCTGCTGATCGACCGCAACACCGGCCGGGCCATCCGGCTGGAGGGCATCCGCTCCGAAATGCCGGCCGCAGGAACACCGCCCGCCGCCGCCCCCACTTCCGAGGAACATCCCGAATGAGACGAGTCGTGGTCACCGGGCTGGGAGCGGTCACTCCGCTTGCCGCCGGCGTCACCCCGAGCTGGCGCGCCCTGCTGGCGGGGCGGAGCGGCATCCGCGCCCTGCGGGACGTCGACGCCGCCGACCTGCCCTGCCGCATCGCCGGACAGGTTCCGGTGACGGGGGAGGACGCCTTCGACGCCGACGCGGTGGTGCCGCCCAAGGACCAGCGCAAGATGGACCGCTTCATCCTGCTGGCGCTCGCCGCGGCGGAGGAGGCGGTCGGCGACGCCGGCTGGCGTCCGACCGAGGAGGAGGCGCTGGAGCGCACCGGCGTGATGATCGGCTCCGGCATCGGCGGGCTGCCGGGGCTGGCCGACTCCGCGCTGACCCTGAACGAGAAGGGGCCGCGCCGCGTCTCCCCCTTCTTCGTGCCGTCGATCCTGATCAACCTGGCGTCGGGCCATGTGTCGATCCGCTACGGGTTCCGCGGGCCGAACCATGCCGTGGTCACCGCCTGCGCCACCGGCGCGCATGCCATCGGCGATGCCGCGCGGCTGATCGCGCTGGACGACGCCGACGTCATGCTGGCCGGCGGCAGCGAGGCGGCGGTCTGCCGCCTGGGGCTGGCCGGCTTCTGCGCCGCCCGCGCCATGTCGACCGGCTTCAACGACGAGCCGGGCCGCGCCTCGCGCCCCTGGGACCGCGACCGCGACGGCTTCGTCATGGGCGAGGGCGCCGGCGTGCTGGTGCTGGAGGAGCTGGAGCATGCCAGGCGCCGCGGCGCCCGCATCTATGCCGAGGTCACCGGCTACGGCCTGTCGGGCGACGCCTACCACATCACCTCCCCGGCGGAGGACGGCGACGGCGCCCGCCGCGCCATGCAGGCGGCGCTGAAGCGGGCGGGGCTGGCGCCGGACGCCATCGACTACGTCAACGCCCACGCAACCTCGACCCCGGCCGGCGACCCGGTGGAGATCGCGGCGGTCAAGCGGCTGTTCGGGCCGGCCGCCGCCGGCCTGTCGATGTCCTCGACCAAGTCGGCGACCGGCCACCTGCTGGGGGCGGCCGGCGCGGTCGAGGCGATCTTCGCCATCCTGGCGCTGCGCGACCAGGTGGCGCCGCCGACCCTGAACCTGGAGTCGCCGTCGGAGGGCTGCGACCTCGACCTCGTGCCGCTGCAGCCCAAGGAGCGGCGCATCCGCCACGTGCTGTCCAACAGCTTCGGCTTCGGCGGCACCAACGCGGCGCTGGTCTTCAGCCCGGCGCCCTGACCGGACTGCGTCCTTTCCGGCCGGCCGCAGCGCCATTCCCGCCGGGGGCTGGAAGCGGGGCGCGAGGCACCGTAGATATGCGGGCGTCGCCTCCCCGCCACGGACCCGCCGATGATCCGCGCCCTCGTCCTCGCCTTCGCCCAGCTTTCCGATCCGCGCGTCCGCCGGGTGGTCTGGATCGGGGTGCTCGCCTCGATCCTCGCCTACCTGCTGCTGGCCGGCGGCGTCTGGTGGATCCTGGCGGTGACGCCGATGACCGGCTATGGCTGGCTCGACGGCATCATCGACGTGATGGGCGGGCTGGGCATTCTGGTCCTGGCCTGGCTGCTGTTCCCGGCCACCGTCGGCACGGTGTCGAGCTTCTTCCTGGACGAGGTGGTGGAACGGGTGGAGGCGCGTCACTACCCGGCCCTTCCGGCGCCGCGCCATGTCGGCTGGATCGAGGAGCTGGCGACCGCGCTGCGCTTCCTGCTGCTGGTGCTGGCGATCAATCTGGCGGCGCTTCCGCTCTACATCTTCGCACCCGGGCTGAACCTCGCCGTCTTCTATACCGTCAACGGCTACCTGCTCGGACGGGAGTATTTCGAGATGGTGGCGCACCGGCGTCTCGGCCGCGGCGAAGCGCGGGCGCTGCGGCGGGCGCGGCCGCTGAAACCTTTTTTGGCCGGCGTCGCCATTGCCTTTCTTTCGACCATCCCCTTCGTCAATTTGCTGGTCCCGGTCGTCGCCAGCGCCTTCATGGTTCATGTCCTACAGTCCATGTCGGCTCCCCTTGCGGCGGGCCGGACGACCGTGATACGCCGCTAGGCGGCACGGCCGCACCCGCCTGCCCGGCGGCACCCTCGCGGCACCGGACCTCTCGCCATCCGGCCCATCCCGCCACCCGTAAGTCCAGATTGGGGGAACCGCTAATGCTGTTCGGACGAAAGACTCCGCCCGCCGCTCCCAAGGCCGACAGCCCCACCCCACCGCAGCCGGGCGCCCGGCCGTTCACTGCCGGCGAAGCGGGCAATTCCATGTCGCCGCTTGCCTCCCTGAACGCGCAGCCCGGCGGCCCGATGAGCGGGCCGCCGACCGGCGCCCATGCGCCGGCCGCCGCGGCCGGAATCCCGGCCCCCAGCAGCATGGCCCCAACCATGGCCCAGGCCCTGTCCGACGCGCAGCCGGCCTACCCGGCCTATCCCGATATGCCTTCCGCCTCGAAGGGACCCGACATGAACAGCATTCCCAAGCCCCCGTCCGCACCGAGCGTGCCCGGCGCCGGCTTCAAGCCCGACGTGCCGCGCCGCGTCGTCGACCTGCCGGGTTCGGCCGTCCGCCAGCCCGCCGCCCCGATCCCATCCGCCGGGATGCAGGCCGCCGGGATGCAGGCCGCCGGGATGCAGGCCGCCCCGGTGCCCGCCGCCCCGGTCCAGCCGGCCGCCCATGTCCCGGCGATGCCGGAGCAGCGCCGGCTGATCGTCGGCCGCGACATCTCGCTGTCGGGCGAGATCGGGTCCTGCGACGTGGTGGTGGTCGAGGGCACGGTGGAAGCCAAGCTGCGCGACGGCCGCTCGGTCGAGATCGCCGAAACCGGCCTGTTCAAGGGATCGGTGGAGATCGAGGAAGCCGACATCGCCGGCCGCTTCGAAGGCGACATCATCGTCCGCGGCCGCCTGACCGTGCGCGCCACCGGCAAGATCACCGGTTCCATCCGCTTCGGCGAACTGGCCGTCGATGCCGGCGGCCAGTTGATCGGCGACATCCAGCTCTATTCCGCCGCCGCCACCGCGGCCCGTCCGGCCGCCCCGGCGCCGGTCGCGGCGGAGCCGGCCCCCGCACCGGCGGCAGAAGCCGTCTGAGCGGCACCCGCTCCAGAAGGACGCCCGAAAGGACGCCCGGCCGGCTGCCGCCGCGCCGGGCGTTCCATTTCCGGGCAGGCCATTTTGAGGCCGTCCGTCTTCCGGCCCCGGCGGGAACCGACGGCGGCCGGGCGATCGCCTTGTCTCAGGCGATCACCTTGTCCTTGTAGGCACAGAGGTCGGCGACCGGGCAGATCGGGCAGTCGGGCTTGCGCGCCTTGCAGACATAGCGGCCGTGCAGGATCAGCCAGTGATGGGCATGGCGGCGGAAGAGCTTCGGCACGGCCTTCAGCAGCTTCGCCTCCACCGCGTCCGGCGTCTTGCCCGGGGCGAGGCCGGTGCGGTTGCCGACCCGGAAGATGTGGGTGTCGACGGCGATCGTCTCCTCGCCGAAAGCGACGTTCAGCACCACGTTCGCCGTCTTGCGGCCGACGCCCGGCAATTGTTCCAGCGCCTCGCGGTCGCGCGGCACCTCGCCGCCATGGCGCTCGATCAGCAGTTCCGACAGGCGGATGACGTTCTTCGCCTTGGTGTTGAACAGGCCGATCGTCTTGATGTACCCGCGCAGCCCTTCCTCGCCCAGCGCCACCATCTGCTGCGGCGTGGTGACGACCGCGAACAGCGGCCCGGTCGCCCTGTTGACGCCGACGTCGGTCGCCTGGGCCGACAGCACGACGGCGACCAGCAGCGTGTAAGGATTGACGTATTCCAGCTCGCTCCGGGGCTCCGGATTGGCGGCGGACAGGCGGCGGAAGAATTCCTGGACGGCGGCGGGCTTCATCGCGCCACCATAGCCGCAACCGCCGGCATGGCGCCAGTGGCAGCCTGCGGGCGACCGCGGAGGTTGTCCCGGCCCGGCGGTCCGGCCGCTGTCGGCGCCAAATGCAATGAATAGACGCGAATTGCTGCAGACAGACAAGAAAATGGCCGTCTTCAGGTTGAAGAAGACCACCGTTTGCGACTTCTCTGACGGCCAGGCCCACGCTATGATTTATCTCCAATTCAAAAAAGAACGCTATGCCTGCAATAGGGCCTTGCCGGCGTCAATGGCGGCGACGGCCCGCCACATGGGGTTACGGGGGATGACGGCGTCCTATTTCGTGAAAAGGGCCGAGTGGGGCCTGCATGTCAGGTTGCAGGGAGCACTCGCGCGCGAGCAGCGCGACGGCATCGTGCGCCGGATCGAAGACCACTGCGCCGAATTCGCCGTCGGCAACGAGCCGTGGAGCAGCCTGATCGAGTTCGACCATTTCGAGGCCGACGATTTCCGGCCGGAGATGGTGGTGGCGCTGATGCGGCTGGCCCGCCGCTGCGGGCACCAGCGCAGCGCCGTGGTGATGACGGACTGGCACTGGGCCTCGGCGATGGCCGACGCCATGATCACCGCCGGCACCGACGATCAGGTCCGCATCTTCGTCCAGGCGGTGCGGCGGGCGGACGGCGGGCACGGCCGGGAGGACCTGTCCGGGCTGGACGGCGCCATGGCCTGGGTTCTCCACGGCGGGGCGGTGCCGATGGTCTCGAAGGCGGCATAACCCAGCCTTTCCCGCCATTTGCAGGGGCCTCCGGGTCCGCTAGACTGGGGGGCATGCCCATCCGTGCCCCCGAAGATCCCACCGGGACCGGCGGCGACGCCGGCAGCGAGCCCGGCGCCGTGCGCGTCTTCTTCGACGCCATCCTCCACCCGCACCGCAGCCTGGGGCGGGCCGGGTTCCGGATCCTGATGGGCGTCGTCATCCTGATGAACCTGATCGTCGCCGGCATCTTCGTCGCCAACGGAGCCTGGCCGGTGGTGCCCTTCTGCGGGCTCGACGTGCTGGCCCTGTGGCTGGCCTTCCGGGTCAGCTACCGCTCGGCCCGCCAGTACGAGCGGGTGCGGCTGACCGACCGGGCGCTGACCGTCCAGCGCGTCCATTGGAAGGTGCCGGAGCGGCGCTGGAGCTTCCATCCCTACTGGCTGCGGATCAGCCACGACGAACGGGCCGACCATGCCCGCCGCGGCCCGGCCGGTCAGGTCACGCTGACCTCGCACGGCCAGTCGGTCGGGGTCGGTTCCTTCCTGTCGCCGCAGGAGCGCTCCACCTTTGCGCGGGCGCTCGGCGACGCCTTGCGCGACTGGCGCCGTCCACCCTGCCCGCCGGCACCGGCGGGATGACGGCGGCTGGATGACGGCAGGATGAGGGCGGCGGCATGATGGCGGCAGACCGCGGGGTGGGGGGCGCCTGCCGATCGCCCGGCGAGGTCAGCGCGACGCCTTGGCGTCCGACAGGCCGCGTTCGTCCAGCTCCTCGTCGACTTCGCGCTCCACCGCCCGCTCGACCTTTTCGTCGATGCGGTGGTCGAGGCAGTCGGCGGCCTTGGCGAGCTTCTCGAAGCTGCTCTTCACCTTGGCCAGTTCGGCCTCCGACATCTCCTCCAGGTCGATCATGCCGTTGCGGGCGGAGTGGGTGGCGCGGATCAGCTCGTCCAGCTTCAGGTGGATGGCCTGGGTGTCGCGGTTCTGGGCATTCTGGATGATGAACACCATCAGGAAGGTGACGATGGTGGTCCCGGTGTTGATGACGAGTTGCCAGGTGTCGGAGAAGTGGAACAGGGGTCCGGTCACCGCCCAGACCAGGACCACGGCGAAGGCGGTGACGAAAGCGCCCGGCCGGCCGGACTGCCGCTCCATCCAGCGGGCAAAGCGGGAAAAGGCGTCGCTGATCATCGGTCTCGAACTCCGGTTCGGGCCCCCCGGAAGGGAAACGCCCGGCCGAGCCGGGCGGTTCCACCTGAGTCCGCTTGCCCTCCCGCGCGTCAGGAGCCCTGGCTCAACACCTCGGCCAGCGCGCGGTCGTGGGTGTTCTGGCCGACGACGAGCTGCATCGACTGGGTCGGCATGCTGATGCCCAGCTCGTCGAACCGCTTCTTCAGCAGGCGGTTGAACTCGCGGCTGACGCCCCACTGGCGGGTCGGCCGGGTCTTGAACTGGGCCAGGATGTTGATGCCGGTGTCCGACAGCTTGTCGACGCCCAGCACCTCCAGCGGGTTGAGGATGTCGGCGGCGAACTGCGGCTGGGCCTGCACCTCGGCCCCCGTCTCCTTGAGGACGGCGATGATGCGGTCGGGATCCTCGCGGTTGGACACCGTGACGTTGAACAGCGTGACCGAGAAGTCCTTGCTCATGTTCTTCACCGTGGTCACCGCGCTGAAGGGCACGGAGTGCACGGCGCCAGCGCCGTCGCGCAGGCGGATGGAACGGATGGAGATCGCCTCCACCGTGCCGGAATGGCCGCCGCCGACGTCCACCACGTCGCCGACCGACACCGTGTCCTCGAACAGGATGAACAGGCCGGTGATGATGTCCTTGACCAGCGTCTGCGACCCGAAACCGATGGCCAGGCCGACGACACCGGCACCGGCCAGCAGCGGCGCGATGTTGACGCCCAGTTCCGACAGGGTGATCAGCGACACCATCGTCACCAGCAGGATCAGGAAGGCGTTGCGCAGAAGCGGCAGCAGCGTGCGCATGCGGGCGCTGCGCTCGATGCGGGTGCCGTTGCGGTCGGTGGTGCGCAGGAAATGCTCAATCAGCGCGCTCACCACCTCCCAGGCGACGATGGCGCCGGCCAGCAGCAGGCCGATGGAGATGGTGCTGCCGACGATGCGGCGGCCGGCGGTGGATTCGACCAGGCCGAGCGTGTCGATGCCCCAGCCGTTCAGGGCGGCGCCGAGCGCCACCAGCCAGATGATCGCCTTGCCGATGCGCTGCACGATCGGCAGGTAATGGAAGGCGCGGGTGTGGAGCTGCGGCAGGTTGCCGGCAAGCTCGCGGTTCATGGTCAGGCCGCGGCGCAGCGCGCGGTTGAGGCCGCCGACCAGCAGGCGCGCCACCACCACCGCCACGATGGTCACCGCGGTGCCACGGGCCAGGAATTCGAAGCCGCCATAGACGTTCAGCACCCAGACGCCGAGAGTCACCACGACGTAGAGGATGGCCAGCACGTGCCAGATCTCGGCGAAGCGGCGGCGGGCGGTGCGCAGGACGGCGCCCTGCCCCTCGGCCTCGCGCCGCGCGGTCGCCAGCGGGTCGCCGTCGCCCGACAGCGGGTTGCCGCGCATCCATTCGGCGACGCCGACGCGGTTCTGCAGGATCAGCGCGATCAGCATGCCGGCGATCACCACGCCCAGCAGCTTCAGCAGCGCGCCGTAGGCCCCGAGCGGCAGGCCCAGCACATAGGCGCCTTCCGCCAGGAAATAGCCGTAGACGGCGACGGCGATCAGGCGGCGCGACCAGACGTAGCAGCGGCGCGCGCCGGCGTCGCTGGTGTGGACCAGCCGCAGGTTGGCGGCATCCGGCGCGAACAGCATCCGCACCACGATCAGCAGCGCCTGGGTGATGACGGTGGCGTTCACCACCGCCAGCGCGACCAGCCGCACGCGCGGCGCCGGCTCCGTCACCGACAGGATGGCGTAGGCGACGACGATGAAGCCGACGATCGGCGCCAGCTCCAGCACGGCGCGGCCGAGCAGCATCGGGATGCGCAGCAGCGCCGAGCCGACATGCCGGGCCGCCAGCGCATGGCGCGGCCGGCTGAGCAGCCAGGTGATGCCGCGGGCGGCCACCGCGCCGATGCCGAGGATCATGGCGAGCTGGATGGCGATCTGCACCCAGCGTTCGCGCGCGGTGTCGTCGCTGGCCTGCCGCTGCACCCAGGACAGGGCGCCGGGCAGGTCGGAGAAGACGTTGGCGACCTGCACGAGCTGGCGGCTGACCACGTCCATCCGCGCCGCCAGGAAGGCCAGCGCCCGGGCGCCGATGGTCTGCGGCAGCGCCGCCTCGCCTTCGTCGGCCTTGGCCTGGGCCAGCCCGCGCTGCGCGGTGATCAGGTTGCGCAACTGCGTCACCAGTTGCGTGCGCGCGTCCTGGTTCTCCAGCGTGCCGACCAGCGCCTCGAGCTGCTGCACCGTCGCCTCGTCGACCACCACCGGGGCGGCGGTCCCCGCGGCGTCACCTCCGGCGGGGGCGGCGGCGGGAGCCGCCACACCGGGGACCGGGGCGGCGGCCAGGGCCGGCCCGCCCGGCCCGGCGGCGACCACGGCCAGCAGCAGAACGGCAAGGCCGGTGGAAAGCAGGAAGCGCCAGGCTCGTGCGACGGACGTAACGGACCGGATCATCGACTCATCACTCGGGTGGTCTTGAACAATCGGGCGGGGGCGGAGCGGCTTGGGCGGACCGGCCTGGGCGGCCGGCCCGGAGCCGGGTTGCCCGACTATGTCGCGGGACCGCGGCTCCAACAAGCGGGGCTTCGGGAAGTTAGTTCTCGCGCTTGCGCTTGCCAACCCGGCCGCCCGAACCTTTTTTAAACGCAGCCGCCGCCCGAACCGCTGAGACAAGGATATGCCATGAACGATACACCGACCGGCACGCCGACAGGATCCGGCGATGGCAAGGGGCCGGAGCCCCGCCCGGAGATCGAAGGCGAGATCGAAGGCGAGATCGAAGGCGAGATCGAAGGCGGGATCGAAAGCGAGGCCGGGAGCGGGATCGAGCGCGAGGGCGCGGTCCGCGACAAGCTGGTGGCCACCAAGGAGCAGTGGGCGCGCGACGGCCGCGCGCTGACCGGCCATGCCGGCGACCCGGCACGCGACCGGCTGCCGCCGGGCCAGCGGCTGGTCACCGAATGGCCGGTGCTGGACCTCGGCGTCACGCCGAAGGTGACGACCGGCAACTGGACGCTGACGGTCGACGGGCTGGTCGAGACCCCGCTGTCCTGGCGCTGGGAGGATTTCCAGGCGCAGCCGCAGGAGCGCTTCGTCTCCGACATCCACTGCGTCACCACCTGGTCGCGCTACGACAACCGCTGGGACGGGGTCGGCGCCCGCCGGCTTCTGGAGCTGGCGCGGCCGAAGCCGGAAGCCCGCTTCGTCGTCTTCCATTCCTTCGACGGCTACACCACCAACGTGGCGCTGTCGGATTTCGACGACGACGGCGTGCTGCTGGCGACGCGCTGGGAAGGCCAGCCGATCAGCCGCGACCATGGCGGGCCGGTGCGCGTCGTGCTGCCCAAGCTGTATTTCTGGAAGAGCGCCAAGTGGGTGAAGCGGATCGAGCTGCTGGACAGCGACCGCAAGGGCTATTGGGAGGTGCGCGGCTACAACAACCACGCCGACCCCTGGCTGGAGGAGCGCTATTCGGACTGACCGGCGGCGAAAGCCCCTTTCACGGCGCGGACGAAACCGTTAAGGTGCGGCGCAAGTGGCCCCGTAGCTCATCAGGATAGAGCGCGAGTTTCCTAAACTTGAGGCAGCAGGTTCGAGTCCTGCCGGGGTCACCACCGTCCGCCCCTGTTCATCGGGTACGGGTGCGCAACCGATGGGCGCGCACCAGGTCAGTGCGCGACGATGTCAGTGCGCGACGATGGCGCAGACCGTCGCCTTCGCCGCCGTCGCCAGGTCGGCCGGCGCCAGCACGATCTGCAGGCCGCGCCGCCCGCCATTCACCACCATTTCGGGCAATCCGCCGGCACTGGCGTCGATGAAGGTCGGCAGCGCCTTCTTCTGGCCGAGCGGGCTGATGCCGCCGACCAGGAAGCCGGTGGTCTTCTCCGCCAGCGCCGGATCGGCCAGATCGGCCTTCTTCGCCCCGGCCGCCGCGGCGATGGCTTTCAGGTCGAGCTTGGCGGCGACCGGGATGACGGCGCAGGCCAGTCCCCTGGGCTCGAGCTGCACGATCAGCGTCTTGTAGACGATGGCGGGGTCGAGCCCCAGCGACTCGGCGGCGTGCAGGCCGATGGCGTCGGCCGAGGGGTCGTACGCGTATTCCAGCAGCCGGAAGGCCACGCCCGCCGCCTTCGCCGCATTCACCGCCGGTGTCACCTTCGCCGCCATGTCCCGCACCGCTCACTGACAAATAGCGGCCGCGAGCTTGGCAGCCGGCGCAAGGGGTGTAAAGCCCCGGGGAGCGGGCGGGGCCGGGAGGCCGGCCCCTTCGGCCGTCACTCCATCCCGCGCGAGGTCGGGTTGCCGATCATCGTCAGGAACTCGCGGCGGGTCGAGGGGTCGGTGCGGAAGGCGCCCAGCATGCGGCTGGTCACCATGGTGACGCCGGTCTTGTGCACGCCGCGGGTGGTCATGCACTGGTGCTGCGCCTCGACCACCACGGCCACGCCTTCCGGCTGCAGGACCTCGTCGATGGTGTTGGCGATCTGCGCCGTCATCTTCTCCTGGATCTGCAGGCGCTTGCCGTAGGCTTCGACCAGCCGCGCCAGCTTGGAGATGCCGACGACGCGGCGCCTCGGCAGGTAGGCGACGTGCGCCTTGCCGATGATCGGCACCATGTGGTGCTCGCAGTAGGACTCCACGCGGATGTCGCGCAGCACGACCATCTCGTCGTAGCCGTCGGTCTCCTCGAAGGTGCGCGACAGGATCTCCACGGGGTCGACGGCATAGCCGGCGAAGAACTCCTCGTAGGACCGGACGACGCGGTCCGGCGTGCCGGCCAGCCCCTCGCGCCCCGGATCGTCGCCGGCCCAGCGGATCAGCGTGCGTACGGCGTCCTCGGCCTCCGCGCGCGACGGGCGGGCACCCGCGGAGGGAGAGACGGAAGCAGCGGACCGGGTCTGCCCGCCGCCGTCTTGCCCGGCGCCATTCTGCCCGGCGTCGAGCACGGTTCCGGCAAGCGGGGTCTTGTTGGCCGTCAAGGGAGACATCCTTTCCATGGCTGGGCGGCGCCTTCAGGCGGCGTTCGCGCAACGCGCCCGTCTGTGGGTAGAGGCTGTACGGAGCCGGGGCATGGACGGATCAACCGACCGGCCGTGCAGCCGGCCCGTGCAACCGGCCCGTGAGCCGGATGGCGGCACCCTGCCGGGCCTCTTGCCCGCCGGCACCGGCCCTCCGGAAGTCGCAAGATGGTTCCCGCCCTATGGCCTTCAAGGTAGGGGCAGCCATGCGGCTTGTCAAAGACGGCCGGGGCCGGAGGAAGCCGGGGTGCGGCTCAGTTCAGGCGCATCGGCTGGTGCGGGCTGTCGAGCGAAAAGGCCGGGATGGCGACATCGAAGGAGCGGCCGTCCGCCCCTTCCATGCCATAGCTGCCGGCCATGATGCCCGACGGCGTGCCGAGCGGCGTGCCGCTGGTGTATTCGAAATGGCCGCCCGGCTCCAGCACCGGCTGTTCGCCGACCACGCCCGGCCCCCGCACCTCCTGCACGCGCCCCATGGCGTCGGTGATGCGCCAGTGGCGGGTCCGGAGCTGCACCGTCTCCCGCCCCTCGTTCTCGATCCGCACATGGTAGGCCCAGACATAGCGCCCGTCCGCCGGGGCGGACTGGTCCTCCAGGAACACGGGCTGGACGGTGACGCGGATATCGTTGGTGACGGCGGTGTACATGGCGCGGGATCCGGTTGCAGACGGTCCGGCGACCGGCTTCCGGCAGCCGGTCGGTTGGATCGGGGCAGGATAAAGTCACCCCCGCTGACTGTCCAGAACCGGGGGGACCTGGAGCCTGCGCCCCGCGGGACGGCGATCCCCGCCGGGGCAGGGGCCGCACAAACCGCGCCTGCACGAACCGGAAAGGCGGGCCGGGCATTCCCATGACCTGCACGCATTGTGATGGATACAGTCATGCAGTCACCCGGGGGCTCCATGGACTTGCGAGGGGGGAGGGTCGATGATATATGCGCAAGTCATCTGAAACGGCTCATGAGCCTCCTCCATGTCTCGTTCGCACGCTCTTCGCATCCGACGACGGAGCCTCGCACCGCGCATTGCGGTTGCGGCCGTCCTTGGGTCGCGTGCGGACGCCAGAGGCCTTCCGGGAACCTGACACCCCGGACCTTCCGGCGGCGGCGCGATCCGCCCTCAAAAGACGCTTCACCGAAGTCTTTTTCCCGCCGGGAGCCCCACGCATGATCATCACCGTCGAAGAGCCCAAGCACGCCGCCGCCATCGAAGCCCTGCTGGACATGTCCTTCGGCCCCGACCGCTTCGGCAAGACCGCCTACCGGCTGCGCGACGGCGTCGACTCCATTCCCGCGCTGAACCTCGTCGCCATCGAGCATGACGAGCACGGCCAGGAGATCGTGGTCGGCACCATCCGCTACTGGCCGATCCTGGTCGGCGGCGCCACCCTGTCGCTGCTGCTCGGCCCGATCGCCGTCGCCGCGCACCTGCAGGGCAGCGGGCTGGGCAGCAAGCTGATCCGGATGAGCCTGAACAAGGCGGTGGCGCTCGGCCACCAGTCGGTCATCCTGGTCGGCGACGCCCCCTATTACGAGCGGTTCGGCTTCTCCCGCGCGCTGACGCTGGGCATGGAGATGCCGGGTCCGGTCGACATGAACCGGCTCCTCGCCCTCGAACTGGTCGACGGCGCGCTGGACGGCGTGACCGGCATGATCGGCCGGGCGGCCCGGGCCGACGCCCTCGCCTCCGCGGTGCCGGTGCCGGAGGGCTTGGCCCCCCAGGGCCTTTCCGCTCCGTCCTGGACGGGAGACGCCGCCGCCCCTTTCGGCGTGCTGTTCAGGCGGACGGGGAGTGAGCGAGTTTGGACCGACCGGGTAAGGACCGACTGGTTCTGGCGCGGCGGGCTGCAGGCCGGCACGGCGTGATCCGCCGGAAGCGTGCAGAAAGGCGGGGCGAAGCGGCATTGACTCGATTCGCCCCGCACGCGATACCATCTCTCCAGGAGCGACGCCGGCCGGACGGCGTGCCGCGCGCCACGCCGATGCCGTGAGCGCGCTGTTCGTCTTTGCCGGATCTTCGTTTATGTCAGGGGTGCCCGGAGAGGTCCGCGGCGCCGGTCTTTCTGAGTGGAAGGGTGCGGGTTGACCAAGAAGCTGTTCATCAAGACCTGGGGCTGCCAGATGAACGTCTATGACTCCGCCCGCATGGCGGACGTCCTGGCACCCCTGGGCTACCGGCCGGTCGAGGAGCCGGATGGCGCCGACATGGTGATCCTCAACACCTGCCACATCCGGGAGAAGGCGGCCGAGAAGGTCTTCTCCGAGCTGGGCCGGCTGCGCCAGATGAAGGACCGCAAGGCCGAGGCCGAGGACGGCCGGATGATCCTGGCGGTCGCCGGCTGCGTCGCCCAGGCCGAGGGCGAGGAGATCGTCGCCCGCGCCCCCTTCGTCGACATGGTCTTCGGCCCGCAGACCTACCACACCCTGCCGGAGATGGTCGCCAAGGCCAGCCGGGCCGCCGGCAGCGTGCTGAACACCGACTTCCCGGCCGAATCCAAGTTCGACTTCCTGCCCGAGGAGGCCGACGGCCAGGGCGTGTCCGCCTTCCTGGCGGTGCAGGAGGGCTGCGACAAGTTCTGCACCTTCTGCGTCGTCCCCTACACCCGCGGCGCCGAATTCTCCCGTCCGGCGGCCCAGATCATCGCCGAGGCCCGGCGGATGGTCGCCGCCGGCACCCGCGAGATCAACCTGCTGGGCCAGAACGTCAACGCCTGGCACGGCGAGGGGCCGGCCGGCGGGACCTGGGGCCTCGGCCGGCTGGTCCGCGCGCTGGCGGAGATCGACGGGCTGGAGCGCATCCGCTACACCACCTCGCACCCGCGCGACATGGATGACGAGCTGATCCGCGCCCATGCCGAGGTGCCGCAGCTCATGCCCTACCTGCATCTGCCTGTGCAGTCCGGGTCCGACCGCATCCTGGCGGCGATGAACCGCAAGCACAGCGCCGACGACTACCGCCGCCTGGTCGACCGGCTGCGCGCCGCCAAGCCCGACCTGGCGCTGTCCGGCGACTTCATCGTCGGCTTCCCCGGCGAGACCGACGCCGACTTCGCCGCGACGCTGAAGCTGGTGAGCGACGTCGGCTATGCCCAGGCCTACTCCTTCAAATACAGCCCGCGTCCCGGCACCCCGGCGGCCGTCGACGGCGCCCAGCTCTCCGAAGAGGTCAAGGAAGACCGCCTGTCGGCGCTGCAGCAGCTTCTGAACGCCCAGCAGGTCGCCTTCAACCACGGCTTCATCGGCCGCAGCGTGCCGGTGCTGTTCGACCGCGCCGGCCGCCGCGACGGCCAGTTGCTGGGCCGCAGCCCCTGGATGCAGTCGGTCCACGCCGAAGCGAACCCGCGGCTGCTCGGCCGCATCGTCGAGGTCAGGGTCGACGCGGCCCTCGCCAACAGCCTCGCCGGCACGGTGGCGACCGTGGACGGCGCCGTCACGGCCGGCGGCCACGCGCCCTCCCCTTCCTTCCAGCTTGCCCAAACCTTGGAGGCCAGCGCTTGAACGGTCTTCCCGAACGGCGAATCGACGTTCAATTCGACGACAACCGGCTGCTGCCGATGCTGTATGGCGAGCATGACCGCCACCTCTCGCGCATCGAATCCCTTCTGGGCGTGTCGCTGATCTCGCGCGGCAACACGCTGACCATCTCCGGCCCGCCCGACGCCGCCGAGACGGCGCAGGCGGCCCTGCGCAGCCTGTACGACCGGGTGACCCGCGGCCAGGCGATCGACAGCGGCGAGGTCGACGGCGCCGTCCGCATGGCCAACGCCGACGCTGGCGGAGAGACGCCGGCCGACAGCCAAAGCGGCCAGGGCGGCCAAGCCGCGATCACCCATGCCGGCATCTCGCTGCGCACCCGCCGGCGCGGGCCGATCACCCCGCGCACGCCGACCCAGGCGGCCTATCTCCAGGCGCTCGCCGAGAGCGAGCTGGTCTTCGGGCTGGGACCCGCCGGCACCGGCAAGACCTATCTGGCGGTGGCGCAGGCGGTGGCGCTGCTGACCACCGGCCAGGTCGACCGCATCGTGCTGTCGCGGCCGGCGGTCGAGGCCGGCGAGCGGCTGGGCTTCCTGCCCGGCGACCTGAAGGAGAAGGTCGATCCTTACCTGCGGCCGCTCTACGACGCGCTGCACGACATGCTGCCGGCCGAGCAGGTGAAGAAGCGGCTGGAGAGCGGCGAGATCGAGATCGCGCCGCTGGCCTTCATGCGCGGCCGGACGCTCGGCAACGCCTTCGTCATCCTGGACGAGGCGCAGAACACGACGCCGATGCAGATGAAGATGTTCCTCACCCGCCTCGGCGAGGGCGGGCGGATGGTCGTCACCGGCGACATCTCGCAGATCGACCTGCCGTCCGGCACCCGCTCGGGGCTGCGCGACGCGCTGGAGATCCTGCGCGGGGTCGAGGGCGTGCGCTTCGTCCGCTTCACCGACGCCGACGTGGTCCGCCATCCGATGGTCGCCCGCATCATCCGCGCCTACGATCGCGCCGATGCCCGCGCCGACGCCCGCCGCCGGGGCGTCGAGGCGGTGGCGGATACCGACATCGATGCCGCAGCCGAAACGACCGCTGGGACGCAGCCGATCGTTGGAGAGGCGGAATGACCAGCGCCGTCGATGTGACTGTTTCACGTGAAGCCGGCGACTGGGCCGAGGACGCCGAGTGGCTGGCGGAGCGCGCCGCCCTGGCGGCGCTGGGCGCCGCCTACGACGACGGCGAGGGACCGGCGGAGCTGTCGGTCGTGCTGGCCGACGACGCGCTGGTGCAGCAGCTCAACCGCGACTACCGCGGCAAGGACAAGCCGACCAACGTGCTGTCCTTCGCCCTGACCGAAGCCGAGGAGCCCGAGCCCGAGGAGGGCGTGCCGGTGATGCTCGGCGACGTCATCCTGGCCTGGGAGACGGTCGCCCGCGAGGCTGCCGAGCAGCGGAAAAGCCTCAAAGACCACATGACTCACCTTGTGATGCATGGCGTTCTGCATCTGCTGGGCTATGATCACGAGACGGACGACGAGGCCGAGGAGATGGAGGCGCTGGAAACCCGGCTGCTCGCCGCCTTCGGCATCGCCGACCCCTATGCCGCCAACCACCAACCGCCGGACCGATGAGCGATATATCCGACAGTCGCACGCCCCGTGAAGACCACGGGGCCGAAGACCATTCCCTGGGCCACCTGTTCAAGGGCTGGCTCCGCACCGTCTGGGGCGGCCGCGAGGACACCTCGCTGCGCGGCACGATCGAGGAATTGATCGCCGGCCTGGACGACGCCGCCGGCGATGACGGCGGCGATGCGCTGGGGGCCGGCGAGCGGGCGCTGCTCACCAACATCCTCAAGCTGCGCGACCGCAGCGTCGCCGACGTCATGGTGCCGCGCGCCGACATCGTCGCCGTCGATATCGACACCCCTTTCCCGGCCCTGGTCCAGCGCGTCGCCGAAGAGGGCCATTCCCGCCTGCCGGTGTTCCGCGAGACGCTCGACGACGTCGTCGGCATCATCCACATCAAGGACGTGCTGACGATGCTGGCCGCGCAGGCCGCGTCGCCCGCCGGCCTGCGGCAGAAGCCGGACCTCACCGGCATCATCCGCGAGGCGAAGATCGTCGCCCCCTCCATGCATGTGCTCGACCTGCTGGTGCAGATGCGCCAGACCCGCCAGCACATGGCGCTGGTGGTCGACGAGTTCGGCGGCATCGACGGCCTCGTCACCATCGAGGATCTGGTCGAGGAGATCGTCGGCGAGATCGAGGACGAGCACGACGAAACGCTGGCGCCGCGCCTGGTCGAGCGCCCCGACGGCAGCCTGATCGCCGACGCCCGCCTGCCCATCGAGGATTTCGAGGTGCGCGTCGGCCCGGTCCTGACCGACGAGGAACGCGAGGACATCGACACGCTCGGCGGGCTGGTGGTCTCGATCGCCGGCCGCGTGCCGGGTCCCGGAGAACGGCTGAGCCATCCGTCCGGCCTGGAGTTCGAGATCGTCGATGCCGACTCCCGCCGCCTGAAGCGGCTGCGCGTCCACAACGTCCCGGCCAACAGCACGGAACTGGCGGAGACGGCGTAGCGGCCGGCGCCGGTTCCTTCCGGTCCGCCCGCTGCCGTCCGGTCGCCCTGGTTTGCCGGGGATGGTTCGCCAGGGACGGATCGCTGGCCCCTGTGCCGATCCTCTCCCGGCGGGCCCGCAGTCCGCCTGCCGGCCGGCGTGGGGCACGGCAGGGCAAGACACCGGGAGCGGCAGGACCCGATTTCCCGGTTCCACAACACAGCCCCGCCCATAAGCACCTTGGCGCCCCTGCCCGGCCGCACTACGTATGGCGCCGCCTGCCTTCCGCTGCCGGAGTTCACGCCTTGACCGCCACCGACACGCTGCCCGTCCCCGCCCGGCTGGGCCGTGTCTCCCTGCGCCTGGCGGCGCTGGGCGGCTGGCGCCGGCTGGCCGCGGCCGCGGCGCTGGGGGGCCTGGCCACCTTCGCCCTGCCCCCGGCGGACCTGCTGCCGGTGCTGCTGGTCGCCTTTCCCGGCCTGATCTGGCTGCTGGACGGCGTCCGGACCCGCAAGGGCGCCTTCGCCGTCGGCTGGTTCTTCGGCTTCGGCCACCACCTGCTCGGGCTCTACTGGGTCAGCGCCGCGCTGTTCACCGACATCGAGCGGTTCTGGTGGGCGCTGCCGCTGTCGGCGGCCGGGCTGCCGGTGCTGATGGCGATGTTCTGCGGCGGCGCCACCCTGACCTTCCACCTGCTGCGCCGGCGCGGCATCGGCGCCGGGCTGGCGCGGCCCTTGCTGTTCGCCGCCTGCTGGTGCCTGTGGGAATGGCTGCGCGGCCATGTCTTCACCGGCTTCCCGTGGAACCTGATCGGCTATGGCTGGGTCGGGGTGCTGCCGGTGCTGCAGACCGCCTCGCTGGTCGGCATCTACGGCCTGACGCTGGTGACGGTGCTGGTGGCGTCGCTTCCCGCCGCCCTGCCCGATCCCGACACCACCCGCCGCCGGGCCTGGACCGGCTTCGCCACCGGCCTGGCCCTGCTGGCGGTGCTCGGCGGCTGGGGAGCCTGGCGGCTGGCCGGCGCGGTGGACGAGCCGGTGCCCGGGCTGCGCCTGCGCCTGGTCCAGGCGGCGATCGACCAGCGCCTGAAATGGGCGCCGAGCGAGCGCATGCAGAATTTCCAGAGCCACCTCGCCCTGTCCGCGGCGCCGCCGACCGATCTGCCGTCGGGGCGGCCGGCCCCGCCGCCCAACCTGATCATCTGGCCGGAAACCGCCGTCCCCTTCTTCGTGGAGGACGATGCGCGCGTCCGCCAGGCCATCGCCTCGGTCATCCCGACCGGGGGCCTGCTGATCACCGGCGCGCCGCGCACCGATCTCGGGGCCGACGGCGAACGGCGCTACTACAACGGCATGGTCGCGGTGGACGGCAGCGGCACGGCGGTCGCCAGCTACGACAAGTTCCACCTCGTGCCCTTCGGCGAATACATGCCGCTGCGCGCCTGGCTGCCGGTCGGGGCCATCGCCGGCAACGGCGCCGAGTTCTCGCCCGGCCCCGGGCCGCGCACCCTGCACCTGGGCGCCATCCCGGCCTTCAGCCCGCTCATCTGCTACGAGAGCATCTTCCCGGCCGCGGTGGTCGACCACGCCGACCGCCCGCAATGGCTGCTGAACCTTACCAACGACGCCTGGTACGGACGCACCGCCGGCCCCCACCAGCATTTCGCGATCAACCAGGTCCGCGCCGTCGAGGAAGGTGTGCCGCTGGTGCGTGCCGCCAATACGGGAATTTCCGGGGTGGTGGATGCATACGGCCGTGTGCAACACTTGCTCGGCCTGGGTGAGAGAGGCTTCATCGATACCACGTTGCCGAAAGCGCCGGAAGGGGTCACACCCTATGCCCGTATGGGCGACTGGATTTTCTGCATCATGCTTCTGGCCGGCTTCCTGGCGTCGATGGCCTCGCGACACCGCTCCTAAGGCACCAGTACGGGCTTTGCGCCCTCCACCTGCAGAACAAATTCTTGCTTCGGGTATGAACCAACCGGGCTTGACTGCATACGTGGATATGTCTTAACTAGGTTGCACAACCGTTACAGGGATAAACGAGATGCAGACTGAAACAGGAGCGCCGCGCGGGCGCCGTGCGGGCGCCGGCCGTCCGAAGACCGGAAAGCCGAATCCGATCGACGTGCATGTCGGATCCCGCGTCCGTCTCCGCCGCACCCTTCTCGGCATGAGCCAGGAGAAGCTGGGCGAGGCGATCGGCCTGACCTTCCAGCAGGTGCAGAAGTACGAGCGCGGCGCCAACCGCATCGGCGCGTCGCGCCTGTTCGACCTTAGCCGCGTGCTGGACGTCCCGGTGTCCTTCTTCTTCGACGACATGCCGGCCGAGGCCGCCGCCGCCCGCGTCGACGACGACGAGGAGGGCGCCGCCTCCGACGAGCGGTCCAGCAGCGCCTACGAGCCGGACCCGATGGCCAAGCGCGAGACGCTGGAACTGGTGCGCGCCTACTACAAGATCAGCGACCCGTCGGTGCGCAAGCGCCTGTTCGAGCTGACCAAGGCCGTTGCCAGCGCCGCCGTCGCCGACGCGGCCGAGTGATCCCGCCGGGGCGGCATCCGCCGCCCGGGACGCGAATGCCCACCGAACGGGGACTGCGCGGCTCGACCGCGCTCCCCCTTCGGGTGGCACCGCCTCCGTCCTGTAAGTCCCCCCACCGCCGGTAGCGCGCTTGACCCCGGTGTGATTCCTTGTCAAAACCGGTTTTGGACCGGTGTCTGCGGCCGCTGTACCGGTCTGCCGTTTCGGCTCATGAAATAGCGTGCCGCCGAATGCCGAGGTTTCCCGTGGCAAAGCTGAACTACGTCTTCACCAGCGAGTCCGTGTCGGAGGGTCATCCCGACAAGGTCTGCGACCGTATTTCCGACGCCATCGTCGATCTGTATCTTTCGCACGACCCCTACGCCCGCGTGGCGGTGGAGACGCTCGCGACCACCAACCAGATCGTCCTGGCCGGCGAGGTCCGCGGGCCGGACAGCGTCAAGGCCGACCAGCTTGTCGAGGCCGCGCGCGCCGCGGTCAGGGACATCGGCTACGAGCAGGACGGCTTCCATTGGGAGAAGATGGACGTCAAGTGCCTCGTCCACTCCCAGTCGGCCGACATCGCGGTCGGCGTCGACGCCGCCGGCAACAAGGATGAAGGCGCCGGCGACCAGGGCATCATGTTCGGCTATGCCTGCCGCGAGACCCCGGCGCTGATGCCGGCCCCGATCTATTATTCCCACGCCATCCTGAAGTCGCTGGCCGAGGCGCGCCATTCCGGCGCCGCCCCGCAGCTCGGCCCCGACGCCAAGAGCCAGGTCACCCTGCAGTACGTCGACGGCAAGCCGACCCGCGCCACCGCCATCGTGCTGTCGACCCAGCATGCCGAGGGGCTGGACCAGGACGCCGTGCGCGAGATCGTGCTGCCGCACATCGTCAACTGCCTGCCGGAAGGCTGGATGTGCGAGGCGAAGAACCTGTACGTCAACCCGACCGGCCGCTTCGTCATCGGCGGCCCGGACGGCGACGCCGGGCTGACCGGCCGCAAGATCATCGTCGACACCTACGGCGGCGCCGCCCCGCACGGCGGCGGCGCCTTCTCCGGCAAGGACCCGACCAAGGTCGACCGCTCGGCCGCCTATGCCGCCCGCTACCTCGCCAAGAACGTCGTCGCGGCCGAGCTGGCGGAGAAGTGCACGATCCAGGTGTCCTACGCCATCGGCGTGTCGAAGCCGCTGTCGGTCTATGTCGACACCCACGGCACCGGCCGGGTCGACGAGGACCGCCTGTCGGACGTGCTGCAGCAGCTCGTCGACCTCAGCCCGCGCGGCATCCGCACGCATCTCGGCCTGAACAGGCCGATCTATGCCCGCACCGCCGCCTACGGCCATTTCGGCCGCGAGCCGGAGGTGGACGGCGGCTTCTCGTGGGAGAAGACCGACCTGGTCGGCGACCTGCGCAGCGCCTTCCTGTAAGCGCCGTCCGGCGCGGGAGGCCGTCGGGCGTCCCGCGCCGTCCGGACAAGCGGGTACCGCAGGGGCCGGCGACGGCCCCTGCTTTCTTTTGACGCCTCCCTCCCCATCGACACAGCGCCCCACCATGACCGACCAGCCCGCCCCCGAAAGCTCCAACCGCCTGTTCGGGCGCCGCAAGGGCCGGCCGCTGCGCAAGCGCCGGACGGAACTGATTGACAGCCTGCTGCCGCGCCTCGAGCTGCCGGTGCCCAAGCCGGGCGACCGCGTCGACCCGGCCGGCCTGTTCGGCGGGGCCGTGACGGACGTCTGGCTGGAGGTCGGCTTCGGCAGCGGCCACCATCTCGCCTGGCAGGCCGGCCGCAACCCGGACGTCGGCATCATCGGCGCGGAACCCTTCGTCAACGGCGTCGCGGCCCTGCTCGGCATGGTCGATGACGACCGCCTGGAGAATGTGCGCGTCCTTCCCGACGACGCCCGGCCCCTGCTGGACGCCCTGCCCGACGCCTCGATCGGCCGCGCCTTCGTGCTGTTCGCCGACCCCTGGCCGAAGAAGCGCCACGCCGACCGCCGCTTCGTCGGGCCGGAGAACCTGCCGCGGCTGGCCCGCGTGCTGAAGGACGGCGCGGAGCTGCGGCTGGCCAGCGACGACATGGGACTGGTGCGCTGGATGCTTGAACATACGGTACGGCATCCCGATTTCGAATGGACGGCGCGCGGGCCCTCGGACTGGCGCAACCGCCCCGACGACTGGCCGCCCACCCGCTACGAGGAGAAGGCCATCGCCGCCGGGCGCAAGCCCGTCTTCCTGCGCTTCGTCCGCAAGCCGAGGGGCTGACGGCCACCCGCCGGCGCAGGCGATCGCGCGGCCGTGCATGACGCATCCCGGAAAAGGCTTGCGGCATCGGACGGAATGACTATATTCACCCGGTGTGAACCCATACGGATCGGCGGCCCGGGAAACCGGGCCGGCGAGACGCTTTGCGGGTGGGCTTTTGCCCACTTATTTTTTTATCGGCGTGTGGCGACACACGTTTTTGAAACCTCGTGTAGTCGTAACCTCGTCCGGTTCGATCCCGGCCGCAGGCTCAGGTCAGGTGGAATGGACGTTACAGGTCGCATCGAACAGATCATCACGCCGTCGGTCGAAGCCATGGGCTACGAGGTCGTGCGCGTCCAGATCTCCGGTGGCCAACGCGCGATACTCCAGATCATGGCGGAACGCGCCGACGGCGCGTCCATGACCGTCGAGGATTGCGCCGACATCAGCCGATCGGTATCCGCCCTGCTGGACGTCGAAGATCCGATCCGCGACGCCTACACGCTGGAGGTCAGCTCGCCCGGCATCGACCGGCCGCTGACCCGCCTCAAGGATTTCGAGCGCTTCGCCGGCTTCGAAGCCCGGCTGGAGACCCGGCAGGCCCTCGACGGCCGCAAGCGCTTCAAGGGGCTGCTGCGGGGCGTGGAAGACGGCCTCGTCTGCATCGACACCGAACAGGGAGCCGCCCGGCTGGAGTTCGACAACATCCTGCGCGCCAAGCTGGTGCTGACGGACGATCTGATCCGTGCCAGCCAGGAGCAGCAGGAGGGTCCGCAGAACTGACGGTCCGGCCGGCCGGGACAGCCTCCCGGCACGACCGACGGGCCGGAACCATGGTCCGGCCGAACGTTCCTTCGCCGACCCCGCCGACCCGCCCGGGCCAAACGCCGGACCGGCATCACGCCAGACCGGCATCACGCTAGACCGACCCAGGAAGTGTAACGGATGGAACTGCTGCAAGTCGCTGACGCGGTCGCCCGCGAAAAGAACATCGACCGGGACGAGGTCCTGGAGGCGATGGAGCAGGCGATTCAGAAGGCCGGCCGCTCCAAGTACGGCCACGAGCACGACATCCGCGCCCGCATCGACCGCAAGAGCGGCGACATCCATCTCAGCCGCTTCCTCGAGGTGGTCGAGGAGGTGGAGAACGAGGCGACGCAGGTGTCGCTGGCCTATGCCCAGCGCCGCAAGCCCGGCGCCAAGCTCGGCGATTTCCTGATCGACCCGCTGCCCCCCATCGACTTCGGCCGCATCGCCGCGCAGACGGCCAAGCAGGTCATCGTCCAGAAGGTGCGCGACGCCGAGCGCAAGCGCCAGTTCAACGAGTACAAGGACCGCAACGGCGAGATCGTCAACGGCCTGGTCAAGCGCGTCGAGTACGGCAACGTCACCGTCGATCTCGGCCGCGCCGAGGCGATCCTGCGCCGCGACGAGCTGCTGCCGCGCGAGCACTTCAAGAACGGCGACCGCGTCCGCGCCTACATCTTCGACGTCCGCGAGGAGCCCCGCGGGCCGCAGATCTTCCTGTCGCGCACGCATCCGATGTTCATGGCGAAGCTGTTCGCCCAGGAAGTGCCGGAAATCTACGACGGCATCATCGAGATCAAGGCGGTCGCCCGCGATCCCGGCAGCCGCGCCAAGATCGCCGTGCTGAGCCACGACAGCTCCATCGACCCGGTCGGCGCCTGCGTCGGCATGCGCGGCAGCCGCGTCCAGGCGGTCGTCGGCGAGCTGCAGGGCGAGAAGATCGACATCATCCCGTGGTCGGGCGAGGCGGCGACCTTCGTCGTCAACGCGCTCGCCCCGGCCGAGGTCGCCAAGGTGGTGCTCGACGACGACAACCACCGCATCGAGGTGGTGGTGCCCGACGACCAGCTCTCGCTGGCCATCGGCCGCCGCGGCCAGAACGTCCGCCTCGCCTCGATGCTGACCGGCTGGGACATCGACATCCTCACCGAGCAGGAGGAGTCGGAGCGCCGGTCGGAGGAGATCCACAGCCGCTCCGGCCTGTTCATGCAGGCACTGGACGTCGACGACGTGATCGCCCACCTGCTTGTCGCCGAAGGCTTCACCTCAGTCGAGGAGATCGCCTTCGTCGAGACCGAGGAACTGGCCGAGATCGAGGGCTTCGACGAGTCGGTCGCCGACGAGCTGAAGCAGCGCGCCCTGGCCTTCCTGGAAGTGCAGGACGAGCAGGCGAACGAGCGCCGGCTGGAACTGGGCGTCGAGGACATCGTCGCCGAGCTGACCGGCTTCAGCGCCACGCAGCTTGTCAAGCTGGGCGAGAACGGCGTCAAGACGCTGGACGACCTGGCCGACCTCGCCGGCGACGAGCTGGTCGAGATCCTGGGCAAGGACGGCGCCAAGGACGCTCCCTCGGAAGAGGAGGCGAACGCGATCATCATGGCCGCGCGCGCCCACTGGTTCGAGGGTGAGGAAGGTGGAGAAGGCGGGGACGCCGCCGCGGGCTCGGCCCAGGCGGGCGGGTCCGGCGACGGCTCCGCCGAGGGGCGCGGCGCCCAGGCCTGATGGGGCCGGGGATGCCGACAGGAACAATGGTCTGGGACCGCGTGAGCGGATGACGATCGGATGACCGAACGGAACGACGAACGGACACCGACCGCCACCGCGGAGGCGGTGCCGGACGAGGAGATGCCGGAGACGGAACGACTGCCGGCCGACGACGAGAAGGGGCCCCTGCGCCGCTGCATCGCGTCCGGCACGGTCCAGCCGAAGGAGGGCATGATCCGCTTCGTGATCGCCCCCGACGGCGAGGTCGTTCCCGACCTGGAGGAACGTCTGCCGGGCCGTGGCCTCTGGGTCACGGCCGACAGGACCGCCCTGGCGAAGGCCATGGGCAAATCCGTTTTCGCCAAGGCGGCCCGCCGGGCGGTGAAAGTACCGCCCGATCTGGCCGAAAGGCTGGAACGGCTGCTGGAACGGCGGTGTCTGCACGCGTTGGGCCTTGCCCGCCGTGCCGGCCACGTCCTGGCGGGATACGAGAAGGTGCGCGAGGCGTTGAAGGCCAACCAGGTCGGTCGTGCGGGTCCCCCGCCGGCCCTGCTGGTCGAGGCCGCCGACGGCTCGCTGGACCAGCGCGGCAAGGTGACGGCGCTCGCGCCGTCGCTGCCGGTGATCGACCTCTTCGCGTCCCCGGCTCTCGCCGCGGCGCTGGGGCGCGATCACGCGGTGCATGCCGTGGTGGCGCGGGGCAGGCTGGCCAACGGGCTGGCCCGCGACGCGGCTCGTCTCAAGGGGCTGAAGGGCGATGCGCCCGCAGGCTCCCCGGGGAGCGAGTCATCTGATAAGGGCTGGGGAGTCGGCAATACGGCCGGCCGGCCTGCGATGTAACGTCTGACCATTCGGGAACCGATGACCGATAGCAACGACCAGGACCAGAAGAAAGTCTTGCACCTAACCGGCGCCAGCAAAGGAAAGCTGGAGTCGAAGAAGCCGGTCGAGACCCAGGTCCGGCAGAGCTTCTCCCATGGCCGGTCAAAAGCGGTGACCGTCGAGGTCAAGCGCAAGCGTCATGTCGAAAAGGGCGCCGTCCCCGGCGTGGCCGACGGTGGCGCCGCCGCCCGTCAGGCCGCCCAGGGACTGCCCATGCGCGGCAACTCCGGCCAGCGTCCGCGCGGCGGAGCGCCTGCCGGCCGCCAGTTGACCCGCGAGGAGCTGGAATCGCGCCTGCGCGCGCTTCGCGGCGCCGCCGCGATGGAAGAGCAGCGCCGGATCGAGGCCGAGGAAGAAGCCGCACGGGCCGATGCCCGCGCCGCCGAGGCGGCCGAACGCGCCGCCAACGAGCCCCCTCCCGCCGAAGCCGATGCGCCGGCCGCCGCGCCCGCCGCGCCCGAGCCGGACATGCCCCCCGTCATCCTGGACGCCGAAACCCTCCGCCAGCGCGAGCTGGAGGAGATGCGCGCCATCCAGGAGGAGGATCGCAAGATCGCCGAGGAGGCCGAACGCCGCCGCAAGGAGGAAGAGGCCAAGCGCAAGGAAGCCGAGGACGCCAAGCGCCGCGAGGCCGAGCCGGCCGCCCGCCGTGACGGCGGTCGCGACGGTGGCCGCGATGGCGCCGCCCGCGACGGCGCCCGCCCCGCCGGTGCCCGTCCGGGCGGCGACCAGCGCCCGGGCGGCGCCGCCGCCCGCCCGGCCGCCGACGCCGCTCCCGGCCGCACCCTGCCGGGTGCCGGAGCCCCGCCGGCCCGCGTCGAGGAAGAGGACGACAACCGCCGCAAGGGCGGCCGCGGCGGCGCCCCCGCCAAGGCCGCGCCGGCCCGGCCGGCCGCCAAGGCTCCTGCCGGCGCCGACCGCCGCAAGGGCACCAAGCTGACCGTCTCGCAGGCGCTCAGCGACGACGGCACCGACCGCACCCGGTCGCTCGCCGCCGTCCGCCGTGCCCGCGAGCGTGAGCGCATGCGGCAGATGAGCCGCCAGGAGACGGCGAAGGTCACCCGCGACGTCGTCCTGCCGGAGGTCATCACCGTCCAGGAGCTGGCCAACCGCATGGCCGAGCGTGGCGCCGACGTCATCAAGGCGCTGATGCGCATGGGCGTGATGGCGACCATCAACCAGACCATCGACGCCGACACCGCCGAGCTGCTGATCACGGAGTTCGGCCACCGCGTCCGCCGCGTGTCGGAGTCCGACGTCGAGATCGGCCTGCGTGCCACCGAGGAAGAGGGCGCCATCCTGGTGCCGCGTCCGCCGGTCGTCACCATCATGGGCCACGTCGACCACGGCAAGACCTCGCTGCTCGACGCGCTGCGCCAGACCGACGTGGTGTCGGGCGAGGCCGGCGGCATCACCCAGCACATCGGCGCCTACCAGGTGCAGTTGGCGTCGGGTGCGAAGATCACCTTCATCGACACGCCGGGCCACGCCGCCTTCACCGAGATGCGTGCCCGCGGCGCCAACGTCACCGACGTGGTCGTGCTGGTGGTCGCCGCCAACGACGGCGTCATGCCGCAGACGATCGAGGCCATCCGCCACGCCAAGGCGGCCAAGGTTCCGATCATCGTCGCCATCAACAAGTGCGACCTGCCGGACGCCCGTCCGGAGCGCGTCCGCCAGGAACTGCTCCAGCACGAGCTGGTGGTCGAGGAGATGGGCGGCGACGTGCTCGACGTCGAGGTGTCGGCCAAGGCCAAGCTGAACCTGCACAAGCTGGAAGAGGCCATCCTCCTCCAGGCCGAAATCCTGGAGCTGCGGGCCAACTCCGAGCGGGCCGCCGAAGGCGTCGTCATCGAGGCGAAGCTGGAGCGTGGCCGCGGTTCGGTCGCCACCGTGCTGGTCCAGCGCGGCACGCTGAAGGTCGGCGACGTGTTCGTGACCGGCGCCGAATGGGGCCGTGTCCGCGCCCTGATCAACGACCGCGGCCAGACCGTCAACGAGGCGGCCCCGGCCGTTCCCGTCGAGGTGCTGGGCCTGAACGGCACGCCGATGGCCGGCGACGACTTCACCGTCGTCGAGTCCGAGGCCCGTGCCCGCGAGATCGCCGAGTTCCGCCAGCGCAAGAAGCGCGAAGCGGCGGTGGCGGCCTCGGCCCGCGGCTCGCTGCAGGACATGTTCAGCCGCATCCAGGCCGGCGAGGCCAAGGAACTGCCGGTCGTCATCAAGGGCGACGTGCAGGGCTCGATCGAAGCCATCGCCAGCTCGCTGGAGAAGCTCACGGCCGAGAACACCGAGGTCAAGGTCCGCGTCCTGCACAACTCGGTCGGTGCGATCAACGAATCCGACATCACGCTGGCCAATGCGTCCAACGCGATGATCATCGGCTTCAACGTCCGCGCCAACCCGCAGGCCCGCGACCTCGCCAAGCGCGACGGCGTCGAGATCCGCTACTACTCGATCATCTACAACGTGATCGACGACGTGAAGGCGGCGCTGACCGGTCTGTTGTCCCCGACGCTGCGGGAACGCTTCATCGGCTACGCGACCATCCGCGAGGTGTTCAACATCACGAAGGTCGGCAAGGTCGCCGGCTGCATGGTCACGCAGGGCACCGTCAAGCGCGGCGCCGGCGTCCGCCTGCTGCGCGACAACGTCGTCATTCACGAGGGCACGCTCAAGACGCTCAAGCGCTTCAAGGACGAAGTCAAGGAAGTGCGCGAGGGTTACGAGTGCGGCATGGCCTTCGAGAACTACGACAACATCCAGGCCGGCGATCAGATCGAAGCCTTCGAGATCGAGGAAATCGCTCGCGAGCTTTGACCTTTCAGGTTCACCCGATCCCTTCCGGCACCCGCCGGGATGGATCGGGTGACCTTTTTCGCTTTGAAGGGCGCGGGATCTGTCCTGCGCCCTGTTCCTATATTGGGGTGATCGCCACCGCCTTGCCTCTGCCCGGCGGGCAGTGGTCAGGATGGGAGACTCTCGAAGCTCCCTCGGCAGCTCCCCTTTGTGTGTGATCGGCCGGAGAGCTGAAGCGGCCCGGCCCAGTGACATCGACGAAAGACACGTACCATGGCCAGCAAGAAGCGCGGCGCGTTCATCGCCGGCAAGCCCCCGTCCCAACGGCAACTGCGCGTCGGCGAGGAGTTGCGCCACGCGCTTGCCGACCTGTTCCGCCGCGGGGACTTCCACGATCCGGAGCTGGCCTCGCTGAACGTCACGGTCACCGAGGTGCGGATCAGCCCCGACCTGTCCAATGCCACCGTCTTCTATTCGACGCTGGGCGGCGAGCGGATGGAGGAGGCGCAGGTCGCGCTGAAGCGGGCCGCCGCCTTCCTGCGCGGGCAGGTGGCGCGCATGGTCAACCTGCGCCATGCCCCGACCCTGACCTTCGAGGGCGACACCTCCTTCGACTACGCCCACCGCATCGACAGCATCCTGCACAGCCCGGAGGTCGCCCGCGACCTGAGCGGGCACCCGCTGGGCCGCGTCAATGGCGACGACGACCATGACGAGGACGATGCCTGGGACGAGGACGACGACGGCGAGGAGGACGGCGAGGAGGACGGCGAGGAGGACGCCGACATGGATGGTGACGAGGACGGTGACCTCGACGACGACGCCGTGCCCGACGACGGGGATGAGGACGGGAACCGGGGCCACCGTCGTGGCTCGTAAGCGCAAGGGCACGCCGATCCACGGCTGGGTCGTGCTGGACAAGCCGGAAGGGGTGACCTCCACCCAGGCGCTGTCGAGGGTGCGCCGCCTGCTGAACGCCGAGAAGGCCGGCCATGGCGGCACGCTCGACCCGCTGGCGACCGGAATCCTGCCGATCGCGCTGGGCGAGGCGACCAAGACGGTGTCCTACGCGATGGACGGGTCGAAGACCTACCGCTTCTCCGTCCGCTGGGGCGAGCGCACCAGCACCGACGACCGCGAGGGCGAGGTGATCGACCGCTCCGACCTGCGGCCGTCCACCGAGGCGATCCGCGCCGCCCTGCCCGCCTTCCTCGGCGAGATCGACCAGGTTCCGCCGCAGTTCTGCGCGATCAAGGTCGGGGGCGAACGCGCCTATGACATCGCCCGCGAAGGCGACGCGGTGGATCTGGCGGCCCGCACCGTGCGCATCGACCGCTTTGAGCTGGTCGAGCAGCCCGACGCCGACCATGCGGTCTTCGAGGTCGACTGCGGCAAGGGCACCTATGTCCGGTCGCTGGCCCGCGACCTCGCCGAGGCGCTGGGAACGGTCGGCCATGTGGCGCTGCTGCGGCGCCTGCGCGTCGGCTCCTTCACGCTCGACCGCGCGATTTCCCTGGACGAACTTGCCGCCATGGAGCAAGGTGCGGCGGTCGAACGACTTCTGCTGCCGATAGAGACCGCGCTGGACGACATCCCGGCGCTGGCCCTGACGGAAGCGGAAGCGCACCGACTGAGACATGGCCAGACGGTGGCTCTCCTCACCCGGCAGGACCGTGACCGCCTGATGGCGGTCCAGGGACCTGACGGCGGGGATCGCACCGTCATTGCGCTTTTCGGCGGAACGCCGGTGGCGCTTGCCCGTGTCGAGGGGGCGGAGGTCCGTCCGGTGCGCGTCCTCAACCTTTGAATATCAGGAGACCCCGATGTCGATTACGCCCGAGCGCAAGCAGGAGCTGATCAAGGAATTTTCCCGTGGCACCAACGACACCGGTTCGCCCGAGGTCCAGGTGTCGATCCTGACGGAGCGCATCAGCAACCTGACGGAACACCTGAAGGGCCACAAGAAGGACTTCCACTCCCGCCGTGGCCTGCTGGTGATGGTCGGCCAGCGTCGTCGCCTTCTTGACTATCTCAAGAAGAAGGACAACAGCCGCTATGCCGCGCTCATCGAGCGCCTGGGCCTGCGCCGCTGATCGGCATTTGCCGATGAGCGTGCCGTTCCGGTGACGGAACCGAAGCCCCGGCCGGCGATCCGGCCGGGGCTTCGGCTCCCGGCACGATCGCCGGCACCATCCGGCTTCCTCACCTGTCTGTTTCGGAAAATCTCATTGGTTACTGGCAATAGAAACTCGATCTCGAGCGTTTCGTGACGGACAGGCCGGCCCGGTCATTCGGGGACCGGCCTTTTTTGCATCCGCCGCGCCTCTATCTTGCTTCGTTTACTGCTGTTGTCGAAGACCACATCAAACCCAGTCTCGCGGGGTTCTACGACCGATGACCCCGGCCTTGGACGGCAATCCGGCCGAACCAGGGTGTCGGATGGAAGGAAAGACTCAATGTTCACTGTTCATCGCAAAGAAATCGAATGGGGCGGGCGCAAGCTGGTCCTGGAGACGGGCAAGATCGCCCGTCAGGCGAATGGCGCGGTCCTGGTCACCTATGGTGACACCACCGTCCTGTGCACCGCCGTCGCTGCCAAGGCGCCGAAGCCGGGCATCGATTTCTTCCCGCTGACCGTCAACTACCAGGAAAAGGCTTTCGCGGCCGGCAAGATTCCCGGCGGTTTCTTCAAGCGCGAAGGCCGTCCGACCGAGAAGGAAACGCTGGTCAGCCGCCTGATCGACCGTCCGATCCGTCCGCTGTTCGCCGATGGCTTCCGCAACGAGACGCAGGTCATCTGCACCGTCCTGAGCCATGACCTGGAAAACGATCCGGACATCGTCTCGATGGTGGGCGCGTCGGCCGCGCTGACCATTTCCGGCATCCCCTTCCTGGGTCCGATCGGCGCCGCCCGCGTCGGCTACCGGAACGGCGAGTATGTGCTGAACCCGCTGATGGACGAGATCGACGACAGCGACCTCGACCTGGTCGTCGCCGGCACGACCGAGGGCGTGCTGATGGTCGAGTCCGAGGCCAAGGAGCTGACCGAGGAGGTCATGCTCGGCGCCGTCATGTTCGGCCACAAGAACTTCCAGCCGGTGATCGAGATGATCATCGACCTGGCCGAGGAAGCCGCGAAGGAGCCGTGGGATCTGCCGGAGCCGGCCTATGACCGTGCCGGCCTGAAGGCCCGCCTCCGCGCGACCGTCGGTCCGGACGTCGAGGCCGCCTACACCGAGACGGTCAAGCAGGTCCGCTACGAGAAGGTCGGCGCCGCCAAGGCGAAGGCGCTCGAGACGCTGGCCGAGGAATTCGACGCCCAGTCGATCGGCTTCGAGTTCAAGGAGCTTGAGGCCGACATCCTGCGCGGCGCCGTCCTGAAGACCGGCCGCCGCATCGACGGCCGCGACACCAAGACCGTGCGCCCGATCGTGTCGGAAGTCGGCGTGCTGCCGCGCGCCCACGGCTCGGCCCTGTTCACCCGCGGCGAAACCCAGGCGCTGGTCGTCACCACGCTCGGCACCAGCCAGGACGAGCAGATCATCGACGCGCTTGAAGGCGAGTACCGCGAGCACTTCATGCTGCACTACAACTTCCCCCCGTATTCGGTGGGTGAAGCCGGCCGCATGGGCAGCCCGGGCCGCCGCGAGATCGGCCACGGCAAGCTGGCGTGGCGCGCCATCCACCCGCTGCTGCCGAAGAAGGAAGACTTCCCCTACACGCTGCGCGTGGTGTCGGAAGTCACGGAGTCCAACGGCTCCTCCTCGATGGCCACCGTCTGCGGCACCTCGCTGTCGCTGATGGACGCCGGCGCGCCGCTGGCCCGTCCGGTCGCCGGCATCGCCATGGGCCTGATCAAGGAAGACAGCGGCTTCGCCGTCCTGTCCGACATCCTCGGCGATGAGGACCATCTGGGCGACATGGACTTCAAGGTGGCCGGCACCGAGGTCGGCGTCACCGCGCTGCAGATGGACATCAAGATCACCTCGATCACCGAGGAGATCATGAAGATCGCGCTGGGCCAGGCCAAGGACGGCCGCCTGCACATCCTGGGCGAGATGTCGAAGGCGCTGACCGGCGCCCGCGAAGGCGTCAACGAGAACGCCCCGCGCATCACCGTGATCAACATCCCGAAGGAGAAGATCCGCGACGTGATCGGCTCCGGCGGCAAGGTGATCCGCGAGATCGTCGAGCAGACCGGCGCCAAGATCGACATCGAGGACGACGGCACCGTCAAGGTGTCGGCGGTCGACCAGAAGAAGTCGGATGCCGCCATCGAGTGGATCAAGGGCATCGTCGCCGAGCCGGAGATGAACGTCGTCTACACCGGCAAGGTGGTGAAGGTCGTCGATTTCGGCGCCTTCGTGAACTTCCTGGGCTCGCGCGACGGCCTCGTCCACATCTCCGAGCTGGCGCAGCAGCGCGTCGGCAAGGTGTCGGACGTCGTGTCGCAAGGTGATCAGGTGAAGGTCAAGGTCATCGGCTTCGACGACCGCGGCAAGGTCAAGCTGTCGATGAAGCAGGTCGACCAGGCCACCGGCGAGGACCTGACCAAGAAGGCGGAGTGATCTGCCGGAACCGGCGGCGGGACGGGCTTCGGCCCTTCCCCCGCCGGGGTCGGGAAAAAGGCGTCTTCCCCCTGGGGAAGGCGCCTTTTTCTTTTGGGCGGGTGCGGTCGGCATGAGGCGGCAGCCCGCCCCGCGCTCCCCGATCCGAGATGACCACCGATCGGCATCCATACCTTCAAGCCCCATGCTATGAAGGCCGTTCTCAACAACGATCCTCCCCAACCCGATGTCGCGCGCCGAACGTCTTCTCGATCTGATGCAGGTCCTGCGGCGCCATCGCCAGCCGGTCAGCGGCAAGTCGCTTGCGGACGGGCTGGGGGTCAGCCTGCGCACGCTCTACCGCGACATCGCCACGCTGCAGGCGCAGGGCGCGATGATCGAGGGGGAACCGGGGGTCGGCTACCTGCTGCGCGCCGGTTTCCTGCTGCCGCCGCTGATGTTCACGGAGGAGGAGGTGGAGGCGCTGGTGCTGGGATCGCGCTGGGTGGTGGAGCGGGGCGACAGCCGGCTGGGCGGTGCGGCGCGCGACGCGCTCGCCAAGATCGCCGCGGTGCTGCCGCCCGACAAGCGGGAAGGGCTGGACGGCTCCACCCTTCTGGTCGGACCGGGTGCCCCCATCGCCGCAGGCGATAGAACGCCCATCGTCGGAAGCGATGCGAAGGGGGCCGCCGGGGATGCGGAACTGGCGACCATCCGCAGCGCCATCCGCAGCGAGCGCAAGCTGGAGATCGCCTATCGCGACCGCGACGGATCGGAAAGCCGGCGCATCGTCTGGCCCTTCGCGCTGGGCTTCTTCGACCGGGTGCGGGTGGTGGTGGCATGGTGCGAGCTGCGCCAGTCCTTCCGGCATTTCCGCACCGACCGCATCCTCGCCCTGACCGCGAGCGACAGCCGCTATCCCCGCCGCCGCCAGGCGATGCTGAAGGAATGGCGCACGGCCGAGGGCATCCCGCAGCGCTGACGGCATGCTGACGGAAACTGTCAGCATGAGGGCCTAGCCTTGGCTGTGCCGGTGAGGGCGGCGAACGGATCGACCGCCCCACCCTTCCCCGTCAAGACCGGAGCCCGCCATGACCGCCGCCAGCGCCGCCACTGCCGCCCTCGCCCTCAATTTCGTCCTGCTCCATGTCGACAGCCCGGCCGCCAGCGCCGCCTTCTATGCCGGCCTGCTTGGACGGCAGCCGGTGGAGGAGTCGCCGACCTTCGCCCTGTTCAAGGCCGGCGACGGGCTGATGCTCGGCCTGTGGTCGCGGCACACGGTCGAACCGGCGGCGACCGCGCCCGGCGGCAGCGAGATCGCCTTCAGCGTCGCCGACGAGGCGGCGGTGCGCAACCTTCACGCCGACTGGAGCGCCCGCGGCCTGGCCATCCTGCAGCCGCCGACCAGGATGGATTTCGGTCATACCTTCGTTGCACAGGACCCCGACGGCCATCGCCTCCGGGTGTTCGCCCCCAGCCAGGACGAAGCCCAGCCGGAACAGGTGCGCCCGGAAGAGGTGCGGTCGTGAGCGGCGGCAACCATGCCGGCGCCGGGTCCGCGGACCTGGCGGGGGGTCGGGAGGCGGCCCGGACGAAAACCTGGATCGCGGTCGCCGGCGCCGAGCATGTCCGGCTCGGCCGGGCCGGCGGCTTCATGCAGGTCTGCCATGGCAAGGCGGCCCCGTTGCGGCGGATCCGGCCGGGCGACCGGGTCGTCTACTACTCCCCGACCGACGGATTCGGCGCGGCGGACGGGCTGAAGTCCTTCACCGCCATCGGCACCGTCCTGGCGGGCGAGCCCTACCAGGCCGTGATGGCCGGCGGCTTCGTCCCCTTCCGGCGCGACGTGTCCTGGTGGCCGGCCGAGGAGGCCCCGGTCCGGCCGCTGCTCGACCGGCTGGAACTGACCGCGGGAGTGCGGAACTGGGGGTATCGCTTCCGGTTCGGCATCCTGCCCGTCACCCCTGGCGATTTCGACCTGATCGCCGGGGCGATGCGGGCGGCCCCGCCGACCGCGACGGCGGCCTGATCCCGATAAAGTCACCGGCGGGCGGGCCAGCGGACGGCGCGGCAGGCGGGGATGAAAAGCCCCGCTCCCGGCGTCGAGAGGACGGCGGGAGACGGCGACAGGCACGTGTCGGGCCGCCTGATACCTTGGTGTAAGAGTACGAATGAATGGCGAGGCTCCATGACCGAGATCAAGGCGAAAGCCCTCGCAGTCCGCCATACATGAGCCTATATCGTCCGCAAGCCTGACCAAGGTCATCCAGAACCGGGGCCATCGTTCTATGCACCGCTTCGCCAATCCCGCCCGCTTTTTGCGCCTCTCGGCCGCGCTGCTGCCCTGGTGCGCCGGAGCGACCGTGATCCTGATGATTCTCGGGCTATGGCTCAGCCTGTTCGGCTCGCCGCCCGACTACCAGCAGGGCGAAACGGTGCGGATCATGTACATCCACGTCCCCGCCGCCTGGATGAGCCTGTTCGTCTACACCAACATGGCCGTCGCCGCCGCGGTGGGGCTGGTGTGGAAGCACCCGCTCGCCGACCTGTTCGCCAAGGCCGCGGCACCGATCGGCGCCGGCTTCACCTTCGTGTGCCTGGTGACCGGGTCGCTGTGGGGCGCGCCGATGTGGGGGACCTGGTGGGTGTGGGACGCCCGGCTGACCAGCGTGCTGATCCTGTTCTTCCTCTATCTCGGCTACATGGCCCTGGTGAACGCCTTCGACGATCCGCAGCGCGGCATGAAGGCCGGGAACGTCCTTCTGCTGGTCGGCATCGTCAATGTGCCGATCATCAAGTTCTCGGTCGACTGGTGGAACACGCTGCACCAGCCGGCCAGCGTGATGCGGATGGGCGGACCATCCATCGATCCCAGCATGCTGGCGCCGCTGCTGGCGATGGCAGGCGCCTTCACCGCCTATTTCCTGTCGGTCGTCTTCCTGCGGCTGCGCACGGAGATCAATCAGCGCAAGATCCAGACGCTGCGGCTGTCGGCCGCCGCCGACGGGACGCGGGGGTAAGGACGATGAGCGAGTTTTTCCACATGGGCGGCTACGCCGCCTACGTCTGGCCGGCCTATGGCATCGCCGCCATCGTCCTGCTGGGGCTGCTGGCCGCCACCTGGAAGGGATTGCGCGACGCCGAGGCGACGCTGAAGGCGCTGGAAAGCGCCCATCCCGGACGCCGCCGCGCACGGGCGGCCGGCCAGCGGCCGTCCGACAAGAGCGCCGGGACCCCGGCGGAAGCGAGCGAGTGATGACCCGAAAGAAACGCCGCCTCACCATGCTGGGCCTCGCCCTTCTCGGGCTGGGCACGGCGACCGCCCTGGCGCTGACCGCCTTCCAGGACAACATCGTCTTCTTCTACAGCCCGAGCCAGCTCCAGACGCAGCAGGTGGGCGACCGCAACTTCCGCCTGGGCGGCCTGGTCGAGGAAGGCAGCGTGCACAAGCAGCCGGACGGCGTCACCACCGCCTTCCGCGTCACCGACACGGCGCACACCGTCGACGTCAGCTACCGCGGGCAGCTTCCCGACCTGTTCCGCGAGGGCCAGGGCGTGGTGGCCGAGGGCAGGATGGCCAACGGCGTCTTCGTCGCGCGCGAGGTCCTGGCCAAGCACGACGAGAAATACATGCCTCCGGAGGTGTCGGAGGCGCTGAAGCAGGCCGGCGTCTACAAGAACCCCGCCGAGTCCGAGACGAAGACCGCGAAGAAGGAGTAGCGGGACCGTGATCCCCGAACTCGGCCATTATGCCCTGGTGCTGGCATTGTTCGTCGCGCTGGTGCAGTCGGTGCCGCCGCTGATCGGCGCCGCCACCCGCAACGCCGCCTGGATGAACGTGGCGGTCCCCGCCGCCCTCGCCCAGATGATGCTGGTGCTGATCGCCTACGGCGCGCTGACCTGGGCCCATGTGGTGTCCGACTTCAGCGTCCTGAACGTGGTCCAGAACAGCCACTCGCTGAAGCCGATGCTCTACAAGGTCTCCGGCGTCTGGGGCAACCACGAGGGCTCGATGATGCTGTGGATCGTCATGCTGACGATCTTCGGCGCCGCCGTGGCCCTGTTCGGGCGCAACCTGCCGCCGACGCTGAAGGCGCGGGTGCTGGCGGTCCAGGGGCTGATCGGGGTCGGTTTCCTGCTGTTCATCCTGATCACCTCGAACCCCTTCATCCGCGTGATGCCGGCGCCGCTCGACGGCAACGACCTGAACCCGCTGCTGCAGGATCCGGGGCTGGCCTTCCATCCGCCCTTCCTCTATGCCGGCTATGTCGGCTTCTCGATGGCCTTCTCCTTCGCCGTCGCGGCGCTGATCGAGGGCCGGGTCGATCCCGCCTGGGCGCGCTGGGTGCGTCCCTGGACGCTCGCCGCCTGGTCGACCCTGACCATGGGCATCGCCATGGGATCCTGGTGGGCCTACTACGAACTCGGCTGGGGCGGCTGGTGGTACTGGGACCCGGTGGAGAACGCCAGCTTCATGCCCTGGCTGGCCGGCACCGCCCTCCTGCACTCCGCCATCGTGGTGGAGAAGCGCGACGCGCTGAAGAGCTGGACCATCCTGCTGGCGATCGTCACCTTCTCGCTGTCGCTGATGGGCACCTTCCTGGTGCGCTCGGGCATCCTGACCTCGGTCCATGCCTTCGCGGTCGATCCCAAGCGCGGCGTCTTCATCCTGGTGCTGCTGGCGATCGCCACCGGCGGCTCGCTGCTGCTCTACAGCCTGCGGGCACCGACGCTGAAGGCCGGCGGCCTGTTCGCGCCGATCAGCCGCGAGGGCGCGCTGGTGCTGAACAACCTGCTGCTGTCGACCGCGACGGCGACGGTGTTCATCGGCACCCTCTACCCGCTGTTCCTCGACATCATGAAGCTGGGCAAGGTGTCGGTCGGCGCCCCCTTCTTCAACGCCACCTTCGTGCCGGTCGCCATCCCGATGGTGGTCGCCATGGTGGTCGGCCCCTTCCTGTCCTGGAAGCGGGCGGATCTGGGCTCGGCGCTGACCCGGCTGTGGGCGGCCGGCGTCGCCGTGGTGGTCGCCGTCGCCGTCACCGCCTACGTCAAGGCCGGCGGCGGGCCGCTGCTGGCCCTGGTCGGGGTGGCGCTCGCCGCCTGGGCCTTCGTCGGCTCGCTGGCGGAGTTCGCCGAGCGCATCGGCCTGTTCCGCACCTCGTTCCGGAACAGTTGGAACCGGGCGGTGCACCTGCCGCGCAGCGCCTGGGGCATGACCATCGCCCATGCCTGCCTCGGCCTGTCGATCCTCGGCATGACCGGCACCTCGGCCTGGCAGACGGAGTCGATCACCGCGATGAAGCCGGGCGACCGTGCCGAGGTCGCGGGCTACGAGTTCCGCTTCGACAGCGTCGGCTTGGTGACCGGCCCCAACTTCCAGGCCGAGCGCGGCGTCTTCACCGTCACCCGCGACGGCAAGCCGGTCGCGACGCTGGAGCCGGAGCGGCGCAGCTACAGCACCACCCGCATGACCACTACGGAATCGGCGATCCACACCACCGTCTTCTCCGACCTCTACGTGGCGCTGGGCGACCCGACGCAGAACGGCACCGCCTGGATCGTCCGCATCTACCACCACCCGCTGGTGCCGTGGATCTGGATCGGCGGCGTCGGGATGATGCTGGGCGGGCTGGTCAGCCTGACCGACCGCCGCTTCCGCATCGGCGCGCCGGAGCGCCGCCGCGCCGCCGGCAAGACCGCCCCGCTGCCCGCCGAGTGAGCGGCGGGAACAAGGACGAACACGACCATGCGCCGTCTTCTCTATCTGCTGCCCTTCCTGCTGTTCATCGGCGTGGGCGTCGCCTTCTACCTGGGATTCGAGCGTGATCCGCGCGACATCCCGTCGGCCCTGATCGACAAGCCGGCACCGGTCTTCGAGCTGCCGCCGATCGAGGGCCTGCCGGCCAGCGCCGGCCTGTCCTCGGCCAGGCTGACCGGCGACGTGACGCTGGTGAACGTCTTCGCCTCCTGGTGCATCCCCTGCAAGGCGGAGCATCCGGTCATCACCCGGCTCTCGCGCGAGAAGGGGGTGACGGTCTTCGGCATCAACTACAAGGACAAGCCGGAGGACGCGCGGACCTGGCTGTCGCGCAACGGCGACCCCTATGCCGCCATCGGCGCCGACCAGGACGGCCGGGTGTCGATCGACTGGGGCGTCTACGGCGTGCCGGAAAGCTACCTGATCGACCGCCAGGGCCGGATCCGCTTCAAGCATGTCGGCCCGCTGACGCCCGAGGTGATCGACCAGCAGATCCTTCCCATGGTCAAGCATCTGAGGCAGGGCTGATGACGCGCGTCCTTTCCGGCGGCCTCCGCAGAGGTGTCCTGGGCGGCGCCATGGGCGTTGTGCTGGGCGGCATCCTGGCCCTGTCCGCCGCCTCCCCCGCCCTGTCGGTCCAGCCGGACGAGGTGCTGGCGGATCCGGGCCTGGAGCATCGTGCGCGCGCCATCAGCCAGGAGCTGCGCTGCCTGGTCTGCCAGAACCAGTCGATCGACGACAGCAACGCCCCGCTCGCCCGCGACCTGCGCCTGCTGGTGCGCGACCGGCTGAAGGCCGGCGACAGCGACGAGAAGGTGATGGAGTTCGTCACCGACCGCTATGGCGACTACGTGCTGCTGCGCCCGCCCTTCAAGGCGACGACGCTGGTGCTGTGGCTCGGCCCCTTCGCCGTCCTGGCGCTCGGCGCCGTCGGCACCTTCCTGTTCCTGCGCGGGCGGCGCGGCGCGGCCGCCACCGCCGACACCGCTCCCCTGAGCGCGGATGAGCAGCGGCGGCTCGATGCCCTGCTGCGGAAAGACGACTGATGCTGTTCTGGATCCTCGCCGCCGTCATGACCGCGGCCGTGCTGCTGCTGATCGTCCCGCCGCTGCTGCGGCAGGCCGGATCCGCCTCCGGGCCGGACGTGCCGGGCCGCGACGATTTCGACCGCGAAGTCTACCGCGACCAGTTGGACGAGCTGGAGCGCGACCGTGCCCGCGGCCTGATCAACGATGCGCAGGCCGGTGCCGCCAGGGCGGAGATCGCGCGGCGCATGCTGGCGACCGCCGAGAAGCGCGACGGCGCGGACGGCGCCAAGGCGGCGCCCGCCGGCGCCGGCCACCGCAGCGCCAGGCTGCTGGCCGTGCTGCTGGCCCTGCTGGTGCCGGTCGGGGCACTCGCGGTCTATGGGACGATGGGCCGTCCCGGCCTGCCGGCCCAGCCGCTCGCCTCGCGCAACCTGGAACAGGAGCGCGGCGGGCCGCCCAAAAGCGTGCTGGCCGCCATCGAGAAGCTGAAGGCGCAGCTCGCCGAGACTCCGAACGACCTCCAGGGCTGGACCATCCTGGGCCAGGCCTACGTCAAGATGGGCCGCAACGCCGATGCCGCCGACGCCCTGCGCCATGCCGTCGCCCTGAACGGGGACGATCCGGAACTGCAGGGCCTGTTCGGCGAGACCCTGGTGTCCGCCGGCGACGGCATGGTGCCGGAGGAGGCGGCCCGCGCCTTCGACGCGGTGCTGGCCAAGGACCCGAAGGACGCGCGCGCCCGCTTCTTCGCCGCCCTCGCCCGCTTCCAGGCCGGCGACAAGCAGGAGGCGCTGGACCGCTGGCGCGCGCTGATGACGGACTCGCCGGCCGACGCGCCCTGGGTCCCGGTGCTGCGCGACCAGATCCGCGAGGCCGCGGTCGCCCTCAATCTCGATCCCGCCGCGGTGACGCCGCAGCCGCTGCCGGCCGAACGCAAGGACGCCGCACCAGCCGGACCGATGGCCCAGGGGGATGGGCAGGGAACCGGCCAGGGGAGCGGCCAGAGCCAGGACGAGATGATCCGCGGCATGGTCGACGGCCTGGCCGCCCGGCTGGCCTCCGACCCCTCCGACATCGACGGCTGGCTGAAGCTGGCGCGTTCCTACGGCGTGCTGGGCGAGACGGGCAAGGCGCTGGAGGCCGCCGGCAAGGCGCGCGACCGGGCGCCGGACCGCGCCGACGTGCAGGTCGTCTACGCCAACGCCGTCCTGCAGGGCCAGCCGCGCAGCGAGACGCCCAAGCCCTTCCCCGCGGAGGCGACGACCGCCCTGCAGCAGGCGCTGAAGGCCGACCCGGACAACCGCGACGCCCTGTGGCTGCTCGGCCTCAACGCGATGATCGCCGGGCAGAGGCAGGAGGCCGTCGCCCATTGGGACCGGCTGATCACCCAGTTCAAGCCCGACGAGCCGGAATACGGTCTGCTGAAGGGGCGCCTGGACGCGTTGAAGGCGGGAGGCTGATCGGGTCCCGACCGGGGCACCTCATCGGGGCTTCCCGCCGGAGGCGGGCGGCCGCTATCCTCGCCGCCCCCATGGACGGCCGAAGGAGAGCCCCCGTTGCCCAACAGGATCAATAAGGACACCCGGCTGTGCATCTCGCTGTCGGGCCGTCCCAGCAACATCGGCACGCGTTTCCACAACCACCTCTACGAGGCGCTCGGCCTGGACTACGTCTACAAGGCGTTCACCACGGACGACCTGCCGGGTGCCATCACCGGCATCCGGGCGCTCGGCATCCGCGGCTGCGGCGTCTCGATGCCGTTCAAGGAAGCCTGCATCCCCTTCCTCGACGAGCTTGATCCCTCCGCCGCCGGGCTGCAGTCGGTCAACACGATCGTCAACGACGGTGGCCGGCTGCGCGGTTACAACACCGACTACAGCGCGGTGCGCGCGCTCCTGGACAGCCACGCCGTTCCGCGCTCCCTGCCCTTCGCGCTGCGCGGCAGCGGCGGCATGGCGCGGGCGGTGCTGTGCGCGATCCGCGACGCCGGCTTCGCCGACGGCAGGGTGGTCGCCCGCAACGAGCGGACCGGGCGCCGGCTGGCCGAGGAGTACGGCCTGCCCTGGCAGCCGGACACCGCCGGCATCCCCGCCGGATCGCTGCTGGTCAACGTCACGCCGCTGGGCATGGCCGGCGGACTCGATGCCGACACGCTGTCGTTCGAACCGGCGCTGGTCGAGGCCGCCGCGCATGTGTTCGACGTCGTCGCCATGCCGGCCGAGACGCCGCTGATCCGTGCCGCCCGTGCCGCCGGCAAGCCGGTGATCACCGGTGCCGCGGTCATCGCGCTGCAGGCCCTGGAACAGTTCGTGCTCTATACCGGGGTGCGGCCGAGCGACGAGCAGGTCGCCGCGGCGGCGGCCCATTCCCGGGCATGAGCCGCGATTCCCGCCGGCGGTGCCCTTTTTCTTCGCCGGGCGGCGACACACATTGACCACAGGCGTGCCGTCGGGCTTTATCCGGCGGCATCGCCCCGATTTCCGCCCCGCAGAAGGTTCCGCGCCGATGACCCGCAGACGACTGCCGACGCCCGACGAGCGGCGCCTGTGGCGGCTCGCCATGCGCGACGCCGAGCCGTTGCCCGGCCGGGCGCTGGAGGCGGAGCCGGAGCCGGCCGCCCGCATGGCCGAGCTGGTGGAGGAGCCGGTGGCGACCAGCCTCGCCCCGCCGCCGTCGGCCAGGCGACCGTCTTCCCCACTGCCGCGCAGCCAGCCGGATCCGGCCCCGCTGACCCCCGGATCCACCGCCAACATCGACCGCCGGACCGGCGACCGCTTCCGCCGCGGCGAGCTGGAGATCGACGGCCGCATCGACCTGCACGGCATGACCCAGGCGCAGGCCCACCACGCGCTCGCGGGCTTCGTCCACCGGGCGTGGAACGAGGGGCGGCGCTGCGTGCTGGTCATCACCGGCAAGGGCAGCTTCGGCGGCCTCGGCGTGCTGCGGCAGGCGACCCCCCGCTGGCTGGCGGATCCGGCCCTGCGGCCGATGGTGCTGGCGATCCAGCCGGCCCGCCCCAAGGACGGCGGCGACGGCGCGCTCTATGTCTTGATCAAACGGCGGCGCGACCGTAAGGACTGAGTCCAACCTCAGGGACCTTTTCCGATGACCCCGTTCGGCGCACGGGTCCGGTCGCTGCGCGACGCCAAGGGCGTGACGCTGAAGCAGATGGCGACCGACCTGTCGATCTCGTCCGCCTACCTGTCGGCGCTGGAACACGGCAAGCGCGGCCAGCCGTCGCCGCAGCTCGTCCGGCAGATCTGCGCCTATTTCGGCATCATCTGGGACGAGGCGGAGGAGCTGGAGCGGCTGGCGGATCTGTCCCACCCGCGCGTCACGGTCGACACCTCCGGCCTCAGCGCCCGGGCGACCGAACTGGCGAACCGTCTGTCGGAGCGCATCGGCGACCTGGACGAGGACGGGATCGCCGCCATCCTGGCGATCCTGGACACGGTCCCGCCGCCGAAGGGCGGACGGCGGCGGACGGCGGGACGGCGGCGGTAGGCGGGACACCGCTGCCCCCTCCCTAACCCTCCCCCGCCTTTGGCGGTGGAGGGGACTGCCGCCGCTTCGCAGAAGGCCCCCTCTCCCGCGAAGCGGGGGAGGGTCGGGGAGGGGGAAAAGACCGGGCGCGCCTTACGCCTTGCCGATCATCCGGCCGAGGTCGCGGCCGGCGAAGATGTGGATGTGCAGGTGGGGCACTTCCTGGTGGGCCGCCTCGCCGCAGTTGGACAGGGTGCGGTAGCCGGGTCCGTCGGCGCCGACCATGCGGGCGACCTCGCCGACCGCCCGGAACAGGCCGGCGATCTCGGCGTCCGACGCGCGGGCGGTGAAGTCGTCCAGGTCGACATAGGCGCCCTTCGGGATCACCAGCACATGGATCGGCGTCTGGGGTTCGATGTCGTGGAAGGCGAGCGCGTGATCGGTCTCGTACACCCGCTTGCACGGGATCTCGCCGCGCAGGATGCGGGCGAACACGTTGCTGTCGTCGTAGCTCTTGGCCATCGCGTGCGTCCTCAGTTGGGGTCCCGCTTGCGGGACTTCTTCTCGTCGATGCCGCTGGTGCCCTCGCGCTGGGCGAGCTTGGCCCAAACTTCGGCCGGATCCAGCCCGGCATCGGCCCACAGCACCATCAGGTGATAGAGCAGGTCGGCGGATTCCGACGCGAGCGCCGCCTTGTCGCCGCGCACCGCCTCAAGGATCGCCTCCACCGCCTCCTCGCCGACCTTCTGGGCGATCTTGGCGGTGCCGCGGCTGTAGAGCTTGGCGGTGTAGGAGCTTTCCGGATCCGCCCCCTTGCGCGACTGGACGGTGGCGAACAGCCGGTCCAGCACCTCGGCGGACGGGACGGCCGCGCTCCTGTCGGCAGCTTTCTCGGCGGCCTTCTCTGCCGCCTTCTCTGCCGCCTTCTTGTCACCCATGGACGATCTCCGCCGGCTGGCCGGCCGGGCGCACCGGGATGCCGCCGGCGGCGAGCGCCGCCTTGGCCTGGCCGATGGTGTAGGTGCCGAAGTGGAAGATCGAGGCGGCGAGCACCGCGGTGGCGTGCCCCTCGCGGATGCCGTCCACCAGATGGTCGAGCGTGCCGACGCCGCCGGAGGCGATCACCGGGATGCGCAGGCTGTCGGCGACGGTGCGCGTCAGTTCCAGGTCGAAGCCGCTCTTGGTGCCGTCGCGGTCCATCGAGGTCAGCAGGATTTCCCCCGCCCCCAGCGATTCCATCCGCCTGGCCCACTCCACCGCGTCGATGCCGGTGGCGTTGCGGCCGCCATGGGTGAAGACCTCCCACCTGCCGGGAGCCACCTTCTTGGCGTCGATGGCGACGACGATGCACTGGGCGCCGAACTTCTCGGCGCCCTCGCGCACGAAGTCCGGGCGGTGGATCGCCGCGGTGTTGATCGACACCTTGTCGGCGCCGGCCAGCAACAGCTTGCGGATGTCGTCGACGGTGCGGACGCCGCCGCCGACGGTCAGCGGCATGAACACCTGCTCGGCGGTGCGGCGCACCACGTCGAAGATGGTGTCGCGGTTCTCGTGGCTGGCGGTGATGTCGAGGAAGGTCAGCTCGTCGGCGCCTTCGCGGTCGTAGACGCGGGCCTGCTCCACCGGATCGCCGGCGTCCACCAGGTCGACGAAGTTGACCCCCTTCACCACCCGGCCGTCCTTGACGTCCAGGCAGGGGATGACGCGCATCTTCAGCATCAGTCGGCGTCCTCGACGGCAGGAGCGGAAAGCAGGGCCAGCGCCTCCTCGGGGTCGATGCGGCCGTCATAGAGCGCCCGGCCGCAGATCACGCCCTCGATGCCGGTGTCCTCCTCGGCCTTCAGCGCCTTCAGGTCGTCGATGGAGGAGACGCCGCCGGACGCGATCACCGGGGTGGTCAGGTGGAAGGCGAGGTCGGAGGTCGATTCCACGTTCACGCCGCCCATGGCGCCGTCGCGGTTGATGTCGGTGTAGATGATGGCGGCGACGCCGCAGTCCTCGAACTTCAGCGCCAGGTCCAGCGCCTTGATGTCGGAGGTCTCGGCCCAGCCGGCCACCGCGACGTAGCCTTCGCGCGCATCGATGCCCACCGCGATCCGGCCGGGGAACTCCCGGCAGGCCGCCTTCACCAGCTCCGGCTCGCGCAGCGCCACCGTGCCCAGGATGACGCGGCTGATGCCCTTCTCCAGCCACATGGCGATGGTCTTCAGGTCGCGGATGCCGCCGCCGAGCTGCACCGGGATGGTCACCGACCGCAGGATGCTTTCCACCGCAGCGCCGTTCACCGGCTTGCCTTCGAAGGCGCCGTTGAGGTCGACCAGGTGGAGCCATTCGAAGCCCTGGCCCTGGAACAGCCGGGCCTGCTCGCCGGGATCGGTGTTGAAGACCGTGGCCTGGCTCATCTCGCCGCGCAGCAGGCGGACGCAGGCACCGTCCTTGAGGTCGATGGCGGGATAGATGATCATCGCGGGCGTCGTCCTATGGCGTGGCTGGCTGTTGCGGAGCGGGCTGAAGGTCTTTGCAGTAGAAATGTCCGGCAAGCGGCTGGCCCTGCACCAGCGCGTAGAAGGGATGGGTGCCCCAGCGCCTGAAGCCGAGCGACTCGTACAGCGCGATGGCGGCCTCCTGCGTCGCCCGGACGTCGAGGTTCAGCACCCGGAAGCCGGCGTCGCGCGCCGCGTCCACCACCGCGAGCGTCAGGCGCCGCGCCAGGCCGTGACCGCGCGCCCAGGGGGCGACGAAGCTGGTGGTGAGCTGGGCCGAGTGGGCCTGCGCCTCGTTGTTGCGCGGCGGCTTGACGAGCTGGGCGGATCCGGCCACCACGCCGTCGAGGCGGGCGATGAACATGATGCGTTCCGGCACCACCAGCACGCCCTTCCAGTAGCGCTCCATCACGTCGCGCGGCGGCGGCTCGACCCAGCCGAAGCCACCGCCGGCGCGGATGGCGTCGTCGGCCGCGTCGCACAGGTCGTGCAGGTCGGCGGTCTTCAGCGTCTCGACCTTCTCGATGGCGATCTCGGCCATCGCTCAGGCCTTCCAGCGCAGGAAGTTGGCGATCAGCGCCAGGCCGGTCGCCTGGCTCTTCTCCGGATGGAACTGGGTGCCGACCAGATTGTCGCGCCCGACCACCGCGGCGAAGGGTCCGCCGTAATCGGCCGAGGCGATCAGCGCCGCCGGATCCGCCAGCCGGAACTGGTAGGAATGGACGAAATAGGCGTGCGCGCCCTGCGGCAGCCCGGCCAGCACCGGGTGCGGGCGGCGGACGTCCAGTTCGTTCCAGCCCATGTGCGGGATCTTCAGGGCCGGATCCGCCGGCTCGAGCTTCACCACCTCGCCGCCGATCCAGCCCAGCCCCTCGGTGACGCCGTATTCGCGCCCGCGCTCCGCCATCAGCTGCATGCCGACGCAGATGCCGAGGAAGGGCCGGCCGCGCCGGTGCACCACCTCCTCCAGCGCGTCGAGCATGCCGGGAACGTCGGACAGGCCGCGCTTGCAGTCGGCGAAGGCGCCGACGCCGGGAAGCACCACGCGGTCGGCCCGCCGGACGGCGTCGGCATCGGAGGTGACGAGGACGGAGAAGGAGGATCCGGCCTCACCGGCGGCCCGCTCGATCGCCTTGGCGGCGGAGCGCAGGTTGCCGGAGCCGTAATCGATCAGCGCGACCGTTTCCATGGACGTGACAAACCTTCGAGAAAGAACGGCTCTTCGAGAAGAACGACCCGCGGGGCGCGGCGGGCGGGCGGCGGCGGATGGCAGCGGGTGGCGGAGCCGGCCGTCAGAGCGATCCGCCCAGCGTGCCCTTGGTGGAGGGAACGGCGTCGCGCTTGCGCGGGTCGATTTCCACCCCGGCGCGCAGCGCGCGGGCAAGCGCCTTGTAGCAGCTTTCCACGACGTGGTGGTTGTTCTCGCCATACAGGGTCTCGACGTGGAGCGTCACGCCGGCCGCCATGGCGAAGGCCTGGAACCACTCGCGGAACAGCTCGGTGTCGAAGTCGCCGATCTTGTCGCGGGTGAAGGCGACCTTCCAGATCAGGTAGGGCCGGTTGGAGAAGTCCAGCGCCACGCGGGTCAGCGTCTCGTCCATCGGGACATAGGAATGGCCGTAGCGCTGGATGCCCTTGCGGTCGCCCAGCGCCTTCGCCACCGCCATGCCGATGGCGATGCCGGTGTCCTCGGTGGTGTGGTGCTGGTCGATGTGCAGGTCGCCGTCGGCCACGACGGTGAGGTCCATCAGGCTGTGGCGCGACAGCTGCTCCAGCATGTGATCGAGAAACCCGATCCCCGTCTTGACGTCGTAGACGCCGCTGCCGTCAAGATTCACCGCGACCCGGATCCGGGTCTCCGTGGTGTTCCGCTCGATCGAGGCGCGGCGGCCGCCGTTGGTGGGGGTCTGGTCCATGCCGGTTTTGTAGCAGGAAGCACGCGCACGCGCCAGCGCGCGGCATGAGCGGCGGCCGCTTGTCGATTCCGACGATTGTCGTACAGGGATGTGCAGGGTAGAATGTTTTGCAACCATTGACTGCATAGCCCGATATGAAGACCGACCTGCGCTTTTCCGCCGCGCCGGCGCTCGTCCTGGTCGCCCTGCTGCCTGCCGCGCTGTTGCCGGCCGCCTGCGCCGACATGCCGCCTCCCCCGCCGGCAAGGACGGCGCCGCCCGTCGCCACCGGCAGCACCGTGCCGTTCCGCTTCGGCGAGCTGACCACCGGGTCGATGCGCCGGGGGATGCAGATCGGGCGCTATGTCTGGGGATTCGATTGCGCCCCGCCCTATGACGACGTCCACTGGACCAGCGGCGTCAACATGCGGCGCGGCTCGACCTTTGAGGAACGCTTCAGCGAGGTGATGACCGCCGCCGGCTTCGACGTGGTCGGCCGGCCCGGCGGTCCCGACAGCCCGGACGGCAACCGCAGCCGCGCCCGCTACACCGTGCTGGGCGACCTGCGCGACGTGCAGCTGGAACTGTGCCACCGCACCAACTGGCTGACCGGCGGCGACAAGGGGTCGTCGGGCATCGGCAGCGTCAAGGTCGAGTGGACGGTCTATGACGCGCGCGGCGGCGGGATGGTCCACCGCGCGGTCACCAGCGGCGCGGTGCAGCAGGACCGGGGCGTACCGCAGGGCGATACCCTGCTGGTCGAAGAGGCCTTCGCCGCGGCGGCCGAGTCCTTCGCCGCCGATCCCGGCTTCCGCGCCCTGCTGTCCGGTGCATCGCCGCCAATATCGCCACCGGCATCGCCACCGGCATCGTCGTCGACATCGCCGCGGCTGCCCATGGCGGAGCCGGCGCCGGTTCAGGCATCGATGCCGGCACCGATGCCGATACCGGTGCAGGCGGGGGCCGGATCCGCCCCGGTGGCGCTGTTGCCGGCCGCCTCGCCGCCGGCCGCCGGCCCCGGCGCGGGCCGCCTGCTGCTGAACGCCGGCGGCGCGGCCGTCCGGGTTTCGTCGGCGCGGCTGCGCGTCGGCGACGGCTATGGGCTGGTGGTCGGCGACACCCTGGTCGAGGGCGAGAGCCAGGCGGTGGTGCTGGCACAGGTCCCGGGATCCGACCCGACCGTCGCCGTGCGGCCGGCGCGCGGCGTCGAACTGACGGGCCGGGTGGTCGGCCGCGACGCCGCCAGCGGCTTCGCCCTGCTGCGGGTGCCGGCGCGGCTTCCCGCCCTGCCGCTGCGCCTGTCGGCGTTGCGGGTGAGCGAGCCGGTGCTGGCGGCTCCGCGCGCTGGAGGGCGCGGGATTGCCGGCATCGTCGGCGGGATCACCGGTGACGATGTGGGCGGTGACGATGTGGGCAACCACGGTCCGGGCGGTGGCGCCGGCCGGGTGCCCCCGGATCCGGCCCGGATCCGGGCGGATCTGGGCACTGCCGCCCTGTTCGCCGCCACGACCGAGGCGGGAGATCCGCTGCTGGACGCAAGCGGTGCCCTGGCCGGGGTGGCGCCGCCGCCCGGCCGCTCCGCCGGGGCCCGGGCGGCCGTTCCGGAAGGGCTGGTCGACTTCCTGCCGATCGGTCCGCTGCTGGACCGGCTGGGGGCGGATCCGGTGGGGAGCGGGGCGCGCCGTGCCGCACCCGCCGGCCGCGGGCTGGTGGAGGAGGAGCCGGACGGCGGGCCGGGCGGGACGCTTGACGGCGACGGTGCCCCTCCCACATAGACCGGATGCCCGGCCGCAACGATCCGGTGACGACGGCCTCGCGGGCGGTGCGCCCGCTGCGGTGCGGGCGGCTTTCCCATTACCGACGTGGTTTCCGCATGACCTACCCAGCGTCCAATCCCCATGATCCCATCCAGTGGCACGGCACCACCATCCTGTCGGTGCGCAAGAACGGTCAGGTGGTGATCGCCGGCGACGGGCAGGTCTCTGTCGGCCCGACGGTGATGAAGGCCAACGCGCGCAAGGTCCGCTGGCTGGCCGGCGGCACGGTCATGGCCGGCTTCGCCGGGGCAACGGCCGACGCGATGACCTTGTTCGAACGGCTCGAAGGCAAGCTGGAGCAGTATCCCGGCCAGTTGACCCGCGCCTGCGTCGAGATGGCCAAGGACTGGCGCACCGACCGCTACCTGCGCCGGCTGGAAGCGATGATGGCGGTCGCCGACAAGACCGTCAGCCTGGTGCTGACCGGGAACGGCGACGTGCTGGAGCCCGAGGACGGGTTGATCGGCATCGGCTCCGGCGGCTCTTACGCCCTGTCGGCGGCGCGCGCGCTGATCGACATCGACGGGATGGATGCGGAGGCGGTGGCGCGCAAGGCGATGAGGATCGCCGCCGGCATCTGCGTCTACACCAACGAGAACGTCACCCTGGAAAAGCTGTGAGCGCCATGACCACCCAGACCGGTTCCGCTTCCGCCAGCCCCGCCCCCGGCAAGCCGGGGTCCGCCGACGCCTCCACCGACACGGCCTCCTTCAGCCCGCGCGAGATCGTGTCGGAACTGGACCGCTACATCGTCGGGCAGAACGACGCCAAGCGCGCCGTCGCCATCGCGCTGCGCAACCGCTGGCGCCGCCAGCAGCTTCCCGAGGGCCTGCGCGAAGAGGTCCTGCCGAAGAACATCCTGATGATCGGCCCCACCGGCGTCGGCAAGACCGAGATCGCGCGCCGTCTCGCCAAGCTGGCCCAGGCGCCCTTCCTGAAGGTCGAGGCCACCAAGTTCACCGAGGTCGGCTATGTCGGCCGCGACGTCGAGCAGATCGTCCGAGATCTGGTCGAGGCCGCCATCGGCATGACCCGCGAGCGCCTGCGCAAGGAGGTCGCCGCCAAGGCCGAGCTGCGGGCGGAGGAGCGCGTGCTCGACGCGCTGTGCGGCGACACCGCCAGTGCCGAGACCCGGGCGAAATTCCGCAAGATGCTGCGCGAGGGCACGCTGAACGACAAGGAGATCGAGCTGCAGGTCGCCGACACCGGCACCGCCGGCATGCCGACCTTCGACATCCCCGGCATGCCCGGCGCCCAGATGGGCATGATGAACCTGAACGAGATGTTCGGGAAGATGATGGGCGGCCGCACCAAGACCCGGCGCATGACGGTGGCGGAAAGCCATCAGGTGCTGATGGCCGAGGAGTCGGACAAGCTGCTGGACCAGGAGAAGGTCGTGGCGGAGGCCATCCGCGCGGTCGAGCAGAACGGCATCGTCTTCCTGGACGAGATCGACAAGATCTCCGCCCGTTCGGACGCCCGCGGCGCCGACGTCAGCCGCGAGGGCGTGCAGCGCGACCTGCTGCCGCTGATCGAGGGAACCACGGTGTCGACCAAGCACGGGCCGGTGAAGACCGACCACGTCCTGTTCATCGCGTCGGGCGCCTTCCACATCGCCAAGCCGTCGGACCTGCTGCCGGAGCTGCAGGGCCGCCTGCCGATCCGCGTCGAGCTGAAGGCGCTGAGCCAGGACGATTTCAGGCGCATCCTGACGGAGCCGGAGGCCAGCCTGATCCGCCAGTACAAGGCGCTGATGAAGACCGAGGAGGTCGAACTGGTGTTCAGCGAGGACGCCATCGACGAGCTGGCGCGCCTGGCCGCCGAGATCAACGGCTCGGTCGAGAACATCGGCGCCCGGCGCCTTCACACCGTTCTGGAACGGCTGCTGGAGGAGATCAGCTTCGCCGCCAGCGACCGCGCCGGCGAGACCATCACCATCGACGCCGCCCTGGTGCGCGAGCGGGTCGGCGGCCTGGCGAAGAACGCCGACCTGTCGAAGTTCATCCTGTAAGGGATGCGCTTGCCCACTCCCCGACCTTCCCCCGCTGTCGGACCGGCCTTCGGTCGGCCGAAAGCGGGAGAGGGGAACGGATTCCCTCCACCGCCAAGCGCGGGGGAGGGTCAGGGAGGGGGCGAGCGCAGACTGCGCTGCTTCACGTGAAACATTCCCCTGCCCTGCCGCGTCCGGTGCCGGCCCCTACCCCGCCGCGGCCACCTTCACCGTCTTCGGCAGCAGCAGCACGTAGCTCCCGCGGCTCTTCATGACGCCGGCCCGCCGCTCCGCCTCCCCGCCATGCCCCCAGAAGACGTCGCCGCGCACCGGTCCGCGGATGGCGCCGCCGGTGTCCTGCGCCACCAGCAGCCGGCGCAGGCGCTGCGAGGCGTCAAGCGGGTCCTCGGCATCCAGCCAGACCGGCACCCCGTAGGGCATGAACTTGGAGTCCACCGCGAGGCTGCGGCCGGGGGTCAGCGCCACGCCCTGGGCGCCGTTCGGACCGTCGCCCTCCAGGCGTTGGAAGAAGACGTAGGACGGGTTGCTGTTCATCAGCGCCGCCGCCTGGTCGGGATGGGCCAGCAGCCAGTCGCGGATGGTCTGGAGCGACACCTCCTCCCGCTTCAGTTCGCCGCGGTCGATCAGCTCCTTGCCGATGGCGACGTATTTGTGGCCGTTCTGCGCGGCATAGCCGACGCGCATCTCGTCGCCGCCGGCCAGCCGGATCCGCCCCGACCCCTGGATTTGCAGGAAGAAGGCGCCGACCGGGTCCTTGACCCAGACCAGTTCCAGCCCCTTGCCCTTCAGCGCGCCGCCGACGATGGCGGCGCGGTCCTCGTAGGGCTTCAACCGGCCGCCGACCACCCGGCCGGCGGTCCGCTCGCCCTTCCAGCGGTCGGCGAACTCGCCGAGGTCGACCATCACCAGATCCGGCGGCCGCTGGTAGAGCGGCACCGGATAGGCCGGATCCGGCCGGACGCTGCCCTCCAGCTCGGCCTCGTAATAGCCGGTGAACAGGCCCTCGCGCTTGCCGTTGTTGCCGGCGGCATAGGGGGTGAAGTTCGCCTCGAAGAAGGCGCGGGCCGCGGCATCGTCGCCCGGTGCCAGGGCGGCAAGACCGGCGCAGGGCGCCTGCCAGTCGGCGACGGTGCCGCCGACACCGCCGGGGCCGACCGGGCGGCCGGGCGGCTGGGTGCCGAACCGGGCGCAGGACTTGGCGAGCGCAGGCACCGCCCCGGCCACCGCATCGGTGCTCCATCCCGGCAGGTCGCCGAAGGACACCGGGGCCAGGGTCAGCGCGTCGGGAAGCGCCGGCGCCTCCTCCTTGCGCGCACAGGCCGAAAACAGCAGCGCCACCGCCCCGAGAAGGGCGGTGGCGCGGAAATCGAAACGCCGGAACCGCATCATCGCAACCGCGTCGTCACTGGACCGGCCGGACCTCGACCAGCGCCCAGTTGGGGTCGCGGGCCCGGATGTTGCGGGCGAAGGTCCAGACGTCGACATTCTCGACCAGGGCCTTGGGATCGCCGTCGATCACCGTGCCGTCCCGGTCGCGCACCACGTTGACCTGATCGCTGACGAGACGGACCGTCACCAGCGCGGTCCGGCCGGCGTCGAGCTTCGCCTCGACGACCTCGGCCTCGCGGACCTGCTCGATCCTGGCCTCGTGCTGTTCGCCGGCGGCCTGGCGGTCGCGGATGACGCGGGCGAAACTGTCATAGACGCTGTCGGACAGCAGCGGGCGCAGGGTCGCGGTGTCACCGCGCGCAAAGGCGTCGACGACCATGGAGAAGGCGGCCTTGGCGCCCTCCAGGAAATGCTTCTCGTCGAAGGTCGGGTCGGCGGCGCGGATCTGGTCGATCGAGGCGGCCAGCGACAGCGGCTCGTCGGAGGCCGGTGCGGCATCGGGACGCGGCCGGCCGCGCTCGGGAAGGGTCACCACATTGTCCGGCTTGGCCGGACCCGGTGCCGCGGTGAAGGGGTTGGAACGCTGGCGCTCCTCGCCGGTCCGGCGGCCGAGGACGCTGCGCAGCCGGTAGACGAGGAACGCCGCGATCGCCGCGAAGATGACGATCTCGATGAACACGAACCCGTCTCCCATCATCAATTCCTTCCCAAACGAACTTGCGGTGAATGACCGGACCCGGCTTCCCGGGCCGGAGCGGGGCTTGCGCCACGGCCTCATGGGTGCATTTGGCGACGCGGCGCGCCGATTACCAGACCTTCAAGCGGCGCCCTACCCCTGGACCTCACGGCCGAGCGGCATTACGTGTTGCTTGCCCATCCGACCAAACGCCGATTGCCAAATCGCCCAAAGGGTGGAACGGCCGGTCTTCGACCGGTCGACCTATCCGAACCTAGATAGGGCCAGCAGGCCCGAAGAGCAAGGACACCATGAATCCCCTGCTGTTGATCCTTCTTCTGCCGATCCTGGAGATCGTCGGGTTCATCCAGGTCGGCGACTGGATCGGCGCCGGCCCGACCATCGGCCTGCTGGCGCTCTCGGCGGTGGTCGGCGTGTTCCTGGTGCGCCATCAGGGGCTGGCCTCGCTGACGCGGGCGCAGGCGGCGGCGGCCCGCGGCGAGGCGCCGATCGGCACGGTGCTGGACGGCTTCTGCGCCGTGCTGGCCGGCATCCTGCTGATCATTCCCGGCTTCCTGACCGACCTGCTCGGGCTGGCGCTGCTGGTCCCCGCCCTGCGCCGTGGCATCGGCCGCTGGCTGCTGGGCCGGCTCGGCGGCGGCCTGCAGGTCTTCACCGCCGGCAATCCCGGCTTCGGGCGGCCGAACGGGTTCGGCCGTGGCATGAGTGGCGGGATGGGCGGAGCCGGTACCGCCGACGGCGGCGCTTTCGGCGCGGGGGGCGGTCCGCGCGGCGGCGATCCCTTCCGTGCGCAGCCCGGCGTGATCGACGGCGACTACCAGGACGTCACACCGGAAAACGGTCGGGATGACGGCCCGGTCAATGGCCGCGAAAACGGCGGCCGGCGGCCGGACGGCGAAGCCCCGCGGCTGAGCGACTCCCAATGGGGGAAGCCCAGCCCCGATGAGCGGCGCTGAGGAGCCTTTCCGTCCGCGGTTTCCGTTGGCAGGACGGTCGATCCATGATAGCCAGCCCGCTGGGCGAAGGCACGACCGTCGCGAACCAACCCCCCGTCACCCCATGTCCGGGCCGGCTCGCCGGATCGGTTCCTTTTCCGGGACCGGTCCGGCCGGGACGGCCATTCAGGAGTCCGTTATGTCCGATCAGATGAGCAACGGCGCCGAGCAGCAGGCATCCTCGCTGCCGATGCATGTCCTCGCGCAGTACGTGAAGGACCTCTCGTTCGAGAACCCCAACGCACCGCAGAGCCTGCTGCCCAACCAGCCGCAGCCGCAGGTCAACATCGGCGTCGACGTCCAGGGCCAGAAGGTCGGCGACGACATCTACGAGCTGACGCTGAACCTGCGTTGCGAGGCCCGCCAGGGTGAGGCCGTGGCCTTCATCGTCGAGCTGGCCTACGGCGCGCTGTTCCAGTTCCCCGGCCTGCCGGAGGAGCATCACCGCCCGGTTCTGATGATCGAAGGCGCCCGGATGATCTTCCCCTTCGCCCGCGCCATCGTCTCCAGCGCGACGCGCGAGGGCGGCTTCCCGCCGCTGATGATCAACCCGATCGACTTCGCCGAGCTGTACCATCGCCAGTCCGCCCCGCAGGGCCAGCAGCCGGCCAACAGCCAGCCGCCGTTCTGATCCGCCAGGACAAGAAGCCATAAAAAGGGCGGGCGGCCGACAGGCCCCCGCCCTTTTTCATGCCCGGATCTGGACCCGGATCCGGCGACAGGCGGCCGGATCCGGGTCCAGGGCGACTACTGGTTCATGCTTTCGAAGAACTCGCCGTTGGACTTGGTGTGCTTCAGCTTGTCGACCAGGAAGTCGACCGCGTCGGTCACGCCCATCGGCATCAGGATGCGGCGCAGGATCCACATCTTCGACATGGTGCCCTTGTCGACCAGCAGCTCTTCCTTGCGGGTGCCCGACTTGGAGATGTCGATGGCCGGGAAGGTGCGCTTGTCGGAGAGCTTGCGGTCCAGCACGATCTCGGAGTTGCCGGTGCCCTTGAACTCTTCGAAGATCACCTCGTCCATGCGGCTGCCGGTGTCGATCAGCGCGGTGGCGATGATGGTCAGCGAGCCGCCCTCCTCGACGTTGCGGGCGGCGCCGAAGAAGCGCTTGGGCCGCTGCAGGGCGTTGGCGTCGACGCCGCCGGTCAGCACCTTGCCGGATGACGGAACGACGGTGTTGTAGGCGCGGGCCAGGCGGGTGATGCTGTCCAGCAGGATGACCACGTCGCGCTTGTGCTCGACCAGGCGCTTGGCCTTCTCGATCACCATCTCGGCGACCTGGACGTGGCGGGTGGCCGGCTCGTCGAAGGTGGAGCTGATGACCTCGCCGCGGACCGAGCGGGCCATGTCCGTCACTTCTTCCGGGCGCTCGTCGATCAGCAGGACGATCAGGTAGGCTTCGGGGTGGTTGGTGGCGATCGAGTGGGCGATGTTCTGCAGCATCACCGTCTTGCCGGTGCGCGGCGGCGCCACGATCAGCCCGCGCTGCCCCTTGCCCAGCGGCGCCACCAGATCGACGATGCGGCCGGTGAGGTTCTTCTTGGTCGGGTCCTCGACCTCCATCCGGATGCGTTCCTCCGGATAGAGCGGCGTCAGGTTGTCGAAGTTGATGCGGTGACGGACCTTGTCGGGCGCGTCGAAATTGATGGTGTTGACCTTCAGCAGGGCGAAATAGCGTTCACCGTCCTTCGGCGACCGGATCTGCCCTTCCACCGTGTCGCCGGTGCGCAGGCCGAAGCGGCGCACCTGGCTGGGGCTGACGTAGATGTCGTCGGGACCCGGCAGGTAATTGGCTTCCGGCGAGCGCAGGAACCCGAACCCGTCCTGCAGCACCTCCAGCACGCCGTCGCCGAAGATCGGAATGTCGTTCTCGGCCAACTGCTTGAGGATCGCGAACATCATGTCCTGCTTGCGCAGCGTGCTCGCGTTCTCGATCTGCAACTCCTCCGCGAACGCCAGCAGTTCGGCGGGGCTTTTGCACTTCAGCTCTTGGAGATGCATGGGAATGCCTGTGAGATCGTCATGCGGGGAAATAGACCTTGGGGGTTGGCCGAGCGGCCGGGGGAAGTGCCTGGAATCCCTGCCGACGGCGGAGTGTGGATGGCCGCGTCGGGTGGGCAGCGGGTGGCGTTCGGACGACGGGTTCGCGGGCAGCCGGATGATGGACGCACGGAACGGGATCGCCAGCCACCAGGCCCGGCTCATGGGCAGAGCGTCGGATCGGCAGATGTGGGCGTGGGAAGCCGCGGGGCAGAAAACCCCGCGTTCATGACATGGTTATCGGATCGTCACGTGCAAGTCAAACGAAAGCGAAAGCGGGAAAGTGGCGGAACCCGGCTTTTTCGACCGGTGGAAATCCCACCCCCCGCCGGTTCTCAGAAGGGCTTCACGATCACGAAGATGACGATGCCGATCATCAGCAGCGTCGGCACCTCGTTGGCGATGCGGTAGAAACGCTGCGGCCGGGTGTTGCGGTCCTCGGCGAAGTCGCGGCGCCAGCGGGCCATCATCATGTGGCTGGCGGTCAGCAGCAGCACGAACAGGATCTTGGCGTGCAGCCAGCCCTGCTTCATCCACTCCGGCGTCAGCACGATCATGGCGATGCCGAAGACGTAGGCCGCGATCATCGCCGGGTTCATGATGGCGCGCAGCAGGCGGCGCTCCATCACCTTGAAGGTCTCCGACGCCTCGGATCCGGCGGCGGCCTGGCAATGGTAGACGAACAGCCGCGGCAGGTAGAGCAGCCCCGCCATCCAGGCGATGATGCTGATGACGTGCAGCGCCTTGATCCATTCATACAGCACCGGGGGTTCCCCTCCTTGGTTTCGTCATGCCGCCGGGCTCAGCGGCGCGGCTGCGGGCAGCCGGACTGGGTGCCGGGGCAGATCCGGTCGCCCTTCTGCGAGCAGATGGGCGCCCTGCCCGCGACGCTCTGCCGCACCAGCCCGGCCAGCCCGTCGATGAAGCCGGGATGGGCGCCGACCGTCGGCACGCGGGTGAAATGCGGGACGCCCGCCTCCTTCGCCAGGTGGCGGTACTCGATCTCGATCTCCACCAGCGTCTCGGAATGCTCAGACACGAAGGCCATCGGCACCACCAGGACCGGCACGCCGTCCTGGCCGGCCCGGCGGATCTCGGCGTCGGTGCTGGGGCCGATCCACTCCATCGGGCCGACGCGGCTCTGGTAGCAGCCGACCCAGTCGAGCTGGTCGACGCCGATCGCCGCGGCGATCGACTCCGCCGTGCGCTCGCACTGCCACTGGTAGGGATCGCCGCCGGCGACCACCTTCTTGGGCAGGCCGTGGGCGGAGAACAGGATCCGCGGCGTGCCGTGGGCCCTGGCCGCCTCGTAGAGCGGCCGGACCAGATCCGCCGTGGCGTCGATGAAGCCGGCCAGCGTCGGATAGCAGCAGACCAGCCTGGTCGGCACGTCGAGCCCGACCATGCGGGCCGCCTCGTTCCAGACCTTGGCGCTGGACGCCGTCGTCGTGGTGGAGAATTGCGGGTAGAGCGGCAGCAGCACCACCAGATCCGGATCGTACGCCTTCACCCGCGCCGCCGTCTCGGCACTCATCGGGTGCCAGTAGCGCATGGCGATGAAGACCCTGGTCTCCGCCCCCGGCAGGGCCGGATCCGCCTCCAGCCTGCCCTCCAGCGCCGCCGCCTGGGCCTCGGTGTTCTCCAGCAGCGGCGAGCGGCCGCCGAGATGGGCGTAGATCGCCGTCGCCGGCTTGGCCCGCCGGCCGCTGATCAGGCTGGCGATCAGGAAGCGGAACGGATTGGGCAGCCGGATGATGGCCGGGTCGTTGAACAGGTTGAACAGGAAGGGCCGCACCGCCTCGGGCGCGTCGGGACCGCCGAGGTTGAACAGGACGACCGCGACGCGACGCGGAGGGTGGTGCGGTGCGGCGGAGGCCTGGGAAAGCTGCTGGCTCATGGTGCCGCTAAACTGGAGCGTCGCAGCCTCTCTGTCCAGACCTCCCGCCAAGGCTTTTTCAGGACCGTGCCTTTTCGGCCGGCTGCGGCCCGTCCGCCTCAGCCGCGGTTCGGCCACTCGCGCAGCAGCCGGGTCAGCTCCGCCACATGGTCGGGCGGGGTCGACTGGATGACGCCGTGGCCGAGGTTGAAGATGAAGGGTCGCGGCGTCATCGCCTCCAGGATCTCCCAGGTGGCGTCCGCCATCGCCCTGCCGCCGGCGGCCAGCATGATCGGGTCGAGGTTGCCCTGCACCGGCAGCTTCGACTGCAGCGTCCGCGCCGCCCACACCGGCGACACCGTGGTGTCCAGCCCGACGGCGTCGACGCCGGCCCCGGCGACATAATCCTCGTAGGCATGGCCGGCCCCGCGCGGGAAGCCGATGATCGGGGTGTCGGGATGCTTCGCCTTGACGCGCGCGACGATCTGCCGCGTCGGCTCGATGACCCAGCGGCGGAACTGGCCGACCGGCAGGACCCCGGCCCAGCTGTCGAAGAGCTGCACGGTCTCGGCGCCCGCCTCGATCTGGCGGCAGAGATAGTCGGCCGTGACCTCGACGATCAGGTCGATGAGCTGGGCAAAGCCGGCGGGGTCGCCGTAGGCCCAGCGCTTGACGTGGGCATACTCCTTCGAGCCCGCACCCTCGACCATGTAGCAGGCGATGGTCCAGGGAGCCCCCGCAAAGCCGATCAGCGTCGTCTGCCCGGGGATCGCGGTGGAGAGCCGGCGCACCGTCTCGTAGACCGGGGCGAGCGTCTCGTGGAAGCGGTCGCGCGACAGCCGCTTCAGGTCCTCCACGCCGCGCACCGGATCCAGCTTCGGCCCCTCGCCTTCGAGATAGGCGAGCGGCTGGCCCAGCGCATGCGGCACCACCAGGATGTCGGAGAACAGGATCGCCGCGTCCATGCCGTAGCGGCGCAGCGGCTGCAGGGTCACCTCGACCGCGAAGTCGGGATTGTAGCAGAGGTCGAGGAAGCTGCCCGCCTTCGCCCGCAGCTCACGGTATTCCGGCAGGTAGCGGCCGGCCTGACGCATCAGCCAGAAGGGCGGACGGGAGCAGGCCTCCCCCGCCAGGGCGGCGAGCATCGGTTTGCGGGCGGATTTCCGGTCGGACGTGCTGGTGACGGACAAGACGATGCCTTCCCCTTGGTCGGGTTGCTTTGATCGGGTCCGACGCCGAGATTCCGGGTCGGGTTTCTCCCCTCTTCTTCACTATATTTTTTATAGGAAGAAAGGAAGAGGAGGTGGTGGGTGCCTGTGGATAACGGTGATCCCCGATTCTTGAGAATCTATCCACAGAGTCCGGACGGCCTTGCGGCATGTGTGCGGATCTGTGGACGATTCGGAGCACTACCGTCCGAAATGGCGGAAATGCTATAGCTGTACGAACGGGAGTCCCGTGGATAACAGGGCGGACGGGGGCGGATCTGCCCGTCTTCCGAAGCGGTCGGCGGAGTTGTTCCGCAGGGGGCCGTAGCGGGGAGGAGGAGTCCGCCGCTTGGGGTGAAACGCAGGCGGATCCGGTTGTCCACAGATCTGGGCCGGGTTCTCCACAGCATGTTGGGGACCGATGAAAGAGTTCCATCTACATCTCGTATCCGATGCGACGGGCGAAACCATCAACAGCGTCGCGCGCGCCTGCGTCATCCAGTTCGACGACGTCCGGCCGATCGAGCATTTCTGGAATCTGGTGCGCACCGACCGCCAGCTCGACCTCGTGCTGGAGGGAATCCGCGACAACCACGGGCTGGTGATGTTCACCCTGGTCGACGAGACGCTGCGCCGGCGGCTGCAGGATTTCTGCCGCGAGATGCAGGTGCCCTGCATCCCGGTGCTCGATCCGCTGATCAACGCGCTCGCCGTCTTCCTGGGCGTGGAATCGCAGCGGCAGCCCGGCCGCCAGCATGTGCTGGACGCCGAGTATTTCAGCCGCATCGACGCCGTCGACTTCGCGCTGTCGCACGACGACGGCCAGTCGAACTGGGACCTGCACGAGGCCGACGTCGTGCTGATCGGCGTGTCGCGCAGCTCCAAGACGCCGACCTGCATCTATCTTGCGAATCGCGGCATCAAGGCGGCCAACATCCCGCTGGTCCCCGGCACGCCGCTGCCGGCCGAGGTCGACCTGCTGACCCGGCCGCTGATCGTCGGGCTGACCAAGGACCCCGACCGCCTGGTCCAGATTCGCCGCAACCGGCTGAAGCTGCTGAACCAGGGCGAGAGCTCCAGCTATGCCGACCCCGAGCTGGTGCGCTCGGAGGTGCAGGAGGCGCGCCGCCTGTTCAGCCGCCGCGGCTGGCCGGTGATCGACGTCACCCGACGGTCGATCGAGGAGACGGCGGCGGAGATCATGATGCTGCTCGCCCGCCGCCAGAGCGCGAAGTTCAGCCCCGAGGGAAAGAAGACGTGAGCACCCTCTCCCATCCGGATTCTCCGCCCGCCCCGATGCTCGTTCTGGCCTCCGGCTCGCGCACGCGGGCGGCGATGCTGGAGCGCGCCGGCCTGACCGCCCTGCTCGACCGGCCGGCGGTCGACGAGGACGAGGTGAAGGCCGCCGGCCGCGCCGAAAACGTCACCGCCGAGATCGTGGCCGAAGCCCTGGCGGAGCTGAAGGCCCAGCGCATCACCCGGCGCCATCCCGGCGCGCTGGTGGTCGGCGCCGACCAGATGCTGGAGTGCGAGGGCCGCTGGTTCGACAAGCCGACCGACCGCGCCGGCGCCCGCGACCAGCTCCTGGCCCTGCGGGGCAGGACCCACCGGCTGATAAGCTGCGCCGTCGTGGTGCGCGACGGCCAACGGATGTGGCACCGGATCGACAGCGCCCGCCTGACCATGCGCAGTTTCTCCGACGCCTTCCTCGACGACTATCTCGACCGTGCCGGCGACGAGGTGCTGCAATCGGTCGGCGCCTACCAGCTCGAAGGGCTCGGCGCGCAGCTCTTCCATCGGGTCGAGGGCGACTTCTTCACCATTCTCGGGCTGCCGCTGCTGCCGCTGCTCGGGTTCCTGCGGGTGCATGGGGTGGGCAGGGAATGACGATCTCCGGTAAGGCGAAGCTCGCCGGCGTGATGGGCTGGCCGGTCGGCCATTCGCGCTCGCCCCGGCTGCACAACCGCTGGCTCGACCAGTACGGCATCGACGGCGCCTATGTGCCGCTGGCCGTGGCGCCGGAGCGCGCCGAGCAGGCGATCCGGGCGCTGCCGGCGCTGGGATTCCGCGGCTGCAACGTCACGGTGCCGCTGAAGGAGATCGCCTACCGCAGCGTCGACCGGCTGGACGAGACGGCGCGGCGCATCGGTGCGGTCAACACCATCGTGGTCGCCGAGGACGGCGCGCTGGTCGGCGGCAACACCGACGGCTTCGGCTTCCTGGAGAACCTGCGTGCGGAGTGTCCGGAGTGGAATGGCGGCGAAGGCGGCAGCCAAGGCGGGGGCCATGGCCCGGCGGTGGTGATCGGGGCCGGCGGCGCGGCGCGGGCGGTGGTCGTCGCCCTGCTCGACGCCGGCATCCCGGAGGTCCGTCTGGTCAACCGCACGCGTGCCCGCGCCGAGGAGATGGCGGCGGATCTGGCCCGCTTCGACTTCGCCGGCCGGGTTGTGGTGGTCGAGTGGGTTTCACGTGAAACGGCGCTCGACGGGGCGGGACTCCTGGTCAACACCACGACGCAGGGCATGGCGGGCCAACCGGCACTCGACCTCGACCTCGGCGCCCTGCCCGTCTCCGCCCTGGTCAACGACATCGTCTATGTGCCGCTGGAGACGCCGCTGCTGGCGGCGGCGCGGGCGCGCGGCAACCCGGTGGCGAGCGGCATTGGCATGCTGCTGCACCAGGCGCGTCCCGGATTCAGGGCCTGGTTCGGCGTCGAGCCGCAGGTCACGCCGGACCTGACCCGCTACGTCCTGGAAGGCTGAGATGATCGTGCTGGGCCTGACCGGCTCGATCGGCATGGGCAAGAGCACCGCCGCCCGCATGTTGAAGGCGATGGGGGCGCCGGTCTGCGATTCCGACGCCGTCGTCCACGGGTTGCTCGCCAAGGGCGGCCGCGCGGTCGGGGCGATCGGTGCCGCCTTTCCCGGCTCGGTCGTCGATGGCGCGGTCAGCCGGGCGGCGCTGGGGGCGGCGGTGTTCCGCGACCCGCCGGCGCTGAAGCGCCTGGAGGCGATCCTGCATCCGATGGTGCAGGCGGCGCAGCGGGACTTCCTGGCGCGGGCGGCACGGCGTGGCGCCGGGATCGCCGTGCTCGACATCCCGCTGCTGTTCGAAACCGGGGGCGAGCGGCGGGTCGACGCCACCGTCGTCGTCTCGGCCCCGCCTGCGGTGCAGCGCGCGCGGGTGATGGCCCGGCCCGGCATGACGGCGGAGAAGTTCGCCGGCATCCTCGCCCGCCAGATGCCCGACGCCGAGAAGCGCCGCCGCGCCGACTATGTCGTGCCGACCGGGTCGGGACGGCTGGTGACGCGGCGGGCGCTTCAGGGCATTGTGCGCGACGTGGCGCGGCGGCCGGGCCGACAATGGCCGCCGCGTGGCTATCAACCGGGCCAGATTGGACAAGTCGATCATGCGTGAAATCGTCCTCGATACCGAAACCACGGGCTTCAAGCCTGAGGAAGGCCACCGGCTGGTCGAGATCGGCTGCATCGAGCTGGTCAACCATCTCGCCACCGGGGAGCGCTTCCACGTCTACATCAATCCCGAGCGCGACATGCCGCCGGAGGCCTTCGCCGTCCACGGGCTGAGCGCGGAGTTCCTGTCGGACAAGCCGGTCTTCAACGACGTCGCCGCCGACTTCGTCGCCTTCATCGGCGATGCGCCGCTGGTGATCCACAACGCCGCCTTCGACATGCACTTCCTGAATTGGGAACTGAAGATCGCCGGCTATCCGGTGATGCCGAAGGATCGCGCCGTCGACACCCTGCTGATGGCCCGGCAGAAGTTCCCCGGCTCGCCGGCCACCCTCGATGCCCTGTGCAAGCGCTTCGGCGTCGACAATTCCAACCGCACCCTGCACGGCGCCCTGCTCGACGCCCAGCTGCTGGCGGAGGTCTATCTGGAGCTGCTGGGCGGCCGGCAGACCGGCCTGGCGCTTGCCGGCGGCCCGGCGGCGAAGGCCGGATCCGCCGCCGCGCTGCGGATCGACCGCCCCTTCCGCGAGGCCCGCGTCTTCGCCGTCAGCGAGGAGGAGGCGGCGGCCCATGCGGAGTTGGTGAAGAAGCTGAAGAACCCGCTCTGGGCGATGGAGTAGCGGTCGCCGCTTTCCCCCTCCCCATCCCTCCCCCGCTTCGCGGGAGAGGGGGCAGGATGCTCGTCGGCGTGAACCGATCAGCAGAGCGGCGGCAGTCCCTCTCCCGCGAGAGCGGGGGAGGTTAGGAGGGGGCAGCCGGACCTTACGGCACCAGCACGGTCGAGCCGGTGGTCGCCCGCGATTCCAGGGCCCGGTGCGCCTCGGCGGTGTCCTTCAGCGCGAAGCGCTGGTTCACCGTGAAGGTCACCCCGCCGTTCTTCACCGCATCGAACAGATCCGCGGCCGACGCCATCAGGTCCTCGCGCTTGGCGGTGTAGGTGGCAAGCGTCGGGCGGGTCACGTAGAGCGAGCCCTTGCTCGACAGAAGGCCGAGGTCCAACGGCGCCGGAGCGCCGGAGGCGGCACCGAACAGCACCATCAGGCCGCGCGGGCGCAGGCAGTCCAAACCGGGAAGGAAGGTGGTCTTGCCGACACCGTCATAGACCACCGGCACGCCCTGCCCGTCCGTCAGGTCCTTCACCCGCTGGACGAAGTCCTCACGGGTGTAGTCGATGGTGTGGTGGCAGCCATGGGCCTTCGCCAGCTCGGCCTTTTCCGCCGACCCGACGGTGCCGATGACGGTGGCGCCGAGATGCCGCGCCCACGAACACAGCAGCAGCCCGACCCCGCCGGCGGCGGCCTGGACCAGGATGGTGTCGCCGGGCTGGACGACATAGGTGCTGCGCAGCAGGTACTGCGCGGTCATGCCCTGCAGCAGCGTGGCGGCCGTCGCCTGCTCGTCGAGCCAGCTCGGCAGCGGGACCAGCCGGTCGGCGGCGATCAGCCGGCTCTCGGCATAGGCGCCGATCGACATGGCGTAACCGACGCGGTCGCCGACCTTCAGGGTGGTCACGTCGGGGCCGAGCGCCTCGACCACGCCGGTGCCCGCCATGCCGATGACCGCCGGCAGGTTCGGCAGCTTGTAGGCGCCGGAACGGTGATAGGTGTCGATGTAGTTCAGTCCCACCGCGGTCTGGCGGAGGCGGACCTGTCCGGGGCCGGGCTCGCCGACCTCGACCTCGTCCCAGCGCAGAACCTCGGGCCCACCATGTTCATGGATGCGGATCGCGTGAACCATCGTTGATCGGTTTCCTCTTTTCTCTGGTTGGTTCAAAGCAGCGCGAGCTGTCCGGCCTGCTCCGCCGTCGCCGTCGCCTCTGCCGGTGCGTGCCGGCGTTCCAGCGCCAGCAGCCACGCCTTGGTGTCCAGTCCGCCATGGCCGGAATAGCCGCCGGGCGCCCCGCCGCTGGCGAGCACGCGGTGGCACGGGACGACGATCGGGATCGGGTTGGCGCCGCAGGCGCCGCCGACGGCGCGCGGGCCGCTGCCGAGCAGCCTGGCCATCCCGCCGTAGGTCGCGGTGCCGCCGTAGGGGATCGCCAGCATCGCGTCCCAGACGCTCCGGCGGAACGGGGTTCCGGCCGGCTTCAGCGGCAGGTCGAAGACCCGCAGCCGGCCGGTGAAGTAGGCGGCGAGCTGGCGCGCCGTCTCCTCCAGCACCGCGTCCGGGTCGTCGCGGTCGAAGCGTCCCCAGCCGACGCCGGTGAGCGCGGTCCCGTCGCCGGTCAGCATCAGGGGACCGAGCGGGCTGTCGACGCTGAGACGCGAAGCGGTGCGAAGCATGGTTTCCTCCCGGTGATCAGGTCTTCGAGGCCAGGAGCCCGGCCAGATCCGCCGCCGCCGTCACCGGAGCGGAACAGGTCATGCCGCGGCAGACATAGGCGGTCGCCGTTCCGTCGCGCATGCCCTTCCCGTGCGCGGGATGATCGCCGGGCAGATCCGCCTCGGGCGCCAGCACCGTCAGGATGCGGTTCGGCAGCGAATGGTCGAGCACGGTCCGGCGCAGCGCCGCGGTCTCCGGCGCCTTGGGCGGCCCGACGACGACGACCTGCAGCGGCGCCTGCATCAGCTCCACCGCGTTCAGGAAGGTCGTCAGCGGGAAGAAGTTGCGGGTCAGCTCCCCGGAGAAGGCGGAGGCGAGCGCATCGGCCCGCTCGCGGTAGGCATCCTTGCCGGTGCGCTGGAACAGGGTGGCCAGCACCGCCAGCATGGTGCCGTTGCCGCTGGGGGTGGCGTTGTCGTGGACGCTCTTGGTGCGGACGATCAGTCCCTCGGCATCGTCGGCGGTGAAGAAATAGCCGCCGCCGGCATCGTCCCAGAAATGCCCGTCGAGCGTGGCCACCCACCGTTCCGCCTGGTCGAGCGCCGCCGGATCCCCGGTCGCCTCGTGCAGCGCCAGGGCCGCCCGCGCCATGTGGGCGTAGTCGTCCAGCATGCCGGAATGCTTGCCCTGACCGTGGCGCCAACTGTGGCAGAGCCGCCCGCCGGCATCCATGCGGCCGCGGACGAAGGCGAAGGCGCGGCCGGCGGCGTCGAGCCAGTCCGGCTCGTCCAGCGCCAGGGCGGCATGGGTCAGCGCTGCGATCATCAGGCCGTTCCAGTCGGCGAGGACCTTGTCGTCCCAGCCCGGGCGCACGCGCTTGGCCCGTGCCCGCAGCAGCAGGTCGCGGCCGCGGGCCAGCGTCGCCTCGGTGGCGTCGTCGGCGAGCGTCAGGCCGCCAAGCCGGTTGAGGATGGTGACGCCCTCCCAGTTGCCCTGGGGCAGCACCTCGTAGACCCGCTTGAAGAGGGAAAGCCCGTCCTCGCCGAGCGCCGGGCCGAGCAGGCGGTCGACCTCCTCCTCCCTCCATATATAGAAGAGTCCTTCCTCTCCCTCGCTGTCGGCGTCGAGCGTCGCGGCGAAGCCGCCGCCGTCGGCGACCATCTCGCGCAGCAGCCAGCCGGCGGTCTCCCGGATCCGTGCCTCAAGCAGCGGATCGCGCGTCTCCTGCCAGACCAGCGTCATCAGGTCGAGCAGCTCGGCGTTGTCGTAGAGCATCTTCTCGAAATGCGGCACCAGCCAGCGTTCGTCCACCGAGTAGCGGGCGAAGCCGCCGCCGAGATGATCGTAGATGCCGCCCTGCGCCATGTTGGCCAGCGTATGGGTGACCGCCTCGCGGAAGGGCTCGCGGCCCGTGCGCTGCCAGGCGCGCCACAGCAGTTCGAACAGCGGGACCTGCGGGAACTTGGGCGCGCTGCCGATGCCGCCGTGGATCGGGTCGACCTCGCGCAGCAGCCGCTGCGCCACCTGGTCGAGCACGCCGGCGTCGACGGCGCCGGCCGACCGGTTCTCCCCCAGTCCCGCCAAGGCCGACGTCAGCGCCTCGACGTTCTTGGCGACCTTGTCGGGTTCCTGCGCGTAGGTCCCGGCGATGCCGCGCAGCACGTCGGGGAAGCCGGCGCGGCCGTAGCGCGGGGCCGGCGGGAAGTAGGTGCCGCCCCAGAAGGGCTCGGCGTCCGGGGTCAGGAACATGGTCAGCGGCCATCCCCCCTGCTGCCCGAGCAGCGCGAGCGCCGACTGGTAGATGGTGTCGAGGTCCGGCCGCTCCTCGCGGTCCACCTTGATGTTGATGAACAGCTCGTTCATCAGCGCGGCGATCGCGGGATTCTCGAAGCTCTCATGGGCCATGACGTGGCACCAGTGGCAGGCGGCGTAGCCGACCGACAGCAGCACCGGCTTGTTCTCGGCCTTGGCGCGGGCGAAGGCCTCAGGCCCCCACGCCATCCAGTGGACCGGGTTGTCCTTGTGCTGCAGCAGATAGGGGCTCGTCTCCCGGCTCAGCAGGTTCGCGCCCAACGGTGTGGCCGGCATGGCGGTTTCCCATCGGTTGGTGTGTCATGAAAGATAGGTGGCGCCGGGGTGGCGTTGCGCCAGTGCATCCTATCTGTATAGTGGGGCATGGGCCGCCGCCGCGCTCAACCCCAAAAAATCGCCGCCGCCGGTGCCGGACGCCGGTGCGGTCCGTCAGAAGGGGGACAGCCATGAAAATCACCGTCGACATCGACTGCACCCCGGAGGAGGCCCGGCATTTCCTCGGCCTGCCCGACGTCAAGCCGATGCAGGACGCCATGATGCGCGAGATCCAGGACAGGATGCACGCCAATCTCCAGGCGATGGACCCGGAAACCATGCTGAAGACCTGGCTGCCCGCCGGGCTCCAGGGCATGGAACAGATGCAGAAGATGTTTTGGTCCCAGATGGCGTCCGCCCTGGGCCAGGAAGGAAGAAAGTGACCGATCCCAAGCCGTATTTCGAAGCGCATGTCTTCTGCTGCACCAACCGCCGCCCCGACGGACACAAGCGCGGCTCCTGCGCCGCCCACGGATCGGAGAAGCTGCGCGACTACATGAAGGCCCGCGCACGTGAACTCGGCTTCGACGGCAAGGTGCGGATCAATTCCGCCGGCTGCCTCGACCGCTGCGAACTGGGGCCGACGCTGGTGATCTATCCCGAGGGCGTCTGGTACACCTATCACAGCACCGGCGACGTCGACGAAATCCTGCAGACCCATCTCGTCGAGGGCCGGCGGGTCGAACGGCTGATGCTGGCGACGGAGCAGCGGGAGCTGCGGCCCGAGCAGCGCGGCTGACCGGCCGCCATGTCGACCAGCCACCATGTCGACCGGCCGGCACCCATGACCGCGACCATCTTCGCCCTCGCCACCGCCCCCGGACGCTCCGGTGTGGCGGTGGTTCGCATTTCGGGACCGGCCGCCGGATCCGCCCTCGCCTCCCTGACCGGCCGGCCGCTGCCGGCGCCGCGCCGCGCCGTCCTCTCCCACCTGCGCGATCCCGTCAGCGGCGATGCCCTGGACGATGCGCTGGTGCTGCGCTTCACCGCCCCGGCCAGCTTCACCGGCGAGGACGTCGTCGAGCTGCACCTGCATGGCGGCCGCGCCGTAGTGACCGGCATCATCGAAACGCTTGGCGCGCTGCCCGGCCTGCGGCTGGCCGAGCCCGGCGAGTTCACCCGCCGCGCCTTCGAGAACGGCAAGCTCGACCTCACCGAAGCGGAGGCGGTCGCCGACCTGATCGATGCCGAGACCACCGCCCAGCGCCGGCAGGCCTTGCGCCAGATGGACGGCGCGCTCGGCCGGCTCTATGACGGCTGGCGGGAGCGGCTGACCCGCGCCCTTGCCCACATCGAGGCCGACATCGACTTCGCCGAGGACGACCTGCCGGGGGGCGTGGCCGAGGCGGTGCGCCCGGTGGTCGCCGGCCTCGCCGACGAGATCGCCGCCCACCTCAATGACGGCGGCCGCGGCGAACGGCTGCGCGAGGGGCTGCACATCGCCATCGTCGGCGCCCCCAACGCCGGCAAGTCGAGCCTTCTGAATGCGCTGGCCCGGCGCGAGGCGGCCATCGTCTCCGCCCGCGCCGGCACCACCCGCGACATCATCGAGGTGCATCTGGACCTCGGCGGCTATCCGGTGGTGCTCGCCGACACTGCCGGTCTGCGCGAGGCCGCCGCCGACGAGGTGGAGGAGGAAGGCATCCGCCGGGCCCGCGACCGGGCCGCGCGCGCCGATGTCAAAATCGCCGTGTTCGACGCCACCACCCTGCCCGACCTCGACCCTGCGACGCTGGCGCTGATCGACGGCGACACCGTGGTGGTGTTCAACAAGAGCGACCTCGCGCCGGCGAGCGACCTGTGGCCCGAGTTGTCGGCGGTTGCGGTTTCCGCCCGCACCGGTGCCGGGCTGAAGGCGCTGGAGGAGCGGTTGACAATCTTCAGCGCCGACCGCCTCGCCGTCGGCAGTGCCCCGTCCCTCACCCGCGCCCGCCATCGTGCCGCCCTGACGGAATGCCGGGAGTCGCTGCTGCGGGCATTGGATGCGCCATTGCCTGAGCTGGCGGCGGAAGATGTGCGGCTCGCCAGCCGGGCGCTGGGGCGGATCACCGGGCGGGTGGATGTGGAGGATCTGCTCGACGTGATCTTCCGCGACTTCTGCATCGGCAAGTGACGGCGCGTTTCACGTGAAACAGCGGGAGGAGTATTGCCCCCTCCCTAACCCTCCCCCGCTGTCGCGGGAGAGGGGACTGCCGCCGCTACGCAGACTTTATCCTCTCCCCCGAGGCGTGGGTTAGTTGCCCCGCCTCTTGGATCCGTCCCGCCCTTCGGCTATGGTCCCGCGCATGCGACGCTATGATGTCATTGTTGTCGGCGGCGGTCACGCCGGCTGTGAGGCGGCTGCCGCGGCGGCGCGCATGGGTGCGCGCACGCTGCTGCTGACCCACAAGATCGAAACCATCGGCGAGATGTCCTGCAATCCCGCCATCGGCGGCTTGGCGAAAGGGCATCTGGTGCGGGAGATCGATGCGCTCGACGGCGTGATGGCGAAGGCCATCGACCGTGGCGGCATCCAGTTCCGCATCCTCAACCGCAGCAAGGGACCGGCCGTCCGCGGGCCGCGCGCCCAGGCCGACCGCAAGCTGTACCGGCAGGCCATGCAGGCGCTGCTGGCGGAGCAGGAGAACCTGACCATCGAAGCCGGCGGCGCCGAAGACCTGGTCGTCGACGGCGGGCAGCGCATCACCGGCGTCGTCACCGGTGCCGGCGAGACCGTCGCCGCCGGTGCGGTGGTGCTGACCACCGGCACCTTCCTGCGCGGCCTGATCCATATCGGCGAGGAGCGGACCCCGGCCGGGCGCGTCGGCGAGGCGCCATCCGTTGGCCTGTCCGAGACGCTGGCCCGGCTGGGCTTCCCGCTCGGCCGGCTCAAGACCGGAACCCCGCCCCGGCTCGATGGCCGCACCATCGATTGGGACGCGCTGGAGAAGCAGCCGGGCGACCTGCCGCCGCCGCCCTTCTCCTACCTGACCGAACGGATCGACACCCCGCAGATCGACTGCGCCATCACCTGGACGACGCCGGAAGCCCATGCGCTGATCCGCGGCAACCTGCACCGCGCGCCGATGTATTCCGGCCAGATCACCGGCACCGGGCCGCGCTATTGCCCGTCGATCGAGGACAAGGTCGTCCGCTTCGCCGACAAGGAGCGCCACCAGATCTTCCTGGAGCCCGAAGGGCTGGACGATCCGACCGTCTACCCGAACGGCATCTCGACCTCCCTGCCCCGCGACGTGCAGCTCGGCATCCTCGCCAGCATGCCGGGATTGGAAAAGGTCGTGATGCTGCGGCCCGGCTATGCCATCGAATACGACTATGTCGATCCGCGTGAGCTGAAGCCGACGCTGGAGACCCGGCGGGCGCCGCGCCTGTTCCTGGCCGGCCAGATCAACGGCACCACCGGCTATGAAGAGGCCGCGGCGCAGGGCCTGATGGCCGGCATCAATGCGGCGCTCGCCGCCGGCGGCACGCGCGAGGGCTTCGTGCTCGACCGTGCCGACGCCTATATCGGCGTGCTGATCGACGACCTGATCGGCCGCGGCACCAACGAGCCCTACCGCATGTTCACCTCGCGCGCCGAATACCGGCTGCTGCTGCGGGCCGACAATGCCGACCAGCGGCTGACCGACAAGGGCATCGCGATCGGCTGCGTCGGAAGCGAACGCCGCGATGCCTTCGCCGCCAAGAGTGCGGCGCTGGCCGCCGGCCGGGCCTTGGTGGCCTCGCTCCAGGCGACGCCGGTCGAGCTGGCCCGCCAGGGCTTGGCGGTGAACCAGGACGGCGTGCGCCGCAGCGCCGCCGACCTGCTGCGCTATCCGGACATCGACCTCGCCGCCCTCTCCCACCTGTGGCCGGAGCTTGCGGCGATCGCCCCGGAGATTGCCGAGCAGCTTGAGATCGACGGCAAATATGCCGGCTATCTCGGCCGCCAGGAAGCCGACATCCGTGCCTTCCGCAAGGACGAGGCGCTGGCGCTGCCCGAGGATCTGGATGTCGACGGTATCGGCAGCCTGTCCGCCGAAGTCCGCCAGAAGTTGCGGCAGTCGCGCCCGGCGACGCTGGGAGCTGCGGCCCGCATCCCCGGCATGACCCCGGCGGCGCTGGTCGCGCTGCTGCGCCATGTGAAGCGGCGCGACGCGGTAGCGGCGGAATGAGCGCCTTCGACGCCGACGCGTTCCGCAAGGAAACGGGTGTTTCACGTGAAACGCTCGACCGGCTGGACGCCTTTGATGGACTGCTGCGCAAGTGGCAGCCGAGGATCAACCTCGTCGGCCCGTCCACCCTGGCGGAGACCTGGCGGCGCCACTTCCTCGACTCCGCACAGCTTCATCCGCTGCTGCCGGAGGGGACCAGGGTGCTGGTCGACCTCGGCAGCGGCGCCGGCTTCCCCGGCTTGGTGCTGGCCATCCTCGGCGTGCCCGAGGTCCACCTGATCGAGAGCGACGCGCGCAAATGCGCGTTCCTGCGCGAGGCGGCCAGGCTCTGCGCCGCGCCGGTCACCATCCACAACAAGCGGATCGAGGCCGTGTCCGGCATCGCCGCCGACGTGGTGACCGCCCGTGCCCTGGCACCGGTGGCCGACCTGCTGGCCTGGGCCCATCCCTTCATCGGCGGCCGCGGCAAGGCCTTGTTCCTGAAGGGTGCGGCGCTGGACGACGAATTGACCGCCACCACGCAATATTGGACAATGCGCGCCGAGCGATTCGACAGCCGCACCGACCCGACCGGCACCATCCTGCGCGTGAGCGAGCTTGACCGTGTGTGACAGCCGTGCCTGACGCCGTTCCCCCGCCCTCCTCCCGCCAACCGGACTCCCGAGAGGCCGCCATGTCCGCCGTCAATCCTCCCCTTGCCCGTGTGGTTGCGATCGCCAACCAGAAGGGCGGCGTGGGCAAGACCACGACGACGATCAATCTCGCCACCGCGCTCGCCGTCATCGGCAAGCGGGTTCTGGTGATCGATCTCGACCCGCAGGGCAACGCCTCGACCGGGCTCGGCATCCCGCGCTCGGACCGCCGCGTCGGCATCTACGACGTGCTGTTCGACGACGTGCCGCTGGAGACCGCGGCGATCCCCTCCTCCGTCCCCAACCTGTCGATCATCACCTCGTCGGTCGACCTGTCCGGCGCGGAGATCGAACTGGTGGATGCCGAGCGGCGCGAGTTCCGCCTGCGCGAGGCGGTCGCCAACAGCGCGCTCGAATATGATTACGTCCTGATCGACTGCCCGCCGGCGCTCGGCCTGCTGACGCTGAACGCCCTGGTCGCCTCGCATGCGGTCATGGTCCCGCTCCAGTGCGAGTTCTACGCGCTGGAGGGGCTGAGCCACCTGGTCCGCACCATCGAGCGGGTGAAGCGCACCTTCAACCCCAACCTCGACATCCACGGCGTCGTGCTGACGATGTTCGACAAGCGCAACAACCTGTCGGACATGGTGGCAGCGGACGTCCGCGGCTTCTTCGGGGAGAAGGTGTACGACACCGTGATCCCCCGCAACGTCAAGGTCTCGGAAGCACCGTCGCACGGCAAGCCGGTGCTGATCTACGACATGCGCTGCCCGGGATCGCAGGCCTACATCCATCTGGCGGGCGAGGTGCTGCGCCGTGAGAAGAGACTGACCGCATGATCGACGATACCAAGCAAGGCAGCGCCCGCCGGTCCAGCCTGGGCCGCGGCCTTTCCGCCCTGTTCGGCGAGGCGACCGAGGATTACTCGGCGCTCGACAAGGTGCGGCAGTCCAAGCAGGTGCCGATCGAGTTCGTGCATCCCGGCACCTACCAGCCGCGGCGCAAGTTCGACGAGGAGGCGATCCGCGGCCTCGTCGACTCCATCCGCGACAAGGGCATCCTGCAGCCTCTGCTGGTCCGTCGCGACCCGGACGACGCCAACTCCTACGAGCTGATCGCCGGCGAACGCCGCTGGCGGGCGGCCCAGATCGCCGGCCTGCACGAGGTGCCGGTGGTGATCCGCGATCTCAGCGACCGCGAAGCGTTGGAAATCGCGCTGATCGAGAACATCCAGCGCCAGGATCTGACCCCGCTGGAAGAGGCGGAGGGCTATCGCCGCCTGATGGAGGAGTTCGAGCACACCCAGGAGGATCTGGCCCGCGCCATCGGCAAGAGCCGCAGCCATGTCGCCAACATGATGCGGCTGCTGGCGCTGCCGGATCCGGTCAAGTCGATGGTGCAGGACGGTGCGCTCACCGCCGGCCATGCCCGTGCGCTGCTGACCGCTCCGGATCCGGCCGCCGCCGCCCGCGAGGTGGTGTCGCGCGGCCTCAACGTCCGCCAGACCGAAGACCTGATGCGCGGCGACCAGCCCAAGGCGAAGAAGAGCGGCTCCGGCAAATCCGGCGGCGGTCCGGCGGTCAAGGACGTCGACCTGATCAATCTCGAGGAGGAAATCTCCGCGCGCATCGGGCTGAAGGTCGCGATCAATCCGCAGGGGCAGCGGGGCACCATCACTATCCACTACCAGACGCTCGACCAGCTCGACGACGTGCTGCATCGCCTGGGCCGCGAGGAGGACGTGGGGGCCTGACGGCGACGCCATCCTCCTGCCCCGTTCACGCCGTCCTTCGCTGCCGCCCTTCCCAGGCCACCGCCGTCAGGCCGGCGCCCGTTCCAGGTCGATGTAGCGGTAGAGCAGGCCGTTTTCCTCCATCGGCGCGCTCGACCAGACTTCGGTCCATTCCGCACCGATGGGCGGCATCATGGTGTCGCCGTCCACGGCGCACTGGACCCGTGTCAGGCGCACGCAGTCGGCGATCGGCAGCGCTTCGCGGAACAGCGCGGCACCGCCGATCACGCACAGTTCGGCGGCGCCGGACTCCTGCGCCCAGGCGATCGCCGGCCCGATCGACGGGAACCAGTGCGCGCCGTCCCGCAAGCCGTCCTGCAATCCGGGCCGCGGGCCGGCGGCGCTGCGGCTGAGAACGAGATTGTCGCGGCCAGGCAGCGGGCGCCGCGGCAGCGACTCCCAGGTCCGCCGCCCCATCAGCACCGGCTTGCCGAGCGTGAGTTCCCTGAAGCGCTTGAGATCGCCCGGCAGGTGCCAGGGCAGGCCGCCGTCGCGGCCGATCACGCCATTCTCGGCCGCAGCGACCACCAGGCTGATGCGCATGCCTTCACCCCTCCCGCTTGGGACCTTCCCCGTCGGTCCGCCGCGACGGAGTCTACGCCAACAGGGCGCCGAGCACCGCGTTCAGTCGCTGTAGCCCGTCCGGCGTCGCCCGCAGTCTGGCGGCATCGCGAACGAGGAAGCCGCCATCGACCAGTCGCGACAGCGCCGCCGGATCCACGAACTCTTCGAACGGCCGGCCGGCCTCCTCGGCGATCCGCGCGAGCGGGACGCCTTCGGTCAGGCGCAACCCCATCATCAGCAGTTCGGTTCCGCGGGCATCGCGGCCGATCGGCTCCGGCGCTGCGGCGCCATGGCCGGCGCGCTCCACCCGCTCCAGCCAGATCTCCGGCGCCCGGTGGGCACGGGTCGCGACCTTCCCGCCGTCGAGCGTCAATCGGCCATGGGCGCCCGGCCCGATGCCGACATAGTCGCCATAGCGCCAGTAGGTCAGGTTGTGGCGGCTTTCCTCGCCCGGGCGGGCGTGGTTGGAGATCTCGTAGGCCGGCAGCCCGGCGGCGGCAAGACGGCCCAGCGTCGCCTCGTAGAGGTCGCCGGCCAGCTCGTCGTCCGGCAGCACCAGCTCTCCGCGCGCATGCAGCGGATAGAAGGCCGTCCCCTCCTCGATGGTGAGCTGATAGACCGAGAGGTGGCCGACGGCATAGTCGAGCGCACGGGTCAGCTCCGCCTCCCAGGCCGCGACGGTCTGGCCCGGCCGGGCATAGATCAGGTCGAAGGAGAAGCGGTCGAAGGTGCTCGCCGCCAGCTCGATGGCGCCGGTGGCTTCGGCCGCGCTGTGCTGGCGGCCGAGGAAGCGCAGCGACGCATCGTCGAGCGCCTGGATGCCGAGCGACACGCGGTTGACGCCGGCGGACCGGAAGGCGCGGAATTTGTCGGCCTCAACCGAGGTCGGGTTGGCCTCCAGCGTCACCTCCAGCCGGTCGGCGACCGGCCAGCGGGCGGCAACCCCCTCGATCAGCGCGCCGACGGTCGCCGGCTCCATCAGCGACGGCGTGCCGCCGCCGAAGAAGATCGAGGTGACCGTCCTGCCGGCGGTCAGCCCGGCATAATGGTCGAGTTCGCGCAGCAGCCCGGCCCGCCAGCGGTCATGGTCGATCCGCTCGCGGACATGGCTGTTGAAGTCGCAGTACGGACACTTCGATTTGCAGAAGGGCCAATGGACGTAGACGGCGAAACCGGGATCGGCAGCGGTCACCGGAAGCAGCGCTCCACAAGCTGGCGGAAGGCGTCGGCGCGGTGGCTCATCTCGTGCTTCCTCGCCGGCTCCATCTCGCCGAAGGTCAGGCCGTACCCGTCGGGCAGGAACATCGGGTCGTACCCGAAGCCGCGGGGTCCGCGCGGCGGCCACACCAGGGTGCCGTAGCAGCGGCCCTCGACCGTCTCGACATGGCCGTCCGGCCAGGCGAGCGACAGGGCGCAGACGAAATAGGCGCCGCGGCCGGCCTTGCCGCTTTCCGGAAGGCCGGCAAGCCCGTCCTCGACCTTGCGCATCGCCATGTCGAAGTCCTTCTCCGGCCCGGCCCAGCGGGCGGAGTAGATGCCGGGATCGCCGTTCAGCGCCGGCACCACCAGCCCGCTGTCGTCGGCAAGCGCGACATGGCCGGCGGCGGCTGCCGCCTTCGCCTTCAGTTCGGCATTGGCGACGAAGGTGGTGCCGGTCTCCTCGGGTTCGGGCAGGCCCAGCTCCCCGGCCGAGGTGAAGGTGGCGACATAGGGGCCGAGCAGGTCGGCGATCTCGCGCACCTTGCCCTTGTTGTGGCTGGCGATGACGAGCGTGTCGCCGGTGAAGCGGCGGGGAGCGGACATGGCGTAAGACCCTTGCTTGATCCCGAGTTACTTGATCCCCAGCGCCTGCTTCTGCAAGGCCGCCAGCTCGTTCACGCCCTTGCGGGCGAGGCCCAGCAGCTCCATGAACTGCGCTTCGCTGAACGGGCTCTCCTCGGCGGTGCCCTGCACCTCGACGATGCCGCCCTTGCCGGTCAGGACGAAGTTGGAGTCGGCCTGCGCCTTGGAATCCTCGTCATAGTCGAGGTCGAGCACCGACTTGCCCTGGAAGATGCCGCAGGAGACGGCGGCGACCTGGTCGGTCAGCGGCATGGTCTTCAGCGCGCCGATCCGCATCAGGTGCTGGAAGGCGAGGTGCAGGGCGACGTAGCTGCCGGTGATCGCGGCGGTGCGGGTGCCGCCGTCGGCCTGGATGACGTCGCAGTCGATCTTGACCTGCTTCTCGCCCATCGCCGCGCGGTCGGTGACGGCGCGCAGCGCCCGGCCGATCAGGCGCTGGATCTCCTGCGTGCGGCCGGACTGCTTGCCCTTGGCGGCCTCGCGGTCGGTGCGGCTGTGGGTGGAGCGCGGCAGCATGCCGTATTCGGCGGTGACCCAGCCGAGCCCGGTGTTCTTCAGGAAGCGGGGCACCGTCTCGTCGACGCTGGCGGTGCACAGCACGTGCGTGTTGCCGAAGCGCACCATGCAGGATCCTTCGGCATAGCGGCTGAAGCCGGGCTCCAGGGAAACGGTGCGCAGTTGGTCGAAGGCGCGGCCGGAGGGGCGCATGGGCATCATCCAGGAAATCGATTGCGGTCGGCGGCAAGCTAGCGGCTCCGCCCTCCCCCTTCAAGCATGGTGTCCAGGCAGGGTGTCGGGGTCCCCGCCGCCGGGGGGCGGCTGCGGGATCGCGGCGGGCCATGGCCGGGGCGGCCATTTCGTCACATGGTGCCGGTGGCACCGCATCGGCGACAGTGGCCGCGGAATGGCCGCCGCGCGGCAAACAAACCGTACACCGAGCCGGATATGTCCCTGGTGACCACGAATTGGAATGATTCGTACAAAACAGGGCCATAGGGGGCTTGGCGGAGTGCGCGCCCCGCGTATACCATCGCGGCCCCACCGTCGGCACTGCCTGGCGCGAACGCCCAAAGACGACCGACGGGCATCAGTACTCCGTTGAGGAACACGAGATCCATGTCCGACACCAAACGCGTCACCGACGAGGAAGCCCTGCTGCTCCATTCCAGCGGCCGGCCCGGCAAGCTGGAAATCACGCCGACCAAGCCGCTGACCACCCAACGCGACCTGTCGCTGGCCTATTCGCCGGGCGTCGCCGCCCCCTGCCTGCGCATCGCCGAGGATCCCTCGCTGGCCTACGACTACACGGCCAAGGGGAACATCGTCGCCATCATCTCCAACGGCACGGCGGTCCTGGGACTTGGCGACCTCGGCGCGCTCGCCGGCAAGCCGGTGATGGAAGGCAAGGCGGTGCTGTTCAAGCGCTTCGCCGACGTGGATGGCATCGACCTGGAGGTCGATACCCGCGACGTGGATGAATTCGTCAACTGCGTGCGGTTCCTCGGCCCCAGCTTCGGCGGCATCAACCTCGAAGACATCAAGGCGCCCGACTGCTTCATCATCGAGGAGCGCCTGCGCGAGCTGCTCGACATCCCGGTCTTCCACGACGACCAGCACGGCACCGCGATCATCGCCGCCGCCGGCCTGATCAACGCCTGCGACATCACCGGCCGCAAGATCGAAGACGTGAAGATGGTGGTGAACGGCGCCGGGGCGGCGGGCATCGCCTGCGCCGAGCTGTTCTGCACGATGGGTGTTTCACGTGAAAACATCATCCTGTGCGACACCAAGGGCGTGGTCTACCGCGGCCGCACCAACGGCATGAACCAGTGGAAGTCGTCCTTCGCCGTCGCCACCGACAAGCGCACGCTGGAGGAGGCGGTCGCCGGCGCCGACGTCTTCGTCGGCCTGTCGGCGAAGGGAGCGATGACCCAGGAGATGGTCAAGTCGATGGCGCCCAAGCCCATCATCTTCGCGCTCGCCAACCCCGACCCCGAGATCACGCCGGAAGAGGTGAAGGCGGTGCGCGCCGACGCCATCGTCGCCACCGGACGGTCCGACTACCCCAACCAGGTCAACAACGTCCTGGGCTTCCCCTACCTGTTCCGCGGTGCGCTCGACGTCCGCGCCACCACCATCAACGAGGCGATGAAGGTCGCCGCCGCCCAGGCATTGGCGGCGCTGGCGCGCGAGGACGTGCCGGACGAGGTCGACGCCGCCTATTCCGGCCGCCGGCTGCGCTACGGCGCCGACTACATCATCCCGGTGCCGTTCGACCCGCGCCTGATCGTCACCGTGCCGGCCGCCGTCGCCCAGGCGGCGATGGAAAGCGGCGTGGCGCGCAAGCCGATCGTCGACCTCAGCGGCTACAAGCACTCGCTGCGCACCCGGCTTGATCCCACCGCCGACAGCCTGGAGCTGATCCTGGAGAAGGTGCGGGCCAATCCCCGCCGCGTCGTCTTCGCCGAGGGCGAGGAGGAGCGGACGATCCGTGCCGCCATGACCTTCCGCGCCGGCGGCTACGGCACGCCGGTGCTGATCGGCCGCGAGGAGGTGATCCGCGAGCAGCTCGCCGCCATGGGCCAGCCGAACGTCCAGTTCGAAATCCACAACGCCCGCCTGTCCGACGCCAACCGCCGCTATGCCGACCATCTCTACCGGCGGCTGCAGCGCAAGGGCGCGCTGCTGCGCGACTGCCAGCGGATGGTCAACCAGGACCGCAACGTCTTCGCCGCCTGCATGGTGGCCCAGGGCGACGCCCACGCCATGGTGACCGGCCTGACCCGCAGCTTCGGCGTCGCCTACGAGGAAATCCGCCGGGTCATCGACCCGAAGGCGAGCGAACCGGTGTTCGGCCTGCACCTGTCGATCACCCGCAACCGCACCGTCTTCATCGCCGACACCACCGTCCATTTCCGTCCCGACGGCAAGGCGCTGGCCGACATCGCGACGGGCGCGGCGGCCAAAGCCCGGCAGATGGGGCACGAGCCGCGGGTGGCGCTGCTGTCCTTCTCCAATTTCGGCCAGCCGCCGCATCCGAACACCGATCCGCTGCGCGAGGCACTGGCGATCCTCGACGGCCGCCGGGTCGATTTCGAGTATGACGGCGAGATGTCGGCCGACGTGGCGCTGGACTACGAGCTGATGAAGCGGGTCTATCCCTTCTCCCGGCTGTCCGGTCCGGCCAACGTGCTGATCATGCCCGGCCTGCATTCGGCCGACATCTCGGCCAAGCTGCTGAACAAGATGGCCGGCGGCCACATGATCGGCCCCCTGCTGATCGGCTTGGACAAACCCGCCCAGATCGTCACCATGGGCGCCACCGTCAACGACCTCGTCACCGCCGCCGCGCTGGCGGCGCATGACTCGCTGCCTTGGTGAGCGGCGACGACATTCCTTTCCCCATCCCTCTCCCGCGATCGGACGGACCTTCGGTCCGCCGAGGGCGCGGGAGGGTCAGGGAGACGGCAAAGCCTTGTAGAAGAAGGTCGTGTCGCAGAACCCGCCCCCGGGCCACAGGGCATAGCCGGGAATGACCCCGACCTTGATCCAGCCGGCACGCGTGTAGAGCCGTTCGGCATCGGGCGATGCGGTGTCCAGCACCAGCAGGGTCTTGCCCGCGGCACGGGCGGCGTCCTCGGCGGCGTCCATCAGCGCCTTGCCGATACCGCGCCGCCGGGCACGGCTGTGCACCAGCATCTTGGACAGGTCGGCCCGGTGGGGCTGGTTCGGCGGCTGCTGGACGACAAGCTGGACGGTGCCGAGTACCCCCTCCCCGTCCTCCGCCACCAGCAGGATGCGTTCCCCCCGCTCAACGCCCGCGGCCACCTCCCGCCAGAAGCCTTCGGCGGTGCCGCGGTCGAAGGGCGCCATGAAACTCACCGAGGCTCCCCCCTCGACGCAGTCGAGCAGCACCCCGGCCAGGGCCGGCACGGCATCCCGCGCCTCGGCACCCGCCAGCACACGAACTTTCACGGCGCCCGGCCCAGGCGCCGCAGCGTGAAGACAGGTCTCGTCCATGACGGGCTCCTCAGCGTTTAACGGCGTTTGGCTTGCGCGCACTCTCGGTGGTCAGCGCCACGATGTAGCGGGCCGGCAGGCTGGTCGGGTTGTGGTAGCCGACCGGCCGGTCGAGCCGCATGGCGAGGCAGTCGCCGGCCGACAGGCGGTGCGTCTCGTCCCCGACGGTCAGGTCGATGGTGCCTTCCAGCACATAGACCTGCTGGTCGATCACGGCGGCGCGGGCGGCGCTGTCGTAGGTCACGCGGGCGTCAGGCGGCAGATCCACTTCCACCAGTTCGATCGGCGACGGGAAACCGGGTGGCGACAGGTTGCGGCGGCGGTAGCGGGTGGCGGGATCCTGCCACGTGACCTGATCGTCGCGGCGGACGACCGGCTTGGCGTCGGCGCGTTCGGCGTCGGCGAACAGCGAGGCCAGCGTGACCCCGAGCCCGGCGGCCAGCCGGTCCAGCACGCTCGCGGTCGGGCTGCTCTCCCCCCGCTCGATCAGCGAGATCATCGAGCGGCTGACGCCCGAGCGCTCCGCCAGCCCATCGAGCGTCAGGCCCTGGTCGGAGCGCAGCGCCCGCAGGCGGGCGGCTAGGCGGCTGTCTATGGTCGGAAGCGTTTCATCCATTAAGATAGAATGCATATCCAGTTTCCTGGAGTCAACGCCGTCCCGCACAATCGCCCGCGTGAATCTTTTATGACCGGCACGCGGGGCCGCCGGCCATGGTGTAGAAGGGTTCATCCTGTCCGCCACGTCCATCCGAACCCTGGTGCCGTCCCCATGCGCCCGAAGGCATCCTTGCCAACCCCGCTGCTGATCGCCGTCCTGCTGATGCTGGTGCCGCTGCTGGGCGTCACCGCGCTGGCCGTCCATGCCGAAGCCCTGCATGGCGGGCTGGCACTGATCGCCGGCGTTGCGGCGCTGGGCGGGGCGATCCTGGTGGTGCGGACCTATCGCCGCGATGCCGACGCGGTGACCGACTATGCCGCCCGGCTGGCCGAGAGCGACGGGCCGCTGCCGCCCGGCGGGACCCCGCCGGCCCTGCGGGCGCTGGCCGCCACCATCGGCCGGCTGCACCGGGCCGGGCTGCGCCGGACAGAACGGGTGCGGCTGCAACTCGATGCCGACGAGGCGGTGATCGACGCCCTGCCCGCCCCGCTGCTGCTGATGGACGCCGACCGCCAGGTGGTGCGCGCCAACCTCGCCGCCCGCGACCTGTTCGGGGCGAAGGTGGTGGACCGCGACCTTGCCGGCTCCCTGCGCACCCCCGCCGTGCTGGAGGCGGTGGACTCCGTCCTGCGCGGCGGCACCTCGCGCGTCATCGACTTCACCCTGCCGGTGCCGGTCGAGCGCAGCTTCGAGGCCCAGGTGAAGCCGTTCCAGCGGCTGGTGCCGGAGCCCGATCCCTCGCTGATCGACGGTGAGCTGGAGGAGGAGCCGGAGCCGCGGCCGCCGGTTCCGGCGCGCATGGCGATCCTGACGCTGCACGACGTCACCGCCGCCCGCCGCTCGGAACAGATGCGCGCCGACTTTATCGCCAACGCCAGCCACGAGTTGCGCACGCCGCTGTCCTCGCTGCTCGGCTTCATCGAGACGCTGCGCGGCCCGGCGCGCGACGACCAGGAGGCGCAGGACCGCTTCCTGTCGATCATGCACGACCAGGCCAGCCGCATGACCCGGCTGGTCAACGACCTGCTGTCGCTGTCCCGCATCGAACTGGACGAGCACATGCCGCCCGGCGGCCGTGTCGACGTGGTGGAGGAGCTGGAGAACGTCATCGCCGCCCTGGAGCTGAAGGCGGCCCAGCGCCGGATCCGCCTGCGGCTGGAGGCGCCGGAGGACGTGCCGCGCGTCGTCGGCGACGAGGACCAGTTGACACAGGTCTTCCAGAACCTGGTCAGCAACGCGATCAAATACACGCGGGAGGACACCGAGGTGACCGTCACCGTGGCGGCGGTGGACGGAACCCTGATCGGCTTCGCCGGCCTGCCGCCGGCGCCCGGCGCCAAGGATCGCCGCAGCGCGCGCGGCACCGGCATGGTGTCGGTCTCGGTGCGCGACCGCGGCGACGGGATCGCCCGCACCCACCTGCCGCGCCTGACCGAGCGCTTCTACCGGGTCGACGCCGCGCGGTCGCGGGCGATGGGCGGCACCGGGCTGGGGCTCGCCATCGTCAAGCACATCCTGAACCGGCATCGCGGCCGGCTGACCATCGAAAGCGAGGTCGGGGCCGGCAGCGCCTTCACGGTCTATCTTCCCGCGGCGTGCCCCGCCGGGGCGGAGCTGTCGGGCGACGGGGAACGGCGCAAGGCGGGTTGACGGAGGTTCCATGACGGTGTCATGAAACCGTCATAAAAATGTAATCAATCGGTCGTCCTCCCGGTCTATCGTCCGCGCCAGCCCAGCCGACCATTCCCCGCAGGAGGGGCAAGCGTGACCATCCGGATGCAAGCGATCGCCCGCTCCCCTGCCCGCCCCCACGGTCCCTCCGTGGCGGCGGCCGCCGTGGTCGTGGCCGGCCTGGCCGCCGCGGCCGCCGTGCCGACGGCCGCCGTCGCCCAGACCCGCGACCAGATCCGCATCGTCGGCTCCTCCACCGTCTTCCCCTTCACCACCGCGGTCGCCGAGGCCTTCGGGCGGTCCGGGCGCTACAAGACCCCGGTGGTGGAATCCACCGGCACCGGCGGCGGCCTGAAGCTGTTCTGCGCCGGCGTCGGTCCCGCCCATCCCGACATCGCCGACGCGTCGCGCCGGATCAGGAAGTCCGAGGCCGACCAGTGCGCCGCCAACGGCGTGACGGCGGTCACGGAGCTGAAGATCGGCTATGACGGCATCGCGCTCGCCTCGTCGAAGCGGACGGCGCCGGCGCCGCTGTCGACCGCCATCCTGTGGCGGGCGCTGGCGAAGGAGGTCCCCGGGACCGGTGCCGCCGCCGGCCGGATGGTGGCCAACCCGTACCGGCTGTGGTCCGACATCGATCCGTCGCTGCCGAAGGCGCCGATCGAGGTGCTGGGGCCGCCGCCGACCTCGGGAACGCGCGACACCTTCAACGAGCTGGTGATGCTGGAGGGCTGTCGGAAGCTTCCCGATGTGGCGGCGCTGATCGCCGACGAGACGGCGCGGGAGCGCGCCTGCATGACCATCCGCGAGGACGGCGCCTATGTCGAGGTCGGCGAGAACGACAACCTGATCGTCCAGAAGCTGGGGGCGAACCCGGGCGCCTTCGGCGTCTTCGGCTACAGCTACCTCGACCAGAACCGGGATTCGCTGCAGGCCGCCAGGATGGACGGGGTCGAGCTGACGCCCGAGACGGTGGCCGCCGGGCGGTACGAGCTGTCGCGTCCGCTCTACATCTACGTCAAGAACGCCCATGCCGGCGTCATTCCGGGGATCCGCGACTTCATCCGCGAATACACCTCCGAGCGCGCGCTGGGCGACGACGGCTACCTGCTCGACAAGGGCCTGATCCCCGAGCCGACGGCGCTGCGCGAGGCCGCCCGCGTCGAGGCGGTGAACCTGACGCCGTTCCAGTTCTGACCCCAGCCCGAGCGACCGCATGCAGCCCACCCTCCTCGCCCTGACCCTCGTCCTGCTCACCGTGATCGGCTTCCTGGCCGGCCGGTCGCGGGCGGCGGCGTCCGTCGGCGGTCGGGTGGCGGAGCTGCATTCCGTGCCGTCCTACCACGGGCTCTACGTCGCGCTGTGGGCCGGGCTGCCGGCGCTGCTGCTCTTCGTCGCCTGGACGGCCTCGGAAGGCTGGCTGGCGATGCAGCTCGTGCTGTCCGGCCTGCCCGACCGCCTGACCGCCGGCGACGTGCAGTCGCTGAGCCTGCTCAAGGCCGACATCCTCAATCTCGCGCGCGGCATCTCGACCGGACGCGAACCCGATCCCGCGGTGGCCGAGGCGGCGCGGCGCTACGGCGCCCTGCGCGACCTTGCCGGCTGGAGCCTGCTCGCCGTCGGCGCCAGCCTCGCCGTCGCCGGCCTCGCCTGGGGGCGCCACCGCATCGGCCCCGACCTGCGCGCCCGGCCGGCGGTGGAGCGGGTGGTGCGGGCGGCGCTGGTCGTCTGCTCGCTGGTCGCCATCCTGACCACGGTGGGGATCGTGCTGTCGCTGCTGTTCGAGGCGCTGCGCTTCTTCAGCATCGTCTCGCCGGCCGACTTCCTGTTCGGCACGCACTGGAGTCCCCAGGTGGCGATGCGGGCCGACCAGGTCGGCTCCAGCGGCTCGTTCGGCGCGCTCCCGCTGTTCGCCGGCACGCTGCTGGTCACCGTGGTGGCGATGACGGTGGCGGTGCCGGTCGGGCTGATGGCGGCGATCTACCTGTCGGAATATGCCGGGCGCGGCATGCGCACCTGGCTGAAGCCGACCCTGGAGATCCTGGCCGGCATCCCGACCGTGGTCTACGGCTTCTTCGCCGCGCTGACGATGGCGCCGGCCGTCCGCGCCGCCGGCGAAGCACTGGGGCTGGACGTCAGTTCGGAATCGGCGCTGGCGGCCGGGATCGTCATGGGGGTGATGATCATCCCCTTCGTCAGCTCGCTGTCGGACGACGTCATCAACGCGGTGCCGCAATCCTTGCGCGACGGCTCCTACGGGCTGGGCGCCACCAAGTCGGAGACCATCAGGCAGGTGGTGCTGCCGGCGGCGCTGCCCGGCGTCGTGGCGGCGGTGATGCTGGCGGTCAGCCGCGCCATCGGCGAGACGATGATCGTCACCATGGCGTCCGGCCTGACCGCCAACCTGACCGCCAACCCGCTGCAGGCGGTGACCACCGTCACCACCCAGGTCGCCGCCCTGCTGGTCGGCGACCAGGAGTTCGACAGCCCGAAGACGCTGTCGGCCTTCGGCCTCGGCCTCGTGCTGTTCCTCGTCACCCTCTGCCTCAACGTGGTCGCCCTGCGGGTGGTCCGGACCTATCGCGAACGCTATGACTGACCTCATCGAGCGGGAGACGGCGGCGGTGCCGCCCGCCCCGGTCCGGGCCGCCGGGCCGAGGTCGCACTACAAGGGCGAGGCCTTCGCCCGCCGCCTGCGCGCGCGCCATGCCGCCGAGCGCCGCTTCCGGCGGGCCGGGGCCGCGGCGGTGGCGGTGGCGGCGCTGATGCTGGTGCTGCTGATCGGCTCCATCGCCGCCAGGGGGGCGAGCGCCTTCTGGGAAACGCGCATCCGGCTGGAGGTCGCGCTGGACCCGGCCGAGGTCGCGAGCGGCAACTACACCGCCCCGCTGCGCCGGGCGCTTCATGCGCAGTTCCCGCAGGTGACCGACCGCGCCGGCCGGCGCGTGCTGAACGACCTGCTGTCCTCCGGCGCGCCCTACGAGCTGGAGGCGATGGTCGCCCGCGATCCGGCGATGGTCGGCACGGTGAGGACCGTCTGGGTGCGCGCCGACGACGAGATCGACCAGCTCGCGAAGGGCCATTACCGCCGCGACCTGCCGGAGGGCGAGCGCGGCCTCAGCGACGCCAAGGTCGCCGCCGCCGATGCGCTGGCGGCGGCCGGCGCGCTGGCCCAGGGCTTCAACACGACGCTGTTCACCGCCGGCGACAGCCGCGAGCCCGAGCAGGCCGGCATGGGCGGGGCCATCGTCGGCTCGCTGCTGACGCTGCTGGTCACCATGCTGCTGTCGGTGCCGGTCGGCATCGCCGCCGCCGTCTACCTGGAGGAGTTCGCGCCGAAGAACCGCTGGACCGGCCTGATCGAGGTGAACATCAACAACCTCGCGGCGGTGCCGTCGATCATCTTCGGCCTGCTCGGCCTCGCGGTGTTCCTCGGCTTCTTCGGCCTGCCGCGCTCGGCCCCGCTGGTCGGCGGCCTGGTGATGGCGCTGATGACCCTGCCGGTCATCATCATCGCCGCGCGCGCCGCGTTGCGGGCGGTGCCGCCGTCGATCCGCGACGCCGCGCTGGCCATCGGCGCCTCGCCGCTGCAGACGGTGCTGCACCATGTGCTGCCGCTCGCCCTGCCGGGCATCCTGACCGGCACGATCATCGGCATGGCCCGCGCCCTGGGCGAGACCGCGCCGCTGCTGATGATCGGCATGGTCGCCTTCATCGTCGACATCCCGCACGGGCTGACCGACAGCGCCACCGTGCTGCCGGTGCAGATCTACATGTGGGCCGACAGCCCCGAGCGCGCCTTCACCGAGCGCACCTCCGCGGCGATCCTGGTCCTGCTGGGCTTCCTGGTCCTGCTGAACGGGGTGGCGGTGATCCTGCGCCGGATTTTCGAGAGACGGTGGTGAACGCCATGAGCATCCGATCCCAACTGAAGCTGCGCCCGCGCGCCGACCAGCGCCCCGCCGCCCCCGTTGCCGCCAAGATGGTGGCGCGCGGCGTCCGGGTGTCCTACGGCGCCAAGCCGGCGCTGAAGGGCATCGACCTCGACATCCAGGAAAACCGCGTGCTGGCGCTGATCGGCCCGTCCGGCTGCGGCAAGTCGACCTTCCTGCGCTGCCTGAACCGGATGAACGACACCATCGAGGGCTGCCGGGTGGAGGGGCGGATCACGCTGGACGGCGAGGACGTCTATGGCCGGACCATCGACCCGGTGCAACTGCGCGCCCGCGTCGGCATGGTGTTCCAGAAGCCGAACCCCTTCCCGAAGTCGATCTACGACAACGTCGCCTACGGACCGCGCATCCACGGGCTGGCGTCCGGCCGCGACGAGCTGGACGAGGTGGTGCAGACCTCGCTGAAGCGCGCCGGCCTGTGGGCGGAGGTGCGGGAGCGGCTGCGCGAGCCCGGCACCAGCCTGTCCGGCGGCCAGCAGCAGCGGCTGTGCATCGCCCGCGCCATCGCCGTCAGCCCCGAGGTGATCCTGATGGACGAGCCCTGCTCGGCGCTCGACCCGATCGCCACCGCCCACATCGAGGAGCTGATCGATGAGCTGCGGGCCAACTACACCATCGTCATCGTCACCCACAACATGCAGCAGGCCGCCCGCGTGTCGCAGCGCACCGCCTTCTTCCATCTCGGCGAGATGGTGGAGTGCGACGACACCGAGGAGATCTTCACCAACCCGCGCGACGAGCGCACCCAGGGCTACATCACCGGCCGCTACGGCTGAGCCCCGGCAATCCTTCTTCCCGTCCTCCCTATTCCTCCCGTGTTGAAAAGGCTGTGCCATGCCGGTTAACGTCGAGACGCGCGCCGTGAACGGAGCCACCATGAATGCGGCCCTGAAGCCGCTCGTCCTGATCGTCGAGGACGAAGCCGACATCCTGACCCTGCTGAAGTACAACCTGGAAAAGGAAGGCTTCCGCGTGGCCACCGCCAGCGACGGCGAGGAGGCGCTGCTGGCCGCCGGGGAGCAGACGCCGCACATCGTGCTGCTGGACTGGATGCTGCCGCTGATGAGCGGGCTGGAGGTCTGCCGCCAGCTTCGCCGCAACGCCAAGACCCGCGACATCCCGATCATCATGCTGACCGCCCGCGGCGAGGAGGGCGACCGGGTGCGCGGCCTGAACTCCGGCGCCGACGACTACATCACCAAGCCCTTCTCGCCGACCGAGCTGGTGGCCCGCATGCGGGCGGTGCTGCGTCGCGCCTCGCCCGGTATGACCGACGAGGTGCTGACCTTCGCCGACGTCACCATGGATCTGGCCGCCCACCGCGTCCGCCGCAACGGCCGCGACGTCCATCTCGGGCCGACGGAGTTCCGCCTGCTGCGCCACTTCATGCAGCATGCCGGCCGCGTCTTCTCGCGTGAGCAGCTCCTCGACCTGGTCTGGGGCCACGACGTGTACGTCGAGCCGCGTACGGTCGACGTACACATCCGCCGCCTGCGCAAGGCGCTGAACGAGGAGGACGAGCTGGACCTGATCCGTACCGTACGTTCGGCAGGCTACGCGCTGGACACCAAGTCGGTGTGAGGTCTGCCGCGGATTCCCCCTCCCTAACCCTCCCCCGCTTTGCGGGAGAGGGGACTGCCGCTGCTCTGCGGATCGGTTCATGCGGACAAGGATCCTGCCCCCTCTCCCGCAAAGCGGGGGAGGGATGGGGAGGGGGAATATAGTACACCGCCAGTCCAACGCCCCGCTGCCATCCGCCGCCGGCCCGCGCTACACTGCCCCCATGATCCTGCTCTTCACCGACTTCGGGCTCAGCGGCCCCTACACCGGCCAGATGAAGGCGGTGCTGGCGCAGCAGGCGCCGGGCGTGCCGGCGATCGACCTGTTCGCCGATGCGCCCGCCTTCGATCCGCAGCTCTCCGCCTACCTGCTGGCCGCCTACGCCCCGGCCTTCCCGGCCGGCAGCGTCTTCCTCTGCGTCGTCGATCCCGGCGTCGGCACCGACCGCCGGCCGGTGATCGTCGAGGCCGACGGGCGCTGGTTCGTCGGGCCTGACAACGGCCTCTTCGCCCTGGTCGCCCGCCGCGCAACGTCGCTAAACGCTTGGACCATCGACTGGAGTCCGGACCGGCTCTCCGCGAGCTTCCATGGCCGCGACCTGTTCGCCCCGGTCGCCGCCCGGCTGGCCACCGGCCTGCCGGTGGAGCGCGGCCCCCTGCCCGCCGCCACCACCAACGGCATCGCCCGGCCCGGCTGGCCGGACGAGCTGGCGCGCATCGTCTATGTCGATGTCTACGGCAATGCCATGACCGGCCTGCGGGCCGCAGCCCTGCCGGCCGGCGCGGTCCTGGCCGCCGGCGGCACCCGCATCACCCGCGCCCGCACCTTCGGGGACGTCGGGCCGGGAGAGGCGCTGTGGTACGAGAACTCCAACGGGCTGGCCGAGATCGCCGTCAACCGGGGGCGGGCCGACCGGCTGCTCGGGCTGGCGGTCGGGGATGCGGTGACGGTATCGCCCGGCCCGACCTGACGGCGCCGGCGCCGGGCACAAAATGAAACCGCCCGGAAGCGGCTGCTTCCGGGCGGTTCCCGTCCGATGGAGCGGACCCCCGCGCGACGGGCGCCGGGGTTAGTCGTTGTTGCGCTGGCCCATGAACTGCAGCAGGAACTGGAACAGGTTGATGAAGTCCAGGTACAGGGTCAGGGCACCCATCAGGGCCAGCTTGCCGGTGCTCTCACGGTCGTAGCCGTCGGCATAGCTTTCCTTGATCGCCTGGGTGTCGTAGGCGGTCAGGCCGGTGAAGATCAGCACGCCGATGGCGGAGATCGCGAAATGCAGGGCCGGCGACTGGAAGAAGATGTTCGCCAGGCCGGCGATCACCAGGCCGATGACGCCCATCATCAGGAAGGAACCCATCTTCGACAGGTCGGCCTTCGTGGTGTAGCCGTAGAGGCTCATCGCCAGGAAGGTCGCAGCGGTGACGAAGAAGGTCAGCGCGATCGACGCCCCGGTGAAGACCAGGAAGATGGCCGACATCGACAGGCCCATCGCCGCGCAGTAGGCCCAGAAGATGAGCTGTGCCGATGCGAAGGACAGGCGCTGGATGCCGAAGGACAGCACCATGACGAAGGCCAGCGGGGCCAGCATCACCACCCACTTCAGCGGCGTGCCGAAGATCGCCTGGAGCATGGCCGGGCTGGACGACACCAGCGCGGCGACCAAGCCCGTCAGGATCAGGCCGGCGCCCATGTAGTTGTACACGCGCAGCATGTGCTGGCGCAGGCCTTCGTCGAAGTATCCCCGATCTGTCGCGCGGCCTGCGGTCGCGAAGCGGTTATAGGTCGGGTCTGCCATGTTGGTTTCCTCGGTGGAATAGGGTGATCCCGTCGCCATGACATATTGGCGAGTCCGCCATGCGGTTCAATAGGAATCGCTCACGGTTTTCCAAGATGAAAAAGCTTTCACGAATTGCTTTTCCTGCGGCTTTCTGACACGGGCATCACTCGTTGCGAAGCAATGGCGCGGACGGCTGGCCGAGAGCGCGCCAAGTACCATAGAACCCGAAGGCCAATGTGATGGCGGTGCTCAGCAGGGCCGTGGTGACGACGGCGGACGGCAGGAAGCTCCAGTCCCAGTGCATCAGGAAGCGCAGCACCGCCCAGGCGGTCAGCGTGCCGATCGCCCCGGCGATGACGGCGGTCAGCAGCCCGAGCAGGCCGTATTCCAGCAGGAAGGCGCGCAGCACGTCGCCGCGGGTGGCCCCCAGCACCTTCAGGACGACGGCGTCGTAGACGCGGCGCCGGTGCCCGGCGGCGACCGCCCCGGCCAGCACCAGCGTGCCGGCCGCCAGCGTGATGCCGGCGACGATGCGCACCGCGGTGCCGATGTGGCCGAGCATTTCCGACACGGTGTCCAGCGCGTCCTTCACCCGCACCAGCGTGATGTTGGGGAAGCTGCGGAGCACCGCCTGCTGTACCTGCAGCTCGGCCTCCGGGGTGGCCCGGACCGTGGCGATCCAGGTCTGGGGCGCGCCTTCCAGCGTGCCGGGGGCGAAGACCATGGTGAAGTTGATCGCCATGCTGCTGAAATCGGCGGACCGGACGTTGGCGACCGTCGCCTCGATGCTGCGACCCAGGATGTTGATCGTCATCTTGGCGCCCGGCCCGATGCCGAAGGCCTCGGCGACGCTCTGGTGGATCGAGATCAGCGGCGGCCCGGCATAGTCGGCCGCCCACCAGGATCCGGCGACCACCGTCGAGTGCTTCGGCACCGCCGCCGAATAGGTGATGCCGCGGTCGCCGGCGACGATCCAGGTCTGCTCCGGGTTGACCAGCGCCTTTTCCGCCTCCTGCCCGTTCACCAGCTCGATCCGGCCGCGCAGGCTGGGCACCGCCTCGAAGGCGCTGGTGCCGGGAACGCCGGTGACGAGGCCGCGCAGCGGCTCGAACTGGTCGCGCTGGATGTCGACGAAGAAGAAGCTGGGGGCGTCCTGCGGGATGGTTTCCGACACCCGTCGCGCGAAGTTGCCCTGGATCAGCGCGATGGCGACCAGCACCGTCAGGCCGAGCCCGAGCGACAGCACCACAGCGGCCGTCGGGTTGCCCGGCCGGTGCAGGTTGGCGAGCGCCAGCCGCAGCCCCGGCCGGCGCACCCGGCCCAACCCTCCCTGGCCGACCCGGGCGGCTCCCCAGGTGACCAGTGCCGCCGCGGCGCGGAAGGCGATGAAGGTGGCGATGGAGCCGCCGACGAACCACAGGGCGAAGACCTTGTTGTGCGCGGTCAGCACCGCCAGCCCGGCGAGCGCCAGCGCGGACGCGGCCATCGCCGCGGTGTAGGGGGCGCGCGGGCGTCCGCCGGCCGGCGCGATCACGTCGCGGAACAGCGCCCCCGCCGGCACCTCGCGCGCCCGGCCCAGCGGCCACAGCGAGAAGGTCAGCGCCGTCAGCAGGCCGTAGAGGGCGGCGAGCGCCAGGGCGCCGGGATAGACGCCGATGTGCGCCGACACCGGCAGGACGCCGTCGAGCAGCCGTCCGAGCGCCAGCGGCGCCACCGCCCCCAGCACCAGGCCGACGACGATGCCGAGCAGTGCCAGCGCCAGGATCTGGGCCAGGTAGAGCTGGAAGACCAGGGCGCCGGGGGCGCCGATGCACTTCATCATGGCGATGGTGCGGGCGCGGGAATCCAGGTGGCTGCGCACCGCGTTGCCCACGCCGACCCCGCCGACCAGCAGTGCGGTCAGCCCGACCAGCGTCAGGAACAGCGTCATCCGGTCGATGAAGCGCTCGATCTGCGGCGAGGCGTTGGTGTAGTCGCGCAGCCGCCAGGGCGCGTCGGGGAAGCGGGCGCGCAGGGCGTCCTGCCACGCCGCCAGGTCGGTCGTTGCCGGCAGCGCCACCTTGGCGCTCCACCAGGTCAGGCTGCCGGGTTGCAGCAACCCGGTGCCCTCCAGCGACGGCAGCGCCACCATCAGCCGCGGCCCCAGGGAGAAGGCGTTGGAGGAGGCGCGGTCGGGCTCGCGGTCGAGCACGGCGGCGACGCGGTAGGCGCCCTCGCCGAGATGGATGGTGTCGCCGGGCTTCACGCCCAGCCGGTCGGACAGGCTCGCCTCGATCACCGCGCCCCAGCGGCCGTCCTTCTTCGACAGCGCATCCTGGAGGTCGCCGCCGCCCTGCAGGTCGACGCTGCCGTAGAGCGGATAGGCGCCATCGACCGCCTTCAACTCGACCAGCGAGGCGCGGGTGTCGTCGGCGCCGCGCGCCATCGCCCGCATCTCGGCGGAGGTCGATACCCGGCCGGCGGCTTCCAGCGCCGCCATCTGCTCGCCGGCCGGCGGGGTGTAGAGCTGGCGCGCCGCGACGTCGCCGCCGAGGATGGCGCGGCCGTCGCTGGCCAGCCCGTCGAGCAGACCGCTCGACACCGACTGCACCGCCGCGATCGCGGCGACGCCGAGCGCCAGGCAGGCGAGGAAGACCCAGAAGCCTTTGAGGCCGGCGCGCAGCTCGCGCCGGGCAAGACGCAGGGCGAGGGGGAGGTCGGTCATCGCGTGGCCCCCGCATATCCGCGCTTATCCCCTCTCCCCCCCCGGGGAGAGGGGGATCCCACAGCCATCGTCCCCTGCATCCCGCTCACTCCCCGGCCGCCTGGATGCGGGCGCGGCGCGCCGCCAGCCCGTCGTCGGCGATCCGCCCATCCGCCAGACGCACCGTGCGGTCGCAGCGCGCGGCGAGGCTCGGGTCGTGGGTGATCAGCACCAGCGTCGTGCCGCGGCGTTCCGCCAGGTCGAACAGCAGCTTGACGATGGTGGCGCCGGTGTCGATGTCGAGGTTGCCGGTCGGCTCGTCGGCCAGCAGCAGCGAGGGTTCGGTGACGAAGGCGCGGGCGAGCGCGGTGCGCTGCTGCTCGCCGCCCGAGAGCTGTCCGGGATAATGATGGATGCGGTGGCCGAGCCCGACCTGCTCCAGCCCGGCGCGGGCACGGTCGAAGGCGTCGGCGGCGCCGGCGAACTCCAGCGGGATCGCGACGTTCTCCAGCGCGGTCATGGTCGGCACGAGGTGGAAGGCCTGGAAGACGATGCCGACATGGCGGCGGCGGAAGCGGGCCAGCCCGTCCTCGTCGAGCCGGCCGAGATCCTGGCCGGCGACGCGGACGCTGCCGCCGCTGGGCCGTTCCAGCCCGGCCATCACCATCATCATCGTCGATTTGCCCGAGCCGCTGGGTCCGACCACGCCGACCCGCTCGCCGGGCTCCACCCGCAGATTCACGCCCCGCAGGATGTTGACGGGTCCGGCACCGCTGTCCAATCTCAAGTGGACGTCGTCGAGATCGACGATGCAGTCTGACGACGTTACAGGGGATTGGACCTTGGACATGCGACTCTCGCGTCAGCGGAACGGACCTTCGCCATATGGCACGGTCCGCAGAGCTTTCAACATTGGCATGCTCGGGATGGCCGTGCTCAGGACAGGCGTGCTCGGGACGGGCATGCTCGGGGCGGCCGTGGCGCTGCTGTTCGCCGCAGGGGTGACGATGACCGTACCGACCAGCGCCGCCGCCGCCGGCCCCGTGAAGCTGCTGGCGCTCGGCGACAGCCTGACCGCCGGCTACGGCCTGCCGCAACCGCAGGGTTTCACCAGCCAGCTCGAAGCGGCGCTGGCCGCCAAGGGCTACCAGGTCACCGTGATCAACGCCGGCGTCTCCGGCGACACCACCGCCGGTGGCCGGGCGCGGCTCGACTGGGCGCTGGCCGACAAGCCCGATGCCGCCATCGTCGAGCTCGGGGCCAACGACATGCTGCGCGGCCTCGATCCGGGCCAGGCGAGGGACAACCTGGACCTCATCCTGAAGACGCTGCGGGACCGCAAGGTCCCGACGCTGCTGGCCGGCATGCTGGCCTCGCCCAGCCTGGGCAAGCCCTACACCGACCGCTTCAACGCCATCTACCCCGACCTCGCCGGCAAGTACGGCGTGCCGCTTTATCCCTTCTTCCTCGACGGGGTGGCGCTCGACCGCTCGCTGATCCAGCAGGACGGTCTGCATCCCAACGCGAAGGGCGTCGCGATCATCGTCGAGCGCATCCTTCCCTCCGTCACCGCGCTGCTCGACGGGCTGTCGCGCGCGCCCAAGACCCACGGCGGAGACCCGTCATGACCGCTTCCGCCGCCGGCGACGCCGCCGTCCGCTTCCAGGCCGCCTGCGCCACGGGTCCCGACTGGGGACCGGCGGTCAAGGCCTGCCTCGACCGGCTGGGGCCGGTCGGCGACTGCAACCTGGGCTTCCTCTACCTGACCGACGGGCTGGCGGAGCATGCGACCAGCATCCTCACCCTGTTGCGCGGGGTGACCGGGATCCAGAACTGGACCGGCACAGTCGGCATCGGCGTGATGGCGAACGGCGAGGCGCTGTTCGACGAACCCGGCCTGGCGGTGATGACCGCCCGCCTGCCGGAGCAGGATTTCCGCCTGTTCCCCACCCTGACCAGCGGCCTGGAGCCGCTGCGCCGCGCGGCCGGCGGCTGGCTGGACCGCCACGGGGCGACGCTGGCGCTCGTCCATGCCGATCCCAACCATGGCGACCTCGCCGGCATGGTTTCCAGCCTGTCGGACGAGATCGGGGTGTTCCTGGTCGGCGGGCTCGCCGCCTCGCGCGGGGCCTGCCCGCTGATCCTGCACCAGGAGGGCGGCGGCGCGGGGGTGGAGGACGGCGGCCTCTCCGGCGTGCTGTTCGCCCCGTCGGTCGGGCTCGCCACCGCCCACACCCAGGGCTGCCGGCCCATCGGTCCGGTGCGGACCGTCACCGCCGGCGAGGACAACGTCATCCTGGAGATCGACGGCCGCCCGGCGCTGGACGTCTTCAAGGAGGACATCGGGCCGGACCTGGCCGGCGACCTGCGGCAGGTGGCCGGGGTCATCTGCGCCGGCCTGCCGATCCCCGGATCCGACACCCAGGACTATCTGGTCCGCGACCTCGTCGCCATCGACCCGCGCGCCGGCTGGCTGTCGATCGCCGAGCGGGTGACGGCCGGCCAGAGCGTGATGTTCACCCGCCGCGACCCCGACAGCGCCACCGCCGACATGCGCCGGATGCTGGACAGCCTCAAGAAACGGGTGAAGGCGACCCCGAAGGGAGCGGTGTATGTCAGTTGCATCGCCCGCGGGCCGAGCCTGTTCGGTGCCGCCGACGCCGAGCTGCGGATGATCCGCGAGGTGTTCGGCGACGTGCCGCTGGCGGGATTCTTCGCCTCCGGCGAGGTGTCGCACAACCGGCTCTACGGCTACACCGGCGTGCTCACGCTTTTCCTGTAGAGATCGCCACGGATTAAGGAACGTTCGGGATGCAGTATCGTCCGCTCGGCCGCACCGGTCTGTCGGTCAGCGCCATCGGCCTCGGCACCATGACCTGGGGGCGCCAGAACAGCGAGGCCGAGGGCCACGCGCAGATGGACGCGGCGCTCGACCGCGGCATCACCTTCTGGGACACGGCGGAGATGTACGCCATCCCGCCCGTCGCCGAAAGCTATGGCCGGACCGAGGAGATCATCGGGAGCTGGTTCCAGTCGCGCGGCCGGCGCGACCGGGTGATCCTGGCCAGCAAGATCATCGGCGCGCCGGCCGGCGGCTTCGGCTGGGTGCGCGAGGGCAAGTCGCGGCTCGACCGCACCAACCTGTTCGCGGCGGTGGAGGCCAGCCTGTCGCGGCTGAAGACCGACTACATCGACCTCTACCAGATCCACTGGCCCGACCGCGTCACCAACCGCTTCGGCGTGCGTACCTACCGCCACAGGCCGGACCAGGACGGCGTGCCGGTCGAGGAGACGCTGGCCGCGCTGGGCGAGCTGGTCCGGGCCGGCAAGATCCGCCATGTCGGGCTGTCCAACGAATCGCCCTGGGGGGTGATGCGCTACCTGCGCGCCGCCGAGGTCGCCGGGCTGCCGCGCGTCGCCTCGATCCAGAACGCCTACAACCTGCTGAACCGGACCTTCGAGCAGGGGCTGTCGGAGGTGGCGCTGCGCGAGGATGTCGGACTGCTGGCCTATTCGCCGCTGGCGGCGGGCACGCTGACCGGCAAGTACCTGCACGGCGCGGTGCCGCCGGGCAGCCGCCGGGCCCTCGACCACCGGCCGTCGCGCTACGCCACCGTCAATGCCGACGCGGCGACCGAGGCGTACCTGGACATCGCCCGCCGCCATGGGCTGGCGCCGAACCAGATGGCCATCGCCTTCACCCTGCAGCAGCCCTTTGTCGCCTCCTCGCTGATCGGGGCGACGACGATGGAGACGCTGATCTCCAACATCGGGGCGATCGACCTCACCCTGGCGCCCGAGGTGCTGGCGGAGATCGATGCCGTCCACAACCGCATGCCCGATCCCTGCCCGTGAGCCGTCGGTACCCGTCGTACCGCGCCCGCCCGCCCAGCCTGCCCCGCCGGGTGGGAAGGGTGGGCGGGGGCCGCCTCGCCGACAACCCAGGAGGCATCCGATGCTCCGCCTGTTCGTCGCCCTCGACCTGACGGCGGAGATCCGCCAGCGGCTGGCCGGGCTGGCCGGCGGGGTGCCGGGCGCCCGCTGGACCGAGGCGGAGAACCTGCATCTCACCCTGCGCTTCATCGGCGAGGTGCCGGACGACCAGGCGATGGACATCGACGCCGCGCTTACCGAAATCCGGGCGCCGGCCTTCCCGCTGACGCTGGACGGCGTCGGCGTCTTCGGCAGCGGCCGCAAGGCGCGGGTGCTGTGGGCGGGGGTGGAGCGCAGCGACGCCCTGCTCCATCTCCAGGCGAAGATCGAGTCCGCGCTGGTGCGCTGCGGGCTGCCGGCGGAGGAGCGGAAATTCTCGCCCCACGTCACGCTGGCCCGGCTGAAGGATCCGCCGGCCGACCGCGTCGGCCGCTTCCTGTCGGACCGCGGCCTGTTCCGTGCCGGTCCGATGGCGGTGGAGCACGTCACGCTCTACCGCAGCCATCTCGGCAATGGCGGCGCGGTGTACGAGGCGTTGCGGGAGTACCCGCTGGCGGAAACCGCCTGAAGCCCGGCGGCGCCCACCAAAGCGCCCACCGGACGTCGGACCGGCCACGCGTCAGGCGTAGCGCATCGCTTCGAGGTCGGCGATGAGGCCCGGCCCCGTCGGATGCCAGCCGAGCTCGGCCTGCGTCCAGGCGCTGGATGCCGTCATGTCCATGCCCGCGAAGATCGCCATCCAGCCGAACTGTTCGGCCACCTTGTCGGGCGGGACCGAGATCGCCTCGATCTTCAGGCCGCGCGCCAGCGTCTCCACGATCGTCCGCATCTCGACGCCCTCCTCGCCGACCGCGTGGTAGCGCGCGCCCGGTTCCTTCCTCTCGATCGCCAGACGATAGAGACGGGCGACGTCGCCCAGGTGGCCGGCGGCCCAGCGGGAGCGGCCCTCGCCGACGTAAGCGGCGACCCCCTTCTCGCGGAAGATCGCGATCAGCGGCGTGATCAGCCCCTGCTTGCGCGTGTCGTGGACCTGCGGCAGCCGCATCACCGCGACGTTGACGCCGGCATCCAGCAGCGCGTTGGCGGCACGTTCGGAGGCGACGCGCGGGTTGGGATGGCTGTCGTCGAACACGTCCTCGCGGGCCGGCCGGCCATGGCCGGCACCGCCCATGCCGATCCCCGAGGTGATCAGCAGCGGGCGGTCCGATCCCTTGAGCGCCTCGCCGAGGGCGCCGATGACCCGGCGGTCCTTCTCGCAATTCTCGACGAAGCGCGAGAAGTCGTGGTCGAACGCCGTGTGGATCACCGCGTCGGCGCCTTCAGCGCCGCGCCGGATGCCTGCCGGGTCCTCCAGCGTGCCGTGGTGCGGCTCGGCGCCGGCGGCGGCCAGCCGGCGGGCGCCGTCCTCGGACCGGGTCATGCCGACGACCTGATGGCCGGCGTCCAGAAGTTCGGGAACCAGGGCCGAGCCGATGAAGCCGGTCGCGCCGGTGAGGAAAATGCGCATGGGGGACCACCTTTCCAATCTCGTCTCCCCCCAGACTGCCGGCCGGTGCTATCCTGTTAAAGTAGTGACGGTTTCCTATTATAATGATTACCAGGATCGCCGGTGCGGACGGAGCCCATGCAGACCAATAAGCAGGCCAATAATGCCAGCACGCTTGCCGCCTTCCTGAGGGACCGCCGCACGCGTCTCGACCCGGCCGCCTTCGGCTTCTCCGGCCGCCGCCGCACGCCGGGCCTGCGCAGGGAGGAGGTGGCGCAGCGTGCCAACATCAGCCCGACCTGGTACACCTGGCTGGAGCAGGGGCGCGGCGGCGCGCCGTCCGCCGACGTGCTGGACCGGATCGCCGGCGGCCTGATGCTCACCGACCTGGAGCGCGAGCACCTGTTCATCCTGGCGCTCGGGCGGCCGCCGGAAATGCGGTACAGGCCGGCGCAGGGCGTCAGCCCGCGGCTGCAGCGGCTGCTGGATGCCTTCGACGCCTGTCCCGCCTTCATCAAGACCGCGACCTGGGACGTGGTCGCCTGGAACAGCGCCGCCGCCATCGTTTTGACCGACTACGGCAAGCTCCCTCCCGACCGGCGCAACATCCTGCGCCTGGTGTTCTGCAACCCGGCGATCCGCGCCAAGCAGACGGACTGGGAGGGAGTGGCGCGGTTCCTGGTCGGCGCCTTCCGCGTCGATGCCGCGCGCGCCGGCGCCGTCAAGGAGATCGCCGACCTCGTCGACGAGCTGTGCCGGGCGAGCCCGGATTTCGCCGCCTTCTGGAAGGAGAACGACGTGTATGCGCCGAGCGAGGGGGTGAAACACCTCCGTCACCCGCAGCTCGGCACCTTCGAGATGGAATATTCGGCCTTCGCCGTCGACGGCCGCCCGGACCTCGGCCTGCTGGTCTACAATCCGCTCGACGAGAGGGTCAAGGACCGGATCCGTGCCCTGGTCGCTCAGAGGGCCAAGGACGAGGCGGCGGACGCCGGGACTCGACGGAGTTAGAGTGTGATCGTTTCAAGCGGTATCGCTTGAAACGGCACCAGACGGACGCTAGGCGACGATGCTGTCCCAGGGGTCGGCATCGGAGCCGCCAGCAGCGGTGGCGGCACCTGTACCTGTACCGGCACCTGTACCTGCACCTGCACCGGTCGCGACCACGCGGTTCTTGCCGTCCTGCTTGGCGCGGTACATGCGCTGGTCGGCCAGTTCCACCAGGGATTCCCAATCGGCGGCCCGGTCGGCGGTTTGCTCGGCGACGCCGATGCTGGCGGTCTGCAGGCTGCCGTCGGGCCGCCGGCCGAAGCCGGCCCGCCGCATCCGGCCCACCGCGATCATGGCGCCGTCGACGGCAGTGTCCGGCATGATCACCAGGAATTCCTCGCCGCCCCAACGCACCAGGGCGTCGGACTGGCGCAGCAGGCTGCGGATGGTGTTGGCGGCGTGGCGCAGGACGCGGTCGCCCTCGTCATGGCCGAAGCGGTCGTTCACCGCCTTGAAGTCGTCGAGGTCGACGAAGATCGCCGCCAGCGGCTGGGCCGTCCGCTCGGCATGGGCGACCTGGAGCTTCAGCAGCTCCTCGCCGATGCGGCGGGAGAAGGCACCGGTCAGCGCGTCGTGCGCCGCCTGCTCCAGAAGCGCGATCATGAAATGCAGTTGGCTGATGGCCGCCAGCGTCGCCACCACCGCGATCAGCGCCAGCAGCCACAGGGCGCTGATGTAGGACGGGAAGGGCATCACCAGCGACCCGTAGAAGCCGGCGCTGAGATGCGCGGCCAGCATCGGGGCGGCGAACAGGGCGCCCTCCACCACGGTCAGCGGGAAGACGCTGAGCCCCGCCACCATCACGAAGGGCAGGTAGCCGTAGCCGGCGCTGACGGCGATGCGCAGGTCGTCGACGCCCTGGTTGTAGAGCAGCGGATGGGAGATGCCGAAGAACAGGGTCGGGATCGCCAGCAGGGCGGCGAGCCGGCGCCAGGCACCCGGCAGGTCGTCGCAGGTCCGCCGGTCCAGCGCCAGGGCAAGGAAGGCGGCGCTGGCGGCCAGACGCAGGAGGATCAGCCAGACGGCGAGCGTCCAATCGAAGACGGTGACGTCGATGACGATCCACAGCGGCGTCAGCACGCCGAACACCACCGCGACCATGCGGACGCGCGACTGGATCATCGCGGCGCGGCGGCGCTGCAGGATCGGCGTGTGGCCGGCCGGGCTGATCAGGTTGGGCAATTCGTCGCCGCGGACGAAGGCGGCATGAAGCTTGTCACCCAGCATGCGTCAGCCAGCCCCCGGCACCGGCCGGACATGTCGCCAAAGGATTAGCCATCAAGAGTGATTACACGCGCATGACAAGCCCTTCAACGGCTTTCGCGCGCCCGGCCCGCCGTCCACGAAAAATAACGGGCGGCGCGCCATCGGCACGCCGCCCGGGGTTTGTTGGCGGCTCCGGCCGCCGCTCCGGCCATCAAGCCGGCGGTTGCTCCGGACCGTTCAGTCCTTCAGGTCTTCCCACAGCTCCTTCACCTTGGCGAAGAAGCCTTCCGACTGCGGGTTCGACCCTTCCTTGGCGGCGCCCTCGAACTCGCGCAGCAGCTCCTGCTGGCGCTTGGTCAGGTTCACCGGGGTCTCGACCACCGCCTGGATGTACATGTCGCCGCGCTGGGCGCTGCGCAGCACCGACATGCCCTTGCCCTTGATGCGGAACTGATGGCCGGACTGGGTGCCCGGCGGCACGGTCACCTTGGTGCGGGTGCCGTCGATGGTCGGCACCTCCACCGAGCCGCCCAGCGCCGCCGTGGTCATCGGGATCGGCACCCGGCAGTGGATGTTGGCGCCGTCGCGCTGGAAGATCGGGTGCGGCGCCAGGGCGAGGAAGATGTAGAGGTCGCCGGCTGGCGCCCCGCGCAGGCCCGCCTCCCCTTCCCCGGCCAGGCGGATGCGCGTCCCGTCCTCGACGCCGGCGGGGATGTTGACCTGCAGGGTCTTCTCCTTGCGCAGCCGCCCGGAGCCGCCGCAGCTCTTGCAGGCGTCCTTGATGACCTTGCCGGCGCCGTGGCAGCCGGGGCAGGTGCGCTCGATGGTGAAGAAGCCCTGCTGCGCCCGCACCTTGCCGTGGCCCTGGCAGGTCGGGCAGGTGATCGGCTGGGTCCCGGCCGCGGCACCCGAGCCGTTGCAACTGTCGCACTGCACGGTGGTGGGGACGCGGATGGTGGTCTGGGTGCCCTTGAAGGCATCCTCCAGCCCGATCTCCAGATTGTAGCGCAGGTCCTGGCCGCGGCCCGACGCGCCGCCGCCGCCGCGGCGCCCGCCCATGAACTCGCCGAACATCTCGTCGAAGATGTCGGCGAAACCGCCGCCGCCGCCGAAATCGAAGTTGAAGCCGCCTGCCCCGCCGCCCGGACCCGGACCGCGGCCGCCCTCGAAGGCGGCGTGGCCGAACCGGTCGTAGGCCGCGCGCTTCTGATCGTCCTTCAGGACGTCGTAGGCTTCGCTGATTTCCTTGAACTTCTGCTCGGCGTCCTTGTCACCCTGGTTGCGGTCCGGGTGGTACTGCATCGCCATCTTGCGATAAGCCTTCTTAAGCTCATCCGCGCTGGCGCTCTTCGCCACACCGAGCAGCTCGTAATAATCCTGTTTCGCCATGGGGGCCGACCGCCTTTTCAGTCGTTCTGGACCTAACTGTCCGCATCGCTGCCGAGAGACTGACCCCAGCATACCGAAGGCCCGCCGCCGGGAAAAGGCGGCGGGCCGTCGATGCTCGCGTCAGATCCGTATCAAAAAGAAGCTGTGACCGTCTTAGGCCGACTTCTTCTTGTCGTCCTGGACTTCCTCGAAGTCGGCGTCGACCACGCCCGGCTCGTTCGGCTGCTCGCCGCCGGCGGCCTCGCCACCGGCACCCGGCGCCTCGCCCTGGCCGGCCTTGTACATGGCCTCGCCCAGCTTCATCGACACCTGGGCCAGCGCCTCGGTCTTGGCCTTGATCGCCTCCAGGTCATCACCGTCCAGCACCGACTTCAGCTCGGCAACGGCAGCCTCCGCGGCGCTCTTGTCGGAGGCCGGGATCTTGTCGCCGTTCTCCTTGATGGTCCGCTCGGTGGTGTGGACCAGGGCGTCGGCGTGGTTGCGGGCGTCGACCAGCTCGCGGCGCTTCTTGTCGTCGGCCGAGTGGGCCTCGGCGTCCTTCACCATCTTCTGGATGTCGGCGTCCGACAGGCCGCCCGAGGCCTGGATGCGGATCTGCTGCTCCTTGCCGGTCGCCTTGTCCTTCGCGGTGACGCTGACGATGCCGTTGGCGTCGATGTCGAAGGTCACCTCGATCTGCGGCACGCCGCGCGGGGCCGGCGGGATGCCGACCAGATCGAACTGGCCCAGCATCTTGTTGTCGGCCGCCATCTCGCGCTCGCCCTGGAAGACGCGGATGGTGACGGCGTTCTGGTTGTCCTCGGCGGTCGAGAAGGTCTGGCTCTTCTTGGTCGGCACCGTGGTGTTGCGGTCGATCAGGCGGGTGAAGACGCCGCCCAGCGTCTCGATGCCCAGCGACAGCGGGGTGACGTCGAGCAGCAGGACGTCCTTGACCTCGCCCTTCAGCACGCCGCCCTGGATGGCGGCGCCGATGGCGACCACCTCGTCCGGGTTGACGCCGCGGTGCGGCTCACGGCCGAAGAACTGCTTCACCGCCTCGATGACCTTGGGCATGCGGGTCATGCCGCCGACCAGGATCACCTCGTCGATCTCGCTGGCCTTCAGGCCGGCATCCTTCAGGGCCGCCTTGCAGGGCTCGATCGTCCGCTGCACCAGCTCGTCCACCAGGGCTTCCAGCTTGGCGCGGGTCAGCTTGATGTTCAGGTGCTTCGGGCCGGTCTGGTCGGCGGTGATGAAGGGCAGGTTGACTTCGGTCTGCGTGGTGGACGACAGCTCGATCTTCGCCTTTTCCGCGGCCTCCTTGAGGCGCTGCAGCGCGAGCTTGTCCTTGCGCAGGTCGATGCCCTGCTCCTTGTTGAACTCGTCGGCCAGATACTCGATGACCCGGCTGTCGAAGTCCTCGCCGCCCAGGAAGGTGTCGCCGTTGGTCGACTTCACCTCGAAGACGCCGTCGCCGATCTCCAGCACCGAGATGTCGAAGGTGCCGCCGCCGAGGTCGTAGACCGCGACGGTGCCGGAGCCCTTCTTCTCCATGCCGTAGGCGAGTGCGGCGGCCGTCGGCTCGTTGATGATGCGCAGGACGTCGAGGCCGGCGATCTTGCCGGCGTCCTTGGTGGCCTGGCGCTGGCTGTCGTTGAAGTAGGCCGGGACGGTGATGACCGCCTGGGTGACCTTCTCGCCCAGATAATTCTCCGCCGTCTCCTTCATCTTGGTGAGGATGAAGGCGCTGATCTGGCTCGGGCTGTACTTCTTGCCGTGGGCCTCGACCCAGGCGTCGCCGTTGTCGCCGGAAATGATGCGGTAGGGAACGAGGCCCTGGTCCTTCTTCGTCAGCGGATCGTCGAAGCGGCGGCCGATCAGACGCTTGATCGCGAAGAGGGTGTTTTCCGGATTGGTGACCGCCTGACGCTTGGCGGGCTGGCCGATCAGCCGCTCGCCGCCCTGCGTGAAGGCGACCATGGACGGCGTCGTGCGCGCGCCCTCGGCGTTCTCGATGACCTTGGCGCTGCCGCCTTCCATCACGGCGACGCACGAGTTCGTGGTGCCGAGGTCGATACCAATCACTTTGCTCATGTTCAGCCTCTTTCGTTCGGCAGATGCGTGGCGGCCCGTCTGGTCCGGCACCGCCGCGATCCCCATAGGGTCGGTGAAACGTCGGTGGAGCGCTTGGGGGTCCGGCCCGCGGGGTCTAGTCCATGGGTCCGGCCCGTGCTGGCGGAGATATAGGCGGAGCCGTTTCGGCCTGCAACAGGGTGCCGGGGCTTTCGCTCCGCAAAAGCGGGGAAAAATCACAGGCACCGGCCGGCGTCGGCATCCGCCGGGCCGGGTCCACGTCCTGGAATAGAATACCCGGGTATAGGATCGCCAGGGACGGAATACCTGGGTATTCAGAAATCCTGATTCAAATCGTCACCGTGGTTACAAGTGCAAAATCGTTAGAAGCCAAACCAACCACCGTCATTAACTTTCCGTTAATAAGCATCGGCGTGCAAACCACGCGTCAATCAATTGACAGTTGTTGTGTCTATTCAAGAACCGGGAAATCTAATAGTGAAAATGCGGAATAAATATGCTATCACCGACAAGCCAGACAGCGATGGCGCGCATGCCGTCGCGCCGGCCCGCGGCGCGCCGCCGCCGAAAGACCCGTGAAGAGCTGGTCGCAGCGAAGCCGGTCGTACCGTTGTGAAAGGGATGCGCGATGATGGATGAACGACGCGACGTGGCCCTGGCCATAAAATCCTGCCTGGACAGCCTGCTGAGCGATGCGACGCGCTGCGACCTGGACGATCTCGCGCGGTTCCTCGGCCTTGCCGCCCTGGCGGCGGAAGAGGCGGCCGTCGCGCACGACCCCAAGGCCGTGAGGCTGAAGGCCCTGATGGCGGGCGGCGCCGGCCACTGCTGACGGGCCGCCGCCGGGACATCCCGGCCGTCCGAGGATCGCCGGCGGCCGGACGGCCTCCGCTCCGAAGGCTCCGGCATCCCGGGAGGCGCGGTCCGGAAACCCGGCTTCAGAGGATCTCGGCGGAGCGGATGGCGTCGTCGATCCGGCCCAGCATGTCGGCGCAGGACTCGTCGCCGTCCATCAGGTCGGGCAGCGCGAAGCTGAACATCGCGACCGCGGCGACCGCGTCCCGTTCGGCGCCCACCAGCCACAGGTAATGCGTCTCCGCCCGGCCGTCCTCCTCGGTCCGCATCATCGCCTGGGCGATCACCGCACCGTCCTCCCGCTGCTCGACCGTCCGATCGCCGGCCCGCGGATCCTGGGGCCGGACGAAGCGCAGCGCCATTTCCCGCAGGGTCCCGGCAACGCCGCCGGCATCGGGCCGTGGCACCACGCGGTCGGTGACCAGGCGCAGCACGCCGGCGGCCGGCGGCGGTGGCCGGAAGGTGCCGACCGCCTGCCCTTCGACCTCCTCGACATCGACGGCCCAGCCGGGCGGCAGGCGGAACCGCACCGTGTCCGCCCAGCCGATGTCGCGGCCGTCCGGCGCGCCGCCGAAATCCGTTCCGTTCGTCCCGTCCGTCATCGCCGTCGTCCCCTCCTGCCTGGACCGGTCACCCGGCGCATGTCGCCGAGGGCGGCACCATAGGCGCGGCCGGCCGGGGGGCCAACCCGGAAACGCGGGCGCGGAACGAGGTCCGGCGGGTCATTCCGGGATCAGGAACTGCACGCCCAACCAGCGCCAGCGTCCGTCGTCGGCCGGGAGCGTGCAGTTGACGCGGGCGCGGCCGGGCGGGAACGGCTCCTTGATGCGGACCTCGACCCGGTCCTCGGCGATGCGCTCCAGCGCGGTGCGGCCCTGGCCGGTGGCGAAGCAGGCGAGCTTGGCGGTGCTGCCGACGCTGCCGTCGATGGTGAAGCCCAGCGGCGGCGGGTTGACGCTGATCAGCGGGTCGGCGGGGGTGAGGTCCGACACCGGAAGCGGCAGCGCGTTGGCCGCCAGTTCGAAGCGGTCGGCGCTGCCGTAGGTCTCGTTCATGACGAAGCGCGGCAGGCTCCAGGGATCGGCCCCGGCATGCAGGACGCCGGACTGCTGGCCGAAGGCGGCGGTGAAGCCGAGGTCGATCACCTGCTGGCGCACCGCCAGCGAGTATTCGCCCTGGGGATAGGCCAGCAGGGCCGGCGGACGGCCGAGTTCCGCCTGGAACCGCTCGGCCATGCGCCGCAGGTCGGCGGCGAGCTGGTCGGGGCTGCGCGCCAGCATCGACTGGGTCGAGGTTCCGAGCGCGCCGATGGTGACGCCGGCGGCCGCGAGCTGGCGGATTTCCGCCCAGGTCATGTGGGCCGGGGAGCCGCGGTCGACGGCGTCCGTGGCGACGAACAGGGTGAAGGGCAGCCCCGCCGCCTTCAGCCGCGGCCAGGCCTCGGTGAAGGCGGAGCGGCTGGCCTCGTCGATGGTGATGGCGACGGTGCGGTCGGGCAGCGTCCTGCCGTCGCGCAGCGCCTCCAGGATTCCGGGCAGCGGCAGGACGTGGTAGTCGCCGTCCGTCAGCTCGTCCAGATGCGCCTCGAACTGGTCGAGGCGGATGCTGATCGAGGGGTTCTGGTCCTCGCCGAACCGGTCATAGGCGAAAACGACGGCGCTCGGCCCGCCGCCGGCCGTGCCGTCGGCGGCGGCCGGCCGCAGGGCCGGAATGAACGCGGTCCAGGCCGACAAGGCGGCGGCGGCGATGATCCTGACGGCACGACGGAACGGCATGGCGGCCTACGGAAACGGCTGGCCGGGGCGACCGTCGCCCCGACGCAAAGGGTGTGCCACAACCGGCGCCAGCCGAACAAGCACGGACCATGCCCTTTTGGAGACGGGGAGCGATGCGGTGCGCGCGTGCAACAACCGCCCCGCAAAATAGCCGTCACGGCAATCGTCCTCGTGACGAAGACCCCGTCCCCGCTGCTACATCAGCCGCCCGCCCGCCGCGGCGTCGGTGAGCAGCGGATAGCGTTCGGGGTCGGGGAGCTGGTAATGCCACCATTCCGAGGCGTAATGCTCCCAACCGGCGGCGGTCATCACGCCGAGCAGCAGGGCGCGGTTGCGCTGTTGCTCGCCGGTCAGGTCGCTGCGGCCATGGTGCGACCGTTCGGTCATCGCGTCGAATCCGGTTCCCATGTCCAGCGGGCGGCCCGAGGCGTCCAGCAGCGTCAGGTCGATGGCGACGCCGCGGGTGTGGTTCGAGCCCAGCCGGGGATCGGCGATGTAGGTCGGGTCGGGAAACGCCCGCCAAAGCCTCCATTGCGCCTCGGCCGGGCGGAAGGCATCGTACACCCGCAGCCGGCAGCCGATGCCGCGGGCCAGCCTGATGGCATCCTGCAGCCGGCGGGCCGCCTCCGGATGCAGCAGGCAGACGGCCGCCCGGTAGATCGGCCTGCCCGACAGGTTGTCGGCGGTGGCGTAGAGAAGCTCCAGATCGACGTCGAAGTCCGGAAGAGCGATTTCGGTCAGCATGAGGCGGGCGATCGTTTGTCCACGGGAGACGGGAGCGCTCGTCTAGCATGTTTGCGATGGCGTGACGACGCCTTGGTGGTGGCCGTGATGGTGGCCGCAATGATCGCCATGGGGATGCCGCCCGCGACGCGGGGGTTTGCGGGACGGCCGCAGGCGGAGCCCCGCCGGACAGCCGGCGGAGAGGACGATGAGGAAGGTGGAGAGATGAAGGTTCTGGGTCTGGACACCGCGACCTCCGGCTGCTCGGCGGCGCTGTGGGACGACGGGAGCGGCGGACAGCCGCGGATCACCGTCCGGCGCAGCCCGCCGATGTCGCGCGGGCAGGCGGAGGTGCTGGTGCCGCTGGCGCAGGAGGTGCTGGCCGAGGCCGGGACCGGCTTCGCCGCTCTCGACCGCGTCGCGGTCACCGTCGGGCCGGGCGCCTTCACCGGCCTGCGGATCGCCCTGGCCGCCGCGCGCGGGATCGCCGTCGCCCATGGCCTGCCGGTGGTCGGCGTCACCAGCTTCGACGCCATCGCCCACGGCATCCCGGCGGCGGACCGCGCCGGACGGCCGCTGCTGGTCGCCGTCGACAGCCGGCGCGCCGAGCCCTTCCTGCAGCTCTACGACGCGGCGCTGGCGCCGCTGGGCGAGCCGGCGATGCCCGATCCGGCGGCGGTTGCCGGCTGGCTGGCGGCGCTGTACCCGGCGGGACCGCTGCTGCTGGCCGGGGACGGGGTGGCAGCGCTGCTTCCCCTGCTGCGCGACCGGGCCGACCTGGCGGTTGCCGCCGGCGACGGGCTGCCCGACGCCGCGGTGGTGGCGGCGCTGGGGGCCTCCCGCCCCGCCGGCCTGCCTGTGGAGCCCTTCTATCTGCGTCCGCCCGACGTCACGCTGCCGAAGGGAGCTGCCCAGGGAGCTACACAGGGAGCTGCACAGGGGACGGCATCGAGAGCCGGGGCATGAACGCCCCGGCCGCCGTCGGCCTGCACCGCGCCGGCCCGCTGGAGGCCGGCGTCGTGGCCGCCCTCCAGCAGGCGTGTTTCCCCGAGGAACCCTGGGATGAGGCGTCCGTCGCCTCGCTGATCGCCCCGCCTGGCGGTTTCGCGGTCCTGGCGCTGGCCGGGCCGCAGGCGCCGGTCGGCTTCGTGATGACCCGCGTCGCCGCCGAGGATGCGGAAATCCTTGCCATCGGCGTGATGCCGGACGCCCGGCGCGGCGGGGTCGGCCGCCTGCTGGTCGAGGCGGCGGTCGAGGGAGCACGGGACCTCGGCGCGACTGCGATGTTTCTTGAAGTGGCCGAGGATAACCCGGCAGCTTCGACTCTATACAAGGCCTGCGGCTTTTTTTCCGTCGGCCGGAGGCCTGGATACTATAAGCGCCCGGATGGCCGGGTCGCGGCGCTTGTCCTGCGCCGCAATCTGGACGGAGCGTAGGGGTTAATTTTTCTGCACCACCAGTCGATGGACTCCGTTCGGGTCATCCGTTCGTTCGGGGTGGACAGACAGAATGCTGTGTCCCAACTCCCTCAAGGATCGCGGTACGTTTTCCAAGGGTTCGCCTGCATTCAGCCGGACTTCGAGGGTCTGCCCGGCGGCCATCCGCTCCACCATCAACTTGGTTTTGACGAAGGTTAACGGACAAACCTGTGAGGTGATGTCGAGAAACAAGTCTGCGGAATTTTTTTCTGTCACCGATTCCTCTTTGTTTCAAAGGATGGATATTGCACGCCGCAGAAAACCTCTTTATATGGAGAGGTACGAATGCCGCGGAGCAAGCTTACATGAGCAACGGGTCCCCTTCCAACGCGCTGTTGTCTCTGACCACGGAGATCGTGGCGGCGCATGTCTCCAACAATACAGTGGCACTGACCGATCTTCCGACCCTGATCGAGCAGGTCTACAAGTCGCTGGCCAACGTCGGCACCGAGCCGCCGGTGGCGGAGGAGCGGCCGCAGCCTGCGGTGCCGATCAAGAAGTCGGTCACGCCGGACTATATTGTGTGCCTGGAAGACGGCAAGAAGCTGAAGATGCTGAAGCGCCATCTCAAGACGGCGTACAATATGACCCCAGAAGAATACCGCGACCGCTGGGGCCTGCCGACCGACTATCCGATGGTGGCGCCGAACTACGCCCGCCAGCGCAGCTCGCTGGCCAAGCAGATCGGCCTCGGCACCCGCGCCCGCCGCGGCGCCTGATCCCCCGCCGCCCGCTGCCGCCTGCCGCGCCCGGTGGGCGGCCTGATGGCCGGGCAGGCTTCCATGGCGGGACATGCATTGGCCGCCGCGCCTGCCGGAGACCCTGGCAGGGATGCCGGCGCCAGACCGTCGGGGCCTGACCGCCCAGTTTCGCCTGCCCGGTTTTTCCTGCTCCGGTTCGAGCGACCGGCCACGGGCCACGGGCCACGGATTGCGGGCCACGGATCGGGCCACGCCGACCAGGCCAGCCCGGCCGGGCGATCCTTACCTGCCCATCCTTACACGGCTGCCCTTCGGGATCGCCCTCACCGGGCCGCCACGCCATGCCGCAGGACAGGCGCCCGATCCTCGGCGACCACGATCCCGTCCACCCGTCCGTCCGCCGCCTGTCCGCCGACATCTCCCCTTGCAGGTCGTCCGATGGCTTCGCGCCGGACCGGAGGCCCGGACTCGGAGTCCCGAACCGGCCGCCGCGACCGCCGCCCGGGCCGACCATGGGTTGCGGCGGGCGCCTGTTGCGGCACCGCCAGTTCCGCTTTCACCCTATATGCACGCACATGATGTCGGTTGACCGGCAACCGTCGGGTCGTGTTATGCCTTGCCTTGCGTGCGGCGCCGCTCGTTCCGACCTGCCCGGCCGAAGCCTGCCGGGCCAAGACTTCCGGCAACGGGCGGCGGTGCCGCGCATCGTCCTGAACCACCGCAGCGGACCGTCGACATGGCTGATGCAAGCTTGGAGCAGACGGGCATGGCCCGGACGAGCCCGGAGCGGAGCGAGGAGACCCTCGTGGAAGCAGATCGCGAAGGCATGCCGGACGGCATCCGCCTGGGCAGCCTGGAGGTCAGGCTGGCGCAGTCCGCGGCGGAGATCGACTGGGCCCAGGCCCTGCGCTACCGCGTCTTCTACGAGGAGATGGCGGCCATCCCCACCCCCGCCATGCAGGCTGCCCGCCGCGACTTCGACGGCTTCGACGAGGTCGCCGACCATCTGCTGGTCATCGACCATGCGCGCGGCAACGGACCGGACATGGTGGTGGGGACCTATCGCCTGATCCGCCGCCCGGCGGCCGAGAAGATGGGCCGCTTCTATTCCAGCGACGAATACGACATCGGCCCCCTTGCCGCCTATCCGGGCCAGGTGCTGGAACTGGGGCGGTCCTGCGTCGACGCCGGCTACCGCACACGGGGCAGCATGCAGTTGCTGTGGCAGGGCATCGCGGCCTACGTCTTCCAGCATGACATCGCCCTGATGTTCGGCTGTGCCAGCCTGCCGGGCACCGACCCCGGCGCCCTGGCGGAACCGCTGTCCTACCTGCACCACCACCATCTCGCCCCGCCGGAGCTGCGGGCGACGGCGCTGCCGGAACGCTACGTCTCGCTCGACCTGATGCCCAAGGAGCAGGTCGACCCGAAGCGGGCGCTGAACATCCTGCCGCCGCTGATCAAGGGCTATCTGCGGCTCGGCGGCTTCATCGGCGACGGGGCGGTCATCGACCACCAGTTCAACACCACCGACGTCTGCATCGTGGTGAAGACCGACCTGGTGACCGACAAATACTACAAGCACTACGAACGTCGCAGCCGCGACGGCCAGGCCGGCTGAGCCGATGACCCCGACGGCGCGTGCCCTGGGATCGTCCGGCCGCGGCCTGCTGCGCCTGACGCTGTACCTGCTGTGGACCTTGCTGCTGATCCCGCTGCAGGCGCTGGCGGTGGCCCGCGACTGGCGGCTGTGCCGCACGCTGCCGGCCTTCTACCACCGGACCTGCACCCACCTGATGGGGCTGGACGTGGTGGTCCGGGGCGAGCGGGTGGTCGACGGGCCGGTGCTGTTCGTTTCCAACCACTCCTCCTACCTCGACATCACGGTGCTGGGCTCGCTGATCCCGGGATCCTTCGTCGCCAAGACGGAGGTCGGCTCCTGGCCGTTCTTCGGCCTGCTCGCCAAGCTCCAGCGCACCGTCTTCGTCGAGCGCAAGGCACGCTCGACGGTGGAGAAGCAGCGGGACGACATCGGCGGCCGGCTCGACGCCGGCGACAAGCTGATCCTGTTTCCGGAGGGCACCTCCAGCGACGGCAACCGCACCCTGCCCTTCAAGACGGCGCTGTTCGCGGTGGCCGCCCGCCGGATCGACGGCCGGCCCCTGACGGTGCAGCCGGTCAGCATCGCCCCTACCCAGCTCGACGGCATCCCGATGGGCTTCGCCTTCCGGCCCTTCTACGCCTGGTACGGCGACATGGACCTCGTGCCGCACCTGTGGCAGGCCTTCCGCCTGGGCGGCATGACGGTGGAGGTCGAGTTCCACCGCCCGGTGACCATCGAGGAATTCACCAGCCGCAAGGCCCTGGCCGACCATTGCCAGCGGGCGATCGGCCAGGGGGTGGCCCGCGCCATCTCCGGCCGCACCGGCGACGGCACCCCCGCCACCTCCCATGCCACCTCCCACGCCGCCTCTTCCACCGTCTCCAAGGCTCCGCCGGCCGATGCCCCGGCGGCGGTCGCTTCCGGAGCCGCCGCCGTCCCGGCAGCAGCGGTTTCCGAGGCCGGCGCGACTGCTGCCGTCTCTCCCGATTCCGCCGGCCAAGCCGCCGCTCCGGCGGTCGGCGACACCGCGCACGGGAGTGCTTGATTCCGCTCTTGTATCTGCTGCGGCGGTCGCCTATAAACAGCGGGCGCGCGGGTGTAGCTCAATGGTAGAGCAGAAGCTTCCCAAGCTTACGACGAGGGTTCGATTCCCTTCACCCGCTCCAAGTGCCGCATGGCTGTGGCCTTTCTTCCGGAAAATCCGGTCTCCCTTTTAAAAAATCAGCCTCACCTCCGAGAGAGCCTGCGACGGTCCGTACTGCCTTGGGCATGCGGATGGGCACACTCTTTTGCGTTGCAGCGTCGCCGCACGCGTGGTTGCGGGGAGGGGATCGATCCCTGATGCTTGCCGTGTCGACCGCAAGCAGCAAAGGGGAATGCCATGCCGCCGATCGAACGAGCCCGCCACCTGAGCCGGTTGCTGCAGGCGCGCTTCCGCATTGACCTGTTCTCCGCCCTGGTGGAGCGGGACTTTGAAAAGCGGCTTGCCGACACCATCCTGGAAGCGGAGCGCGACGCCTATCGCCGGGGCCGCGAGGCTGCGCTGGCCGATCTCCGTGCCGGCGTCGGCGGTGCATCGGCCATCGGCGAGGCCGGTGGTCTGCGGGGTGAGACGGCCCGCACGCTCAATCGGCGTTTTGAGGACGATCCGCGGCCCGGCGCGACGGCCGGGCAGTCCACGGCCATGTAAGGCCGGCCCGTTCGGCACAGCCGTAATGCCAGGGGCGCTGGTCGCCATGGCCGGCCCAATGCGGTTCCCCCAGACGGATCGTTCGGCCGCAGGCGCAGCATAGCGGCCGTTCGCGCCGGGAAAGCCCGCCTCCGGCGGTTCCCGCCCCGATGCATCCGGGCGATGCCGGGTGGTGCCCATACCGGGCTATCGGTTCCCCCATCTTGTCCCCTTTCCTGGTCTTCCCCGGCCTTTTCCCCCGACCAGCGGCCTCTCCCCGTCACAGGTTCCGCACCCAGCAGCGGAACCGAAGCGCTGCGAGAATGACGTCAGCGGCGGCCGTTGCCAACGTCACTGATGGACAGGTCGGGAATCCGCGCACTCTGCCGGTAGGGCATATACCCGCAGAGTGCAGGAGCATGTCTGCTTCAATGTTGCTCCAGAGTTTTCACAATAATCGCCACATCCACTCCCGCATGAAGACATGGTTGCTCTCGCGGACATTCGGTGGCGTGACGAGGTCCATCTTTGGTCTGCTTCCGGTCACATCAGTGTTCATATCCAGTTAACCAGACGGGACTAGCGTCCGCCGCCTTCGCTGCATTGCGGCATGTTCTTCGTGCGAAGGCGTTCCATGACGGCTTTTCTGCTGGATTATCTTCCGACATTCACCGCCATCTCTCCGATTGCTGCGACCGGGGTCGCCGGCCTGCTGGCAGGCGTGCTGTCGACGCTGCTCGGCGACCGGCGGGCGATCCTCGCGGCGCAGGCGACGGCATCCTCGCTGTTCCTGGTCCATTTCCTGCTGCTCGGCGCCCATACGGGCATGCTGATGTGCGGGCTGGGGCTGATCCAGATGGTCCTGCGCCTGCCCCGGCGCATCGGTCCGGCACTGGCCGTCGCCTACGCCCTGACGGTGCCGGCGGCGCTGGCGGTGGCGGCGCTCACGTGGCAGGGGCCGATGTCGGCATTGTCGGCCAGCGGTTTCCTGCTGGCCACGCTCGGCCGCTGGCAGAGCGCCGTCGGCCCGATGCGGCTGTGCTTCATCGCGGCGACGCTGGTCGGCGCCGGGCACAACCTGCTGGCCGGCTCCGGCTTCGGCCTGGCGTCCGACGCGATGTCGCTCACCGGACATGGCGTCAGCCTGTGGCGGGGCGGCATCGGCCGGTCCCTGCTGCGGGGGCGGAACGCCGGGAACGCCATCCCGGCCTAAGGATCGGCTTTCCGCGAGGCAACATTCCCGGCCGGCCCCGGGGGCCGTCGGGAACATTCGGTCCGGCGGCCGGGTTGTGCCAACGACGGGGATGCACCGGAGGACCTGCCGCCATGGAAAAAGACGAGATCGTCGATACCCTCAATGACCTGATCCGCATCGTCGAAGACAGCCACGAGGGCTACCGGCAGGCTGCCGAGAGCGCCCAGGAGGAGGATCTGAAGGCGCTGTTCAACGACCTTGCCGCCCAGCGCGGCGCCATCGTCCGCGAAATCCAGCGGCTGGTGGCCGAGCAGGGCGGCGCCCCCGACATGGGAGGCACCATGCTGGGGGGCGCCCACCGCTTCTTCCTGGAGCTGAAGTCGGCGGTCCTCGGCCATGACCGGGCGGCGGTCATCACCGAGGTGGAACGGGGCGAGACCGAGTGCCTGCGCCGCTATGAGGACGCGATGGCGAAGGAACTGCCCCTGCCGGTGACCGCGGTCATCGCCCAGCACCTGGACCGTATCCGGGTCGACCGTGACCGCATGGCCGCCTTGCGCAATGTGGTGGCATGATGATGCGGCGCAGCATTGAAGGGTGTCCTGGCGGGGCGTAGCTTTGTCATGTGGTCCTACCACAGCACTGTGCATCCGGGCCGCCCGCGGCGCCGGATGCAGCCCCCAATTGGACATGAGTGATGAGCATTGACAAGAAAGCCGCCGGTGCGGTCTCGGACGACTTGGTGACCGAGGGCGCCTTCGCCCTCTATCGCGCGGAGAACGCCCACCGCGTCTCCGAATTCAGGAAGTCGGACAATGCCGACGCGGCGATCGCCGCCGACTTCGACGCCTACCGTATCCGCTACCTGCGCAAGTTCCGCGACTTCACCGAGAGCCTTTCCGAACAGGGGTTGACCGTCACCCGCTCGGCGTGACGCCGTCTGCCCGGGCGGATCGCCCCTTCCCCGCCGCCGCGGCACGGCCTTGGCCCACACCGGCCAGCGCCGCGCCACGGCGGTGGCGCAGGGTGCCGCCGGGCTCCTCTCTCCCCCCAGGCACAGGGTGACGGCCGCAGCGGCTCCGGCGGGCCGGGGGCCGTCCTGCCTCCGCAATGACGGACGGACCGCATCGGCCTGCCGGCCGGTCTTGAACCGGTTGGGACGGATGCGGTTGGGCCTGAAGCGGTTCAGCACGGCTGGACCGGGCTGAATCGATTGGGAATGCCGCGGGAGCACCGCTATACTGCGGGCCATGGCCCGCATGCTGTTCCTTCGCGATATCGACGCCGACGTGCAACTGCGCTGCCGCGCCTGCGGCCATGGCGGCGTACTGCCCCGCGCCGTCCTGGAGCGCCGCTTCGGCCCGAATTATCCCGTCCTGTCGATCGCGCCGCATTACCGGTGTTCCCGGTGCGACTCCCGCGACATCGAAAGCCGGCCGGTCCCGCCGGAGCCGGTGGCGGCCGGTGCAGGCTCCCCGGCCGGCGCCGACTCCTCGTTCGATGCGCCGCTCGCAGCACTGCACGGCCTGCTGGCTTCCCTGCGCGGCGGCAACGACGCCCCTGCCCCTGCCCCTGCCCCTGCCCCTGCCCCTGCCCCTGCCCCGCGGGCCGTGGACCATGAGGAGCGCCCGTCGCCCTTCCGCGCACGGTCCTCCGCGGAGCCGATGCCTGACCCGAGGGCCGGAAGATCGCCCGACGACGATGCCGGGCATCCCTGGAAACCGGTCTCGCCCGTCGACATGGCCGCCCGGCTCGGCTTCGAAGGCTGGACCGACGAAGAGGACGAGGACGACATCGCGCCGGTCCGAAGCACCGCGGTTGCCGCCAACACTGGCTGGGTCGACACCGGTGTGGCCGATAGTGGTTTGGTCGGCAGCGGTTCGGACGATGCCAGCTATGATGCCGACCGCGACGGCGACCCGGATGGAGAGGCCGACGAGACGCTGACGGCGATGCGGCGCCTCCTGGCGCGGGCGGAGGCACAGGCGGAATGGCCCGACGACGGGCCGGACGGCGACGGCGGCTTTCCACCACGGTCTGCGCCATGGCCCGATGCAGCGGACCCGGTGGACGAAGACGACGAGGATGGCGACCCTGAGCCGCCGGTCTTCACGCACAGGGTCATGGTCCGCGGTGATTTCGCAAGGGGGCCCGGCGGGCGCCACGGGGACGGGGGGAGCCGCGAACGGCCCGAGCCCGAGCCCCAACATGGGACCGACGGGGGCTGGGACGAGGACCCCTCCGACGACGACATCCTGTCCTTCGCCATCCGCGATCCCGACCGTTCGGCCGGCCGCCCCGACAAGCCTGCCGCCTATCCTCCCGCAGGCGAGCCGCCGGCGGCTTTCGACGAGTACCGTGCGGAGCGGCGCGCCCAGCGCCCGGCCCCGCTGCCCGATGAGGAGGATGGGTTCGACAGGACCCTGGCGGCCCTGCGCGCGATGATCGAGGATGCGGCAGGCGACCAGCCGGCCTCCCCCTCCCCCCGCAAGGGACGCGGCGCGGCGCCCAAGCCTGCCGACCGGAGTGCCGGGGGCGAGGCGGCGTGTGGCGCGCCGACGGGCGATGACTCGACGGGCGATGATTGGGACGTTCCGAAGGATCCCGGACCCCAGGCCGCTCCCGCCGCCGGGCCGCTGCCGGAGGAGGTCGACGAAGAGCCGGCCGCCGAACCGGAACCGGCGTCCGGCCGCCGCTCCGCCCAGGAACGCGAGATCGAAGAGGCGATGAGGGCGCTGCGCGGCTTCATCGAGGAGGACGAGGATCCCGACCCGCCCGCAGCGGCTCCCCTGCCCCGGCCGCGTGCCGCCAAGACGCGCCACACCCCCTCCGCCGGGTCGTCCGCGCTGCAGGCGGATCCCACTGCGGATCCCGCGGCGGTTCCGGCGGATAGGACAGGGCTGGGTAAGACCGGGCAGAGCGGGACCGCACCGGCCAAGGCAGGCGGCGACGACGCCACGCCGCTCAGCAAGACCATCGCGGCCTTGCGCGGCATGCTCGAACTGGACGGCCGGCGCAAGCGGTAGGGCCTGATCGGTGCAAGCCTGACCGGTTCAAGCCGAAACGCTGGAACCGGTCCTGGGACAAGCCGGGAGCCGGGGAGTCGCCCGGGCGGCAGGCGGGGCCGTTCCGGGTTCGGCCGTTCTTGGTTCAGCCGTTTTGGGCCAGCACGGTGCCGGCGAGATAGAGCGAACCGCAGATCAGCACCCGTGCCGGTCCCGATCGGCCGGCCAGGAGGTCGGCCAGGGCGGCATCGACGCTGTCGGCGGCGGCGCTGTCGCGGATGCCGCACAGGCGTCCGGTCTCGCAGGATTCCTCCGCGCTGAAGCTGGCCTCCTCGCCCGGGATCGCCACGGCGCGCAGGGCGTGGGCGAAGGGGGCGATCGGTCCCAGGAACTCGAACGGGTTCTTGCTCGACAGCATGCCGTAGATCAGCAGCAGCGGCAGGGCCGGTGCGCTCCCATCCCCTGCAGCGGGCGTGGAGCCATGCGACCAGTCGACCGCCTGACGGGCGAGAACCTCGCCCGCGGAATCATTGTGCCCGCCGTCCAGCCACAGCTCCCAGCCCGCCGGCAGGCGATCGGCCAGCGGGCCGCGGGTCAGCCGTTGCAGGCGCGCCGGCCATTCGGGGCTTGCAAGGCCGCGGCGCACCGCCTCGTCGTCCACCGCCAGCGGCAGATGGTCGAGGCAGGCAATGGCGACGCCGGCGTTGGTGACCTGATGGGCACCGGCAAGGCCCGGCATCGGCAGGTCGATCCGGCGGGCCGCGCTTTCGAAGCGGAAGCCGCCGGGACGTTCCGTCACCGACCAGGGCTGGATCGGGGCGGCGATGGCGCCGGCGCGCAGCGTCAGCGCCTTCAGCGCGTCGGCCTCCGGCTGCGGCGCCAGCACCACCGGGACGCCGGGCTTGAAGATGCCGGCCTTCTCGCTGGCGATCTCCAGCAGGGAGTCGCCGAGGAACTGGCGGTGGTCGTAGGAGATGCGGGTGATGGCGGTGACCGCCGGCCGGTCCACCACGTTGGTGGCGTCCAGCCGGCCGCCGAGCCCGGTCTCCAGCAGCACCACGTCGGCCGGCACGCGGGAGAAGGCAAGGAAGGCGGCGACCGTCGTCACCTCGAAGAAGGTGATCGGGCCGCCGGCATTGGCGGCCTCGCATTCCTCCAGCAGGGCGGCCAGGTGATCGTCGTCGATCAGCCGGCCGGCGAGGCGGATGCGCTCGTGGAAGCGCACGAGGTGCGGCGAGGTGTAGACATGGACGCGGTAGCCCGCCGCCTCCAGCATCGCGCGCAGGAAGGCGACGGTGGATCCCTTGCCGTTGGTTCCGGCGACATGGACCACCGGCGGCAGCTTGCGCTCGGGATTGCCGAGCGCCGCCAGCAGCCGGTGCACCCGGTCCAGGGACAGGTCGATGACCTTCGGATGAAGCCCCTTCAGCCGGTCCAGCACGGGGTCGGATCGGCTTGCCGCGGGGGACGGGCGGGCGTCGGTCATGGTCGTCTCTGGGCCGGGAGGGGATGGGCGCCGCGTCTGGCGGAGCCGGGTCAGTCGTCGCCGGCCTGGACCGGTGCCGCGGCCGGCACCGCTGCCGGTGCCGCGGCGGGCACGGGCTGGGCGGCGGCCGGCTGCGCCGGCTCGCTGTCCGCGGGCGGCGCGGCGGTCAGGTCGACATCCACCGGTTCCTCCGCATCGACGCGCGGCGTCATCAGCAGCCCCAGCGTACGGGCCAGCGTCGGGCGCAGGTCGCGGCGGTGGACCACCATGTCGACCATGCCGTGCTCCAGCAGGTACTCGGAGCGCTGGAAGCCTTCCGGCAGGGTCTCGCGGATCGTGCTCTCGATCACGCGGGCGCCGGCGAAGCCGATCTGCGCGCCCTTCTCGGCGATGTGGATGTCGCCCAGCATGGCGAAGCTGGCGGTGACGCCGCCGGTGGTCGGATCGGTCAGCACGACGATGTAGGGCAGGCCGGCTTCCTTGACCATCTCGACCGCGATGGTGGTGCGCGGCATCTGCATCAGCGACAGGATGCCTTCCTGCATCCGGGCGCCGCCCGAGGCCGGGACGACGATCAGCGGCGCCCGCTTGGCCACCGCCAGCCGGGCGGCGGTCAGCAGCCCCTCGCCGACGGCGATGCCCATCGACCCGCCCATGAAGCCGAAGTCGAAGGCGGCGACGACCGCCGGCTGGCCGCCGATGCGGCCCTCGCCGACGACGATGGCGTCGTTGCGGCCGGTCTTGGTCTGGGCTTCCTTCAGGCGGTCGGTGTAGCGCTTCTGGTCGCGGAACTTCAGCGGGTCGACCACCGGCTTCGGCAGCTCGACGGCTTCATAGACGCCGCCGTCGAACATCGATTCCAGCCGCCGCACCGGCTCCAGCCGCATGTGGAAGCCGCAGTGCTGGCAGACGTTGAGGTTCTCCTCCAGCTCGCGGTGGAACAGCATCGACTCGCAGCTCGGGCACTTGTGCCAGAGGTTGTCGGGCACTTCCTTGCGGGCGTAGAGCGCGCGGATCTTGGGACGGACGTAGTTGGTGAGCCAGTTCATGGAACGCCTTTCAACGGCACGGCGGTAGGCCGAAGCCCGGCGGCGGTGGGAACCGCGCCGGGCCTTCCGGCCGTCTGTCGCCGCGAGCGATCGTGTTGCGGGTGTCGTAAAGCTGTTTGCCGTTCTTGTAAACCGTCCGCCCCTCAGTCCCGCGCTGCGCGGACGCCGGCGGCCAGCTCGCGCACGAAGCCCAGCACGTCCTCGACGGTGCCCGGCCCGACGGTGCCGGCCGCGTCCAGCCCGCCGGCCAGGCGGCTGACGATGGCGGAACCGACCACCGCGGCGTCGGCGATGCGGGCGACCTCGGCGGCCTGTTCCGGCGTCTTGATGCCGAAGCCGACGGCGACCGGCAGGTCGGTGTGGCGCTTCAGCCGCGCGACCGCCGTGTCGATGGCGGTGCCGGACGCGCTGGCGGTCCCGGTGATGCCGGCGATCGACACGTAGTAGACGAAGCCCGACGTGTTGCGCATCACGGCCGGCATGCGCGCGTCGTCGGTGGTGGGGGTGGTCAGGCGGACGAAGCTGATGCCGGCCTTCAGCGCCGGGATGCACAGCTCCTCGTCCTCCTCCGGCGGCAGGTCGACGATGATCAGCCCGTCGACCCCGGCCTCGCGGGCGGCGGCCAGGAACGGCTCCACCCCGTAGGCGTGGATCGGGTTGTAATAGCCCATCAGGATGATCGGCGTGTCGGCGTCGAGCCTGCGGAAGTTGCGGACGAGGTCCAGCGTCTTGCGCACGGTCATCCCGGCCTTCAGCGCCCGCAGCGACGAGGCCTGGATCGCCGGCCCGTCGGCCATCGGGTCGGTGAAGGGGACGCCGAGCTCGATCAGGTCGGCGCCGGCGGCCGGCAGGCCGTTCAGCAGCGCCTGCGCGGTCCCGGGATCGGGGTCGCCGGCGGTGACGAAGGTGACCAGGCCGGCCCGGCCCTCCGCCTTCAGCGCCTTGAACCGGCGGGCGATGCGGCCATCGGACAACGGATCGGCGCTCACAGTTCCACTCCCAGATGCTTGGCGACGGAGAAGATGTCCTTGTCGCCGCGGCCCGACAGGCACAGCACCATCAGGTGGTCCCTGGGCAGAGCCGGTGCGCGCTTGATGACCTCGGCCAGCCCGTGGGCGGACTCCAGCGCCGGGATGATGCCCTCGGTGCGGGCGCAGAGCTGGAAGGCGTCGAGCGCCTCCTGGTCGGTGGCGTGGGCGTATTCGACGCGGCCGACGTCGTGCAGCCAGCTATGCTCCGGCCCGATGCCGGGATAGTCGAGGCCGGCGGAGATCGAGTGGCCCTCCAGGATCTGGCCGTCCTCGTCCTGCAGCAGGTAGGTGCGGTTGCCGTGCAGCACGCCGGGGCGGCCGCCGTTGATCGAGGCGGCATGGTCCAGCGGCCCCTTCTCGATGCCGCGGCCGGCGGCCTCGACGCCGATCATCCGCACCGAGGGATCGTCGAGGAACGGGTGGAACAGGCCGATGGCGTTCGACCCGCCGCCGACGCAGGCGACCAGGCTGTCCGGCAGCCGGCCTTCCAGCTCCTGCATCTGGCTGCGCACCTCGTCGCCGATCACCGACTGGAAGTCGCGGACCATGCCGGGGTAGGGGTGCGGGCCGGCGGCGGTGCCGATGATGTAGAAGGTGTCGGCGACGTTGGTGACCCAGTCGCGCAGCGCCTCGTTCATCGCGTCCTTCAGCGTCCGGCCGCCCGAGGTGACGGCGCGCACCTCCGCACCCAGCAGCTTCATGCGGAAGACGTTGGGCTGCTGGCGGGCGATGTCGGTCTCGCCCATGTAGATGACGCAGGGCATGTTGTAGAGCGCGCACACCGTCGCGGTCGCGACACCGTGCTGGCCGGCGCCCGTCTCGGCGATGATGCGGGTCTTGCCCATGCGCCGGGCCAGCAGGATCTGGCCGATGCAGTTGTTGATCTTGTGCGCGCCGGTGTGGTTCAGCTCCTCGCGCTTGAAGTAGATCTTGGCACCGCCGAGCTGCTCCGTCAGGCGTTCGGCGTAATAGAGCGGGTTGGGGCGGCCGACATACTGCTTGAGTTGCTGGCGCATCTCGCCTTCGAAGGCGGGGTCGGCGCGCGCCTCGCGATAGGCCTTCTCGACCTCCAGGATCAGGGGCATCAGCGTCTCGGCGACGAAGCGCCCGCCATAGATGCCGAAATGCCCGCGCTCGTCGGGACCGGAGCGGTAGGTGTTGAGTTTGGTCATCGTCTGCGACACTGCCTAGGGTCGAGGGGGCCGGACTCATCGCGGGCGGCAAGCGCGCCCGCGAACCGGCCGAACGCGCCACCATACCGGTGCGCCGCGCCGATTTGAAGCGCCGGGCCGCGGGGATGGCCGCAGAAATCACGGAGCAGAGATCGCCAGGCGGAATTCGGGGAAAATTCAGGGGGAAAATTCAGGGGGGCGGAAATGGCCGGCGGCCGTTCCCCGCGCCGGACCCCGTCCCGGGGGCGGCGGGACGGCGCGGGGCTTTGCAGGAGCGTGCGCTCTCCCCTACACTGCGGCTTCGGTCCCCGCGCAGAGCCCGTCCGATGCCGCCGACAGAGCCGCAGCCTCCCGTCCCGCACCCCCAGCCGGCAGCCCGGCCGGAGCCCCGGCCCGTCGGCGGCCGCATCCTGGTGGTGGAGGACAGCCCGCTGAACCAGATGCTGGTCAGCGCCATCCTGGTCCAGGCCGGCCACCGTCCCGACATCGCCAACAACGGGCTGGAGGCGGTCATGGCGGCCCAGGCCGGGGGGTACGACCTGATCCTGATGGACCTGTCGATGCCGGAGATGGACGGGCTGACCGCGACGCGGCTGGTGCGCGGCCTGCCGGGAGCGGCGGGGCGGGTGCCGGTGGTGGCGATGACGGCGGACACCGACGAGGCCGACCGCACCCGCTGCCAGGGCGCCGGGATGAACGACCATGTCGCCAAGCCGGTCGACCGGGCGCAACTGCTGGCGACGGTGGGGAAATGGCTGCAGGCGTCGCTGCCGGCCGGCTTCGGCCCCGGCAACGCCGTGCCGGCGGCGCGGGAGGGGGAGGTCCTCGACCACGACGTGCTGGCCCAGCTTGCCCAGGATCTGGATGCCGACCTGCTGGAGGACGTGCTGCGGCAGTTCGTTGCGGAGACGCGGGAGCGGGTGGAGCGCATGGCGGCGGCGGCCGATACCGCCATCCTGATGCGCGAGGCGCACACCTTGAAGAGTACGGCGGGCACATTCGGCGCCCGCGCACTGTGCGCCGCGGCCCGGACGCTGGAAGCGGCCTGCCGCGAGGCGGAAGCGGGCGGCCCGGCGGACGAGGCTGACCGCCTGCGCGGCGAGATCCCCCGGCTGGCCGGGGAAGCCATCGCGGCCTATCGGGCGGCCGGCTATCCGGTCTGAACCGGCTGGAGGCTATTCCATCAGGCTGATGTTCACCGCGGCGTCCTTGCCGTTGGTTCCGCGGGCGACTTCGAACTGGACACGCTGGCCTTCGGACAGGGCGTGGAGACCCGAGCGCTGGACCGCGGTGATGTGGACGAACACGTCCTTGGAGCCGGCTTCCGGCGCAATGAAGCCGTATCCCTTGGTGGTGTTGAACCATTTCACGGTACCGTTGGTCATGTGCCTCCCCCTGGATTGACGAAGTCGATGGGTCGCGGATCGCCGGCGTCGGGCGCGCCTTGAGGTCTGCCGGGCAAGCGGAACCAAGACATTGTGCGGGGAGGCTAGCCGCAGGCTGCGGTTGCAGGCAATTCCGTCTCACGGCATAGGACTATCGACCGCGATGATCTATGGAGAAGTACGACCAAGGCGCCGCTTCGACGGCAAAGGGTATTATCCCTCGTCTTCGTGAAAAATGAAGTTTCTTCCGAAATAAAGGCTTAGAGCTTGCCTTCCGCTTGCCAGGCCAGGCGCTTGCGGTAGATCGTCGAGGCGCTGATCTGCAGAAGCGCCGCCGCCCGCGGAATGTTGCCGTCGCAGGCGGTGATCGCATCCTCGATCGCGTCCTTCTCGACCTCCCACAGCGGCTTGATCGACTCCGGCCTCGGCGGGGAGGGGGGGCGGGCGACGGGGACGGCGGCGGGCGCAGCCGCCTGGGGCGGGGCGGCGGCGATGTGGGGCATGGCGAGCGGCGGCGGCAGCATCTCGGGCGTCACGGTGTCGCCGTCATGCAGCACCGCGACGATGCGCACCACGTTCTGGAGCTGGCGGACGTTGCCCGGCCAGTGATAGTGGCGCAGCGACTGTTCCGCCTCCGGCGAGAAGCGGCTGAACCCCTTCTTCTCCTCCTGGGCGAATTCGGCGAGATAGTGCCGGGCGATGCCCAGCACGTCGTCCTCGCGCTCGCGCAGGGGGGGCAGGTGGATGGGGATGACGTGCAGCCTGTAGTAGAGATCCTCGCGGAACCGGCCCTCCTCCACCTCGCGCAGGGGGTCGCGGTTGGTGGCGCAGATGATGCGCAGGTCGACCTTCTCCAGCTTCGAGCCGCCGACGGGCGTGAAGGTGCCGGTCTGGATGAAGCGCAGCAGCTTGGTCTGCAGGTCGGGCGCCAGTTCGCAGATCTCGTCGAGGAACAGGGTGCCGCCGTCGGCGCGGGCTGCGGCGCCCTCGCGGTCGGACACCGCTCCGGTGAAGCTGCCCTTCATGTGGCCGAAGATCTCGCTTTCCATGAGATCCTTCGGGATGGCGCCGCAGTTGATGGCGATGAAGGGGCGGGCGGCCCGCTGGCTCTGGCGGTGGATCGCCTCGGCGCACACCTCCTTGCCGGTGCCGGATTCGCCGGTGATGAACACCGTCGCCCGCGACGAGGCGGCGCTGTCGATGATGCGGTAGACCGCCTGCATCGCCAGCGACGAGCCGATGAAGCCGTGGTAGCGGGCGCGGTTCAGGTCCTTCTCGAAGGTGTCGACCAACTGGGCCAGCCGCAGCCGCTCCATGGCGTTGCGGACGGTCACCGCCAGCCGGTCGGCGGAGAAGGGCTTCACCAGGAAATCATAGGCGCCGTAACGCATCGCCTCGACCGCCGCCTTCACCGAGCCGTGGGCGGTGATGACGATGACCGCGCAGGGCAGGCCCTGGTCGGCGATGCGCTTCAGCACCTCCATCCCGTTCATGTCCGGGAGCTGGAGGTCGAGAAGCACCACCTTCGGGGCGCCGTCCTTCAACTGTTCCAGCGCATCCGCCCCGGTTTCCACCGCGATGACGGCGTGGGATTCCTTTTTCAGGATTTCCGCATAGACGCGGGCCAGCGACGGGGTGTCCTCGATCAGAAGGACGGGAATGGAGCCGGTTGGCATGCTGGGCGGCACGCAAATTCAGGGAAAGGACGGCTCCCATTCTCTAACAGATTATTCTGAAAATCCTACCCCGTAGCGAGGGGCCGCCCGGCCCGGCCCGAAAAACCCGTTTGAAAGCCCCGCTCCCGGAAACCAGCGCCGGGCGATCCGGGGGAGGAGCGCGCCGCGGCACCGGGCGGGGCGGTGTCGGGCGAGGCGGGGCGGGCATTCCGCCGCTTGCCGGGGGAGGCGCGATGAACTATCAGCAGCGGGGACGAGGGACCGGAAGAGGAGAACCGCCATGCCCGGTCAGGCCAACCCCGATCACGCCGTCCTGTCAGGGCGGCGCGTGCTGCTGGTGATCGCCGGCGGGATCGCCGCCTACAAGTCGCTCGACCTGATCCGGCGCCTGCGCGAGCGCGGCGTGACGGTCCGCGCGGTGCTGACCGAGGCCGGCGCCCGCTTCGTCACGCCGCTGTCGGTGCAGGCGCTGACCGAAGGCACCGTCTACCAGGACCTGTGGTCGCTGACCGACGAGTCGGAGATGGGGCACATCCGGCTGTCCCGCGAGGCCGACCTCGTGGTGGTGGCCCCCGCCACCGCCAACCTGCTGGCACGCATGGCCGCCGGCATGGCCGACGACCTTGCCGCAACCGTGCTGCTGGCCACCGACAAGCCGGTGCTGGTCGCACCGGCGATGAACGTCCGCATGTGGCAGCATGCCGCCACCCGGGCCAACATGGCGCTGCTGGAGAGCCGCGGCGTGCGGCGCGTCGGACCCAACGACGGCGTCATGGCCTGCAACGAATACGGCCCCGGCCGCATGGCGGAGCCGATGGAGATCGTCGACGCGGTCGCCGCCTTCTTCGCCGAACAGGCGGAGGGGGAGGGGCCGCAGCCCCTGGCGGGCCGGCACGCGCTGGTCACCAGCGGCCCGACCCACGAGCCGATCGACCCGGTGCGCTACATCGCCAACCGGTCCTCGGGCAAGCAGGGCCACGCCATCGCCGCGGCGCTGGCCCGGCTGGGCGCCGCGGTGACGCTGGTCAGCGGCCCGACGCGGCAGCCCGACCCGGCCGGCTGCCGCGTCGTCCATGTCGAGACGGCGCGCGAGATGCTGGCCGCCTGCGAGGCGGCGCTGCCGGCCGACGTCGCCGTCTGCGCCGCCGCGGTCGCCGACTGGCGGGTCGCCGCGGAGGCGGACCGCAAGCTGAAGAAGGACGGCTCCGGCCCGCCCGCGCTGGCGCTGACCGAGAACCCCGACATCCTCGCCACCCTGTCGCAGGCCGGCCCGCGCCGTCCGGCCCTGGTGGTCGGCTTCGCCGCCGAGACCGGCGACGTCCTGGCCTATGCCGCCGCCAAGCGGGCGCGCAAGGGCTGCGACTGGATCGTCGCCAACGACGTCTCCCCCGGCACCGGCACCTTCGGCGGCAGCGACAACACCGTCCACCTGATCCGCGCCGACGGCAGCGACTCCTGGCCGACCATGAGCAAGGAGGCCGTCGCCGCGAGGCTGGCGGAGGCCATCGCCGGGCAGTTCGAGCGCCGCTGACCGGCGCGGATTCCTCTCCCGTCCATCCAGGAGCCTTCATGCCCCCCACCGTCGCCTTCCTCCGCCTGCCCGGCAACGACGACCTGCCGCTGCCGTCCTACGCCACGGCCGGGGCGGCCGGGTTCGACCTGCGCGCGGCGGTCCCGGCCGGCGAGCCGGTGGTGCTGGCCCCCGGCCGCCGGATGCTGGTGCCGACCGGCTTCGCCGTCGGCCTGCCGGCCGGCTGGGAGATGCAGGTCCGCCCGCGCTCCGGGCTGGCGGTGAAGAACGGCGTGACGGTGCTGAACACGCCGGGGACGGTCGACTGCGACTATCGCGGGCCGGTCGGCGTCTGCCTGATCAATCTCGGCGAGGAGCCCTTCGCCATCGCCCGCGGCGACCGCATCGCCCAGGCGGTGATCGCGCCGGCGCCGCAGGCGGCGCTGGTCGAGGTCGCGGCGCTCGACGACACCGCGCGCGGGACCGGCGGCTTCGGCTCCACCGGGGTTGCCTGATCGGCGCCTCCTTGCCCCGCACCTCCTGACCGGCACCCACCGGCCGGCAGCGGCGAACCATGGTGCCGCGGCCGGGCGGTTGGTGGCATGATGGCGCCGAAGCGCCACCCGCCGGAGCGGGGGACGGAGTGCCAGAGGGCAGGGGGGCAGGGGGTATGACGCGGGGTCCCCGGCGGGCCGTGACGTTCCGCATCCTGGCGGGAATGACGGTCATCGGCGGGCTGTCCGCGGCGACCGGCGCGGTCGCCGTGTCGCTGCTGTCCGCTTCCAGCCGGGAGATCGAGCGGATCGCAGCCGCCGTGCCGGACCTGGGCGATGCCGCAAGACTGGTGCGGCAAGGCGGCGCCATCGCCGAAGCCACCGCCGCCCTGGTCGCAGCACCCGACCAGACGGCGCGCGAGGCCGAGATGGCACGGATGGGCGAGCGGATCGCCCGTCTCGACGAGCTGGTGCCGCGGCTGATCGCCGACGGGGTCGCCGCGGGGCCGTCCGCCGACCCCGGCGGGGGACTGGAGGCGCTGGAGCATCACAAGAACGAACTCGTGCGCGTCCTGCAGACGCTGAACGCCCAGGTGCGGCAGCAGCTCGTCCTGACCGCCGAGGCCGATGCCCGCGCGCGGTCGCTGGACACCGTGGCGGCGAGCCTCGGCGCCCTCGCGGCGGAGGACCGGGATGGCGCCGCCGCTGCCGGGGGCGGCGGTGCGGATGGCTTGGGCCGGGCGGCGCAGGAGCGCTGGCGCCGTGAGATCAACGCCGCGTCGTCGCTCCTGCTGGCCGTGCTGCATGCCGAGCGCGACACCCAGCTCGACCGGTTGCAGGCCGACGCCCGGGGAGCCCTCGGCTCGGCGGCGCGGGAGCTGGCCCTGCTGCCGCCGGAGCGCGCGTCACGGCTGAAGCCGGTCCAGGACGGGCTGGAGGCGGCGGCCTTCGGGGCGGCCTTCGGGCAAGCCCCCCTGGCGACCCTTCGCGCGGCCGAGCTGTCGCTGCGGCGTGCGGCGGAGCGGTCGGCGGCCCGCAGCCGGATGATTTCGGACCGCATGGCCATCATCGTGTCGGACCATCTGGCGGCGGTGGAGCAGGACGTCGCCCGCCGCGTGCGTGCACGGGACGGGGCGGCCGGCGACGGCGCGCTCGCGGTGGCCGTGATGACGCTGCTGTCCCTTCTGGGAATGGCCGCGCTCGCCGCCGCCATCCGCCGCGCCGCGGCGCCGGCACCGCCCGACCCAAAAACACCGCTCGCGCCCGATCTTCCAGCCACCAAGCTACCAGCCACCGATCTACCGACCACCGATCTTCCAGCCACCGATCCGCCATCACTCACGCCGGCGGTGCTCGACCTCGGTCATGTGGTCGAGACGTTCGGCAGCCTCGACCAGGGCGCGGTCGAGATGATGGATTTCTTCATCGAGACGACGCGGCCGACGCTGGAGCATGCGCTGGCGGCGCTGGCGGCCGGCGATGCGGAGGCGGCGCGCGCCGCGGCCCATACGGTGGCCGGGGCGGCGCGGACGGCGGGGGCGTCGGCGTTGGCCGGCGCCGCGGCGGCGCTGGAGCGCGCGCTCCTCGACGGGCGGACGGCGGATGCCGTTCGGCATGCAGATGCAATGGCCGCGGCCTTCCCGGCGGTGGAAAAGGCGATTCACGCACTTCATCACACGAAAAAGATGGTACCCCTGCCGAAAGAGTGCATGACGGAACCGGACCCTCCCACTTGAGCTCTACCTTGGAGTGAACTCCTTTCCGAAAAAGCGCACGGTCGGCGCGTGTTGCTTGTCGCTAAAGGCGGGCTGAATTACTCTGCGGGTGTTGATTCATTTCGTCAGATTTCGCCCATGGTCCGCAGTTCGGCGGCCCCGGCGGTCCCGGCGGTTCGGGGGTGGAGAGCTTGGTCGGTTTCGCTGGCTTGTTTCGCAACAAGGACTCCCGGCGCCAGGCCGAACACGCCGCGGACGGCGACCGCTGGCGGGCCCTGCTCGCCGCCGCTCCGCTGCCTTGCTGCGCCTGGAGCGTTTCGGGTGAGGCGTTCCTGTCGGACGAGGCGGCGGCCCTGCTCGGCATATCCTCGGCCGACGGCCTGGGGTCGGCGTTGCCCGCGGCCGATCTGCGCGCGGCGGTCGACCGCCTGCGGCGCGAGGGCAAACCTTTCCGCTGCGAGGCATCAGGCGCCGGCGGGCGGCGCCTGATGCTGGCCGGCCGGCGTGGCAGTGCCGGCGCCGAACGCTTCGACGTGATCTGGATCGAGGACATCACCGCCGCCCATGACGCGGCCGGCGACGCCGCGCGCCGGCAGGCGGCGGAGGTCGACGCGATCCGCTCGCGCCTCGACGGCTTACGGGCGGTCGCCGATGCCCTGCCGGTCCCGATGTGGGTGCGCGACCGCGACCTGCGCCTGTCCTGGTGCAACCGCGCCTATGCCCGCGCCGTCGACAGCGATCCCGAAACCGCGGTCGCCGAAGGGCGGGAGCTGGCCACTGCGGCACGGTCGCTCGCCGAGCGGGCGCGCGGCGGCGGCTTCGCCCAGTCCGAGCGCGTGCCGGTGGTGATCGGCACCGAGCGCCGCCTGCTGGAGGTGACCGAGGCGCCGCTCCCGGCCGGCGACGGCGGCATTCCGGTGGTCGGCTATGCGCTCGACGTCACCGCGCTGCAGGAACTGCGTGGAGAGCTGGACCGCCACCTGACCGCCCACGCCGAGGTCCTGGAGCGGCTGAGCACCGCCATCGCCATCTTCGGGCCGGACACCCGGCTGACATTCTTCAACCAGGCCTATGCCCGGCTGTGGGACCTGGACGAGGCCTGGCTGCGCACGGAGCCCACCAACGCCGAACTGCTGGAGGAGCTGCGCGCCCGCCGGCGGCTGCCGGAATATGCGGACTACCAGACCTTCAAGCGGGAAAGGCTGACCCGGTACACCCGGCTGGTGGAGCCGCTGGAGGAGTTGCTGCATCTGCCCGACGGCACCACGCTGCGCCATCTGGCGGCGCCGCACCCCCAGGGCGGGCTGATCACCATCCTGGAGGACGTGACCAACACGCTGGCGCTGGAGTCCTCCTACAACACGCTGATGGCGGTCCAGCAGGAAACGCTGGACAATCTTGCGGAAGGCATCGCCGTCTTCGGCGGCGACGGCCGGCTGAAGCTGTCCAACCCGGCCTTCGCCCGCATCTGGGATCTTGCCGAGGCCGACCTGCGGGGTGAGCCCCACATCGCCGAGGTCATCGAGCGGATGCGGCCTTTGCTGGATGCGCCGCAGCCGCCCGAGAAGGCCGCCGACGCCGCCGGTGGCGCCGGCCCTGCCAACTCGGCTCCCACTGCCGGCCCGGCCGCCGGGTGGGAGGCGCTGAAGGAGGAGCTGGTGGGCGCGACGCTGGAGCGCAGCGTCCGGTCCGGCCGGATGGAGCGCAGCGACGGGTCGGTGGTGGAGTTCTCGACCCTGCCGCTGCCGGACGGGGCGGTCCTCAACAGCTATCTCGACGTCACCGACGGCGCGCGGCTGGAAACGGCGCTGCGCGCATCCAACGCCGCGCTCGAAGCGGCCGACCAGTTGAAGACGGAATTCATCTCCAACGTCTCCCACCATCTGCGCACGCCGCTGAACGGCATCATCGGCTTCGCCGAAGTGCTGTCGAACCAGTATTTCGGCCAGTTGAACGAGCGGCAGATGGAGTATGTCCGCGGCATGCTGTCGGCCGGCCAACGCTTGCTGGAACTGATCGACGACGTCGTCGACCTGACCAGCCTGGGGGCCGGCGTCACCACCCTGGAGCGCGGCGCCATCGCGCTGCCGGATCTACTGGAGTCGGTGGCCGGCCTGACCAAGGACTGGGCGCGGCGGGAAGGGCTGCGGATGGAGGTCGTGGCACCCGAGGCGCTGGGCGAGATCGAGGGCGACGGCAAGCGCCTGAAACAGGCGCTGTTCACCCTGGTGGTGGGCGCCATCCGCAACCCGCCGTCCGACCGCCGCATCCGGCTGGCCGGCGAGCGGCTGAACGGCAGCGTCACCCTGTCGGTCAGCGGCGCCGCGCTGCCGGAGTCCGATCCGCAGGGCGCCGCGGCGCTCGGCGTGTCGCTCGCCCGCAACGTGGTGGAGCTGCATGGCGGCCGGCTCGAGCTGGACGAGACCGCCGGCCGCGGCGCCCATGTCCGCTGCATCATGCCGGTGCGGGCGCCGGTGAACGGCGTGAAGGCGTAAGCCGGGACCCAACCCGGCGCGGGGACGTTACCCCTGCTCCACCGGACAGTCCTTTGCGGAGCCGACGATGCCGAAACCCCTGACCCTCTCCATTCCCCACTCGCTCGGCCGGGACGAGGCCAAGCGCCGGCTGGTCGACGGCATGGGCGAGGCGCGGGCGCGGCTGAGCGCCGTGGCGACCAGCATCGACGACAGTTGGACCGACGACCGCATGCATTTCCGCGTCGTGGCGATGGCGCAGACCATCGCCGGCCACATCGACGTGCTGGAGGACAGCGTCGAGATGGAGGTCGAACTGCCCTGGGCGCTGGCGCTGCTCGCCGACAAGATCAAGAACAAGGTGACCCGCCAGGGCACGCTGATGCTGGAGAAGAAGTAAGGATAGAAGGGGGGCGGAGCCTCGGCCGCCGACGGCCAGCCTCTCCGTCCCTGCCGCCATTTCCTCAGATTTCCTTTTCAGATCAGTCCATTGTCGTCCATCCAGGGCCAAAGGGGGGCCGGCAGGGGGGCTGCGGCCGGCGGCTGCCGCCCGCTTCGATCCTTACCGGTGCCTGCTCAGCCCTCCGACGGTTCCTCCTGCTTGCGGCGGGCGAGCGGGTGGTGGTCGTGCATGACCTTCCTCAGCCTCTCGCTGACGACATGGGTGTAGATCTGGGTCGTCGCGATGTCGGCATGCCCCAGCATCTTCTGGACCGAGCGCAGGTCGGCGCCATGGTCGAGGAGATGGGTGGCGAAGGCATGGCGCAGCACGTGCGGGCTGACCTTTTCCGGATCGATGCCGGAGTCGATGGCGAGCTGCTTCAGCAACTGGGCAAAGCGCTGCCGGGTCAGATGGCCCTCGGCCGAGCTGCGCGACGGGAACAGGAAGGGGCTGTGCCCCGCCTCCTGCCCGGCGGCGGCGGGAACGAAATGGAGGCGCAGCGGGATATAGGCCGCCATCGCCGCCAGCGCCGGATCGGACAGCGGGACCATCCGCTCCTTGCCGCCCTTGCCGCGCACCAGCAGGCCGCGGCCGTCCCGCATGATGGCGGTCATCGGCAGCCCGACCAGCTCCGACACGCGCAGCCCGGTGGCGTAGAGCACCTCCAGCAGCGCCACCAGCCGAAGCCCCTCGGGGCCGCCGCGCGCCTCGGCGGTGGCGAGCATGGCGGAGACCTCGGCCTCGGTCAGGATCTTCGGCAGCGGGCGTCCCTGCTTCGGGCTGTCGAGCGGCGAGGCCGGATCGTCCGTCCGCCGGCCTTCGGCCAGCAGGAAGCGGTAGAACTGCCGCATCGCCGACAGCCGCCGGGCCACCGTGCGCGGCGCGCCCTCCTTGCTCTGGACCGCCAAGTAGGCGCGCAGATCCTCGGTTCCGGCCTTCTCCAGCGGCAGCCCGCGTTGGGCCAGCCAGCGCCCGAGGTCGGCAAGGTCGCGCTCGTAGGCCATGCGCGTGTTGGCCGCGGCGCCGCGCTCCGCGGTCAGCATGTCGAGAAAGGCGTCGAGATGCGGCGGGGTGGCGAAGTCGCGCGGCTTGCAGGGACGGCCGCGGCGTTTGGCGGGCATGCCCGGTCTGCTCATGTTGGGCCGCTCATGCTGTCAGTAGGCTCCGGAAGGAAGGGGAGACGGCGCGCCGTTCGCAGCGCCGCCAGCGTAGGATGGGGTCGGGCCGCTGATCGCCGCCATCGCCTCACGCGCCAGCGCCCGGCCGTCGGCATCAAGCCCGACCGCCTTCAGGGTGGCGGCGATGCGGGCCACCACCACCGGCGGCACGCCGGCCGGGCCGGCTTCGCCCAGCAGCAGAAGGGCGGCGGCCACCGTCTCGCCGATCCGGTCGCCCGCAGCGGCCTCGCCCAGCCGCTGCCAGAGCGCGGGGTCGACGCCGGCGTCGCTGCCGGAAGGAGGGCCGGCGCCGTCGGTCGCCGTCATCCAGGCCTCGTCGGGCACGGCGATGCCCATCGCCTGCAACAGGGCGAGCTGGCCGGCGATGCGGGCGCGCGCCGGGCCGTCGGCGCCGCGCAGCACCTCGTCGAGCCAGGCGGACAGCGCCTGCGGATCGGCGGTTCCGCCCCCGCCGCTTCCGGTCATGCTCCGCCCGGTGGCGGCCAACGCCAGTGGCCACAGCCAGGCGCAGTCGGCGGCGCTCCTGCTGCGCAGCGCGAAATCGTGCCAGCGTCCCGCTTGGTCGAGCCGTCCCAGCGCATAATAGAGCCGGGCGGCGGCCGGGGCGAGCACCGCCGCGTCGCCGCTCGGCGACAGGCTGTCGAGCAGCCCGGCGGCGGCGCTGCCGACCGGCCCGGCCGCCAGCCGCGGGTCCACCAGCTCCACCGCCAGCCCGGCCAGCGCGACGCGCCGGCGACCGTCCATCGCCGCCGCCATCGCCTGGTGCACCAGCGCGCGGGTGCGGGCGCCGCGGTCGCGGCGGGCGAGGTCGGACAGGCGCAGAAGCTCGTCGCCCCTGGGCGGCACCTGGGCATAGAGATCCAGGAGCTGGCGGGCGTCGAGGAACAGTGCCGCCGCCGCGCGCTCGCCCGCGGCGGCGCGGGTGGACGGGTCGGTCGAGGGGTTGGTGGCGACGGCGGCCAGAGCCTGCGGGTTCTCCAGCGGCAGGCGGTCGGGCGGCAGGCCGATGCGGGCCATGCGCATCGCGGTGAGCGTCAGGGCGGGACCGTCGGGATCGCCCGGCCCGGCCAATCCCGGAGCCAATGCCCGCGCCGGCGGCGGCGCGGCACCGGCCAGGGCCTCCCCGATGGGAAGGAAGGGATCGGATCTCCCTCCCTCCCGCAGCTTCGCCAGCGCCTGGTCGGCGCCGGCGCGATCGCCGACCCGGGCACGGCAGAGCAGCGCCAGCTTCGTCCAGTAGGAGGAGGCGAAGCCCTTGCCGCGCTCCAGTGCGCGCTGGCAATCGATGCCGCCGCGCACCAGCTCGGCGTCGGTCAGCGCCCGCGCGGCGGCCTCATCGCCAGCCAGCGCCGCGGGCAGCAGGGCCGCCAGTTCGGCGGCACCGGCAGGATCGCCGATCCGCGCCAGCTTCTCGACGCGCAGCGCGCCGAAGCGGCGTGGCGCGGACTCCCCGCCGGCCGCCGGAGAACCGGCGCTGAGCAACAGGCGGCGCTCCAGCGCCTTGGCGGCGGGGGAGGGGGTGTCGACGGGCAGGGCGGCGATCAGGGGAAGCAGGTCCGCCCGGCCGATGCCGCGCCAGGGGTCGGCGCCCAGCCCTTGGGGACCGCGCAGCACCCCGGCTCCGTCGGGATCCGGCGGTGCGGAGGCCTCGCCCCCGGCCGTCCCCGGCGGGGATGCCGGCTGGGCCGCCGGAAGAGCGGGTGCCAGGACGGGCGGTGCCAGGACGGGCGATGGGGCAGGGGGCGCCAGGGCGGGCAGTGGCGGAGCGGGCTGGGCCGCATCCGGGGTCAGCCGGATCGGCGGCCCGAAGGCCTGCGCGGCGGCGGCAAGGCTCCAGCCGGCCGCCAGCAGGCCGGCCACCAGCGGTCCGGTCCGCCGGACGGTTCCCGCCGCGACGCTTGCGGCGACGGCCGGTGGCGGCTGCTCAGCGCGGGAAGCGCTCATCGGGCAGGACCTTCTCCACCGTCTTCGATGGAGCCGGCAGATCCCACGATGCAAGGAAGACCATGCCACCGGCGATCACCAGCAACAGAAGGACGACGAGAATGGAGAGAAACCGGCTCATGGCACCAAGGACGCGTTGTGTCGGAAGGACTGTCGGACGGGGCGGGCCTAGCACGGTCGGGGACCGCAGGGCTTGGGACAAGCAAGGGCATTTCTGCTAAAGCATCCGCGACCCGGCCGCAGCGGCACCCGGCGATCGGGTGCGCCGTCTGGCGGCGGCGGCAGTGTAGCCACAGGTCGGAGCGGCACGCAACCCGCCCACCGGCCTAATGGAGATGGCCGGCGCGCTTGTGCCGGGTCGGGGCGCGCGGGTATGAGTGATGTCTGTTGCAGCGTCGTGACGGCCGTCCGGCGGACCTGGCGGGGGCGGAGCAGATGGTGCGGGTGGCACGGGTGCGGATCGGGTGACGTGATGGGAGTGCGCAAGGCGATGACGGCCCGGCCGGCCGGAACGGTGGAAGACGCGGAGCCGCTGCTGCCGCGCACCGTGGTGCTGGTCGGGTTGATGGGGGCCGGCAAGAGCGCCATCGGCCGCCGGCTGGCCTCGCGCCTGCACCTGGCCTTCCGCGATGCCGATACCGAGATCGAGTCCGCGGCCGGTTGCAGCATCGCCGAAATCTTCGCCCGCGACGGCGAGCCCGTCTTCCGCTCGGTCGAGCGCCGCATCATCACCCGGCTGGTGCGGGACGAGCCGGTCCATATCCTGGCCACCGGCGGCGGTGCCTTCATGGATCCGGAGACGCGTGCCGCGATCCGCGAGCATGCCGTGTCGGTATGGCTGCGTGCCGAACTCGACGTGCTGGTCGCCCGGACCGCACGGCGCACCCACCGGCCGCTTCTGAACCAGGGCGACCCGCGCGCCATCCTGGGCCGGCTGATGGAGCAGCGCTACCCCATCTACGCCGAGGCCGACCTGACGGTGGTCAGTGACGAGCAGCCGCCGGAGGTGACGGTGGAGCTGGTGATCGGTGCGCTGGAGGCGCATTTCGGCGTCGTCCTGCCCCACCGCGGCGGCTCAGGGGGCGGCTCAGGGGGCGGCTCCGGGGGCGGGCATGGCCGGGGCGGGCGCCCCGGCAAGGCCGATGCCGGCTGACCGCTCGACGCCGTCCTCCACGAAACGCCAGACCTGCGGAACCATCCGATGACCATCGCTCCCGCTTCCATCGACACCGTCCGCCTCGACCTCGGCGCCCGCAGCTACGACATCCTGGTCGGCGACGGCGTGCTGGCGGAGGCCGGCGAGCGGATCGCCGCCGTCACCCGCGGCCGGGCGCCCATCGTGGTGACCGACGCCAACGTGGCGCCGCTGCACCTCGCCACGCTCGACGCGGCGATGGCGAAGGCCGGGATCGCGCCGCAGCCGGCCATCGTGCTGCCGGCCGGCGAGAAGACGAAGGATTTCGGGCATTTCCAGCAGTTGATGGACGAGGTGCTCGGCCGTGGGATCGAGCGGTCCACCGTGCTGCTGGCGCTGGGCGGCGGGGTGATCGGCGACATCACCGGCTTCGCCGCCGCCTCCGCGCTGCGCGGCATCGATTTCGTCCAGGTCCCGACGACGCTGCTGAGCCAGGTCGACAGCTCGGTCGGCGGCAAGACCGGCATCAACAGCCGGCACGGCAAGAACCTGGTCGGCGCCTTCCACCAGCCGCGGCTGGTCATCGCCGACACCGCGACCCTCGACACCCTGCCGCGGCGCGAGGTGCTGGCCGGCTATGCCGAGGTGGTGAAGTACGGCCTGATCCGGCAGCCCGGCTTCTTCTCGTGGCTGGAGGAGAACGGCCACCGCGTGGTCGCGGGCGACAGCGACGCGCGACGCCATGCGGTGACGGTGAGCTGCCGCGCCAAGGCCGACATCGTCGGCGTCGACGAACGCGAGAGCGGCGACCGCGCGCTGCTGAACCTCGGCCATACCTTCGGCCATGCGCTGGAGGCGGCGACCGGCTTCGGCCAGACGCTCCTCCACGGTGAGGCGGTGGCGATCGGCATGGTGCTGGCTTTCGACCTGTCGGTCCGGCTCGGCCTTTGCCCGGCGGCGGACGCCGCCCGCGCCCGCGCCCATCTCGCCGCCGTCGGCCTGCCGGTGCGCCCGGCCGACATCGCGGGCGTCGCCTGGGACGTCGACGGGCTGGTGCGCTCCATGGCCAAGGACAAGAAGGTCCAGGACGGCCGCATCACCTTCATCCTGGCCGACCGCATCGGCAACGCCTTCACCCGCCGCGACGTCGACGCCGCCGCCGTCCGGGCCGTGCTGGAGGAAGCGGTCGCCCCGGCCTGAACCTGCATTTGCAGGTGGGTTCCATAGGGGCGAAGGGCGATTGCGCTGGTGCGTGAGGGTACAGATATTCCGTTCTATTGACGATCTGTAGTGCAAGCTGACAGAATTGGCGTGCCGCGGTGACACATCGCGGCCGAGTGCATCGTTCGTCCACAAAACCTGGCCACTTCGAGGGAGAGGGGACACATGCCGACACGCCGACTGATGCCCGACGTCATCAAGAACCAGACGCTTTCCTGCCTTCCACCCGACGCGACGGCCCGCGACGCCGCCCTGCTGATGGCCGAGCGGCGCATTGCCGCTGTCCTGGTCACCGAGGGGCGGACGCTGAAGGGGATCGTCACCGAGCGGGACATGACGGTGCGGGTGGTCGCGGCCGGGCTCGACCCCGACACCACGCCGCTGTCGGTGGTGATGACCGCCGATCCCGACACGCTGGAGCCGTCTGCCGCCGCCATCGCGGCGCTCGACCTGATGGAGCGTTACCATTACCGCCACCTGCCCATCGCCGTGGATGGCGAGGCGGTCGGCATGGTCTCGATCCGCGACCTGTTCGCCGTGGTGCGCGCGCATCTCGAGGACGAACTCCGCAGCCGTGAGGCCTACATGTTCGGCTCCGGCTATTCGGCGGACGCCAGCGTCGGCTGACGCGGCGGGGGCGAGGTTGACGCAAGGGTAATGCTGCGTTGCGGTGGGGCCGGGTTGACCGGGCGCCCGGCCCCACCGATAGTCGATGATACGCCATCCTGGCCGCATGACGGCCGCCAGACCTGGAAAGCCCGATGTCCGCGACCTCGCTGTCCGCCCCCGCCGAGCGCGAGCCGATCCATACGCGCCGCGTCACCTGCCAGGGGTTCCGCCGTGCCGACGGGCTGTGGGACATCGAAGGCCACCTGACCGATGTGAAGAGCTACGGCTTCCACACGGAGGAGCGCGGGCATCTCGATCCCGGCACGCCGATCCACCAGATGTGGATGCGGCTGACCGTCGACGACAAGCTGACCGTCATGGCGGTGGAGGCGGTGACCCAGGACAGCCCCTATCGCGCCTGCGGCAGCATCACGCCGAGCTTCCAGCAACTCGTCGGCCTGCGCGTCGGTCCGGGCTGGACCCGTGCGGTGAAGGAGCGGCTGGGCGGGCCGAAGGGTTGCACCCATCTGGTCGAGCTGCTCGGCCCGCTGGCGACCACCGCTTTCCAGACCGTCTACCCGATCCTCGCCCGCGAGGCGGCGGAGCGTGCCCGGGCAGCCGGCACGCCGCTCCCGGACGACGGCAAGCGGCCGGTTCTCCTCAACATGTGCCACATCTTCGACAGCAACGGCGAAGTGGTGCGGAGGAACTGGCCGGCCCACTATACCGGCGAGGCCGGCGCGGAGCGGCGGGAAGAGGCGGCGGAATGAGAAGGCCGGCCTGACGGCCGGGCGCTGGTCAGGCGTCGGTCAGGCGTCGAACCGGGGAGTTGCGGGCGCCGGCAACCCGACTGGCGAGGCGGGCGTGGAGAAGGCCGGACCGGCGGCGGGCCTGGCGCCATCGGCCTCCTCCGCGGCGGGCGGCAGTTCGAAGGGCGTGCCGGCGAACGGGTCGTTGCCGCCATGGCCGGCACGCAGATGCCCATCCTCGGTGCAGGCACGGCGGAAATAGGAGGCGATGAAGACCCTGACCGCCGATGTCAGGGTGACGTCGGTCTCGTCGGGCATCATGCCGCGGCGGCGGGCCTGCTCCTCGATCCTCTCCTTGATCTGGGTGCACAGCCGGTTGACGGTGAAACCCTCCCGCCTGCCGATCTCTTCCAGCGCGTCCCACATCGTCGGCTCCAGCCGCATGCTGGTACGGTGTCCGCCGATCATGATGTTCTGGCTTTTCAACGGCTCCACGCCCATGCCGGACGAACTCACCCGCTTCTTCTTCGGCCCACGCTTCGCCATCCGCAGCCCCTTCCACGAAGCCGCCGGCGGACATGCGAAGAGTGTGTCCGCCACGGCGCGATACATGGTTGCATGGCGGGTACTGTACTAAACGCTGCGGGAAATGCAACCGAACTCGCGCTGATTACTGCTCCCTCGCCAGGAAGTCGCGACTTCTGGTTGAATGCATATGTATGCTGTTGCGGCCGGTTCCCGCAACCGTGCCCGGGGGCGCCGAAGGGATCGGCGGCGACCGGTCGGCAGGCAGGGATCGACGGGCAGGGATCGACAGGCAGGAGGGGCGGGAGCGGGGCCGTGGACCGCGGACCGTGGTGGCCGGGCTTTCAGAAGCCGGCTTCCCCCGGCGCGCCGGTGGTCAGGCCCAGCGCATGGACACGCTCGCGCAGTTCCTCCGCCAGAAGGGCATAGACCATGCGCTGGCGCTCCACCCGCGACTTGCCGGTGAAGGCGGCGGAGACGACGGTGACGTGGAAATGGGTCTCGCCGGCGGCATCGGCTCCGGCATGACCGGCATGGCGGGCTGAGTCGTCGACGATCTCCAGCCGCTCGGGCGTCAATCCGGCGGTCAGCTTCTCGCGGATGCGGGTGGCGTATTCCATTGGGGTTCCCTACTGCTTTCGCCGTCGTGCCCGGCGCCGTGCCCGGTGGCGTGCCCGGTGGCGCGGCATCGCCGGAAAGGAGAGGGTTTCACACCGCTTCTGTCAAGCGCCCGGGTCTGCGGATTACGGATGACGGAAGCCCGATTCGGCGCGCTTGCCAGAGGCTCCGGCTCTTCCCATACTTGCCCGATGACCAGGAACCGCGCCCGCTCCAGTTACGACAGCTATGCAGCACCGCGTGCTGCCACCCGTGTGTGCGACCATCCCGATTGCGTGGCCGAAGGCGAATATCGCGCGCCGAAAGGCCGCAACACCCTCAACGAATACTGGTGGTTCTGCCTGGATCATGTCCGGGAATACAACCGGGCCTGGGACTACTACGCCGGCATGTCGACCGACCAGATCGAGGCCGAGGTGCGGCGCGACACCACCTGGCAGCGGCCGAGCTGGCCGCTCGGCAAATGGGCGACGCAGGAGCGCTTCATCCGCGACCGCGTGGTCAACGGTTTCAGTTTCGAATTCGGCCGTGAGAACGGCAAGACGAACGACGAGGAAAAGGCGCATCGCCGCCATCATGCCCGGACAGAGGAGGAAAAGGCGCTGGCGGTGCTGGAACTCACTCCACCTGTGGACTTTGCCCGCATCAAGGCACGCTATCGGGAACTGGCGAAAAAGCACCATCCTGATGCCAACGGCGGCGACAAGGCGGCGGAAGAACGGTTGAAAGAAATCAATCTGGCCTACAATACGCTGAAAGCCTGTTATGCTGCCTGAAACCCCGTTGGCGGGCCGGGTCAATCCCGCGGCCGCCGGACAACCGACACTCGCTGGAACGTAAGAAACCACCCATGGCTTCCCAAGGAGCGACCCAGGCCAGCTCGGCCCTGTTCGACCACACGCCCGACACCACCGTCTCGGTGCGCGAGGTCTTCGGCATCGACAGCGACATGCAGGTGCCGGCTTTCAGCCAGCGCACGGAGCATGTGCCCGACCTCGACAGCGCCTACCGGTTCGACCGCGATACGACGCTGGCCATCCTCGCCGGCTTCGCCTTCAACCGCCGCGTCATGGTCCAGGGCTATCACGGCACCGGCAAGTCGACCCACATCGAACAGGTGGCGGCGCGGCTGAACTGGCCCTGCATCCGCGTCAACCTGGACAGCCACATCAGCCGCATCGATCTTATGGGCAAGGATGCCATCGTGCTGCGCGACGGCGTGCAGGTCACCGAGTACCGCGAGGGGATGCTGCCCTGGGCGCTGCAGCATGCCTGCGCCATGGTGTTCGACGAGTATGACGCCGGCCGTCCCGACGTGATGTTCGTGATCCAGCGCGTGCTGGAGGTGGAAGGCAAGCTGACGCTGCTCGACCAGAACCGGGTCATCCGCCCGCATCCGGCCTTCCGCCTGTTCGCCACCGCCAACACCGTCGGCCTCGGCGACACCACCGGCCTCTACCACGGCACCCAGCAGATCAACCAGGGCCAGATGGACCGCTGGAACATCGTGGCGACCCTGAACTACCTGCCGGTCGACGCCGAGGTGAAGATCGTCCAGGCCAAGGTGCAGTCCTACGACGACGCCAAGGGCCGCGACACGGTGGCCGCCATGGTGCGCCTGGCCGACCTGACCCGCGCCGGCTTCATCAACGGCGACATCTCCACGGTCATGAGCCCGCGCACGGTCATCACCTGGGCCGAGAACGCGCGCATCTTCAACGACGTCGCCTTCGCCTTCCGCATCACCTTCCTCAACAAGTGCGACGAGGTGGAGCGGCCGACGGTCGCCGAATACTACCAGCGCTGCTTCGGCGTCGAGCTGCCCGAGACGGGGGTGCAGGCGAACCTCGTGTGAAGTCGTATGCCGCGTCCTGTCCTTCGGTGATGTCAGGGCGCGGCATAAAAGGACTCACACGGATTTCACGGATTAAAACACGGATTTTACGGATGAGGGTGAGCCTGGGTGCCGATCTCGACCGCTTGACCGAGCGTGTGATCGGTGCCGCCTTCGCGGTTCATACCGCGTTGGGACACGGGTTTGCAGAGCAGGTCTATAAGAAGGCACTGCTTCGTGAGTTGTCCGATGCCGGCTTGGCGGCGGCGACCGAAGTGCCTTTCAGGGTGCTTTACAAAGGCGATGCGGTCGGCAGCTATTTTGCCGACCTCGTCGTCGAGCGACGGGTAATCGTGGAACTGAAGAGCTGTGAAACGCTTATTCAAGCCCACAGCCGCCGAGCTCTGAATTGTCTGCGCGTCAGCGGACCACCGGCTGGGCTCCTGTTCAACTTCGCCGGACCTGGCCTGACGGTCAAACGGGTACTGACGCATTAGAAAATCCGTGTCTAAATCCGTGAAATCCGTGTCAGTCTTGCCCAACGCGCCTTAACTTTCCCAAGAACAAAGACGCCCAGCGATGACCACCCAGAACGACACCCCCGTCGAGGCCTTCAAGCGGTCCACCACCGCCACGGTGCGCGCCATGTCCAGGCGGGCGGAGGTGCAGGTCGGCTTCTCGTCGGATCCGCCGGGGCTCTCCGGCCAGCGGGTGCGGGTGCCGCTGCCGGCGCGCGACCTCAATCCCGTCGAGGTCGCCAAGCTGCGCGGCGCGGCCGACGCGGTGGCGCTGCGCCTGCGCCACCACGACGCCGCGCTCCATGCCCACCGCATGCCGCTCGGCGACACCGCGCGCCAAGCCTTCGACGCGCTGGAGCAGGCGCGCTGCGAGGCGCTGGGCAGCCGCCACATGGCCGGCGTCGCCCACAATCTGGAAGCGGCGCTGGAAGACCGCTACACCCGGCAGGGCTTCGACCGGCTGGAGGACCGCGGCCAGGTGCCGCTGTCGGAAGCCCTCCGGCTGATGGCGCGCGAGGCGATGACCGGCGCCGCGCCGCCGCCGGCCGCCGCCCACGCGGTCGAGCTGTGGCGCCCCTGGGTCGAGGAGCGGCTGGGCAAGGACATGCGCGGGCTGGCCGGTTTCGCCGACGACCAGGACGCCTACGCCAAGGCGGTGCGCCGGCTGCTGGCCGACCTCGACATGGAGGTCGGCCAGGAGGCCGACCAGGAAGAGGAGGAGGACCAGCAGACCCAGTCCTCCGAGGACGAGGATTCGTCCCAGAACGGCCAGACCCGCGGCCAGGACGAGGACCAGTCGGACTCCGAGCCCATGGCGTCGTCGGAGATGCAGGACTCCTCGGAGGCCGGCGAGGCGGCCGAGGAGGGGGCCGGCGAGGAAGGCGACATGGAGATGGGCGAGGGCGAAGGGGCGGAGGAGCCCGCCGGCCCCGGCCAGCCCTGGCGCAACGACGCCAGCCGCCGCAACGAGCCCGATCCGAACGCCTACAAGGCCTTCACCACGCAGTTCGACGAGGTGGTGGATGCGGCCGACCTGTGCGACCCGGCGGAACTTGAGCGGCTGCGCCACCTGCTCGACCAGCAGCTCCAGCACCTGCAGGGTGTGATCTCCAAGCTGGCCAACCGGCTGCAGCGCCGGCTGATGGCCAAGCAGCAGCGCTCCTGGAGCTTCGACCTGGAAGAGGGGATCCTCGACGCGGCGAGGCTGGCGCGCGTCGTCGCCAACCCGGTTCTGCCGCTGTCCTTCAAGAAGGAGAAGGAAACCGATTTCCGGGACACGGTGGTGTCGCTGCTGATCGACAATTCCGGCTCCATGCGCGGCCGTCCGATCTCCATCGCCGCGATGAGCGCCGACATCCTGGCGCGCACGCTGGAACGCTGCGCGGTGAAGGTCGAGGTGCTGGGCTTCACCACCCGCGCCTGGAAGGGCGGGCAAGCCCGCGAGTCCTGGGTCGCCGCCGGGAAGCCGGCGCATCCCGGCCGGCTGAACGACCTGCGCCACATCGTCTACAAGGCCGCCGACATGCCGTGGCGCCGCGCCCGCAAGAATCTCGGGCTGATGCTGCGCGAGGGCATCCTGAAGGAGAACATCGACGGCGAGGCGCTGCAGTGGGCGCACAACCGGCTGCTCGGCCGCTCGGAACAGCGCCGCATCCTGATGGTGATCTCCGACGGCGCGCCGGTCGATGACTCGACGCTGTCGGTCAATGCCGGCAACTACCTGGAGCGTCATCTGCGGCAGGTGATCGAGCAGATCGAGACCCGGTCGCCGGTGGAACTGGTGGCGATCGGCATCGGGCACGACGTCACCCGCTACTACCGGCGCGCGGTCACCATCGTCGATGCCGAGCAGCTCGGCGGCACCATGATGAACAAGCTGGCCGAGCTGTTCGACGAGGACGACCGCCGCGGCGGCCGCCGCGGATGGCGATGAGGTAAGGATACGGGCGAGGGTGTCTGAAGCCTTGTCAGTGACTTAGCGGAAAATCACCTCTGACGCCTGCCGGTATCCTTACCGGCAGGCGTCATATCGTCGTTGATCCGGCGCCGGTGGCGGCTTCCGCCGCAGTTCCGGCGGCAGCGCTTCCCGCGGCGGGGCGGCCTGCAACCCCCCCGGCCGCCTCGGGCGGCGTCATCGTGACGGGAAGCGTCGGCTTTACCGCCGGAGCGGCGGCGGCCTTCGCCGCGTCCTTGCGTTCGTCCTCCGGAACCAGGCGCCACAGCTCGGTGGTGCCGGTGCGGCCGCGCAGCGACCGGCCGCCCTGCCGCACCATCGGGGCGGCGTCCTTGCCCCTGGTCGCCGTGACGCCGCTGGTCAGCACGATCACCTCGGCGTCGCCCTGGAGCGCCGCCGACAGCTCCTCGATGCGGGCGGCGACATTCACCGTGTCGCCGACGATGGTGTAGTTCATCCGGCTGTCGGAGCCGATGTTGCCGACCACGACGGGACCGCTGTGCAGCCCGATGCCGACGCGGATCGGCGCCCGCCCCTCGGCGACGCGGCGGCGGTTGTCGGCGCGGATGGCGTGGTGGATGGCATGGGCGGCGCGCAGCCCGCGGGTGGCATGGTCCTCCTGCGCCTCTGGTGCTCCCCAGAAGGCCATCAGGGAATCGCCGATGAACTTGTCCACGGTGCCGCCCTCCGCCTCGATGCAGGCGGCGAGCAGGGTGAAATGCTCGTTCAGCAGGGTGGCGGTGTCGGCTGCCGCCATATGCTCGGCCATGCGGGAGAAGCCGCGGATGTCGGTGAACATCACCGTGACCTCGCGCTGCACCGAGGCGATGCCGCCCTCCATGTTGCGCTGGCGCATCAGCCGCAGCACCAGCGCTTTCGGCACATAGGTCTCGAACCAGCGCAGGCCGGCGACCATCGCGTTGAAGGCGCTGGCGGCGCGCGCCATCTCGCGCAGCCGCGAGTCCGGCAGGTCGGCGATGGCGCGGAACTCGAAGGCGCGGACGCGGTCGGCCGCCTCGGCGAGCCGTGCCACCTGCCGGCTGATCCGCCGGCCGACCAGCAGCGCCACCCCGACCGACACCAGCAGGATGGCGAAGCCCACGGCGCCGGTGATGTAGAGCCGCCGGATCTCGTTGCCCATCTCGCCGTCGCGGTAGCCGATGCCGATGGTCCAGTCCTGCTGCCCGTAGCCCGACATCTTGCGCGTCAGGAAGGTGTAGTCGCTGCCCAGCACCCGCACGCTGCGCCCCTCGACCCGCTTCTTCAGCGACTGCGCCGGCACGCCGCTGGTCCACAGCGAGGCGAGCGCCGGGTCGTCCACCTGGTCGATCCGCGGCAGCGGCGGCCCGTCATGCTTGTTGGAGAAGTCGAAGCTGCGGCCGACCAGCGCCGGGTGGGCAAGCACGTGGTCGCGGTCGTAGAGGACGAAGGCGTTCAGCCCCTGCTCGACATACAGCACCGACAGGAAGCGCGAGAGGTCGCCCAGCGACACCCCGACCGCCACCTGGCCCAGATAGCGGCCATCCCGCCGCACCGGCTGGTACAGGGTGACGAAGCTGTTCTGTGCCTCCTTCAGCCATCGCGGGTCGGCCCAGGCGGCGGCGCTGCGGTTGGGGCCGTCCAGCATCTCCGGCGGGATGTCGCCCTCGCCCTGCATGTCGACGGCGCCGGAGACCAGTTCGCCGTTGAGGCGGCCGGCGCGCACGCCGGTCAGGTCGGGCCGGACGAAGATGAGGCCGGTGACGTCCGGCGCCCCGGCCAGCGCGCCGCGCAGCGTATCGGTCATGGCGGCGGTGTCGTCGGTGCGCAGGTCGCCGCGCTCGATCAGGCCGGCGACGAAGCGCGCCATCTCGCGCGCCGGGTCGAGCTGGTGGCGCACCCGCACCTCGACGCCGGCCAGCGCCAGGTCCGCCTTGTCGTTCAGCAGGGCGAAGGTGTTGGTGCTGGCACTGACCAGCCCCAGGATCAGCACGCTGGCCACCGCCGCCAGCATCAGCGACCCGAAGCCGGCGACCAGAACCGCGGCGATCGGCAGCCGCAGGCGCCGGCGTCCGGCCAGCCTGGACGCGAGCCTGACCGCGGCCCATCCGCCCATCCGCCCGCCGGTTCTAGCACCGCTCCTTCCGCCTGCCTTCCCGCCCGTCCTCGCATCCTCCCTCGCGCCCGCGCCCGGCGTGGCCGGCGGTGCGGAGGGGGACGGCGGCAGGGGCGCTGGCGGGGTGTCGGGCATGGGCGGCAGCCTACCCCGCGCACCCGGCGCGGAGCAACCCGCCGGGGCCATCCTTACGCGGATTTCACAAGGCCAGGACCACGCTGGGCGGCCGCGCGCCGCCCGCCTTCAACCGCCCACGATCAGCTTGACCCGCCGGCCCGGTTCCAAAGGATTGCCCGGCGGGATATTGTTGATGATCCGGAACAATTCCTCGGCATACGTCTCCTGCGGCATGCGGCGGACGAAGCCCTCGACGGTGTCGCCGGGCCGTACCGTCACGAGCTGGACCCGGCGGGGCTGGTAGCGTCCGGCCTCCTGTGCCGTCAGGCGATGGAAGCTCATTGCCGCGGACTTGAAATCGGCATCGTAACGAGCGAGCGTCCCGGCGGGGGCCAGGAAGGTGAAGCGGTAGATGCGTCCGTCCGGCATGCGGATCGCCGCCAGGCGTACGTCCGCGCTGCCGCCGTTCGCCTCGCCACGGGTGGTGGCGGTCGCCGCCGGCATGCCGTCGATGGTGACGCGTTCGAGGTTCGACAGGGCGGCACCCTTGCCCCAGACCCCGGTCAGGAACGCGGCCGGATCGGTCTGGCCGGCCGCCGAGCCGCCGTCGAAGGCCATCGCGACGCCGTTCGGTCCCTTGGCGACCACCTGGTCCGCACCGTTCAGCAACGCGTATCCCTGCGGCACGGTGAAGGCGATGCCGAGCTGCGGATGGGCGAAGCTGCGGCCGCGGACATAGCCGTTTTCCGGGCTGTCGCCATAGATCATGCCGTCGACCGCGGCCAGGTAGGGATCGCGCGGCCGGGCGCCGCCGGGCGGCAGGCTGCGGGCGAGGTCGGCGGCGACGCGCACGCGTTCCTCGGTGGCCGGGTGGCTGGCCAGGAAGTCGAAGCCTTCCGAACCCGACCCGGAACCGCCGGCACGCAGGCCCTCGTACTGGCCGTCGCGCCGCAGCGTCTCCAGGAAGGTCGCCATGGCGAAGGGATCGTAGCCGGCACGCTCCAGCGTCGCCACGCCCAGCCGGTCGGCTTCCAGCTCCTGCTCGCGCGAATAGCTGGCGACCAGCGCGGTGCCGCCCAACCCGGCGATCTGCGCCAGGGCGTCGCTGCCGAACACCGCGCCGACCCCGGCGGCGACCAGCCCGGCAATGGTCTCGCGGGTCATGCGCTGGGCGGAATGGTGGGCGGTGACGTGGCCGATCTCATGCGCGAGGACGCCGGCGACCTCGGCCTCGTCCTGCGCCAGCGCCAGGAGGCCGCGGGTGATGTAGACGTAGCCGCCGGGCAGGGCGAAGGCGTTGACGACATCGCTGTCCAGCACGGTGAAGGTCCAGGGCTCGTTCGCCAGATCGGTGGTGGCGGCCAGACGGCGGCCGAGCTGGCCGACATAGGCGGTCAGCCGCGGATTCTTCACCTCCCCGCCGAACTGGGCCAGGATCTTCGGATGCTCCTGCGCCCCCAGTGCCGCATCGCCGCCGCCGAACAGCGTCCCGTCCAGCAGCCCGGCCATGGCGGGGGCGGGGACGGCGAGGACGGGGGTCGCGGCGAGCCACAGCGCGGCCAACGCGCCGGCGGCCTTGCGGAACGGCTTGCGGATGGGATCGGAGGTCGGCATATCGGACAGAACCCCGCCCGGCGGCGGATGTTCCGCAACCTTGGCAGTTTCCGATGCGCCCCGCCCGTTTCCCGTACCCGCGCGTGCCGGACCTTATGCCGGCCTTGGTCCTGCTGGCCGGGCTTCTGCTGGCGGGCGCCGTCCGGGCGGATGCCCTGCGGGTGACCGCTGTGCTCGACGGCGACACGCTGGAACTGGAGGACGGCCGGCAGGTCCGCCTCGCCGGCATCGAGGCGGCGAAGCCGCCGCGCGGCGCCGACCCGCGCGACGGGCGGGTCTGGCCACTGGCCGAGGCCGCCAGGGCGATGCTGGCCCAGTTGGCGCTCGGCCGCCCGGTCGTCGTCCATGGTCCGGCGCCGACGGACCGCCATGGCCGGCTGCTCGCCCATCTGGTGCGCGACGACGGGTTGTGGCTGCAGTCGGCGCTGGTCGCCCGCGGGCTCGCCCGCGTCCATACCCGTCCCGACGCCAGCGCCTACGCCGCCGAGTTGCTGGCGGAAGAGACGGCGGCACGGGACGCCGGCCGCGGGCTGTGGCGGAGCCGGGTCTATGCGCTGCGCGATGCCGGCGACCCGGCTGGCCTTGCCCGCGACCGCGACAGCTTCCAGGTCGTCGAAGGGGTAGTGCTGCGCGTGTCGAAGGGCCGCGGCGAGAGCTATCTCGACTTCGGCGAGGACTGGCGCAGCGACGTCACCGTCCATATCGGCCGGGCGGCGATGCGGGACCTCGTCCGGGCCGGCATCGACCCGCTGTCCTACGAAGGGCGGCGCGTGCGCGTGCGGGGCTGGATCCTGCTGCGCAACGGCCCCATGATCGAGATCACCCATCCCGCCCAGATCGAGCGGCTGGAGCGCGAGCCGCCGCCCGCCGCCGGTCCTTCCCCGTGGCCCGGCCCCGCCGCCGGCCCCGCTGCCGACGCCGACGGCGAGGACGCCGATCCCGGGGATGAGCTTCGGGACGGGGACGCAACCGAGGATCCGGACGGATGAGACTGCGCCCGACCACGCCCCTCCTCGCCGCCATCGCGCTGCTGCCGGTCCTGGTCGTGTTGGCCCTGCTGTCACCGGCGGCGACGCAGCCCGCGGTGGCCGGAGGCCCCGAACTGACCATCGTCGCCGCCGGGGCGGAGCGCCGCTTCGACCGCGACGCGCTGCTGGCGCGACCGGACGCGGTGACCGTCGACATCCCCGCCGACGTCTCCTACGGCGGGCCGATGCGCTACCGCGCGGTGCCGCTGGCGAGCCTCCTCGGCGTCGGGGAGTTCGCGCCCGGCAGCGTGCTGGAGGGGGTGGCGTCCGACGGCTTCACCGCCCAGCTTCCGCCGGACCTCTGCCTGCGCACCGGCCCGGACGGTGCGGTCGCCTTCCTGGCGGTGGAGCCGCCGGACCGGCCCTGGCCGGCGCTGCCGGGCAAGCAGGTGTCGGCCGGGCCCTTCTACCTGGTGTGGGTGAGGCCCGAGGCGTCGGGCGTGCGCAGCGAGCAGTGGCCCTACCAGCTCACCCGCATCGTCAGTTCCGACGATCCGCTGACGCGCTGGCCGCAGCTCGCGGTGGACGCCGGACTGGCCGCGGAGTCGCCGGCCCGCGCCGGGCAGGCGGTCTTCATCACCCAATGCATGGCCTGCCACACGCTGAACGGCGCCGGCAGCGCCACGATGGGTCCCGACCTGAACCGGCCGATGAACCCGACGGACTATCTGACCCCCGACGGCCTGAAGCGGCTGGTCCGTGACCCGCGCGCCGTCCGCACCTGGCCCGGCCAGCAGATGCCGGGGTTCGATCCCTCGATGCTGAGCGACGCCGACCTGGAGCGGGTCATCGCCTATCTCGGCCACATGGCCGGACGGAAGCAGCCGTGAGGCTGCGGTCCGCCCGGCGCCGTCAGGCGATTGCGTTGAAATCGTCCAGCAGGGTGGCGATCCGGCCGCTGTCGCTCTGGTCCATGATGACGCGCGCCCGGCGGCTGGCCTCCATCAGGTCCATGGAGCGGATGCGCTTCTTCACCGCCGGGACCGCCGGCGGCGCCATCGACAGCTCCCGCACGCCCAGCCCCAGCAGCAGCGCCGAGTAGCGCGGATCCCCGGCGATCTCGCCGCAGACCGACACGCTGATGCGGGCGCGCAGCGCCGCCTCGATGGTGAACTGGATCAGGCGCAGAACCGCCGGGTGCAGCGGGTCGTAGAGGGTGGCGACCTGCTCGTCGGCGCGGTCGATGGCCAGCGTGTACTGGGTCAGGTCGTTGGTGCCGATGGCGAAGAAGTCGGCGGCATAGGCCAGCGCGTCGGCCGACAGCGCGGCCCCCGGCACCTCGACCATCACGCCCACCGGCGGCAGCGGGTCGGCGATGGTGACGCCGCGGCGCCGCAGGCGGCGGGCGACGGTGCCCATCATCTCGCGCACCTTCTGCACTTCGGCGACCGAGGCGATCATCGGCAGCAGGATGCGCAGAGGCCCGTGGGCGCCGGCGCGCAGCATGGCGGCGAGCTGGGTTTCCAGCAGCTTCGGCTCGCGCAGGCCGAGCCGGATGGCGCGCAGCCCGAGGGCCGGGTTGGACGGCTCGCCGTAGCGGCCGGCCATCCAGCCGGCCAGCTTCTCTCCGCCCAGGTCCATGGTCCGGGCGGTGACGGTGCGCCCGCCCATGCCGTCGATCATGGTGCGCAGCACGGCGTACTGCTCGTCCTCGTCGGGAAGCTGGTCGCGGTTCATGAACATGAACTCGGTCCGCAGCAGGCCGATGCCCTGGGCGCCGTTCTCCAGCGCGTGCTCCAGGTCGCGCGGCAGCTCCAGGTTGGCCATCAGCGTCACGGCTGTGCCGTCGCGGGTGACGGCGGGCAGCTTGCGCAGGCTCTTCAGTCCCTGCCGCTCGCGTTCGCGCGCGGCGCGGCGGGCGGTGTAGTCGGCCAGCACCTCGGCCGGCGGGTCGATCAGGACGCGGCCCTGCAGGCCGTCGACGATCACCGTCACGCCGTTGCGCACGCCGGCCAGCAGGCCGGGGGCGCCGAGGACCGCCGGCAGGCCGAGCGACCGGGCGAGGATGGCGGTGTGCCCCTCCGCACCGCCGAGCACGGCGGCGAAACCGCCGATGATCGAGGGATCGAGCAGCGCGGTGTCGGCGGGGGTCAGCTCCTCCGCCAGGATGATGCTGCCGGGTGGCAGCGTGCTGAAGGCCCGGTATTCCTGCTTCATCAGGTTGCGGGTCAGCCGCCGCCCGACCTCGCGGATGTCGTCGATGCGGCCGGCGAGATAGGCGTCGTCCATCCCGGCGAAGGTGGCGGCGATGGCGGCGATCTCCGCCTGGATGGCGGCCTCGGCGTTGACGCGGTCCTTCTTGATGCGCTGCTCGACCCCTCGGGTGAGGCGAGAGTTGGTGACCATAGACAGATGGGCGTCGAGCAGGAAGCCGATCTCCTCCGACGCCGAATCGGGCAGGACCAGCGCCTTGCCCTTCAGCTTCTTGATCTGGCGCCGCGCCTTGGCGGCGGCCTCGTTGAAGCGGGCGACCTCGGTCTCGACGGCGCCGGGATCGATGGCGTATTCCGGGATGGCGACGGCACCGCTCTCCACCACATGGGCCGGGCCGATGGCGATGCCGGGCGACACCCCCAGCCCGCGCAGGCTCCGCGGCGCGCCACCGGCCTCGCTGCCGGAACCGGAAGCCGGCCCCGTCATCGGCCCTGGCATCGGTTGGGCGGCCGGCTTCGGTCCCGGCACAGGGTCGGGAGCGGTGGGGGGAATCTCACTCTTCATCGAACTTGCGGTTGATCAGGTCCAGCAGGGCGGCCATCGCCTCGTCGGCTTGGGCGCCGGCGGCGCGCAGTTCCACCGTGGTCCCGGGACCGGCGGCCAGCATCATCAGCCCCATGATCGACTCGCCCGACACCACGGATTCGCCGCGGCGCACGCTGATCTCGGCATCGAAGGTGGCGACCAGCTTGACGAACTTGGCCGAGGCGCGGGCATGCAGGCCGCGCTGGTTGGTGATGGTGGCGGTGCGGCGCAGCTCGCCATCGGCGACGGCTGCATCGTCCTTGGGGGCCGTATCCTCGGGATGGCTCATCGCGGCGGGTTCAATCCGACAGGAGGGTGGAGGCGACGTTGATGTATTTCTGCCCGGCGTCGCGGGCGGCGATCACCGACTTCTCCAGCGGCTCGGTCTTGCGCACGCTGGCCAGCTTGATCAGCATCGGCAGGTTGACGCCGGCGATCACCTCGACCTTCGCCTTGTCCATGATCGAGATGGCCAGGTTGGACGGGGTGCCGCCGAACATGTCGGTCAGCACCACCACCCCCGATCCGTCGTCGACCTCCGCCACCGAGTTCAGGATGTCCTGGCGGCGCTGTTCCATGTCGTCGTCCGGGCCGATGCACACGGCGCGCACCTGCTGCTGCTCGCCCACCACATGGAACAGTGCGGCGATGAACTCCTCGGCCAGTCGTCCGTGGGTGACAAGAACCATACCGATCATGGGACATCCTTCAAGGTTGAGTCCTCCCCGGAGACCTGCACCGGGGTCGGCGGCTTGCCACGCCGGCCCTCGCCGCTTCTGGATCGTTGGTTGGACGTATGGTCGTCAATGCGCAATTTGCATCATCCCGGGGTGCCGGCCGGCTGGCCCGCCGGGGTGCCGGCCGCGCCGCCGGTCCGCAGTCCCTGCCGGTCCAGCTCGCGGTGGCTGATGTTCACCCGCAGCCCCTGCTGCTTCAGCCAGGCCGCCAGCCGTTCGGCGATGAAGACCGAGCGGTGCTTGCCGCCGGTGCAGCCGATGGCGATGGTCAGGTAGCTCTTGCCTTCCTGGTTGTAGCGCGGCAACAGCGGGCGCAGCAGGCCCGTCAGGTTGCGGAAGAAGTCCGGGAAGTCGGGATCGCTCTCCACCCGCGCGGCGACGGCCGGGTTCAGGCCGGTCAGCGGCCGAAGCTCGGGATCGTAGTGCGGGTTGGTCAGGAAGCGCACGTCGAAGACTAGGTCGGCTTCGCGCGGCAGGCCCTGGCGGAAGGAGAAGGACGTCACGAACACCTGCAAGGCGGCTTGCGCATCGCGCTGGAAATGCCCGGACAGGATGCGCCGCAAATCGTGAATGGACAGTTGCGTCGTGTCGATGGTGACGTCCGCGTCCTCCTTCAGCGGGAACAGGAGGGCGCGTTCGCGCTGGATGCCGTCGGGCACCGTGCGGTCCTCGGCAAGCGGGTGACGCCGCCGGGTCTCGGTGAAGCGGCGCTGCAGGACCTCGTCGCCGCAATCGAGGAAGACCAGCCGGACGTCCAAATCGTCGCGGCGGCGCAACTCCTCCAGCTCGTCCAGGAAGTTCTGCGCGGAAAAGTCGCGGGTGCGGCTGTCGATCACCAGCGCCAGCGGCCGGCGCTTGGGATCGGCCTGCTGGATCAGGGCGGGCACCAGCGACAGGCGCAAGTTGTCGACCGCCTCGTATCCCAGATCCTCCAGCGCCTTGAGCGCCACCGACATGCCGGCCCCGGACAGCCCGGTGACCAGCACGACGCGCCCGCGGGCGCCGGCCGCGGAACCGGCGGGATCGGACGGCACGGCAGAATTCATGATACGGCCGACAGGCTGGCGGGGACCCGGTCCAGCCGCCCGTCGCGCAGGCGTGCGGCGGCCAGGCGGATCTTGGCAGGCGTCGAGGCGTCGAAGGCGCACAGGCCCAGGCGGGGAAGGGCGATGCCCAGAAGCATGTCCACCTCCGCCTCGGGAAGCCGCTCGACGGCGTCCCGCGGCACCAGATCCACGACGAGGCCGACGGCGGCCGACGGGGCGGCGGGCACCGGCAGGATGCCGACGCCCCGCACCTCCAGCAGGCCGGCGAGCGCCGGCGGCGCGGAGGCGGTCAGGCGGCCGGCGTCGGCACGCAGCACAACCCGGTCGTCCGCGACCAGCCGGGCGCCATTGTCGATCAGTCGCAAGGCCAAATCGGATTTTCCGCGTCCGGCTTCTCCCCGCAGCAGCACGCCGGTGTCGGAGAGCAAGACGCAGGTGCCGTGAATCGTCACCATAGTTTGCCGAAGGTGAGACGTGCGACCGTTCCTGTCAATGGAAACGGAACGGTGGGCCGGCGGGACAGGCGGGGAAACCTGACCGGGCTCCCCCATCCGCTTTCAACCGATCTTTCGATGCGGAATGTCCCACCCGACTACCGGCGGCATACCCGCCGCCGGCCTTCGGGCGCGGCCACCAGCCGGCGCTGTCATTGCCCGGTGCTGTCATTGCGCGATGCTGTCACTGGCCGGCGCCGTCCGTGGGGCGGCGGATCGCCTCCAGTTCCAGGGCCAGGGCGTCGCGGCGGCGGATCATCTCGTCCAGATCCCCCAGTTCCGCCGCCGCCTGGCAGGCATCGCGGAAATCCTTCTCGCGCTTCAGGCGCAGCATCAGGACCTTGTAGGTGGCGGCAAGGCTCGCGAGATGGCGCTGGGCGCCCTGAAGCGCCTCCGCCATCTGGCCGCGCTCGCGGGCGGAGTCCCGCATCATCCGGGCCAGTTCGCCCTGTTGCCGGCCGGCATCGCGGATCATCCGGGCCAGCCGGTAGCGGCGCAAGTCGACGACCGCTCCGCCACCACCATCCGCACGCCGGGCGGAGCCGGGGAGCCGCGTGGAGGAGAAAGGTGGCGACGACTCGGTCATGGCAACCTCGAATCGTTGTGCACCGCCGATGAAGCCCGCAGAGCGCTTACCCGGCCGGAGGATGACAACCTGCCGATGGTGGTCCGGACCGCGGATCACCGGATGGGCGAGGCTTCTCGAAGGATGATCGAGGCAAGCGCGGGCGTTGTCCACCGTATACTTACAATGAAGGACGGATTTCGCAGGCGGCTTCACAGCAACGGCAGCGTCACCACGAAGTCCGCTCCGTCGATCCGGCCGTCGGCGGCGGCGCGATTTCGCGCGTATACATAACCATTGTGGGCATCAACAATCTGCTTTGCGATGGAAAGCCCGAGGCCGGAATGGGTGCCGAACTTCTCGCCGGGCGGGCGCTCCGTATAGAAGCGGTCGAAGATCGCGTTTTCCTTGCCGGCGGGGATGCCGGGGCCGTTGTCGGAGACGACCACCGTGACGCCGGAGCCGCTCCGCCTCGCCGTCACCCTTACCACGCCCCCGGGTGGCGAGAAGGACAGCGCGTTGTCGATCAGGTTCCGGAACACCTGGGTCAGCCGCCCCTCCAGGCCGGGCACCACCAGCCGCTCGCCCGCCGGCACCTCCACGACGAGGCGCGGGGCGTCCGGTGCGCCCGCGGTCCCGCCGTCGGCGGGGTCCGTTCCCCCCGTCTCAGCCGCCGTCTTGGCCGCCGCCTCGACCACCGCCGTCTCGCCTGCCACCGCCTGGCGCAGGTCGGCCAGTATGGCCAGCAGCATGCCGATGTCGACCGGCTCCGCTTCGGCGCGGGACAGCTCGGCGTCCAGCCGCGAGGCGTTGGAGATGTCGCTGATCAGGCGGTCGAGGCGCTGGACGTCGTCGGCGATGATCGCCATCAGCCGGTCGCGGTGCCGCGGGTCGCTGACGCGGCCGGCGGTCTCCACCGCGCTGCGCAGCGAGGTCAGCGGGTTCTTGATCTCGTGGGCGACGTCGGCGGCGAAGCGCTCGATGGCGTCCATGCGGGTCCACAGCGCGTCGGTCATCTCGCGCAGAACGCCCGACAGCTCGCCGATCTCGTCGCCGCGGGCGGTGAGGTCGGGGATTTGGGCGTGGCGGCCATGGCTGGTGCGCAGCCGGTCGGCGGCCTGCGCCAGCCTGCGGATCGGCCGGGCGATGGTGCCGGCCAGATAGAAGGACAGGGCGATCGTCACCAGCAGGGCGACGGCGAACACCCGCAGGATGTCGAAGCGGACGGAGCGTATGGCCTGGTCGATCTCGCCGCCGCTGCGGCTCAGCAGCACCGCCCCCAGCACCTCGCGGTAGCGCTGCACCGGCACCGCCACCGTCAGCAGCAGCTCCGGGGTGTCGCTCTTGCCGCCGGCGTCGTCGACGCGCCAGACGGTGGCGGACGTCTCGCCGTTCAGCGCGCGCTCGACGTCGGGATTGGACTGTCCCGGCTCCTCGCGGTAGACCGGCAGCCCCTCGCGGCTCGGCACAACGTCGATCAGCCGGGTGTAGAGGTCGTTGATCGCGCGGGACACGGGATCCCCGGAGGGCGGGGTCGGCAGCTCGCGGATCTCGATGCGTCCCTGCGATCCGACCAGCACGCGGCTGTCGGACAGCATGCGGGCGTCGATGTCGTAGAGCCGGGTGCGGGTCGCGGTCGCCTCCGCCAGGCGGCGGATCATCGGGCGGGCCAGCTCGGGAGCCAGCTCGAACCGCTCGCCCCCCTCCTCGCCGCTGCCGGGGGCGCCACTGCCGGGGGCGCCGCTGCCGGGGGCGCCGCCGGCGGGGGTGGAGGGCGGGGTCAGGATGCGGTTCACGGCACCCTCCCCGAGCGCCGAGGCGAAGATGCGGGCCTCCGTTGCCAGCGCCTCGGTCTCGGCCTGGATCAGCCGGTCCTGGTAGCGGCCGAGATAGAGCAGCCCGGCCAGCAGCAGCGCCAGCGCCAGGACGTTCACCGCCAGGACGCGCAGCGTCAGCGGCGACACCCCGCGCCGGCGGCGGCCGCTGCGCCCGCCTGCGGTCTTGATGTCCACGCTATTCCTTGTACCGGTAGCCGACGCCGTAGAGCGTTTCGATCTGGGTGAAGTCGGGATCGATTGCCTTGAACTTCTTGCGCAGCCGCTTGATGTGGCTGTCGATGGTGCGGTCGTCGACATAGACATGCTCGCCATAGGCCGCGTCCATCAACTGGTCGCGGTTCTTCACATGGCCCGGCCGCTGCGCCAGGGCCTTGACCAGCAGGAACTCGGTCACCGTCAGGTCGATGGGCTGGCCCTTCCAGCCGCAGGAGTGGCGGGCGCCGTCCAGCGTCAGGGGGCCGCGGGTGATCATCTGCCCGGGATCGGTCTCCTCGACGTCGCCGCGCAGCGCCTCGCGCCGCAGCAGCGCCCGGATGCGCTCGATCAGCAGCCGTTGCGAGAAGGGCTTCTTGATGTAGTCGTCCGCTCCCATGCGCAGGCCCATCAGCTCGTCCAGCTCGTCGTCCTTGCTGGTCAGGAAGATGACCGGCATCCGGCTGGTCTGGCGCAGGCGCTGCAGCAGTTCCATGCCGTCCATGCGCGGCATCTTGATGTCGAGGACGGCCAGATCGGGCGGGCGCTGGGTCAGCCCGCGCAGCGCCTCGGCGCCGTCGGTGTAGGTGCGGACGTCGAAGCCCTCGGCTTCCAGCGCAATGGAGACCGAGGCCAGGATGTTGCGGTCGTCATCCACCAGGGCGACGGTGTGGGGCATGGTCGATCCGGGATCCTAATTGGGCAAGTCGGCAAGTCTGTGGGTTACTGGCGCGGCGCGGGGAATGTTAGCGGAAACATGGGCATAGGCCGAGTGGTCATCCCAATACTTTATGCCAGAGTCCAGGTGCCAGCGGCAGTTTTCGCTTTTCCCACAGCATTTGTATGGGCCAATATGGCGTCAATGCGGCGCCGAACAACGGTGCCGCGCGGGAGAACGCACTCGTTTTGGAATGAGTTTTTCGAACGACCTTCCCGTGCGTCCCGCCCCGTCCGAAGCGGCTTCGGAGGGGACGGGAGGCGCGCCGCCGTCCGGTGCTGCGGCGGGCCGGACAGCTCCCGGGACGGCCACTGTCCCCGGGGCATCGCTATCCGCGCCCCCGGCCTCCACCCCCACGACTGCCGATACCCCGGCTGCCGACACCCCGGCTGGCCGGGCGCGGCGGCTGATGCGCGCCTGCGACCGCGCCACCTTCGCAACCCTGCAGAGAGGGGATGCGCGGGAGGGTGACGCGCGGGGCGCGGAGGAAGCCGGCGCCGGTTGCGCGGGCTGGCCCTACCCCTCGCTGGTGCTGGTGGCGCTCGACCATGACGGCAGTCCCCTGCTGCTGCTGTCCGGGCTGGCCGACCATACGCGCAACCTGCTGGCCGACAACCGCGTCGGGCTGCTGTTCGACGGCACCGCCGGGCTGGCGCAGCCGCTGACCGGTGCCCGGCTGTCGCTGCTTGGGCGGGTGGAACGGTCGGACGACCCCGCCTGCCGCGCCCGCTACCTGCGCCGCCATCCCGACGCCGCCCTCTATGCCGGTTTCGGCGACTTCGCCCTCTACCGCGTGGCGGTGGAGCGGGCGCATCTCGTCGCCGGTTTCGGCCGCATCCACTGGCTGACCGCCGCCGAACTGGGTTTTCCTCCGCCCGCCCCGGCGCTGGCGGCCGGCGAGCAGGACCTGCTCGACCGCCTGAATGCCGAGGGCTACGGCGCCCGGCTGGCCGCCGCCGGTGATGGCAAAGACGGGAAGGGCGGCGGGAACGGCGAGGGCTGGTCCCTGACCGGTCTTGACCCGGAGGGATGCGATCTCCGACGCGGGGGGTACGTCGCCCGCGTCGATTTTGGCCGGAGAATCCAGGACCCCGAATCGGCTAGACTGGAGCTGGACAAGCTGGTCCGGCCGCAGGGCGGGCCGGGATCCTCCGGTCCGGAGACACTGAATTCACACTCGCCGGCGCCGGGCAAATCCCGGGAGGGGGAGATGTGAGGGAGCACGCCGCTGACAGGAGAAATCCATCGTCCGGACGACGGAGGGTGAACACGCCCACCGGAAAACAAGAAAACAAGGCAACGCTCGCGGAAAGAGCGAAGCGAAACCAATAACAATAAAAATCGAGAGAAGAACTGCCGACCGTCAGCCTGAACGACCAGCCGAGAGGTCGCCTCGACACCTACGGACGCCGCACCAAAAACAAGAACGCGGCGTGCGTCCAGCGCAACCAGGAGAACACTTCAGTGGACCATAACGGATCGACCCGTTTTACGTCCGGGGAGCCGTCGGCTCCCAGGCTTTTCGCCCCAAGAAGCCGTACGTCGGGGCCGCCCCTCGCGATGCATCGCCGCCGTGCCGCCGCGATGCCGCGCCTGGGGACGGGTTTCGGCCCTGGCCGCCGCCCACAGGCGGCGCCCCGCTGAGGCGGGCTTTTCCGACTGACAAGACGACGGACGAAAGAATGGCCGGAGCGGCAGTGCGCAAGCCGCCGGGCGGGAACCCGGCGCCGCATCACCGGCACCAAGCTTCGAGAGGGACGATATGACTGGTAACACGCGGACGCGGAACAAGAAGCTCCTGGCCTGGGTCGAGGAGATCGCGCTGAAATGCAAGCCGGAGCGCGTCCACTGGTGCGACGGCTCGCAGGAGGAATACGACCGCCTCTGCAACGAGATGGTCGAGGCCGGCACCTTCATCCGCCTGAACGAGGCCAAGCGGCCGAACTCCTTCCTCTGCCGCTCCGATCCGGGTGACGTCGCCCGCGTCGAGGACAGCACCTACATCTGCTCGCGCACCCGCGAGGAAGCCGGCCCGACCAACAACTGGATGGACCCGGCCCAGATGAAGGCCAAGCTGGACGGCCTGTTCGAGGGCTGCATGCGCGGCCGCACCATGTATGTGGTGCCGTTCAGCATGGGGCCGCTCGGCTCCGACATCTCGCACATCGGCGTCCAGATTTCCGACAGCGCCTATGTCGCGGTCAACATGCGCCTGATGACCCGCATGGGCCAGAAGGTGCTGGACATCCTCGGCGACGGCGACTTCGTCCCCTGCCTGCATTCGATCGGCGCCCCGCTGGAGCCCGGCGAAAAGGACGTCGCCTGGCCGTGCAACGCCGACAACAAGTACATCGTCCATTTCCCGGAGGAGCACCGCATCGTCTCCTACGGCTCCGGCTACGGCGGCAACGCGCTGCTCGGCAAGAAGTGCTTCGCGCTGCGCATCGCGTCGGCCATGGGGCGCGAGCAGGGCTGGCTGGCCGAGCACATGCTGATCCTCGGCGTGGAAAGCCCGGCCGGCGAGAAGACCTATGTCGGCGCCGCCTTCCCGTCGGCCTGCGGCAAGACCAACTTCGCCATGCTGGTCCCGCCCAAGGAGTTCGAGGGCTGGAAGGTCCGCACCATCGGTGACGACATCGCCTGGATCAAGCCGCAGCCCGACGGCACGCTGCGCGCCATCAACCCGGAGGCCGGCTTCTTCGGCGTCGCCCCCGGCACCAGCATCAAGTCCAACCCGAACGCGCTGAAGACGCTGGACCGCAACGTCATCTTCACCAACGTCGCGCTGACCGACGACGGCGACGTGTGGTGGGAAGGGCTGACGGACGAAGCGCCGGCCCACCTGATCGACTGGCAGGGCAAGGACTGGACGCCGGGCTGCGGCCGGGTCGCCGCCCACCCGAACTCCCGCTTCACCGCGCCGGCCGCGCAGTGCCCGTCGATCGACCCGGCCTGGGAAGACCCCGCCGGCGTGCCGATCAGCGCCTTCATCTTCGGCGGCCGCCTGTCGAAGACCTTCCCGCTGGTGTTCGAGGCCTACAACTGGCGCGAAGGCGTCTACTGGGCGGCGACCATGGGCTCGGAAGCCACCGCCGCCGCGGTCGGCCAGGCCGCCATCCGCCGCGACCCCTTCGCCATGCTGCCCTTCTGCGGCTACAACATGGCCGACTACTGGAACCACTGGCTGTCGATGGAAGGCAAGGTGGAGAACCTGCCGCGCATCTACCGCGTCAACTGGTTCCGCAAGGACGAGAACGGCAAGTTCGTCTGGCCGGGCTTCGGCGACAACATGCGCGTGCTGAAGTGGATCGTCGACCGCGTCCGCGGTCGCGCCAACGACGTGGCCGAGTCGCCCTTCGGCTACTCGCCGCGCTACCAGGATCTGAACTGGTCGGGCCTGAATTTCCCGGCCGACAAGTTCGCCAAGATCATGGACATCGACCGCAAGGAGGCCGAGGCCGAGGCGAAGGACCAGGAGGAGCTGTTCAACCGCTTCGGCGACCGCCTGCCGGACGAGATCGAGCAGCAGCGCAACGCGCTGCTGAAGCGGCTGGAGAGCATCCCGGAGGTCTGGCGGATCGGCTGACCCCGACGCCGCGCGAGGGATGGGGGGGCCGCCGGAAGGCGGCCCCTTTTCTCATGGTGGCCACTTTTCTCATGACGATAAGCGGGCGGGATGAACGCCCTGTCATCCCGGCCGGCCGCCGCCTTTCAGCGATTTAACCGGCTTGTCAAAACAATCGGGCATAAAGTCCTCCCTGCGGTTCGCAGGCATGCCAGGGAGGCGACACCATGACCGATCACACACTTCCACCGTCGGGTTCGCCGGTTCCGCCGCAGGACGGGGATGACCGGGTGGTGCCGACCCCCATGCCCGAGCGGGCCGGGATGCGCCATGGTGGACCGGACGGTGACGGGACAGCCGAGCCGGATGCCGAGGCGGAGGGCGGCGAGTCCGGATCGATCCTGCCGTCCAAGCGCCACCCCTGCGCCATCAGCGGCAAGCGCCGTCCCAAGCGCGACCTGATCGCGCTCGACGCCCTGCGGCCCAACCTGGCGGACCGCATCCGCAGGGACCACCCGCATCTGGACCCCGAATCGCTGATCAGCCGCCAGGAGCTGGCGCGCTACCGCTCCCTTTACGTGGCGGAACTCCTGCAGGCGGAGCATGGCGAACTCAGCGAACTCGACCGCGAGGTCGCGGAGAGCCTGGCCCGCCACGACACGCTGGCCGAGAACCCGGAAGAGGAGTACGACGACCGCAGGACGCTGGGCGAGCGGCTGTCCGACGGGCTCGCCAGCTTCGGAGGGAGCTGGGCGTTCCTCATCTCCTTCGGGCTGTTCCTTGCCGTCTGGATGGCGGTGAACGTGATCGAGGGCGAGCCGAGGTCCTTCGACCCCTATCCCTTCATCCTGCTGAACCTGCTGCTGTCCTGTCTGGCCGCCATCCAGGCGCCGGTCATCATGATGAGCCAGAAGCGCCAGGAGGCGAAGGACCGCCTGCGGTCGGAGAACGACTACCGGGTCAACCTGAAGGCGGAACTGGAGATCCGGCACCTGCACGAGAAGATGGACTACCTGATCCAGCGGCAGTGGCAGCGCCTGACCGAAATCCAGCAGCTCCAGCTCGAGATCATGCAGGAAAAGCGGCTGCGCCGTTGACCGGCCGGCATCCCCGCCGTCACCGGGCGGCATCCCGTACGGCCGTGCCGGCCGGCATTCCGTACGGCCGTGCCGGCCGGTGGCCTCTTGGCCCTGCCGTTGCGGTGCCGGCTTTGCTAAGCTCCGTGCCGTCCGCAGGGGCGGTGCGAGAGGGGGCAGGGCATGATCGACGCGCGGACCAGCGCCTTCCTGGCGGACTTCTTCGCGGGCGGGCGGCGCAACCCGCTGGAACTGGAGCGGTTCCTGCTGACCGGGCCGGACGGACCGCGGCGCGGGGCGAAACCGCCGCTCAAGCTCGCCTTCCATGACTTCTGGCCGGAGTTCGACAGCCGCCGCAACTTCTTCACCGCCCTGCTGGCGACCCGTTTCGCGGTCCGCGTGGTCGAGGACGACAGCGACCTCGCCATCGTCTCGGTGTTCGGCGGCCGCCACCGCGAGATGCGCAGCGCCCGCTCGCTCTACTTCACCGGCGAGAACCGGAGGCCGCCGCTGGACTCCTTCGACATGGCGGTGTCCTTCGACCGCCTCGACGATCCGCGGCATTTCCGGCTGCCGCTCTACGTCGTCCATGCCCACGACCATTTCCGCGAGACGGCGACCCCGCTGTTCTGCCAGCCGGTGCTTCCCCCGGTCCTTCCGAGCCGGCGCGAGTTCCAGGACCGCGGCTTCTGCGCCTTCCTCTACAAGAATCCGCACGCCGAACGGCGCAACGCCTTCTTCGCGATGCTGGACGCCCGCCGCCGGGTCGATGCGGTGGGCTGGCACCTGAACAACACCGGATCGGTGGTCAGGACGGGCTGGCTGCCGAAGATCAAGGTCTTCCAGCGCTACCGCTTCGCCTTCGCCTTCGAGAACAGCAGCCATCCCGGCTACCTGACCGAGAAGATCCTGGACGCCTTCCAGGCCGGGACCGTCCCGCTCTACTGGGGCGATCCGGAGCTGCGCCGCGAGGTGGCCGCCGGCAGCTTCATCGACGTTTCCGCCTTTCCCGACGACGAGGCCGCCTGCAGCCACATCCTGGCGCTGGACGAGGACTACGACGCCTGGTGCGCGGTGCGCGGCGTGCCGCCCTTCCTCGGCACCGAGGACTTCCATTTCGACGTCTACAGGCTCGTCGAGTTCATCGAGGCCCGGCTTTAGCCGGCACAGGCGGGAACGATCATGGCGCGCATCCTCCTGAACTATGCCGACGGCGCCTTCCTGGCGGCGCAGAAGCACAACGCGGCGACCGGGCTGGCGGTGGGCGGCTTCGACGCGGTGGCGGCGCTCGGCCGCCGGACACTGGACGACCATCCGGATTTCGTTGCCCGCAACCGCGCCACGCTGGAGCAGCCGCGCGGTGCCGGCTACTGGCTGTGGAAGCCCTTCCTGATCCACTGGATGCTGTCGACCCAACTGGCCGAGGGGGACGTGCTGTTCTATTGCGACAGCGGCGCCCATTTCATCCACCGCATCGATCCGGTGGTGGAGCTGTGCCGGCAGCGCCGCGACCTGCCGATCCTGCTGTTCACCCTGCAGGCGGAGCATCGCAACCGGGTGTGGACCAAGCGCGACTGCTTCCACTACATGGGGCTGGACCATCCCGGCTATGCCAACGCCACGCAGATCCTGGCAAGCTTCATCGTCTGCGAACGCACGCCCGCCACGGTGGCCTTCGCCGCGGAGTGGCTGCAGCATGCCGAGGATCCGCGCATCCTGACCGACCGGCCCAACGAATGCGGCCTGCCGAACTACCCGGAGTTCCGCGATCACCGGCATGACCAGAGCATCCTCAGCCTGCTTGGCCGCCGCCGCGGCGTGCGGACCGTCGCCGACATCTCGCAGTGGGGGAACGATCGCCGGCCGGCCGCGATCCCGCAGATCCTCCATCACACCCGCTGGCGCGACTGAGGCCGCCCGATGACCGACGCCCGGCAGGAGGCATCGTCCCTGGAGCAGGCCGGCAGGCTGGAGGAGGCACGGGCGGCGTGGTCGCGGCTGCTCGATGCCGACCCCGCCGATGCCGCCGCCCTGCACCGGCTCGCCCTGATCGCCCGGAGGCTGGGCCGCATCGCCGAGGCGGTGACCCATTTCCAGAAATCGCTGGCCCTGCGGAAGGACCTCGACGTCTATCTCGACTTCGGCGCGCTGCTGGTCTCGGTGAGCCATTGGGACGGTGCCGCCGCCTGCTATGCAGCGGCCCTGCGCCTCGATCCGGACTCGCTCGACGCGCATTACGGCCTCGGGCTCGCCCATCACAACAGGGGCCGGATGGCGGAGGCCGAGCCGCATTACCGGGCGGTGCTGGCCGGGCGGCCGGACCTCGGCAGCGTGCACGGAAACCTCGGCCTGCTGCTCCAGGCGCTCGGCCGGATCGCGGAGGCGGTGCCCCATCACCAAGAGGCGGTGCGCCGCTCCCCCGGCGACGCCAGCGCCTGGGACAATCTCGGCACCGCCCTGCAGCAGGCGGGCGCCGCGGCGGAGGCGGAGGCCGCGCACCGGCAGGCGCTGCTGCTCGCTCCCGACCGCAAGGCGGCCTGGGCCAACCTGTCGCTGCTCCATCTCGACCAGGGGCGGTCACAGGCGGCGCGGCATGCGGCGCGGCGGACGGCGGCACTGGCGCCCGACGACTCGGCGGCGCTGATGGCCGTCGGGAACGCCGCCCACGCGCTGGCGCTGTGGCCGGAGGCGGCCGCGGCCGCGGCGGCTGCGGTGCGGCTGGCGCCAACGGCGCCGGAGGCGCGCAACAATCTGGGCAATGCCCTGGTCCGGCTGGGCCGGGAGGAGGACGCGGTCCGGGAGTTCCGCCTGGCCCTCGACCTGCGGCCGGGGTTCTTTCCGGCGATGCTGAGCCTTGCCGAAGCGCTGCGGCGGCGGCGCGACGATGCCGGCGCGCTGGCCGTTCTGCACGACCTGCTGGCGCGGGACGCCGGCATGGCCGCCGGCTGGCGGCTGACAGGACAGGTCCATCTGAACGGGCACCGGCCGCGGGCGGCGCTGCAGGCGCTGCACAGGGCATTGGCGCTGCTGCCCGGCGATCCGGAGGCCTGGCTGGATCTGGCGTCGGCGTCGTCGAAGGCCGGCGAGCCGGCGGCGGCCGCCGCGGCCTACCAACGGGTGCTGCGGCTCGTTCCCGGCCATGTGCCGGCGCTGGCCCAGCTCGTCCAGCAGCGCAGGCAACTCTGCGACTGGCGCGACCTCGACCTGCTGGAGGAGAGCCTGATCGGGGCCGCCCGACGCGGTGCGGCGCACCTGCCGCCCTTCGCCCTGCTGTCGGCGCCGTCGACGCCGGCCGACCAACTGGCCGCGGCCGTCCGCTGGGCGGAGAAGGCCGCCGGGATCCGGTCGCCCTCCCGCCCGCCGGCAGCGCCGGCAAGTCCCGCCGACCGGCGCCTGCGTGTCGGCTATCTGTCGGCCGATTTCCGCGAGCATGCCATCGCCTGGCTGGTGGCCGAGCTTCTGGAGTTGCACGACCGCTCCGGCTTCACCATCCACGCCTACTCCATCGGCGTCGACGACGGCGGCCCGATGCGGCGCCGGATCGCCGGCGCGGTGGACGGCTTCGTCGATCTCGGCCGGATGGCCGATGCCGCGGCGGCGGAGCGGATCGCCGCCGACGGCCTCGACATCCTGGTGGATCTCAACGGCTACACCGCCTTCGCGCGGACGCCGATCCTGGCGGCGCGCCCGGCGCCGCTGCAGGTCAACTGGCTGGGATACCCCGGCACCATGGGCGCCCCCTTCATCGACTACATCATCGGGGATGCGGTGGTGATCCCGCCGGGGGACGACGCCCATTACAGTGAGGCGGTGGTCCGCCTGCCCCACTGCTACCAGCCGAACGACCGCCGCCGCACCATCGCCGCCGGGACGCCGACCCGTGCCGCCTGCGGCCTGCCGGAGGACGGCTTCGTCTTCTGCAGCTTCAACAACCCCTACAAGCTGACGCCGTCGCTGTTCGACCGTTGGATCCGGCTGCTGCGGGCGGTTCCCGGCAGCGTGCTGTGGCTGTTCGCACCCGACCCGGCGGCGGTCGGCAACCTGCGGCGCGAGGCGGCGACCCGCGGCCTGGATCCGCGCCGGCTCGTCTTCGCGTCGCCGCTGCCGCTGCCGGAACATCTGGCCCGGCACCGGCTGGCCGACCTGTTCCTCGATACGCTTCCCTACAACGCCCATACCACGGCGAGCGACGCGCTGTGGGCCGGGCTGCCGGTGCTGACGCGGTCGGGGACGACCTTCGCCGGCCGGGTGGCGGCCAGCCTGCTCCGCGCCGCCGGGCTGCCGGAGCTGGTCACCGCCGACGACGACGCCTACGAGGCGCTGGCGCTGGCGCTGGTCCGCGACCCGGCACGGCTCGCCGCCCTGCACCGGCGGCTGGCGGACGGGCTGGCCGGCTGCCCGCTGTTTGACACGCCCCGCTTCGCCCGGCACCTTGAGGCGGCCTACCGGACGATGGCCGACATCCGGCGCGCCGGCGCAGCACCCCGTGGGTTCGACGTGCCGGCGCTGCCGTAGCCCGCTGCTGGAGGAGGGAGGATCCGTGGACGCCAACGAGCATCGCCTGCACATCGTCGTTCCCTACCGCGACCGCGCGGAGCATCTGCGCCAGTTCGTGCCGTGGCTGACGGCCTATTTCGCCCGGCTGGCCGTCCCGCTCGACTATCGCGTGACCGTCGTCGAGCAGGATGCCGGGCTGCCGTTCAACCGCGGCGCCCTGAAGAATGCCGGCTTCGTCCTGGGCGCGGAGGGGAGCGACTACACCTGCCTGCACGACGTCGATTACCTGCCGCTCGACGCCGATTACTCCTGGGCTGCCGAGCCGACGCCGATCCTGTGGCACGGGGCCGAGAACCGTCCCGTCGCGCCCGGCCGTTCCGACCGCACCGTGACCTCGAACCTCGAAAGCACCATGGGCGGGGTGCTGCTGGTGCCCAACGGGGTGTTCCGCCAGATCGACGGCTATTCGAACCAGTATTGGGGCTGGGGCTACGAGGACTTCGACTTCTCCCTGCGCATCCGGGCCCGGCGCCTGCCGACCGGGCGGCGCAAGGGGACCTTCCGGCCGCTGGACCACGACAACGACGGCTTCACGCCGGAGGCGGTGCCGACCCCCATCTCCCTGGTCAACCGGCGGATGTTCCAGCATCTCTGGTCGACCGGAAAGCTGCCGCAGGGCGACGGGCTGTCGAGCCTGTCCTTCGAGGTGCTGGATCGCACGCCTTGCGACGACGGCACGCCGGACGGCCGGGGCCGCTGGGAGCATGTCCGCATCCACCTGAACCATGCCCCGCACCCGGACCAGCTTGCCGCCTGCGGCGGTCAGGGCACGTAGTCGCCTTCCATCCGCCAGGCGTTGCTGCGGCCGGTCAGGTAGGTCTTCAGCGTGCTGGGGAGGGAGTGCATGCCGTCGAGCCGGATGAACTGGGCATGGTCCTCGTTCAGCGCCAACTGGTAGGCGAGGATCACCAGTTCCGAGCAGAAGACGTTCTTGACGATCGAGAGCGCGGTGCCGCCGGTGTCGTTCATCCGCAGGCGGCTGCGGTACTTGTCCAGGCGTTCGCGGGCGCCCTTGCCGTAGCTGGAACTGCCGGTCCAGGACTTGAACACGGCGCGCGCGGCGCCGTACTGGGCACCGTTCCTGATCTCCTCGGCGATCTTGGAGACTGCCAGCACTTCCGTCACCGAAAGCTGGAGCGGCCGGAACACCACCGCCTTCTGCCCCCAGCCGTCCAGGATCACGCCGCTGTTGGTGGCGTGGACGATCGCCATGCAGGCGCAGTGGGTGGCTGTCGACGAGGCCGAGCGGTTGCCCTGCCAGTTGCCGATCGCCAGCCCGACATGGCCGAACTTGTCGGAATTGATGAGGATGTCGCCGGCCTGCAATGTTACGGGCATCGCTCCTCCCTGAGCGTTATGGATGGTGAGCGTCATGGATGGTGGGCGACGGATGGCGGAGCCCCGCCCTTCCCCCGGATCCTACAGGAAGGCCGAGGCCGGTGCGACGAAGGAGTGTGCAAAAAGGAAGTAATGTTTCCTGATTTGCCGCTCCAGGGACCAGCTTTTGCGCGAATGGCGGCTTCGATGCACGTATATGACCGGGACGGCGCCCGATTCCGGTTCCACGAACCCCGTGAATGCGCGATGGTGGGGCTTCCATCGGGTCCGGCCGGCGGGCAATGCCAGGGCCTTCGGACGGAGGGACGCTCCATGGTTCGAACCGGGCCGGCCGCGGCCATTCTCGCCGCGATGCTCTTCGGCGTCGGCACGCCGCTGGCGAAGCTGCTGGTCCACGACCTGTCGCCCTGGATGCTGGCGGGGCTTCTCTATCTCGGCTCCGGGCTCGGGCTCGGGCTGGTGAGGCTGGCCCGCGCGCTGGCTGGCCGGGGCGCAGGGCGGGAGCGGGGCATCCATGGCGCCGAATGGCTGTGGCTGACGGCTGCGGTCGCCGCCGGGGGAGTTGCCGGCCCGGTGCTGCTGATGTACGGCCTGACCGCGGCACCGGCATCGGCCGCCTCGCTGCTGCTCAACCTGGAAGGGGTGTTCACCGCCCTGCTGGCATGGTTCGCGTTCAAGGAAGGGGTCGACCGGCGGCTCGTCACCGGCATGGCCGCCATCGTGGCAGGGGCGGTCGTGCTCTCCTTAAGCGGAGACATGGGGAGCGGAAGCACGGGACGCGGAAGCATGGACATCGCCGCGGGATGGGGAGCCGCGGCGGTCGCCGCCGCCTGCCTGATGTGGGCGGTGGACAACAACCTGACGCGCAAGGTGTCGCTGGCCAACCCCGTGGACATCGCCATCATCAAGGGGCTGGTGGCCGGCAGCGTCAATGTCGGCATCGCGGCGACGCTCGGCTCCGCCATGCCCGCCGCGCCGGCGGTCGCCGCGGCGATGCTGGTCGGGCTGTCGGGCTACGGCATCAGCCTCGTTCTGTTCGTGGTCGCCCTGCGGCAGATCGGCACCGCCAGGACCGGGGCCTACTTCTCCACCGCCCCCTTCGTCGGCGGTGCCGCCTCGCTGGTGATCTTCGGGGAGCCGGTGACGTTCGGGCTCGTCGCCGCGGCGGTGCTGATGGGCTTCGGGGTCTGGTTGCATCTCACCGAGGACCATGACCACGAGCATGAGCACGACGAGATCGAGCACGACCACCCGCACGTCCACGACGAGCATCACCAGCATCATCACGACGGCCCGGTGCGCGAACCGCACACCCACCGCCATCGTCACGGACGCCTGCGGCACCGGCACCCGCACTTCCCCGATGCCCACCACGCCCACACGCATTGAGGCGCGGACCGGCCCGCCGGCGCGGCGGTTCCGGGTCGAGGTCCTGGCCCTCGGCGAGCGGGAGCCACGCAAAGGCTACCCCAGGGTGGTCGCGTCGGTCGGCAAGGCCCCGCCGCAGTATCCGGGTCCCGGCGACGACTGGGACGAGGAGGATTGAGCCGGCCACCCTGCCGCAGCCCCGCCCCCGGTCAGCGGCGTTGCCTGCCGCACCCGGTCTGATAGAGTGCCGCCGCCTTGCACACTTTTGAAGAGACGTTGGGCTCGCGATGGCCATTCCCGATTTCCAGACCCTGATGCTCCCCGTGCTGAAGACCGCCGCCGGGGGCAGCGAGGTCCGCATCGGCGATGTGGTGGACCAGCTTGCCGACGTGTTCGCGTTGACCGACGAGGAGCGAGCCCAGCTTCTGCCGTCGGGCCGGCAGACGACCTTCGCCAACCGGGTCCATTGGGCGAAGAGTTACCTGACCAAAGCCGGGCTGGTGGACCTCACCCGGCGGGCACATTTCCGCATCGCGCCGGCCGGCCGGGACGTCCTGAACTCGCCGCCGGAGCGGATCACCATCCGGTTCCTGGAGCAATTCCCGAGCTTCAAGGGCTTCCGCAACGGCGAGGCCGGGATGGCGGAGGCCGCCGACAGTGCAGAAGTCGTGATGCCGGCCGCCGAGGGTCCCCTGACACCCGATGAGGTGATGCGGCAGGCCCATCTGCGGATCGAGGCGTCCCTGGCGGAGGAAATCCTCCAGCGGGTGCGATCCGGCACGCCCGCTTTCTTCGAGAAGACCGTGGTCCGCCTGCTGATCACCATGGGCTATGGCGGTTCGGTAAGGGAACTCGACAAGGCTCTGGTTGGCAAGTCGGGCGACGACGGCGTGGACGGTGTCATCGACCAGGATCCGCTCGGGTTGGACCGGGTCTATGTCCAGGCCAAGCGGTACGCCGACGGCAACACGGTCGGGGCGGGGGCCATCCGCGATTTCTTCGGCAGCCTGAACCTGTTCAAGGCGACCAAGGGGCTGTTCGTCACCACCTCCGCCTTCACCACGTCGGCCAGGGAGACGGCCGACCGGTTGGGTACGCGCATCGTGCTGATCGACGGCATCCAACTGGCCAAGCTCATGATCCGCCACGAGGTCGGATGCAGGATCGAGGAAACCCTCCACATCAAGAGGGTGGACGAGGACTTCTTCGAATAGCAGCGGAGCCTATCCCGGGAACGGGGCGAGCATCAGGCGGCCAAGAGCCGGTTCCGGGTAGCGGACCTTGGAGATGGCCTGCGGAAGGGGGATGTCCGGCCTCCCGGCCACAGAACTCGGCACTTTCCGAGCCCATGCCGTCGTCGCCTGCCCAACCGCCAAGGGCAAGCTCACGCCGCTCGGGCAGCAGCGATGTGCGACACCCCGGATGGGCAGAGATGGCGGATTTCGAGAGGGGAGGACGGCGATTCGGTCAACGCCGCGTGCACAACGGGGGCGGCATGAAGACGCGGTGAACTCCGCCGCTTCCGGGCGAATTCCGCTGTCGCATCACGAATTTCAAGGAGGAAAATGGTGGAGCCGAGGAGGGTCATACATGCCTCATGTTGATCCGGTACGACAAGCCTGCTGGTCAAGTTTGCCTCGAAGCAGAGCCGGTGTGTTG